>NZ_JBJDPS010000004.1:0-279319 GCF_044901685.1 Micromonospora sp. NPDC050397
CATAACAGCCGCCCACCCGGCAAGCACCCATCCCGCTCCGCTTCGCTACGCGGGATGCTGCCGCGCGTCTGCCTGCGGTTCGATTTTCGAGTTAGGGGGTGGTGCAGGGGTGGGTGTTGATGGTGCAGGCGGTGGGGGCGGAGTTTACGCCGACGCCGTCGACCCGGAACCGGAAGCTCACCGAGCCGCCGGCCGGGGCCGGCGCGGTGTCGGTGGCCGGCACGAAGGTCCAGGTGGTGCCCTCCTGTGTGGACTGTGCGCCCACCACGTCGCGGACCGTCATCCCGGCCCGGGGCAGGGTGATCGAGACGGTCCAGCGGTCGACCGGGGCCCGGTTCGGGTTGTCGATCGTCACGGTCGCCCGGTAGCCGAGCAGCGACGGCTCCTCGACGGTGTAACTCGCGGTCAGCGGGACGGTCGGCGGCGCGGGCGGCGGTGCCCCCGGCGACGTACCCGGACCCCTCGTGGTCCCCGTCCCCGCCGGGGGTACGGCCGGCGGGGCAGCCTCCGCGCCGGGCTGCCCGGTGCGTACGGCGGGCGGACTCGCCCCGTTACCCGGGGTGCCGGGCGCGGGGCTGCCGTCGATGCCCTGCTCGGCCGGGGGTGCGACCTGCAACGGCGTCTCCCGTTCGGGCGTACGCAGGACGAGCGCGAGGAGCAGGACGAGGGCGCCGAGCACCGCCGCCGCCCCGGCGACAAAACCGACCCCGACCGGCCAGCCCACGCGTGGGGACCGGTCGGGGTGCCGCCCGTCCGGCCGGTTGCCGGCCGAGCGGCTCGCCGCCGGGGCGAACAGGTTCCGTACGGCCGTGGCCGAGTCGAGCACGGTGTCGAGGATCCGTACCGCCAGGGTCCGAGGTGGATTGTTCCGAACCGGCTGCGGTGGTTCGGCCTGTGACGCCTGGTCGTCGTTACCCGACGGCCGGTCGTCGTCTTCCGGTGGACGGTCCGGTGACCCGAGTCGAAGGTCCCCGGTCTGCTCGTCCGGATTCACGCTCCGTACCCCATCTCGATGCTCGTCGACCCGTTCACTCGTTCGTGGTCTGCTGGACCGCCGACGCGGGTTCCAGGTAGACCGGTAGGTGGTGGTGTGCCTGTCCGGCGAAGAGCGCCACCTCGTACGCGACGTCACCGACCTCCACGTCACCATCGAACCGTACGGTCAGCACCGCGCCGCCGCGAGTCGTGGCGATGAACAGGTACGCCCGCCGCATCTGCACGATCACCTGCCGTACGCTGCCGGTCTCGGTCTGCCGTCCGGTTGCCACGGCCAGCGCGTGCAGTCCGGCCGTCACGCTCGCGACCTGGTCGGCGAGCTCGTCGTCGAGCTGGCCGGAGGCGGCCAGCGGTAGGCCGTCGGGGGAGAGCACCATCGCCAGGTCCGCCCCGTCGACCCGGTTGACCAGGTCGTCCAGGAGCCGGGTCAGGTTGTCGGTCGCGACCATCGGGGAAACCACTCGTCGTTGTCCTCTCACTGCCGTCACCCGGCATCAGTTGTCTGTCATCCGTACGTCGGGGCACTCACGACAATGGTCGTTTCGGCCAGGGGGTGGTCGCCGATCCGTTGCCGGCCCGTTCGGCGGCCAGCATCCGGAGCCGGTTGAGCAGTTCACTGCGGTTGGCGCAGTTGAGCCGCTGGCGCATCCGGGCCACGTGGTGTTCGACCGTCTTGGCCGAGATGAAGAGCCGGTCACCGATCTGTTTGTAGGTCAGTCCGGCCAACACGAGGTCGGCCACTTCCTGCTCCCGGTCGCTGAGCCGGCTCTCGGTCGGGGCGCCGACGGCGTCCGCGACCGGTGCGGTCGACGAGCCGGCAGCCGGGGCCGCTCCCTTGGGGCCGGCCGGTCGGCCCTGCAACATCCGGGCGCAGTCGAGCAGGGCCGTCATCGCCCGCCGGTCCGCTGTCCGGATCGCCGCCTGACCGGCCAGGCGAGCGCCGTCCCAACCGAGCCCGGCGTCGTGCAGACCGCGCGCGGCGGCCTCGACCCGGACCGGGTCGACCGTCCCACGGAGCACCTCCACCCAGCTTTCGGAAGCGGCTGCCATCACGGAAGAGTAACGGCTGTGGCTCGAATTGGCGGCCAACGCGGCGACGTGTTCATCGGCGATCGTAGGAAGTTCGGCGATGATCGCGGCGTGCAACCCGTTCCACCGCAGGGGCGTCGCCCAGAGCGCCGGGTTGCCGAGCCGGTCGAGCAACGCGTACGCCTCGCGCAGGTGCTCGTCGAGCCGACCCAGCTCGCCCAGCCGGGCCGCCGCGATGGTGATCTCGCCGAGCGGGAGGAAGCTGAACAGGTCCACCGGGTGCCGGACCAGTGCCTCGCGCGCCTGCCCCCAGGCGCGTTGCACCGCCGGCAGGTCGCTGTCACGCCGGGCGATGCCCATCTCCAACGCGCTGGCGAAGAGCAGGTCCCGGGGCTCGAGCGGGCCGGAGATCCGGTGCAGCGCCTCGCTCGCCATCGCGGTCCGGCCCCGGACCATCATGATCCAGGCTTGGAGCAACCGGTGCCGGCGGGACATCAGCGCACCGCCGAGGTCGGCGGCGATCGCCCGGTCGAGCACCCGCTCGCCGATCTCCAGTTCGCCGCAGTGCAGTGCCACCAGCGCCGCGAGCGCCGCCGGGCTGTCCGGCAGCAGTACCGTACGACCGGCCGGCTCCAGCAGCGCGGCGGCCTGCACCAGAGTGGACAGTGCCGTCGTCGGCGGCCCGTCCAGGGTCTCGCGTACGCCCCGGGCGGTCAGCAGCGCGGCGCCGGTGAGCAGGGTCGGCGGGCCGTCCGTCGACGGCCGGACGGCCGGCGCGTCCGGTTCGGCGGGCGCTCCGGTGCCGATCGCGCCGATCGCCGCGAAGGCGGGTGCCGACGGGGCGTCCGACCAGCGGTAGAGCTCCGCGCCCCGGCCGAGCTGCCCCCGGTGCACCAGCGCCGTGGCGGCCACCGTGGCTCCGTCGCGCCGGTCGTCGGCGTGGTCGGCACCGACCAGCCGGTCGGCCAGCCGCAGGGCCGAGTCGAGGTCACCGGCGAGCGCGGCGGCGTACGCCTGCCGGCCGGTGGTGGGACGGCCGGCGGCTGCCGCCGCGGCGAACAGGTCGGCGGCGAGCGACGGTTGTTCGGGTAGCGCCTCCTCGGCGGCGGCCTCGATCGTGGCGGGGTCGCACTCGCCGCCGACACCCGGCGTGAGCAGCGCGCGGACCAGCGGCAGCACCGGCCCGCCGCGCCCGCGTTGCAGGTCCGCCAGTCGTTGCCAGACCGCGATCCGCTGGCTGGCCGGGCCGAGCGTGGTGACCGCCCGTTCGACGATCGGTGGCAGCCGGTCGTCCGGGCCGAGCAGGCCGGTGGCGCGTGCCGCCGCCAGCGTCTCGTCCACCCCGTCCGGGTCCCGGTCGAGCAGGGCGCCGAGCAGGTCGACCGGGAGCGGCACCCCGGTCGCGACGGCCAGCAGCAGCCGCCGTACGTCGACCGGCAGGTCGGTGACCTCGGTGCCGAACGTCAGCACCGCCGACCGGGGCAGCCGGTAGCCGCCCGTGGCCCCGTCCGGATCCGGGCGCACCGCCGCGACCAGGCGTTCCACGGATCGGGGTACGCCGCCGGTCTGCCCGTGCACGAAGCTCACCAGAGCCGGTTCGGGCGCCCGACCGTACACGGCGGCCAGCCGGGCGGCGGTGCGCCGCTCGTCGTACGGGGCGAGCAGCAGGGGCTGCCGGTCCCGGGAGAGCAGTTCGGTCAGCTCCACCAGGGCGGCCGGTCGGGGCCACGGCCGGTAGGCGACCACGGTCCGGGCCGGTACGCCGCCGAGCCGCTGGCGTAGTTGCCCCAGCCGGTCGGCGTCGAGCAGGTGCGCGTCGTCGACGAGCAGTACGGCACCGGGTTCGGGGGCGGGGCCGTGCTCCGGCCAGCCCTCGGCCACCGGGTGCCCGGCCCGCCGGTACGCGCCGGCCAGCTCGTGCAACAGGGCGGTCTTGCCGTGGCCGCCGGGGCCGGCGACGGCGAGCGCCAGCGGGGCGTGGGGATCCGCGTCGACCGCGTCCAGCAGCGCTGAACAGGGTCCGTCCAGCTCGAGTTCGGTACGGATGGCGGTGTGCGGACTCAACGGTGTCCTCTCGAGGAACTACGACCGGGGCGCTGGTCGGCCAGGTCGCGTCCGGTGCCGGACGACTCGGTGCGTCCGGTGGTGCGCAGCCCCGTACCACGGGGTTTCGGCAGGTTCAGCGGGGTGATCCGGATCGGGGGGCGGGGCGGCGGTTCGGTGCGGGCGTCGGCGCGTACCAGGTCGCCGGCGGGTGGCCGGGGCGTGGTCGGGCCGGAGCGGGTCCACTCCGGATCGGGGTGGGCCGGGGCGGGGCCGGGTCGGCCCGGCCCGGTGGCGCCCGGGTGCGGGTCGGTGGGGCGGTGCTCCGGCGGGCGGGGCGCCGGGTGGGTCGGCAGCAGGATCTGTCCGGCGGCGACTGCGGCCCCGGCCGCCGCGCTGGTCTCCGGGTCGGCGCCGACCGTGACCAGGCCGGGGAAGTGGGTCTCGACCAGCTCCGCGACGAGCGGCGTACGGGCCCAGTCGCCGACCAGCAGCACGCCGTCGAGCTGCCCCGCCGGCAGTCCGCTGGCCCGTACCGTCTCGACCAGGGTCTGCACGGTCAGTTGCACGGCGGGGCGGACGAGTTCGGTGAACCGGTCCCGGGTGACCGGCACCCGGATCGGCCCGTGCGGCAGGTGCAGGCGTACGTCGGTGTCGGTCGCCACGGCCAGCCGTTCCCGGGCCCGCGCGCACTCCTTGGGCAGCCCGAGCAGCGCGACGCGTACCCGTGGGTCGTCGAGCTGTCGTGGGCCGAGTTGCCGGCCGAGTTCGGCCCGTACGTGGTCGCCGAGCGCGGCGTCGAGGTCGAGCTCCGGGCCGCCGTACGCGTCGCCCTCGCCGGCCGAGGCGAGCACGGTGAAGCCGCCGGCGCGGGCCCGGCCGACCACGCTGGTGGTGCAGCCCCGCTCGGTCAGCGAGTGCACGGCCAGGGTGCGTCCGGTGAAGCCGGTGGCGACGTGACTCTCCGCCGAGGTGATCGCCTCGGAGAGCAGGGTGACGTCGCCCAAACCGAGTTCCCAGAGCGCCGCGTGCAGCAGTCCGCGTCGGTGCCCGCCCCAGCCGGCGGGGTGGCTCAGCACGATCCGGTCCGGTGGCCCGCCCTCGCGGGTCACCACCTGCTCGACCATCCAGCCGGCGAGCGCGGCGGTCAGCGCCGGGGCGGCGTAACTCTCCCCGCCGACCAGCAGCGGCACCGGGTCGCCGACCCGGGCGACGAAGTCGCGGGCGATGTGGCCGGGGTCGACCTGACCGCCGGCCTCGATCGGGTCGCCGACAGTGAGGGCCCCGTTCGCCGCCAGGTGCAGCACCGGCGGCACGGTGGGGGAGTGCGGGGTGAGCCAGGCGACCTCGGCCGGGCTCCAGGTGTTGTCCCAGAGTCGGGCGACGGCGGCGGTGGCGCGGGTGCCGCCGATATCGATTCCGAGGACGTACGCCATCGCACCTTATTCCTTCACCCGATTGCCCCGCAGGGCCCTGCCCGGCCCTTGGGGGCCGCTACCGATCGCCCCCCGAGGGGGCCCCGTACGGACTCCTCCTTTCGTACCAGAGATCCCTCCACCAATGGGACCCTAAATCTGACGGGACGGACTCCCTATGCCCCTAACCGTCGGGGTGAGTTCTGCCCTAGTCGGGCTCCCCGCAGGACGGGGATCCGTCCCCGATGTCCGGTACGTCACCCGGACCCTACTGTCGTTGTCAGGTCCGGCGCCCCCGTTCGCCGGACCGTCCGGCCCCCCGCCCGATCGAGGAGAACTCTCCACCATGGACGCCACCCAGAACCTGCACGACTTCGTACTGAACCTGCTCACCGACGTCGACGCGCGGTCGGCCTTCGAGCTGGACCCCGAGGCCACCCTGGCCGAGGCCGGACTCGGTGACCTCACCCCGGCCGACGTGCAGGACGTCATCCCGTTCGTGGTGGACACCGTGCCGCTGCAGGGCATCACCGCGCTGGCCCCGGCCGGTGTCGGGGAGATCGGCCTCGGCGCGCTCGACACCGGCGCGCTCGGCGTCGTCGGCCAGCTCACCTCGGTCGCGGACCAGCTCACCTCGGCCGGCTACAGCAACACCATCGACGTCAACGCCTCGGTGCTCGGCGCGATCACGGTCGACCCGACCGGCCTCGGCGCGGCTGCCTCGGTGGTGCCCGGCATCGGTGCCGCGGTCAGCCCGGCCGGCATCGCCACCGACCTCTCCGGGGTCAACGACGTCGCCGACAGCCTGGACCTGGGCGTGGTCAACACCTCCGGCGTGACCGGCGTGGTCGGCACGGTGGAGAGCGTCACCAACGACCCGACCGGCGCGGTCCTCGACGGCACCGCCACCGACGGCCTGCTCGGCACCGCCGACTTCGCGGTCAACACGGTGACCGGCCTCACCCACTCCCTCGGGGTGGCCGACTCGCTCGACGTCGGTGGCCTGACCAACGGCCTCACCGGCGGGCTCACCAGCGGCCTCGGCGACGTGCCGGTGGTCGGCGACGTGGTTGACCCGCACGGCGCGGTCGGCTCGGTCACCTCGACCGTCGGCAACACCCTGGACGGTGTCGGCCTCACCGGTGACCTGGGCCTGGGCGCCGGCGCGCACGCCACCACCGACGCCCACGGCGGCGGCCTGCTCGGCGGCCTCACCGACGGCCTGCTCTGATCCGGCTGCGCCGCGGCCCGGGGGTGGGCGCGGCGCGGCGACCGGGCCGGAGTCCGGGCCCCGCTGCGGTGGGTCCGGCCTCCGGCCCCTCCCCGATACCGCGGGTGGCCACACCTTTCACCGGGTGTGGTCGCCCGCGGTGCCGGTGGGACGCCCCTTTGATAATCGCGTCGAAATCGGCACACTTGGTGCGTGATGACGCCGATTTGGCTTGACGTGCTCGACGAGACCAGCCGGCTCTGCGCGGCGCACGGCCGTACCGACCTGGTCGACTCGGTACGTCGCAAGCGGGTGCAGTTGCTCGACCCGGGGCTCCGGGTGCTGGTCATCGGTGAGCCGAAGCAGGGCAAGAGCCAGCTCATCAACGCACTGATCAACGCGCCGGTCTGCCCGGTGGGTGACGGCCGGACCACCGTGGTCCCGACGGTGGTCCGGCACTCCCCGCAACCGACCGCGACCCTGGTCCAGACCGCCGTGCCGGCGGCCGGACGACCGGCCGCCGAGGCGGCCGTCCCGGCGCAACGGCTGCCGCTGCCGATCGAACAGGCCGCCGCCCGGATCAGCACCGCGGTCGCCCCCGGCTCCGCCGCCAGCGGCACCCACGTCGAGATAGGAGTGCCGCGCGGCCTGCTCGCGAACGGTCTCACCCTGGTCGACACCCCCGGCGCCGACGGACCGGACCAGGCCGGGGCGACCAACGCGTACGCGGCCCTGGCCCGCCCGGACGCGGTGCTGCTGGTCTCGGACGCGACCCGGGAACTCTCCGTCGCCGAGGTGAACCTGCTGCTCCAACTCGCCCACTCGCACCCGAACGTGATCGTGGTGCAGACCAAGATCGATCTGGTGCCGGACTGGCGTACCGTGGCCGAGCGCAACCGGCAGCACCTGGCCAGCGCGGGCATCCCGGCGGCGCTGATCCCGGTCTCGGCCGCGTTGCGCCTGGCGGCGGCGAAGACCGACGACAAGGTGGTCAACGCCGAGTCCCGGTTCCCCGAGCTGATCGGTCGGCTGCTGCGGGACCAGAACAGCAAGTCCGAGGTGCTGGCCCGGTCGGCGGTCGCGCTGCTCAGCCGTACGGTGATCGAACAGCTCGCCGCGCCGCTGCGGGCCGAGCTGACCTCCGCCCCCTCCGGTGACAACACCGCCGCGATGGGTCGGCTGAAGGCCGCCCAGCGGGAGGTCGACGAGTTGCGCCGGTGCAACACCCGGTGGCAGAACACGCTCAACGACGAGATGGCCGACCTGCTCTCCGACATCGAGTACGACCTGCGCGACCGGACCCGCAAGATCCTGCGCCAGGTGGACGAGGCGTTCGAGACGGCCGACCCGCAGACCGGCTGGGAACCGTTCCAGCGGTGGCTGGAGGAGAACCTGGTCGAGGCGGCCGAAGCGAACTTCGTCTGGCTGGCCCAGCGCTGCGACTGGATCGCCGGAGAGGTCGCCGCCCAGTTCACCCGGTACGGCCAGGACGCGCTGCCGGACTGGTCGGTGCAGGTCCCGGCCGACCTGGCAGAACGGCTGCCGGTGCTGGAACAGCCGCCGATCGAGCGGTTCACCCCGACCCAGAAGGTGGTCACCGCACTGCGCGGCTCGTACGGCGGGGTGTTGATGTTCGGCCTCGCCACCAGCCTGGCCGGCATGCCGCTGATCAACTTCGTCTCGCTCGGGGCCGGCGCGCTGTTCGGCGGCAAGAGCATCCGGGACGAGAGCAAGTCCCTGCTCAAGCGCCGCCAGCAGGCGGTACGGGTGGTCGCCCAACGGCACGTCGACGACTTCTTCCTGCGGCTGAACAAGGACTGCCGGGACACCGCCCGACGGGTCCAGCGGATGCTGCGCGACCACTTCGCCGGGCTGACCGAGGACCTCCAGGAGGCGATCGTCGCGTCGCTGCGTACGGCGAAGCAGTCCGCCGACGCCGACGCCGCCGTACGCGACCAGCGGCACCGCCAGATCGAGCAGGAGATGCGCCGGCTGGCGGTCCTCTACGAACAGGCCCAGCAACTCGCCTCGGGCCGGAGCCCGGCCGGGGCGTCCCCGCTGGGCGGGCAGCCGTGACCGGTTCCGCCCGGCTGCACGAATCCGTACCGGCGCTGCTGCACGAGGCACTGACGCTCTACTGGGACAACCCGCGCGCCACCGAACGGCTGCGGCACTACCTGGACCGGTTCGACGAACCGCTGCGGATCGCCATCGCCGGCCCCTGGCGGTCGGGCAAGTCGACACTGCTCAACGCCATCCTGGGGGAGGAGGTGGCGCCGGTCGAGCCGGCCGACGGCGGGCCGCTGCACACCTGGTACGAGGACGGCCCGGAACCGGGCGCGACCGCGTACTCGGCCGAGGGGTCCGCCTGGGAACTGCCGGTGGTCCGCTCCACCGGGGCGCTCCGGGTGGAGCTTGGCGGCTGGCGATCCACCCAGGTCAGCGAGGTGGTGGTGCGCTGGCCGACCCGGGTGCTGCGACACACCACGCTGATGGAGATGCCGGCCGTGTCGCCGGCCGAGGAGGGCGACTCGCCGACCGCGACCAAGGTGGTCCGGGACGCGGACGCGGTGCTCTACCTGACCCGGGACGGGCGCGACACCGACCTGCGGTTCCTCCGGGCGCTGCGCGAGGGGGTGGTCGGCCGGTCCGCGCCGGTCAACACCCTGCTGGTGCTGGCCCGCGCCGACGAGTTGGGCGGCGGCCGGGTCGACGCCCTGGTCACGGCGAAGCAGTTGGCCCGCCGGCAGGCCCAGGACCCGGGGGTGCGACCGCTCTGCATGGGCACCGTGCCGGTGGCCGGACTGGTCGCGCTCGCCGGCCGGGTGCTCGGCGAGACCGAGTTCGCCGCGCTGCTCCGGCTGGCCGAACTGCCCAAGGACGAGTTGGCCACGGCGCTGCTCTCGGCCGACCGGTTCGTCGAGACCCGGTTCACCACCGGCCGGGGCACGGGCGGGTCGCACGCCGCCGTCGACCACGCACCGGTGCCGGACGCGGCGCTGCGGCGGGCGCTGCTGGAACGGTTCGGCCTGTTCGGGCTGCGGCTGGCGACCACGCTGATCCGCACGGGTGCCACCACCCGGGCCGGTCTCGCCGCCGAACTGGTCCGGCGCAGCGGGCTGACCGATCTGCGCGAGTCGATCGCCCGGTACTTCACCGACCGCCGCGAGGTGCTCAAGGCCCGCTCGGCGCTGGCCGCGCTGGAACGGGTGCTGCGTACCGACCCCCGACCCGGGGCGGCCGACCTGCACACCCGGATCGAGCAGGTGCTCGCCTCGGCGCACGACTTCCGCGAGCTGCGGCTGCTGGCCACCCTGCGCGACCCGAGAACTAAACTCGACGCGGAGCTGGCCGCCGAGGCGTACCGGCTGGTCGGTGGGAACGGCACCAGCCTGGCGGTACGACTGGAGCTGGAGCAGGACGCCGACGCCGGGCAGCTCTGGGAGCGGGGTGTCGACGCGCTCTACCGCTGGCAGGCGCAGGCCGAGGACCCGCTGCTGCGGCCGGACCAGCGGCAGGTCGCCCGGGTGGTGCGGCGCAGCGTCGAGGGGATGCTCGCCGAACTGCGCGCGGGCTGGTCACTACACTGAGCGAGCCCTGGCGCCGCCGCCGTTGCCCGCCTGCCAGGGGTCGCCTCGGACGGAGTTCTCCATGCTGACCATGCAAGATGCCCTGGCCCGCCTGACGGCGTACTGGTCGGAGCAGGGCTGCCTGACGGTCCAACCGATGAACACGGAGGTCGGCGCAGGGACCCTCAACCCGGCGACCTTCCTGCGGGTCCTCGGCCCGGAGCCGTGGCGCACGGTGTACGTCGAGCCCTCCGTCCGCCCGGACGACTCGCGGTACGGCGAGAACCCGAACCGGCTCCAGACGCACACCCAGCTCCAGGTGATCCTGAAGCCGGAGCCGGGCAACGCGCAGGAGCTCTACCTGGGCAGCCTGGCCGTGCTCGGCATCGACGTGACCGCGCACGACGTGCGGTTCGTCGAGGACAACTGGACCGCCCCGGCGCTCGGCGCGTGGGGGCTGGGCTGGGAGGTCTGGCTCGACGGCCTGGAGATCACCCAGTTCACGTACTTCCAGCAGGCCGGCGGGGTCAACCTGGACCCGCCCGCCGTGGAGATCACGTACGGCATCGAGCGGATCATCATGGCGTTGCAGAACGTACGCCACTTCAAGGACATCACCTACGCCCCGGGCGTGAGCTACGGCGAGGTCTTCGGCCAGGCCGAGTA
Source organism: Micromonospora sp. NPDC050397 (assembly GCF_044901685.1). NCBI lineage: Bacteria > Bacillati > Actinomycetota > Actinomycetes > Micromonosporales > Micromonosporaceae > Micromonospora > Micromonospora sp. NPDC050397. The sequence continues at coordinate 10,929 of NZ_JBJDPS010000004.1, forward strand.
CGAGATGTCCCGCTACTACCTCGACGACGCCGACGTGGCCGCCAACCGCCAGCTCCTGGAGCTGTACGCGACCGAGGCGCAGCGGATGATCGACGCCGGCCTGCCGGTGCCCGCGCACACGTACGTGCTCAAGTGCTCGCACGCGTTCAACGTGCTCGACTCCCGGGGCGCGGTCTCCACCTCCGAGCGGGCCGCCGAGTTCGCCCGGATGCGCCGGATGGCCGGTGAGGTCGCCCGGCTCTGGGCCGCCCGTCGGGAGGAGTTGGGGCACCCGCTCGGTGTCGCCGGATCGGCCCCGGTCGCCACCGCCCCGGCCGCCACCCCGACCGAGGGGACCGGCGCCCGGCAGCTCGTGTTCGAGATCGGCACCGAGGAGATGCCGCCGGCCGAGGCGCGCGCCGCCCGGGAGCAGGTCCGGCGGGAGCTGACCGAGCGGCTGGCCGGCACCCGGCTGACGTACGGGTCGATCCGGGTGCTGGCCAACCCGCGCCGGCTGGTGGCCGTGGTCGACGAGGTGGCCGCCCGCGAGCCGGACCACGTCCGTACGGTCAAGGGCCCCAAGGCCGCCGCCGCGTTCACCGCCGACGGGCAGCCCACCCCCGCCCTGCTCGGCTTCGCCCGCTCGCAGAAGGTCGAGGTCGACGCGCTGGAGCGGGTCGACTTCAACGGCGTGGAGCATCTCGCCGTGCTGCGCCCCGAGGCCGGACGCGACGCCACCGACGTGCTCGGCGACGTGCTCGCCAAGGTGGTGACCGCGCTGCGCTCGGCGAAGAACATGCGCTGGAACGACCCGACGCTGGCCTTCACCCGCCCGGTCCGCTGGCTGCTCGCGCTCTGGGGCGACCAGGTGGTGCCGGTGGCGGTGTCGTCGCTGGTCGCCGACCGGCAGACCCGGGTGCACCGCAACGCGCCCGCGCCGACCATCCCGGTCGCCTCGGCCGAGTCCCACCTGGGCATCCTGGCCGACGCCGGCATCGTGGTCGACCCGGACGAGCGCCGCCGGCTGATCGTCGACGGGGCCGAGCGACTCGCCGCCGAGGTCGGTGGCCGGCTCGACACCGACGCCGAACGGTCGTTGATCGACCAGATCCTCTACCTGGTGGAACAGCCGACGCCGCTGCTCGGCCGGTTCGACGAGAGCTACCTCCGGCTGCCGGAGGCGATCCTGGTCAACGTGATGCGCAAGCACCAGCGCTACCTGCCGGTGCGCGACGCCGACGGCAAACTGATGCCGTACTTCGTCGCGGTCGCCAACGGGGCCGTCGATCCCGACCTGGTCCGGGCCGGCAACGAGGCGGTGCTCCGCGCCCGGTACGAGGACGCCGCCTTCTTCTACCGGGCCGACCTGCGCGTGCCGCTGGTCGAGATGCGGGAGAAGCTCGCCCGGCTGACTTTCACCGACAAGCTCGGCTCGATGGCCGATCGGGCCGACCGCATCGCCGAACTCGCCCGCGTGCTGGCCGCCGCACTGGATCTGGACCCGGCCGAGGTGGCCACCCTGCACCGGGCCGCCGCGCTGGTGAAGTTCGACCTCGGCGCGCAGCTCGTCACCGAGATGACCAGCCTGGCCGGGGTGATGGCGCGCGACTACGCGCTGCACGCGGGCGAGTCCGAGGCGGTGGCGCAGGCCGTCTACGAGGCCGAGTTGCCGCGCGCCGCCGGTGACGCGTTGCCGCAGTCGCCGGCCGGGGCGCTGCTCTCCCTCGCCGACCGGCTCGACCTGGTCGCCGGGCTTGCCGCCACGGTCGGGCTGCCCACCGGCAGCAGCGACCCGTTTGCCGTACGCCGGGCCTTCCTGGGCCTGCTCGCCGTACACCGGGCCCACCCGGAGCTGCACGGCCTCAGCCTGACCGAGGCCCTGGCGGCGGCGGCCCGGCGGCAGCCGGTGCCGGTCGACCAGGCGGTGCTGGCCGGCGCGGCCGAGTTCCTGACCCGACGCCTGGAGCAGTTGCTCACCGAGGAGGGACAGCCGGTCGACCGGGTACGCGCGGTGCTGCCGCACGCCGACCGGCCGGGACTGGCCGACAAGCTGCTCGGGCAGCTCGACACCCTGGTCAAGGACGAACGGTTCCGGGCGTTGGCCGAGGCGATCCAGCGTCCCCGCCGGATCGTGCCCGCCGGCACCGAGGCCGACTACCGGCCGGGTGCGCTGGTCGAGCCGGCGGAGCTGCGGCTGCACGAGGTGCTGACCGAGGTGCGTGGTCAGTGGGACGGTGCGCCCGACCTGGAGCGCTTCGGCGAGGTGGCCGGGGGGATCGTCGACCCGGTGAACACGTTCTTCGACGACGTGTTCGTGATGACCGACGACCTCGACCTGCGCGCCGCCCGACTCGGCCTGCTGGCGACCGTACGTGACCTCGGTGCCGACCTGCTCGACTGGGAACACCTGCGGATGTGACGGGTCGTCACGACTCGTCACCCGTGGTGACCGTGGTGAATGGCGTATCGCGTTCAGGACGTACATGGAATTTCATGTAGCCACACGAAATTCCATGTACGGATTTCGCGCATCACACCGTCGCGGCAGCGCCGACCTCGTGGTGTCCCGTACCGGCGACCGTTCGATCGCCCGGTCGCCGGTACGGGTACCGGCTGGCCGCCCCGGCGCGGCTGCCGGTCCTGTCGCCCGCAAGAGTCGGCTGGTGTTACCGCGCGGCGCGCTTGGCCAGGCCGCGCGGCGGGGCCTTCATCCCGACCACGATGTCGACGATCTGGATGTACCGGGCCTTGGCGCCCATCCGGAAATCGGTGGCCGCCGCGTGGATCTCCTCCAGGGTGTCCGCCTCCACCATGGTGACCTGGTCGTAGCGGGCGTCGACGCCGCTGCACACCACGTGGGTCAGTTGTTTGGCGTACTTCCCCATCTCCTGGGCGTGCCCGGCGGAGACCTCGTGGATGCCCTCGCGACCGAGGGCGAAGTACTCGGGGCTGATCTTCATGAACAGGAACGCGACGTACTTGTTCTTGTCCGCCAACTCGTGCATCTCACTCCCAACCGAAACATTCGATGGGTAGTTGGGTAATCACCGTGAGTTTATGGTTCGCGACAGATCGTCAGTTTGAACTGTCCGCTGGCCGACTCAACCCACCCGCTGCGGCACGGCTCAGTCGGGCAGGGTTCGGGCGGCGATCGCCGAGGCGGAGATGGCGGCCGGAAAGCCGGCGTAGAAGGCGACGTGGGTGAGCAGCGCGGCGATCTCGTCCCGGGTCACCCCGTTGTCGATCGCCCGGTGCAGGTGCTCGGGCAACTCGTCCGGCCGGTACAGCGCCGCCAGTACGGCGACCGTGGCGATGCTGCGGTCACGCGGGCTCAGCGCCGGATCCGTCCAGACCTCGGAGTAGAGCGGGTCACCGACGAGTTCCATCAGCCGGGGCGTGAAGGCGTGCGCCGGCTCGAACGGCGGCGGGTTGGGCGTACCCATCATGATCCTCCCGCGACGGCCTGGACGGCGGCGACCGGGGTGGTCACGCCGGCCAGCGCGCGGCGTTCGATGCTCTGGGCGAAGAGCGGGGTCTCCCGGCTGTTGTGGTCGGCCGAGGCGACCTGGCGGGTGGCGGCGGCCTGTTGCAGGGTGATGCTGTGCAGGTCGATGAAGTCGAGGAACTCGGCGGTGGTCAGGGCGACCACGCTGTTGGTGTACTCGCAGCGGCCCTCGTCGATCGGTTTGACGCTGAGCTCCCAGATGACCCTGACCTTGGTACGCCCCTGCGGCGTGTAGACGTCGGAGAGCGACACCATCCGGCAGTGGTGCGGTCCGACGACCTCGCCGACATAGTGCTGGACGACGAGCCCGTCCCCGATCTGCTCCACGTTGATCGACATCGGTCGCCCGTCGTCCGTGGTGGTGTAGCCGGCGGCGATGTGGTCCGGCGGGGCGCAGCGCTGGTATTCCGCCTCGGGCAGGTTGAACAGCCAGCCCGCGATGTCAACCCTCTCCATCGGGGCGTTGATCACGGCGTGGTAGGTGGATTCGGACAGTTTCTGTTCGTCGGGCACCGCACCCTCCTCGCCGTGATGGGCTGGGCGGACAAACCCAGCCGTCCCTCGGATGATGGCAGCCCGAGCCGACCCGGCGGGCCGGATCGGCCGGTTCAGTCGAGCAGGCGGCGCTCCCAGGCCCAGGCCGCGATCTCGACCCGGTTGCGGGCGCCGAGCTTCGCCTGCACGCTGCCGAGGTGCGTCTTGACCGTGCCGATCGCGATGTAGAGCCGGGCCGCGATCTCGGCGTTGGTCAGGCCCCGGGCGGCGAGCTTCACCACGTCGAGTTCCCGGGGTGACAGCCCGGCGTCGTCCCGGGCGGGTGCCGGGGGGCTGAGGTGTTCCAGCAGCCGTACGGTGATCGACGGGCTGATCAGCGCGTCCCCGGAGACGGCCGCCCGGACCGCCTCCACCAGCAGCGCCGGGCCGGAGTCCTTGAGGAGGAAACCACAGGCGCCGTTGCGCAGCGCCGTGTGCACGTACTCGTCCAGGTCGAAGGTGGTCACCACGACCACCCGGATCGGGTCGACCACGCCCGGCCCGGCCAGCAGTCGCAGCGCCTCCAAGCCGTCCATCCGGGGCATCCGGATGTCCAGCAGGGCCACGTCGGGGCGTACCTGCCGGGCCAGTGCCACCGCCGCCACCCCGTCGGCGGCCTCGCCGACGAGTTCCATGTCCGGCTGAGCGCCGATGATCATGCCAAAACCCGTTCGGACCATCGCCTGGTCGTCCGCGATCATCACCCGGATCACCGGGCCGTCACCTCCTGCCGCAGCGGTAGCACCGCGTCGACGATCCAGCCGCCGTCGACTCCCGGGCCGGCGGAGAACTGCCCGCCGACGGCCCGGATCCGTTCGGTCAGGCCGACCAGACCGTACCCGTGGTGTCCGCGCGGCCCGGTGTGGCGCGGCGCCTCACCGTCGTCGGTCACCCGGACCACCAGCCAGTCCGGCGTACGCCGGACCGACACGTCCACCAGCCGGGCACCGGACGCGTGCTGCCGTACGTTCGTCAGCGCCTCCATCACCACCCGGTAGCCGGAGGTCGACACCTCGACCGGTATGCCGTCCAGCGGCCCGTCCACGAACAGCCGGGCGGTCGGCGTCGCCGAGTCGTTGAACCGGGCCAGCAGCGGGGTCAGGTCCGCCACCCCGGCCAGCGGGGCCAGCGGGGCGTCCGGCGCGGCCTGCGGGTCGCGCAGGATGCCCACCATCCGCCGCATGGCGGTCATCGTCTCGGCGCCGGCCCGCTCGATCTGCTCCAGCGCGAGCAGCGTCCGCTGCGGGTCCTGCTCCGCGACAAACCGGGCACCCTGCGCCTGCACCACGATCCCGGTCACGTGGTGTGCGATGAAATCGTGCAGGTCACGGGCGAACTCGGCGCGCTGCTCGGCCCGTACGGTGGCCACCGCCCGCTCCCGTCCGTTGGCCAGCAGCCGCAGGTACGTCCCGGCGGCGGTCGCGGCGGCACCGCAGAGGGCGAGGAAGAGGCCGGCGATGACAAAGGCGTTGCCGGTGGTACTGCGCAGCGGCAGCAGGACCAGCGCCAGGCCGGTGCCGAGCACCCCGGCCAGCGCCCAGCCGGCCGCCCCCCGGCGGGAGACCACGAAGATCACCCCGAGCAGGCCGCAGGTCTCGGCGAAGCCCCAACTCGCGGCGCCGAACTCGGGCAGGGGAACGGCCCTGGTCGCCAACGTCAGCAGGGTCGACACGGCGGCGAGCACCAGCGCCGCCCTCGGCAGGCGTTTCGAGCCCTGCGGGTGGGCGGGCAGCCAGACGACGACGGTGGCCACCGCCATCGCCACCCGGACCAGGGTCAGCAGGCCGGTGTTCGACGACCCCTGGCCCATGCCGACGGTCAGGTCGAAGAGCCCGAGCAGGGCCATCACGCCGAGCGCGGCAAGCTGGCCCAGGCGGAACCACAGGTGGGGGAATCGGGGGGTCGTCATCGTGACCCAGCGTAGCCAGTGCGCGGCGGTGCCAGATCGGCCGAAAGTCAGAGGCGGGGCGGCGGGAACCCGGCCGTGGACCGATGTGCCAGTGGGCACCGGACGACGAAGCTTCCTGCGGAGTTGTTGAGTATCCGCTGGAGGATCGATGAGTTCGCGAAACCACCCCGCCGCACCCGCGTCGGTGGACCAGTCCCAGGCCGCCGTGGCCGCGGTCGACCTGGTCAAGGTGTACGGCACCGGCGACACCGCCGTACGGGCGCTGGACGGCGTGACCGTGGGGTTCGGCCGGGCCGAGTTCACCGCCATCATGGGGCCCTCCGGTTCGGGCAAGTCCACCCTGATGCACTGCCTCGCCGGTCTGGACACCGCCACCTCGGGACAGGTGCTGCTCGGCGGCACCGACCTGACCCGGCAGTCGGACCGGGCCCTCACCACCGTACGGCGGGAGCGGATCGGGTTCGTCTTCCAGTCGTTCAACCTGTTGCCGCAGCTCACCGCCGCGCAGAACATCACCCTGCCGCTGGACCTGGCCGGGCAACGGCCGGACCGGGAACTCCTCGGACACCTGGTCGGGGTGCTCGGCATCGGGGACCGGCTCGCGCACCGGCCGAGTGAACTCTCCGGCGGGCAGCAGCAGCGGGTGGCGCTCGCCCGCGCCCTGGTCTCCCGCCCCGAGGTGGTCTTCGCCGACGAGCCGACCGGCAACCTCGACTCCCGTTCCGGTGCCGAGGTGCTCGCCTTCCTGCGCGACTCGGTACGCGACCTCGGCCAGACCATCGTCATGGTGACCCACGACCCGACGGCCGCCGCGTACGCCGACCGGGCGGTGCTGCTCGCCGACGGCCGGATCGCCGGCGACCTCGCCCACCCCGACCACGGCTCGGTGACCGAGGCCCTGCGCGAGCTGGCGGTGGCCCGATGAGGGCACTGCTGCGCACCCAGTTGGGTGGGGTGGCCCGCCGGCCCAGCCGGTTGCTCCTGACCGGCCTGGCCATCCTGGTCGCGTCGTTTGTCGTCTTCGCCGGGGTGCTGACCCAGCAGATCGTGGCCCGGACCGTGCTCGCCACCGCCGCCACCACCCCGGAGGCGACGGACCTGGTGGTGGGTGACGCCGACGCCGGGCAGGGCACCACCACGGCGGTGCTCCGCCAGGTACGCGAGCTGCCCGGGGTCGCCGAGGCGGTCAACCGGATCGAGAGCGGGGTGATGATCGGCGAGTCGAACGGCGACTGGCTCGGCCTGTACGGCGACCCGGGCACCGGCCCGCTCTCCCTGGTCACGCTGACCGCCGGCAGCTACCCGGACGCGGCGGACGAGATCGCGGTGAGCACCCGTACCGCCCAGCGGATGGGTCTGGCCGTCGGCTCGGTCACCAGCGGACGGGTCGATTCCGAGGCCGCGCCGGTCAAGCTGACCGTCACCGGTCTGGTCGAGGGCGACCGCGACTGGGGACGGGACGCGTACGCGCCCGACACGTTTGTCTCCGCGTTCGCCAAGACGGACTTCGTGCCCCAACTCGATTTGCGCCTGGCCGACGGCGCGAGCCTGTCGGCCGTACGTCAGCAGGTGGAGGGCCTGGTCGCGGCCGCCGCGCCGGCCGCCAACGGGCCCGCCGAGCCCCCGAAGGTGCGTACCGGTGCGGAGGTCCGGAGGGCCGAGGCCCAGCGGGCGGTCGACCAGCTCAAGGTGGTCTTCGCCCTGGTCGGCATGTTCGTCGCGATCGCGGTGGCCGCCGCCGCGCTGGTCGCGACCTCGACCTTCCGGATCGTCTTCGCCCAGCGGATGCGGCAGCTCGCGCTGCTGCGCGCGATCGGTGCCGGTCGGGGTGGGCTGAGCCGGGCGCTCGCCACCGAGGGGGCGCTGACCGGGCTGGTCGCCGGGACCGTCGGCGTCGCCGTCGCGCTCGGCTTCGGGCACGCCCTGCCGTTGGTGCTGCGGGCGTTCGGCCTGACCGTCGCCTCGCCCGGATTCCCGCTGCTGCCCGCGCTCGCGGTGCTGGCCGGCGCGACCCTGATCACCCTGCTGGCGGTGCTCGCACCGGCGTTCTCCGCCGCGCGGGTCGCCCCGCTGGAGGCGCTGCGGGCGGCGAGTGTCACCTCGGGTCGGCGCGACATCGGGCTGGTCCGGCTGGTGTTCGGCCTGCTGCTCGCCGCGCTCGCCGGGCTGGTCGCGTTTGTCGTGGTCAACCGGCTCCCGGGTCCGGAACCCAAGAACTACGACCCGATGCCGGTCCTGCTCCTGGTGGTGCTCTCCGGCGCGCTCGCCTTCTTCGCCCTGGTGACCCTGGGACCGGTGCTGGTACGCCCGGTGCTGGGCGCGGTGGGCTGGCCGCTGCGTCAACTCGGTCCGGTCGGGCGGCTCGCGGTCGGCGGGATCGGCGGCGCACCCCGGCGGGCCGCCGCGGTCTCCGTGGTGGTTGCCCTCGGCGTGACCCTGGTGGCCGGGGTGCTGGTCGGTGGCGCGTCGATGCGGGTGGTCGCCGAACGGGAGCTGGCGCTCAGCGCACCCGCCGACTTCGAGCTGGCGGCGGGCGACGGCGCGACCGTGCCGGCGGCGATGGTCGACGCTGCGCGTGGGCGCGGCGAACTGGCCCACGCAACGCCGTACCGTCGGCTGAACGAGCTGACCATGACCCGGGGCGGCGCCCCCGTTGGTGACCCCGCCTGGACCTACGGCGCCAACGACCTCAACATCAAGGCGTTGCCGGAGTTGGGCAAGCTCGACGTACGTTCGGGCGGGCTGGACGACCTCGGACCGGGACGGGTCGTGCTGGCCGGCTTCCTCACCTGGGACAGCGGTATCAAGGTCGGCGACCAGCTCGTGCTCGGCCGGGAAGAGCGCAAGGTCGAGGTACGGGTCGCCGCGATCCTGCCCGCCGAGACGCCGCTCAAGTCCGACCTCCTGATGGACCCGGCCGACCTGGACCGGCTCGGCGCCCCGGCCACCTACTCCGGACTGCTCGTCGACGCGGCCGGTGCCGGCGAGGACGGGCGCAACGCGGCGCAGAAGGCGCTGCGCCAGGTGACCGGGGGCGTCGACGGCATCGGCCTGGTCGTGCTCGCGGACCAGCGGGACGAGGTCAACGGGATGGTCGACGCCATGCTCGGGGTCGCGGTCGGCCTGGTCGGGCTGACCGTGCTGATCGCGGTGGTCGGTGTCGGCACCACCACCGCGCTCTCCGTGGTGGAACGGGTACGCGAGTCCGGCCTGCTACGCGCGGTCGGCCTGTCCAGGGGCGGCCTGCGGATCATGCTCACCGCCGAGGCGGGCCTGTACGGCGTGATCGGCGCCACCCTCGGTCTGCTGCTCGGCATCCCGTACGCCTGGCTCTCGGTCGAGGCGCTCGGCGCCAACGCCCCGCTGGCCCTGCCGGGGCTGCCGCTGGTCGTGCTCTTCGTGGCGCTGGTCGCGCTGACCGCCGTCGCCGGGGTGCTGCCGGCCCGCCGCGCGTCCAGGGTCAGCCCGGTCACCGCCCTCGCCGTCGACGCCTGACCGCCGTCACCGTTCCGTTCGAAGCGTGCCGGCACCTCCGACAGGGAAGTGCCGGCACGCTCGGACGATCGTTGCCCGAGGATCCTCTAGCGTTGAGCGCTGTAGTGCGGGGACGAGGATGCTAGGGGGCTGTTGGACGTGGCACGGACATGGTTGTCGATCCGAGTGGAGTTGGTCTCCGGGCGCGGGGACGACTTCTGGCCACGGCCGGGGCGAATCTTCGCCGCCGCCCGCTCGCACACCTTCGCCCAGTTGGCCGACGCCATCGACACCGCGTTCTCCCGGTGGGACCGGGCCCACCTGCACCTGTTCACGCTGGACGGCGGGGTACAACTCGCCACCACGCGGCACTGGGACGGCGACGAGCCGGAGGGCACCCTGAACGACCAGGTCGCCAAGCTGGGCGGATTGAAGCCGGGCGAGCAATTCGCCTACGTGTTCGACCTCGGTGACGACTGGGCGCACCTCTGCACCGTGGACGACCAGCGGATCGACCCGCTCGACACGCTCGGAATCGTCCCGGGCGCGCCACTGCCCTACCGTGGCTGGGGCGATCTACCCGACCAGTACGGACGGCGCTGGAACGGCGACGACGGCCGGTCAGAACCGCCGAAGCCACCGGCGGAGTCCCTCGGAGACCTGCCGCCACTCCTGTCGTGGTGGGGACCGCGTCAGTGATCCAATCGATCCGGGGGCATGCGTCCCTCACTGCGTTTGCGTAAGCTCCTGCCCACTGAACGTGTCCGGCCCTGCTCGTGGGCCACAGTGGACCGGGGAGGGTTCATGAGTACGGCACAGATCGTCGCGCAGTTGAGCGCCGCGTCACAGAAGCTCGATGAGGTGGAACAGAAGGTACGCGCCGCAGTCGAGGAGACGAACGCGGCACAGGGCCTGGTGTCGAGCGCGTTGGAAGGCGGCTCGGGGCAGTTGGTCGCGATGTTCGACCGGATTCGTGAGGCACTTGGTCAGGTGTCGAGCGTGTCAGGCGTGACCAAGGAGCAGGTGCAGGCGACGATCGCCAAGGCGCAAGCTCTGGGAAACTAGACGAGGGTGGTGGCAGCACAACAAGCCAGCCACCCGCTGCGGAAGTTGTGGAGTCAAGTTCGGCGCCCAACGCGACACCCGAGTCCCGAGATCGGCGCGTGGAGGATTCGGGCAAGCGGAAGCTACCGTCGGAGCGCGTGACCGCTGAGGCGATTGGATTTTCGGCAGCCACCGTCTCGACAGTCTGGGTGGCGTTCTCTGAATTCGTGCCTCTGTTGCCGAAGATCCTGGCCGGGACGTTGCTGGCGGCGGCGGGTGCGATCAGTGCCGGAAAGTCCTGGCTCAACAAGCGTGCCGGAACAGAAAGGAGCGGAGATGAGGGTGGAAAAGAGAATTGAGCCACTGGTACGGAATGCGATTCACGCTGCGGTGGTGCGCGACTTTGCCCTGCTGGAAGATCGGCTTCAGAAGTTTCCTGACGACAAAGCGGTCCGGGCTGCCGTTGAACTGACTCTGGCGCTGGTCTACTTCCTTATGGTGGATATCCATGCGGGACGGCCGAGTGAGACCGAGGTCGCGGGAGTGGCTACCGAGATTGCTCGGACAGAGGTGTGGGCGCGGTCAAGCCGGGATGAGGTAACCGAGTTTCTCGTTCGGTTGATGAATCGGGAACAACTCGCACCCGCTGTGCCGGGCGAGAATGTCATCATCCTTGCGTTCGTCGTGGCGGCCAATCTTTTGTCGTCTTGCCGCCGGGACGATGAGGAGTGGTGGGACTACCTTGACCGAGTGGAGGCGGCCATTGAGGCGGCCTAGGCGGCTACTCAGGTTCGGCAGAAGCACGCACTCCGGGCCAGTTTTGATGCCCGGCCCGCAGTGCGTCTCAGAGCATGATCAGAAGTCGAACTCACTGTCCTTGACGCCGGCTACGAAGGCATCCCACTCCTCGCGCGTGTAGACAATGGTCCCTCCGTCCGGGTTTCTGCTGTGGCGAACGGCAACCCGGCCAGATCCGTCGCCGAGCGGGCCGGCTTCCACGCAGCTAGCGTTTGTGTCGGCGCTGTAGGTGCTGATGTGCCAGCCGACGACTGGCAGGTTCTCTGTCATGACAGTCCCTTCTCGATGTGTTTGATCAGTCGTGACGACGTGACCGGGTCGAGTGCGACTTCCTTCATGTGATCGTACGCGTGCCGGAACCGCTCAGACTTCGGCAGTTCGAAATACATCTGCCCGGCCATACTCTCCAAATAGCCGACCTCCGGGTAAGGCGGAGGCATTCGGAACAGCCAGAACGACCCTTCGACGCCTGGGTGTAGCGGAACCGTTTCGGGCAGGACGCGGAGGTCGACCTGTGGGAGTCTGGCAATCTTGGCAAGGTGGGCAAGCTGCGCCTGCAAGAGGCTCGGGCCGCCGATCTGCCGTCGCAGCGCGGCCTCGTCGATGATTACTTCGAACCTGATCTGTCGTGGCTCCTTGAGTACCAACTGCCGGTCCATGCGAAGCGCGATGCCGCGCCGAATCTTCTCCTCGCTGACCTTTGGGCCCTCCGTGCAGCGAATGACCAGCTCGGCGTACGCAGGCAGTTGGAACAGTCCGGGCACCACGGCGGCGTGGTAGGAGCAGACGGTCTCGGCGCGGGACTCCAACCAGGGGAAGTCGATGAACGAGGCGTCCACGACATCGCCGTAGCTGTCGCTCCAGTGATCGGTGCGCCAGACCTCTTCGGCCAGGCTGAGCAACTGGGCGCGGTCGCTCGCACGGTGGAAGCCGTAGAGATCGAGTAAGGCCAAGACGTCGCTGCGCTGGATCGGCCACTCGGCCCGCTCGTAGCGGCCCAGTGCCGATCGGTCTCGATTGAGGTGGCGGGCGACCAGATCCAGGGTCATCCCGCGTGTCTCGCGCAGCTCGCGGAGTTGTACGCCCAACCACTGGGCGCGCAGGGTTCGGATAAAGGGCTTGTGGGACATGGGCGATCGCACCTCTCTGAAGAAGCGGGGGCGGGAACCATTGCTCCCCCCTCGACGGCGCTGGAAATCTGGGCGCCGGAGGAGGTGACGGTGGTTACCGGTCCGCTGCTTTTCCCAACGGGTGCACGTCTGTTACCGGTGACCGCGGCTGTGCCACGAGCCGAGAAGGTGACGAGGGTGGGCTTTGCGATGGGCAGTCGCCTACCGACCCTCGGCGGGCCTCTGAAGGAGTGATGAGTCCTTAACCGACTTGCCTGAATGTCTATCACGGGCGCGGTGATGATCGCGACCCTCGAACGCGAATCTGTTTCCGGCAGATCGCCGATCAGGGTGTGACGAGCAACGAGCGATGATGGCGAGAGGGGCCCTCGTATGGGCAACCAACCACCCGAGCAGCGGTGGCAAGTGATCGATAGGGCCGTGTTCGCGCCGCTTCCCCGGAAGGCCGTCGAGGCGGTCGCCGGTCCGGCGCACGAATTCGATCTTTATGTGATCCATCTGTCGGTGGCTGTGCCGGACCTGACCGGGGCGCTCGACATGGCCTGCGCGGTGGCCAGGTCGCTCGCCTTCCTTCCCCAACTCGACGTTGGTTCCACCCATGTTTCCCAGGAGGACAACCAGAACGTACGGCACTGGGTCTTCTGCAACATGATTCTGCCCGGTCGCCAGCGCTGCGGACGCCGGGCCGACCACCACGGACCCTGCGACTCGGCTGGTGTCGAGTGGTGATCCTGGTGGTGATCGACGCGGCCGTGAAGGTGGCCTTGTGCGTGCTGAGCGTCCTGACGTTCCAGCAGTGGATGGAGGCTCGGCGACGACGGCGACGAAACGGGGTGCGGATCGGGCGGACGATCGAGCCGCTGGTCCGGAACACCATTCACGCGGCGGTCGTGCGTGATCCGGCGATGTTGACCACGGCGCTGGCGGCGCTGCTTGACGAGAAGAAGGCGAGCAAGGCCGTCGACATCGCGTTCCGGGTTGTCGTCCGGGTGCTCTGGGACGTACACCGGGGCGAGCCGAACGAACCCGAGCTGCGGATACTCGCCCACGACGTCGCCGGGGTGGAAACCTGGGCACGACTCGACCCGGACCAGGTTCTCACCTTCCTCACCGAGACCACCGCCGAGGTGCCCTACGGCATGCGGACGCTGCCACCGGAGGACACCATCCTGATGGCGTTTGTCGTGGCGGGTTACCTGCTCTCCGTCCACCGCTGCGCCGACGAGCGGTGGCACAACTACCTGGACCGGGTCGAGCGCCGGATCGAAGCCGGCCACCGGTAGCCCGGGTCAGCCTGCGGTGAGTGGACCCGGTGTCGGTGCGGGGAGTTTGTCGACCACGACCAGGCTGGTGCCGGGGATGATCTCCTCAAGCAGTTTGCGCTGGCCGCTCTTGGTGATCCGGATGCAGCCGTCGGTGACGTTCTTGCCGAGCGTGTCGTCGTTGTACCAGGTGTGCAGTCCGATGTGCGCGCCGCGCAGCCCGGACGGCACCGCGTCCGGGTCGTCCGGGACCGCGCCGAGGGCGAACACGTCGGTGTCGGCGTAGACGTTGTCGCCGAGGTCGGATCGGCCGAGGACGAAGGTGCGACCGAGCGGGGTCGGGGTCGCCCGGGTGCCCAGGGTGGTCCGCCAGGTCTGCACCGGTTTGTCGTCGCGCAACCAGGTCAGCCGGAAGGTCTTCCGCTCCACCACGAGTTGGTCCCGTAGCGGAACGGTCTTCCAGTTTCCGGGTGGAACCCAGGCTACGGTCCGGTTCGCCGATGGGAGCAGCACGGCCGCCCAGCCGGACTTCCGCTCCACGATCGGCACGGTGAGCGGGACCCCGGCGAGGGTCGGCGCCAGGAATGCGCGCGGGCGGCCACCGGGTGCGTCGTACGCGCCGACCTTGGCGGTGGGGTGCAGCCCTTCGCGCAACCGCACCGTCGACATCGGATCCGGATCGGCGGGGAAACCGCCGGGTGCCGCGTCGTAGTTAACCACTGGTAAGTTAGCCGGCGGCGGTATCGCGGGTATCGATGGCTCGACGGTCGCCGGCGCCGTGTCCGCCGGGTTGGCTGGGCTGGTCACGGTCGGCGTCGGCGTCGAGGTCGGTGTTGCCATGAGCGGACCGGCCTGGTCGGGTCCGGCGGCCGAGGTGATCACCAGGGTCAACGCGACCGCGCCGCCGAGAAGCGCGAGGAGGCCGCCGGTGAGCAACAGACGCCTGCGCGTCCGTCGCGGAGCCGGCGGTTCCGAAGGGACAAAAGGCACACATCCACTGTACGTGGTGAAGTCGCCGCATTAGGTAATTCTCGTCGTTCGGTGAACGGTGCTCCGGCTCGGAGACCGCCGACATCGATCATGAGAAAAAATCGTGTCAGCCACTCATCCGCACGCGCCGTTCCTACGTACAACGTGGCGGAAGAGCTTGGGTGGGAGATCGAGGAGCATATGGCTCGGACACAGCAGATCCAGCAACCCGCCATTGCCAGGACAATCACCAGTCGGGGCGGCCCGACGCGGTCGAAGGGCGCGATGGCCGTTCTCGGCGCCTCCGCGCTGGCCGCCTTCTGGGCCCTGGCCATGCTGACCACCGCTGGGCAGGTCTTCTACGTCTACAGCTACGTCTACCTGGAGTTCTACGCCGGGGTGGTGGCCCTGGTCTCGCTCAGCATCACCGTGATGGCCGGCGTGCTCTCCACCGACCGGCTGGTGCTGCTGGCCCGGCACCGGGTGCTGCTCCAGTCGACCCACCGGACCACCGGAATCATCGCGGTGAGCATGCTCGGTCTGCACATCCTGACCAAGGTCTCGGGTGGCCGGGCGGCGGTGACCGACCCCTTCATCCCGTTCCTGTCCCAGCGTGGGCTCTACATCGGGCTCGGCACCATCGCCGCGTACCTGATGACCGCCACCCTCTGGACCGGCCTGATCCGGGCCCGGTTCGTCGGACGGGGCAAGCCCTGGATGTGGCGCGCCCTGCACAGCACCGCGTACGCGTCCTGGCCGGTCGCGCTGACCCACGGGCTGAACGCCGGACGCGCGCCGGCCGCCTGGGTGACCCTGAGCTACCTGCTCTGCTGCTTCCTGGTGATCGTCGCGCTGCTGGTCCGGCTCTCGGTCAGCATCGGCCGCAAGAGCAAGGACAACGCGCAGACCACCGGCACGATCAAGCCGATCGGCCGGACCGCACGTGACGGTGCCGAGTCGCGTACCGGGTTCGGCGGTGCCGCGCCGAGCAGCGACGTACGGATCAGTTGGGCCGAGCCGGCACCCGCCGGTGAGCTGCGCGTGGGTGGGACCGGACCGGGCAGCGGTCGGCGTGGTCGGACCGATCGCGCGGCCCGGGTGGAGGAGTCGTCGTCCGGGCGCCGGGCGCGCGGATTTGTCGTGCCCGAGGTACCGCAGCCCGGCACGATCGGCGACGAGGCCACCGACGGTCCCCGGTACGGTCGGCGTTGGTCCGCGCGTACCGACACCAGTACCGCGCCGACCACCCGGCGCCGCGACGACCTCGACGACGAGCGCGACTACCTCGACAGCGGCGTCCCCGAGCGGGAGACCGGCCGCCGGTCGCGGACCGAGCGCGACCAGCTCGACGACGAGCGCGTGACCGAGCGTGAGTACCGGCCCCGCCGGAGCGTGGACGCCGAGGTCGAGCCGGACTACCGGCCGCGCCGGGGCGCCTCCGAGGTGGAGTACGAGCAGGACTACCGCCCGCGCCGACGGGCCGACGACGAGGCGGACCTGGACTACCGTCCCCGCCGACAGGCCGAGGACGAGGAGGAACTCGACTACCGGCCGAGGCGGCGCGCGGACGACGAGGACGAGCGGGACTACCGCTCGCGTCGGGGCGCCGAGCCGGAGCAGCCGGTGCTGGACGACACCCCCACCCTGGTCAATCTCGACCTCCGGCGGGCCCTGCGCAACAAGGCGAGCGAGAGCAGTACGCCGACCGGCCGGACCGGTCGGCGGGGCAAGAAGGCATCGGGAGACAGCGTGGACGAGGCGTACTGGCGTGAACTGCGGGGCGAGGCGAAGTGATTCGTTCCACGGTCCCTCCGGTCGCGACCTTCGGCCCGCCCCGGCTGACCGCCGGGTTCAGCGAGTTCGGCCGGCTCGACCTGCTCGCCCACGAGGAGGTGCACGGCGAGGTCGACTGGTTGTCGATCGACGGGCTGATCGAGCTCGCCGAGGGGATGAAGCTCAAGGGGAAGGGCGGCGCCGGCTTCCCGTTCGCCCGCAAGGTCAAGGCGGTCCTCGACTCGGCCCGCAAGCAGGCGCTGGCTCCGGTGGTGGTGGTCAACGCCACCGAGGGGGAGCCGGCGAGCTGGAAGGACAAGGTGCTGCTCACCCGCGCCCCGCACCTGATCCTGGACGGCGCCGCGATGGTCGCGTACGCGCTGGACGCGGACGAGATCGTGATCGGGGTGGCCGACGACGGGGTCGGCGAGGCGTCGCTCGCCGCCGCGCTGGCCGAGCGGCAGATGCCGGTGCCGACCGGAATCGTCACGGTGCCGCACCGGTTCATCTCCGGTGAGGGCGGGGCGCTGGTCAAGGGGATCAACGGCGAGGCGCACATCCCGCCGGGCGTGAAGAAACGGGCCAGTGACTCCGGTGTCGCCGGCATGCCCACCCTGCTGTCGAACGCGGAGACGTACGCGCAGCTCGCGATCGGCGCCCGGCTCGGCCCGTACGAGTATGCCGAGGTCGGCACCGAGGACGAACCCGGCACCGTGTTGCTCACCGTCAGCGGCGCGGCCAAGCGTCCCGCGGTGGTGGAGTGTGCGGCCGGCACGCCGCTCGCCGACATCCTGCGGCTCTGCGAGGTGCCGGACGGCCCGGGTGTGCTGACCGGCGGTTACCACGGGCGCTGGATCAGCGCCGAGGCGGCGGCCAAGGTGTTGATCTCCCGCAAGGGGTTCGAGGCGGTCAACGGCACGCTCGGTGCCGGGATCATGATCCCGCTCGGCGAGGACACCTGCCCGCTCGGCGAGGTGGCGCAGGTGGTGCAGTACCTGGCCGGCGAGTCCGCCGGCCAGTGTGGACCGTGCCGGATGGGGCTGCCCAACATGGCCCGGTCGATGGACCTGATCGTGGCCGGCACCGCCCCGGCCGAGGTGGTGCGCGCCGCCGTCGGGGAGGTACGCGGACGCGGCGCGTGCAGCCACCCGGACGGCACCTCCCGGTTCGCCACCTCCGCGCTGGAGGTGTTCACCGAGGACATGGTCGCGCACGCCACCCGGGACGGCTGTGGCCGCCGGGTCAAGGGCGTGCTGGGGCTGCCGACCAGCCCGGAGACGGTCTCCAGCCGGCTCACCGTCGACTGGTCCCGGTGCGACGGGCACGGGCTCTGCGCGCACGTCGTACCGGAGTTCATCCGGCTCGACGGCAACGGCTTCCCGGCGTTCCCGCCCACCCCCGTGCCGCCCTGGCTGGAGGCGGGGGCCCGCAAGGCGGTACGGATGTGCCCAGCCCTGGCGCTGCGGCTGACCGGTCCGAAGTAGGTCCGGCCGCCGGCGGTGCCGGTACGGGCGGCAACCCGTACCGGCACCCCTGTGCCCGCCGAGGATCAGCAGTAGCGGTTCACGTGGTCGGCCTGGTTGCGCCAGGGCGACACGTCGTTGTCGGTCCGGTTCGCCGTGCTGCTCGAGAAGAGGTGCGCGTCACCGGCGTGCCCGGCGCCGCTGTGGTTGAGGTACGCCACCGAGCCGGAACTGGCGTTGAAGTGCACCGACTCGGTTCGGTCGTGCCACCCCCAGGCGGCCAGGTCCTGCCAGCCGCAGTCGGAGAGCTGACCGCGTGGGTAGGTGTAGTTGACGCCGTCGTAGAAGCAGAACCAGCCGAGGTCGCAGTTGGGGGTGCCCATGATCCCGTTGGGCGGCTCGAAGGTGATGCGGAACGCGCCGCCGGCGTAACTGATCTCGGCCGGTCCGGTCTGCTCCCCGCCCGGGTACGCGGCCAGGTGCTTGTCGATCTCGCGTTGTACCGGGGTGGGCGGGGCGCTGTCCGGTGGCGCGGCGGTGGCTGGTGTGAGCGCGGCGACGGCGGCCACGATCGCGGTCAGGACGATGGCGGATCTGCTCCAGCGGCGGGGGGTGGGTGCCATTGCAGCCTCCTCGGTGCGTGGGGTCCGTGGGGTGCCGGAAGACCGGTCGGAGCCCGCGCCCGACCGTGGTCACATTGTGGCAAAGATGACCGTGAATGACGTGTCACGATTCATTCTCATGTTTGTGCAGGTCGTAGCCGCTTTTTTTGGTCGAGAACGATTTTTTGTCGGATAGCCGACGGTTCCGTGGGTGTGTTTTGTGCCGGTCTGACGGTAGCTGCTTGGTCACATCCCACCGCTGGCGGACATATTCATGGTGGGAGGAACGACAAAGATCGCCGCCGGTGCCGCTCGATGCCGGTGACGAGAGGCATCGATCCCACGAGGAGAAGTCGGTGGGCGGCAACGGCAGCCGGGACGAGGCGTGGCACGACGCACTGCATCGGCGATTCTGGCCGGACGTGGTTCGGATGCTGGGGCGTGCCCTGGGGGGCAACGAGGGTGAGGCGGAGGATCTGGCACAGCAGACCTTCATGACCGCGTGGGATCGACGGACACACGTGCCGGACGAGCCGAGGGCCTGGCTCTTCGCGACCGCCAACAACCACCTGCGCAACCACCGGCGGTGGAGTCGTCGACACCCGCTGGCGCTGATCGAGATGGACGTGATGGAGGTCGTGGCGGGCGCGACCGAGGGCGAGGAGAGCACGGTCGTCTGCGACCGGCTGGACCTCGGCCGGGTCTGGGGGCAGCTCAAGCCGGCCGAGCAGGAGGTGCTCCGGTTGGCCTACCTCGACGGGCTGGACACCGCCGAGATCGCCCACGTGCTCGGCCTCTGGCAGGCCACCGTGCGCAAGCGGCGCTCCCGGGCGCTGGGCAAGCTGCGCGGCTGGATGGTGGCCGGCGCCGGTGATCCGGTGCTGAGCGGAATGGGTCGGAGAGGCGCGGGGGAGAGCGGTAATGGCTGAGAACCAGGACGAACAGACCGAGCGGCTGCTCCGCCGGCTGGTCGAGGCGAACGACCCGATGCGCGGCAAGCAGATCGCCGCGCCCCGGCGCAGCGCCGCGGAGCTGCGGCAGCTCGCCGACCAGCGCCGGGCCAACGGGCGCTGGCCGGGAGCGAACCGGATCGGCGTACGGATGCCGCTGGCCGTACCGGCCGGTGCGCTGGCACTCGTGATCGGGGCCCTGGTCCTGGTGAACGTGCTGCCGTCGGGGGTCGGCGGTCGCGCGCCGGCCCCGGTCGCGATGATGGCCGCCCCGGCCGCGCTGACCGTGCAGTTCCCCGGGGAGGCCGAGCCGGCCGGGCCGTGGTTGCGCGAACTGGCCCTACGGATCGCCCGGCTGGACGAGCCGGCCGGCTCCGGCCGCTACCTCTACCTGCACGTGCAGAGCTGGTCGGCGCAGACCACCGCCACCGACCCGAAGACCGCGAACGAGGTGGTCGCCCGGGACGAGCGGCTGTGGTGGGCGGCCGACCGCTCCGGCCGCGAGGAGATCACCGCCCTGCCACCGCAGCCGGCGGACACCGCGCTGGCCGGCTGGCTCGACGGTCCTCCGGCCGAGGCTCCCGAGCGGTGGGAGACCGACTACCGCCCTGGCGAACTCGCCGTGGTGGTGGAATCCCCGGCGACCGACCCGGCGCTGCTGGCGGCACAACTCTCCGCGCACGAACCCTTCAGCAACGGCCCCCAGGCCGTGACCCGGGCGGTGGCCTCGATGTACCGGTACCACGAGATGACGCCCGCCCTGCGTGCCGCCGTGCTCCGGGTGCTGGGCGACACCGACGGGCTGGTGTACCGGGGGCAGGTTGTCGACCGGGCCGGTCGGACCGGGGTCGCGGTCAGTGTGGACAGTGCCGCGGGAGCCACCCGTGACCTGGCCGTGCTCGACCCGGAGACCGGTGTGCTGCTCAGCTACGAGCAGGTGGCCCTGATCAGCCCGCCACGCTCGGCCGTGCGCGCACCGGCGGTGATCTCGTACGTGCTGTACCTGGCCCACGGGCGTACCGAGCAGATCGGCTGAGGGTCGGCCCGATTGGAAAATCGCATAGACGGGTATCCACGAATATCGGCGGGAGGTGGGTGCGGTGGTGGAGACGTCTTCCGGTGCCGGACGGACGGAACTCCGACAGGAGGCCAGGCGCCGGTCACGGCGCAGGATGCTGGTCAGCCTCCTGGTCGTCGTCCCGCTCTCCGCCCTCGTGATCATCCTCGCCGGCCTGCTCGGGTCACCGGACGCGGCGTTGGTCAACTGGATGATGATCGGTGCCGGCGGGGCGTTGGTCGCCGCCGGCCTGCTCGCCGCCGCCTGGATGGTCCACCAGCGCCACGTCGACCCGCCGCTGGTGACCGGCGCCGACAGCGCCACCCGTCGGGCGGTGCGCCAGGCGCTCCGGGACGGTCAGACCGACAACCCGAGGGTTGACCTGCTGGCCCGGGACCTGATCGAGCACACGCCCCGGCACGCCTGGGTGCCGTACCTGCTCGGTGGGTTGGCGCTGCTGTCGCTGGTGCGGCTCCTGCTCGGCGACTGGGAGGCGGAGGACATCGTCCCCGGCGTGGTGACGATCCCGATCTACGTCGTCCTCGCCGTCGCGTACCAGCGGCACCACCGTCGGTTACGCGGCTACCGGGGACTCCGGCGCGAGGGCCCTTCCTCCGCCGAGCGGGACCCTTCCTAACAACGGATCGGCATCAGGACCGAGAACGTCCGGTCGTCGTCCGGCAGGCGCACCATCAGCGGTTTGATCGGCCCGTCCAGGTCCAACACGAGCTGCCCCCGTCCACCGGCGTCCAGTGCCTCCAGCAGGAACTCCCGGTTGACCCCGACCGGCCCGGCGAACCCGTCCGCCGTGGCTTGGTGGCTCCGGTCCGCGTCCAGCACGGTCAGGCCACCGTCCGGGGCGACCGCCAGCACCGCCACCTCGCAGGCGACGCCGTCCTGCTCGCGTACGACGGTGGTGGTGGTAGCGGTGGCGAGGGCGGCGCGCAGTGCGGCGACGTCCACGGTCACCCGTACGCCCCCGGTGGCGCCACCGAGCCGCTCGCCGAGCAGCCGCCGGTAATCGGGGAAGTCGTGCTCCAGCGGTCGGCCCCGTACGCTCAGCTCGTCGGTCAGCAGGCCGACCTCGGCGGCGCCGAGCACCACGGTGACCGGGTCGGACGAGCCGCCGGCCAGCAGGGTACGGGCCTGGTCGACGAAGTTGACCGGGGCGAGCACCCGGCGCGCGGGTCCGTCGACCCGGACCGGCGTGGCGGCCGCGGCCGCCAGCCGGTAGCGATCCGTGGCCACCAGGCGCAGCACCGACTCCTCGACCTCGAACAACACCGAGCCGAGTACGGGCAGTTCGGGGTCGTGGCCGACGGCGAACCGTACCGTCTCCAGCCCGGCGGCGAGGTCGGCCCCGGACAGCGTCAGGTGGGTGTCGCCGGCCATCGGGTTCGCCTCGCGGTCGAGCAGGGCGTGCACCCGGGCGAGTTCGCGGCGGGCGTCGTCGAGACCCGCCGCCAGCCGGCGCAGGTGCGTGTCGAGCAGCCGGCGTACGAGTTCCGGCTCGGACCAGTGCCGGAGCACCAGGCTGATCTCGGCCAGCGGCAGGTTGACCCGACGCAGCCGGGCCACCAGGCGGGCGGGTTCGAGTTGCTCCTGGGCGTACCAGCGGTAGCCGGTCTCCGGGTCGACGACGGCCGGCACCAGGATGCCGGCACCGTCGTAGAACCGGAGTGCGCTCACGGTCAGCCCACTGGCCCGGGCCATCTCCCCGATGCTGCGCATGTCGCTCTCCACGTCCTGATCCTGAGGGCTCGACCAGGTCGAGGGTCAACCGGGTGAACCTATCCCGGGCCAGGTCAGCCCGGTCGGCGGTCGGTCCTCGGTCGGCGGCGACGTCGGCCAGGCCAGCCAGCCGGGTCAGCGCCGTGGCGGCCAGTAGACCCCGAGCACGTCGTACACTTCCGGCCGGCTGGTCGAGCGGCCCAGGTAGAACGCCGGGTCCCGGTCCGGACCGCAGAGCCGGTCCAGGTAGGCGGTGCGCAACGCGGTCCGGAGCCGGTCGTCGGGCAGCCCGGCCAGCCGGTGCTGGAGCGCCACGAACTCCCAGTCGAGGATCGTCTGCCGGTGTCCCGGGCAGTCGCGCGTGGTGCAGAGATAGGCGTACGCCCCGATGAACCGGGGTGGGCGTAGCGCTCCCCGGTTCTGCCGGCCGTCCGGGTCGAACCGGTCGGCGTACGCCTCCAGCCGTCGGCTCTGCTCGGTGGTCCAACCGGGGTGGGGGGTGAGCAGGAGCCCGTCGACCCGGCGGGGTCGGACCAGGGCCAGCGTGGGCAGGTCCGGTTGCCCCAGGTGGTCCCGACGTGGTGGACACACCGACTCCCCGAGATGCGGGTCGAGCCACGGCTGGCGCCACTGCCACCGCTTCAGGTGGTGCTCGCGGACCAGGGTGTGCGGCAGTGGTCGCCAGCTCTGCCGGCGCGGGTCGCCGTCCGCCGGCCGGGCGTCGACGCTGATGATGTCGTACGTGCCGAAGGCGGCGTCGGGACCGAGCTCGCGGATCGGGATCGAGGTGAGCCGGATCCAGCCGGGGCGGAACGGGTCGGCGCTGATCCCGGCGGCGTAGACGGTCTGTTCGTGCCGGTCGGTCGGGTGCGGGGCGGTCTTCACGGTGACCAGCAGGCGCAACCGGGTGAGAGGCTCGGCGACGGGTCGGTGCTCCGGTCCGGACGCCCAGGGTTCGGGGGCGGCCGGTTGGGGTTCGGGGTTGAGCGCCGTCAGGTCGGAGAGGTCGAGCTGGGTCACGCGCACCCCTCCGCCGGGCTGGGCAAATGTAGTGGCACGACTACAACGCACCGAGCATGGCACGGGCAACGGCTTTCAGCCACGTGAGTGAGTTCGTCTTTGTGGACAAGGCCCTTCGACGTTCGGTCGCACCAGTTGTCGAGCCGGCCATCATCCCGCGTTAGGTGGGCAAGAGCTATCATCAGCATTTATTGACTTCGATTTAACGAACGATAAGGTCGGCCTGGGATCCCATCTCTGACCCCCGAGAGAAATGGACCAGGCAACCATGAGAGCTTCGGTTCTGCTGACCCGCGCGCTGCTTGTCGCCGGCCTCGTCACGGCCGGCCTGACCACCCCCGGCGTCGCCGCCGCCTCGGTCAACCCCACGTACTCCGCCGGCACCGCCTCCGCCGACCCGGACGGGGTCGGCGTCCAGGTGGTCAACGGCCGCCCGGCCAGCGAAAACTACTCGTTCATGGTGTACGTCTCCGGCTGCACCGGCTCGTTGATCAAGGCCAACTGGGCGGTCACCGCGAAGCACTGCCCGACCCCGAGTTCGGTACGGGTCGGCAGCGTCAACCGCAGCAGCGGCGGCACCGTGGTGGCCGTGACCCGTGGGGTCAACCACCCCAGCGCCGACGTGAAGCTGCTGCAACTGGCCAGCTCGGTCAGCCACGCCCCGGCGCCGATCCCGACCACCTCCGGCGCGGTCGGTACGGCGACCCGGATCATCGGCTGGGGCCAGACCTGCCCGGTCCGTGGCTGCGGTTCCGCGCCCCTGGTCGCCAACGAGCTGGACACCTCGATCGTCGCCGACAGCCGGTGCAGCGGCATCAACGGCTCGCTGGAGATCTGCACCAACAACACCAACGGCAACGCCGGCGCGTGCTACGGCGACTCGGGCGGCCCGCAGGTACGCAGCATCGGCGGGCGGTGGAACCTGATCGGCGCCACCAGTCGCGCCGGCAACAACAACCCGACCTGTGCCACCGGCCCGTCGATCTACGGCGACCTGCCGGCCATCCGTTCCTGGATCAACACCCAGGTCGGCGGCCTGCCGGCCTGATCCCCGCGCCGAAGGTGATCAGGCCGGCGGCCCGCCGGCCTGATCACCAGGTGGAAGGTGGTCCCGGCACGCCGGACCGAGGTGTTCGTGGCCGTCGTCGGGAGGGGCGGGGCGGCCCCGCCCGCGCCACCGCCGAAATCGCCTGTCCCCACTGGTGGGAGCGCTCGGACGAACCGGATGATGCGGTACGGACCGCGTCGGTCGCCCCGGACGGCACCGTACCCGGACAGCGGGGTACGCATGTTCGTCGTCGTGCCGGGTAGCCGGTCGCCGAGGTGGTGGAGATGGCGTCACGCCCGTCGACGAGAGCCCTCGTCTGGATCGCGGTCGGGCTGCTCCTCGCCGTCCTCGTGGTCATCGTGATCGCACTGGCCGCGGACGGGGCCGGCGGCGGTCCGCCCGGGTGAAACCGGCTCCTCCGCCAGGGGTGAACCGGGGTGGGCCGGGTAACCGGGGCGGACCCGGACCGGAGTCCGGGCACACGAGTGACTCCTTCGTGCCGCTGCGGGGGTGGATACGAATGCCGGACAACCGGATCGCAGCCGGCGTCGCCGTCCCACCAGCCGGCGTCGCCGTCCCAGCCGTCGACGTCCCAGCCGTTGACGTTGCCGTCTCGCGTGGTCGTACCGACGGGCGGGGTGACGGCCGTACCGGCGTACCGCCGCTGCTGACCGCGAAGCTGTCGGTCGCGCCGTTGCCCGATGCGGTGATCGTCCGTCCCCGGCTGCACGAACTGCTCGAAACCGGTGCGGCCGGCCCGGTCACCCTGGTCTCGGCGCCCGCCGGCTGGGGCAAGACCACGCTGCTCAGCTCCTGGTACCGGGCGATGGCCGAGGACCGGTCCCGGGCCTGGCTGACGCTGGAGCCCGGGGACGGCGGGGAGCGGCTCTGGGCGTACCTGCGGGCGGCCGTGCACGCCGACGGTGCGGAGGCGGAGCGCGCCGGTCCGGGCGACCGGGACCACCTCGACCGGCTCGCCGCCGTACTCGCCCGGCGGGCGGATCCGGTGACGCTGGTGATCGACGACTTCCACCGGGTCGAGGACCCGGACGTGGCGGCCGGGCTGGACTTCCTGCTGCGGCACACCGGCGACCGGTTGCGGCTCGTGGTCGGCGGGCGGACCGACCCGGCGCTGGCGCTGCACCGGTGGCGCCTGAGCGGCGAACTGACCGAGATCCGCGCCGCCGACCTCGCCTTCACCGCCGAGGAGTCCGCCGAGTTGCTGGCCGCGCACGGGCTCAACCTGCCGGCGGAGCAGGCGGACGAGCTGTGGTCACGCACCGAGGGCTGGCCGGCGGGCCTGCGGCTGGCCGCGCTGAGCCTGCCGCAGCAGGCCGATCCCGCCCGGTACGTCGCCGGGTTCGCCGGTGACGACCAGGACATCGCCGACTACCTGTCGGAGGAGGTGCTGGCCGGGCTGGACGACGAGGTGCGGGACGCGCTGCGGCGGACCTCGGTGGCCGACCGGCTCCGCGGCGGGCTGGTCGACGCGCTGACCGGCCGGACCGACGGTGACCTGCTCCTGGCCCGGCTGGAACGGGACACCGGATTTGTCTTCGCCCTCGGCACCCGGCCGCCCGCCTACCGCTGTCACCGACTCCTCGCCGACCTGCTCCGGGCCGAGCAACTCCGACGTCCGACCGACGAACTGGTCGACCTGCACCGACGGGCGTCGGCCTGGGCCACGGCACAGGACCTACCGGCCGAGGCACTGCGGCACCTCCTCGCCGCCGGTGACTGGAGCCGGGCGACCGAGGTGCTCGCGGAACGCTGGGCGGACCTGGTGCCGTACGCGCCGGGGCGGCCGGGCGTACCGGCACCGGCACCGCCACCACCGGAGGCGGTCCACGCCGACCCGGCGCTCGCCCTCGCCTATGCGCTGGACCGGCTGGACCGGACCGACCCGGCCGGCGCCGCCGACTTCCTCCGCCTCGCCGAGCGCCACCAGCAGTCGCTCACCGGACCACGCCGGGACAGGTTCACCCTGATCGCCGCCGCGCTGCGGCTCGCCCGGGCGCAGGTCGCCGGGGAGCCGGCCGACGTGCTCGCCGAGGCGGGCCGGTTGCGCGCGCTCGCCCAACCGCCGGGCGGTGCGGCCGGGCGTCCGCCGGTGGACCTGGCGGCACGGGCGATCGCGCGAACCGCCGTCGGGGCGGCCCAACTCGGCGCGGGGGACCTGAGCGCGGCCGAGACCGAGCTGGTCGGGGCGCTCGCCGACGCGCAGCGGGCCGGTCTGGCCCGTACGGTGCTCGCCTGCACCGGGCGGCTGGCACTGGTCCGGGCCGTACGCGGACACCTGGTCGCGGCCGAACGG
The DNA here is from genome assembly GCF_044901685.1 of Micromonospora sp. NPDC050397. Lineage (NCBI taxonomy): Bacteria > Bacillati > Actinomycetota > Actinomycetes > Micromonosporales > Micromonosporaceae > Micromonospora > Micromonospora sp. NPDC050397. Next base: position 37,491 of record NZ_JBJDPS010000004.1, read on the forward strand.
GACGCCCGCTCGGCCGTCGCCACCGTCGATCCGGCGTCACCGGCACCGGCCGAGCACGGACACGCGTACCTGGCGTTGGCGCTGGTGGCCCTGCACCGCGACCGGTCGTCCGAGGCGGAGGCGAACCTGACCCTCGCCGGCAGCCGGGTGGACCAGGCCGGTGAACCGGCGGTCGCCGCCCTGGCCGCGCTGGTCCGGGCCCAGCTCACCCGGGACCGGGGCGACCTGCCCGGCAGCTACCAACTCCTGCTCGCCGGTCGGGCGCACCTGGCCGACCAGCCCCGGGCCCACCAGCTCGCGCACTGGCTGCTCGCCGCCGAGGCGGACCTCTGCACCGCGCACGGCGACCTGGCCCGCAGCCGTGAGCTGCTGCTGGGGCCGCTGGACGCTGCCAGCGGAGCGGCCGAACCGCTCGCGGTGGCCCTGGCCCGGGCCTATCTGCACGCCGGGGACATCGGCTCGGCCAGCCGTACGTTGCCGGCCTGGAGCGAGCCGGCGGGCGAGCCGTGGTTGCTGCCGCTACGGCTGGAGGCCGGGCTGCTCGACGCGTTGACCGCACGCGCGGCCGGCGACCACCGCCGGGCGGCCCGTACGTTGGAACAGGTGCTCGCCCTCGCCGAGCCGGAGGGCTTCCGCCGGATCTTCACCCGGTCCCAACCCTCGGCCCGGGACCTGCTCGCCGCGCACCTCGACTCGGGCACCGCATACTGGCCGCTGGTCCGGGAGCTGGTCTCGATCGGCGCGGACCAGCCAAGCGGCAACGGCTCCGGCCAACCGTTCGCCGGCCGCAACGGCTCCGGACAACCGTTCGGCCGCACCGGCTCCGGCCAACCGTTTGCCGGCCGGGACGGCGAGCGGCGGGAACGGCCGGGGCGGCTCACCGCCGGGGTGCCGGGTCTGGGCGAGCCGTTGACCGACCGGGAACTCACCGTCCTGCGCTACCTACAGAGCATTCTGTCCAACGTGGAAATCGCGAGCGAGCTGTCGGTCTCGGTCAACACGGTCAAGACGCACGTGCGCAACATCTACCGCAAGCTCGACGCCACCCGCCGCCGCGAGGCCGTCCGGCGCGCCCGCGAGCTGCACCTGATCTGAGTGAGTACGGCGGTCGTGTCAGCCCTTCGCGGCCTGGTCGACGGCGGCCAGCAGTTCGGACAGTTCGAACGACCCGTCGTGCCGTACGCCGTTGATGAAGAACGTCGGGGTGCCGTTGACCCCGCTGCGGATGCCGCCGACAAAGTCCCGCCGGACCCGGTCGAGGTGTACGTGCCGCTCGGACTCCTCGGCCACCGTGTCCTCCGGCAGCCCGAGTTGCTGGCTGCCCATCGACAGGTGCACCGGGTCGAGCTGGTCCTGGTGCTCGAAGATCCAGTCGTGCATCGGCCAGAACTCGTCCCGCTCGGCTGCCGCCTCGGTCGTCTCGGCGGCCAGTTCGGCGTACGGGTGCACGTTGGTCAGCGGGAAGTGCCGGAAGACCAGCCGTACCGTCTCCGGCCGTTGGCGCAGCAGTTCGTGCAGCCGGTGGTACGCCTGGCCACAGTACGGGCACTGGAGGTCGCCGTACTCCACCAGCGTCACCGGCGCCTCGGCCGGTCCGCGGATGTGGTCGTCCTCGCCGACCGGCACCCGCAGCTTGCTCGACGTGACCTGCATCGGCGTCGTCATCCGGCCTCCCTGTCGTGCTCGGTGTCGCTTCCGGCTCTCCGCTTGCCCGACGCGCTCCGCCCGTCCGACGTTCCCGTCGGCTCAGGCGCCTGCCGGTCCGACGTTCCCGTCGGGCCCGGCGCCTGCCCGTCCGGTCATGCGTGCACCCGGTGCTGGCTGTCGAGTTCGTCGAGCGCGTCGAGAATGCCGTCGGCGCCGGGGTTCACCTCCATCGGCGAGACGTGGCTCCACGCCACCCTGCCCTCGGCGTCGAGCACGAAGAGGGCCCGTTCGGTGCAACCGTCGGGGCGGTACACGCCGTAGCGCCGGGCCACCTCGCCCTTCGGCTCGAAGTCGGAGAGCAGGGGAAACTTGATCCCCTCCTGCTCGGCGAAGGCGCGGTGGGACCAGATGCTGTCCACCGAGATGCCCAGCACCATCGCGCCGTACCGGTCGAACTCCGAGCTGACCGCCTGGTAGAGGGCCATCTGGTCGCCGCAGACCGGGCTCCAGTCCGCCGGGTAGAACGCCAGCACGGTCGGTCGTCCCCGGTAGTCGCCGAGGCTGACCTGCCAGTCCGGTCCGGCCGGCAGGGTGAACTCCGGCGCCGGCTGTCCCGGCCGGAGCGCGCCGTGGGGATCAGTCATGTCAACCATCCTCTTCGTCGACCGGGTGAGCCCGACTCACCCGGTCCGGGTGGTTCCCGCGACGGTGCCGGTGGGCGGACCGTCGCGACGGTCACCGACGTACGGCGATGTGGTTGTCCACGGCCGCGACGCCTGGCGCGGACCAGGCGACCCGCTCGGCCTCCTCCCGCTCCTGCCACGAGCCGACGCTGCCGGTGAGCAGGATCAGGTCGCCCTGCACCTCGATCGTGATCCGGTCGACGTCGGTCTCGGCACTGCGGACCAGCGCGTTCACCACGAGCCGCTCCAACTCGTCGGTGGTCGGCTGGCCGGTCGGCCGTACGTCGATCCCGTTGGTCACCCCGCGCACCCCGGCAAGGCGTCGGATCGTACGCTCGGCCGCGCGCTTCTGGTACTCCCACTCGACCGCGCCACGGAGCACCACCCAGCCGTTGGAGACGGTCACCTCCAGACGGTCGACCGGCACGAACGCGTCCCACTCCAGCGCCCGGGTGGCCGCCAGGGCAACGTCGGGGTCGGTCCGTTGGGCGCTGCCGGAGAGCCGGACCTCGATGTCGTTGGCGACCGCGCGGACCCGGTTGATCCGGTGCGCGGACCGTTCGGCGGCCCACTTCTTCGCGTAGTTGTCCACCCAGCCGGTGAGCGTCACCACGCCCTCCTGCACGGCCACGCCGATCTCGTTGGGCTGGAGCCGGGGCTCCCACTCCAGCTCGTCGAGGACGTCCCGCTGGATCTCCTCGTCGGTACGGGTGATCGTGGTCGCCGAGGTCATGGTCGTTCCTCCCACCGGATAGATTGCGCACGGCGACCGGCCGGCGCTGGCCGCCGTGCCGCACTGTCACGGCCGATGCTGCGGCGTGCCGGGGTGACTTCCCATCACCCGGGAATGATGAGGCCCGGCCGGACCGGCGCGTGACAGTCCGGGACGGGTAGGGAATCATCGACTGTCGATCGAATGACCGTGGTCAGCGGGCTGGAGGAGAGCGGATGACAACCGACGAGGTGACTGCCGGGGACCGGACCGAGGTCCCCGCCCCGGCGTCGGCGCCCGCCGGGCCGGTCGGGCCGCCGCCGGGCCGCGCGTTGGTGCCGCGCCTGGTGCGCCTGCTGCGGCACGAGTGGACCCTCGCCTCGCTCGGCGGCCTGCTGCTGGCCGTCCTGCTCACCTGGCCGACGGTGCGGGACATCACCACCACCATCCCGCAGGACACCGGTGACCCGGTGTTGCAGGCGTGGCAGATCGCCTGGGGCGGGCACGCGGTGCTCACCGACCCGTTGCAGGTCTGGCACTCCAACACCTTCTTCCCGGAGCGCTACACCTACGCCTACTCGGACACCCTGCTCGGTTACGCACCCCTCGGCATGATCGGCGAGGGGCCGGTCGCGGCGATCGTCCGCTACAACATTCTGTACGTCCTGGTGCACGCGCTCGCCTTCGTCGGGGCGTACGCCCTGGTCCGTCAGCTCGGTGCGAACCGGGTCGGCGCGGCTGTGGCCGGCGTCGCCTTCGGGTACGCACCCTGGAAGCTGGCCCAGGCCGGTCACCTGCACGTGCTCTCGATCGGCGGGATCGCGCTCGCGCTGGCGATGCTGGCGCGCGGCCACGGCTGGTCGTTGCGGTACGGCTACCGCCCGGACCGGCGCCGTCCCGGCTGGGCCCTGGCCGGCTGGCTGGTCGCCGCCTGGCAGATGACGCTCGGCTTCGGCATCGGCCTGCCGTTCGGGTACGTACTGGCGCTGACCTGCGTCGCGGTCGGTATCTGCTACCTCTGGTCCTGGTGGCGCCGCTCGGTCCGGCCGGTCTTCGGTGGCCGGCTGCTCGCCGCCGATCTGGCCGGTGGTCTGATCTTCGCCTCGGTCACCCTGATGATGGCGTTGCCCTACCTCGAGGTGGTGAGCCGCAACCCGGACGGTCGCCGTACGCTCGCCCACGTCGAGCAGTTCTCGCCACCGCTGCGCGGCTTCTTCACCGCCCCGCCGGAGTCCTGGCTCTGGGGCGACCGGCACGCCGCCGCCCGGGAACTGCTGCCGTTCGCCGGTGAGATGACCCTGCTGCCGGGCGTGGTGCTGATCGGTCTCGCCTTCGCCGGTCTCTTCTTCTCCGCCTGGCGGGTACGTCACCGGCTGCTGCTCGCCGCCGGTGTGCTGGTCAGCGTCGCGCTCGCCGCCGGCACCCGGTTCGGTGGCGACGGCGACCCCGGCTACGCCACCCTCGTGTTGCACCTGCCGGGCTGGGACGGCATCCGCACCTCCGGTCGACTGGTGCTCTGGACCACGCTGCTGCTCGGTATCCTCGCGGCCGGCGCACTGAGCATGGTCGGCCGTGGCGAGCCGACCCCGGCCGCCGATCCCGAAGGCGAGCCGGCCGGTGACCCCGAAGGCAACGCGACCGGTGTCACCGAAGGCAACGCGACCGGTGACGTCGAAGGCAACGCGACCGGTGACCCGGTAGGCGACCCGGGCGGCGACGCGGAGACGGACGGCACCGGCACGGTCCCGGCCCGCGACGGTGCCGGCAAGCCGGTCCCGGCGGTCGCCGGTGCGGTGCTCCGGTCGGCTGTGCTCCGTTCCGCCGTACCGGAGCAGGGGCCGACGCGCGCTCCCGTCCGGCCGAGCCGGCCCGCGCGTACGGCCACCGCGCGGGCGGAGGTGGCGCCGGCCGGTTGGCTGGTCCGGTTGCTCACGCTGGTGCCACTCGCGCTGGTGGTGCTCGAAGGCGTCAACACCACCCCGCACGTGCCGGTTACGCCGCAACCGGCGGCGCTGCGCGGGATCGACGGCCCGCTCTTGGTGCTGCCCAGCGACGGCACGTTCGAATTCACCATCATGCTCTGGTCCACCGACGGCTTCCCACGGATCGCGAACGGCCTGGCATCGTTCGTACCGCCTACGCAGCAACAGATCCGGGCGGTCACGCCGAGTTTTCCGGACCAGGCGAGCGTGGCGTACCTGCGGCAGATCGGCATCCGGACAGTTGTCGTCCTGCCCGACTACCTGAACGGCACACCGTGGCAGGATGTGCTCAACCGGGACGTGCAGGGGCTCGGGATCAGCCGCGAGGAAACAGCCGGATCGGTGGTGTTCCGGCTTGGTTGACCGGCCCGGGGAGGTAGCACGGATGGACCGGCGAGTGGCCGCGCTGTTCGGCGTCATCATCGCGGTCGGGCTCGGTCCGGCGGTCTGGTTGGGCGGCACGTTGCTCCGCCCCGAACCGATCCCGCCGGGTCCGACCCCGACCGGATCGGTCGAGCCGAGCCCGGATTCCAGCCCGAGCGCGACCTCCCCGTCGGAACTGCCGACCCCCGACCCGTCGGCCGCGACACTGCTGCCGCCGGCCGGTCCGAACCGCCTGCCGAGTCGTACCGAGGCCGGCTCCGGCCAGTCCGGCGTACCGACGCCGACCTCCTCGGGTTCGGTGGTGCCGCCACCGCCGACGACCACGCCCCCGGCCACCACGTCGGCCCCGACCACGCCGCCGCCGGTCACGCCCAGTCCGGAGCCGACCCCCGGTCAACCCCTCTGACCCGGGTACGCCCACGCCTCCTGCCGCCCGCTCCCCGGTGAGCTGGTCCGATCGTCACCCCGAACATTCTTTAGTTTAAATACACAACTATTGACAGCGTCGGGCGTCGTGTGTGAGTGTCTGCACGAGACCGGTACGGGAGCCAGATCGTGCCCGGTGCGGGAGTCAGGGCAGCCCCGCACCCAGTGAGTCCTCGCTCGTGCACGCGCCCCGGCGCGGCGATCGACGCGCTCCGCCTCGTGCCCGTCGACCCGTTCCCGCCCCCCACCGACGTGCATGGTGCGTGTCCGTCCCCAGGTACAGCGTCAGCGCTCAGAGGGAGCCGTACATGCGTAGAAGTCTCGCCAGTGCGCTCGCGGCGGTTGTCGTCGCCAGCGCGGTGGCCGTGGTGGCCCAGGTCGCCGTCAGCCCGTCCGCCTCGCCGGCCGTCGCCGCCGCGTCGGAGCCGTACTCCTGGAGGAACGTTCGGATCGACGGCGGTGGTTTTGTTCCTGGCATCGTCTTCAACCCCACCGAACGTAACCTGATCTACGCCCGGACCGACATCGGCGGCGCCTACCGGTGGGAGCAGGGCAGCCAGTCCTGGACCCCGCTGCTGGACTGGGTGGGCTGGGACCGCTGGGGCTGGAACGGCGTGCTCAGCATCGCCACCGACCCGGTGCAGACCAACCGGGTCTACGCCGCCGTCGGCATGTACACCAACAGTTGGGACCCGAACCCGGGTGCCATCCTCCGCTCCACCGACAAGGGCGCGACCTGGCAGGCGAGCGTGCTGCCGTTCAAGGTCGGCGGCAACATGCCCGGCCGGGGGCAGGGGGAGCGGCTGGCGGTCGACCCGAACCGCAACAGCACCCTCTACTACGGCGCCGAGGGCGGCAACGGCCTCTGGCGCAGCACCGACTACGGCGCCACCTGGGCCAGGGTGACCAACTTCCCGAACCCCGGCAACTACGCCCAGGACCCGAACGATCCCAACGGGTACCTCAACGGCAACCAGGGCGTCACCTGGGTCAGCTTCGACCGGAGTACGGGCACCGCCGGCAACGCCACCCAGACCATCTACGTCGGCGTCGCGGACAAGCAGAACCCGGTCTACCGCAGCACCAACGGCGGGACCTCGTGGGAGCGGATCGCCGGGCAGCCCACCGGTTACCTGGCGCACAAGGGCGTGGTCGACCACGTCGGCGGGTTCCTCTACATCGCCACCAGCGACACCGGTGGCCCGTACGACGGCGGCAAGGGCGACGTGTGGAAGTTCAACCGGGCGACCGGGGCCTGGACGCAGATCAGTCCGGTGCCCTCCAGCAGCGCCGACGCGTACTTCGGTTACAGCGGACTGACCATCGACCGGCAGAACCCGAACACCCTGATGGTCGCCACCCAGATCTCCTGGTGGCCGGACGCGATCTTCTGGCGGAGCACCGACGGGGGCGCGACCTGGACCCGGATCTGGGACTTCGGCAGTTATCCCAACCGGACCAAGCGCTACACCATGGACATCAGCTCGGTCCCCTGGCTGACCTTCGGCGCCAACCCGGCGCCGCCGGAGGAGTCGCCGAAGCTCGGCTGGATGAACGAGTCGCTGGAGATCGACCCGTTCGACGGCAACCGGATGATGTACGGCACCGGCGCCACCATCTACGGCACCACCAACCTCAGGAACTGGGACACCGGCGGCCAGCTCACCATCCGCCCGATGGTCCGGGGGCTGGAGGAGACCGCCGTGCTCGACCTGGTCAGCCCGCCGACCGGGGCCCCGCTGGTGAGCGCGCTCGGCGACATCGGCGGCTTCCGGCACACCAACCTCGACGCCGTCCCGCCGATGATGTTCACCCAGCCGACCATGACCAGCACCACCAGCCTCGACTACGCCGAGTCGAACCCGTCGATCATGGTCAGGGCCGGCAACTTCACCGACTCCGAGCGCCCGAACGACAGCCATGTCGCCTTCTCCACCGACGGCGGGGCGAACTGGTTCCAGGCCCAGGAGCCGGGCGGGATCAACAGCGGCGGTACGGTCGCCGCAGCGGCCAACGGCAGCCGGTTCGTCTGGGCTCCCGGTGACCCGGGCCAGCAGGTGGTCTACTCGGTCGGGTACGGCAACTCGTGGACCGCGTCGAGCGGCGTACCGGCGAACGCGAAGGTCGAGTCCGACCGGGTCAACCCGAACAAGTTCTACGCCTTCGCGGGTGGCCGGTTCCACGTCAGCGTCAACGGCGGGGCCAGCTTCACCGCCACCGCCGCGACCGGCCTGCCGAGCAGCGGCAACGTGCACTTCAAGGCGGTGCCCGGAGTCGAGGGCGACATCTGGCTGGCCGGTGGGGACAGCACCGGCGGCACCGGGATCTGGCACTCGACCAACTCCGGGGCCAGCTTCACCAAGCTCACCAACGTCACCGGGGCGGTGAACGTCGGCTTCGGCCGGGCGGCGCCGGGGCAGACGTACCCGGCGCTGTTCGCGTTCGCGACCCTGGACGGCAAGTCCGGCGTGTACCGCTCGGACAACGCCGGGGGAGTCTGGGTGCGGATCAACGACGACCAGCACCAGTACGGCAACGCGGGCGAGGCGATCACCGGCGACCCCCGGGTGTACGGCCGGGTCTACCTCGGCACCAACGGTCGGGGCATCCTGGTCGCGGACCGGCTCGGCGGTCCCACGAACCCGCCGACCACCCCACCGACCACCCGTCCGCCGACCACCCCGCCCACCACTCCGCCCACCACCCGCCCGCCGACCACTCCGCCGACCACCCCACCGGCCGGCGGCTGCTCGGCCAGCTACTGGGTGACCGGCTCGTGGCAGGGCGGCTTCCAGGGCGAGGTGACGGTACGCAACACCGGCGGTACGCCGACCACCGGCTGGACGGTGAACTGGGCCTTCCCGAATGGCCAGACACTCACCCAGATCTGGGGCGGTACGCACACCCAGACCGGTGCGAACGTGACCGTCCGCAACGTCGGCTACAACGGCGTACTCGCTCCGAACGCGACCACGACCTTCGGGTTCCTGGGCAGCCACACCGGCACCAACGGGGTGCCCAGCCCGGTCGGCTGTCTCCGGAGCTGAATCTTCCTCGGCCTCTTCCTCGACGTCTTCCTGACGCTCGTCCCGACCCGATCGTGCCGGCGTCGCCCACCAGGTGTACTGGTGGGCGACGCCGGCACGGTCATCGGGTGCCCGGTCGCCTCGACCGGGCGGTGGTTCAGTTGTTCAGCCGTACGGTGTTCGGCGGGGGAGTCAGCTCGACGAACTCCACCGCTTCGGCCGTAGCCGGGTCCTCGCCCTGGCGGGCGATCATGGCGCGGGCGGCCGACCCGGCGGCCCAGCCGAGGGCGGCGCCGACACCGGCGGCGCCGATGATCCAGAGCCAGGGCAGCCCGGGGCGGCGCCCGGCCAGTGCGGCGGAGGCGGCGGTAGCCCGCCGCCACGCCTCGTCGCGCATCGCGCCGACCCGGTCACCGGCCTCCCCGGCCAGGTGGCTGGTGCCCCGCCGGGCCGAGTGCACGGTGTGCCGGGTGGCGTCCCGGACGGTGTCACCGGCCGAGTGCACGGTGTGCCGGGTGGCGTCCCGGACGGTGTCACCGGCCGAGCGCACGCTGTGTCGGACGGTGTCACCGGCCGAGCCGAACGCGGACTGTAGGTGCTCCCACGCCTGGTCGGCGATCTGTTCGGTTCTGCTCCGACGCGCCATCAGGTTGGTTCCGAACATTGGTACCTCCTCGGATGCCGAAAGCAGCGGGCACTTCGGACAGAGCCATCTGTTCGGCGCGGTTTCCGTTGTGCTTCCGAGGTGCCCGGACATGTTCGGCGGCAAACCCGCGAGCACCGACCGAAGTGGGCCGGAGACCGCATGGTGGCGGAATCCGGCCCAGGGGAGGCTAGCGGATCAGGACAATTGCCGCACCACGGGCGAAATTGTCGTCGTCATCGTCGTCATCGTCGTCTCCGGACCCGAATCCGCAGGCCAGGACGAGGGCGAGCAGGGCGCCGACGCCCGCCAGGCCGAGCAACCGCTTCAGCATGATCAGTCCTCTCTTGGTGCCGCACGAGGGGCGTGCCAATCGAGGCCCCGAGTCTAGGTGTCGCCGTCCACCACACCCGGCAACGAACGACCGGTTCTGCTTCAGGAGGTGTCGCGCCTGCTGGAAGCCGGGGCCGGGCCGGAAACAGAACACTGGGGCAGAAGTCACCCGGCGCGAGGGGCGCGCGGGGTCAACGCCTGCCGGATCGGGGGATACCCTGATGGCCGGACGGTGCTGCGGCTGGCATCCTGAATTGTGAGAACATATGCTGACGAATGACCGGATAAGGACTGTTTTGTCGGACCAGCCGCATAGATTGCCGAGCCTGAGGGGTGGCGACCGAGGCCATCCGAGGAATACTCTCGGTCGCGGCCCGCGTACTGATGAAGCGCCCGGATCTGGGCGAGTGGAGGTGCTCGCGTGAGCCTGTCGATCGCCAAGTCGATCCTGCCTGGTGGAGTCGTTGAGATCGCCCCGCGTGGTGAGATCGACGTCGACACCGCGTACGAGGTGCGCGAAGCTGTTGTCGGCCTGCTCGCGAAGGGGCGTCCGCCTCGGATCGAGCTCAACATGCGTCTGGTCAGCTTCATCGACTCGGTCGGAATCAGCGCGATGGTCGCCGGTTTCCAGACCGCCGAGGTGAGTGGTGTGAAGCTGGTCGTCACCGAACCGAGCCGGTTTGTACACCGGCAACTCTGGGTCACCGGGCTGCTCGGCCTCTTCGGTGCGCCCGAACCGTACTTCTCCCCGACGGCGCCAACGCCGGAAGCACAGCTTCCCGGCGCCTGAGCGCCAGACCCTCCGTCACCGGCCGTGGTGGGACCACGCGCGGCCGGTGACGGAATCATTTCCGGACCCACGAGCGCCCAGCCCGCCGGACGCGGTTACGCTCCCGACCCGCCCAGCCCGCCGGACGCGGTTAGGCTCCCGACCCGCCCAGCCCGCCGGACGCGGTTAGGCTCCCGACCCGCCCAGCCCGCCGGACGCGGTTAGGCTCCCGACCCGCCCAGGTCGGAGAGGTCCAACCCATCCACCTCGCTGATCGCCCGCACCGCGCTGACCGAGGCGTAGCCGGCCGCGAGCCAGGCCACGTCCGTGCCGGGCAGCACCGGCTCACCGGATTCCTCCAGCGCGGTCCGGACAAAACCCCGCCCGGACTCGGCCACCGTCATCTGCACCTGACCGAACCCGGCCAGCGATCCCACGCGTACGCCACGCAGCCGCTCGTACGGCAGGTCCGGCGAATTCACGTTCAGTACGGTCGTCTGCGGACCCGAGGTCAGCCGGGGCACCAGCTCGACCGCCAGCGCGGCTGCGGTCGCCCAGTGCCGTTCCTCGTCCCGGTGCCCGACCGAGGAGATCGCCGCACCGCCGCTGGCCGAGGTGCCCTCGTGCGCGGAGAGCACGTCGAGTGAGACGGCGAGCGCGTGGCACCCGTTCGCGGCGGCGGTGAAGGCCGCACCGACGGTGCCAGAGTGCAGCACCGCCCGCCCCACGTTCGCGCCCCGGTTCACCCCGGAGAGGACCACCGTCGGCGGCGGCCCGAACGCACCGTGGATCGCGATCAGCGCGATGAAGCCCGGTGAGCCGGCCACCCCGTACGCCGGAATTTCCTCGATCCGCTCCAGCGAGTGCTCCTCGACCAGCACCCGGCCCTCCCGCTCGACCGCGATCATCGCCGCGCTGGTGCCGCTCGCCTCCTCCTGCGGTGCCGCCACCACCACGTCGTAACCCCGGTCGGCGACCGCCCGCGCGAGCCACCGGATGCCCGGCGCGGCGATCCCGTCGTCGTTCGTGACCAGCACCCGGACCGTCATGCCGTGGTCGCCCGGTCGGCCAGGTCGTCCGGGGTCGTCCGGTCCTGCCGCTCCGACCCGACCGGGACCAGTCGGACCCGCTCGACCAGCCCGGCGATCGAGTCCGGCCGCCCCGTCCCGAGCCCGTGCCGGGTCACGTTCAGCGCGCCGGCCGCCGCCCCGGTACGGATCGCCAACCGCAGGTCCCCGCCACCGGCCAGTACGGCAGCCACCCCGGCGGTCATCGAGTCGCCGGCACCGCGCGGGTCGGCGGCCCGCAACCGGGGCATGTGCACCTCGTACACCTCGCCGTCGACCAGGGCGAGTGCCGGTTCGTCGGCCCGGCTGACCACCACCGACTCGGCACCGCTCGCGTGCAACTCGTGCAGCACCCGGGTGAACTCCTCGTCGCTGTCCTCTCCGGCCAGGCCGTCGCGGAGCAGCTCCTCGTGGCTGACCTTGAGGAAGGAGACGCCGCCGTCGAGCACCGCCCGCAGATAGTCGCCGGACAGGTCCGCCACCACCCGGCTGCCGTTGCCGCCCAGGTCGGCGGCGAGCCGGCGGTAGACGTCCGACGGCACCAGCGTCGGGTCACCCGGTCCGCTGAGCACGCTCACCGCCGAGCGCAACCCCTCGCCGAGGGTCAGGTTGTAGAGGTCGTCCAACTCGTGCCGGTTGAGCGGGTGGCCGGGCACGTCAACCACCTCCTCCTGCCGGCCGTCCCGGTGGTCGTGGACAAAGCCACCGCTGCTGGAGTCCCGGCGTACCACCTTCAGCTCGACCCCCTCGCTCGCCATCAGCGGTTCGAGCACCTGTCCGATCTCACCGCCGAGGCTGGCGCAGAGCACCACGGAGGTGCCCAGGCAGGTGATCATGCGCGCCTGCCACACCCCCTGACCGCCGGGATGCAGGTGGATCTCCGGCTCGTCGCCGGTCTGATCGATTGTCACCGTCAGTTGTGGAGCGGGCGCGAAGACCATGACGTGGGCATCCATGACCTCTACTTTCCCCAACCGGTGAACAACAGGTGGCCGATTCGCGTACATCGCTCGATTCGTTCGGCAATCGGTCCCGCGGTGTGGGCTGTCGCGAGCGTCGCTCGCGTGTTCCACTGTCCGGCAGACATCGACGCCCATAGAGGAGACTCGGTGACGAAGCAGGATGTCTTCCAGTACACGGTCCAGGCCAGGTGCGGCCGGGACGAGGCGGTACGGCTGCTCACCGACCTGAGTGCGCAGGCGGACCTGCACCCGCTGATCGTCCGGGTCCGGCCCCGACCGCCGCGAGCGGGCGCGTTGCACAGCTTCACCATCTCGGATCGGCTCGCCTGGGGTCCGTTCCGGCTCCGCACGAGCTACCAGGCGGACGTGCTGAGCGCGAGCGAGGACGAGGTGGTGACGGTCGCCCGGCAGTGGCCGAACACCACCGTCCGCAATCACGCTCGGCTGCGATCCGACGCGGACGGGGTGACCACCATCGACGTACAGATCACCCTGGCCGCGCCGGAGCCACTTTTTGCGTACGCGTTCCGGCAGGCCCGTACCGCACACCTGGCCCTGGCCGCCCGCATCCGCGACCACCTCGACCGCACGTAAGGAAGGGCCCCTTATTAACGCATAGCGTTAATAAGGGGCCCTTCCTTACACCTGAGCGGTGCCGGCGGGTTCGGGGGTGAGCTGCGGCACAGCCGGCGGCGGCTGGCCGGCGGTTGCCGTCGCGACCCGCACCATGAGGAGTGTGAGCAGCTTGTACGCCGGCTCCGGCCGGGATCCGGGCAGCGCCGAAGCGCTGGCCGAAGCCTGGTTCGTGGCACTGTCGGCGAAGATCGACGCGACACCCGACGCGCGGTTCGAGCGGGGAAGCGACGGCGTCCACCTGGTCGTCACCGGTGTGCTGATGCCGACCGGCAACGGTGTCTTCACCACCGCGACCAACCCCGACCCTCAACGGGTCGCGGCACTCGCCGACAAGATGGTCGGCAGGGGATTGCCCTGGTCGATCCAGGTCCGGGGCGAGCCGGACGCCGAACTCGTCCGACTCGCCGCCGGCTACGGCCTGACCGCCCGGGTGCCGAGCCCGCTGATGAGCCGGTCGGCGCCCCGGGTGCCGGCCCCGACCCGGGCCGGCGACGCCGTCGGTGCCGCCGGGTCGGACACCGCACGGGTACGCCCGGCAACCGGCGCGGACGGTCCGGTCTACGCCAACCTGATCGCCACCGCCCTGGGGCTGCCCCGGCCGGTGATCGGCGAGTTCGCCTCCGCACCCGTGCTGGAGGCCCCCGGCATCACCGGTTACCTGGTCGAGTGGGACGGCGTGGCGGCCGGCACCGGGCTCAGCACCCGCTTCGGCGAGCATCTTGGCGTCTACAACATCACCGTGCCGCCGGCGTTCCGCCGCCGGGGCTTCGCCCGCCTGGTCAGCGAGACCGTGCTGCGCGACGGGTTCGCCTCCGGCGCCCAGGTAGCCTTCCTGCACGCCAGCGCCCAGGCCCAGTCCCTGTACGAGTCACTCGGCTTCCGTACCGTCGAGACCTGGACCTACCTCGTCCCCGACGCTTCGTGACCGGCCCCATGATCCCGAAGACTCCGGCCGGTCCTGGCGAGCCAAACTCTTCGGGATCATCGACACCCCTCGCTCATCGAGCGGCGCACCTGCCGAGAAGGGGTGTTAGGAAGGGGCCCTTCCTATACAAAAAGCGATAACAAGGGGCCCTTCCTTACACCTTAGGGGCGGGGGGCGTACATGATGATCGCGACGCCGATGAGGCAGATGGCGGCGCCGGTGAGGTCGTAGCGGTCCGGGCGGAACTTGTCGACGAGGATGCCCCAGGCCAGCGAGCCGGCGACGAAGAACCCGCCGTACGCGGCCAGCACCCGACCGAAGTTCGGGTCCGGCTGGAAGGCGGCGACAAACCCGTACCCGGCCAGTGCCAGCACTCCCGCGGCGACGAAGAGCAGGCCACGGTGTTCGCGTACGCCCTGCCAGACCAGCCAGGCGCCACCGATCTCGGCGACGGCGGCGAGCAGGAACAGCAGCAGCGATCGGGCGACGGTCACGACCGTCATTGTTGCCGTGACCGGGCGGGATACGGCGGTGGGGCTCCCCGCGACGCGACCAGCGCCTCGTGGGGAGCCCCACCTGTCCCGGCGATCGGCAGCCAGGGACCGGAAAAGCGGATCAGCCGGTGACCGTGAACGGGACGGTGACGGTCGACTGGCGGCCCTCGGCGGCGGTGGCGTTGACCCGTACCGTCGTCGCCGCGTTGCCGATCGCGTTCCAGACCTCCAGCTTGACGCAGCCGTTCGCCAGGGCGGCGAACCCGCCGGTGGCGGTCTTGACTCCGGCGGCCTGGGTGTACGTCTCGGTGCCGGTCACCGGGTCGGTGGCGAAGTAGTTGTACGTCTCCACCCGGCTGTAGTTGCCCGAGCCGGTGAAGTCGTACGACACCCTCGCCTGGACCCCGGCGCCGACCGCCCCGCCCGCGTCCACGTGCAGGGTGAACGCGGTGGCACCCGAGTTGTACGTGCCGGTCAGCCCGCACACGGTGTGCACCACCTGGTTGTGCGGGGTGCCGTCCCAGTTGCCGTTGGCGGCGCTGACCGTGGTGGTGGCCGCGCCGGTGCCGGCGGCACCGGAGAGCGCCCCGCCGGAGCGGACGTAGAGCAGGTTCGAGCGGACCACCGGACCGGTCGGCGTCGGTGTCGGCGTGACGGTCGGCGTCGGGGTGGGGGTGGCCGTCGGAGTGGCCGTGGGTGAGACGGTCGGGGTGGCGGTGGGGTTGCCGATGCCGCCGTTGGCGTTGCCGCCGCTCCAGGTGAGGGCGCCGGTGGTGGCGGTCTTGCCGGCCGCCACGGTCAGCGTCCGGCCGTCGGAGAAGGTCACCGTCATCGGGTTGCGGGTGATGTTCGACGCGACGTACGTCCGCGCGCCGTTCTTGGTGTAGACGGCGTAGAGCGGGGTGTTCGCGGTGACGGTGGTGTCGACCTGGCCGAGGGCGGCGAGGTTGCGCAGCCAGTGGAAGGTGTGCGCCCGGCTCTCGCCCTCCTCGATCGCATACGTCGGGTTGGACCGGAAGCTGGCCAGCGCGGCGTCGGGTTCGGCCATCGCCCGGAACGACCAGAGTACGTCCTGCCAGACGGTCGGTGGTCCGCCGTTGTTGGTGACCAGTTCGTTCCAGTTGGCGGTGACGTACGCGGGCTTGTAGCCGAGGTAGTTCGAGCCACCGGTGATCGGCAGCATGTTGATGCCCTGGATCATCTCCGGCTCACCGCTGAACCAGGTGGCGTACGCGCCGCCGTCGCCCCAGACCATGCCGACCGTCTTGTGTCCGAAGGCGGCCGGGAAGTTCGTGTCGGCGGAGTCGAACCAGTACTCCTGGATCGCCTGCGCCTGGGTGGTGTAGATGAACAGCCCGGCGTCGCGTACGGCGGTGTTGCCGGTGGCGAGCCCCCACTGGATCAGGGCGGAGGCGAAGTTCATCCCCTCCGAGGAGGACTCCTGGTTGTTGCCGGCCATGAACGAGCCGTGCCCGGAGGCCCAGTCGTGCCCGGCGAAGATGTCGAAGTCGCGCAGGAACGGGAACATCGGGTCGTTGCGGTCGGGGCTGTTCGCGTCCCGGATCAGCAGGTTGACCATGCCGCCGTACTGGCTGGTGGTGGCCCAGGTCGGGTCGAACTTGGCCAGTGTCGCGGCGGCGGCGATGTAGTAGCCGTAGTGGAAGTGGTGGTCGTTCAGCTCCAGGTCGGAGCCGTACGACGCGGGGTAGCCGACCAGCGTGCCCCAGGCCCGGTCGTAGTGGAAGACCCGCGCGGTCTTGCCCGGGCTGGCGGTGAACCAGTCGGTCAGCCGGGTCCGGATCGCGTTCAGCAGCAGGTCCCGCTGGGCGGTCCGGCCGAGCTGGTCGGCGATCTCGGCGAGCCGGGCGGCCCGGCCGAGGCCCTTGCCGGTCCAGTAGGTGTCGTTGCCGAAGCCGGCGAGCGGGTCGCCGGTGGCCACCTGGTCCAGGTAACCGCCGAGGGTGGCGAGGTCGGCCCCGCTGGAGGTGGCGACGGCGGGGATCTCCGGCAGCACCCCCTGGTAGCGGATGTTGGTGCTGAACGAGGGCGTCCCGACCAGGGTCCGCATCGGGCCACGGGGGGAGACGTACGTCTGCCCGATCGGCGTGCCGCCGGCCAGGTTCTTCCACTGGTGCGGGTAGAGCGAGACCACGGTCCCGCTGGCGCTGCCCTCGCGGGCGGTGGTGGTGAAGGCGTACGTGGCGGTCACCATGCTGGTCGAGGCGTTGAAGCCCCAGGAGACGCGGGTGCCGGTGACGTGGGCGTGCGCGTACTGGCCGTAGCTGGTCAGCAGTGCGGTCCGCTCGGCTGCGGAACTGCTCGGGGTGGTCGGCAGGACGGCGACGGAGAAGTAGCCCCGCCCGGCGAGGGTGGAGGTGACGGTGTTGCCACTGACCGTCCAACTCGCCCCGGTCGGCGCGTACGCGACGTAGTCGTGTCCCCGTACGGTGAATCCGAGCGCGCCCCCGCTGTTCGACCAGACGGTCGGGGCGCTGGTCAGGCTGAGCTGGGCGTTGCCGCCGGTGGCCTGGGCGTAGACGAAGGGCAGGCCGTGTCCGATGGTGGCCCGCAGCGTCCTGGCCCCGTCCGACCAGTACGGCGTGACGGTCCAGTCGCTCCAGCCGTCCACCTTCACGTCAGGGGAGTTCAGGCCGGTGACGCCGAGGGTGAAGTCGGCGCTGTACGTGTAGTGGTACTCGCCGACCCCGGTCGGGGAGCCGGAGATGCCGGCGGTGGTGGTGTAGGAGACGCCGAGCCCGCCGGCAACCGGGTCGTAGGAGGCCGGGTGCGCGTGCAGCGGCTCGGAGTAGGCACAGTCGAGGCGCTTGAACAGCAGCGAGGACCACCAGTCGTTGGTCGGCACCGCGCCGGCCGGGGCGTTGGCGGTGACGTACCGGCGGGGGTTGGTGGAGAGGTCGGCGCAGCCGGAGGGCGGAGCGGCCCCGGCGGGCCGGGTGGTGGCGTAGCTGCCGGCGCCGAGCGGGTCGGCGCCCGCACCGCCGGCTACGGCGAAGGTGAGCCCGCCGGCCACGAGCGCGACGGTCGCGGCGCTCGCCAGCACGCGGCGGCGGAAGGTCGGGTGGGCCGGTCGCGGCCGGGTGTCCGGTGGGCCGCCGTCGTCGGGTACGACGTGGCGGAGGGACAGGTTCATGGTGCCTCCGGTCGGGGACGGGTCGGTGCGCCGAACGTTTCGCGCACATTAAGGGGGCGTTGCGTCAGAGCATCAGAGATGGTGGCTGCTGTCAATGTCTCGCCGCGTTCTTTGCGGCGGTGCCGGTTCGGTGAGGGATCTCTGTTGACACTGCGCCGTACGGGGGGCTAACTTTGAGAGAGCGCTCTCACGACTCCGGTAGGCGAGGTGGGGAGCCTCGCCTACCGGGTTACCGAGAGCTAGCGAAAGAGCGCTCTCTGCGACGTGCCACACGGATCATTCGTTCTCCGGTGGTCCGGGGAGCGCCATTCGATCTGCTCTTACGTCATTCGTGGCGCCTATTCTCGGACGGCAAAAAACTGCCCGGGAAAAGCGTACGGAAAACCGTTATCCGATCGCCCGTCGCCCGTCGCCCGTCCCGTCTGTTGCCTGGCGACCCGGGTACGCGTTGGGAGGAGCGTGGCGGTTAGCTGTGTCGGGGGCGACTACCCGTCCGAGTTCTGGCTGCGGTGCTGCCGTGCCCGGCGTACGGGTTGAGGGTGTCCGACCGGGCTGGCCAGGTGTCCGGTGACCAGGTGGCCCAGAGTGCGCAGGAAGGGCTGGCGCTCGTCGGCCGGCAGTGCGCCCAGCGCCTCCTCGTGCACCCGGTCGACGATGCGTTGGCTCTGCTCGGCCATCCTGGCCCCCTCCGGCGTGACCGAGACGATCCGGACCCGCCGGTCGGTGGCGGAGGGCCGGCGTTCGGCGAGACCGGCCTTCTCCAGCGCGTCGACCGTCACCACCATCGTCGTCTTGTCCATGTCGCCGATCTCGGCGAGTTGGATCTGGGTCCGCTCCTCGACCAGGGCGTGCACCAGCACGCAGTGCATCCGCGGGGTGAGTCCGATCTCGGCCAGCGCCGCCGCCATCTGGCTCCGCAGCACGTGACTGGCGTGGTCCAGCAGGAAGGAGAGGTCCGGCTCGGTCCGCACGGGTGTCATGGCGGTCATGCCGCCCAGCATAGCCAGAACGATCCGAGACAGATCTTCTGGTAACCCGCCTATTGGTGCTGGTCAGGCGGCTGGAGCTCGGGCTCGGGTTCCGGTCCCGGTTTCGGTTCCGCCCGATCCTCACCACGCTGGTAGCCAAGGGGTGTCCGGTGAGGTGAGAGCAACTTCGCGGTGAGTTTCTGTTACCCATGAGCCTTCGTGCGGTCTCCTGATCAGGAGGGGCCGCCGGCCCACTCCGCAGCAGCGTTGGCCGGGACGAGCGGAGGAACCATCATGCCGGGCACGGGACTCGTCGAGCCGAATGTCTGACCTGCGGACGACCGGTCGCCACGCCGGCGGTCCGTACCCCACCGACTTCGCCGACCCAGCCAGCGTCGACGGTGCGTCCTACGCCGACCCAGCCGACTTCGCCGACCCGGCCAGCGTCGACGGTGCGTCGGCCGAGGGCAACCGCCGGGAAACCCGAGCGGGCCGCGCCGCCCGCTCGATCACGCCGGTCACCACCGACCACTACTGGCCATCCGCCGGGGCCGGACACGCCCCACACCCGTCCCCACCCATCTCCGCACCGCCCTCAGCTTCGGCCGCTTCCGCCCCGCCCTCGGCCCGTCCCGCCCCGCCCTCGACCCTTTCCGCCCCGGCTGCGGTCACTTCCGCCCCAGGGCCGGCCGCTCTCGCTCTGGCTCCGGCCACTTCCGCCCGGCCTTCGGCCCTTCCCACCCCGGGTCCGCCTGTGCCCGTGCCCGTTCACGTCACCACCGCGCCGACCTCGTCGCCGCGCGCGGCCGAGGTGGCCGTTCCGGGTGTCGGCCCCGGGGTGGGCTGGCGTGGCGGTCATCGTCGCCCGGCAGGACGGAACGCGGTCGCCGGTTCGATCATGGCGATGACGGTCGTATGGCTGGTCGTGGTCCTCGCCGCGCCGAGCCTCACGCTCTCGCCGGGCTGGCGGACGGCCGCGCTCTTCTGCCACCTGACCTGCCTCGTTGTGGGCTTCGGTGCGGTGCTGACGGTGGACTGGTTCAGTCTCCGCTGGCTGCTGCGCCGGGAGCGGATCGGCACCGTACTCACCACGGCCCGGGGCTCGCACCTGCTGATCTGGCTGGGCCTGGTGGGCCTGCTGGTCAGTGGTGCGGCGCTCGGTCCGGACACGTCGTCCGGACTGGTACGCCTCAAACTCTTCGCCGTACTCGTGGTCGGGATCAACGGGATCTTCCTTGGCCGGGTCAGCGACCGGCTCGCCGCCGCCGGTGACGGCCCGCTGCCCTGGTCCACCCTGCTTCCCGCCGCCGCGGCGGCCACCATCTCCCAACTCGGCTGGTGGGCCGCCACCCTGATCGGCTTCTGGAACGCCCAGCCCTGACCCCCTCCCTCCCCCACCCCGCTCGTTGATCTAGGGCAAATCCACCTGGTTCGAAGATCGTCCAGCGACGATTTGCCCTAGATCGACGAGGCGGGGGCGGGGGCGGGGCGGGCGGGGGAGGGGGGGACAGGGGGCAGGGACAGGGGTTAGTTCATGGAGAGGTGGACGTGGTTGGTGTGGTCGCTGGAGGGGTCGCCGCCGCCGTTGTACGCCTTCCAGCCGGTTCCGGGTAGCCAGATCTGCTTGAACCAGATCACGTACAGCACGCCGAGGCGGCTGGCGTTGTTCACGAAGTACGCCGCCAGGTTGTTGCCGTACGTCTTGTCGCCGCCGGTGGCGACCCCACCGAACCCGCCCGTCTGCGCCGCGAAGTCACAGGCCTTGCCCTTCGGGTGCTCGCCCGATCCGCCGCTGCGGAAGCAGGAGACAAAGCGGGTGAAGCCGGCCGCCTTGGCCTGGTTCATCGCGTTGAGGGTGCGTGGGGTGATGCAGCCGGTGGTGGTCGGGTCGTCGACGCTGCACGACTCGGCCGGCCAGGAGCCGTCGGAGTTGCGCGGGGCCGGTTTGGCCGAGGACGACTTGGTGGTGGCCGTGACGCCGGGGCTGGCGCCGCCACTGCCGGCCTGGGCCAGCGCCCGTTCGGCCTGCTGCTTGCGCTGGCCCATGACGGTGAGCTGCTTGCGCTGCTCCCGGATCTCGCCCTCGATCGCCGTCTTGGCCCGCTTCTCCTGGTCGCGTGCCTCGATCAGGTTCCGGAGCTGGCGGTCCTCGTTGGCGGCCACGGTGCCGAGCGAGGTGGCCCGGTCCAGGAAGCCGTCCGGCGAGTCGCTGTTGAGCAGGGCGGTCAGCGGCCCGAGCCGGCCGGTGCGGTACGCCATGCCGGCGAGTTCGCCGACGGTCTGGGTCCGGGCGGCCACGTCGGCCTCCAGGGTGACCAGGTGGGCGGCGAGCTGTTGCTGCCGCTTGGTGGAGTTGTCCAGCTTCGCCTGGGCGTCGAGGTAACCCTTGGCGGCGGCCTCGAGCTGTTCCCGGAGGCTGGCGCTGCCACCCTCGTCGTCGGTGCCGCCGGGGGCGGCGGCGAGCGTTCCGGGCAGGGCGGAGACCGGGCCGGCGGCGGCCAGCGCGCTGGTGGGGGTGAGGGGGGAGGCCAGCACGGCGAGGGTGACCGCGAGCGCGGTCAGGGTCGCGAACCGTGCGGCACGGGGTCGTACGGGCGCCATGAATGGCATTCGGTACACGTCCTTCCGTCAGCCGCCGACCGGGTTAGCTGACGGGTTCGGGACGGAAGATCCCTACCGCTGACGCGGATGCACCCCAAAAACGCGATGGTTCCCCGGCTCGCACGTGCGATTAGGCGACGGTCACCGCAGGCGCCGGAGGGCGCCGCCCGGCGGAGACCGGAGCCGAGCCTACCGGTCGGGTCCAGTACGGACAGTGTTGGCTGGTTTTACCCTGAACACGAGTCGAAATGATATGTCGGATATAAGCAGAAAATTTCACCCGGTCGAGGGACAAAATTTAAGGACCAGGTAAGCGAAGAGTGGTCGCCTTGTCGGTCGAAGTAAGGAGTCGATGGCTTTGCGCGGCGTACGGATGGGGTGTGGGCTACCAGTCGGCGGGTCCGCAGGGTTCGGTCGCGGTGCCGGGCTCGACCTGGAGGGTGGCGTGCGCGATGTCGAAGTCGTCGTGCAGCGCCTCCCGCGCGGCGGCCAGCACCGCGCCGACCTCCGCGCCCGACGCGAGCGTGAGGTGGGCCGAGGCCACCTCCATGCCCGAGGTGAGGGTCCAGACGTGCAGGTCGTGCACGTTGGCGACGCCGGGTACGGCGCAGAGCCGGGCGGCCACCGTCGGCACGTCCAGGTGTTCCGGCGCGGCCTGCACCAGGATCCGGACCGCCGCCCGGGCCAGTCGCCAGGTCCGGGGCAGGATGAACAGCCCGATCGCCACCGCGACCACCGGGTCGGCCCACCACCAGCCGGTATTCGCGATCACCAGGGCGGCGACGATCACCCCGGCCGAGCCGAAGAGGTCGCCGAGCGCCTCCAGGTAGGCCCCGCGCAGGTTGATGTTCTCCCGCGCGCCGGGGCGCAGCAGCGCGAACGCGACCAGGTTGGCCAGCAGACCGAGGATCGCAACCACCAGCATCGGTCCGGCCAGCACGGTCGGCGGGTGTTCCGCGCCGAACCGGAGCGCCGACTCGACCAGGACGTAGAGCGCGACCCCGAAGAGCAGCACCGCGTTGCCCAGGGCGGCGAGCACCTCGAGCCGGTAGAGGCCGAAGGTTCGCTGCGGGTCGTCCGTCGCGCGCCGGGTCGCGGTGATCGCGGCGAGCGCCATCCCGATCCCGAGCACGTCGGTGAACATGTGCCCGGCGTCGGAGAGCAGGGCGAGCGAGTCGGTGGCCAGGGCGGCGACCGCCTCGACCACGGTGAAGACCACGAGCAGCCCGAGGGCGGACCAGAGCCGTCCCCGGTGCCGCTCGCCCGCGCGCACCGTCCGCGCGCCGTGGTCATGACCCGCGCCCACGCACACACCCTCCGCCGCCGGTACCCGTACGGCCCAACATATGCTCACATCGCAATGTGTGCAATCTTCGGACTCTTCGAGGAGCGGGTCGGTCACCGGGCGTCCGGCGGGGCACGGTCACGGTCGTCGGCCCGCACCTGGTCGTGCCGGCCCCGGATCAGCCCTCGGCCGCCATCGCCGCCACGATCGGCGCCCGGCTGGCCCGCCGGGCCGGCAGCACCCCTGCCAGCAGCGCCGCGCCGCCGGCCAGGCTCGCGCAGAGCGCGAGCTGCCCCACCGGTACGACCGGCAGCCCGTGCCCGTAACTGTCGATCAGTCCGAGCGCGGCGGTCCAGCCGACGCCCACCCCGAGGGCGATTCCGGCCAGCGCGCCGACCAGCGCGATCAGCCCCGCCTCGGCGAGCAGCATCCGGCCGAGCTGCCGCCGGGACAGCCCCAGCGCGCGCAGCGTGGCCGACTCGCGGGTCCGCTCGAAGACCGACAGCGAGAGCGTGTTGCCGATCCCGAAGACCGCGATCAGCAACGACATGCCGAGCAGCGCGGCGAAGATGCCGAGCAACTCGTCCAGGGTGGCGCCCAGTTCGTCGGCCTGGTCGGCGACGCTGCTCACCCGTACCACCGGGTAGTCGCGCAGCACCCCGTCGAGCGCCCGCCGGCCGTCCGACGTGGCGAAGCCGGGGGCGAGGTCGACCAGCAACTCGTTCGCCGCCCCGGGACCGTACGCGGAGCCGAACCGGTCCCAGTGCACCAGGGCCGCGCCGCCGGTCGGCGCGTCGTCGTAGAGCGCGACCACGGTCAGCGCCCCGGTCGGGTCCGGCGCCCCGGTCGGATCCGTGACGCCGGGCAACCCGAGCGCGAACCGGTCGCCCAGCCCGAGGCCCCGGGCCTGGGCCACCCGGCGGTTCACCGCCACCGTGTCCGGCCCGAGCCGGGCCAGGTCGCCCTCGGTCACCTCCGGCCGGACCGGGCCGCGTAACTGCTCCGGCGGCACCGACCAGATCCGTACCTGCCGGTCGACCGGTGCCGGCGCGAGCCGTACCTCGGCCACCGTCGCGAACGCCGGATCGGCCCGGAGTACGTCGGCCAGCTCCGCCGGCAGCTCGCCCCGGGTCGCCCCGGGTGTGCCGTCGATCCGGTTGCGGTCCAGCACGAAGTCGACCGGGAAGTTCTCGGTCAGCTCACGGCCGGTCTGGTCCCGGGCGGTCGCCAGCAGCACCGCGAACATCGACATCAGCGCCACCCCGACGGTGAGCGCCATGGTGGTCGCGGCGGCCCGGCGCGGGTTGCGCCGCGCGTTCAGCACCGCCAGCCCGGCCACCGGGCCGAACAACCGGGCCGGCAGCCAGCCGAGTACGCCCACCGCGCGCGGGACCAGCAGCGGCGCCGCCACCACCGCGCCGAGCCAGACCACCATGCCACCGCCGAGCACCAGCGGCAGCCCGGGAAAGGCCAGCGGCACCCCGACGCCGATCGCCAGCACCCCCGCCCCGACCAGCCCGGAGGCGACCAGCAGCCGGACCCGGCGCCGCCGACCGGTGGCGTCGTGCAGCTCCGCGGTGGCGCTGCCGCGCAGTGCGGCCAGCGGCGGCACCCGGCCCGCGCCCAACGCCGGTACGAGCGCGGCCAGCACCGCCACCAGCGTGCCGAAGCCGATCGCCACCGCCACCGTCGGCCAGCGCACCACCGGGGCGTGCAACGGGATGTCGGTGGCGACCAGCTCCCGCCCCCAGATCAGCCCGTAGCCGATCAGCAGGCTCGCCGCCAGCCCGCCGAGCGAGGCCAGTACGCCGAGCGCCACCGCCTCCAGCAGCACCGCCACCCCGACCTGCCGGCGGGTCGCGCCGACGCAACGCAGCAGGCTCAGCTCGCGTACGCGTTGGGCGGCGAGGATGGCGAAGGTGTTGTAGATGACAAACGCGGAGACGGTCAGCGAGACCAGCCCGAACCCGATCAGCACCGCGAGGAAGCCGTCGACGTACTTGCCCGCCTGCTCGGCGAGCCGGTCCCGGAGCCGGTCGCCGGTGAGGACCGTCAACCGGGGGTCACCGGTCACCTCGGCGACCCGGTCGGCCAGCTCGCGCGGGTCCGTTCCCGGCTCGGCCCGGATCACCACCTGGGCGTACCGCTCGGTGCCGGTCAGGGCGGCCAGGTCGGCGTCGGTCAGCACGGCCACCGGGGAGTTGCCGAAGAGCCGGTTCACCCCGAGGTCGACCACCCCGACCAGGGTCAGCCGGTGCGGCGTACCAGCCTGGTCCAGCAGCGACACCGGGCCACCGAGGACGTACCCGGTGTTGGCCACCGTGGCCTTGTCCACCGCGACCTCACCGGCCGCCGTGGGCAGCCGTCCGGCCGCCACGTCGTACGGGGCCAGCGAGGCCACCCCCGGCACGGAGAGTCCGTAACCGACGTGTCCCTGCTGGGTCAGCAGCCGGCCGTCCCGGTCGAGCAGGCCGAGCCAGGCGATCACCCGGCCGTCCACCTCGGCCACCCCGTCGACCGCCCTGATCCGGGACACCGTCTCCGCCGACACCAGCGTCTCGGCCGGCTCCACCACCACGTCGACGTTCCGCGCCGAGCGGGCCAGGTCGTCGTAGAAGGCGGCCCGGGCGGTGTCGCCGTAGACCAGGGTGCCGGCCAGGAAACCGACCCCGACCACCACCGCGGCGGCGGTCAGCAGCAGCCGTACGGCATGGGCCCGCAGCCCGGCGACGGCCAGGCGCAGCAGTGGCCAGCTCACGCCGGCCGACCCGGTACGGCCCCGGTCCGGGGTCCACGTCTCGTGGTCGCTGTCAGGGCGGTGGCCGGCACGGGCACAGTGTGACGTGATCACCACCGCCCGGGAAGCGGAGCCGTTGTCAGGTAGCGGACAGCCCGGACGAGCGGGCACCATCGATCCCGGTACCGAGCGACATCGGCCGATGCCCGCCCGTTGTGGCGGGGGAGGAGATCGAGGATGCGAGTTCGACCCCGTACCACCGTCCTGTTCGTCACCGTGGCGCTGGCCGGCACCCTGGCCGCGCCGGTCCCGGTCGCCGCCGCCCGGCCGACCACCGGGACGGCGGGTGCTTCGACGGCGGGTGCTTCGACCAGGACGCCAACCATCTTTCCCGGCACGTTCTCGCTGCCGGACGGGTTCCAACCGGAGGGGATCGCGATCGGCGCACTGCCGTACGCCTTCTTCGGCTCGCGCGCGAGCGGCGCGATCTACCGGGTGAACCTGGTCACCGGACGCGGTGAGGAGATCCATCCCGGCTCCGGCACGCCGTCCCAGGGGATGAAGGTCGACCTGCGCGGCCGGCTCTTTGTCGGCGGCGGCAACATGGCCTCCGGTGCCGCCGCCCGGGTCTACGACGCGTTCAGCGGTGAAATCCTTGCCAGCTACCAGTTCAACGCCGTGCCGAGCTTCGTCAACGACGTGGTGCTCACCCCGGACGCGGCCTGGTTCACCGACTCGACCAACCCGGTGCTGTACAAGCTCCCCCTGAACCGGTGGGGTGGCCTGCCCGACGCCGACGACGTGCTCACGGTGCCGCTGACCGGCGACATCGGCTACGGCACCGGGATCAACGCCAACGGCATCGAGACCACCCCGGACGGGCGCGCCCTGCTGGTCGTGCAGTCGAGCACCGGGACGCTGTTCCGGGTCGATCCGGCGACCGGGGTGAGCCGGAAGGTCGACCTCGGCGGCGAGGTGCTGACCAACGGCGACGGGCTGCTCCGCCACGGCCGGAGCCTCTACGTCGTGCAGAACCGGCTGAACACGGTCGCCGAGTACACACTGGACCGGGCCGGGACCAGCGGCCGGCTGGTCGAGCAGGTCACCTCGCCCGGCTTCGACGTACCGACCACGGTCGCCGCGTACGGCAACCGTCTCTACCTGCCCAACGGTCGCTTCACCACCCCACCCACCCCCACCACCCCCTACACCGTCACCTCCATCCCCCGCCCCTAAACTCCCCCGCCCCACCCCCCGTCGATCTAGGGCAAATCAGCGTGCCAGGAGATCGTCCAGCGACGATTCGCCCTAGATCGGCGACGTGGGGTGGGGGCAGGGGGCAGGGGGTTAGGGGGAGGGTGGGGTGTCGAGGGTGGTGAGGCGTTGGGTGGCGCGGGAGAGGGCGACGTAGAGGGTCCGTACGCCCGACTCGGAGTCGGTCCGGATCTCGGTGGGGGCGACCAGCACCACGCCGTCGTACTCCATGCCCTTCGCCTGGAGGCTGGTCACCACCTGGAGCCGGGGGCCGGCGAGGTCGGCCAGCCAACCCGCGACCTCGCCCCGGCGCGGCACCGGGGTGATCACCCCGACCGTGCCCTGCACCTCGCCGAGCAGGTCGGTCACCGCCCGCAGGGTCGCCCCGGGCAACTCGGCGGCGGGCACCGTCAGCTCGATCGGCTCGACCCCGGTGGTACGCACCGCGGTCGGCAGGACCAGGTCGGGGGAGACCTCGCGGATCACCTTGGCCGCCACCTCGAAGATCTCCGCCGGGTTCCGGTAGTTGGTGGAGAGGGTGTAGGTGTGCCGGGCCCGCCGGCCGAGTGCCTTGTCCCGGGCCTGGTCGAGCTCGCGCGCGTCGCCGGTCCAGGCGGTCTGGGCCGGGTCGCCGACCACGGTCCAGGAGGCGAGCCGGCCGCGCCGCCCGAGCATCCGCCACTGCATCGGCGACACGTCCTGCGACTCGTCCACCACCACGTGGGCGTACTCGCGGTAGTCCTCCGGTCGCTCGGTCGCCTGGGCCCGCGCCGCCCGCTGCCGGTCCGCGTACGTGCTCACCTCGCGTACGCCGCCGGCCAGCAGGAACGGGTCCCGCCGCCGCTTGGCCGGGCGCATCGGCTTGCCCAGCAGCTCGTCCAGCTCGTCCAGGATCGCCACGTCGGCGATGGTCGGCCCGTCCGCGTCCAGGTTCCGGTACGACGCCCCGAGCGCCCTGATCTCGCGGTTCGACAGCAGCCCCGACGCGTACGCCCGCAGCCGCTCCGGCCGGCTCAACCAGCCGAGTACGTGCCACGGGTGCAGTCGGGGCCACCAGGCCCGGATGAAGTCCCGGAAGTCGGCCCGCTCGGCGAGGTCGTCCTCGAAGCTGGCCCGCTCCGGCAACCGGCCGACCGGCATCCGCCTCGCCTGCTCCCAGAGCGCCTGGAACAGGCCGTCGATGCCGGCCCGCCGTACCTCGTTGCGCCGCGCGCCCCGGGGCAGCGCCCGGGTCCGGATCGCGTCGAGTTGGGCGGCGTCGAGCCGGAGCAACTCGCCCCGGTAGAGCAGACGCAGTTCGGTCGGGCCGTCCGGTACGGCGTCGTGGGTCGCCCGTTCCAGCACCCGACGCATCCGCAGCGAGCCCTTGACCGTGGCGACCTCGGCCGGGTCGGTACGGGTGGCGACCACCCCGGTGAAGAGCGAGCCGAGCGAGTGCAGGGTGGCCGTCTCCTCGCCGAGCGAGGGCAGCACCGAGGCGATGTACTCGACGAAGACCCCGGAGGGTCCGACCACCAGTACGCCGCCCCCGGCGAACCGGTTCCGGTCGGAGTAGAGCAGGTACGCCGCCCGGTGCAGGGCGACGGCGGTCTTGCCGGTGCCCGGCCCGCCCGAGACGATCGTCACGCCGCCGGCCGGGGACCGGATCGCCTCGTCCTGTTCGCGCTGGATGGTGGCGACGATGTCGCGCATGCCCCGACCGGTCGCCTTGGCCAGCGAGGCGAGCAGCGCTCCGTCGCCGACCACCCGCATGCCGGGCGGCGCGGCGGCCGGGTCGAGCAGGTCGTCCTCGATCCGGGTCACCCGCTCGTTCGAGGACTGGATCATGCGTCGACGTACCACGCCGAGCGGGTCGGCGGGGGTGGCCTGGTAGAACGCGGCGGCGGCCGGTGCCCGCCAGTCGATCACCAGCGGCTCGGAACGCTCACCCCGTACGCCGAGCCGGCCGATGTGCAGCACCTGCCCGTCGCGCAGGTCCAACCGACCGAAGACCAGCCCCTCGTGCTCGGCGTCGAGCGCGTGCCGGCGCCGGGCGGCGTGGAAGACCATCGCGTCCCGTTCCACCAGCGCGCCGAAGTTGCCCACCCTGGCGAGTTGATAACCCTCCTGCTCAGCCTGGGCGGCGCCTCTGCGTAGCTGGGCCAGCCGGGCGTAGACCAGGTCGAGGTGCCGCTGCTCGGCGGCGATCTCCTGTTGCAGGGTGGTCAGGTCGGTCAACGTGCAGTCTCCCGGGTGTTCGGTGGCGTTCCACGATCGGTGCTCGGTGCCGCCCCACGATCACCTCGAAGCCGGTCGGGCTGGCCGGGGTGGGCGCGGGGCCGCGCAGGGTGGCCAGGTAGCGAGGGTACGGGTTGCCGTCGTAACGCCTCGCGCCGATCGCCCGATCCGGGGTGTCTGTCTCCCGCCCTCCGCCTGCTGTCAGCCTGTTGCTCGCCTCTTGCCAGCCCCTTGCTCGCCCGTTGATCATGAAATTACCGCATCCGGGACTCACTCGGGAGCGCGACAAATTCATGATCGACGAGCGTGCGCCGGGTCCGGCCGGGCGGGCGGGGTGGGGTAGGCCGGGGTGAGCCGGGGTGGGGTGGGGTGGGGTGGAGCGGGGTGGTCAGGGGTGGGGGCGACGGGCGGCGGGGACCGGGGCGGCGGGGCGTAGGGCTCGGCGGGTCACGGCGAGCAGGGCGGCGGTCACCTCGTCCGGGCGTTCGAGCATGAGCATGTGGCCGGCGCCGGCGCAGAGGGTCAGCTCGGTGTTCGGGAGGGCCTCGACGATCGACTCGGTGCACCGGGGCGGGGTGAGCCGGTCCCGGTCGCCGACCAGGGCCGCCACCGGCAGGTCACCGAGCGCGGCGAGGGTGGCCAGTCGGTGCTGCCGGCCGATCGAGGACCGGAGCCCGCCGATCGAGACCAGGGCCGCACGGCCGGTCGCCGACGCGGTGAGATCGAGGTCGTCCGACGCACAGTTGTCGCCGAAGAGCAGCCAGCGCAGCGCGGGTCGCAGCGCCTGCAAGACCGGGCCGGGCGTACGCAGACCGCCGCACCGGGCCAGTACGCCGGCTCCGGTGGTCTCGGCGAGCCGGATCAACCGGGTGAGCCCGCTGGGCAGGCCGTAACAGGTGTGGGTGTGCCCCTCGGCGCTGGTGCCGACGAGGACCAGGCCCGCTATCCGGTCGGCGAAGGCGTCCGGGTGGCGGTGGGCGTACTCCATGATCGTCATGCCGCCGAGGGAGTGACCGACGAGGATCACCGGCCCGGTCGGCGCCACCTGGGTGATCAGTTCGGCCAGGTCGTCACCGAGGCGGGCCAGGGTCGCCTCGCCCAGCGCGCTCACGCCGGACCGGCCGTGTCCCCGGGCGTCGTAGCCGACCAGTCGGACCGAGTCGCCGAGTGTCCCGGCCACCGCCTCCACCTGCCGGTGCCAGATCCGGTGGTCCAGGGTCCAGCCGTGCAGCAGCAGGACGGTCACCGGCGCGGTGGCCGGTCCGGTCTGCGTCACGTGGAGAGGCAGGCCGTCGGCGAGGGTTACGTGAGTGGGTTCGAGCCCGACACGCTGGGACGGGGTCTGGTCGGACATGGCTACCTCCCGCTCACCCGAGGTTGCCTACCTGCGGGTAACAAGCGTACCCATGATCTTGCCCGGGGACCGTGGTCGGTTACCGGTCAGTTGCCGGGGCCGGCGAGCGCGGTGACGGGGTACGGGAGCCGAGATTTCGCCACAAGGCACAAAAAGGACGAACGCCCCATCCGGCGCGGCCGGGGGGCGTTCGTGTGGTGCGTACGGGGTCGGACTCAGGCGGTGAAGACGCCAGCGTCGACGAGCCGCTTCTCGGCGCTGTCCCAGCCGTCGCCCGGGTACGCCGTCGCCAGGCCGGTGATCTCGGCCCGGATCTTGGCGGCGTGACCGGCGGCGGCAAGCTGCCGAACCTCCTCGACAAAGGCGTCGGAGTCGGTACGGAGGTGGACGGTCTTGCCGTTGGTCAGGTTCCGCACGTAGGCGTGCTTGCCGCCGTTGAGCGGAATCAGGTACTTGAACTCGCCGAGCACGCTCAGGGCGCCACCCTGACCGGCCTGGCCGGCGCGGACTGACGCGCGCGCGGTCTTTGAGGTGTTGCTCGCCACGGAAGTACTCCTTGCCAGACATAACGGGAGACGGAATGCGCGGCGGCACACACGCCGGACGCGCCTGGTGGCCGGGGGGCCGCCGAAAACTGCTCGGAACTGCTGGTAACCGCTCTGAAACTCGCTGAGACCGAACGGTGGCGCCCGAAGATGCCGCACATACGATCGCGCGGCGACACAGGACGCCGAGTGAACTTTACACGACCACGAGAGCCGGACGGCGACCGCGGCCTGTCGTGAGGAATGAACACCCACTAGCGGTACGGCTATTCCGGCATGCCAAAATTCCGATTCTCTGGCGCACCATCAGTCACAGCAGTCATCATGTGTTCCAGATCGCCTGGTGATCGAGGTCGTAGGGGAAGACGCACCTCGCTCTCCGGGAGGTCACCGTGCCAACGCGTGGCGTCGTATACGTCCACTCGACCCCACTCGCCGTGTGTGCGCACGTCGAGTGGGCGATCGCGCGCGTCCTTACCGTGCCGGTCAATCTGCACTGGACGGTTCAACCCGTCGATTCCGGCTCGCGCCGGGCGGAGTGCAGTTGGTCCGGTCGGCCGGGGACGGGTGCGGAACTGGCTGCTGCCCTACGGCAGTGGCCGATGATCCGTTTCGAGATCACCGAGGAACCGAGCGCCGGGGTCGACGGCGAACGGTTCATGTACGTCCCCGGACGCGGGCTGTTCCGGGCGACCACCGGCGCCGCCGGTGACATCCAACTCGGCGAGGACCGGCTGCGCGAGATCATGGCGTCGGCCCGGGCTCCCGAGGCGCTGTCGCACGCCCTGGACAAGGCGCTCGGCACCGCCTGGGACGCCGAGCTGGAGCCGTACCGGTATGCCGGCGACGGCGCTCCGGTGACGCTGCTCACTCGGGTCGGCTGACCCGTGCTGCTCCGTCACCCATCCGCCCTCGGTCAAGTTGCCCGGATAAGGGAGAAACTGATGGGATAGCGCGATGCCGAACCCCCTCCGGCGTACCCTCGCCGCGCTCGCCGTCATGGCCGCGCTGACCGCGTCCGGCTGTGCCGGTCGATCCGACCCGGGCGCCGCACCGGCCCCGAGCGCCAGCGGGCCGGTCGGCCCCACCGCCGCACCGAACCCGTCCGGCGGATCGGAGCCGGCGGCGCGGGCGGCCGAGCTGGTCGCCCGGCTGAGCGACGAGGACCTGGTCGGCCAGGTGCTGATGCCGTACGCGTACGGCGACTCGGCAACCGAGGTCTCGGCGGGTTCGGCGGCCGGCAACCAGAAACTGGCCGGGGTGGCGACCCCGGCCGAGATGATCGCGAAGTACCGGCTCGGCGGGCTGATCCTGGTCGGCTTCTCCGCCGACGACCCGACTGGCAAGAACCAGGTCACCAGCAACGTCGACAACCCGGCCCAGGTGCGCGGGCTGACCACCGGACTGCAGCAGGCCGGGGGCAAGCTGGCCGCCGGCGCCGCGCCGCTGCTGGTCGGCACCGACCAGGAGTTCGGCGTGGTCACCCGGATCGGTACCGGGGTGACCGTGCTGCCCAGCGCGATGGCGTTCGGTGCCGCCGGTGACCCGGCCCTGACCGAGAGCGCCTGGCGGGCCGCCGGCACCGAGCTGGCCGCGCTCGGCGTGAACGTCGACTTCGCCCCGGACGCCGACGTGCTCGGGGCGCACAGCACGGTGATCGGGTCCCGCTCCTTCGGTGACGACCCGAAGGCGACCTCGGCCCAGGTCGCCGCCGCCGTACGGGGGTTGCAGGGGGCGGGCGTCGCGGCCACCCTCAAGCACTTCCCCGGGCACGGCCACACCGCCGCCGACTCGCACGACAACCTGCCGGTGCTCACCCAGGACCGGGCCGCGCTCGACGCCGGGGACCTGCCGCCGTTCACCGCCGGCATCGCGGCCGGCGCCGGGCTGGTGATGTCCGGCCACCTCGACGTCACCTCGGTCGACAAGGGCACCTCGGCGACCTTCTCGCACAAGGTGCTGACCGACCTGCTGCGCGGTCAGCTCGGCTTCAAGGGTGTGGTGGTCTCGGACGGGATGAACATGGCCCCGGCGATGGTCTACCCGCCCGGCGAGGCCGCCGTACGGGCGATCAACGCCGGCAACGACCTGCTGCTGATGCCGCCGAACCTGACCCAGGCGTACGACGGGCTGCTGGCCGCCGTACGGGCCGGGACGCTGCCGCGTACCCGGCTGGTGGAGGCGGTGACCCGGGTGCTCACCCTCAAGTTCACGCTCGCCGGACACCAGGTGCCGGCGATGTCCACCCTCGCCACCGCGGCGCACCAGGAGGCGGCCCGGAAGGTGGCGACCGCCTCGGTCACCGCGCTGCGCGGCACCTGTGCCCAGGCGCCGGTCCGGGGTCCGGTCACGGTCACCGCCGCCAAGGGGCGGGACAGGACGGCGGCCACCCTGACCGACGCGTTGCGCGCGGCCGGGGTGGCGGTGGTGCCCAAGGGCGGCACGATCGTGCACCTGGTCGGTTACGGTGACGCCGCCGGTGACCTGAACCCGGCCGCCGGGGTGACGGTCGCGATGGACACCCCGTACCTGCTGGAATCGGCGGCGTCGCCGGTGCTGCTGGCGACGTACTCGTCCAGCGCGGTGTCGATGGCGGCGCTGGCCGACGTGCTCGCCGGCAAGGCCCGGCCGACCGGTCGCTCCCCGGTGCCGGTGACCAGTCTGCCGCGTAGCTCCTGCACGGCCTGAAACGTCGGCGGGGCAACCGTGCCGGCGCCCGGGGGCGGTCCGTCAGCGGCTCGCGAAACCGCCACGGCTGGTAGCGTTCGGCTGTCCGCCGGGTCGACCGGAACGGGGGTGCGCGGGCGGTGACGCAACCGGGACCGGCGCTGTCCGTGGTCGTGCCGATGTTCAACGAGGAGAGCGTGCTGCCGCTGCTGGTCGAGCGGTTGCGCGGCGTCCTCGACGGGCTCGACGAGGCGTACGAGGTGGTCGCGGTCGACGACGGCAGCACCGACGGTACGGCGGTCGCGCTGGCCGGGGTGCGCACCTACTGGCCCCAGTTGCGGGTGCTGCGCCTGCGCCGCAACAGCGGGCACCAGGCGGCGCTGATCGCCGGGGTGCTCCGGGCCCGGGGCGACTACGTGGTGAGTCTCGACGCCGACCTGCAGGATCCGCCGGAGACGATCGTCGAGATGCTCGGCGCCGCCCGGGTCCGGCACCTGGACATCGTGTACGGCGTGCGGGCCGACCGGCGTACCGACACGTTCTTCAAGCGGTGGACCGCCGGGTTGTACTACCGGCTGATGCGACGGCTGGTCGGCAAGCAGGTGCCGGCGCAGGCCGGTGACTTCCGGCTGCTCAGTCGGGCGGCCGTGGAAGCGCTGCGGGAGTTGCCCGAACGCTCCCCGGTGCTCCGGCTGGTCGTACCCTGGCTCGGGTTTCCCAGCGGTGAGGTGACCTACCTGCGGGACGAGCGGGCGGCCGGGCGGACCAAATACCCGATGTCCCGGATGGTGGGACTCGCGGCCGACAGCGTGACCAGTTTCTCCGCCGCGCCGCTGCGCTTCGCCACCTGGCTCGGCCTGGCCGGCGTGGCGGTCTGCGGGCTGCTGGTGGTGGTCGCGGTGGTCGCGTACTTCTTCGGCGCGACGGTCAGCGGCTGGCCGTCGCTCTACGTGGCGGTCCTCTTCCTGGGCGCCGTCCAACTGCTCTGTCTCGGTCTACTGGGGGAGTACGTGGCCCGGATCTACACGGCGGTGCAGGGGCGCCCGGCCTACTTCGTGGCCACCGACACCGCCGACGGCGAACCACCTGTCCCGCCGGCCGCCCACGCCGCCGCCCCGGTCAACGGCGGTGCGCCCGCCGCTCCAGCCAACGGCGGCGGCCCGGCCGCTCCGGCCAACGGCGGCGACCCGGCTGCCCTCGCCGACACGCTGCGGTGACCGCCGTCGCCCCCGGGGCGCCGGCACTGGGCACACCGCCCCCCGCCCGGCCCGCCCGCGCCGTCGTCGCGGCCCACCGGTACGCGCCCGCGCTCGCCGGTCTCGTCGTGGTCGTCGCCATCCTGCTCAGCGCCGACACCCCACTGCTCGACATCGTCCGGTACGCCGGTTACGCCCTGCTCGCCGTGGTGCTGCCCGGCACCCTGGTCTACCGCGCGCTGCGGGCCCGGCCGCACACCCTGGTCGAGGACCTGGCGATCGGTGCCGCCGTCGGGCTGGTGCTGGAGCTGGCCGCCTGGGCGGTGCTCACCGGACTCGGCCTGGAACGCTGGCTGCGCTGGTGGCCGGCGGTGGTGGTGCTGCTCTTCGTGGCGGTGCCACGGCTGCGCCGGCACTGGCGGGTCACCGGTTACACCCCGGTCCCGACCGGCTGGGCCTGGTCGATCGCGGCGGTGGTCAGCGGCTTCACCCTCTACCTCGCCGAGTCGTTCCTCTACCGCAACCCGATCCTGCCGACCGACGAGCACCAGGCGCAGTACATCGACCTGCCCTTCCAGCTCTCGATCGCCGGGGCGGCCACCCACCAGATGCCGCCGGAGGTGCCGCAGGTCGCCGGTGAGCCGCTGCACTACCACTGGTTCGGCTTCGCCCACATGGCGGCGGCGAGCCTGGTCAGTGGGGTGGACCTGCCCACGGTCTTCTTCCGGCTGGCCGTACCGGCGCTCTGCCTGCTCGCCGTGCTGCTGGTGGCGGTTGTCGGCTGGCGGGTCAGCGGCCGACCGTACGCGGGCGCGGTGGCGGCGGCACTGATGTTCACCGTCGGCGAGTTCGGTTACGAGAACGGTCTGCGCCAGCTCTTCGGCACCCAGGCGACGTTCATCGTCTGGGGCAGCCCGTCGATGACGTACAGCTGGGTGTTGCTGTTGCCGTTGATCGCGGTCCTGGCGGACCGGATCGGTCCGGCCCGGGGCGTCACGGTGCCGCCGCTGGGCCGGGGCGCCTGGGTGCTGGCGGCGCTGCTGCTGGCCGCCTCGACCGGGGCCAAGGCCAGCTCGGTGCCGGTGGTCGCGGGCGCGCTCGGGCTGACCGCGCTGGTCCTGCTGGTGGTACGCCGCCGGCTGGCCTGGCCGGTCATCGCGGCCGGGGTGCTGGCGCTGGCCGCGCAGGGCTTCGCCACCGCGATCCTGTTCGCCTTCGAGAGCCACGGCGTGACCGTCGACCCGTTCTCCGGTCTGCGGCCGTACGTCGGCGTAGCCACCGACCGGGCGGCCGGCACCGGCGTGTTGCTCTGGGTCCTGGCGGGACTGGCCTTCCTGCTCAACCTGCAACTGCGGCTGGCCGGCGTGGTGGCCCTGGTCGCGCACCGTCGGTTCCGGCTCGAACCGGTGCAGGTCTTCCTGCTCGGCGGCGCGCTGGTCGGGCCGGTGATCTACCTGGTGGTCGGGCACCCCGGCAGCAGCAACCAGTACTTCACCCGGGCCGCGTTCGCCTTCGGTGTGATCGCCTCCGGCTGGGGGTACGCCGAGCTGGTCGAGCGGGCCCGGCTGCGCCGCCGGGGCCGGGCGCTGCTCGCCCTCGGCGCGGCCGGGTTCGCGCTGCTGCTGATCCTGGTCCAGTGGAACAACCAGGCCACCGTCCACCCCGCCCCGGCCCCGGCCTGGGACGCGCTCCGGCCGCTGCTCTGGTGGGCGGCGGCGCTGGCCGGGGTGGCGCTGCTCGGCGTACTGCTCTGGCCGGTGCTGGCCCAGCGCTGGGCGGGACTGCGTGGACGGGGAGCGGTCGTGCTGCTCACCGGCATCCTGGTCGCCGGGGCGCCGGGGCTGGTGATGGACGCGGGCGCGGCGCGGCGGTACGCCAACGGCGGCGCGTACGCGGTGGTGCCGATGCCGCAGTCACGGGTCTCGGCGGCCCGCTGGATCCACGAGCACAGCGACCCGGACGACGTGGTGGCCACCAACGTGCACTGCCGGGTGGTGGTCAACGACCGGTGCGACGCGCGTTCGTTCTGGGTGAGCGCGTACACCGAACGTTCGGTGCTGGTCGAGGGGTGGGCGTTCACGCCCCGCCTGGTCGGGCTGCCGGACGGGCCGTACGTGCCGTTCTGGGACCCCGAGCGGCTCCGGGCCAACGACGAGGTTTTTGTCGCCCCGACCATCGCCGGTCTGACCGCCCTGCGCGACCGGTACGCCGTACGGTGGCTGCTGGTGGACCGGACCGTCGGCGAGGAGCCCGGGGAACTCGCCGGCCTGGCCGACCTCCGCTTCGACAACGGCACCCTGGCCGTCTACCGACTCCGCTGACCGGCCGGCGCGTCCGTGTCCGGCTCGGTTCGGTGCCGGAGGCCGTGTCCGGCTCGGCCCGGTGCCGGCGGTCAGCTCGCCGGACGGTGGGCGCGGAGCATGAGCGAGACGCCGGGCAGCGACTTGACCGGCAGGTAGCGCTCGGCGGTGATGATCGTCCGCAGGCCGAGGTTCACCAGCGCCGGCAGGTCGTCCAGGTCCGAGCCGGTGGAGCGGCGGCGGCGCCAGGCGGCCACCGGACGGAGCACCACGTTCCAGCTCCAGAGTTCGTCGACGACGAGCCCAGCCTTCTCCAGCACCGAGACGAGCGAGGCGCGGTCGTAGCGGCGTACGTGCCCGACCGCCACGTCGTGCGCCGACCAGAGCCGCATGTCACACGGTACGGCGATCAGCGCGGTCCCGCCGGGGCGCAGCGTACGCCGGATCTCCGCCGCCGCGAGATCGTCCTCCTCGATGTGTTCGAGGATGTCGAAGGCGACCACCAGACCGAGGCTCGCCGAGGGCAGTGGAAGGTACCGGGCGTCCGCACGGAGCACCGGCAACCCTCGCTCGGCGGCCACCTCGGCCCCCTCCGGGCTGTACTCCAGCGCCACCGGACGCCAGCCGTGCGCCCGCAGCACCCGGGTGTTGCCGCCACCGGCCGCCCCGATGTCCAGCGCCCGGCCGCCCGTCGTCCCGTTACCGGCTTTGTTGCCGGCGTCCGGCCCGTTGCCGCTACCCGGCCCGTTGCCGCTACCCGGCTCGTTGCCGTTGGCGGCGTCCGGCCCGTTGCCGGCGGCGGCGAGCCGGCGCAGCGCGCGGGCCAGCAGGGCCCGGCGTTCCCGGTACCACCAGTGGGTGTCCTCCAGGGCGGCGAGCTTGCGGATCTCGGTCGCTTCCACGGGTGAACCCTAATCGGAGCGGCGCGCGGGAGTTCGACGTGGGGACCGGCGTCCGGCCCCGCGTCCTGCGTCGATCGGTGCGCTACAGCGGGATGTTGCCGTGCGTGCCACGGGCGCCCGGGGCGGCGGCCAGGGCCTCCGCGAGCCGCCGCCGGGTCTGTGCCGGCTCGATCACGGCGTCGACCACGCCGATCTCCAACGCCCGGTTCACCCCACCGGCGGTCCGGGTCTGCTCCTCGACCAGTTGGGCGCGCAACGCCTCCCGCTGGTCGGCCGGGGTGGCGGCGAGCTTCTTGCGGTGCAGGATGTTGACCGCGGCCGAGGCACCCATCACGGCGACCTCCGCGTTCGGCCAGGCGAAGACCGAGGTCGCACCGAGCGCGCGGGAGTTCATCGCGATGTAGGCGCCGCCGTACGCCTTGCGGGTCACCAGGGTCACCCGGGGAACCACCGCCTCGGAGAAGGCGTGCAGCAGCTTGGCGCCACGGCGTACCACGCCGTCCCACTCCTGGCCTAGGCCGGGCAGGTAACCCGGCACGTCGACCAGCACGATCAGCGGCACGCCGAGCGAGTCGCACATGCGCACGAACCGGGCCGCCTTCTCGGCGCTGGACGCGTCCAGGCAGCCGCCCAACCGCAGCGGGTTGTTCGCCACCACGCCGACGGTGCGGCCGGCGAAGCGCCCGAGCACGGTCACCACGTTCGGCGCCCACTTGGCGTGCAGTTCCACCCCGGGGGCGTCCAGCAGTGCCCGGACCACCGGCTTGACGTCGTACGCCCGGTTGAACGCGGGCGGCATGGGCGCGGCCAGGTCGTGGTCGGGCCCGTCGGTGGCCGGGATGTCGGCCGGGCTGAACCGACCCTGGTGCCCCAGGAGGGCGGCCAGCCGCCGGGACTCGGCCAGGGCCGACTCGTCGTCCACCGTGGTCACGTGGACCACGCCCGAGCGCCGGCCGTGCGGCTCCGGGCCGCCGAGGCGCTCCATGTCGACCTGCTCGCCGGTGACGCTGCGGACCACCTCCGGGCCGGTCACGAAGATCCGGCCGGCGCCACTCATCACCACGATGTCGGTCAACGCCGGGCCGTACGCGGCACCACCGGCGGCAGGGCCGAGCACCACCGAGATCTGCGGCACCCGGCCGGAGGCGCGCACCATGGCGGCGAAGATCTGCCCGACCGCGTCGAGCGCGACCACGCCCTCCGCGAGCCGGGCGCCGCCGGAGTGCCAGAGCCCGAGTACGGGGACCCGTTCCCGGACCGCGGTGTCGATCGCGTCGACGACGTGTTTGCACCCGACGGTGCCCATCGCGCCGCCCATCCGGGTCGCGTCGGTCGCGTACGCGATGGCCGGGCTGCCCTCGATCTCGCCCCGGGCGCAGAGCACACCCGAGTCGTCCCGGGGCGCCAGCAGGCGCAACGATCCCGGGTCGAAGAGTGAGCGGAGCCGGATCTCGGGATCGCGCTGGTCGACGACTGACGAGTCGGCGCTGACTGACGTGGTGGTCACGTACGTCTCCATTCACGGACCGGTCGGGCACGCCGCGCGTGCCCGACCGGTGCGGGCGGTTCTCAGACCCGGGTGAAGATGAGCGCCACGTTGTGTCCGCCGAAGCCGAACGAGTTGTTCAGCGCGGCGGGGATGTCGAGCTGGCGTGGCTTGTTCGCGACCACGTCGAGCAGGCCGTCCTCGGGGTCGTCGAGGTTGATCGTCGGCGGCACGACCCCGTCCCGCATGGACAGGATGGTGGCGATCGACTCGACCGCGCCGGCCGCGCCGAGCAGGTGCCCGATCAGCGACTTGGTGGCGGTCAGCACCGGGTGGTCGCCGAGCGCGGAGCGCAGACCGGCCACCTCGAGCATGTCGCCGACCGGGGTCGACGTCGCGTGTGCGTTGACGTGCACGATGTCCGACCCGCCGAGGTCGGCGTCGGCGAGTGCGAACCGGATGGCCCGCTTGAAGCCGGCGCCCTCGGGGTGCGGCTGGACGATGTCGTAGCCGTCCGAGGTGATCCCGGCACCGGCGAGCCGGGCGTAGACCCTGGCGCCACGGGCCGCGGCGTGGTCGGCCCGCTCCAGCACCAGGACACCCGCGCCCTCACCGAGGACGAAGCCGTCGCGGCCCTTGTCCCACGGGCGGGACGCGGTCTCCGGGTCGTCGTTCCGGATCGACATGGCCCGCGCCGAGGCGAACCCGGCGATCGGTAGCGGGTGGATGACCGCCTCGGTGCCACCGGCCACGACCACGTCGGCCCGACCCGAACGGATCATGTCCAGGCCGAGCGCGATCGCCTCCGCGCCGGTCGCGCAGGCGCTCGCCACCGAGTGCACACCGGCCTGGGCGCCGAGTTCGAGCCCGACCCAGGCGGCCGGCCCGTTCGGCATCAGCATCGGCACGGTGTGCGGGGAGACCCGGCGGGCCCCCTTCTCCTCCAGGATGTCGTCCTGGGCGAGCAGGGTCTGCGCGCCACCGATGCCGGTGCCG
Organism: Micromonospora sp. NPDC050397; assembly: GCF_044901685.1. Taxonomy (NCBI): domain Bacteria; kingdom Bacillati; phylum Actinomycetota; class Actinomycetes; order Micromonosporales; family Micromonosporaceae; genus Micromonospora; species Micromonospora sp. NPDC050397. The sequence continues at coordinate 77,839 of NZ_JBJDPS010000004.1, forward strand.
ACGCTGACCCCGAGCCGCTCCGGGTCCAGCCCGGAGTCGGCCAGTCCGGAGTCGTCCCACGCCTGGTGCGCGGCGATCAGGGCGATCGCCTCGGACCGGTCGAGCCGGCGCAGTTTGACCCGGTCGAGTACCTCGGACGGGTCGACCGCCAGTTCGGCGGCGATCCGTACCGGTAGTTGCGCGGCCCACTCCTGGGTGAGGGGTCCCACCCCGGAGCGGCCGGCGAGCATTGCGTCCCAGGTCGACGCGACGTCCCCGCCGAGCGGGGTCGTCGCGCCGAGCCCCGTGACGACGACGTCGGGGCGACTCATGATCAGGACTGCGCCTGGATGTAGGCGACCGCGTCACCCACGGTCTTGAGGTTCTGCACCTCGTTGTCGGGGATCTTCACGCCGAACTTCTCCTCGGCCGCTACGACGACCTCGACCATGGAGAGCGAGTCGACGTCGAGGTCGTCGGTGAAGGACTTCTCCTCGGCGACGTCGTCCGGGTTCACCCCGGCTACCTCTTCGAGGATCTCGGCGAGGCCGGCGGTGATCTCGTCACGGGTCGTCATGGTGCTGGTTCCTCTCGATAATTGGATCTGCGCGGCGGACGATACCGCCTGCACCGTCCGGTGCGTGCCGGGCGGTGGGGTCATGTGGCGCGCGGGTGTCGCGCACCGGGGGTGCGGCTCAGGGGCAGCGGACGACCTGGCCGGCGTAGGTGAGACCGCCGCCGAAGCCGAAGAGCAGGACCGGCGCGCCCTTGGGGATCGCGCGCTGTTCGACCAGCTTCGACAGGGCCAGCGGTACGCTCGCCGCCGAGGTGTTGCCGGACTCGACGATGTCCCGGGCGATCACCGCGTTCGGCATGCCGAGCCGCTTGGCGATCCCCTCGATGATCCGCAGGTTGGCCTGGTGCGGCACGAACGCGGCGATCTCCTCCGGCGCCACACCGGCCCGCTCGCAGGCCTGGAGGGCGAGCGGGGCGAGCGCGGTGGTGGCCCAGCGGAAGACCTGCTGGCCCTCCTGCTGGATGTACGGGCGCCAGCCCTCGATCCGTACGGCGTCGCTCTTCTCCGGCACCGAGCCCCAGATCACCGGGCCGATGCCCGGGGTGTCGCCGTCGTCCTGCGCGCTGACCACCGCGGCGCCGGCACCGTCACCGAAGATGATGCAGGTCGAGCGGTCGGTCCAGTCGGTGAAGTCGGAGAGCTTCTCCGCCCCGATGACCAGGGCGTTGCGGGCCGCCCCGGCCCGCAACGCGTGGTCGACCGTGCCGAGCGCGTAGGAGAAGCCGGAGCAGGCGGTGTTGATGTCGTACGCGCCCGGGGCGTCGATGCCGAGCTTCGCCGCGACCCGGCAGGCGACGTTCGGGCTGCGGTCCACCGAGCTGCAGGTGGCGACGACAACCAGGTCGATGTCGGCGGCGGTGAGCCCGGAGTTGGACAGCGCGGTGTCGGCGGCGGCGGTGGCCATGTCGCTCACCGTCTCGCTGTCCGCGATCCGCCGTGTGACGATGCCCACCCGGTCCCGGATCCACTCGTCGTTGGTGTCAACGATCTTGGCCAGGTCGTCGTTGGTGAGCACCCGGGATGGTTGGTAGTGCCCCATGGCGACGATGCGACTCATGAGAGGTGTCCTCCGATGCGGGCGAGGGGTTGACCCGGGGCGACCGGGTCGTCGGGTGAGACGAGCCACTCGGTGAGCACGCCGTCGCAGTGCGCGGGGACGTCGACCGGCCCCTGGCGTGTGCCGACGTGGCCGATGACCTGCCCCGACCTGATCGAGTGGCCCTCGGCGAGCTCGGCGGCGGGTACGAAGGTACCCGCGCTCGGTGCGACCACCACGCGGAACTGCATGGTGGGTTCGTGGCTGGGCGCCATGCCGTGCCGGGCGATCAGGTCGCGGGCGGCGGGCAGGTCGTCCGGTGTGTTGAGGGTGACGATCTCCGGCACCCCGGTGGCCTTGAGTTCGCGCTTCACCAGGCCGGCGAGCGTGCCGGCCGGTGGGAGCTCGATCACGCCGGTCACCCCGAGCTCGGCCAGGGTGGCCATGCAGAGGTCCCAGCGCACCGGTGCGGTGACCTGCCGGACCAGCCGCTGGAGGATCTCCCGCCCGTGGTCGACCGCCGTCCCGTCCAGGTTGGAGAGGAACAGCCGGGTCGGGTCGCTCGGCACGATGCCGGCGGCGACGGTGGCGAGCGCCTGTTCGGCCGGGGCCATGTAGGGGGTGTGGAACGCCCCGGCGACCGGCAGCATGCGCACCCGGACACCGGCCGGCGGGTTGGCGGCGAGCTTCTCCAACCGGTCGATCGCGCCCGCGGCCACGATCTGGCCGGCACCGTTCACGTTCGCCGGGTGCAGTCCGTGTGCCTCGATCGCGGCGGTCACCGTCGGCGCGCCGCCACCGAGCAGGGCGGCCATGCCGGTCGGTTCGAGCGAGCAGGCGGCGGCCATCTCCCGGCCGCGTACGCCGGCGAGCGTTACGGCGGACTCGGCGGGCAGCACCCCGGCCAGGGCGGCGGCGGCGAGTTCACCCACGCTGTGTCCGGCGGCGAGGCTGACGTCGTACATCGGGAGGTGCTCGGCGGCGAGCAGTGCGGCGGCGACCAGCAGTGGCTGGGTGCGCGCGGTGTCCTTGATCTCGTCCGCGTCCGCCTCGGTGCCGAGGTGCACCAGGTCCACCCCGGCGAGCGCGGACCACCAGCGCAGCCGCGCCTCGGAGCCGGTCAGGTCGAGCCAGGGAGTGAGGAAGCCGGGCTTCTGTGAGCCTTGGCCAGGTGAGAGTACGGCGAGCACGGTTATGACTCTGCTTGATGGCGGTCATCTACGTGCTTGCTGCAACTCACCAAACCACACTACGACCTTTGTAGGGTCTTCACAAAAATCAACGATGATCATGCGTGTTTTGGGGCTTCTGCGATGAACGACCGTTCATGTCCTGCGGCGGTGACCCGGGTGGGGCCGGGTCCAACCGGCCGATGGTGAGCGCCATCCGCAGCGCGAACGCGTCGCGCGGGGTGAGCGGCGAGAAGCCGGTGACGTCGGCGATCCGGCGCAGTCGGTAACGCACCGTGTTCGGATGTACGAAGAGCGTCCGCGCCGCGCTCTCCAGCACCCCACCGGCGGCGAAGAACGCGTCCAGCGTCTCCAGCAGCTCCCCGCCGGCCCGGACCAGCGGGCCGTAGACATCCTGCCGCAACCCGCGCCGGGCCTCCGAGTCACCCGCCAGCGCCCGCTCCGGCAGCAGGTCGGCGGCGGCCACCGGGCGCGGCGCCGCCGGCCACCCCGGAGCCGCCCGGAAGCCGGCGAGCGCCGCCCGCGCCGAGTCGGTCGCCTCGTCCAGGCTCGGCGCCGCCGGCCCGACCACCACCGGCCCGTCGCCGAAGGCACCGAGCAGCCTCCCAGTCGCGGCGATCGGGTCGATCGCGCCGCCGAGCACCAGTACGAGCCGGTCGCCGTGCACCCCGCCGATCGTCTCGACCCCGATCCGGCGGGCCGCCCGGTAGACCGTGTGCAGCACCGCCGCCACCTCGCCACCCGGCGAACGCCCCACCGCCACCGCCACCGGCGGCGCGTCCGCCCAGCCGAGCGCCGCCGCCCGGCTGGCCAGCACGTCCGAGGAGTCACCCCGCAGCAGCGCGTCCACCAGCAGCGCCTGCAACCGGGCGTCCCACGAGCCGCGCGACTCGGCGGCCCGCGCGTAGACCCGGGCGGCGGCGAAGGCGATCTCCCGGGAGAACTTCAGCACCACCTCCTGGAGCAGGCGCTCCTCGCCCGGGGCGGCCAGCTCGGGAACCTGCTCCTCGACCACGTCGATGGTCACCTTGATCAGGGCGACGGTCTGTTGCAGGCTGATCGACCGGGCCAGCGCCCGGGGCGCCGAGGCGAAGACCTCGTCGGAGACCTCCTGCGAACTCTCGCTGCCCCCGCCGCCGTGTCGTAGCCACTCGACCAGCGAGCTGACGCCGGACTGTGCGACCAGCATCACCCAGGCCCGCTGCTCCGCCGGGAGCCCCCGGAACCAGGGCAGGGTCTCGTCCATCCGGGCCATACTCGCGGTGGCCAGCGTGCCCGCCGCCCGCTCGATCCGGCGCAGCGTGGCGGCCAACTCGCCCCCGTCCGCCTCCCCACCCACCCCGCCACCCTCCCACGCCCCCTTGCGGGGTAAGGAAGGGCCCCTTGTTATCGCTTTCGGTTGTACAAGGGGCCCTTCCTAACAGGTGAGGCGATGACCGGGTGCCGGCGGGCCGGTCGTGCCATAGTGCTGGGATGATCGCCCGCCCCCCGGTCGTGGTGCCGCTGCTAGCGCTGATCGGTTTTCTCGGCCTCTTCGCCCTGGTGCTCGGGGGCTGGGCCCCGCTGGACGGCTTCGACCTCGCGGTCAGCGACGCCTTCCGGGCGTACGGGGAGCAGCGCTCCGGACTGGTGGCGGTGGTACGCCTCGCCACCGACGTGGCCGCCACGGTGCCGTACCTGGTCGCCGGTGCGGTGGTGAGTGCGGGACTCCTGGCCAGGGGTGAGCGCCGGCTCGCCGCCTGCTGTGCGGTGGTGACCGTGCTGGTGCCGGTGCTGTGGAGCCTCATGCACCTGTGGGTGCACCACCCCCGACCGCAGGACGGGTTTGTCGTGGTGCACAGCAACGGCTTCCCGAGCGGGCACACCAGCAATGCCACCGCCGCCGCGCTGCTGGCCGTACTCCTGCTCTGGCCCCGGCTGGCGCGGGCCGGGCGGGTCGTCGCGGTCTGCCTGGCGGCGGTGTTCGCGGTCGCCATCGGGGTGACCAGGCTGGCGTTGCTGGCCCACTGGCCGGCCGACGTGCTCGGCGGCTGGCTGCTCGGGCTCGCCGTTGTCCCGCTCGCGGTGTACGGGACGGACCGGATCGCGCCCCGAGCGGGCGTGCGGGCGTTGGCGGCCGGTCGGCGGTAGAACCCGACGGGTCGCCGACAGGACGCCGCTTGGTCGGCGGTGGGCGCCAGCCGCTTCGGCTTCGGCTTCGGCTCCGGCTCCGGCTCCGGCTTCGGCTTCGGCTTCGGCTCCGGCTTCGGCTTCGGGATCATTCCGGGATCGACTTCGGCTCCGAGATCGACTTCGGCTCCGGGATGAGGATCGGGATCGGGATTGGCCGAGGGCGGACTCTTTGTGATCATCGGCTGTCTCTCCGTCGTTTGACGGACATCGGGTCCGCTCCGGTCATCGATTCGTCGGATGGCAGGAGCCCCATGGTGTGGTGGGATCGACGGATGGTTGTACAGCGCCGTACGACCGGACAACGCGAGGCTCTGCTGAATCGACGATTGACGCGCCCTCGGGACCGACGCGTGTCAGCCATCCTGATCTCCAGCCACGGCGGCGTCGGACCCGTCACCTCCGGCCAGTACGGTGACACTGCCCGGTACGGCTCGTACGGTCCCACGGTGGTTACCACCACCACGACCTGCGTCGTCCGGGCGACCGCCCACACGGCGACGGCAATCAAGAGGAGGCCCGGGATGGCGCACGGGGAGGCCGAGCACGGCCGCGCCCGAGGCGAGCAGGCACCGCTGCGCAGCGATCCGGAGGAGCCCTCGACCGGCCTCACCGGCAAACCGCTGCGTTGGGTCTGCGGAGCCGTGCCGGCCGGGGCCGAAGTGGCCGCCGGCCCGGGCAGCGGGATGAACGCCCCGGCTGGGTTGAACGCCCCGGGCGGCGGGGCCAACGGCTCGACCGGAATCAGCGGCTCGGGCAGCGGGATGAACGGCCCGACCGGGGTCAACGGCTCGGGCGTGACCGCTGGCCAGGTGGCGGAGCCGCCGGCTGAGGAGGGCGCGGTCGAGGTGGTGGTTGGCGGGCTGGTACCCCGGCAGCGGACCGCCGAGTCGGCCGACCTGGGTGAGCTGGACGACTCCGACGACCCGGAGGACTACCTGGAGCCCACCTGCCAGCCGAACCGTCACGGATGGGCCGGCGGGCACCGGCACGGCGCGGTCCGTCCGCGGGTGCGCGGCGACCGGCGTCAGCGACCGCCGGACCGGTGGTGTTGAGCGACAACGGCGGCCCGATCGTCCCGGTCTCCGGGTCGGCGGCTCATGGTCGCCCGGCCACGGACGCTGCCCGCGCAATCAGCTCAGCGGGCGCCGGTGAGGTCGACTCGGCAGGCGTGGGCGCGGTCAGCTCAGCGGGCGCCGGTGAGGTCCACTCGGCGGGCGCCAGCGCGGTCGGTTCAGCGGGTGCCGGTGCGGTCGGCTCAGCGGGTGCGGCGGCGGACCAGCAGCGAAATGCCGGCGAGGCAGATCGTGATGGCCACCACCACCGCGCCGTTGAGCAACAGCAGACCGCGCAGTTCGCCGAGCATCCGGCCCAGGTCCTTGCCCGGGGTCAGGCTGTCCTCGCGGATGACCCGCTCGCCGCCGCCGATGCCGCCGTTGACCGAGGTGGCCTGGTTCGGCAGCGGCACCCCGGCGGCCTGCAACGTCTCGGTCATTGAGAGACGGCCGTAGAACCAGGCGGCGGTGACCCTGCTCTTGTCCGGCTGCTTCGCCGGCCGGTACGCCCGGGGGCCACCCTTGGCCATCGGATACAGATCGAAGGTCTGCTTCGCCACGTCGTTGGTCAGCACCACGACGGTGTACTTCGGACCCAGGTCACCGGGAGCCGGGGAACCCGTCTGGCCGTTGCCCCGCAACCAACTCACCTGTTCGTGGACCGCGTCGAACAGTTCGGCGTCGGCGTCCGCGCGGATGCTCAGCGGTTCGGCGAGCCCGTCACCGCTGATGGTGACGACGTTCGGCCCGGGCGCGGGCGCGGCGGACGCGGGAGTGGCCAGTCCGAGCCCGGCGCCGACCGCGACCATCAGCGCGACGACGATCGTGAGCCGGTGCTTCGTCCCTCGGATCATCGCTGACCTCCTCGCCCCGTTCGATGGATGGCCTTGTCGCAGGTCACGCGCTGTCGGTGGAAACGCGGTCTGCTGCCGGGGCAGGTTCGTCGCGTTCACTACAAAGACTCCGCAGAACGTCGCTCGGTTGCACCTGTTCGAGCAGTATTTGTAGCCATCTGCGATCTAGGGTCGACATGATGACGAGCCGTTGATCGGTGGCCGAATCGTATCTTCGCGGAGGACTCCATGGGGGGCAAATTCACCCCGGTAGCAGCCGTACTGCTCAGCGTTGCCACGGGTGTCGCCTGGGTAACCCTGTCGGCCTCGCCGGCCGCCGCCCACAACTCGCTGACCAGCAGCGATCCGAAGGACGGGGCTCGGCTGGACTGGGCGCCGGCCCGGGTGACCCTGACCTTCCTGGCCAAACTCGATCCCCAGGCCACCAAAATCACGGTCACCGGGCCGGATAACGTTTCGGCCGCAAGTGCCCCGCCGACCTTCGCCGGGGCCAAGGTCGCGGTCGGGTTCCGGGCCGGCCCGGCCGGTCTCTACACCGTCGGGTACGAGCTTCCGTCCGGTGACGGCCATCCGGTCAAGGGCAGGATCCGGTTCACCCTTACCGTCGGCGCCCCGCCGAGCACACCGCCGACCCCGTCCGCCACGCCACCACCGTCCGTGGCGCCGATGCCGTCCCTGACGCCGACGCCGATGCCGTCCCTGACGCCGACGCCGATGCCGTCCTTGACGCCGACGCCGATGGCGCCCGCAGTGGCGGCGACGTCGCCGACGGCCGATCCCGACCTCGCCCCGGTCGCCGGCACCGACCGCAACGGAGACGGTGGGTCGGCCCGCTGGCCGTGGGCGGTCGGTGGTGCGGTGCTGCTGGGGGTCGCGCTCGGCGGCGGTCTACTGGCGCGTCGCCGCCGAGCGCGGTTGGACTGAACTCAGGGGAGCCGAACCCGGGCGGCGCGCAGTCGGGTCAGCGTACGCTCGCGGCCGAGTACGACCAGCGACTCGAACAGCGGCAGACCGACCGTACGGCCGGTCACCGCGACGCGTACCGGGGCCTGGGTCTTGCCGAGTTTGAGCCCACGCTCGGCGCCGACCCGCTCCAGCGTCTCCTTGAGCGGCTCGGTCTCCCAGGTCTCCAGCGCCTCGAACGCGGTGATCGAGGCGTCGAGCAGTTCGGCCGCGCCCTCCTTCATGGTCTTGGTCCACGCCGCCTCGTCGATCAGCGGGCTGGACAGGAACAGGAAGTCGACGTTCGGCACGATCTCGCTCATCACCGCGATCCGGGTCTGGGCCAGCGGTGCCACCGCCGCGAACGCGGCCGGGTCGAACTCCTCCGGCTGCCACGGCGGCGGGGCGATGGTGTCGGTGCCGGTCAGCCACGGCTGACAGGTGGCGACGAACTCGTCCACCGGCAGCGCCCGGATGTACTCGCCGTTGAAGGCGCGCAGCTTCTTCTCGTCGAAGAAGGCGGGGGAGGGGTTCACCTCCTCCAGCCGGAACTCCGACTCGATCACCGACCAGGGCACGATCTCGCGGTCGCCGGAGGGCGCCCAGCCGAGCAGCATCAGGTAGTTGCGCATCGCAGAGGCGAGGTAGCCCTCGTCCTTGTACGCCTCCAGGGCGACCTTGTCCCGCCGCTTGGAGAGCTTCTGCCGCTTCTCGTTGACCACCACCGGCACGTGTGCCCAGACCGGCGGCTTGACCCCGAGCGCCTCCCAGAGCAACTGCTGCTTGGGCGTGTTCGGCAGGTGCTCCTCGGCCCGGATGACGTGGCTGATCTCCATGATCATGTCGTCCACGACGTTGGCCAGCAGGAAGACCGGGGAACCGTCGCCCCGGGCGATCACGAAGTCCTCGATCAGCTTGTTCTCGAACGTCGGCTCGCCCCGGATCAGGTCCACCACCACGGTCGAGCCCTCGTCCGGCGTACGGAAGCGCAGTGCCCGACCCTCGCCCGGCCCCAGGTTCCGGTCGCGGTGGTAGCCGTCGTACCCCTGGAACTGCGAACCGGTACGGGCCTGGACCTGCTCCCTCGTGCAGTCGCAGTAGTAGGCGCGGCCGAGGCCGTAGAGCTTCTCGGCGGCGGCCCGGTGCTGCTCGGCGTTGGCCGACTGGAAGTACGGACCCTCGTAGCTGCCCCGTTCGACACCGATCCAGTCCAGCGCGGAGAGGATGCCCTCGGTCCATTCGGGCCGGTTCCGGGCCGCGTCGGTGTCCTCCACCCGGAGCACGAAGACACCGCCCTGCTGCCGCGCGTAGATCCAGTTTTGCAGGGCCGACCGGGCACCGCCGACGTGGAACATGCCAGTCGGGGAAGGGGCAAAGCGTACGCGTACCGTCACCGCCCCAGCCTACGGCCGACCCCGTCCGCCCCCGCCACCAGGTTTGCGTACCGCCCCGGTGCCGCCACCGCGTGCCGTGTGCGTCGTGCCGCCCAGGGTGGTGCCGCCACCGCGTGCCGTGTGCGTCGTGCCGCCCAGGTCCGTCCGGTGGTGGCCATTGCCGCGATACGACGATGGCCGAACGTTCCTCCGTCGTTGGCCGGACGGCGGGCGTTCGTTGCCGACCGGACGGGTGACCGATCCCGGCACAAAAGCGGGTAGCGGCCTAAACGGTCGGGCTGGGAAGATCCGTATTCCTCGCGATCGCGAGCGGATTTCACCTGGAGGGGTTCACCCAATGCAGGAGCAAAACGGGGACAAGGTCGTCGGACGTCGGCGGCTGCTGCGCCGGGCCGGAACGGTCGCGGCCGGAGTCGCGGGTGCCGGTGCGGTGGCCGGCATGGCCGCGACGCCGGCCCAGGCGGCGCCCGGTGACGCCGTCGTTCAGGGGGCCACGAACAACGCGGGCACCACCACGACCAACCTGACCAACAGCAACGACGGCGGCGCGACCCTGGAGCTGCGCAACACCGCCCAGCCGATGGGGTTCCAGGCGGGACCGGCCCTGCGTCTGGTCCCGTCCGGCGAATGGCTCGCCGACGGGACGCCGGCCGGCGGGATCAGCGCCGACCAGTACGGCAACCTCTGGGTTAGCGCACCGGCCGGAAACACCACCTTTTCGGAATTCGTGCACACCCAGCGCACGTCCAACACCATCATCCCGGTCACGCCGACCCGAGTTGTCGACACCCGCTACGCCTGGGGACGGCAGTTCATCACGAACCCGAACGGCAACATCGCCGCCAACGGGCAACTGATCGCCAACCGTTCGGTGGACATCGCGCTCGATCAGTTCGTGTATTACGGCGAGGCCGTGTTCCTCAACGTGACGGTGACCGGGTCCGCGGCGAACGGGTTCGTGCAGGTCTGGCCGGCCGGGATCTCCCGGCCCAACACCTCGAACGTGAACTACGTCAAGGGCCAGGACCTGTCGAACTTCGCCCTGACCGCCATCGGCGACAACTCCGACTCGAACGAGGTCATCTCGCTCTTCACCACCCAGAACACTCACGTGATCATCGACGTGGTGGCGTTTGTGATCGGCTTCGGCCAGGTCCTTTCACCGGACGCTGCCGGTGCCCGCGTGGCTGGCGGCTCGCCGGCTGAGTTGCAGGCGCTGACCGAGCGGCGGCGGGCGCGGGCCCAGGCGGCCAAGGCGAAGCGGAAGCAGTAAGTGGCTCAGCTCGTGGAGGTAGCCATCACCTGACGGCGGCAATGACCGGCCTCCGAGGGTGATGGAGTGACGCGTACCGGGTGGCCCCGGACCGGGATTCGGTCCGGGGCCATCGCCGTTTCGCCAGCCACGTACGCCGTGTGACCTCGCTCGCGGTTGCCGCCCCAGCGGGCGGTTGCCGTGCCGTCCCGCTATCGTCGCGGGCGGCTCCGCCGTCGTCGTCCGCCTGACCAGCGGTGATCGGGGCCGACCGACGGGTCGGGCGGGGTCGGGTGCGGGCAGGGGGGCGAGCGGGGTGGTACGTCGGCTGGACTGGTCGGGGTGGCTCGCGCTCGGGCTGCTCGCCCTGGGGCTGGTGGCGCTCGCCACCGGGCTGGTGCCGGCCGCCGACGCCGACACCACCCTGCGCCGGATCACCCCGATCCTGGTCTTCCTGCTGTCGGTGCTGATCCTGGCCGAGTTGGCGGCGCGGGCGGAGTTCTTCGACGTACTCGCGGCGCGGATGGCGATCGTGGCCCGGGGCAGCTACCCGGCGCTGTTCGGGCTGAGCGTGGCGCTGGCCGCACTGACCACCATGATTCTCAACCTGGACACCACCGCCGTCCTGCTGACCCCGGTGATGCTGGCCGTGGCGGCCCGGGCCGGCATCGCGCCGCTGCCGCTGGCGATGACCACCATCTGGCTGGCCAACACCGCCAGCCTGCTGTTGCCGGTCTCCAACCTGACCAACCTGCTCGCCGCCGACCGGGTCGGGCTGCCGATCCTCGGTTTCGCCGAGCGGATGGCCCTGCCCCAACTGGCCGCGCTGCTGGCCACCGCCGCCTGCCTCTGGTTCTGCTACTGGCGCCGGGGGCTGCGCCCGGACCGGAGCTTCCAGCCGCCGCCGCGTTACCGCCCCCGGGACCCGGTGCTGTTCCGTACGGCGGCGGTGACCTGCGGCTTCTTCGTGCTGGGCATCCTGGTCGGGGTGCCGATCGAGGTGGTCTCGGTGGCCGGTGCGATCGTCCTGTTGGTGGCGTTCGCGGTCCGGGACCGGGGCGCGGTGCACTGGGGCCTGCTGCCCTGGCGCCTGCTGGCCCTGGTCGGCGGCCTCTTCCTGGTGGTGGACGCGGTCGGCCGGCTCGGTCTGTCGCACCTGCTCGCCGTGCTGATCGGGGTCGATCCCGGGCTGGCCGGGGTGTGGCGGTCGGCGGCGGTCGGTGGCGTACTCGCCAATCTGATCAACAACCTGCCGGCGTACGTGGCCGCCGAGGCGGTGGTGCCGCTCGGGCACACCGACCAACTGCTCGGACTGCTGATCGGCACCAACGCCGGACCCCTGGTGCTGCCCTGGGCGTCGTTGGCCACGCTGCTCTGGCTGGAGCGGTGCCGGGCGGCGGGGCTGCGGCCGGGCTGGGGACGGTTCCTGCGTACGGGCGCGTTGACCGCCACCGTGACGGTCACCGCCGCCGTAACCGTCCTCCTCCTGCAACGCTGGTAAGGAAGGGCCCCTTATTAACGCATAGCGTTAATAAGGGGCCCTTCCTTACCGCACGGAGCGGATGTTGAGGACGAGGATGCTGCCGAGCAGGGTGACGGCGGCGGTGACGGCGTAGAGGGTCGGGTAACCGCCGAGGTGGACCACGATCGGGGCGGAGAGCGCCGGACCGAGCACCTGCGGCGCGGCGTTGGCGATGTTGATCACTCCGAGATCCTTGCCCCGGTCGGTCGCCACCGGCAGCACCTGTGTGATCAGCGCCGCGTCCACGGCCAGGTAGACGCCGTATCCCGCACCGAGCAGGAACGCGGCCACCAGGGCGGCGGGCCAGACCGGCGCGACGGCGAGCAGCAGCGCGGCCACCGCCATGATCACCCCGGACCAGATCACGAAGACCCGACGCCTCCCGGACCGGTCCGAGAGCCGGCCGGAGACGACGGCGGTGCCCATCATGCCGGCGGTGTAGAGCAGGATCAGCACCAGCAGCCCGGCTTCCGGGTCACCGTGGCGCACCTTGTCCTGAAGGAAGTAGAGCAGGTAGAGCGTGCCGAGCGCGTTCCCCATCTGGACCAGGAAACGGGTGCCCCAGGCCCAGGCAAAATCGGGGTGCCGGCGTGGGTCGACCCACATCCCGGCGAGCAGTTCGCGCCAGCGCAGCGCCGTCCGGCGCGTACGCGGCAGCGGATCGTCCGGGGTGAGCAGCGCGAACGGCAGCGCCAGCAGGAGCAGGGCGACGGACAACGCCAGGTAACCGGCCCCGGTGCCGCCGGTGACCAGGCTGGTGACCAGCACCGCGCCGACCACCAGCCCGAGCGCCTGCGGGATGCCGACCCAACCGGAGACGCCCCCGCGCTGGGCCACCGGGACCCGGTCCGGGACCGCCGCAGTCAGCGCGGCGAGCATCGCGTTGAGGCTGGCCTGGGCCGCGACCCAGGCCAGCGCGACACCGGCGATGGTGCGCTGCTGGGCCAGCAGGGCGAACGACCCGGCGGCGAGCAGCGCGCCGACGACCGTGAAGACGTGCCGGCGGCCGACCTCGCGCCCGCCGAGGCGGAGCACGGTACGGTCGGAGAGCGCCCCGGCCAGCGGATTGGCCAGCACGGCGGCGAGCGCCCCCAGCCCGGTCACCACCGCCAGCATGCCCTCCTTGCCGGCCGGCGAGATCGACTCGACCTGTTGCGGCAGCAGGATCTGGATCGGGGTGAAGAACGCCATCCAGACGCCCAGGTTGGCGCTGAAGATCAGGGCGATCCAGCCTCGGCGTACCGGGACGGTGGGTTCGGCGAGCGCGGCGGGCAGGGTTCCCGGGATCGGCTGCACGGCGGTCATTCCAGGGTGCCGGTGGCGGCGATCTGGTCGCGGTACCAGCCGTACGAGGTTTTTGGGGTCCTGACCTGGGTGTCGAAGTCGACGTGCACCAGGCCGAAGCGTTTGGTGTATCCCTCGGCCCACTCGAAGTTGTCCAGCAGCGACCAGACGTAGTAACCACGTACGTCGACGCCGTCGACGATCGCCCGGTGCAGTGCGCGCAGGTGCCCGTCGAGGTACGCGACCCGTTCCGGATCGTGGCACCGGCCCTGCTCGTCGATCGTGTCGTCGTACGAGCAGCCGCCCTCGGTGATCTGGATCGGGGGGAGGCGGTCGCCGTACTCGGCGCGCAGTCCGGTGAGCAGTTCGCGCAGTCCCTCCGGGTCGACCGGCCAGCCGAAGCTGGTGGTCGGGTAGCCGTCGAGCGGCACCAGGTCGAACGGGAGTGGGCTGTCCGGGTCGCTCGGCGCGCGTACGCCGGTGGGGTTGTAGTAGTTGACCCCGAGCACGTCGATCGGTGCGGCGATGGTGTCCAGGTCGCCAGGATGGACCACGGTCGCGTCGGCACCGGGTATCTCCGGGTAACCCCGGCCCAGCAGCGGATCGGTGAAGAGCCGGTTGTGCAGCGCGTGGTAGGCGGCGCGGGCCAGGTGGTCGGCGTCGGTGTCGCCCAGCACCCGGACCGGGGAATAGTTGTTGGTGATCCCGACCGGGCCGCCGGTCGCGGCGCGCAGCGCGGCCACCGCGAGCCCGTGGCCGAGGAGTTGGTGGTGGGCGACCGGGAACGCGTCGAAGAAGCGGGTCTGGCCGGGGGCGTGCGTGCCCAGCCCGTAGCCGTAACTCATGTGGACAAACGGCTCGTTGAGGGTGAGCCAGAGCGCGACCCGGTCACCGAGCCGGCCGGCGACCAGGGCGGCGTAGTCGGCGAACCGGCCGGCGGTGTCCCGGGCCAGCCAGCCGCCCTTGTCCTCGAGTGCCTGCGGCAGGTCCCAGTGGAAGAGCGTGGCGACCGGGTCGACGCCCCGTGCCAGCAGGCTGTCCACCAGCCGGTCGTAGAAGGCGAGGCCGTCGGAGTTGGCCTGACCGGTCCCGTCCGGCTGGATCCGGGGCCAGGCGACCGAGAATCGGTACGCGTCGACGCCGAGCCCGGCGAGCAGGGCGACATCCTCGGCGTACCGGTGATAGTGGTCGCAAGCGGTGTCGCCGGTGCTGCCGTCGACGACCGTGCCCGGGGTGTGGGCAAATCTGTCCCAGATGGATGCTCCGCGACCGTCCTGACTGGTCGCACCCTCGATCTGGTACGCCGAGGTGGAGACGCCCCAAACAAATCCGGCGGGAAAGTCGGGCAGCGGAACGGTCGTCCGGGGCGGTGGCGAGGTCATCTCGGGCAGTGGCACGGTCATCCACCCTCCTCGAAACGCGAAAGTTGCTCGGACTCTAGTCCGTCGGCGTGTCGATGGGTAGACGTCCGGTTTGGTGCCAATATGCGCATAAGCTGCGAATGTTCGTACGATGTCCTCAATGAAGGCAGATAGAGATGATGCTCATTGAACGCAGCGTGCGGGTGGCAGCGAACATCGACGCGGTGTGGGACGTGGTCCAGCGCGCCGAGCGGTTGCCGGCCTGGCTCGCTGGAGTGAGGCAGGCCGAGGTCCTCTCGGGCGAGGGTTTCGGCCGGCGGCAACGGGTTCGGGTCATCCGCGGTCCGGCCGTCGACGCCGAGGTGATCGCCTACCAGGCGCCGACGCTGATCGCCTGGCGCGAGCGGACCGAGGGTGCCGGCGCCCGCTCCGAGGCACGCACGGAGGTGTACGTCGAACTCGCCCCCGACGGCGACGACGCGACCGAGGTACGGCTCATCATGGTGCGCTGGCCCGCCGGCCCGATCAGCGGCGCCCTGCTCCGCTGGGGCATGCGCCGGGTCGGCTCCAACCTGGAAGGCTCGCTGGCCCGGCTCACCGGACTGGCCACCGTCAACTCGTCACCACCCGTCCCGGTCGGCTGACCCGTGCCCGCCCAGAGCGAAGGGCCCGCCCCACGGGGGCGGGCCCTTCGACGATGCGGGGACAGGGATACGGCTGTCCCGTACGGCTAGCCGGTTACGAGTCGCCGCCGGTCTCGCCGACCGGAGCCGCCGAGATGTCGTTGATCGCGTACTTCGCGGCTGCCTCGGCCGGGACCGAGGCGGGTACTACCCCGCGGAGCGCGAGCTGCCGCAGCGTCGCCACCGCGACCGACTCCGCGTCGACGTGGAAGTGCCGACGCAGCGCGTGCCGGGTGTCGGAGAGACCGAACCCGTCGGTGCCGAGCGAGGTGTAGTCGCCCGGAATCCAGCGCGAGATCAGGTCCGGCACGGCCCGCATCCAGTCGCTGACCGCGACCACCGGGCCGGGCGCGTCCGCGAGCTTGCGCGCGATGTACGGCACCCGCTGCTCGCCACCGGGGTTGAGCAGGTTGTGCTCCTCGGCCTCGACCGCGTCACGACGCAGCTCGGTCCAGGAGGTGACCGACCAGACGTCGGCCGCCACACCCCAGTCCTGGGCCAGCAACTGCTGTGCCTTCAGGGCCCACTGCATGCCCGTACCGCTGGCGAGCAGGTTGGCCCGCGGCGTCTCGCCGCCCCCGGCGCTGGTCACCGACGGCGCCGGCGCGTAGCGGTAGATGCCCTTGAGCAAGCCTTCCACGTCGACGTCGGCGGGCTCCGCCGGCTGGACGATCGGCTCGTTGTAGACGGTGAGGTAGTAGAAGATGTTCTCCGGGTCCTCGCCGTACATCCGGTGCAGACCGTTTTCCAGGATGTGCGCCATCTCGAACGCGAACGCCGGGTCGTAGGCGACGACGGCCGGGTTGGTCGCGGCGATCAGGTGCGAGTGCCCGTCCTCGTGCTGGAGACCCTCACCGTTGAGCGTGGTCCGTCCGGCGGTGGCGCCGAGCACGAAGCCGCGCGCCATCTGGTCCGCCGCCGCCCAGAACGAGTCGCCGGTGCGCTGGAAGCCGAACATCGAATAGAAGATGTACAGCGGGATCATCGGCTCGTCGTGGGTGGCGTACGCCGACCCGGCGGCGGTGAACGAGGCCACCGAACCGGCCTCGTTGATCCCCTCGTGCAGGATCTGGCCGCTGGTCGCCTCCTTGTACGACAGGAACAGCTCCCGGTCGACCGAGGTGTACTTCTGCCCGTGCGGCGAGTAGATCTTCTGCGTCGGGAAGAGCGAGTCCATGCCGAAGGTACGCGCCTCGTCCGGGATGATCGGCACCCAGCGCTTGCCGAACTCGCGGTCCTTCATCACGTCCTTGAGCAGCCGGACGAAGGCCATCGTGGTGGCGACCTTCTGCTTGCCCGACCCGCGCTTGACGTCGGCGAACCGCTCCGGCCCGGGGATCGCCAGCGCCTTCTGCTTGGTCCGCCGGCTCGGCAGGTAACCGCCGAGCTGCTGACGCCGCTCGCGCAGGTACGCCAGCTCGTCCGACTTCTCGCCCGGGTGGTAGTACGGCGGGAGGTACGGGTTCGCCTCCAGCGCGCTGTCCGGGATGTCCAGGTAGAGGCGGTCGCGGAACGACTTCAGGTCGTCCAGCGTCAGCTTCTTCATCTGGTGCGTGGCGTTGCGGCCCTCGAAGTGCGAGCCGAGCGTCCAGCCCTTGATGGTCTTGGCCAGGATGACCGTCGGCTGCCCGGTGTGCTCGGTCGCCGCCTTGTACGCCGCGTAGAGCTTTCGGTAGTCGTGACCGCCCCGCTTGAGGTTCCAGATCTCGTCGTCGCTCATGCCCTCGACGAGCTTGCGGGTGCGGGCGTCCCGACCGAAGAAGTGCTCCCGGACGTACGCGCCGGACTCGGCCTTGTACGTCTGGAAGTCACCGTCCGGCGTGGTGTTCATCAGGTTGACCAGCGCGCCGTCGGTGTCGGCGGCGAGCAGCGGGTCCCACTCCCGGCCCCAGACGACCTTGATGACGTTCCAGCCGGCACCCCGGAAGAACGACTCCAACTCCTGCATGACCTTGCCGTTGCCCCGGACCGGGCCGTCCAGCCGCTGCAGGTTGCAGTTGATCACGAAGGTGAGGTTGTCCAGCTCCTCCCGGGCGGCGACCCCGATCGCGCCGAGCGACTCCGGCTCGTCCATCTCGCCGTCGCCGAGGAACGCCCAGACGTGCTGGTCGGACGTGTCCTTGATGCCCCGGTTGTGCAGGTACCGGTTGAACCGGGCCTGGTAGATGGCGTTCATGCCGCCGAGACCCATGGAGACCGTGGGGAACTCCCAGAAGTCCGGCATCAGCCGTGGGTGCGGGTAGGACGGCAGACCGCCGCCCGGATGCGACAGCTCCTGCCGGAAGCCGTCGAGCTGGTGCTCGGAGAGCCGCCCCTCCAGGTACGCGCGCGCGTACATACCGGGGGAGCCGTGGCCCTGGTAGAAGATGTGGTCACCGCCACCCGGGTGGTTCTTGCCCCGGAAGAAGTGGTTGAACCCGACCTCGTAGAGCGACGCCGAGCTGGCGTAGGTCGAGATGTGTCCACCGACGCCGATCTCCGGGCGCTGGGCGCGGTGCACCACCATCGCCGCGTTCCACCGGATGTACGCCCGGATCCGCCGCTCGACGTGCTCGTCGCCGGGGAACCAGGGCTCGCGTTCGGAGGGGATCGTGTTGATGTAGTCGGTGGTGGTCAGCGGCGGTACGCCGACCTGGCGCTCTCTCGCGCGCTCCAGCAGACGGAGCATGACGTAGCGGGCGCGTTTGGCACCGCGCTCGTCGATGACTCCGTCAAGCGACTCGACCCATTCGCTGGTCTCTTCGGGGTCGATGTCCGGAAGCTGGCTCGGCAGGCCGTCGCTGATTACCGGGCGCTTGCGTTCCGTGGCCACAGGCGTTCCCTAGGTTGTGTGTGGGATTAGTCTCTGGCGCCATCCTGCCCCCTCATGCCCGGTTCCGTCACGCCTAGTGGCCACAGACGCGACACTCGACACACGTACCCCCCAGTAACTTGGCGGCAACATGTTCGTCAGCTAGCACCCGCCTTCGGCGAAGGAAGGGCCCCTTGTTATCGCTTTTGGTAGAGGAAGGGCCCCTTCCTAACGCCTGAGGCAGACTGGCCTCCATGCGTACCGAGGTCATCAACGTCCGGACCGGCTCGACTCCCACCGTCCGGGACATCACCCGGGAGGCCGAGTCGTTCGTCGACGGGCAGGGCGACGGGCTGCTGCACGTCTTCGTCCCGCACGCGACGGCCGGGCTGGCGATCATCGAGACCGGCTCCGGCTCGGACCAGGACCTGATCACCGCCTTGGACGAACTGCTGCCGACCGACGACCGGTGGCGGCACCGGCACGGCTCACCCGGCCACGGCCGGGACCACGTGATGCCGGCCTTCGTGCCCCCGTACGCGAGTGTGCCGGTGCTCGGCGGCCGGCTCGCCCTCGGCACCTGGCAGTCGATCTGCCTGGTCGACCCGAACGGCGACAACCCCACCCGCCAGGTGCGCTTCTCGTTCCTCCCCGGCTAGCCCCCGCCCCGCCCGGCCCGTCCGCCCCCACCCTGTTGATCATGAAATTGTCGCATCAAAACGCCGCCCGGCGACGAGCGCGATAACTTCGTGATCAACGACCGACCCGAAGGGGGCGGGCGGGCAGGGGTGTTACGGGCGTACGGTCTCGCGGGTGACCGTGTCGTCGGCGCGGGACGTGTCGGTGGGGGGCGTGGTGCGACGCGCGGCGGCGGGCGGGTCCAGGGGCCGGTCGTACGTCTGGTGCAAGCCTGGCACCCGGTCCTCGATCACGAACGAGGCGCGGGTGTGCACGGGCGCGTCCGGGGTGCTGACATACGGGAGCACCTCGAAGTCCGCCGCCAACTGCTCGGTGGTGATCTTCGTCAGGACGTAGCCGCGCTGGTTGTTGTAGAAGCGCAGGTGCGGGTTGATGGCGAGGAACGGGTGGTCGGCCGGGTTCGAGTCGGCGCCGTTGCCGCCGGATGTGATCGACGAGCAGACCAGCTCGGTGCCGACCGTACGCGAGGTCGGGTCGGCGTAGTCGAGCTTCAGGTCACTGGCCCAGTGGGCGTGCACGTCGCCGGTGAGCACCACCGGGTTGCGTACGCCGGCACCGAGCCACCCTCGGGTGATCCGGTCCCGGGAGGCGACGTAGCCGTCCCAGGAGTCCATGCTGGTCACCGTGGCCGGGCCGGCGTCGTTGTCCCGCTGGGCGAAGAAGACCTGCTGGCCGAGGATGTCCCAGCGGGCCGACGAGCGGCGGAACCCGTCGAGCAGCCACCGCTCCTGCGCCGCACCGGTGATCGAGCGGGCCGGGTCGACCGCCGCCGGGCAGTCCTTGTAGCCGTCGCCGCAGCCCTGGTCGTCCCGGTACTGCCGGGTGTCGAGCATGTGGAAGGTGGCCAGCCGGCCCCACTCCACCCGCCGGTAGAGCTGCATGTCGATGCCGCGCGGGATCGACGTACGGCGCAGCGGCATGTTCTCGTAGTACGCCTGGAACGCCGCCGCCCGCCGGGCCGGGAACTCGGGGTCCGCCGCCTCGGGCACGTCGTCGGCCCAGTTGTTCTCCACCTCGTGGTCGTCGAAGACCACCAGCCAGGGCGCGACCGCGTGGGCGGCCTGGAGGTCCTGGTCGGTCTTGTACTGGGCGTGCCGCTGCCGGTAGTTGGCCAGCGTGCGGGTCTCCGGCCCCTGGTGGTCGCGCGGGTTCCCGCCCGGGATGTTGTACGTGTCCGGCGCGTACTCGTACTGGTAGTCGCCGAGGTGCAGGATCAGGTCCGGGTCGGCCTCGGCCAGCCGCTTGTACGCGGTGAAGTAACCGTGCTCGTACTGCGAGCAGGAGACGAACGCCATGGCGAGCGAGCCGCCGAGGCTCCACGGCGCAGGGGCGGTCCGGGTCCGGCCGACCGGCGAGGTGTGCCGCTCGGCGTGGAACCGGTAGAAGTATTCCCGTCCGGGCAGCAGGCCGTTCAGTTCGACGTGGACGCTGTGCGCCGACTCCGGCCGGGCGATGGCGGTGCCGTGGCGTACCACGTGCCGGAACCGCTCGTCGGCGGCGAGTTCCCAGCGGACCGGGACCGCCCGCGACGGCATGCCGCCGAGCCCGTCCTCGGCCAGCGGCTGCGGGGCGAGCCTGGTCCAGAGCACGAACCCGTCGGAGTCGGGGTCACCGGAGGCGACGCCGAGGGTGAACGGGTCCTCGCGCAGGGGGCGGGCCGGGGTCGCGCCGGCCGGGGCGGCCAGGGCGCCGGTCACGGCGCCGGCGGCGCCGATCGCCGCGCCGCTGAGCAGGAGGGTACGTCGAGAGACTGACATGCAAAGCTCCCAGGATCCGGAAAAATTCGGACCCCGTGAGCCTTTCGATCGACGGTTCCCTCAGCGACACGCGTCGATAACCACCACCCGAACACGAGGTGACAAGCCCGTCGGAACATTGATCATGGACGTGACCTTGGCGATAGCGTTCGGGCAGGTGGTCGATGCGCGGGTACCGTCCTGAACATGGCACAGACCGGCGACCCGACCGCCCCCAGCACCGTGGCCGGTGACGTGGTGCGGCGGATCATGCACCTCTCCGGGGCCATGCGGCACTTCATGGACGTCGACCTGGCCGCGCTGGGGCTCACCCCGGCGGTCGCCCGCGCCCTGCGCGAACTCGACCCGGACCAGCCACTGCCCGCCCGTGACCTGGCCGAACGCCTCGACTGCGACCCGTCCAACGTCACCCTGCTGGTGGACAAACTGGAACGACTGGATCTCGTACGTCGCCAGGTCGACCCGGCCGACCGGCGGCTGCGTACCCTCGTGGTCACCGACTCCGGCCGTCGCGTACGCGACCAGGTCGACCGGATCATGTCGGACTCCCGACTGCTCGACGGGCTCACCGCCGACGAGCTGGCCACCCTGCGCACCCTGTTGTGGAAGGTCTCCGACGGCGGCTGCCCCACCGAACCCCCGCTGACCTGACCGGAAACCGGCTGCCCCGGCGCCACATCGGCAGCGTCCGGACCGTGTTGGACTGGCCGGTGGTGGCCCGAGTCGGCAAAACTGTCGGACGTGACCACCCCTCAAGATCTCGACGATCGGTTCCGGGAGGCGGTCGGCGGTCTGGCCGCACCGTCCCCGGTGCGCTCGGCCGACGGGCCGGTCCACGACGGCGCCTCGCTGACCGGCGACCGCGCCCTCGAACTCTTCGACGCCCAGCTCACCAGCCGGCACCTCGACCTGGCCGCGCGCTGGCTGCGCAGCTTCGGCGAGGGCTTCTACACGATCGGCTCCGCCGGCCACGAGGGCAACGCCGCGGTGGCCGCCGCCGTCCGGCACACCGACCCCGCACTGCTGCACTACCGCTCCGGCGGCTTCTACTGCGCCCGGGTGGCCCAGGCCGCCGCCCCCGCCCCGCCCGGCACCGAGGACACCCCCGGCACCGCTGCTGCCGACGCCACCGCGAACGCCAACGGCCGCCCCGACGACCCCTCCGGTCGTGTCGCCGAGGGCACCGGTGGCCGGAGGGCGGCAGCCGGCGGAGCCGGGGGAGGGGGCGGTGCGGGAGGCGACCCGATCGCCGACGCCGCCCGGGACGTGCTGCGCGGCATCGTCGCCTCGGCCCAGGAGCCGATCGCCGGGGGCCGGCACAAGGTCTTCGGCAACGCCGCCCTCGACGTCATCCCGACCACCTCCACCATCGCCTCGCACCTGCCGAGGGCGGTCGGTGTCGGATTCGCGATAGAACGGCAGCGCCGGGCCAACGCCCCGACGCGCGGCGGCTCCCGTACCGGCTCGGCCCGGATGCCCACCGACAGCCGTACGGCAGCCGCCGAGGCCCGTTCGGCCTGGCCCGGCGACGCGATCGTGGTCTGCTCGTTCGGCGACGCCTCGGTGAACCACGCCAGCGCCACCGCCGCCTTCAACACCGCCGGCTGGTGCGACCACACCGGGCTGCGGGTGCCGGTGCTCTTCGTCTGCGAGGACAACGGGCTCGGCATCAGCGTCCGGTCGCCGGAGGGCTGGGTGGCCGCCACGCTCGCGGCCAAGCCCGGCATCCGCTACTTCTCCGCCGACGGCTGCGACCTGGTCCAGACGTACGAGGTGGCGAGCGAGGCCGCGAACTGGGTACGCCGGCACCGCCGCCCCGCCATCCTGCACCTGACCACGGTCCGGCTGATGGGTCATGCCGGGGCGGACGCCGAGGTGGCCTACCGGCCGGCGGCCGACCTGAACCGGGACCTGGCCCGGGACCCGCTGATCATGAGCGCCAAACTGCTCGTGGAGGCCGGGATCAACACCCCGGAACAGGTGATCGCCCGCTACGACGCGGTCGGCTGGCAGGTGCGCAAGGTGGCCGAGGAGGTGCTCGGCGAGGCGAAACTGACCAGCGCCGCCGACATCGTCGCCCCGCTCGCCCCACGCCGCCCCGTACGCGTCTCCAGGACCGTCGCCGAGGCCGGCGCCTGGGCGGCGGGGCCGGGCGCCGGGGCACGGGCCACCGCCTTCGCCGACCGGCTGCCGGAGCAGGCCGGACCGCTGACCCTGGCCCAGACGATCAACGCGGCCCTGGCCGACGGGATGCTCGACTACCCGGCGATGACCGTCTTCGGCGAGGACGTGGCGGCCAAGGGCGGCGTGTACGGGGTGACCAAGGGGTTGCGCGACCGCTACGGCCCGTCCCGGGTCTTCGACACCCTGCTGGACGAGACCAGCATCCTCGGCCTGGGGCTCGGCGCCGGGCTGGGCGGCATGCTGCCGGTGCCCGAGATCCAGTACCTCGCCTACCTACACAACGCCGAGGACCAGTTGCGCGGCGAGGCCGCCACCATGCAGTTCTTCTCGCGCGGCGCCTACCGCAACCCGATGGTGGTACGCGTGGCGGGGCTGGCGTACCAGGAGGGGTTCGGCGGGCACTTCCACAACGACAACTCGGTTGCCGTACTCCGGGATGTTCCCGGTCTGGTGCTCGCGGTCCCGGCGCGGCCCGACGACGCCGCGCCGATGCTGCGCTCCTGCCTGGCCAGCGCCGCGGTCGACGGGACGGTCTGCGTCTTCCTGGAGCCGATCGCGCTCTACCACACCCGGGACCTCTACGCCGAGGGCGACGACGAGTGGCTGGCCCCCTACCTGGGGCCGGGCGGCTGGGCCGGGGGGCACGTGCCGATCGGACGGGCCAGGGTCTATGGCGTAGGGTCCGCCGAAGACATCACCATCATCACATTCGGTAACGGAGTCAGGATGTCCCTGCGAGCGGCGGCCAGGTTGGCCGAGGAGGGGATCGGCACCCGTGTTGTTGATCTTCGCTGGCTGGCCCCGCTGCCGGTGGCGGACATCTTCCGGGAGGCTTCCGCTACTGGTCGGGTGCTGGTAGTGGACGAGACACGCCGGTCCGGTGGAGTCGGGGAGGGCGTCGTCGCCGGCCTGGTGGATGCAGGATATGTGGGTGTTGTGCGGCGCGTTGCGTCAATCGACTCGTTTGTACCATTAGGTCCGGCTGCGCGCGAGGTGCTGGTGTCCGAAGATGCCATTACCCAGGGTGCCCGTACGCTGCTGGCACGGTAAATTCCCTTCCACTCGGTGCGCCACTTGCGCCGGGCGGCACAACTGTGTGGACTTTGCCCTATCGGCACCGAACCGGTGCCGGGTGTAGCTGAGATGAGGAGGCACGCGACAGTGAGCGCGACCGCTGGTCAGGCCGCCGACGGAGTACGGAGCCTGGCGGACCGGTTCGGCATCGAGCCGGGCATGGTCGTCATGGAGATGGGGTACGACGACGACGTCGACCAGGAACTCCGTGACGCCCTGACCGACCGTTGTGGGGAACTGGTCGACGAGGACACCGACGAGGTGGTGGACGCCGTACTGGTCTGGTACCGGGACGGCGACGGCGACCTCTTCGAGCTTCTCGTGGATGCCCTCGGCCCGCTGGCGGACAACGGCGTGGTGTGGCTGTTGACGCCGAAGGCCGGACGGGACGGCCACGTTGAGCCGAGTGAGGTCAGTGAGTCGGCGCCTACCGCCGGCCTCCAGCAGACCTCGACGATCAACGCAGGCAAGGACTGGAGCGGGGCCCGCCTGGTCCTGCGCCGGGGAGCCAAGGCGAAGAAGTAGACCACCACCAGGGCGCGGAGAGACACGGGGTGCCGGTCGGGGGACCGGTGCTCGGTTGGTCCGCGCGCCAAACTGACAGGAGCTGACACATGCCGATCGAGGTTGGTGCCGAGGCGCCCGACTTCGTGCTGAAGGACCAGAACAACCAGGAGGTACGCCTCTCCGACTTCCGGGGACGGCGGACCGTGCTGCTGGTGTTCTACCCGTTGGCCTTCTCCGGCACCTGTCAGGGTGAACTGACCGAGGCGCGCGACAACCTTGACGACTACGTCAACGACAACGTCCAGTTGTTGACCATCAGCGTCGACTCGGTCTACAGCCACAAGGTCTGGGCCTTGGAGCAGGGATTCGAGTTCCCCCTCCTGGCCGACTTCTGGCCGCACGGCGGGGTGACCCAGGCGTACGGCGTCTTCAACGACGTCAAGGGGTACGCCAACCGGGGCACCTTCGTGATCGACCGGGCGGGTGTGGTCCGCTTCGCCGAGATGAACGAACCCGGCGTAGCGCGAGACCAGGCAGGCTGGCGCAAGGCGCTGGCCGCTGCCACCGCCTGACCAGGGCCTTAGCGAGATCTTGGAAGTCCTCCCGCGTGGGGATGCGGGGACTTCCAAGATCTCAGCCCCCGAGGATTGCCCGCCTCGGGTGACCCACACCATGGCGGCAAGGTAAGCTTGCCGCCGCCGGACGCCGTACGTGTGGGCGTTCCGGGCGCGTAGCTCAGTGGGAGAGCACTCGCCTTACAAGCGAGGGGTCGCAGGTTCGAAACCTGCCGCGCCCACCATTGAGCTATACCGCCGATAGCCATCGGAGGGCTCTCTGACCTTTCACTTGTTGATGCTCGATGAAGTTAGCTTGTCGGCTTTTTGTGGTTCGAGTCGTACGCGGAGTCCATCAAGGCGCTCTGTTGGCATCGATGCCCAGGCCACAGAGATGGCCAGATGCAAGAAGCCTTCGATCGCATTCAGGTGTTTCGCAACCTCGGCGGCTTCTTCGGCGGTTCCCATATCCGCATGCTTCAGCTTCTGCAGTTGAGTGCGAACGGTGACAACGGCGGTTGCGGCCAGTTCGTGAAGTGGAGACAGTTCGTCGACGGCAAGTCCGGCGTAGACGAAGCAAAGAACCTGCCCTTTTTTGGTGGGGCGAAGTTTTCTAGCTGCCCCCTTAATGTCGAAGTAGGTCAAATCTTTGGCGTGGGGGTAGTTTGCTCCGATCCACTCGATGACCTCATCGTCGGAGAACGCTGCGCGGAGTAGCCTGTCCAGTAGTTCGATCAAAGAGTTTGCGGCTTGGGTTACAGGATCTGCGGAGTGATCCAGGGCGTCTCGGGCTCCTTGAATCTTGCGTCCGAGGGCTGCGCTTAGTTCTGTGACTGCTTTCCTGCTGCGGCCTGAGACAATCTTCCTGAATCTCTCCGTAAGAATTGCTAGGTCTGCTAGTTCAAAGGGTGTTGCCTCCGATTCCCGACCCCGGATTAGGGTGGCTGTCGAGCTGAAGGTGACAAGTTTTTCTAGTGCTCTATCTAGGCGAATGAAGAGCAGTAGGAGTGCGCGAGGTGTGCCGGTTAGGACGGGTAACTGGTGGGCTTGTCCACTGGGCAGCGCCGAGATTAAATCGTCGAAAGCAACCGCGTATGGCATGAGGTTGCGAGTCGCTCGGCGAAGGGCTACTGCCAAGATTGCACAATCTTGTTTTAGTGCAAGTTCCAATCGATAGTATGTCCCAGAGCCGAGCAACTTAACGAGGAATTGTCGTGCTCCTTCCCGCTTCAGGGTTTTCGTCCATTCTGGTAGTTGCACTTGCGTGAAGCTCTCGATGTGCTTGGTTAGGGCTTCCAGGTCTCCGTTAATGGAATCGGCGTCAATAGTGAAGGCATCTGAGAACGCTGCCTCCAGGCGCTCATTCCATGGGCGGGGATCGGTATCGTCTGTCAGGATCGCCGCAGACGACACGACCGTATCCCAGATCAGGACGGCCTCGTCCATTAAGCGTAGGATTTCGCGTTGTTGAGGAGTTAGGCGAACGACCTCCTGTGCTAGGGCTGATTTCCCGAGAAGTGTGGGGAAGCGGCTTGAACTATTGGGCTCAGAGGTGGTCACTGGTTCTCCAGGGTTGCCGACTGCCTGTATCACCGTAGCCCTCGGGTGTGACAATAACGACCTGGATTTACTCAACGGATAGCATTTTTGGGGCAACTAGGAGTAGTAGTTCGGTGTTTTCTGGGTTAAATCAGGTTAAATCGAACTGAAGGTATTCCTGTCGATTTGCAGCCTCCCTGGCGAAGCATGCTCGTGGCTAAATCAGCTATTGGTTGCATACTCCGTTAATTGCATCTGGTAGGTGAAACCTGGAGAAAGTCGGGCAACGGTGTGGGTGATGACGTACTCGACTGGGGTGCCGCTGCCGTTTCGGCACAGTCGTTTCATGACGAGCAGGGGCTCGTGATCGCTGATGCCGAGCGCCGTCCGTTCCGCTTCGGTCGGTTGGCGGGCGGTGATGTTCTCGGTGACGGTTGCGGAAGAGTGGCCCAGTTCCGCGAGAACAGCGACGGCGCCGCCTCGGATCTTTCGGTTCTCCGCGAGAGGGGTGCCGCCGGCTAGCCAGACCGGGTAGTAGGAGTCGGCCAGCTCGACGGGCTGGTCATCTTCGAGAATCAGGCGGCGCCGTACCACGGCTTGATCGTCCTCGCCTAGGTCGAGCGCTGCTCGGACAGCCAGGTCGGGGACCAACGTCTCGACGCCGAGGAGCTGTTGCGTGCCGGTACGTCCACGAGCCGCAGCCTCAGTGGCCCATGCGTCGCCAACACCAGGGATGACGTAGGGGTCGGAGGTGCTGGTCCAACGCGGGGTGCTCATCGCTAGCTCCTCCAGGCTCAGTGCAGCTCGGTCCTCAGTCGGTTGCCCGTGTACGGCTGTGCGGGTCGTTCAAAGCATGCGCCCGAGACCCGAGACTCGATCGTCCGGACGTGTCGGAAGCCTTGCCGCTGGTAGTAGCGATGCAACCGCACGTTCGTCGTCCACGCGTCGAGTCTGAGCCAGTTCAGCCCGGCTTCGTACGCGCGTCCACTGGCCCAGTCCAACATCTCGCCGCCCAAGTCTGCGCCCGCATGTCGCAACGGGACCATCATTTTCGCCACGTACAGCGCGTCGGCTGGGTGGTCCTCCGGGTACCACAGGGCCTCGGGGTCGCGGTCGGGTTTCCAGAGGGAGTCAACGTCGACGTAGAGGGTCAGCGTGATGGTGGCTACCGGTTCCTGGTCGTGCCAGATGAGCCAGGTCTGTCCGGCGGAAACCGTGGCGGCGACCGCCGACCGAGGAAGCGGGATCGACCACTGCTCCTCTCCGCGTGCCGCCAACCAGGCGACCCGCTCACGGCGCCAAGACATGATCATGTTTATGTCGGCATCCCGAGCGGATCGGATGATCAGCGGCCGATGCTCCCGACTCATCTTGCTCGCAATTGCCAGGCATGCCGGCCAGCCTTGCTGATCGGTCATCTTGGCTTCGTGACCCACCGATCCATTGTGCGTACCGTCCGCATTGCGTTGGGTCCGGAGCGAGTAACGTCAGAGGTCAATGGCCGTACGTGGGAGGCGGGACCCATGGACCTGGGAGTCGACACCGGCATGACGCCGGGCCAGCGGATCAAGCTCTACCGTCAGCGAGCCGGGCTGACCCAGGAAGTCGCCGCTCAACTCAAGGGCGTGACGGTGTCCGCCTGGCGGAAGTGGGAGTCCGGCGAACGCTCGGTCACCTCACTCGGCGACTGGATCGAGATCGCCCGGATTCTCAAGGTCCGCGACCTCTACCGGCTGACTGGCCTGCCGGTCGGCAGCCTCCCCGACGAGCAGGCCGAACACGAGACCGTCGCTCCCGTACGCGCTGCGCTGCACGCGTACGCGCCGAAGCTTGACGGGCCGCCGGATCTGGACGGGCTGCGGCGGGGGATCGAGTGGGGTTGGAACGCCTGGTACGACTCGGGTGATCGGTACTCGCGTACCGGTTCGGTGCTGCCCGAGCTGATCACGAGGGCTCGCGCCACCGTGGCGGCCGTCGAGGGCGAGCAGCGGCGGGAGGCGCTGCGAGCGACGGCCGACCTGATGATGCTGGTACGCGCCTTCGGCAAGCGCATCGGTGCACTTGACGTCTCGTTGCTCGGTGCCGATCGTGCTCTCGCGGCGGCCGGCGACGCCGACGACCCGATGTACCGGGCTGCCGCCGCCTGGCACATGGCCAACGTCCTGTCGGCCGCCGGGCACGCGGAGGAGTCCGGGGCGCTCTGCCGTGACGCGGCGGCGGACCTGGAGAGCATCGACGACCAGAGCGAGGAGCGGATCTCCCTGCTCGGTTCACTGCACCTCATGCTCTCGATCCAGGAAGCGCGTCTCGGCTACGACCGCCGGGCCGAAACCGCCCTCGACTTCGCCGAGCGAACCGCAGCCAGGACCGGTGAGACGAACTGGCACCACCTCTACTTCGGGTCGATCAACGTGGGTGTGCACCGAAGTGCGGTCTCGCTCGAACTGTCCCGGTCAGCCGAGGCACTCCGGATCGCCGAGCGGATCGACGTGACCCGGTCGCCGAGCCGGGAGCGCCAGCACTCGCACTATCTTCACCTTGCCCGTGGCTACGCGAACCAACGTGACGACCTTGCATCGGTGTACATGCTGGTACGTGCCGACCGGGCGATCCCCGAAGAATCGCACCTCAATCTGGTCATGCGTGCACTGGTGCGAGAACTCCTCGTACGCGAAACACCAACCACCCGTCCCGAACTCCGCCCACTCGCCGAACGAATCGGCGTCGCCTGACCCTCTCCCGTCGCCAACTACCCCGCTGTGGGGTAGTTACCCGCCGCGTGCCTGTCGGTACGTCACCATCGCCATACCTTCGGTGACGGACGCGGCGATCGATAGCCATACCCGCTCTTGGCTGTTCGGTCGCCGCGTCCCTCACATCCGAAGGGGGAGCAGACGATGCGATGGCGGTGGAATGTGCGGGTTACCGACGATCGAAGACTGATTCCGAGTCGGTTCATCGGAACCCGGGAATTCTGTTGGTGGTCGGTGTGACGTACCGGAGTCCGCACGGGACGATGTTCGGGCGGGACATGTGGCATCTGATCGTGCGGCGGTCCCGCAATGTTGTCGCCGCGCACGCCGACAACACGATGTGCGACCGCTGTGCCGGACCCGGTGACTGTCACCTGCTCCGCAGCGCCGAGGGCTACCTGGCCGATCCGGAGATGCTGGCCGCCGAGCGCGAGGCCGAATCGTGACCGGGCGGCATCACGTACGCCAGCGTCACGTTGACCCGGTCCCGGCCGCCAGCCGGCCGCGACACCGGGCCGCCGGGCCGCTCCCGGCCCGTCCCACCAGCTCAAACCCCATCGTGTACGTCCAACGACTGCTTTTCCGATGCTGGCTCCGCTGCCGATCGGACGGGTACGAGCCGGTCGAGGCGCCTCCCGGGCGGCCCGAGTGGTGAGGGGGAGTGGACAGGGCCGGTTGGCCGAGTCGCACCTGCCGTTGCGTCCGCTCTGGATCTGCCGGCTCGACGCCTACCCGTGGCCGTGCGCCGACGCCCGGCTCGATCTGACCAACGGTTTCCGGGACCGGACGGTGAACCTGACGCTCTTTCTCGCGTCCCAGTTCGTAGATGCGCTGAACGACCTGCACACCATCGACCCGACCCTCGGCCCGCCACCCGACGCTCGTGTCCTCTACGAGCGCTTCCTCGGTTGGGTGCCGGTTCGGCGTACGCCATGAGGCCGGATCGGGGACGGTCCCGGCCCCGAGATCGTTGAGGGGTTATGCAGACGAGACGAGTCGGTCGGCTCGACATCGCGGTGCCGGACCTGGACCCACGGGAGCTGGACCAGGTGACCGAGCCGCCCGACGGTGACCTGGTCGGGGTGTTGGCCGGCAACAGCTCCTGGGCCGGCAACCGACTTTACGAGACCCGGATCGGCAACAGTCAGGCCAGCGGGGTCGACGCCACCGAGGCGATGTGGGAGCGGGTCACCCTGAGCGGGTCGGTCTTCGACGGCGTCGACCTTTCCCACGCCGAGTTCTCCGACGTGGTCATCGAGTGTTGCGTGCTGCGGGACTGCCGGCTGACCGGGGCGCACTTCATCGGCGCGGTGTTCACCAACGTCATTTTTGAGGGCTGCCGGTTCGACTTTGCCACCCTGCGCGATGTTGCCGGCAGTGGGCCGGTGGCGTTGGTCGACTGCAACCTGGTCAACGCCAATTTCACCAGCAGCCGGTTGCCGCAGTTGGTGTTACGGGACTGCAAGCTCGACCGGTTGGAGCTCCAGGCGTGCGACCTGCGCGGCGCCGACCTGCGGGGCAACGGGCTGACCGGGATCGTCGGCGAGCTGACCAGCCTGCGCGGGGTGACGCTCTCCCGAGATCAGCTTCCCGACCTGGCCACCATGGTCGTGCACGACCTGAACCTCACCGTCGCGGAGGACGCGCGGTGACCGGCGAATGCCTGTCCGGCGTACGCCGCCGGTGCTCGACCGAGACGGCGGTCTATTCGAGCGGGGCGGTCGGCGGTATCGACCGAGCCTGTGACGGTTCACGTCGATCGGACCGGCCGGGTCGACTTCGTGTCGTGACCGGTCGCGCTCATGTTTGGTCAACCGTCCGAAGGGCAGTGCAGCACGGGCCAGCCGGACGGTATCCCTCGCCCGCCTGCACCCGATCTGATCGCAGTAGCGCGAGCGTTACCAAGAGGAGTGGGGTCATAACGATGAGCCGCAATCTTGAGCCGATCAACGCTGGCGTCATCCTGCTTTCCGCCGAGTTGACCTGGCGGCAGCACCAGCCGGGCGGCAACTCCTGGCAGCCCGGCACCTGTCGGCAGTGCACGCCGAACGGATGTCCCCAGCTAGCCTGGGCGATCCGGGTACGCGGTGGGACAGCACCGACCAGGGTCGGTTCCGGTTGACCGGTCGATGGTTGGATCTGCTCCATGCGCGAGCCATTGTTGCGAGCAGCCTATGCCTTTTACGCGCGGCGCCTACGCGCCCGACTGAATACCGCCAACTTGCCGAAGCATGTGGCGATGGTGATGGACGGAAACCGTCGGTGGGCCCGGCAGATGGGTTTCGAAGATCCGAAGATCGGCCACCGGTACGGCGCCGCGCACCTGGAGGAGGTGCTGGGCTGGTGCGCCGAGGTCGGCATCGGACACGTCACCGTCTTCCTGGCCTCCGTCGACAACATGAAGAAGCGCGACTCCGCCGAGGTGGACAACCTGATGCGGATGGTCGAGGAGGTGGTGGTCGCGCCCCTGGTCCGGCCGACCAGCCCGTGGCGGGTTCATCTTGCCGGGCGGTTGGACGTGCTGCCGGACTCGACCCGGCACGCGTTGAAGCTCGCCGCCGAGGCGACCCACGATCGGGCGACGGACTTCCACCTGACCATCGCGATCGGCTACGACGGCCGGGAGGAGATCGTCAACGCCGTACGGTCGCTGCTGGAGGAGGAGTCGGCCGCCGGCCACAGCATCGAGGACATCGTCCAGCGGCTGAGCGTGGACGCCATCGCCGGACACCTCTACACCAGTGGCCAACCCGATCCTGACCTGGTCATCCGCACCAGCGGCGAGCGGCGCATGTCGGGCTTCCTGCTCTGGCAGGCGGCCCACTCCGAGCTGTACTTCTGTGACGTCTACTGGCCGGGGTTCCGGAAGGTCGACTTTCTGCGGGCGCTGCGCTCGTACGCCTCCCGGCACCGCCGGCTCGGAGCCTGAGCGCGTACCTGCCCGACGCTGCTCCTCTTATCGGGCAATTGCCGACTATTTTGTCATGTACTCGACATCCATGATCTTGTAACACCATTGCCATCCTTCGATGTAAGGCTCGTACGGGCCACCACCCCTGTCGGAGGAGAGACTGGTATGAGTCGAGTATGGAAAATGGCCGGTGCCGTGGCGGGCGCCCTGGTGCTGGTAGCCGGTGCCGGAGTGCCCGCCGCGGCGGCACCGGAGGGACCGTTCGGTCCCGGGTCGGCGGGCACCAAGACCACGTTGACCGGCCCGCCGGGCGGCGAGGCGGCGAAGCTGGCGCCGCTCTTCGCCGTACAGGAGAAACTGAACCAGGCCGCGGACAGCATCCGGGCGGCCGGCGGTGACCAGGCGGGATCGGGCTTTGCCGGTGACCGGGTCGACGCGGCCAGCAACACGGTGACGGTCTACTGGCGGGGAGCGCTGCCGGCGGCGGTCGCGGCCACCATCGAGGCGGTGCGCAGCGGAGGGATCGCCATCGAGGTGCAGGCGGCCAAGCACTCGCTCGACGAGCTGCTGAAGGAAGCCGACCGGGTGATCGGACGTACCGTCTCCGGGGTCAAGGTGATCTCGACCAGCCCGGCCAACGACGGCAACAGCCTCAGGGTCGGCGTCAAGGCGGTCGGCGCGGTCGGGGCCGGGATCGCCGGCACCGACCTCCAGCGGGTCGACGGCGAGCTGACCGCCACGGTCCCGCTCGACGTGGCGGTGGAGACGCCCAGGGAGTTCACCTCGCGCGGCTCGGACACGGTGCCGTACTGGGGTGGCGCGTTGATCCTCGGCGGTGGCGCCTGCACTTCCGGGTTCGGCGTGCGGGGTCTGAACGGGGCGGCCCGTTACCTGCTCACCGCCGCGCACTGCGGCGGCGGACAGTGGACCACCGGCACCGGTGCGGTCATCGGCAACACCCTCGCCAACGCCACCCGGGAGTACGACGGCGAACTGATTCTCACCAACGCCGGTTACTCGGTCTACGAGGGACCGTCCTTCGCCTCCGGCGACACGAACGTCGGACGTACGATCACCGGCCCGTCCTCGAACCACGTCGGCAACGCGGTCTGCACCGGTGGGTCGTTCTCCGGCACCGCCTGTGGCTGGTCCGTGGTGGCGCTGAACCAGAGCTTCGACATCGAGGGGTTCGGCACCATCAGGGGATTGGTGCAGGCGGAAGCGGCCAACCGGGTCGCGGGCATCGGCAACGGTGACAGCGGCGGTCCGGTCTACGTGCAGTCCGGCACCAGCGGTACGGCGCGCGGCATCATCAGCCTCCGGTCGGACGAGCGCGACGAGATCGTCTCCTGCAACGGTGTGCCGAGTGGGCCGATCAGCGACCCCAACTCCCGGCAGTGCTCCTGGAAGTGGTGGTACGTCGACGTGAACCAGCAGCTCTCCCGGCTCGGCGTGCACTTCGCGCCGTAACCGGTCCGGCACGCCGACGCTCATGCCCACGACGCGGGCGCTCTCCAGGCTGGAGGGCGCCCGCGTCGCGGTGCGGGTGCCGCCGTCGGTCGGTCGGCGGGACCGCCTGCTCAGCCGCCCGCGAAGGTCACCGAGGCCCGCTCGACCACGATCCGCTGTTGGTAGTGGCGGGACAGTCGGTCGCCCTCCTCGGAGGCCCCGGTGGCGGTCATCACCCGCACCGCCGACCCGTCGGGCAACGGCCCCGCCCCGGTCACGCTGACGCCCTGCTCCCGCCAGTACGTCGCATCGGCCATCACCCGCTCGGTCAGGGCGAGCATCTCCCGCTCCGACAGCAGCGCGTCCACGAACCGGACCTGCACGCCGCTCACCAGCCCCCGTACGGCCTGGTCGAGGTCGCTTCCCGGCTTCCGGTAGATGACCATCGTCCGGCCGGGGTTCTCCAGGACCTTGCCGGCGTACCACTGCGCGTACTTCGACTTCAGGAGCCCGTCGACGTCGTTCGCGGCCTGGTCGAGAGCGGGGTCGTTCTGGGCCGACGTGCTCGTCATCACCTCCTCGCGGACGCCGGGACTGTTGCCGTCCCCGGCCTGCCCGGCACAGCCCGTGCTCGCCAGCGCGAGCACGACGGTGGCCAGTACGGTCGCGCGACTGCGGGTACGCATGACTCTCCTCCCGGATCGACGATCTTCCTCTTTGACTGACGTTGGCGAGGCGTGATCGGTTCCGGTGGGCGGCGGGTCGTGGGGGCGGGTGGTGGGGCGGGCCGTGGGCGGCGGGCCGGCTGGAAGTGATGACTCGGTTCGGTCGTACACGTTAAAACGTGTGAGTACATGAAATTCCATGTACGAATTTGCCACGTCATACCTTCCGCCCGCTGCCGGAGAGGGACGCTCCGGGTGGGCCGGGCGGGCCGGGCGGTCCGCGGCGGTGGCGTCCGGGCTAGCCGATTTTCTCGAGGAAGGCGAGCGTCCGCTCGGTGAGTTGGGTAGCCGCCCGTTCGTCGTAGTCCGGCAGGCTGCCGTCGGCGAACAGGTGCCGGTCGCCGGGGTAGAGGAACAGCTCGGTTTCCGGGTTCGACGCGACCAGCGCGCGGGCCGCGTCGATGTCGCCCTCGTCGACGAAGAACGCGTCCGCGTCCATCGCGTGGATCTGCGCCGGCACCCCCGCCGGCCAGCTCCCGAACTCCTCGGCCGGGACGGTGGAGTAGTAGAACAGTGCGCCCTTCGCGCCGGGCCGGGTCTGGGCCAGGAGCTGCGCCGGCAGCACACCGAGGGAGAAACCGGCGTAGACCAGCCCGGCCGGCAGCCCTTCGGCGGCGGCCCGGCCCCGTTCGAGGATCGCGTGCGGGAAGCCGAGCTTCTGGGCGTACCCCATGCCGTCGTCGACGTTGTCGAAGACCTCTCCGTCGTAGAGGTCGGGTAGGTGGACGGTGTGACCCGCCCGTTCCAGTTGCCCGGCGAACGCGCGTACGCCGGACGTCAGCCCCTGCGCGTGGTGGAACAACAAAACTTCGGCCATGTCCGCTCCTCCGACTCGTACGGAGCCGGCGGCTCCGCCGCGACGAGTATGGCCCGCACCCCCGACAGTTCACCCTTCCCTTGTCAGCGTGGCCGGGCCTGAGTCTGTCCCGGTTGCTGGTGTTGCTGCGCTCCCGTGTCTGACACGGCCCCCGGTGTGGAAGCTGAAGGGGATGCGCGCCGAGCGGGGGGCCTGATGCGGGAAGCCGAGGAGGCGAGGCTGGCCGCTACGGATCTCAGATCCTGCGGGTTGCGCTGCGAGTTCGTCGCGGTCCGAGGTGATGGTGCCGTCTGCCCCCAGGCACCCATCGTGAGTGTGAGAGGAGGCGGTGGCGGCATTCTGAGCCCGGGCAATTTCTCATTGACATAATCCCGCACTCTCTCGGGAAGTGCGTCGAAGAATGCCGGGCCGCCAACTTTCTCGAACAGTTGGCCCACCACCATTTATTCGATTTCGTTTCTGGCATTTCTGCTCCTAACCTGGTTTTGACCCTCGCGTAATGAGGGACGGGCAACTCGGGGTGGAGGTTCACCGGTGGTCCGCGGGCGACCACCCGGGTCCACGCGAACGGCCACCGTACGATCCCCGGTTACCGTCACGGACGGTCGAGGGTCGTACGGTGGCCGGCTTTCTGCCCGCGCCGAAGGACCGTCAGCGGCCCGTCGGACGGTGGTCAGACCTGCGGTTCGATCCAGATGTTGCGGTAACGGACGTTGGCGCCCGGGTCGCCGTGGTCCTGGAGCCGGATCGGGGCGACGCTCGGTCCCTCGGCGGCACCGCCGCCGGTGGAGCCGTTGATCTCGACGTTGTTGTGTACGACAACGCCGTTCCAGACCACCGTCACCCGTGCGTTCTCGGTCTTGGTGGTGCCGTTCCAGCGGGCCGCCCGGAAGGTGATCTCGTACGTCTGCCAGGTCTCCGGCGCCGTCGCCCGGTTACTGTCCGGCGCCCGCTTCTGGTAGAAGCCGCCGCACTCGTTGTCGGCCGGCGTGGTGTCGCCGAACGAGTCGAGCACCTGGAGTTCGTACCGGTCCTGGAGGTAGACGCCGCTGTTGCCGCGCGCCTGGCCGGTCACCTCCGGCGGCAGGTTCGGGATCCAGAACTCGGCGTGCAGCTTGAAGTCGCCGAAGCTCTGCTTGGTACGCAGGTCACCGCCGAGCACCTCGGCCGAACCGCCGGAGACCGGCCAGGTCGCCGCCGCCCCGTTGGTGTGCTCCCACTGCGACAGGTTGCTGCCGTCGAAGAGGTTGATCCGGGCCGGCGGAGTGGCGGTGCCGTACGCCTCGAACTCGTAGATTCTGGCCGCCCCGTCCGTGGTGTTGGTCGGCGCGGTGATGTTCAGCCGGACGTAGCGCGCCTGGACCGGGGTGATGTCGTGCGTGGTCGACGACGCGGTGTTGCCGGTGACCGTGGCGGCGGTCGACCAGGTGGTGCCGTTGGTGCTGGTCGCGATCGTGAAGTCGCGGGTGTTCCAGGCGGTGTTCTCGCCCCCGGCCCCGGCGTGCCGTACGACGAACTGGCTGACCGTGGTCGCCGCGCCCAGGTCGACCTGGAGCCACTTGTTCGCGCCGGTCGAGCACCACTTGTCGAGGTTGCCGCCGGTGTAACTGCCGTTGACCGCCTTCGCCGGGGCCTCGTCGGCGTTGCAGGAGGAGTCGGCGGTGGCCGGCTTGCCGACCGCGAGGTTGGTGGTCGGCGGGGGAGTCGTCCCGGAGTACGCCTCGAACTCGTAGATCCGGGCGGCGGTGCCGCCGCCGGACTCCGGTGCGGTGATGTTCAGCCTGATGTAGCGGGCCTGGACCGCGTTGATCGTGTGCGTGGTGGTCGAGGCGGTGTTGCCGGTGACCGTGGCGGCGGTCGACCAGGTGGTGCCGTTGGTGCTGGTCGCGATGGTGAAGTCGCGGGTGTTCCAGCCGGTCTGCTCACCGCCGGCCCCGGCGTGCTGGACCACGAACCGGTTCACCGACTGGGTCGAGCCGAGGTCGACCTGGAGCCACTTGTTGGCGCCGGTCGAGCACCACTTGTCGGTGGTGCCGCCGCCGACGCTGCCGTTGACCGCCTTCGCCGGGGCCTCGTTGGCGTTGCAGGAGGAGTCGGCGGTGGCCGGCTTGCCCAGCGCCAGGTTGGTCTGGTTGGCGGTGCCGGGCAGGTTGTTCAGGGTGTACCAGGCTTCCGTGCTCCAGAGCGCCTGGCCGGTGTTCGAGGTGAACGGCCGGGGCGAGCGGACGTACACCACCCGGTCGGCCTGGAGACCGTTGATCACCAGGTTGACCTTCCTGCCGTCCGCCGACAGGGTGGCCGAGGAGACGGTCAGGTTCTGCAGGTTCAGCTTCGGCCCGCCGTACGCGGAGGTGGGCTGGTAGCGCCACTGCTGCACCTTGTACGCCGTGGCCAGCGCCGCTGCGGTGGCCGCCGACAGGGGCTGGGTGTACTCCATCTCGAAGCCGGTGGCGGTCGCCCGCATGGCCAGGATGTCGAAGGTGTTCGCGCCGTTCGGGGTCAGCTTCTGCAGGCCGTAGCTGAGCTTGCCCTCCTGGCCCCAGTTGCCGCCCGCGCCGAGCCCACCGGCGTAGATCGCGCCGTCCGGTCCCTGGGTCAGCTCGGTGACACCGGCCTCCAGCCCCTGGGTGAGCCGGAACAGCGCGCCCTGGTACTCACCGTTGACCTTCTCCAGGTACGCCCGCTGGATGCCGCCGTACGTCACGTCGGAGATCAGCATCTGGCCGGCGAAGGTGCCGCTGTTGAGGAAGACCGGGGTGCTCGGCGAGTTGGCGATCTCGTTCTGCGGCATCCAGAGCACCGGCTTGGTCACCGGGCGGTTGTCGAACGGGCCAGCCGGGTTCATGTAGTGGTTGAAGAACCGGTCCTGCTTGACGTGCAGCAGCTTCGACGAGGGGAGCCAGCCGCCCTGGTTGTCGGTGACGAAGATGCCGCCCTCCGGCCCCCAGCCGATGCCGTGCGGCGTACGCAGACCGCCCGCGACGTACGACACCGCGCCGGTGTTGCGGTCCACCTTGATGGTGGTGCCCCGGTTCGGTGCCGGCTGCGGGTCGGTGGTGTTGCCGCCCAGGTTGATCGAGACGGAGAGGTTCAGGTAGAAGAACCCGTCCTGGTAGAGCAGGCCGAAGCCGAACTCGTGGAAGTTACCGCCGAAGGGCCAGGTGGCGACCGTACGGTAGTTGTCGGTGACGCCGTCGCCGTTGGTGTCGTTGAGCTCGGTCAGCCGATGTTTCTCCGACACGTAGATCT
This sequence comes from Micromonospora sp. NPDC050397, assembly GCF_044901685.1. Classification (NCBI taxonomy): domain Bacteria; kingdom Bacillati; phylum Actinomycetota; class Actinomycetes; order Micromonosporales; family Micromonosporaceae; genus Micromonospora; species Micromonospora sp. NPDC050397. The sequence continues at coordinate 116,146 of NZ_JBJDPS010000004.1, forward strand.
TGCCGTCAACGATCTTGATGCCCTGCGGTTCGCGCAGCCCGCTCGCCACCCGTTGGGTGGTCACCTGGCCGGGGCCGGTGTTGCCGGTGGCGTTGCGCAGCACCCAGACCTCGCCGAGCACGTTGTCGGTGCCGCCCCAGGTGGTGATGGCGAGCCGGCCGTCCGGGAAGAAGTCCATCCCGGTCACCTGCGGCTGGAAGCCGCTCGGGCGCAGGTTGGTCAGGGTGTAGTTCGGGTGCACCGAGGTCAGCGGCAGGCCGTCACCGGGGGTGTCGGTGCTCGCCTCGCACTGCTTCTGGCCGGGAGCGGTCACGCGTACCACCCCGGCGTCGGTGCTCAGCACCGAGTTCGGCACCAGCACGAAGGACGAGGCGCCGGGCGGCTGCCAGTGCAGGGTGATCTGCTGGTCGACCGTACGGTCGAAGTGGTCGATGCGCAGCGAGTGGTAGCCGGCGGTCAGGGTGATCGCGCCCTCGGCCGGCGGGTTGGCGCCGTGCAGGCCGTCGTGGTCGATCACCACCGTGTTGTCGATGGTCAGCCGTGACCCGTCGTCGCTGAAGAGACGGAAGTTGTACGTGCCCGCCTGGGCGATGTTGACGTTGCCGATCACCTGGCTCACGAAGTTGTCGGAGATGCCGCCGAAGTCCGTGGTGGTGGTCCAGTTGATGGTCGGCATCAGCTTGTCGACGTTCGGGGTCTGGCCGGGCTTGAGGACGCAGATCTCGTCCAGCGGCACCTGTACGTCGAAGACCCGCAACGTGACGCCGGGTTCCTGCGGTGGCACGTCGGCGGCGTTCGGGGCCAGCGCGACCGGCGCGGCTTCGACCGGTGCCGCGTACGCGACCGACGGTAGGGCGGTGGGGACGAGCAGGGTGAGGGCGGTGGCTACGAGGGCATGACGAAACGATCGTCTGTCCATGGCGTCTCCTGGGCGATGGGTGGTGCGGGACGGTCCACAAGCGACGGTGTCGGAAGGGGTCCCCGGGAGACGCCGACTCGGGGGACCGTCCTGCCGACGATTGGGCTTCGCCGATACGCCGCGTTGAGGTTGGCGTCACACTAATTGACATTCGTCGAAATCGCTACACCTTTCGAGAGTGCCGGCGGAACTTCCGTACCGTTGTTACAAAAGGGCCCGGGAACCGTGCTGGTCCCCGGGCCCGTGCGGCCGTGTGACGCAATGATCAGTCGCGGCCGAGGAAGATCGGGTTGGTCATCGCCACCATCGCGTTCGGCGTGGTGGTGTTCGGGCCACCCGAGGCGCGGCGGACCTCGGCCCGCACCCAGCGGCTGTAGCGCGGGTAGGTGGTCCAGCGGATGGTCGCGCCGCCGGTCTCCGGCACCGCCTCGCTGTACTCCTTGCCGAGCTGGTCGAGGATGGTGACGGTGGTGCCCGGCACGCCGGAGACCGCGACCTCGACCGTGACCGGGGTGCCGATCTCGGCCTTCAGCCGCTCGCCGATGCCGGCGGTACGCCCGTCCGCGCTCGCGGTCAGGGAGAGGTTCACCGCCGCCGACTCGGCCAGCCAGGAGCGGCCCGCCTTCAGCCCGGCGAGCAGCGGCTCCCGGCGCAGGTTGTCGGCGTAGACCACGGTGTGTGGCAGCGCCACGGTCTGGCCGGGGCTGTGCGCGTCGGAGTTGCCGATCGCCGGGATGAACTGGCCGGCGCGGAGCAGCCCGTCCCAGTGGTTGACCGTCTGCTGGTCCTCGTCGGTCCACGGCCCGTTCCAGACCTCGACCAGGTCGGCGATCTCGTACGCGAACTCGTAGCTGCAACCGAAGCAGTTGGCGAACGGGTGCGCGGCGGTCACCAGACCACCGGCCCTGTGTACCTGCTCGGCGAAGCGGCGGAAGTCGGCCGGGTCGGCGGCGCGGTAACGCCAGTCGATCCACTTGCCGGCCGGCAGCCCGATCGCGGGCCAGTGCCCGGACCGGGTGGTGACCTCCTCACCGTTGAGGATCAGCAGGTCGTCGGTGGCGTGCTCGCCCCACTGCAAGGCCGAGCTGGAGGTGTTGTGGTCGGTGGAAACCATGAAGTCCAGGCCGGCGGCGCGCGCCTCGGCGACCAGCTCCGGCGGCGTACGGCGACCGTCGGAGTGGACCGTGTGCAGGTGCGCGTCGCCCCGGTACCACGCCTTGCCGCGCTGCTTGGTCGGCGCGGTCAGCGGGGCCGGGTTCGGCTTGAACGGCTTGCCCTGCGGGCCGAAGTGCAGGGTGATCGTCACCTGGTAGTTCAGTCCCTGCGGCGCGACCGTGTACGGGCCGAGGATGACGTGCCAGGTGCCGGGGGTGATCGGGCCGGCGAGGTAACCGGGCGTCGCCTCGGTGGCGCTGATCGAGAAGCGGTCGCGGAAGCCGCCGGACCAGCCCCGGAAGCCGCGCTCGTTGCCGATCTGGTGCCCCTCGGGGCCGAACATGCCGATGTCGCAGGCGTTGCCCCGGGTGCCGGCGGGCACGGCCGGCTTGTCGTACGAGTAGACGACGTCGATCTGGTTCACCCCGCGCGGCACCTGGACCGGCAGGTAGTACCAGTCCGAGATGCTCGGGGTGAAGGTGCCGGTGACGGTCTTGGTCTGCTCGGTCGTACCGGTCGCGCCGGCCGAACCGGTCTCGTCGGACGCGGGCGCGGCGAACGCGACGCCGGGCAGCAGGTTGATCGTGGCGCCGGCGGCCAGGACACTTCCCGTCGCCAGGAGATTACGACGGGTCAGGTCTCCGGAAGTCATGCGTACCTCCGCATTGGTGGACAGTGGGCCCGACGCTAGGCCCGCAGAGGTACGCAGAAACCACTGGAAAGTAAACAATGCCGGAGATGTGGGGCCGGTCGAGCGCGGTGCGCCCCGGGAGTCGACCGGATGTTCGGCCGCCGGACATGTCCGCTTTGCCGCAGCGACCGGCGGCGACCGGCGGCGACCGGCTGGACCGCGAACCCGGCCGGCACCGACTCGTGACCGGACCGGTGCCGACCCGCCGGATGCATCGGCGACCGGCGCCGGGAAAGTGGTGTTCAATGTAGACGCGTTCGAACCGTGGGAGGGGTCACGATGTCCGAGGTTGCCGTCGCGATCGAGACGCACGCGTCCGTCGCCGCCGAACGGCTCGACTCCCTCGCCCGAGGGCTGGCCGAGGACCTGCGGGCCGTGCCGGGACTCCGGGTCGGCAACGCCGGCTCCACCGCGGTCGGCCCCGGCAAGTCGCCCCAGGCGTGGGAGCTGGGCATGCTCCTGGTCGGCGGGGTCTTCTCGGCCACCACCATGCGCACGATCGCCCAGATCGCCATCGCGTACGCCGAGCGGGCCAAGGCGCGCTCGATCCGGCTGCGCAGCGGCGACCACGAACTTGTCATCACCGGCTCCAGCCGGATCGACGATCCGGTCCTGGTCGCCAAGCTGGAGCAGATCTTCGCTGCGGCACCGGCAGCCGCCGGGCCGACCGGCGTCGCCGACCGGGAGGCGCGGCCCGCCGTCGAGGGCGGGCGGGCCGACCACGCCGGCCGCTGAGCGACCATGGGACAGCGACTCGCCCTGCTGATCGCGAACGACCGTTACATCGACGAGTCGCTGGCCGACCTCTACGCCCCGCGCGAGGAGGCCCGCGACCTGCACAGTCTGCTCGCGGACGCGGACGTCGGCGCCTTCGACCACACCGTGCTGCTGGAGAACGAGTCGAAGAGCGCGGTCGAGCGGGCGATCGAGACGATGCTGCGCACCGCCGGCCCGGAAGACCTGATCCTGCTCTACTTCTCCGGCCACGGCATCCGCAGCACCAAACGCGGACGGCTCTACCTGGCGGTCGCCAACACCGAGCTGGACGCGTTGTCCTCCACCGCGGTCTCCGCCTCCTTCGTCCGCGAACTGCTCGACGAGTCCGACGCCGCAAGCTCCGTCATCCTGCTCGACTGCTGTTACAGCGGCGCGTTCGAGGGGCACGGGCTCAAGTCCACCGACGACCTGCCGATCGACGGCGAACTGAGCGCCGGCTACGGCCGGTACGTCATCACCGCCACCAACTCCGTCGAGCGGGCCGACGACGGGCGGCCGGCGACCGAGGTCACGCCCCGGCTCCGGTCCGCCTTCACCGAGACGATCATCCAGGGACTGAGCACCGGCGCCGCCGACATCACCGGCAACGGCCGGATCACCCCGGAGGACCTCTGGCGGTACGTCCGGATGGAACTGCCCCGGCGGGCGCCGAACCAGTCCCCGTGCCAGTTCGGCCGGGCCAGCGACGAGATCCACCTCGCCCTCTCCCGGGACGGGCACCACCGCCAGCGACGCCACCGCGACCAGCGGGAGGTGCGCCTCGGCGACCTGCTCGGCCCGCTCGAACCAGCCGACGACGTACGCCTCTGCGCCACCGAGTGGCGCCGCCGGGGACTGCTCAAGGTGCCGGTCGGCCAGGCCCAACGGATCGACCAGCCGGCCGGCGAACCGGTCTGGCTCGACCTCGCCTCGACCGAGGGGCACCTGCTCGTCGTCGGTCGGGCCGGCACGGGCAAGACCACCCTGCTGCGCACCATCATCGGCGGGCTCGCACTCACCCACACCGACAGCGAGGTCGCCTTCTACTGCCTCGAATCCGGCGGCAACTGGCTCGGCCCGATGCGCCGGCTGCCACACGTACGGGCGGTGGTCGGCGACGACGAGGTGAGCGAGGTCAGCAAACTGCTCGACCAGCTCGAACTCGACGTGCTGCACCGCAAGCGGCTGTTCCGCGAGCACGAGTTGGAGTCACCGACGAGCCTGCGGGCCAAGCGCGCCACGCTCGGCGGTGGGCCGTACCCGGACGTGTTCCTCGTTGTCGACCGCTGGCAGGACTTCGCCAGTCTGGTGCACGACTTCGTCCCCCGGGTCATCGGCCTGGCCAACAAGGGCCTCGGGTACGGCGTCCACGTCGCCGTGATCGACCGGAACTGGCAGAGCATCCCCGAGGAACTGCTCGAACTGCCGCAGTCGCGGATCGAGACCCGGCTGACCCAGCCGGCCGAGTCCCTGGTCAACCCCGACCAGGCCGGTCGCCTCCCGGTCAACCTGCCCGGCTGGGCCCTGCACGGCCGGCAGACGTTCCGGATCGCGCTGCCCGACCTCACCCCGAGCGAGGTCGACGGCGAAACCGAGGTGGTCGAACAGGCGCCCGACGGGGCCGCGCTGATGGTCACCACCATCTCGCAGGCGTGGGGCAGCCCGCCGGTGTCGGGGGGCCTGCCGTCGTGGGGGACACCGCCGCTGCCGGAGACGGGCCCGACCCAGTGGCCGGGCAACCAGGTGCCGTCCCGCGACGACGTGCTCACCGTGCTCGGCGTGCCGGGCTACCCCGAGTTGCTGGAATCCGGCGGGACCGGCACCCGGCTCGGGCCGGACCAACTGCGCGTACCGATCGGTCTCGACGAGAACGGTGCGCCGGTCCTGCTCGACCTGAAGGAGGCGGCCCAGGAGGGGATGGGTCCGCACGGGCTGCTGGTCGGGGCGACCGGCTCCGGCAAGAGCGAACTGCTGCGTACGATCGTCGCCGCCCTCGCGGTCCGGCACACCCCGGAGCAACTGAACTTCCTGCTGGTCGACTACAAGGGCGGAGCGACCTTCGCACCACTGGCGCTGCTGCCGCAGACCAGCGCGGTGATCACCAACCTCGCCGACGACCTGTCGCTGGTCGACCGGGCGGCCGAGGCCCTGGAGAGTGAGCTGCGGCGCCGCCAGGAGATGTTGCGCCGGGCCGGAAATGTGAGCAGCCGGTCGGACTACGAGCGTCTCCGGGTCGACAATCCCGGCCTGGCACCGATGCCGTCGCTGCTGGTCGTCTGCGACGAGTTCACCGAACTGCTCGCCGCCAGGCCGGACTTCGTCGAGGTCTTCGTCCTGATCGGTCGGCTCGGCCGATCGCTCGGGGTGCACCTGCTCCTGGCCAGCCAGCGGTTGGAGGAGGGCAAGCTGCGCGGGCTCGACTCCCAGCTGTCGTACCGGATCGCGCTGCGTACGTTCTCCGCCGTGGAGAGCCGGACCGTGATCGGGGTGCCGGACGCGTACGAGCTGCCCAACGCGCCCGGCCACGGCTACCTCAAGATCGGCACCAGTACGCTCACCCGGTTCCGTGCCGCGTACCTCTCCGCGCCGTACCAGGGACGGTTGCCGGAGCGGCTCTCCGAGAGCGCGGAGTACGCCGGACGCAGCGTGCTCGACATCGTGGTGCTGGCGCTGCGGCTGAACTCCTCCGGCCCCCCGGTGCACCGGGTGTGGCTACCGCCGCTCGGTGAACCGCCGGCCCTCGACACACTGCTGGACCTGGTCGAGGACACGGCACACGGGCTCCGTACCCCCGAACGCGTACCGCTGACGGCACCGGTCGGACTGGTCGACCTCCCCGCCGAGCAGCGACGGGACCGGCTCGTGCTCGACCTCACCGGCCCGGCCGGGAACGTCGCCGTGGTCGGTGGCCCGCGCTCCGGCAAGAGCATGCTGGTGACCACCACCGTCGCCGCGCTCGCACTCACCCACACACCACGTGAGGTGCAGTTCTTCGGCCTGGACTTCGGTGGTGGCGTGCTCTCCGGGCTGGCGCCGCTGCCACACGTCTGCGGGATCGCCAACCGGCGCGACCCGGAGGGAATCCGGCGGACCGTCGCCGAGGTGGTGAACATCCTGGAGGCGAGGGAGAAGACGTTCGTCGATGCGGACATCGCCTCGATGGCCGAGTACCGCCAGCTCCGGGCGGCCGGAGAGTTCCCGGACGACCCGTTCGGCGACGTCTTCCTCGTGGTCGACGGCTGGAGCCTGCTGCGCCAGGAGCACGAGGAACTCGAACAGACCGTCGCCACCCTGGCCTCGCGGGGGCTCGGCTTCGGGGTGCACGTGATCGTCACCGCCGTACGCTGGGCGGAGATCCGGTTGAGTACGCGCGAGCAGTTCGGGCTCCGGCTGGAGCTGCGGCTGACCGACCCGGCCGACTCGGAGATCGACCGCCGGGCCGCCCGGAACGTGCCGAGCGCCGTACCCGGCCGGGGCATCACCCCCGAGCGGATGCACTTCGTCGCCGCCGCGCCCCGGATCGACGGCGGAGCGATGGGGGAGGACGTCGGCGGCGCCATCGGTAAGCTCGCCCGGAAGGTACGCACCTTCTGGCCCGGCGAGCCGGCGCCGGCCGTACGCCGGCTGCCCCGGATGCTCACCGCGGACGAGCTGCACCGGCTCGCCGACCCGCTCCGGCCCGGAATCCCGATCGGGGTGAACGAGACCGCCCTCGCACCCGTCTACCTCGAACCCGCGCTCGACCCGCACCTGACCGTCTTCGGCGACGCGGAGTGCGGCAAGTCCAACCTGCTGCGGCTGATCGCACGCGGCATCGTCGAGCGGTACAGCCCGGCGCAGGCACGGGTCGTCGTCGCGGACTACCGGCGCAGCCTGCTCGGGGTGGTCGAGAGCGAGCACCTGATCGGCTATGCCTCCTCCAACCAGGTCTTCGGCGAACTGCTCGGCCACGTCCGGCTCTCGATGGAGGCCCGGCTCCCACCGCCGGATGTCACCCCCGAGCAGTTGCGCACCCGCTCCTGGTGGACGGGCCCCGAGCTGTACCTCCTGGTCGACGACTACGACCTGGTCGCGACCGGCGGCAGCAACCCGCTGACCGTACTGCTCGAACTGCTGCCGCAGGCCCGCGACATCGGCCTGCACCTGATCCTGGCCCGGCGGGTCGGCGGCCTGGCCCGCGCGCTGTACGAACCGGTCCTGCAACGCCTGCGCGACATCGAGACCCCGGGACTGCTGATGTCGGGCAGGCGGGAGGAGGGCGCGGTGCTCGGCACCATCCGGCCGAGCGCGCTGCCGCCTGGCCGGGGCACCCTGGTACGCCGCCGCGACGGCGCACAGCTCGTCCAGACCGCGCTCACCGAAGCCTGAGACCGGGCCCGCGCTGCTCAGTCCACGTCGGTACAGACGTTGTGCGTCGTGCCGTGCACCATCGTGATGGTCTTGTCGAAGGTCGGGGTGAACGCCACCCGGAACACCCCGTCGACGATCCAGAGACCCCGTGGCAGGGAGCCGGCGTTCTCCCGGAAGCCGAGCAGCACCGGGCCGGTGACGTACCAGGTCATCGAGCCGTCGGTGGCGTACTCGACCAGCGAGCTGCCACCCGCGTCAGCCAGGCTCGTCACCCCGGTTTCCAGGTTCGTCACCTCGTTGAGCAGCGCACCCGTGTACAGCTCCCGCCTCGGCGAACCGTCCGGATACACCGCCAGCACCAGTTTGCGTACCTCGTCCACCACCGGCCTGACCCGAACGGCGAAGTCACAGCGGGCACCGGCCGGCATCTCGAACGCCTCCTGCGGCGCCGGCACCCAACCGCCGTCTCCGCCCAGGTCGCCGCCGGTCGCGGCGGACGCCGTGCCGGGCGCGGTCGCCACCAGTACGACCGCCAGCACGGCGCCGATCCTCAGTCTCCAACGCATGACCACTCTCCCTCTCCCACCGGCAGTTCGGCCCGGCCAGGATCACCGGCACCGCTCACCACGTCCTCACCACGACTGGCCGGGCCGGCAACCGTCGGGGGCGGCCAGGAGGTTTCGGTTGGTATGGAATTCCGGTTACTCGGCCCGTTCGAAGCGCGCCACGACGGCCAGCCCGTCGAGATCGGCAGACGCCGTCAGGAGCGGTGCGTCCTCGCCGTGCTGCTGCTCGCCGCGGGCCGCCTGGTCACCACCGAGCGCCTGGTCGACCTGCTCTGGCACGGTCGCCCCCCGGCCGCGTCGCGCGGTGTCGTGCAGACGTACGTCGGTCGGCTCCGTAGCTCACTGACCCCGTACGGCGTGCACATCCGTACCGTCGGGGACGGTTACCTGGTGGAGGCCGACGGACACCAGGTCGACGTCGAGGAGTTCGGCCGGCTCGTCTCCCGGGCCGGCGTGCTCACCGACCCCACCGAACGGGTACGGCTGCTCGACCGGGCACTGGCGCTGTGGCGCGGCCCCCTGCTCGCCGACAGTGCCGACGAGGAGCTACGGCAACGGCTGCACGGCCCGACCGAGGAACTGCGGTTGGTCGGCATCGAACTGAGGGCCGAGGCGCGGCTCGCCCTGGGGCAGCACGCGCTCGTGGTCAGCGAGCTGAACCCGCTGGTCGGTCAGTTCCCGACCCGGGAACGGCTGGTCTCGACCCTGATGACGGCCCTGCACCGGGCCTCCCGCCAGGGCGACGCCCTGGCGCTGTACCGGACGACGCGACAGCGGCTCGTCGACGACCTCGGGGTGGAGCCGGGATCGCGGCTGCGCGAGACGCACCGTCGGATTCTGCGCGACGACCACCCGCTCGATCGGCCCGCGTACGAGGTGCGGGTGCGTGACGAGGCGCTGCCGTGGGCCGTCGGCGGGCACCCGGCCCTGGATTTCTGCAACACCTTCGCCGGTTGGGGGCTCGGCACCCCGCTGCCCGGCGCGGAGTGGCTGCGCGGTTACCGCACGCTGGCGGTGTGGGCCGGGTACCTGGGTCTTGTCGACGATGTCGAGGTGGACCGACTGGAGACCCTCGCGCGGCGTGAACCGGCCCAGGCCGCCGCCGCCCTCGACGACGCCCGCGTCCTGCGTACCCGGCTCTACGCCTGCCTCACCGACCGGGACGAGCGGGCGTTCGCCGACGTGGGGCGGTTCGCCGAGGCCGCCGCGAGGACGCTGGTGTTCGGGCGGGACGCGGACGGTCGGGGACGGTGGCGGCCGGACCCGGCGACCGGGCTCCGCGTACCGCTGCACGCCGTCGCGTGGAGCGCGGCCGAACTCCTGGCCGACCTGCGCCGGTCCACCGTGCGGGTCTGCACGGAGCCGACCTGCGGCTGGCTCTTCCTGGACGAGACCGGTCAGCGCCGCTGGTGCAGTCTCGCGGCCTGCGGCCGACCAACCGGGGCGGCTCCGTGTGCGCCGGTCGGTCGACCGGGGAGCGCTGGTCGGGTTTCGGGATCTCGGCGCGGCGGGCACTAGGACGGAACAGGTGTCCGTTCAACGGCCGGGAGGTCCGGGTGACCACGTACGGGTTCCACGCATCGCACGAGCAGCTTCCGCCGAGCGAGCTGCTACGCCAGGTGCAGGCCGCCGAGCAGGCCGGCTTCACCCGGGCGATGTGCTCCGACCACTTCGCGCCGTTCGGTCCCGAGCAGGGCGAGTCGGGCTTCGCCTGGTCCTGGCTCGGCGCCGCGCTGGCCACCACCAATCTGCCGTTCGGCGTCGTGAACGCACCCGGTCAGCGTTACCACCCGGCGATCGTGGCGCAGGCCGCCGCGACCCTGGCCGAGATGTTCCCGGACCGGTTCTGGATGGCGGTCGGCAGCGGCGAGGCGGTCAACGAGCACATCACCGGCGAGCGCTGGCCGGCGAAGGACGAACGCAACGCCCGGCTGCTCGAATCGGTCGAGGTGATGCGGGCACTCTTCGCGGGTGAGTGTGTCAGCCACCGGGGGCTGGTCACCGTCGACCGGGCCACACTGTGGACCCGGCCGGCGTCCCCACCGCCGATCTTCGGAGCGGCGGTCAGCCCGGAGACCGCCCGCTGGGTCGGTGGCTGGGCGGACGGTCTGATCACCGTCAACCGTCCGGTGGAGCAGCTCCGGCCGGTGATCGAGGCGTACCGGGAAGGTGGTGGGCAGGGCAGGCCGGTGAAGCTCCAGGTGCACCTGAGCTGGGACCGGGACGAGGAGAAGGCACTGCGGATCGCGCACGAGCAGTGGCGTACCGGAATTCTCGGCAGTGACGTCGCCTGGGACCTGACCATGCCGGCCGAGTTCGCCCGGGCCACCGCGTACGTCCGCCCCGACGACATGCGCGAGCACGTCCTGGTCGGCAACGACCCGGACCGGTTCGTCGCCTGGCTGCGGGAGTACGCCGATCTAGGGGTGGACGAGATCTTCCTGCACCATGTCGGGCTGGACCAGCGCGACTTCCTCGACGTCTTCGGCACCCGGATCCTGCCGGAACTGGCCTGACCCGGGTGCCGTGCGACCGTGTCGGGTTCAGTCGGCCGGTCGCTCCCGGTCGGCGTCGCGGCCGAGAGCGAGCATCCGCAGCGTCTGTTCGCGTCGCCGGACCAGCAGTACACCGATCGCGAGGGTCAGCACCGGTACGGTCGCCAGCGCCACCCACTGGGCCGGCACCAGGTAGATCGCGGGTCCCCTGTGGACGTTGGCGGCGGCCCACCCGCCGAGGGTCGACTCCAGCACGACGACCAGCGCGACGACCGGTGCCAGCAGGACGATGATCCGGCGTCGTACCGGGGCGTCGGTGGTGGCGATCGTGAACAGCAGGGTCAGACAGGCCACGGCGAGGACGGCGGTGTAGAGCGAGAGCACGGTGGGTGACGTGGCGACGAGGTCCGGGCGTCCGATAAGTCCGTCCTCCAGCAGAAGCAGGTCGAACCTCCGCCCATGCCACGCCTCCCCGGGGTGACGGCCCATGCCGGCACTGGCGACCCGGTTGACCAGGAAGACCGTGTCCACCACGACCAGGGCGAGGACCACCCGGACCAGACGCCCGGTGCCGAGCACGGCAAGGGCCCGGCGAGGCGGCGCGGGCACGCCCAGCGCGACTGCCGCGACGACCGTGAGCGCGAGTTGCCACAGGCCGCCGACCACCGGGACCGGCTCGGCGCCGTAGCGCCACAGCAGCAGGATGGTCTCGGCGACCACCGCGGTCCCGGCGAGGCCGGCGGCGGGCCAGCGCAGCCCGACGAGTACGGCGACGCAGACCAGCCCCCAGCCGGCAAGCCGGAGCCACTCGACGAGGTCCAGGGGCGCGTACATCCGGTAGCCGTACGATCCCGGCTCCACGGGTAGCTCCATCACCACCGCGTGACCGGCGAGGGTGAGCAGGGCGAGCGCGGCAAGCAGGCCGGTCACCGTCGCCGCGTCGGACCAGGTGGGGCTGGCGAGACCACGGGCGGTCCTGCCGAGTCGGACCCGCAGCCCGGTGACGACCAGGTCGGCGACGTCGCCGATCCCCGGTCGGCGCTGACCGGGTCGGGCGCCCTCCAACAGGACGGCGAGCATCTCCTCCTCGTACCGGCGGCGGTGTTCCCACGGGTAGACGGCGAGCAGCCGGCGGTAGCGGCTCTCCAGGTCGCGGGCGGTCACGCGAGACCCGCCTCGGGGAGCAGGCCGGCGCGGCGCAGCCGGTCGCCGGCCGTGTCCGCGTTGTGTCGCAGCCGGGCGGCCTCCTCGGCGAGCCGTTGAGCGCCGAGGGCGGTGAGGCGGTAGTAGCGACGCAGCCGCGACTGGACCACCTCCTCCCGGTCGACCTCGATCAGGCCGTCGGTCCGGAGCCGGTCGAGTACGGCGTAGAGCGTGCCGGCACGCAGTTGCACCCGGCCGTCGGAGATTCGTTGCACGTCCCCGATCACGGCGTAGCCGTGCTGCGGTGTCTCCGCCAGGGCGGTGAGGATCAGGAACGTCGGTTCCGTCAGGGGCGGGAGGCTCATGTTGGGAGCATATACCGATCGACGGTATATTAAGACCGTGTCCGTGATCCCGTCAGCCGGGCATGGAGGTCGCCGAAGTGGGTAGGCGCAGGCCCAGCACCGGGGGGTGAGGATGTCGGGCGGTGGACCGACCATCGGCGTGATCGGCTCGTACGGCGGACGCAATCTCGGTGACGAGGCGATCCTGACCGGACTGCTGGCCGACGTACGGTCCGTGCGTCCGGACGCGCACATCATCGTGTTCTCCCGGAACCCGGAGCACACCGGCCGGACCCACCCCGGGGTCGAACCGGCCGCCTGGGACGGGGTCAGGCGGGCCGACTCGGCGGCCACCCTCGCCCGCCTCGACCTGCTCATCCTCGGCGGCGGCGGCATCCTGTACGACAGCGAGGCCCGGCGTTACCTGCGGCTGGTCCTGGCTGCCCAGGAGCGCGGCCTGCCGGTTTTCAGCTACGCGGTGGGCGCCGGCCCGTTGAGCGACCCGGTCGACTGCTCGATGGTGCAGCAGAGCCTCGAACACGCGGTCGAGGTGACCGTACGCGACGACGAGTCACAACTCGTGCTGGAGGAGGTCGGGGTCAACCGGCGGATCAACGTCACCGCCGACCCGGCCTTCCTGCTCGAACCGGAGGAGTTTCCGGTGTCGCTGCTGCACCGCGAGGGGGTACGCCGGGGACGACGGCTGGTCGGCATGAGCGTACGCGAGCCGGGGCGGGCCGCGTCCCGGCTCGACGTCGACGGCTACCACCGCCTGCTGGCCCAGATCGGCGACTTCCTGGTCTGGCGGCTCGACGCGAACGTGCTCTTCGTGCCGATGGAGCGCGACGACATCAAACACTCCCACGGCGTGCTCTCGCACATGACCGCGGCGGACCGGGGCCGCATCCTCAACGGCGACTACTCGCCCCGGCAACTTCTGGGCCTGATGCCACATTTCGACATGGCCGTCGGAATGCGCCTGCACTTCCTGATCTTCGCCGCGATGTCCGGTGTGCCGTTCCTGCCGTTGCCGTACGCGGGCAAGGTCTTCGACTTCGCCCAGCGGGTCGGGGTGCCGGCGCTGAGCGGCCTGGCCCGGGAGGTCGAGGGCCCGCTGCTGGCCGAGGTCGACCAGCTCTGGGACGAGCGGGAGGCGCGGGCCGGGGACACCGCGCGCCGGGTCGACGAGGTACGCGACCAGGCCCGGCTCACCAGTCAGCTCATCACACCACTGCTGAAGCGCCTCTGACCACCACGCCCGGCTCGGCTTTCGATCGCCGAGGTCGGGCTCTGATCACCTCGGCTCGTGGGCTCTGATCACCTCGGCTCGCGGGCTCCGATCACCTCGGCTCGGGCGGCTCTGATCACCCTGGCTCAGGTGGCCGGTCCGCGCCATCGGTAGACCCAGGGCGGCCCCTCGTCGCGCGCCGATTCCAACTCGTACATCTGCGCCTGGGCCAGGCCGCCCTCGCCGAGATGCGGATGGACCAGCGGCGGGCGTCCGTGGCCGTCGAGTTCGACGGTGACCACCGCACCGTCGGCCACCCCACCGACCAGCGGGACCTGCGCGGTCGCTCCCATGCCCTCATCTAACCCGGGCCCGGACCGGCCCGCAGCCGATCGCGCCGGTCACCCTCACCGCTACGGTTCGCCGGCCGGGGCGGGCCGGTCCGGGCCGACAGTCTCAGTGGGCGGGCAGGCTTGGCCCTGGGGCCGACAGTCTCAGTGGGCGGGCAGGCTCGGCCTGGGGCCGACGGTCTCAGTCGGTGAGGTCCCGCATCCAGCGGACCTCGGTGGCGCACTGCTCGTACCCGAACCACCTGTTGATCGCGAGCATCGGCGCGTTGCCGGAGTCGTTGTTGGTGAACGCCTCGACGTAGCCGGCCGCTCGGGCCCGATGCAGCGACGAGGACTTCGCCAGCTTTGCCAGCCCCCGTCCCCGGTGGGCCCGCAGCGTGCCCGCCATGCCGGACATGTAGCGGGTCCCGCCGTCGGTCACCGCGAAGCTGAACGCGGCCACCGCACCGTCGACCGTCACCACCGACGTGAGTTCCGGATCGTGGTCCGGGTGCTGCCAGTACAGCCTCAACCACAGGTCGTAGTCGATCGCGTCCACGGCCACGTCGTCCGGCTCGTCCGCCGCCGCCTCGTTGTCCGCCGCCCAGATCTCCCGCAGGTCGTCGCCGAAGCTCGCCCCGGTGCGCACCCGCACTCCGGGCGGGCTCGGTGGCAGCGGCGGCAGCCCGCCGTCGGCCAACGCCAACCGCTGGAAGTGCGCCGACCGGCCACGCCGGTAGCCGTGGCGCTCGGCGAAGGCCAGCGACCGCTCGTCCTCCAGCGACCAGCAGTAGACGGTCCGGGCGTCGAGGCCGGTCACGTACGCCTCACCGGCATCGAGCAGGGCGCGGCCGGCGCCCCTGCCGCGTCGCTCGGGATGGACGTAGATGTTCAGGTACGCCTGGCCCGGCTCGCTGCTGTCGTAGTAGATCCCGGTCCGGGCGGCGCCGAGCAGCAACCCGTCCGCCTCGGCCAGCAACAACCGGTGGTGCTGGGCGGGCGGCGCCGTCTCCGCCTGCCAGCTCAGCGTCCGTGGGGTCAGCACGAGGTACGGCAACACCGCGCGTAGCACCTCGGCGGCGGCCTCGGCATCGACGGCCGCGCCCGGGCCGGGCGGATCGAACTCGCGGATGGTTACCGTCATGTGCTGGCACGGTACGGATCGACGGCGCGGCGCGCCCGTCATTTTTGCCCCGCGGCATCGCACGCCGGCCAACCGGCACAGCAGCTCCTCGTGGCACGGTCAGCGCCAGAGCACCTGGTCCAGGAACTCCTCGATCGCGGTGACGACCCGGCCCAGCACCGCCGCCGAGCCGGCCAGTGGGCCGGGGACGTACATGCCGTGGTCGGCGTCGGGCACCTCCAGCACGTACGGCGACAGTTCGCGGGCGAGCGCGCCGTCCCAGGCGAGGTCGGCGGTGCCGCCGATCAGCAGGGCCGGTGCGGTGGCCCGACGCAGCGCGTCCACCACCAGCGGCTCGACGGACAGCAGCGGGGTGAGCCAGACCGCCGGCAGCCCCTGTTCGGCGGCGAGCGCGGTCGCGTACGTGCCCAGCGACTTGCCGATCAGCAGCGGCGGGGTGCCGGCGGCCTCGGCGGTCACCTCGTCCAACACGGGGGTGACGTGCCCGGCCACCCATGCCTGCCGGTCGTCCGGCGACACCTGCCTCGGATCGGTCGTCCAGGAGACCGGCCGCACTCGGGCACCCCGTGCCTGTGCCGCGTCCGAGGCGTACGCCAGCAGCGGCGCCTGGGGACCGTAGCCCCCACCGGGGATCACGACGGCGTTCCGGTTCCTCGTCGACTCGGTCATCCTGCGAGGCTATCGAGGCCGAGAGGCGGATAACACCGGACCGCGCGTACGTCCGGGTGGCTCCGCCGCGCGACTAGCCTCAGGTGTTAGGAAGGGACCCTTCCTCTACCAAAAACGATAAGAAGGGGCCCTTCCTTGCGGGTGGTGCATGGGGTGTGGGTGGTGGGGGGGACGCTTGCGCTCTGGGGGGAGGAGTCGGGGGCGGCGGTGTCGGTGGTGCGGCGGGCGGGGCGACCGCCCCGGGATCGGCCGCACCCGTTCGCCGCCGGGCACGCCGCGCTCGCCGAGACGCTCGGCGAACTCGCCGCGAAGGCTGCCACCAGCACCGCGCTGCTCACCCTGCCGACCCGGGGCGGGGCCCCGGCCGACTCGCCCGAACTGGTACGCGGCGCGGACGCCGCCGAACCGGTCGGCGGGCGGCTCACCCTGGCCGGCTGGCGGGTGCCGACCCTGGAGTACGACGCCGACCACGCGCTGTCGGTGTTGCGGGCGTTGGCCGACGAGCCGACCGTGGTCCGGGGTGGCACCCTTCGGCTGATCGAGGAGTTGGCCGGCTGCGCCGCCGATCTGGTCGTCCGGGGCCGTACGCTGCCCGGCGTGCTGTCCGCCCGGGACGAGGACGGTGGCGGTGGCGAGGACGGGGACGGTGGCGGGGGCGGTGACGCGGTCGCGGTCTGGCGCCCGTTGCTCAGCGGCGCGGACGCGGCCCGGGTACGGTCCCTGGCCATGGCCCTGCCGCCCGCCGTACGGGCGGCGCAGCCGCAGGTCTCGGCCTCGGCGCTGGTCGCCGACGCCCTGGACGCGTTGACCGATGCCGCCGCCCGGACCGCGCTGGAGGGGGTACGCCTGATCGACTCCCGGGCCACCGGCGTCTCGCCCGGCGTACGGGCCTGGTTGCGGGCGCTGACCGGCCGGCAACGGCGGTTCACCATCTCGGCGGCGGCGTTGGCCACGTTGACCGGGGAGGTGAGCGGGTGGCAGCGCGACGCCGCCGGCAGCCCGGTACGGGCCTGTTTCCGGCTGGTCGAACCGCCGTTGTCGGAGGGCGACGGCCCGGATGACGATGACCCGCAGGGCGCGGCCGACGGGGTCGGGATCGAGGTGGACCAGGGGGACGGCTGGCGGTTGGAGTTCGCGCTCCAGTCCGCCGAGGAGCCGAGCCTGGTCGTCGGCGCGGACCGGATCTGGCAGGCCCGGGGCGGGCTGCGTGCGCTGGCCCTGCACCTCGACGCGCCGCAGGAGACGTTGCTGGCCGAACTCGGCCGGGCCAGCCGGCTCTGGCCGGAGCTGACCGACGCGCTGCGTACGGCCATGCCGGCTGGGCTCACGTTGGACACCGAGGGGGCGCACCGGTTCCTGCGCGACGGGGCGCCGGTGCTGCACGCGGCCGGCTTCGGGGTGCTGCTGCCCTCCTGGTGGTCCCGGCCGAGCGCCCGGCTCGGGGCCAGGTTGCAGGCGAAGAGCCGGACCGCGCCGGGTACGGTCGCCGTACGCGGCTCGCTCGGGCTGGACGCGCTGGTCGACTACAGGTGGGAGCTGGCCCTCGGCGACCAGCCGCTCTCCGCCAGGGAGCTGCGTGACCTGGCCAAGCTCAAGTCCCCGCTGGTACGCCTGGGTGGCCAGTGGGTCGAGCTGGACGCCCGGCGGCTGGCCGCCGGACTGAAACTGCTCCGCGACGGTGGCGAGCTGACCGTCGGCGACCTGCTCCGGATGGGGCTGGCCAGCCCGGACGAGCCGGACGCGCTGCCGGTGCTCACCGTCGCCGCCGACGGTCCGCTCGGCGACCTGCTGGCCGGGCAGGCCGAGCGGCACCTGACCCCGAGGGACGAGCCGCCCGGGTTCCGGGGCGCGCTGCGGCCGTACCAGAAGCGGGGTTTGGCCTGGCTGGCGTTCCTCCAGTCGCTCGGCCTGGGCGGGGTGCTCGCCGACGACATGGGGCTGGGCAAGACCGTGCAGTTGCTGGCCCTGCTCGCCGGGGACGAGCCGACCGACGGGCCGACGCTGCTGGTCTGCCCGATGTCGCTGGTCGGCAACTGGCAACGGGAGGCGGCGAAGTTCGCGCCGGAGCTGCGCGTACACGTGCACCACGGGGCCGAGCGGGCGCGCGGGGCGACGTTCGCGGCGGCGATGCGGGACGCGGACCTGGTGTTGACCACGTACTCGGTGGCGGCGCGGGACGCGGCGGAGCTGGCCGAGGTCGACTGGCACCGGCTGGTGGTGGACGAGGCGCAGGCGATCAAGAACGCGGCGACCCGGCAGGCCGAGGCGGTCCGCGCGCTGCCCGCCCGACACCGGATCGCGGTCACCGGTACGCCGGTGGAGAACCGCCTCGCCGACCTCTGGTCGATCATGGAGTTCGCCAACCCCGGCCTGCTCGGCACCGCCACGGAGTTCAAGAAGCGGTACGCGGTGCCGATCGAGCGGCACGCCGACGACGACGCGGCGCAGCGGCTGCGCCGGATCACCGGCCCGTTTGTGCTGCGGCGGGTCAAGACCGACCGGTCGATCATCTCCGACCTGCCGGAGAAGCTGGAGATGGAGGTGCTCTGCAACCTCACCGCCGAACAGGGCTCGCTCTACCAGGCGGTGGTGGACGACATGATGGCCCGGATCGAGTCCAGCAGCGGAATCGAGCGGCGCGGACTGGTGCTGGCCACCATGACCAAGCTCAAGCAGGTCTGCAACCATCCGGCGCAACTGCTGCGCGACGGCTCCGCGTTGACCGGCCGGTCGGGCAAGCTGGCCCGGCTGGAGGAGATCGTCGACGAGGTGCTCGCGGCGGGGGAGAAGGCCCTGCTCTTCACCCAGTACGCCGAGTTCGGCAACATGCTCCGGGCGCAACTCTCGGCCCGGCTCGGGCGCGAGGTGCTCTACCTGCACGGCGGAGTCGGCAAGGCCGAGCGGGACGACCTGGTGACCCGGTTCCAGGCCGAGGCCGGGCCGCCGCTGTTCGTCCTGTCGCTCAAGGCCGGCGGCACCGGGTTGACCCTCACCGCGGCGAACCACGTGGTGCACGTGGACCGCTGGTGGAACCCGGCGGTGGAGGACCAGGCGACCGACCGGGCGTTCCGGATCGGCCAGCGCCGGGCGGTGCAGGTGCGCAAGTTCGTCTGCGCCGGCACGGTGGAGGAGAAGATCTCCACGATGATCGCGGAGAAGCGCGGCCTGGCCGCGAGGATCGTCGGCACCGGCGAGCAGTGGGTGACCGAACTGTCCACGTCGGAGCTGCGCGGACTGTTCGCGCTGGAGGCCGGGGCGGTGGTCGAGTGAGCGAGCAGGGTGGCGGTGGCGGTGCGGTGAGCGAGCAGGGTGGCGGCGGTCGGTTCGCCGAGTTCGGTCGGCCGCGCAAGGTCGACGGCGGGCTGCGGGCGCGTACCGCCCGGGGGTCGATCGGCGCGTCCTGGTGGTCCCGCCGGTTCGTCGACGTACTGGAGTCGTTCGCGCTCGGCACCCGGCTCACCCGTGGTCGGGCGTACGCCCGCGCCGGTCAGGTGCTCTCGCTGGAGGTCGCGCCGGGCGTGGTCTCCGCCGTGGTGCAGGGTTCCCGACCCCGGCCGTACGCGGTCACGGTGCGGCTGCGTCCGTACGACGCGGAGGTCTGGGGTCGGATCGAGACGGTGCTCGCCGGGCAGGCGTTGTTCAGCGCCCAGCTTCTCGCCGGGGACCTGCCGCCGGAGTTGGAGCGGGTGTTCGCCGAGGCGGACGCGCCGCTCTTCCCGGCCGCGATCGGCGACCTGGCGATGCGCTGCAACTGCCCGGACTTCGCGGTGCCGTGCAAGCATCTCGCCGCCTCGTTCTACCTGCTCGCCGAGGCGTTCGACGCCGACCCGTTCCAGTTGTTGCACTGGCGGGGCCGGACCCGGGAAGAACTGCTCGACCGCCTGCGTACGCTGCGCGCGGCGGCTGGAGCGTCCGGTGCCGGGTCGGCGGCGGCGCCGGCCGGGGATCGCCCCGGTGGCGGCGGACGTGCGGTCGACCGGGTCCCCGAGCACGTGGTCGAACCGTTGCCCGGCAGTACCCCGTCCCCGTCCCCGGTGGCCGGTGCTGGACTGGCCCTGGCCGACCTGCCCGACGTCCCGCTCGGCGCGGTGGTCGACCGGTACTGGGTGCCGCCCGTGCCGTTGCCGGAGCCGGTGCCGATCCTGGCCACCGAACCGGACCTGCTGCTGCGTCAGCTCGGTCCGCCCGGTGCGGCGATCGGCGGCCCCGGGCTGGTCGAGCGGCTACGCCGGGCGTACACCCGGTTCGGTGAGCCACCCGAGTGACCAGCCGTCGCGGCGAGCCACCGGAGTGACCACCCGGTTCGGTGAGTCACCCCGGAGTGACCGGTCGTCGCGGCGAACCGCCGCAGTGACCGGTCGGGAGGTCAATGGTGCAGGCGGCGCACCCGCCAGGCGAGCACGCTGGCGGCGGCGAGCACCACCGGGGCGGCGACCGCCGCCACCCAACCGCCGATCACCACGACGGCCGGTACGGCGCTCCAGAGTATGACGGTCAGCAGGAGCAGAAGCCTGCCCCGGCGGGCCTGCGCACGATCGCTGAGCCGGGCGACGAAGTCCGGGTCGCTGATTCTCAGCTGTCGGGTGATCTCGTCGAACCGACGCTGATCCTCTTTGCTGAGCATGGCGGCAGCCTTCCCCTCACGCGTCAACGGTCTGGCGCGGGGATACCCGATCCGGCGCCGCTCTCACTCCTGCTCGGAACAGCGACTTCGTACGCACCACAAACAGCCGCAGATTTTGCTTAATCCATCCTTAAGTTTGCCTTTGTGGCCGGATCCATCAAGAAGATCCGCGCAGGTTACAGACAATGTCGCGGCGGTCGGGCTGGGGGCATCGTCGCTGCTGGCGGCCGTGATCGGCCGGTCCGGTGGATACCGTTCACCGGTGATTCCCCTGAACCGCGTCTTAAGTGGCTCCGGCGGTGGGATTCGGCGACCTTGAAGCACATACCCGGCTTGGCTACCTTGCCGTAGCAACCCCCTAGAACCGCCGCCGGACCACCCGCACCTGCCGTTGTGTCGCGGAGCCGATCCGGCGTGCCTCAGCAGACGGATTGGTACATGGCTGACCAGAATGTGCCACCACGCCGATCGCGTGACGACAGCCCCTGGGACGGTCGACCCCAGCCCGGCGCCGACGGATACCGGGCCGCGCCCGACGCCCCGTCGTACCGCCGCAAGGCCGCGGGCAACGGAGACCGCCCGGACGCGCGCTACCCGCAGTCGGCGGGGCACCAGCAGTACGCGGGCTACTCCCAGCCGGCCGCCCAGTGGGCACATCAGCAGTCCGGCCAGCAGGTCGACCAGTGGACCCAGGAGCACCGGGCCGGTGGACCGGGTCGGCGCGGCCCGCAGTGGGTCGGCCCGGAGGGGCTCGAGGCACCCGAGCCCGGCCCGTACGCCGGTCCGGGTGAGCTGCCCGAACTCGAGGACGAGCAGGAACCGGGCAGGTCGAACGGCCGGCGCCGGGCACTGATCACGCTGACCGGTGCGGCGGCGGTGGTGGCCGGTGCCGGTGCCATCGCGGTGGCCTCCCGCAACGGCGACCTGGTGGACCGGTTCCTCGGTCACACGCCGTTCGGCAACGGCAACGGCAATGCCACCGCCGCCGCGGTCACCGACGGCAGCGCCGACCGCCCCAGCGGCCAGCAGCCCAGCACGGTGCGCACCTACACCGAGCAGAACGAAAGCTACATGGGCTCCAAGGCGGGCCAGGAGCTGAAGAAGAACTCGCCGGCCAGCGGGCGCACCCTCGGCGGGCCCGGCATCGCGGCCGCGCAGACCGAGGTCACGGTCAAGACCGTGCTGGCCAAGGACCCGATCCGGCACCTCGCCACCCGGGCCACCTTCGGTGCCACGCCGAAACTGCTCGCCGAGATCAAGCTGCTCGGCATCGACGAGTGGCTGCGCCGGCAGCTCGACCCGGAGAAGATCGCGCCGACCAAGGCCGAGCTGAAGCTCTCCGAACTGCCCACGCTGAACATGTCGATCAAGCAGCTCCGCGAGCGCCGCGACACGGTCAAGGACGTCGACAACGCCGACCACGAGTTCGTCTGGGCGACGATCGCCCGGCAGATCTGGTCGGAGCGGCAGCTCTACGAGGTGATGGTCGACTTCTGGAACGACTTCCTGCACGTGGCGGCGTACTACGACGGCAGCGACATCCAGCGTTCCTCGTTCGACCGGGACGTGATCCGCAAGCACGCGCTCGGCAACTACGCCGACATGCTGGTCGCCGCGAACACCCACCCGGCGCTGCTGACCTATCTCAACCAGAGCCAGTCGCACAAGGACGCGATCAACGAGAACCTGGCCCGGGAGAACCTGGAGCTGTACTCGGTCGGCGTCGACGGCGGTTACACCGAGATGGACGTACGGCAGGCCGCGATGTTGCAGACCGGCCTCGGCGTGGACAAGGACGAGTACCTCTACCGGGCCAACCGGCACTACGTCGGCAAGGTGAGCATCCTCGGCTTCAAGAGCGACAACAGCTCGGCCGAGGGCGGCGAGGCGGTGATCAAGGCGTACCTGCGGCACCTGGCGCTGCACCCGTCGACCGCGAACTACGTCGCGCAGAGCCTGGCCACCCGCTTCGTCTCGGACACCCCGCCGAAGACGCTGGTCGACCGGCTGGCCAAGTCGTACAGCGCGAACAAGGGCGCGATCAAGCCGGTGCTGATGACCCTGTTCAGCTCCACCGAGTTCTGGGGCTCGGTGGGCCAGAAGGTACGCCGCCCGATGGAGTACCTGGTCGCCACGTACCGGGTGCTCGGCGTGCAGCCGGACCCGTCGCCGGGCTACCAGAAGCCGGCCAACCTCAGGCGGACCCCGTTCGCCGACGGGCTGAGCCAGATCAAGAACAAGATGGAGCAGCTCGGCCAGTTCCCGGCGGGTCTGTCCACCCCGAACGGCTACCCGGACGTGTACGTCGCCTGGACCTCGGCCGGGACCATGGTCAGCGGCTGGAACGAAGCCCACGACGTGATCAACGGCAACCGGAAGATGTTCTCCTACACCGCGCCGCAGAACCTGGTCGCCGCCCCGCCGGCCACCGCCGGGGCGTACCTCGACCTCCTGGCCCAGCGGCTGGTCCACCAGAAGCTGACCGACCGGGAGAAGAACCTGATCCTCGGCATCGCCGGAGTGACCTCGGGGACGAAGGTCGACCCCACGTTCAACGGCGCGATCACCGCGATCGCGCGGGCCCTCCTCGCCTCCCCCCAGCACCACCTCCGGTGAGCTAACAGTGGAGAAGACTGTGCACTCGTACCCCCTGCACCCCGACTGCCCCGACCTGCGGCGTCTCGCACCGAACCGGACCGAGGCGGTGCTGCGCGCGGAGCACGCCGCGGTGCTGGCCGAGAACGCCGCCGTACGCGATGACTTCCTCAACCTCTCCGAGGTGGAGGAGGCCCAGCAGGACGGTCGCGGCGTCACCCGCCGTACCTTCGTCGCCGGGGCCGCGGCCACGGTGACCGCGCTCGCCACCACCCAGTTCGTCTCCACCCAGGCGTCCTTCGCCGCCACCCCCGGCGGCACGCTGATCCACGTCTTCCTCTACGGCGGACTGGACGGACTGAGCCTGGTCGCGCCGGACAACGACCCGGCGCTCGCCAAGGCCCGGCCCGACCTGCTGCTCGGCACCGACTCGATCGCACTCGACCGGGGCTTCAAGCTGACCAGCGCTTTTTCCCCGTTGCAGAAGTTCCTGGATGCCGGCCAGCTCGGCTTCGTCCCGGCCGCATCCGACCCCCGGGTGTCGCGCAGCCACTTCCAGGCCGCCGACGCCTGCAACCTCGGCGGGCTGCCGAACGAGACCGGTGGCCGGGGCTGGCTGGACACCCTGGTCGACGCGCTCGGACCGGGCACCGCGTTCCGCAGCGTCGGGGTCGGCAGCACGCTGCCCCGGTCGCTGGTCGGCAACAACGGCGCGCTGTCGCTGAACAGCGTCGGCTCGCTCGGCTTCAACGGCGACGGCAAGTACAAGGACGCCACCGCCAAGGCCATCCAGGGGCTGTTCACCGGCATCCACCACCCGGTGGAGGAGTCGGTCATCGCCGGCCTGGGCGCGTTGCAGACCGCGCAGCAACTCGCCGCGAAGCCGTACCAGCCGGCGGCGGGGGTCGAGTACACCGGGATCGGCAACTCGTTCCGTACCCTGGCCCAGCTCATCAAGGGTGGCGCCAACGTACGGGTGGCCACCGTCGGCATGGGCGGCTACGACACCCACGAGAACCAGGGCACGGCCAAGGGCGGCCAGTTGTACAACCGGCTCAACGAGCTGGCCGGCGGCATGGCGGCGTTCTTCAACGACCTCGGACCGACCCTCGCCGCGAACGTCACCGTCATGGTGAGCAGCGAGTTCGGTCGCCGGGTCGCCTCCAACAACAACGGCACCGACCACGGCCACGGCGGCGTCGTCACCCTGCTCTCGGGCAAGAAGCTCGCCGGCTCGCTGCTCGGCACCTGGAACGGGCTGGAGCAGTTGGACAGCGGCGACGTGCCCGAGTACAACAACATGTTCAACGTGTACGGGTCGGTGGCCCAGGGCCGATTCGGCCTGACCGATGCCGAGGTGAAGAAGATGTTCCCGCGTCAGGCCATCACCCCGGTGAAGCTGTACGCGTGACGACCTGGTCGACCGAGACTGGCCACCGTTCCGGGAGCGATTCCCGGGACGGTGGCCAGCAGGCTTCCGCCTACGAGCGGCGTTACCGGACCGACGGCTATCCCGACGACCTCTACCGGCGCCCGGAGAGCCGGACCGACGACCTCTACCGCCGTCCCCGCCGCACCGAGCAGGGCCACCCCGGCGAGGAGCGTCACCGGAGCGACGGCCGGGAGGAGCGGCGGGACTGGAGCGACGGCCGGGAGGAGCGGCGGGGCTGGAGCGACGGGCGGGACGAGCGGCGGGGCCGGACCGGTTCGGTCACCCGGCCGCGCCCCGAGGCCGCCGCCGTGCCGACCGTCCTGCCGACGACCGACCTGCCGCGCCGACGCGGGCCGGTGGGGCGCTGGCTGGTGGTGCTGCTGCTCTGGGTGGGGCTGCTGGCCTCGGTGGTGCCGTGGTGGCTGGAGACCGAGGCCGGCTCGGTGAACAGCCAGTTCGCGATCCTCAACGCCGCCGGCCGGATCGGCGGCCTGGTCGCCGGTTACCTGCTGCTGGTCCAGGTGCTGCTGATGAGCCGGCTGCGGCTGCTGGAGCGGTGGATCGGCACCGAGCAGCTCAGCCGCTGGCACCGCGACATCGGGGCCATCCTGTTTGTCGCGGTGGTGGCGCACGTGGGGTTGATCCTCGCCGGCTACGCCGCGATGGAGCACAAGTCCGTGCTCGCCGAGGCGACCACACTGCTGCGCGACTACGAGGACATGCTCGGCGCGTTCGCCGCCGCCACGATCGTCGTGGTGCTCGGCTTCACCGGCATCCGGTTCGTCCGCAACGCGCTGCCGTACGAGTTCTGGTACTACCTGCACCTGAGCAGTTACGCGGTGCTGCTGCTCGGCTTCGGCCACCAGTTCACGTACGGTCAGCAGCTCTTCCGGCCCGGTCCGGTGCGGACCGGTTGGATCGCCATGTACGTCCTGGTGGTGGCCGCCGTGCTCTGGGGCCGGGTGCTGGTGCCGCTGGCGACGAACCTGCGCTACCGGCTCCGGGTGGCCGACGTGGTGGCCGAGGGGCCGGACACCATCTCGATCTACCTGACCGGCCGGAAGCTGGACCGGATGCCGGTGCTCGCCGGACAGTTCTTCCGCTGGCGTTTCCTCTCCGCCGGGCGGTGGTGGCAGTCGCACCCGTTCTCGCTCTCGGCCGCGCGTAACGGCCGCTGGCTGCGGCTGACCGTCAAGGTGGTCGGCACGCACACCGCCGAGCTGCGCCGGTTGCGTCCCGGCACCCGGGTCTGGGCCGCCGGCCCCGCCGGTACGTTCACCGCCGCGCACCGGGTCGCCGAGCGGGCGTTGCTGATCGCCGGGGGGAGCGGGATCGCGCCGATCCGGGCCCTGCTGGAGGAGTTGCCGCCCGGTGCGGCGCTGATCTACCGGGCCAGCACCCCGGACGACCTGCTGCTCCGGCGGGAGCTGGACTGGCTGGCCGAGAGCCGGGAGACCGACCTGTGGTACGTGGTCGGTTCCCGCGACGACCCGGGTCCGCGACAGGTGCTCAACCCGCGCGGGCTGCGCCGGCTGGTGCCCGACCTGACCGACCGGGACGTCTACCTCTGTGGACCGTCCGGCCTGGTCCGCGAGTCGGTACGGGCACTGCGCCGGGCCGGGGTGCCGCGCCGGCAGATCCACCTGGCCTCGTTCGAATTCTAGGCGGAGGTTCCCTCGTTGCGTCGCGCCATTCTCGGCATCACCGGCCTCGCCGCCAGCACCACCCTGCTGGTGGTGCTCAAGGGCGGGCCGGCGACCACCGCGACCGCCCAGGACGTACCGGTCGGGACGGCGGGTGCGTCGACCGACCCGGGTGCCGGTGCGCCGCCGGAGCCGACCCCGGACCCGGCGCAGGGCGGTGCGCAGCCGTCCGGCGCGGCCGGCGTGCCGGGCCGCTCCGGTGCCCCCAGCGCCTCCGCGAACAGGTCGAAGGCCCCGAGCGGCAAGCCCAGCGTGAAGCCGCCGGCCGGGGCACCGGGCACCAGCAAGGCGCCGCCGCCGGCCACCGGACCCCGCAAGATCGACGGTTCGGTCACCCCGGCGGCCGACTTCGGCCTGGTCCAGGTGCAGATAACCGTCTCCGGTGGGAAGGTCACCAACGTGACCGCGCTGGAGTTGCCGCGCGAGACGGCCACCTCGGACGGCAACAGCGACCGGGTCGACCGGGCCTACAGCGGGACCGGCGGGGCGGCGGTCGCGGCGGCGAACCAGGGCCGGATGCCGGACACGGTCAGCGGCGCCACCGCGACCAGCAGTGCGTACAAGCGGTCGTTGCAGGCCGCGCTGGACAAGATGTGAGGACCGGTTGAGCAGCGTCGGAACCCGGCCGGGTCTGCGCCGGGTCGAGTTCGTCATGGGTACGGCGATCAGCCTCGACCTCGCCGACGACCTGCCGGGCGCCCGCCTCGACGAACTGGCCGAGCAGGTCTTCGGCTGGCTGCGCGAGGTGGACCGGCGGTTCAGCACCTTCATGTCCGACAGCGAGGTGAGCCGCTTCGACCGGGGCGAGCTGCTGCTCTCGCAGGCGTCGGCCGACCTGCGGGCGACCCTGGAACGCTGCGCCGACCTGTGGGGCGACACCGACGGCTTCTTCGACGCGTACGCCACCGGCCGGTTCGACCCGTCCGGTTACGTCAAGGGCTGGTCCGCGCAGGTCGCCTCGGACCGGCTGCTCGCCGCCGGGGCGCCGAACCACTGCGTGAACGCCGGTGGCGACGTACGGGTGCGGGGCCACTCCAGCGGCGGCGAACCGTGGCGGGTCGGCATCCAGGACCCGTGGGACCCGACCCGGGTCGCGCTGGTGCTGACCGGCACCGACCTGGCGGTCGCCACCTCCGGGGTGTACGAGCGCGGGCACCACGTGATCGACCCGCGCCGGGGTACGCCGGCCAGGGGGCTGCGGTCGGTGACCGTGGTCGGCACCGACCTCGGCACCGCCGACGCGTACGCGACCGCCGCGTTGGCGATGGGGCAGGCCGGAGTCGGCTGGCTCGGTCGGCTCGCCGGTCACGAGTGGGCGGTGGTCACCGACGACCGCCGTACGCCGCGCTCGGACCGCCTGCCGGTCGTGGACTGATCCGAGTGGCGGGTCGGCTCAGCGCACCGGGCGATGGGTGCCGGCCGGTCGGGAGCCCATCGGTCGGGCGCCGCCGGGGCGGGAGCCCTTCGGTCGGGTCCCCGCCCAGCGGCACGGCGGTGCGCCGGTGGCCGGCTCCGCCCCGTCCGGTCCGCCCGGTGGCGGCAGTGTTTCGTCGGTTCGCATCTCTTCCCCCGTTTGCGCGCCGGTCCGGACCGCCGTACGCGGCCCCGACCGTGCCTGTGTCACCTGCGTTAACGAGCTTGGCGACGGCCGGACGCTGGGTGCCGCGTGCCGACTCGCCGGTCACCGGTGGCCTCGTGTCAGTAGCCCCGGCGCGGGGCGGGCAGCCGGCCCGGGAGCAACGCCACCGGGAGCGCCGGGGTGTGCGCCTGGAGGGCGTCGACCAGCAGTTCCTGTACGGCGTACGAGTCGGGAAGTCGCCAGCGGGCCTCCTCCGGCGGCACCACCCAGCGCACGGTCCCCTCGGGGAGCCGGGTCGGCGGGGCGGGGATCCACGATCCGAGACCGTGCCGGACCACGTAGAGGCACTGGTCCAGTTCCGGCCGGAGCGGGTCGCCGGGGCGGACCAGGAACATCCACCGCCCGCCCGGGGTCAGCGCGACCGGTCCGCGTACCCGGTCATGACCGGGAATGATCACTCCGGGATGGGGTCGGCTGGCCTCCAGCACGTGCTGGCCGAGGTAGGCCGGCACCTCCAGCACGTCGAAGCTGTGCCCGGTGGCGAGCAGGACGGCGTGCGGCCGTACCCGCCACCAGGCGGCGACCCGGGCCGGATCGGCGGTGGCCGCACCCTCCCACTCCTCCAGCGCCGGGTGGCAGCCGGTGGTGGGGCAGCCGGCGCGGCCACAGACGAAGCGGTGACGGGCCAGGAACGCGCCGGGCGTGACCTCCCAGCCGTGCATGGCGTAGCGCACCGCCACGCGCCGCAGGCGTACCCGTTCCAGCGACGTCAGACGGGTGATAGGCGGTCGGGTAGTCCCCCACATGGCACGCGGCTCCTTCCGGGATCGATCAGTACGAGATCGATGGCGTCGCGCCGTCACCGGCGCCGGGTGGATTCGTTGCTCCTGGCATAAAGCCACTTGCAACTTGCATCGAAAAGTACGAGCACTGCCCCCGTACCTGACGCACACGCTGTGCGACCGCCACATAACCGAACAAATCGCACAGATGCTCCACGGGCCGCCGCTGCCCGGGTCCGGCCCCGCCGGACCGTGCCACACCTGAACAGCGAGTTGAACCACTACCCGTTACGAGCTCGACCGGCCCGGAACCGCCGGCATGGCAAAAAGGGGAGGAACGGACGTGGACGAGCTGCCCATCGGGCGCCGCGTCGCCTATTGGCGCGGTCGGCGAAAGCTCTCCCAGCAGGTCTTCGCCGACCGGCTCGGCAAGTCGAAGAGCTGGGTCGACAAGGTCGAGCGGGGCGTACGCCGGCTCGACAAGTTCTCCGTGCTCTACGAGATCGCGGACGTGCTCACGATCGACGTACAACTGCTGCTCGGCAAGGACCCGGAACGACGTACCGATGCGCTCAACTGCATCGACGAGGTCGAGGTGGAGGAGATCCGGGCCGCGCTGGAGCGGTACGTCTCGATGAGCAAGTACTTCCACGCCCAGGTGGTCCCGCCGCCGTTGCCCGAGTTCCGCAAAGCGGTCGGCCACGCCTGGCTGACCTACCAGTACGCGCGCTACGGGGTGTTGACCCGGGCGCTGCCGAAGCTGCTGCGTGACGCCCAGGCGGCGGACGCCTACTACAGCGGGGACGACGGACAACTCGCCGCCAGCCTGCTCGGGCAGGTCTACCAGATCGCCTCGTCGGCCCTGCGCAAGCTGGGCGAGCACGAACTGGCCTGGCTCGCCGCCGACCGTTCGATGGCGGTCGCGGTCCGCGCCGACGACCAGTTGCTGGCCGGGGTGGCCACCTACCGGGTCGGCAACGCCCTGCTCGCGCTCGGACGGGCCCGCTCCGCGCTGGAGGTGAACGTCAACATCGCCAACCGGCTCGCCCCCGGCGGCACCAACGGCGCCGACCCGGACCGGCTCTCGGTCTACGGAATGCTGCTGCTCCAGGGCGCCATGGCCGCCGCCCGGCTGGGCGACAGCGCCACCGTGAAGGACCTGATCCGGGGCGCGGAGGAGGCGGCGAACGCGCTCGGCTCGGACCAGAACCACTACTGGACCAGCTTCGGCCCGACCAACCTGGAGCTGCACCGGGCGGCGGCGGCGGTCGAGTTGGGCGAGGGCCGGCAGGCGGTCGAGACCCACGAGCAGCGGATCGACAAGCGGCGGTTCGCCGCCCTGCTGCCCGAGCGGCGGGCCCACCACCTGCTCGACATCGCCCGTGGCTTCGCCCAGATCGGGGACGTGCACAGCGCGGGCGAGATGCTGGTCGACGGTGACCGGCTGGCCCCCTCGGAGATCCGGTGCCGACCGATCGCACACGAGGTGATGTCCGACATCCTCCGTCGCACAAGGGGTGCGCCGCCCGCGCCGATTGCGGAGTTGGCTGAGCACATGGGAGTTGGCATATGACCGGGTCGACGGCCGGATGACCGGCCGCACCCGACAACGAGTCCTGTACGTGATCACCTGTGGCTCGCCGCTGGCCCGGTACGTCGACCGGCTGGTCGCGCTGGCCCAGTCCGACGACTGGACGGTCTGCGTGGTCAGTACGCCGGACGGGCGGAAGTTCGTCGACGTCACGGCCCTCGAGCAGCAGACCGGATATCCGGTGCGTACGGCGTACAAACAGCCCGATGATCCGGACGTCCTGCCCCCGGCGGACGCCATGATCGTCGCACCGGCCACCGTCAACACGGTCAACAAGTGGGCGGTCGGGATCACCGACAGCCTGGCCCTCGGGCTGCTGGTCGAGGCGCAGGGGCTGGACCTGCCGATCGTGGCGATGCCGTTCACCAACGCGGCCATGGCCCGGCACCCGGCCTTCCAGTCCAGCCTCGCCCGCCTGCGGACCTGGGACATCACGGTGCTCTTCGGCGACGAGGTGCTGCCGCCGTTCCCACCCGGCAGCGGCGCCCGCTACCTGGACCAGTACCCGTGGCACCTGGGGCTCGACGCCCTGCGGACCAGATGCGCGGTCAACGGCCGACCCGGCTGACCGCGCCCGTCGGGCGGCCGACCGCGCCGGCCGGGCTGTCGGAGCCCGCGGCGCGGTCGGCGGGCTTGCGCCGGCTGTCGGAGCCGGCGGCGCGGTCGACGGGCTTGCGCCGGTAAGCTGGGCCGTCGTGGGCATAACTGGATCCGAGACGCCGAGTGTGGCCGAGGTGGTGGCCGCGCTGGACCGTCGCTACCCGCCGTCCTGGGCCGAGTCCTGGGACCGGGTCGGACTGGTGCTCGGTGACCCGGCGCTGCCGGTGCGCCGGGTCGCCTGCGTGGTCGACACCGTGCCGGAGACCGTCGCCGAGGCGTTGGCCGAGGGGGCGGACCTGATCGTCGCGCACCACCCGCTGCTGCTGCGCGGGGTGTCGTCGGTCGCGCCGACCACGTACAAGGGTCGGATCGTGCACCAGTTGATCAAGAATGACGTCGCCCTCTACGTGGCGCACACCAACGCCGACGTGGCCCAGCCGGGCGTCTCCGACGCGCTGGCGGCCCGGCTCGGCCTGGTCGATCTGCGCCCGTTGCGCCCGGCCGCGCCCGGCAGCCCGGCGGCGGGGCAGGGCCGGGGGATCGGTCGGGTCGGCCGGCTCACCCGGCCGATGACCCTGACCGAGCTGACCCGGCACGCCGCCGCCGTGCTGCCCGCCACCGCCTGGGGCGTACGCGCCGCCGGTGACCCGGAGCGGGTGATCCAGACCGTGGCGGTCAGCGGCGGTGCCGGCGACGGTTACCTCGACGACGCGCGGGCCGCCGGGGTGGACGCCTTCCTCACCGCGGACCTGCGGCACCACCCGGCGAGCGAATACCTGGCCGACGGCGGCCCGGCCCTGCTGGACGCCGCCCACTGGGCCACCGAGCGGCCCTGGTTGGACGAGCTCGCCGCCCACCTGCGGGATCACCTGCGCCTCGACGCGTACGTGTCCGACCTGGACACCGACCCGTGGACGGTCCAGGCCGGATCGCCGTCGACCGTCACCCCCGTACCCCAGCCTGTGGCCGCCACGTCTGACGGGCATGCCGCATCCCCCGTGGACAAGGAGCACCGCCTGTGAAGGCAGACCCGAAAGCCCAGCGTCGCCTGCTGGACCTGCAAGCGATCGACACCACGTTGGCACAGCTCGCGCACCGGCGTCGGACCCTGCCGGAGATCGCCGAGCTGGAGGCGCAGGCCCGGCAGCTCTCCGCCCTGGAGGACGAACGGGTGCGCGCCCAGGTCGCGGTCGACGACCTCGACCGGGACATCGCCCGGATGGAGAAGGACGTCGACCAGGTCCGGGCCCGCAAGGACCGGGACCAGGCGCGGCTGACCCTCGGCTCCGGCCCGGCCCGCGAGTTGGAGGCGCTGCAACACGAACTCGCCTCGCTCAACCGGCGGCAGAGCGAGCTGGAGGACGCCGAACTGGAGCTGATGGAGCAGCGCGAGGCGGCGCAGAGCGTGCTCGACGGTGTCCAGGGGCGGCTGACCACGACCCGGGAGACCCGGGCGGCGACCGAGGAGCGGCGTGCCCAGGCGCTGGCCGAGATCGCCAAGGAGGAGGAGTTCAAGGCGGGTGCCCGCCAGCCCCTCGCGGCGGACCTGCCGGCGGACCTGGTCTCCCTCTACGACAAGATCCGCGACGTCTCCGGCGGGCTCGGCGCGGCGCTGTTCACCGCCGGCCGCTGCGGCGGCTGCCGGCTCGAACTGTACGGCGCCGACCTGGCCCGGATCAGGGCGGCGGCCCCGGACGACGTGGTCCGCTGCGAGGAGTGTCGACGGATCATGGTGCGGACCTCCGAGTCGGGGTTGTGACGGTGCCCGCCGGTCGCCCCACCCCGGAGCGGAACACGGACGGAGTGGCCCGGTGAGCGGCCGGTTGCGGGTCGTGATGGAGGCCGACGGCGGGGCGCGGGGCAATCCCGGCCCGGCCGGGTTCGGCGCGGTGGTCCGGGACACCGACTCCGGCGAGGTCCTGGCCGAGCGCTCCGAGTCGATCGGGGTCGCCACCAACAACGTCGCCGAGTACCGGGGGCTGATCGCCGGCCTGGAGGCCGCGGTCGAGCTGGGGGCCGCCGAGATCGACGTACGGATGGACTCCAAGCTCGTCATCGAGCAGATGTCCGGCCGTTGGCAGATCAAGAACCACGGCCTGCGCCCGTTGGCGGCACAGGCCGCCGGGCTGGTCCGCAAGTTCGACGCGGTGCGCTACCAGTGGATCCCGCGCGAGCAGAACCGGCACGCCGACGCGCTGGCGAACGCGGCGATGGACCTGGCCGCCGGCAGGCCGGCGGTGGTCGAGGCGGGCGCGGCGGCCGGGTCGGAGCCGTCCACCCGGGCCCGTGCCCAGGAGGTGGCCGCGCAGGGCTCGACCACCCGTACCGCCTGGGAGCCGAGGCCGGCGTCGACCGCCACCCGGCTGCTGCTGGTCCGGCACGGCGAGACCGAGCGGACCGCGCAGCGGCGCTACTCGGGTCGCGGCGACGTGCCGCTCTCCGAGCGGGGCCTGGCCCAGGCCCGCGCGACGGCCGCCCGGGTGGCCCGGCTGGCACCCTCGGCGGCGGCCGTGGTCAGCTCACCGCTGTCCCGTTGTACGGCGACCGCCGAGATCATCAGCGGCCAGCTCGCCGGCAAGCCGGTGACGGTCGACCAGGACCTGATCGAGTGCGACTTCGGCGCCTGGGAGGGACAGACCTTCGCCGAGGTGCAGGCGCGCTGGCCGGGCGAGATGAACGCCTGGCTCGCCTCGCCGAGCGTCGCGCCGCCCGGTGGGGAGTCGTTCCGGGCGGTCACCACCCGGGTGCGGCGCGCGGTGGCGGCGCTGCTGGCCGCGTACCCGGGGGAGACCGTGGTGGTGGTCTCGCACGTCTCGCCGCTGAAGATCCTGCTCCGGGACGCACTCGCGGCCGGGGACGCGTTCCTGCACCGGCTCTACCTCGAACCGGCGGGGCTGTCCACGGTGGACTTCTGGCCGGACGGCGGGGTAGCGGTCCGGACCGTCAACGACACCGCGCACCTGGCCGACCTCTGACCCCTCGCCGCCCGGTCGGGCCGCCGGTCAGCGCGCGACCGGACGGGCGGTGAGGAAGTCGAGCAGCAACCGGGTGAAGCCGGGTGCGTCGTCGACCCAGGGGAAGTGTCCGGCCCGTTCCTGCACCACCAGGTCGGCCCGGCGGAAGAGGTCGGCCAGCAGCCGGGCGGCCGGCGGGGCGGGCATCGGGTCCAGCGCACCGGCCAGCACCAGCACCGGTACGTCGAGCGCGGCGAGCCCGGCGCGGACCGCCTCGCTGTCCGGCTCGAAGCCGGCGTAGAAGCCCTCGGAGGCGGGGTGAGCGCGTTCCCAGGCGTCGGTGTCGTTGTGGGCGCGGGCGCGCTCGTCCCAGCGGCCGTAGTGCAACGGCGCGGCGGCGCGCCGGAGCGGGGCGGTCTCGGTCAGGGTCGCACCGCCCGCCATCGCCTCCGTCAGAGCGTTCCAGGCCGCCCGTGCTTCCCGGTACCACCACTCGTCGGCGCGGGCGTCGAGCGCGTCGACCAGGCCGGCGAGTTCGGTCCGGGTCGCCCAGAGCGCCGGGGTGATCAGCAGTAGCTGGTCCAGCCGGTCGGGGAAGCGGGCCGCGTAGAGCTGGGCCAGGTCGCCGCCGGCCGAGTGGCCGAGCAGGCTCATCCGGTCCAGCCCGAGGTGCGTACGGAGCGCCTCGACGTCGTCGACCAGTCGGTCGGCGCGGTAGCTCCCGGGGTCGGCCGGCACCTCGGACTCACCGGTGCCCCGGTGATCCAACATGATCAGTGTCCGGTACGCCGAGAGCCCGCCCAGATCGTCCAGATAGGACGATGCGCGTCCGGGGCCACCTGGCAGGCAGACCAGGGGCGGCCCGGCTCCGTGCACGTGGTAGGCCAACCCGGTCGCGTCGTACGAGGGAAACCTCGGCACCGGACCAGCATGCCAGAGAGAATGCTTGACCGCAGCAAGCGCTGCCCACATCATCGATCTGCAAGGTTTCCTTACAGATCGCAGGTCCCTCAGGAGTGTGGATGAACAACCGTCTCGTCCGTCGACTCGGTGTCCTGATCGCCACCGCGTCCGTACTGTTCACCGTTGCTCCGCCGACCGCCGCCAGTGCTTCCGGCGGGCGGGAGCGGGGAACGGACGGCTACTACAAGGTCGGCTACTTCACCCAGTGGGGCATCTACGGCCGGGGCTTCCCGGTCAAGAAGCTCGACACCTCCGGCGCCGCCGCCCGACTCACCCACATCAACTACGCCTTCGGCAACGTGAGCGAGGACGGCAAGTGCTTCATCGACGGCGGACCCGGCGAGGGTGACCCCTGGGCCGACTACCAGCGGCCGGTTCCCGCCGAGGAGAGTGTGGACGGGGTCGCCGACGCACCGGGACAGGCGCTCAACGGCAACTTCAACCAGCTCGCCAAGCTCAAGGCGAAGCACCGCGACCTGCGGGTGCTGATCTCGCTCGGCGGCTGGAGCTGGTCGACGTACTTCTCCAACGCCGCCGCCACCGACGCCTCGCGCAAGGCGTTTGTCGCCTCCTGCATCGACCTCTACCTCAAGGGCAACCTGCCGGGCACCGCCCCCGGCACCGGGGCCGGCGTCTTCGACGGCATCGACCTGGACTGGGAGTGGCCGGGCTCGCCCGGTGAGCCGGGCAACGTGATCCGCCCGGAGGACAAGCAGAACTTCACCAAGCTGCTCGCCGAGTTCCGCAAGCAGCTCGACGCGTACGGCAAGAAGACGCGTGAGCACTATGAGCTGACCGCGTTCCTGCCGGCCGCCCCGGCGACCATCGACGCCGGTTTCGAGGGCAACAAGATCTTCAAGTACCTGGACTTCGCCACCGTACAGGGCTACGACTTCCACGGCGGCTGGGACGCGCGGGCCAACCAGCAGTCCGCGCTGCGGGTGCCGGCCGGTGCCCCGGACAACCCCGACTTCTCCGTCGAGGTGGCGATCGACACCTGGCTCGACCGGGGTGCGCCGGCCCGCAAGCTGGTGCTCGGCGTCCCGTACTACGGTCGGGGCTGGACCGGGATCACCAGCGGCGGCAACGGCCTCTTCGGACCCGCCACCGGCCCGGCGCCGGCCACCTTCGAGGCCGGCTCCGAGGACTACAAGGTGCTGAAGAACCTGGTCGGCAACGGCTACACGCTCCACCGCGACCTGCGGGCCGGGCACGCCTGGCTGTTCGACGGCACCACCCTCTGGACGTACGACGACCCGGCGGTGCTGTTGCAGAAGGCGCTCTACATCCGCAAGGAGGGACTGGGCGGGGCGATGGTCTGGTCGCTCGACGGTGATGACGACAACGCGTCACTGACCAAGGCCCTCTCGATCGGCCTCTGGACCTTCTAGCCCGTCGCTCTGGCCCATCGCCGGGCCGGACCCTCCGGACCGCCCGGCACGACACCGACAACGACCGCACGGCCCGACCCGGCCGCGCGGTCGTTGTCGTCGTTGTCGTCGCGGTCGCCGTTGCCGTTGTCGTTGTCGTGGCCGTCGCGGTCGTCGCCGTCGCCGTCGCCCTGGCCGTTGCCGTTGCCGTTGCTGTTGCTGTTGCTGTTGCCGTTGCCGTGGACCCTCACCTCGGTCGGGCGTGCCAGAATTCAGGCGGTCGCCACCGTGCCGAGGGGAGGGGTGAGTCCGTGATCCCCGCACCACCACCCGGTCAGGCGGCCGGGACACCCCTCTGGCAGATCGTGGTAGCGGTTCTCGGAGCGGTGGCCACTCTGATCACGGCTGTTGTCGGTGGGCTCACTCTCTTCTACCAGGTCAGGCAGGCCGAGCCGGCGCGGTCGGCGCAGACCGCGGGGCCGTCCGGCGGACCGTCCCTTGAGCCGCCCAACGGGCCGTCCGGCGGACCAGGGTGGGTCACCCCCTCGGCGGAACTCCCGGTCCGACCCGCCTACGCCCCGGTGTGGAGCGACACCCTGCTGTTCGACAACAACGGCATCGACTTCGACGTCACCCCGCCGTCAAACGATCGTGCCGGACCGGAGATCGACATCTACGACGGGTCGAGCAACCAACTGGTCACCTTCGGGGCGAGCAGCAAGAACGTGGCCAGGTGGTCCGGCGCCAGTGACCCGACGCCGGCCGACTGTGCCGATCTCCTCGCTCGGTACGCGGTGCGCGTCGCGACATTCGACGAGAACAGCAGCTTCTGCGTCCGTACGGGGAATGGTCGGGTCGTCCTGGTCAAGTTCCTGCGACCCAGGGACGGCGCGTGGGAGATCCACGCGACCGTGTGGAACGTACACGACTGAGCGTGACGGACGTTCACGTCCCGGCGCTGTCCCGGTTCGGGTGTGGATAGCGGGTGGGCTGCGGGAAAGCGCTTCCGCTGGCCGTTCGGCCCGGTGTGCTCGCCGTTCGGCGCAGCGCGCTCGCCGTTCGGCGCACCACTCCTGTTTCCGGACCGTGACCGCAGTCACAGTCCCGATAACCTCCGCCCGCGTACGAGATCACGACGCTGGCGGAGGTGTGCGATGAGCGAACCAGAATCGGCCAATCCCGGTACGGCGGACCCACCGGATCCGGCCGGCACCGGCACCGCCGACGCCTCCGTCCCGACGGCCGTCGTGGAGTCGAGGGCGGGTGACCGCAGCCCGTGGAACTGGCTGCTCTTCGTCCCTATCGTGGTGCCGCTGGTCACCCTGCTGTTCAACCAGGACACGCCGAGGCTCTTCGGCTTCCCGGTCTTCTACTGGCTACAACTTGCCTTCGTCCTGCTCGGGGTCGCCAGCACCACGCTGGTCTACCAGATGACGAAGCGGCGGGGGTGAACCATGTGGCGCGACCATCTCACTGAGATCATCATCTTCACGCTGCTCTTCCTGCTGGTCAGCGTGATGGGCTTCGTGGCCGCCCGGTGGCGGGCACCCAAGGACATGGCCCACCTGGACGAGTGGGGGCTGGGCGGGCGCAGCTTCGGCGGCTGGATCACCTGGTTCCTGGTCGGCGGCGACCTCTACACCGCGTACACCTTCGTGGCCGTGCCGGCGCTGCTCTTCGGGGCCGGCGCCGCCGGGTTCTTCGCGGTGCCGTACACGGTGATCATCTATCCGTTGGTCTTCCTGCTGCTGGTCCGGCTCTGGTCGGTCTCGCACCGGCACGGCTTTGTCACCCCGGCCGACTTCGTCCGGCAGCGGTTCGGCTCACCGACGCTCGCCCTGATCATCGCGATCACCGGCATCGCCGCCACCATGCCCTACATCGCGCTGCAACTGGTCGGCATCGAGGCGGTGCTCAAGACCATGGGCGTGACCGGGGAGAGCACGCTCGCCCGGCACCTGCCGATCATCGTCGCGTTCGCCATCCTGGCCGCGTACACGTACCAGTCCGGGCTGCGGGCACCGGCGCTGATCGCGTTTGTCAAGGACACACTGATCTACATCGTGATCCTGGTGGCGGTCATCTACCTGCCGTACAAATTGGGGGGTTGGGGGGAGATCTTCGACGCGGCGGACGCCAAGTTCGACGCGAGCCCGGCACCCGGCGACGGCATCCTGCTCAACCAGAACAACCAGCTCCAGTACATCACCCTGGCCCTCGGCTCCGCGCTCGCGCTCTTCCTCTATCCGCACAGCATCACCGGCGTGCTGGCCAGCAAGAACCGCGACGTGATCAAGCGGAACATGTCCGCGCTGCCGGCCTACAGCCTGCTGCTCGGGCTGATCGCGCTGCTCGGCTACATGGCCATCGCGGCCGGGGTGACGCCGCTGCCCGGCGCCACCGAGGGGAGCGTCGACAACAACACCGTCGTGCCGTTGCTCTTCGAGCAGCAGTTCCCGAGCTGGTTCGCCGGCATCGCGTTCGCGGCCATCGGCATCGGCGCCCTGGTCCCCGCCGCGATCATGTCCATCGCCGCGGCGAACCTGTTCACCCGCAACATCTACAAGGAGTACCTGAAGCGGGATGCCAGCGCCGCCCAGGAGGCGAACGTCTCGAAGATCGCCTCGCTGGTGGTCAAGGTCGGCGCGGTCGCCTGCATCGTCTTCCTCGACCCGCAGTTCTCCATCGACCTGCAACTCATCGGTGGCGTGATCATCCTCCAGACGCTGCCCGCGGTGGCGCTGGGCCTCTACACCCGCTGGTTCCACCGGGGCGGCCTGATCGTCGGCTGGATCGCCGGCATGGGGCTGGGCATGTGGATGCTCTACCAGATCCCGAACCCGGCGACAAAGCGGGAACACTTCGGCGGCAGCGCCTTCGCGCTGGAGAAGTTCGGCTTCGACACCCCGAAGACGATCTACGTCGGCCTGGTGGCGGTCGCGGTCAACCTGCTGGTCGCGGTCATCTTCACGCTGATCCTGCGGGCGGCCAAGGTCGCCGAGGGTGAGGACGGGACCGCCCGCGACGACTACTTCGCCGACGAGGGCGATGCCCGGATCGTCCCAGCCCAACGCCGCGAGACCGAGCAGGTCCCGACCGAACCCGTCGCGTGAAGCGTGAAGCGTGAAGCGTGAAAGGAAGGGCCCCTTATTAACGCATAGCGTTAATAAGGGGCCCTTCCTTTCACGCGCGGCGCTCGACCTCGGCGCGGAGTGCGGGGAAGTCGGCCCGGAAGAGCGGGGAGCTCTGCAACACTCGTACGAGCGCGCCCGCGCTGCCCGCGTCGGACCACACACAAACCGCCACCGGTACGCCGTTCAGTCGCCCGTCACCGCACCGGGCCAACCCGCCCAGCGGGCCGGGATCGGCCTCGGTGAAATTGTGGACGTCGAGTTCCTGGCTCACCCCGGAAATAAACTGCGACAGGCGACTTTCCGGGGTGCCGCTGGTCGACGCCACCGCCGTGACGATCACGATGTCCTGGGTCGCCGCGTTCCCGTAGATGCCCCGTGCGGTGGCGGTGACCTCGGGCACCCCGGAATCGTCGGGCATGCCGGTGCCACCGGTGCTCTCGTCGCCGATCCTGGGCCGTCCGCCCAGGGTGGCGGGTGCCACGACGGTGATCGCACCACCGGCGATGGGACCGCCCGGGGTCGGCCCGGTCGGCGGGGAGCCGACCCCGCCGCCCGGCGCCGTCGACCCCGCCGACGGTACGTTCGACGGCTGACCGTTCG
This sequence comes from Micromonospora sp. NPDC050397, assembly GCF_044901685.1. Classification (NCBI taxonomy): domain Bacteria; kingdom Bacillati; phylum Actinomycetota; class Actinomycetes; order Micromonosporales; family Micromonosporaceae; genus Micromonospora; species Micromonospora sp. NPDC050397. The sequence goes on from NZ_JBJDPS010000004.1 coordinate 155,862, forward strand.
TCTGCTCCCCGTTCGTCTGCTCCCCGGTCGCCGGTGGTGTTGTCGCCGGGTGTGACGTGGACGGTTGCGTCGAGTGGCCGAACGCCCCGGTCACCTTCTCGGGCGCGGCCGCGTACGCCCCACCGGTCGCGGCGAGCGCCAGTGCGACCAGTGCGGCGAGGGCGATCAGGATCTTGCGAGCCGGTGACCACCGACGCGCCGGTTGCGGGATGGCCTGCTCCCGCGCCGGTGCGCCCTGCGGGAGATCAGCCGGGGGTGTGTCCTGGGGGAGATCACCTTGGGGTGTGTCCCGGGAGAAAGCAGCCTGGGGTGTGTCCTGGGGGAGATCAGCCTGGGGTGTGTCCTGGGAGAGAACAGCTTGGGGCGTCGTGCCCTGCGAAAGGTCAGCCTGGGGTGTGCCCTGGGAAGGATCAGTCGAATCCGACATCGGTAACTCCATCTTGGTGAACGAGGTTCACCACCGTCACGGACGCCGCCCGGAATCGGTTCAGCCCCGCTCCCCGGGGTGGTGCCGATCCTGCGCCCGGGGCCGGTGTCGGCGTACGGGAGCCGCTTCGCCGGGCGTCTTGTCTGTCGTCTTTGGTGTCGCGTATCGGCGTATCCGGTTGACGGAGGTTCGGCGTGTCGGAATCGGGGACGTTTACCGGTCACTTCACCGACGGAATGAGGTCATTTCTTTCCATGCCGAACCGGACCACGTCAATCGGGAAGCGTTTGAACATGACAGTCCCCAGTGGACGTACACAAGCCATAACCCCTGCTGGAGCAGAGCCTCCCGCCTGCCGCAAAATCCGGTCCCTCCCATGATCGTGAAGAGTTTTGCTCGCTATAGCCGGCCGAACTCTTCGTGATCATCGGAAATCCCGTGCTGTTCTTTTCCTGGCCCTCCCATTTAAGGTGTCCCTACCGAATCCGAGCGTCCTTTGGGGAGCCGCATCGTGCACAACGAGGCCCTACGGTTGGCGATGGCAGCGGCGGGGGAGACGACCGAGTCCCTCGCGCACAAGGTTCACGTCGACCCCAAGACGGCGGCTCGCTGGCTCTCGCCGGGGCGGACCCCGCATCCGCGTACCCGGCTTGCCGTGGCCAAGATCCTCGGCTGCGAGCAGGCGGAGCTCTGGCCCGAGCCGTTCCGCCGCCGCGACCTGGCCTGGTTCCGCCCCTGGGCCGAGGCCGAACGCTCGGCGACCCTGATCCGGTCCTATCAACCGCTCGTGCTGCAAGGGCTGCTCCAGACCGAGCGTTACGCCCGAGCCATGCTCCGGGTGGGATCGGTGACCCCGCCCGAGGAGGTCGAGGAGTTGGTGGCCTCGCGACTCCAGCGACAGGCCATCCTGTCGGGGGAGAGGCCGCCGCAGTTCATCGCCATCTTCGACGAGGTGGTGCTCCGGCGGATGGTCGGTGGGCCGGCGGTGATGCGGGAACAGCTCGAACACCTGGTCACGATCGGCGAGTGGGAGCACGTCCAGATCCGGGTCATCCCGTCCGACACCCCGTGGCACACCGGCCTGGCCGGTCCGTTCGTGCTCGCCACGATGCCGGACGGGACCGAGGCGGGCCACGTCGACACCCAGTTGCGCGGCGAGATGGTGAAGCTGAGCAGCGACCTTGTGAGCCTTGGGAAGCGGTGGGAAAGTGTTACCGGGGAAGCCCTCCCGCATCGACGGTCGATCGAGCTGATCAAGGAAGTGGCGAAGACATGGACCTGACCGGCGCCACCTGGCGCACGTCCACCCGCAGCTCCAACAACGGCGGCGACTGTGTCGAGGTGGCCGACAACCTGCCCGGCCGGGTGCTGGTCCGGGACACCAAGAACCGCGACGGCGGCACCCTGACCTTCGCCCCGGCCGCCTGGCGCGCGTTCGTCGGCCGGGTCGCCAGCCGCTGACGTTCGGCCGAGCGGCTACAGGTTGATCTGGTAGAGGATGAAGCCCCGGTTGATCGCGACCTGGTCGTAGAGCCGGCGCGCGATGATGTTGGTCTCCTCCGTCGACCAGTAGACCCGGTAGCAGTCCTGCTCGCGCGCCCACTCGGTCACCGCGCCGATCAACGCGCGGGCCACACCCCTGCCCCGGGCCTCCGGCGCGGTGAACAGGTCCTGGAGATAGCAGACGTCCGGCGCCGAGGTGTTGGCGTGGATCAGGAAGTGCGCGATCCCTACGAGCTTGCCGTCGAGCTTCGCGCCGAAGGCGTGCATCCGGGTGTCGTCCTGGAACGCACGCCAGGCCCTGTCGTACATCTCGGGCGACAACCCGCGCTGGTAAAACTCGATGTAGGCGCGGAACAGCGCCTCCCAGTCCGGACGATCCTCCGGAACGAGTTTGCCGATAGTGATCATGTGGTGTCTCCCGGGAGCGGGCTGGGTCCCCAGACCCTAGATGAGGAGTACGCCGATGGTCGTACCGAAGGCGACGATCACGCCCTTGAGTACGGCCGGCGGTAGCTGACGGGCCAACCGGGCGCCGAAGTAGCCGCCGACCAGGGTTGCCGGTGCGACGATCGCCACGGCGGCCCAGTCGACCGGACCGAAGGCGGAGAAGATCGCGATCGTGGTCAGCCCGACCACCGCCGAGATCACGTTCTTGAGGGCGCTCACCCGGGCCAGCGACTCGTCCAGCACCAGGGCGAGACCGGCCACCAGCATCACGCCGAGGGCGGCACCGAAGTAGCCCCCGTACACCGAGCCGACCGCGACCATGCCCTGAAGGGTGAGCGTACGGCGGCGCGGGCTGAGCTCCGCCGGGTGGCCGACCAGCCGGCGAAGACGATCCTGGAAGGCGAGTACGGCCGTCGCCCCGAGCACCAGAATCGGGATGACAACCTTGAAGGCGTCCTCCGAGGTGTTGAGCAGCAGCAGGCCACCGGCGGCGGCGCCGAGCGCGGCCGTGGGGATCAAGGGCAACAACCGGCTGTACGGCGGCAGATCATCCTTGCTGCCGGCGACCGCCGCCAGATAACCCGGACAAACCGACACGGAATTGGTCACGTTCGCCTGGATCGGCGGCATGCCGATCGCGATCAGTGCCGGGAAGGTGATCAGCGACCCACCGCCGGCAACCGCGTTGATGGTGCCCGCGGCGAGCCCGGCGGCGAGCAGCAGGCCCGCGTCGAGGAGATCCATCGCTGCTGAGAGTAGTCAGACGGCAGGTCGGGACGCCCTTACTCCCGGCCGCTCTGTGACGGTGTCGACAAGTAGACTTGCCGGGCGACGGACGAGTTGACCGGGCGGTCGCGTCGGCGGGTGCGAGCCCGTCACCGAGGAACGTCCGGACTCCACAGGGCAGGGTGGTTGTTAACGGCAACCCGGGGCGACCCGCGGGAAAGTGCCACAGAAAACAGACCGCCCGGCCGAGCCCGCCGAGCCGAACAGTTCGGTGGGTGACGCCAGGTAAGGGTGAAACGGTGGGGTAAGAGCCCACCAGCATCCCGGGTGACCGGGGTGGCTAGGTAAACCCCACCCGGAGCAAGGCCAAGACAGGGCCATCACCGCGAGGTGACGGCCCGCGCAGACGCTCGAGGGCTGCCCGCCCGATGTCTGCGGGTAGGCCGCTGGAGCCTGCCGGCGACGGTAGGCCGAGATGGATGGCCGCCGCCGGCGACACCGGCAACGGTGCCGCCGGGCACAGAATCCGGCGTACAGGTCGACTCGTCCGTCGCCCACCAGGTCAGAGCCACGACTACGGGCAACCCCGCTGGCTCCCGTACCGTCGTGCGCTGCTCCTGTCATCTGGTCCGGCAACCCGGTGGAGCATGATCCTCAGAACGACAGGAGTTGGAACGTGCCGACGGTGCGGAAGCCGAGGCGGCCGTACAGCGGCTTGCCGACCTCGCTCGACGTGAGGGCGACCGTACCGACGCCGCGCTCGCGGGCCAGGTCGATCGCGGCCACCGTCATCGCCGCGCCGACGCCGCGTCGGCGGTGCTCCGGCTGCGTGCCGACGAAGTAAAGGGTTAGCAGGCCATGGCTCAGCCAGGCCACGGCTGTGCCGGCAACAGGGCCGTCGTCGAAGCGACCGGCGAGCCGGATTACCGTGCCATCCCCGGCGAAGGCCTTCTCCCGGGCGATCGCGGTTGCCATTTCCTCGGCGGGAATTCCCGATACCCGGCCGTAGGCCGGAACGAATTTGTCCATGTCGGTGGTTTCGGCGATGCGGAACCCGACGGGGGTGGGAACCGGGGCGACGCGATCGACCTCCATCGTCATGATCGGCAGGTTGGCGATCGGCACCGCGCCGAGAGCGACCAGGCCGTCGGCCGTGCCGGCGTCGCTGTCCGGACCAGCCCACCAGATTCTGGGTACGCCGTCCAGCCGCTCGCGCGCCTCGGCGAGAGCATTATCCGGCGTACGCCCGGAGACGCGTAACACGCCGTTGAGCGTCGCGTGCCGAACGTCGCTGCGGTACGTCACCAGATCCGACCCGCCGGCAATTCCGACGTTCCACCCGAGGAGGTACGCGCGATGCGCGGCGAGCAGTGTTTCGACCGGTTCCACGAAATTGATCTTAAACGGCTCGCGGTGAACCGCTGCACGTCGCCGACGGCATCGATCAGGGTCCGGCCGTCCTATCGCCGCGACCGGAGACCGCAGCCCGACCAGCCGGAGACCGCAGCCCGACCAGGCAACGCCCGGCGGCCAGTGGTCAGGACGGTGTGATTTCACCAGAGGTGTGAGTTCACCAGATCAGTGAGACCACCAGGATGAGCAGGGCGGTGAGGGCCAGCGACACCAGGATCGAGCCGAGGCAACCCAGTCGGTTCGAGAAGAAGACGAACATCCTCCGGTAGTACCCACGACGGCCCAGCTCGATCACGTACGCGCTGCTAGGCGGGTTAATATAGCGCCGTGCAATCGGATCAGGCGGTGCCGACCGACGAGGCCGCTCCGGCGCGGGACCGGCTGTTGCTGGCCGCCGCGCGGTTGCTGGACAGTGGCGACCGGTCCTTCTCCACCCGGGCGGTCTGCGAACTCGCCGGGGTGACCGCGCCGACGCTCTACCACCACTTCGGCAGCAGGCAGGGGCTGGTCGACGCGGTGATCCAGCACGGCTTCACGCAGTATGTCTCACCCGCGGGTTCGCCCGAACTCTCCGACGACCCGGTCCGTGACCTGAGTGACGGCTGGGACCGGCACGTCGCCTTCGGCCTCGCGCACCCGAATTTTTATGCCCTGCTCTACGGCAACGTCGAGCCGGGGCGCCCTTGCGCGATCACCGGACCCGCCACCGACATGCTGGTCGGACTCCTGGACGAGGTCGCCCGGCGAGGTCTGCTCCGGGTGCCGCCGGCCGAGGCGGCGGCGCGGATCCTCGCCGCCAACGTCGGCGTGACGCTCACCCTGATCACCCAACCGGAGCACGATCGCGACAGGCGCCTCTCCGGGGACGTACGCGACACGATCCTCGCATCCGTGCTCAGCACCGCCGTTGGAGAGCAGGCGCGGGGGAGGGAATCGCGTACCACCTCGGCTATCGCGCTGCTCGTCGCCCTGGACCGGGAACCCGACGGTCTCACCCCGGGCGAATTGGCCCTGATGCGCGAGTTGCTCAGCCGGATCGGTGCCTGAGCCGCACCGAGGTGGGTGGTCCAGGCTAGCGCGAGAGGTGCCTGCTCCTGCTCCGCCGAGACAGGTGCCGTGACCAGGGGAGACGTATAAGCCACCGCCTGCCGGGTAGCCAGGCGTTGTCTCGGCCGTCCGGTCGGGGCGGATCGCGCCGCTGTTGGGAGTCTCGATGACGCAGAGCACTGGGGTCGGCGACGGCAAGGTTCAGGCGGCCAAACAGGGCGCCGCGCAGACCGGCCAGCAGGTGTCCCAGGCCGGCGGCCAGCTCGCGCAGAGCGCCGCCGCGCAGGGCAAGGACGTGGCCGGCGAGGCCAGCCGCCAGGCACGGGAGCTGATGGGGCAGGCGTCCTCGCAGCTCAAGGAGCAGGCGATGGCCCAGCAGCACCGGGCCGCCGACGGACTGCGGGCACTCGGCGACCAACTCCAGGCGATGTCCGACCGGAACGACCAGCCGGGCATGGCGGGGGACCTGGTACGGCACGCCGCCGGCCGCGCCCACCAGGCCGCCGAATGGCTCAACCAGCGCGAGCCGGGCACGGTGGTGCACGAGGTACGCGACTACGCGCGCCGCAACCCCGGCCTCTTCCTCGCCGGCGCGGCGGTCGCCGGAGTGCTCGTCGGCCGGCTGGGCAAGAGCATGCGGAGCATGCAGGACGGCGGCGGCACGTACAGCGGTGGTGGCATGGCCGAGCACGGCGACGGGCACCGGCCGGGCGGTCAGCACGGCGACGGGCACCGACAGGGTTCGCAGCCCCGGGACATGCCCGCGTTCCAGTCCACCTCCAACGCGCCCGGCGGTTCCTACCGCGCCACCGGTGCCGGCACGGTCGACGAGGAAGCCGACCCCGGCGGCGGAGCCGCCTCGGCCGCACAACACGACTGGCCACCGCGATGAGTGCCGCGACCGACGGAGCCAGGGCCACCCGGGAGCGCGAGCGCGATCCGCGACAGGCGTCGATCGGGGAGTTGCTCACGGCGATCACCCGGGACACCTCGAGCCTGGTCCGTCAGGAGATCGAGCTGGCCAAGGCCGAGGCGAGGGCTGAGATACGTACGGCGGCCAAGGCCGCGGGGATGTTCGGCGGCGCCGCCCTCGGCGGTTTCATGGTGTTGCTGTTTCTTTCCTACGCGATGTGGTGGGGCCTGTCGAACGTCATCGACCAGGGCTGGTCCGCGCTGATCGTGGCGGCCGTCTGGGCGGTGATCGCCGGGGTGCTGATCGCCATGGCCCGGGCTCGGGTACGCAGCCTGGGCAGGTTGCCGCAGACATCGGGAACCGTCCGGCGGATACCGGACGCGGTGAAGGGACAGGCAGACCACCGAGCGGGGGGACAGCCATGAGCATGGATCCGGACCAGATTCGCGCCCGTATCGAGGACACCCAGGACGACCTGAGCCAGAACATCAACGCGCTGAGCGACCGGGTGAACCCGCGACGGGCGGCCCGGCACCAGGTCGACCGCGCCCGTGGCACCTGGCAAAAACTGAGGGAGAACGTGATGGGCAGCGCCTCACACGCACGCGACGCCTCGATGCACGCCCGCGACGTCGGACAGGCACGCCTCTCCGACGCGTCGTCGGCGGCGAGCGACCGAATGCAGGGTATAGGCCACGCGGCAGGTGACCGGGTGCACGACATGGGGCAGCGGGCGCAGGGCCACCCGCTCGCCGCCGGCCTGGTCGCCTTCGGGCTCGGCGTGCTCGCCTCGTCGCTGCTGCCGCCGAGTGAACCGGAGCGCCGCGCAGCCGGCCAGCTCAGGAACAAGGCGTCCGAGCACTCGGGCGACCTCAAGCAGCAGGCGATGGGTGCGGCCCGCCAGGCTCAGGACAATCTCCGCGAGCCGGCCCAGCAGGCCGCCGAGTCGGTGAAGTCCAAGGCCGGGCAGAGCGCCGGCAACCTGCGCGACCAGGCTCAGTCGGCCGGACAGGACCTGCGTGGCCAGGCCCAGCAGAAGGCGAACGACGTACGTCAGCGCTGAGACGTACGTGTCAGCGCTGACCCGACGGTACGCGCCGCCGAGGGACCGGTACGGCCGCTCAGTCGCCGGTCATGGCGTGCGGAGCGGTCACCGGTTTCGACTCCGGTGACCCGTGCTGCCGCAGGAAGATGCTCAGTACGACGAGCACGCCCACGGCGAGGAACTCGCTCTGCCAGTTTTGCATCGACTGGAACCAGAAGTCGCTGGTCCCGAGGAACTGCCAGGCGTTGACCGGGGCGGCGCCGCTCGCCAGCGCCTGCTGCTCGTTGTACTCGGCGGTCCCGCCGAGCAGGTGCCCCACGAACGAGCCGGCGAAGAGCAGCAGCAGGGCCAGCGAGAGGCTGTTGCGGTAGACCTTCAGCGCCAGCCCGCGCGCGTGCACCGGCCAGGGCGAGTCGGGCTTCGCGTGATCGGCGTGGTCGTCCGGGCGGTCCGAGCCCTGCTCCGGCTTCGACTCCGACGAGCCGCGCTGCACCAGGTACGCGGTGAGCAGGACATAACCGCCCATCTGGAGGAACTCCGACTCCCAGTTCTCGAAGACCGCCTCGGCGAAGTGTCCCGTACCGAGGTAGGCAAGATAAGCCTCCGGGGGCAGGCCGTACTGGGTCAACTCCTCGTTCCGGGTTTGCCACCCGAAAACACTCTGTAGCACCAGAAAGAGCAGAAAAGCCCCGAACATCGTCACCGAGAGCGCGTTCGCCCGTAGCCAGCGTCTCATTTCCGGCCCCCTCCGCCGAACGCGTCCCCTTGACCGAACGCGTCCCCTTGACCGAACGCGTCCCCTTGACCGAACGCGTCCCCTTGACCGAACGCGTCCCCTTCACCGAACGCGTCCCTCCGCCGAACGAGGGAACTCCTTCCCTGCCACGACGCGGCGGAAACGAGCAGCTCAGCGTGTTGCCGTAATAATCACGGCCGAGTCGGAGGAGGTCGATCGCCGGGAGTCAGTCGGCGTGTGGCCAGGTTGACGCCGTCAGTCGGCGTGCGGCCGAGTTGACGCCGTCAGTCGGCGTGCGGCCAGGGTGACGATCCGACCACGGCCCCGTACAGGGTGTGGTCGAGGAGCAGGGCGACCTGTCCGCCCAGCCCCTGCCGGCGCGGGTCGATGCCGAGCTTCTTCGCGGCCGTCGCCTCGAAGCCGGCCCAGAAGAGAAAGCCGAACAACGGCCCGGACCAGGCGCGTCGGCGGATCGGGCGGGGCAGCAGGCCGAACATGGCCCCACCGGCGGCCCCGACGCCCCAGTGGATGAGCTCCACCAGCGCCGGCCTCCGGTTCACCGGGACCCGGTAGAAGACCGCCGGGGCGGCATGCTTGAGCAACTGTTCCGGAGGCGTGTGCTCGACCAGGCCGAGCGAGGTGGTGGCCTGCCGTACCCCGGACATCGCCATCGCGGCGATCGCGCCCCGGGCGGCGGCCCGCGCGGTCGCGTCCACGGTCCCCCTGATCCGCTTCCTCGCGTCCACCCGGCCCCCTCACCCGGCACCGCCGTACGGCCCCGGCCGCGCCTACCCACCCACCCCCCACCCAAACGCAAGGAAGGGCCCCTTGTTATCGCTTTTTGTAGAGGAAGGGGCCCTTCCTAACAGCGGTGGGTTTCGGTGCGGTGGCGTGGGGCAGTAGGCGGTATGACGCAGGACGCAGGCGTTCCAGGCGCCACCGTGACCGTGTACGAGAACGGGCCGTTGCTGGTCCGGGGCGATTTCGAGCTGCGTACGGCCCTGGGGGTGGCCGTGGATCCGGGGCGGGACACGATCGCGCTCTGCCGGTGCGGCAAGTCGTCGATCAAACCGTTCTGCGACGGTACGCACAAGGCGATCGGCTTCCTCGCCACCGCCGATCCCGATCCCCGCTCCAACGCACACGGCAGCGCGCACGCCGATGCCGATGCCGACGCCGCTGACGTGCATGTCGACCGCCGAGGCTGACGGTGCTGAGGTGCATGTCGACCGCCGAGGCTGACGGTGCTGGGTGCATGTTGACCGCCGAGGTTGACGGTGCTGGCGCGCGTGTCGATGCGTATGTCCACCGCCGGGGCTGACGGTGCTGACGTGCATGCCGACGCCGATGCCCGCGCGGAGGTTCACGACGACGGGTGGGCGGGGGCGGGTCAGTGCCGGGTGGCTTGTAGTTGGCGCTGGCTGTGCGCGGCGGTACGGATGCGGTGGTCGGCGTACCGGATACCGCCGCGGCCGAAGCGTAGGCCGACCGCGGCCCAGCTACACACCGCCCGCTCCAGCACCCAGGCCGGGGCGAGCAGCGCGCCGCGCAGTGGGAAGACCGCGCGGGCGCCCCGACCCCGCCGACCCAGCTCGGCCAGGGCCACCACCCCGGCCGCCGCCACGAGCAGCGCCCGACGGTCGCGCACCGCCAGCGCGGTCGCCGCCGGCAGGACCGCGAGGAAGAGCAGCATCCGGGGCGGCACGGCAAAATCGTCGTACGCCTGACGTACCCGTTGGGACCAGAACCGGCCGGCGGTCGGCGGCAGGCGACGGACGTAGAGGTCCGGCGGGCATGCCTCGACACCACCGAATCCGCGTACGGTGCGGAGCAGCTCCAGGTTCTCGAAGAGTACGTCTCCGTCGTAGCCGCCCATCGCCAGCACGGTCGAGCGGCGCAGCCCGAAGGTGCCCGGGTAGTCCGCGCCGAACGCCCGGTTGAGCAGGGTACGTCCGGTGTCCCAGCAAGCGTGCCAGGGCAGCGGGTCGAAGTAGTTCTGCGGGCGTACGAGATCGGCGTGCGCGAGCAGCCGGTGCACCACGCGCAACGCCTCCTCGTCGTAGCGCACGTCGTCGTCGGCGACGACGATCCGTTCGTGGCGGGCCAGGTGCACGCCGGTCAGCACGCCGTTCACCTTGCCGTTGAGGAAGTGCAGCGTCGGGTCCGGGGTGAGGTGCCGGACCAGGGTCGCCCAGCGCCGCGCGTGCCGGGCGAACAGCTCCGGCGGCGAACCGTCGACCACGGTCACCGAGACCCGTGCGGACAACCAGCGCAGGTAGTCGGTCAGCTCCGCACAGCCCTCCTCGTCCGACCAGCGCAGCGGCAGGACGTACTCGACCGGGAGTCGGCCGGGTGCGGCCCCGAACACCGGTCCGGCCACCGGGACCCGGACCGGTTCGGCCACCGCCACGGCCACCGGTTCGGCCACCGGCACGGCCGGCGGCGCCGTCGCTGGTTCGGCCGCCAGCGCGGACACCGGTCCGGCCAACGGTGCCTTCGGTTCGGCCGGTGGGGTCGCCGGATCCGGACCGGTACGGGCGGCCGGGCTCAATGCCCCAGCGCCAGCGGTAGCCGCAACGAGGAACGCTCGGCCGCCCAACTCGACAGCACGTGCTCGGCAACCAGCCGGTCGAGCGCCAGGCAGCAGGCGGCGCCGAAGAGTACGTCCGACGCGCGGGCCGGTTCGGTCAGCGCGAACGAACCGCACAGGTCGTACGCCGCGATCTGCTCGTGCACCGCGTCGGCCTCGACGTGCTCGTCGTAGAACCGGGTCGCCCCGGGCGTCCCGCCGAGCCGGCGCAGCGCGTCGCCGTACCGGCGGTTCGGTAGCGACGAGGTCATCTCGAAGGCGGCGAGGTGGCCGAGCAGCGCACCCCGCCAGCGACGGTGCAGGCCGAACAGGGAGATGAGATTGTTGGCCGCCAGGGTGACCGCCGGGACCGCGTCGACGTACGCGCCGTAGTCGCTGTCCAGCCCGAGCCAGCGCATCGTGTCGCGGAAGAGTTCGGCGTGCATCCGGGACAACCGGCCCCGGCCGTACTCGTCCATCTGGATCTCGACCAGCGCCGCCTTGGTCTCGCCGCCGAGCCGGGGGATGCCCCAGGTGTGCGGATCGGCCTCCTTCAGGTGGTAGACGGAACGTTGGGTGACAAACTCCCGGAACCGCGCCAGGTCACCCCGCCGGTGCAGTTCGGTCGCGAGCGACGGCCCGTCGTCGTCGGCCACCAGCGAGGTCAGAGCCCGGGGTACGTCGTCCGGCTCCACCGCCGCCAGCGGTCCCACCAGGCGACGCAGCGCCGACTCGAACCGCTGTTCCGCCACCGCGCGTACGGCGAGCAGCGACGGGTCCCACTCCCACCGTTCGTCGACACCGTCGAAGCCCCGGTAGTGCAACTCGTAACAGGTGAAGAGGAACAGTTGCAGATCCTCGTCCCGGATCGGATCGGCGTCGGCGTTGGTCCCGGAGGCGCGTCCCCCGTCGTCCGACCGGTCGGCGTCCCACAGTTCGGTGACGTCGAACGTCGTCCGCGCCGGTACGCCCGAGAGCGCCTCGACCAGCATCGCCGAGGCCGGACCACGGGCTACGGGAAGTCTCATCCGGCTGCCCACTCCGCTGTGTCGGACACTGGCCCCCCTGACGGTGACGATGCCCGGAGATGCCCGTCGCGCGGCCGGTCAAACCACGCGCGGTCGGCTCCCGGCGGTGGCGTCGGTTCGAACACTCACGTCGCCAGGCCCGGCCCGGTTCGACTGCCAGGCTGACCCGCCTGGTTCGTCTGCCTGGTCAGTCTCCTGGTTCGTCTGCCTGGTTCGTCCGTGCGGTTCATTCCATCGGTCGACGCACCGTGTAGACGCGCAGGTTGCCGTAGGTGGTGGCGGTGACGAGGTCCCAACCCTCGGCCGACCACGCGGTCAGCAGGGCGACGGGATGGATTTTGCCGAGCGGGTGTGTACGGCCGTCCGAGTCGATCCACTCCCGCACCACGGCCGGACCGTGCAGCGCACACTGGGCGACGATTTCCGCGTACTCGTAGCCGGGCATGACCCGATGATCTGACCGGCCGGCGACATCGACCATCAGCCGACCAGCCGATCCGGCGGTCGGGGCGGGACGGCACCCGGACGGCACCGGGGCGGGCCGGAGAGCCGTTCGGGGACGCCGACACGGCCGTGGAGGCTGATCGCGTCAAATATTTTTTTCCAGCTCCGGACCGACCGTCGCCGGACCCGCTCGGACCGTCAACGTGACTCGATTCCCTTTCCTGACAAGCATTTTCCGGAAAGGAGTTGTCTCCGCAGATTCCTCACCTGCGGAAACAAACCGGGTCTATTGTGGAGAAGACTCCGACTTTTTGTGCGAAAAGGTAGCGCTGTAGTTACTTTGCGGTGCACAGTTATCACATGAGCGACAGCGGAAGTGGTGAAAGGTACTACTGGTGCCTGCGACACCACCGGGTCGAGACGGACGCCGACGTTTGTGCGGCGCGTTACGTCCTCGGGCCGTACGCCTCGGCCCATGACGCGGAGCACGCGCTGGAGAAGGTCCGGCAACGCAACGAGGAGTGGGACGCCGAGGATGCCCGTTGGGCCGGGGAGGAGAGGTAGCGGCGCGGCACAGAGCCCGCGTCGTCGAAGTACTCCGCGGTCTCCACCAGGAGACCCCCGAGAGCATGTCCCGCAAGGAGGACCCAGATGGCCGAAGCATCAAAGGCCACCAGCCGCCCGGCTGCCAAACGCACCGGCGTGAAGAAGACCACGGCGGCACGTAGCACCACCGGCGCGAAGAAGACCACGGCGGCGCGCAAGAGCACCGGCGCGGCAACCCGTACGTCGGCGACCCGACCGGCGGCGGCCAAGAAGGCTCCGGCGAAGAAGGCCCCGGCGAAGAAGGCCGCGGCCAAGTCGACGACGGCGAAGAAGACCGTGGCGTCGAAGGCCACCACCGCCCGGAAGAAGGCGACCTCGGCGGCGACCCGAGCCGCGGGTGCGGTGAAGAAGGCCGCGAAGAAGGCGCCCGCCAAGCGCACGACGGCGGCCAGGTCCACCGGGACCAGGTCCACCGCGACCAAGGCCACCGGCACCAGGTCCGCGGTGAAGAAGACCGTGGGAGCGCGGAGCACGGCGAAGAAGGCGCCCGCCAAGAAGGCCCCGGCGAAGAAGACCACCGCGGCCCGGTCGACGGCTCCGGGCACCCGGGCCACGGCGAAGAAGGCCCCGGCGAGGAAGGCCACCACCGCGAAGTCGACCACCTCGCGCGCGGCCACCGGGGCGAGGAAGAGCACGGTCGGCGCGACCAAGAAGACGACCGCGAAGAAGGCGGGCACCCGCACCACCGCGGGTACGCCGGCCAAGAAGATCACCGCGCGCAAGGCGCCCGCCAAGAAGGTCGCCGCGCGTAAGGCTCCGGCCAAGAAGTCGACGCGGGCCACCGTCCGCAAGGCGGCCGGCTGACCGAACGATGCCGGGCGCCCTGCCCGCGCTGGCGCCACGCTGATAGGAATGATCCGTGGTGATCCGACGTGTAGTGGCGCCCCGCATCGACTTCAGCGCGTTGCGCCGCGAACTGGAACTGCCGACACGGTTCCCGCTCGCGGCGCAACGCGAGGCCGACGAGTCCGCCGCCGCCGGCCCGAGACCGGCCGCCGACCGGACCGACATCCCGTTCGTCACCATCGACCCGGCCAGCTCACGCGATCTGGACCAGGCGATGTGCCTGAGCCGGCGACCCGGCGGCGGATACCGGGTGCGGTACGCGATCGCCGACGTGGCCGCCCACGTCCGCCCGGACGGCGAACTCGCCGCCGAGACATGGCGCCGGGGGCAGACCGTCTACCTGCCCGACGGCAACATCCCACTGCACCCGACGACGCTCAGCGAGGGCGCGGCGAGCCTGCTGCCCGACGTCGAGCGCGCCGCCGTGGTCTGGACCATCGACCTCGACGCCGACGGGGGCACCGTCTCGGTCGACCTGGAACGGGCCCGGGTCCGCAGCCGGGCGAAGCTCGACTACCTCGGGGTCCAGGCCGACGCGGACGCGGGCCGGCTCGCCGAACCGATCGGACTCCTGCCCGAACTCGGCAAACTGCTGATCGCCCGTGGCCTGGACCGGGGGGCGATCAACCTGCCGCTGCCGGAGCAGGACATCGAGCCGGACGGCGACGGTTGGCGCCTGGTGCTCCGGGCGCCGGTGCCGATGGAGGACTACAACGCGCAGATCTCCCTGCTCACCGGGATGGCCGCGGCCGACCTGATGCTCGCCGGCCGGATTGGCTTGCTGCGTACGATGCCGAGCCCGAAGCCGGAGGCGGTGCACGGGCTGCGGGTCGCCGCGGCGGGGCTGGGCATCGAGTGGCCGGACGGCGCCAGCGTCGGCCACGTGCTCGCCACCATCGATCCGGCCCAGCCCCGGGCCGCCGCGTTCCTCGACCACGCGGCCGAGCTGATGCGCGGCTCGGGTTACACCGCCTTCGACGGGGAACCGCCCGCCGACCCCGGTCACGGCGGGGTCGGTGCCGCGTACGCGCACGTGACCGCCCCGCTGCGCCGCCTCGCCGACCGGTACGCCACCGAGGTCTGCCTGGCCCTGTACGCCGGCACCGAGGTCCCGCAGTGGGCGCGTGCCGCGCTGCCGAAACTGCCCGCCGTGATGTCCGGCACCGACCGGATCGCCTCGGCCGCCACCCGGGCCGCCGTCGACCTGACCGAGGCGGTGTTGTTGGCCGACCGGGTGGGGGAGACCTTCGAGGTGGCCGTACTCGACGTCGACCGCCCGTCCCAGGCGAACGCCACCGCGTCCGGCGGCGCGACGGCAGCGCCGAGCGCCGCTGGACCGGCCGATGCCGACGCGTCGGTATCGGTGCCGGCGGTTCCGGCCGCGCGCAAGCCGACGGCTGGCCCCGGCCGAGCCGCCCGCCGCCCCGGCGGCACGGTCGCGCTCGACGACCCGCCGGTGCGGGCCCGCTGCGAGGGCGACCTGCCGCTCGGCGAACGGGTCCGGGTCCGTCTGGTCAGTGCCGACCCGGTCGCGCGCAAGGTGCTCTTCGTCCGCGACTGACCGGCCCGTTCCCGCCGGTCGGGATTTGGCAGGATGACGGCATGGCATACGACGCGAGCGACCTGCCCGACGTTTCCGGGCTCACCGTCGGCATCATCGGCGGCACCGGCGATCAGGGGCGGGGGCTGGCCTACCGGTTCGCCCGCGCCGGACAGCGGGTGCTGATCGGCTCCCGGTCGGCGGAACGGGCTGAGCAGTCGGCCAAGGAGATCGCCGGCCTCGCCGGGCTCCCGGCCGACGTCGACATCGCCGGGGACGACAACGCCGCCGTCTGCGCCGCCGCCGACGTGGTCATCATCGCCGTACCGTGGGACGGGCACGCCGCCACCGTCGCCGCGCTGCGCGAGCCGCTCGCCGGCAAGGTGGTGGTCGACTGCGTCAACCCACTCGGCTTCGACAAGCAGGGCCCGTACGCGCTGCGGGTCGAGGAGGGCAGCGCCGTACAGCAGGCCGCCGCGTTGCTGCCGGAGTCCCGGGTCTGCGCCGCGTTCAACCACGTCAGCGCGCCGCTGCTGGCCGACCCGGAGATCGACCGGATCGACCTGGACGTGCTGATCTGTACCGAGGAACGGGAACTGGTCGGCATCGTCGCGGCGCTCGCCGCCCGGATCCCGGGCATGCGCGGGATCTACGCCGGACGGCTGCGCAACGCGCACCAGATCGAGGCGTTCACCGCCAACCTGATCGCCATCAACAAGCGCTACCGGGCCCACGCCGGCATCCGGGTCACCGACGTCTGACCGTCCGTCCGGGGGTGTGTCGCCACACCCCCGTACGGCGCGGGTCAGAAGGTGTGTTCGGCGGCGGGGAAGCCGCCGTCGCGTACCTCGGCGGCGAACTGGCGGGTGGCCGTGGTGAGTACGCCGGACAGGTCGGCGTACCGCTTGACGAACCGGGGCGCCCGGCCCGTACGCAGACCGGCCATGTCCTGCCAGACCAGCACCTGGGCGTCGGTGTCGGGACCGGCGCCGATGCCGATCGTCGGGATCCCCACCTCGTGGGTCACCCGCTTGGCGACCTCGCCCGGCACCATCTCCAGCACCACCGAGAAGGCGCCCGCCTCCGCCACCGCACGCGCGTCGGCCAGCACCTCGCTGGCCGCGTCACCGCGCCCCTGCACCCGGTAGCCGCCGATGGTGTGCTCGCTCTGCGGGGTGAAGCCGATGTGGCCCATCACCGGGATGCCGGCGGTGGTCAACGCGGCGATCTGGTCGGCGACCCGCCGGCCGCCCTCCAGCTTCACCGCGTGGCAGCCGCCCTCCTTCATGAACCGTACGGCGGTCCGCAGCGCCTGGGTCGGCCCCTCCTCGTACGAGCCGAACGGCAGGTCGGCGACGACCAGCGCGTACCGGGTCGCCCGGACCACCGCCCGGACCAGCGGAAGCAACTCGTCCACGGTCACCGGGACGGTGGTCTCGTAACCGAAGACGTTGTTGGCCGCCGAGTCGCCGACCAACAGCACCGGGATGCCGGCCTGGTCGAAGATCGACGCGGTGTACTGGTCGTACGAGGTGAGCATCGCCCACCGCTCGCCGCGCTCGCGGGCCGCGACCAGATCACGGGTACGGACGCGTCGACTCGCCGTCCCGCCGTACAGGGCGGTCACCTCGGTCGCCGCCGGCTCGATCCCCGGCGTCGGGTTCACTCCTGACTCGGACATCACGACTCCTCTCGCCTCGAGGCCGCGCTCGCGGTCCCCGGGTTCGCGTCGATCGTCGCACCACGTTATGGGGTCAGGTCAGAGCGCAGTGGAGGATGTCACACCGTACGCCCGGTTCAGCCGCGCTCCCGCCACCGGTTGGTGATCGGCAACCGGCGGTCCCGGCCGAACGCCTTGATGCTGATTTTGCTGCCCGGCGCCGACTGGCGGCGCTTGTACTCGGCGGTATCCACCATCCGCAGCACCCGGTCCAGCACCGCCGGGTCGTGCCCGGCCGCGACCAGGTCCTCTCGGCCCTGGTCGCCGTCGACGTAACCGACCAGGATCGGGTCGAGCACCGAGTAGTCCGGCAGCGAGTCGCTGTCGAGCTGTCCCGGGCTCAGTTCGGCGCTCGGCGGCTTCCGGATCGAGTTCTCCGGGATCGGCGGCTGCTCACCCCGGGTGAGCGCGTCCGCGTTGCGCCAGTTGGCCAGCTTCCAGACCAGCGACTTCCAGACATCCTTGATCGGGTTGAAGCCGCCGACCGAGTCGCCGTAGAGGGTGGAGTAACCGACCGCCAGTTCGCTCTTGTTGCCGGTGGTGAGGACCAGGTGCCCCTCCTGGTTCGACAGCGCCATCAGCACCACGCCGCGTACCCGGGCCTGGAGGTTCTCCACCGCCAGACCGGAGAGCGACATGTTGGCCAGGAACGCGTCGACCATTGGCTGCACCGGTTCGACCCGGAAGTCCAACCCGGTCCGCTTGGCCAGGTCGGCGGCGTCCTCCCGGGAGTGCTCGGAGGAGTGCTGGCTGGGCAGCGAGACCGCGACCACCCGCTCCGGCCCGAGCGCGTCGACCGCGATCGTGGCGACGACGGCGGAGTCGATGCCGCCGGAGAGCCCGAGCACGACCGACGGGAAGCCGTTCTTGTTGACGTAGTCGCGCAGCCCGAGCACGAGCGCGGCCCAGACCTCCGCCTCGTCGCCGACCCGCTCGGCGACGCGGGCGTCGGCGGCCGGTCCGGTGGGCGCGGGCAGCGCGTCGCCGACCGCCACCCGGGCGATCCGCATGGTGGTACGGCCACCGGCGGCGGCGTACCTGCCACCGGCGGCGACCTCGTCGGTGGTCTCGACCGAGGTGACCACCTCACCGACGGCCGCGTCCCCGTCGGCCGTCCCCAAGCCGGTGCCGGTCCCACTCCCGCTCCCGGTGCCGAGGGCGGGGCCGGCGGCGCTGGTCCGGTCGGCGGTCGGCGCGTCGGTGTTCGCGGCCGGCAGTTCCAGGTCGTGTACGAGCAGGTGCTCGACGAACTGCGGGGCGCGGGCGAGCAGTTCGCCGTTCGCCGCCACGATCATCGAGTCGCCGTCGAAGACCAGCTCGTCCTGACCGCCGACCATGTTGACGTACGCCACCGTGGCGCCCGCCTCGGCGGCCCGGCGCCGGACCAGCGGCAGCCGTACGTCGTCCTTGTTCCGCTCGTACGGCGAGCCGTTGATGTTCACGACCAGCCCGACCCCGGCCTGCCGGGCGACCGCGAACGGCCCCCCGGTCTGCCACAGGTCCTCGCAGATGGTCAGGCCGACGTCGACCCCGCCGAGCCGGACCACGGTGAGGGTGTCCCCGGGCAGGAAATACCGGTCCTCGTCGAAGACGCCGTAGTTGGGCAGGTGGTGCTTGAAGTAGGTGGCGACCACCGCGCCCCGGTGCAGAACGGCGAGCGCGTTGCGCGGCCCCCGGGTCCGGGTCGGCCCGGCGCCGGAGGCGGTCTGCGGGTGCTGCGCCGTGCCCCCGTCGGCGGTTTCGCCGAACTCGTCCGAGTCCAGGTAACCGAGCAGCACCGGCACGTCGCCCAGGCCGTCGGCGTCGAGGTCGGCGGCGAGTCGGCGCAGCGCGTGCTGCGAGGCGGTCACGAAGGACTTGCGGAACACCAGGTCCTCGACCGGGTAGCCGGTCAGCATCATCTCCGGGAAGACGACGACCTGCGCGCCGGCCGAGCGTGCCGTACGGGTGGTGCGGCGTACCGTCTCGGCGTTGCCGTCGAGGTCTCCGACGGTGGGGTTCACCTGGGCGAGGGCGAGGCGCAGGATGGGCATGTCCTCATCTAACCGCGCAGCCGGGCCGCCCGCTCGGGCCGGGGTGTAAGCCGTCCCGGCGCGGCACCGTGGACCTGGCCGACCCGGCGTCGGATTGCGCACGGGGGCTGCTGGAAAACGCTTGTCCTCGTATCTTTGGGGATGGACAACCATGAACGGGACAGGAGGCGTCCCGGCGCGGCGGGCGCGACGGAGATCACGTAACGTCGGCGTAACGAGGTCGGGTAAGACTGGTCCGCTAGGTCGGGGGTCGGCTGGCCAGGTCGAGCAGGAGTGTCACGAGGGGTAGAAGTGGACCGTCAGCAGGAGTTCGTGCTCCGTACCCTGGAAGAGCGCGACATCCGTTTCGTCCGGTTGTGGTTCACCGACGTGCTCGGCACGCTGAAGAGCGTCTCGGTCGCGCCGGCCGAACTTGAGGCCGCCTTCGAGGAGGGGATCGGCTTCGACGGTTCCGCGATCGAGGGCTTCGCCCGCGTCTTCGAGTCCGACATGGTCGCCATGCCCGACCCGACCACGTTCCAGGTCTTCCCGTTCGAGGGCGGCGTCAGCGGCGAGAGCGCCCGGATGTTCTGCGACATCCTGCTCCCCGACGGCACCCCCTCCTGGGCCGACCCGCGCCACGTGCTGCGCCGCGCGCTGTCCCGGGCGGCGGAGAAGGGCTTCACCTTCTACACCCACCCCGAGATCGAGTTCTTCCTGCTCGAAAACGGCCCCAACGACGGCTCGGTGCCGGTCCCGGTCGACGCCGGTGGCTACTTCGAGCACACCACCCACGCCATCGCCCGCGACTTCCGCCGGCAGGCGGTGCTGTCGCTGGAGCGGATCGGCATCTCGGTCGAGTTCAGCCACCACGAGGTCGCCCCCGGCCAGCAGGAGATCGACCTGCGCTACGCCGACGCGCTCACCACCGCCGACAACATCATGACCTTCCGGCACGTGATCAAGGAGGTGGCGCTCTCCACCGGGGTCCAGGCCAGCTTCATGCCGAAGCCCTTCACCGACCAGCCGGGCAGCGGGATGCACACCCACCTGTCGCTGTTCGAGGGGGAGCGCAACGCCTTCCACGACGGCAGCGACCCGTCGAAGCTCTCCAAGGTGGCCCGCGCCTTCATCGCCGGGCTGCTGGTGCACGCCCGCGAGTACACTGCGGTCACCAACCAGTGGGTCAACTCGTACAAGCGGCTCTTCCCGCAGGCCCTGCCGGACCGGATCACCGAGTCCCCGGCGTACGTCTGCTGGGGGCACCTGAACCGGTCCGCGCTGGTCCGGGTCCCGGCGTACGGCAAGCCGAACTCGGCCCGGGTCGAGGTGCGTTCGCTCGACTCGGCGACCAACCCGTACCTCGCCTTCGCGGTGCTGCTCGGCGCCGGGCTCAAGGGCATCGAGGAGGGCTACGAGCTGCCGCCGGGGGCCGAGGACGACGTCTGGTCGCTCTCCAACGCCGAGCGCAAGGCCATGGGGTACGAAGCGCTGCCGGAGAACCTCTCCGAGGCGATCGAGGTGATGGCCGGTTCGGAACTGGTCGCCGAGGTGCTCGGCGAGCACGTCTTCGACTTCTTCCTGCGTAACAAGCGCGCCGAGTGGGAGCAGTACCGCCGCGAGGTCACCCCGTACGAGCGCCAGCGCTACCTCGGCGCCCTCTGACCCACCCCCACCCCCTCACCCCGTTGCTCATGAAGTTGTCGCATGGTTCTTTATCGAATCTCTGCGACAACTTCACGATCGACGGGGCGGGAGAGGGGTGGGTGGGGACGGTGGACGGCCCGGAAACAGCGTGAGGGTGCTGTTTCCGGGCCGAGGTCTTGCCTTGGGCGGGGTGTTACTTCGGCTGTCCCGGGCCGCCGCGCCAGTGGCCGCCGAAGCCGCCCGGCAGTACGTTGGCGTCGAGCGCCGCCTTGATCGCGTCGGCCTGCGCCTGGGTCAGCTTGCCGTCCTTGACCGCCTGGTCCAGCCGCTCCTGGATCCTGGCCTTCCAGTCGGCGCCCTTCTCGCCCGGCTTCCAGTTTTCCGGCTTGGCGTCGGAACGGTGCTGCTCGCGCACCTTGTCCAGGGCCGCCGTCACCTTGTCGGTGGGGATGCCCAGCTCCTTGGCCAAATCCTCGGCGAACGCGCCGCGACCGGCGGCGGCCGGCTTGCCGCCCTGGTCGTCGGTGGCCGGCGCGGGCGCGGTGGTCGCGCTCGACGACGGTGCCGGGGTGGGGTCGTCGGCGAACGCGACGGTCGGCACCGCGATCCCGACCGCCAGCGCGCCGGCGGCAGCCAGCCCGCCGAGCGCGGTCTTCCTGGAAATGTTCCTCAACATCGAAACCCCCGTCTCGCATTGGTGAATCTGACCGGTCCACCGTCGCTCACCGGCCTGGACGAACACCGTGCCGAACCTATGCGCAGCCTGTGAATCAGTCATGAAAACCGAATTGAGCGCATAAATCGGGCAAGGTGATGGTGTTGGCGCGGCGGAGGTCAGCGTACGGCGGACGAGACGGTCAGGGTGCCGGCGGTGGCGTCCAGGGTGGCCGACGTACCGACAGCGACGGTGAGCTGCCCGTGACCGTGCCCGATCGGCAGCCCGCCGAGAACCGGAACACCCAGGTCACCGAGGCGTTCGGCGATCACGTCGGCGACGCTCACCGCCCAGCCGTCCGCGCAGTCGGTGAACTGGCCCACCGCCACCCCGGCGACCCCGGCCAGCACCCCGGTACGCCGGAGCTGGGTGAGCATCCGGTCCACCTTGTACGGCGGCTCCCCGACGTCCTCGATCAGCAGGATCGCCCCGGTCAGGTCGGGCATGTCCGGGGTGCCGAGCGTCGCCACGACCAGACAGAGGTTGCCGCCGATCAGCGGTCCGCTCGCCACACCCGGCACGACCACCGAGGCCGTCTCCTCCTCCGGCAACCGGCTGAGTGTCGCCGGCTCGGTCGTCATCAGCGCCCGGCGCAGCGACTCGGCGGAGTTTTCCGGGGTGCGCTGGTCCAGCCAGGCCGCACCCGGACCGTGCACGCTGGCGAGCCGGGCGCCGCGCCAGAGCGCGAGCTGCAACGCGGTGATGTCGGAGAAACCGGCCACCACCTTCGGGTCGGCGCGGACCGCCGCCATGTCGATCGCGTCGACCATCCGCTGCGCGCCGTAGCCGCCCCGGGTGCAGACGATGCCGCGTACCTCCGGGTCGGCGAAGGCGGCGTTGATGTCGGCGGCGCGCGACTCGTCGGACCCGGCCAGGTAACCCTGGCGGGCGTACGCGTGCGGTGCCAGCACCGGCCGCAGTCCCCAGCCGGCGAGAAGTTCCAGCCCCCGGACCATCCGCTCCGGGTTGGTCGGGCCGGAGGGCGAGACCAGCATCACCTGGTCACCGGGGCGCAGGGCGGCCGGGCGTACGGGCTGGGCCCGCACCAGCGGGACGGTGGTCACGGGTCGGACGTCGGTCACGGGGTGCCAGCCTATCCGGATCATCTTCGGGCACCGGATAGCCTCGACGTCGTGGCAACCGCGCTGGTGATCGAGAATGACCCGAAGGACGACCTCCGACGGCTGGGGGAGTGGCTGACCGAGGCCGGCCTCGACCTGCACGTACTGCGTCCGTACGCCGGGGACGCCCTGCCGGGGGAGCTGACCGGCTTCGAGGCGCTGATCGTGCTCGGCGGTCGGCAGCAGGCGTACCCGCTGCCCGACGGCAGCCCGGACGCGCCCTGGTTCCCGGCGCTGGAGGGGCTGCTGCGCAAGGCGGTACGGCACCACCTGCCCACCCTGGCCGTCTGCCTCGGCGCGCAACTGCTCGCCACCGCGCACGCCGGCACGGTCGCGCTCAGCGAGGCCGGGCCGGAGGTGGGGCCGGGCGTGGTCGGCAAACGCGACGCCGCCGACGGCGACCCGCTGTTCAAGTGGGTGCCGCTGATTCCGGACGTGGTCCAGTGGCACCAGGACGAGATCACCGAGCTGCCGCGCGGCGCGGTGCTGCTCGCCGCCTCGACCCGCTACCCGCACCAGGCGTTCCGGCTCGGCGACCGGGCCTGGGCGTTGCAGTTCCACATCGAGGCCGACACCGCGATGGTCGCCGGATGGGCCGAGGACCCGACCCTCCTGGACCAACTCGGCTACGACCGGGACGCGGTGATCGCCGCCGCCGACGCGGTGATGGCCGACGTCGAGGAGGTCTGGCAGCCGTTCGCCGTACGCTTCGCCGCCCTGGCCCAGGGCGAACTGGACGTACCGTCGCCCCGGCGGGACCTGCCGCTGCTCGGGCCGCAGGAGCCGCGTTGACCAGACCGACCAGTGCGCGCACCCGGCTGGCCCGGTACGGCTTCGGCAGCGCCGACGGCGACCACGGCTCGCGCGCGGCCGACCTGCTCGGGCCGACCGGACTCGGGCTCTGGGAGACCACCGCCCAGGAGCCGGTCGACGGCCACGCCGCCGACCTGATCCAGACGCTGTCCCGGGCCGCCGACGCCGACCTGGCACTGCGCCAGTTGCACCGGCTGGTCGAGGCGGAACGGCGGGTCGCCGCCCCGGACGCCGGGCCGGAATCGGTCCTGCTCCGCGCCCTCTACGACGACCCGGGCCTGCGGCGGCGGCTGGTGGCGGTGCTCGGGGCCTCGTCCGCGCTCGGTGACCACCTGGTGGCCAACCCGGACCAGTGGCGGGTGCTCGCCACCGGGGCGGACGGGTTGGCGCCGCGCGCCGACGGCACCCTGCGCGACGGCCTGGACGGCCTGCTGCCACCCTCGACCGCCCCGGCGAACCGGACCGCGCCGATCGGCGCGGCACCGGCACCGGCACCGGCACCGGCACCGGCAGCAGCAGCACCGGCATCGGCATCCGCACCGGCACCGGCACCGGCACCGGCACCGGCACCGGGTGGGACGGTCGCGGGCCGGGCCGGGCCGGCACTGGAGCCGCCGGTGCTGCCGCCGCTGCCGGTGGTGGCCGCGCTGCGGCGGGCGTACCGGTTGGCGCTGTTGCGGATCGCGGCGGCCGACCTGACCGGCGGGCAGGGCCTGGAGCAGACGATGGCCGCGCTCTCCGCGCTCGCCGACGCCACCCTGACCGCCGCCTACGACGTCGCCGTGGCGGAACTGCCCGCCGGCACGGCGGTGCCCCGGCTGGCCGTGGTGGCCATGGGCAAGTGCGGTGGCGGGGAGCTGAACTACGTCTCCGACGTCGACGTCATCTTCGTCGCCGGCACCGACGAGGATCTCGGCGCGGCGACCACCGTCGCCACCCGGCTGATCCACATCTGCGGGCTGGTCGCCTGGCCGGTCGACGCCGCGCTGCGTCCCGAGGGGAGCCGGGGACCGCTGGTCCGCACCCTCGCCAGTCACCTCGCCTACTACCGGCGCTGGGCCCGCACCTGGGAGTTCCAGGCGCTGCTCAAGGCCCGCCCGTCCGCCGGTGACCTGGCCCTGGCCCGGGAGTGGATCGACCAACTCGCGCCGCTGGTCTGGACCGCCGCCGAGCGGCCGGAGGCGGTCGAGGACGTACGGGCGATGCGTCGGCGCATCATCGACAACATCCCGGCCCGGGAGTTGGATCGCGAGATCAAGCGGGGTTCGGGTGGGCTGCGCGACATCGAGTTCGCGATCCAGTTGCTGCAACTGGTGCACGGACGGGGCGACGAGTCGCTGCGTTCCAGTGGCACCATCCCGGCGCTGCGGGCACTGGTCGCCGGGGGTTACGTCGGGCGGGCCGACGGGGAGTCGCTGCTGCGTGGCTACCGGTTCCTGCGCTCGGTCGAGCACCGGCTGCAACTCCAGGGACTGCGGCGTACGCACACCGTGCCGGCCGAGCCGCAGGGGCTGCGCTGGCTGGCGCACGCGCTCGGTTACACCGCCACCCCCGAACGGGACGCGGTCGAGGCGTTCCGGGCCGACTGGGTCAGCCACGCCAGCGAGGTACGCCGGCTGCACGTCAAGATCTTCTACCGGCCGCTGCTGGAGGCGGTCGCCCGGGTCTCCGCCGACGGGCTGCGACTGACCCCGGAGGCGGCCAAGCACCGGCTGGAGATCCTCGGCTTCGGCGACCCCAACCGCGCGCTGCAACACCTCCAGGCACTCATCGGCGGGGTGAGCCGGACCGCCGCGATCCAGCGCACCCTGTTGCCGGTGCTGCTCCAGGAGTTCGCCGACGCGCCCGAGCCGGACCGGGGACTGCTCAACTACCGCCAGGTCTCGGACAAGCTCGGCGGCACCCCGTGGTACCTGCGACTGCTCCGCGACGAGGGGCCGGTCGCCCGCCGGCTCGCCCGTACCCTCGCCCTCTCCCGGTACGTCGCCGACCTGCTCGCCCGGGACCCGGAGTCGCTACGGCTGCTCGCCGACGACACCGAACTCGTTCCGCGCGACCCGGCGGTGCTGCGCGATGGGGTCACCGCCGCCGCCAGCCGGCACCTGCCCGGACGCGGCACCGACGCGGCCGACCCGACCGCCGCGATCGGCGCGGTACGGGCCCTGCGCCGCCGCGAGCTGATCCGGATCGCCTGTGCCGACGCGCTGCGCAGCGCCGGGCCGCTCGCCCCGGCACCACTCGCGGACGAACAACTCGAACCGTCCCGGGTCGGCGAGGTCGCCGTCACCGCCACCGGGGCGGCGCTGAGCGCGGTGACCGACGCGACCCTGGCCGGCGCGCTCCAGGTCGCCCGTGCAGTCGTGCCGGAACTGCCCGGGTTGCGGTTCGCCGTCATCGGCATGGGCCGGCTCGGCGGCTACGAACAGAACTACTTCTCCGACGCCGACGTGCTGTTCGTCTACGACCCGCCGGCCGGGGCCTCGGAGAGCGAGGCCAGTGCCGCCGCGCACGCCGTAGCCGAGGAACTGCGCCGACTGCTCGGCATGCCCGCACCCGACCCACCGCTCGGCGTCGACGCCGACCTGCGCCCGGAGGGCCGCCAGGGGCCGCTGGTCCGCAGCCTCGCCGCCTACCAGCAGTACTACGCCCGCTGGTCGAAGGTGTGGGAGGCGCAGGCGCTGCTGCGCGCCCGGTACGTCTGCGGCGACGCCGACCTCGGTCGCGAGTTCGAGCTGATGGTCGACCCGGTGCGTTACCCGGAACACGGCCTGACCCGGGCCCAGGTGACCGAGATCCGGCGGATCAAGGCCCGGGTGGAGACCGAGCGGTTGCCCCGGGGCGCCGACCCGGCCACCCACACCAAGCTTGGCCGGGGCGGACTGGCCGATGTGGAGTGGGCGGTGCAACTCGTCCAGCTCCGGCACGCCGGGCAGATACCGGAGCTGCGCGACACCCGTACCCTCGACGCGCTCGCCGCCGCCCGCGACGCCGGGCTGATCGACCCGGCCGACGCGGACGTCATGGCCGCCGGCTGGACCCTCGCCGCCCGGGTACGCAACGCGTTGATGCTGGTCCGGGGCCGGGCCGGCGACCAACTGCCCCGGCACGGAGTGGAGCTGGCCGGTGTGGTGCGACTGCTCGGCGGCGACGACCCCGGCGAGTGGCTCGACGAGTACCTGCGTACCGCGCGGCGCTCCCGGGCCGCGGTGGAGCGCGTACTCGATGCCTGACCGGCGCCGTCCGGCGGTGACCGGCCCGGCCCCTGCCGCGGCTGGCCGGTTGGGCGCGGGCGGGCCGGCGCGACCGGCCGGGCCGGTGCAACTTGCCGGGCTGGCCGGGCTGCTGCTGGCGGTCGGGTTCCTGCTCGCCCCGACCATGGGCACCGACCTGGCCGCCCAGGTGGCGCGGGCCGGTTTTGTCGACCGGTACGGCGCCACCCCGATCGACCTCGGCTGGTACGGCGGGATCAACCAGTTCGGCTACAGCCTCTTCACCGCCGCCCTCGGCGCCACGCTCGGCGTACGCGTGCTCGGCGCGGTCGCGGCGGTCGGGTCGGCGCTGGCGTTCGCCTGGTTGCTGGTCCGGGCCGGTGCCCGGCGCCCGCTGCTCGGTGCGCTGCTCGGTGCGGTGGTGCTGGTCGGCAACCTGGTCAGCGGCCGGATCACCTTCGCCGTCGGGCTCCTGCTCGGCCTGCTCGCCCTCTGCGCGGTGCTGGCGGCCGGCGGTGAGGGCCGGCGACGTGCCCGGGTTGGCTGGCTGGTGGCGGCCGGGGTGCTGGCCGCGTTGGCGACCTGGGCCAGCCCGGTCGCGGGACTCTTCGTCGGCCTGGCCGGTGGCGCCGCGCTCCTGGCCAACCTGCGCCGCCCGGTGCGCCCGGGGCCACCACCGGCCGGCGTACGGCGGTCCGGGCGATGGCGGCCGGTGCGCTGGCGTACCGGGCGACACCTGGTCGGCACGTTGGTGCTCTGTCTCGCCCCGGCGGTGGCGCTGGCCCCGATGGCGCTGCTGTTCGGCAACGGCGGGGTGCAGCCGTACAGCTTCCCCTCGATGCGGACGAACGTGGTGCTGGCGCTGGTGGTGCTGGTGGTCGTGCCGCGCCGCTGGCCGGTGATCCGGATCGGTGCCGGGCTGACCGCCCTGCTGCTGGTCGGCGCGTACTACCTGGAGAGCCCGATCGGCTCGAACGCGCTGCGGCTGTCGATGCTCTTCGCGCTGCCGGTGCTCGCCGCCTTCGCCGACCTGCGCTGGCGCTGGCTGGTGCCGCTGCTGGTGGCGGCGGTCTGGTGGCAGAACCCGGTGATGGTCGGCGACCTCACCAACGCCGGGGCGCGGGAGAACCAGGCCGGGTTCTACCGGCCGCTCCTGGACGAACTGGACCGGCGCGACCCGGTCGGTCGGGTCGAGGTGGTGCCGCTGCGTGACCACTGGGAAGCGGCGTACGTCGCACCGGCCGCCCCGCTCGCCCGGGGCTGGGAACGCCAGGTCGACGTCGACCGGAACCCGCTGTTCTACCGCGACCGGCTCGACCCGCCGGAGTACGTCGACTGGCTGCGCCGCAACGCCGTCAGCTTTGTCGCGTCCGCCCCGGACAGCCCGCTCGACCGGTACGCCCGACAGGAGGCGACCCTGGTCGACGCGGGGTTGCCCGGGTTGCGTGAGGTGTGGCGGAACGCGAACTGGCGACTGTACGCCGTATCGGAGTCGTCACCGCTGGTGAGCGCGCCGGGGCGGCTGGTCGACTCCGACCAGCACGCGGTGAGCTTTGTCGCCGATGCCCCGGGCGAGGTGCTGGTCCGGGTGCACTGGTCGCGTTTCCTCACCGTGACCGGGCCGGGCGCCTGCCTGGGACAGACCCCGGACGGCTGGACCACGGTCCGGGTCACCGCACCCGGCGAACACCGGCTCGGCAGCGACCTGCTCGATCCCGGGCCGCGCTGCTGAGCCCCGTGACACCGCCCCCGACCAGGCAATCCGGCCGGCATGAAACGATGGTCGCCGTGCCCCGGTACCGTCTCGTCCGCTACACCGGCCTGGCCGGGGCGGTCCTGCTGGCGGTCGGAGCCTGGTTCGGCGGGGTGCTGCCGCAGTGGCGGCCCGGGGTCACCCCGGTCGGCATCTGGCAGGGCGAACACGGCCCACTGATCCTGACCACCTGGCTGGTCGGCACCGCGTTGCTGGCCGGCGCCTGGTGGGCCGCCCGGCACGGGGTCCCGTCGACCCGCTGGACGTACGTCACCGTCGGGCTGTGGCTGCTGCCGCTGCTCGCCGCGCCGCCGCTGGGCAGCCGTGACGTCTACTCGTACGCCTGCCAGGGGGCGGTGCTGGCCGACGGCGGCAACCCGTACACCAGCGGCGTACGCGAACTCGGCTGCCCGTGGCTGGACTCGGTCTCGCCGACCTGGCAGGACACCCCGGCACCGTACGGTCCGGTCTTCGTCCTGCTCGCCGGGCTCGCGGTGCTGGTCGGCGGCACGCTCGCCGGCACCCTCGCGGTGCTGCGGCTGTACGCCCTGCTCGGGGTGGCGCTCACCGCCGCCTGTCTGCCCGCCCTGGCCCGCCGGGCGGGAGTGCCACCCCAGCGCGCGCTCTGGTTGCTGCTCGGCTGCCCGCTGGTCGCGGTACACCTGGTCGCCGGGGCACACAACGACGCGCTGATGCTGGGCCTGGTCACCGCCGGGCTGCTGGTGGTGCTGGCCCGACCGGGCCGCCCGCTGCCGCTGTACGCCGGGGGAGTGCTGCTCGGGCTCGCGATCGGGGTGAAGGCGACCGCCGGGGTGGTGGTCCCGTTCGCCGTGCTCGCCGCGCTGACCGGGCCGTACCGGCTGCGGGCGCTGCTGCGCGACGGCGTACCGGTGGCGGCCGGGGCGCTCTCCGCCGTGCTCGCCGTGACCGGGGCGTCCGGGCTCGGCTGGGGTTGGGTGGACGGGCTCGCCCGCAGCGGCGACTCGGTCCAGTGGACCTCGCCGCCGACCGCGTTCGGGCTCACCGTCGACTACGCCGCCCGGCTCCTCGGGGCGGAGACCGACGCGGTACCGGTGACCCGGCTGGTCGGGATGGGAGTGCTCGCCGTACTGCTGGTGCTGCTCTGGTGGCGGGCCCGGCACGGCGACCCGCTGCTCGGCGCGGGACTGGCGCTGGCCGCCACCGTCGCCCTCGCCCCGGTCTTCCACCCCTGGTACGCGACCTGGCCCCTGGCGGTCCTGGCCGCGACCACGATCGCGGGGCGCTGGCTGGTCGTACCCGGATTGTTGATCTCGTTCCTGACCCTGCCCGACGGCACCAACCTGGCCCGCTTCACCAAACTCCCCGGCGCCCTCGGGATGACCGCGCTGGCGCTGGCCCTGACCCTGCTCGCCCTCCGCCAGGCACGCCACCGCCCCGCCTCACCCCGTCCGGTCGAGCTGGGGCGAACCGCCGCCAAATGATCTCCCTCCACGGCCTCGACGGCACCAGAAGGCGGGTTCCGTGATGATCGTGAAGAGTTCGGCTCGCTGTGGCCGGCCGGACTCTTCGCGATCACGAAAAAGCGAGCCACCGACCGCGCCGAATCCGGGGCGGTCGGTGGCTCGCTTTCTGATCGAGCTGCGTGATCAGCAGTCGTAGTACATGGCGAACTCGTGCGGGGTCGGGCGCAGACGCACCGGGTCGACCTCGTTGGTCCGCTTGTAGTCGACCCAGGTGGAGATCAGGTCGGGGGTGAAGACGCCACCCTCGAGCAGGTAGTCGTGGTCGGCCTCGAGCGAGTCGAGCACCTCGGGCAGCGAGCCCGGAACCTGCTTGACCGAGCCCCACTCCTCCGGCGGGAGGTCGTAGAGGTCCTTGTCGATCGGCGTCGGCGGCTCGATCTTGCTCTTGATGCCGTCCAGGCCGGCCATCATCATCGCCGAGAAGGCGAGGTAGACGTTGGCGGACGGGTCCGGCACCCGGAACTCGACCCGCTTGGCCTTCGGGTTGCTGCCGGTGACCGGGATGCGGGTGCAGGCGGAGCGGTTGCGCTGCGAGTAGACCAGGTTGACCGGCGCCTCGAAGCCCGGGACCAGGCGGCGGTACGAGTTGACCGTCGGGTTGGTGAACGCGAGCAGCGACGGGGCGTGGTGCAGCAGACCGCCGATGTACCAGCGCGCGGTGTCGGACAGGCCGGCGTAACCGGTCTCGTCGTAGAACAGCGGCTCGCCGCCGAGCCAGAGGCTCTGGTGGGTGTGCATGCCGGAGCCGTTGTCGCCGAAGAGCGGCTTGGGCATGAAGGTCGCGGTCTTGCCGGCGGCCCAGGCCTGGTTCTTCACGATGTACTTGAAGAGCTGGAGCTGGTCGCCCGCGTGCAGCAGGGTGGAGAACCGGTAGTTGATCTCGGCCTGGCCGGCGGTGCCGACCTCGTGGTGCGAGCGCTCGACGGTGAAGCCGGTGTCGACCAGCTTGCGCACGATCTGGTCACGCAGGTCGGCGTAGTGGTCGACCGGCGGCACGGGGAAGTAACCGCCCTTGTACGCGGTCTTGTAACCCCGGTTGCCGCCCTCTTCCTCGCGGCCGGTGTTCCAGGCGCCCTCGATCGAGTCGATGTAGTAGAAGGCCTGGTTCGCCGAGGTCTCGTGCCGGATCGAGTCGAAGATGTAGAACTCGGCCTCGGCGCCGAAGTAGGCGGTGTCGGCGATGCCGCTGGCGGCCAGGTAGGCCTCGGCCTTCTTCGCCACGTTGCGCGGGTCACGCGAGTACGCCTCGCGGGTGAACGGGTCGTGGATGAAGAAGTTGAGGGCCAGCGTCTTCTGCGCCCGGAACGGGTCGATGAAGGCGGTGGCGACGTCGGGGAGCAGCAGCATGTCCGACTCGTGGATCGCCTGGAAACCACGGATCGACGATCCGTCGAAGGCGAGACCGTCGGTGAAGACACTGTCGTCGAACGACTCGACCGGCAGGTTGAAGTGCTGCATCACGCCCGGCAGGTCACAGAAACGTACGTCGACGAACTTCACGTCCTCGTTCTTGAGGTATCGCAGGAGTTCCTCGGGATTGGCGAACACACATCCTCCTGGCACGTCCACGGGGTGGCTAGGCTGGTGGGGACGTTATGACCACCCGGTTGCCCGAGCATGTCTCTTACGTTTCTGCCGTGTTACGTCATCTGCGGAGCGTGATCCCCGCTGGCCGGCCATGCTCGGGTCCCCCGCTCGGACGATACTCCGCCGGCCCGCGCGGCAGGAGTGCTCGGCCTCCGTGTCGCGGACCGGAGCGGACCCGAGCCGTCCCGGTGCCGGCCGGTGCGCGGGCGCCGGATCGGCACCGATACCCTGACTCTCCGTGGCGAGACAGGATGAATTCATTGCCCCGAGCCCGGCGTCGGACCCGGACTTCGTGCCGCCGACCCTGGCCCGCCGGTTCGGCGCGTTGGTCATCGACTGGGTGCTCTGCCTGCTGGTGGCGAACTTCTTCGGCGACCCGGTGCGCGACGGCTGGCCACCGGTCCTGGTGCTGATCGGGGTGTACGGCTTCTTCGTCGGACTCTTCGCCCAGACCCCGGGCATGTTCGTCACCAAACTGCGCTGTGTCGCGTACGCCGACGGGGGACGGATCGGGGTGATCCGGGGACTGCTGCGCGGCGTACTGGTCTGCCTGGTGATTCCGGTGCTGGTGATGGACGGGCGTCGGCGTGGCTGGCAGGATCGGGCGGTCGGTTCGGTGATCGTGCCGCTCGAACCGGCCAGGCCCGCCACGGGCGGCTGACCGGGGTAGCCCGACTGGTCGACGCCGCCCGGAGCGGACCCTGACCCGGCCGTTCGGCCGGGTCACCGGGCCGGGCCGGTCAGCGACCCCGGGTCTGCCGGAAGGCGCCCTTGGCCGGACGCATGTTCTTCGGGATCGCGCCCTTGGGCATCTGCGGCCGGGCGGTCAGCGCCTTCAACCGACGGTCGAGCGCGTTGACGTCCTTGCCGCTGAGGTTGCGCGGCAGCCGCATCAGCGTCATCCGCAGCTTGCGGATCGGCAGCTCACCCTCGCCCTGGCCGAGCGTGTAGTCGTAGAGCGGGGCGTTGCCGATCACCTTTGCCAGCCGGCGCTTCTCCTGGCCGAGCAGCCCACGGACCCGCTGCGGGTTCCCCTCGGCCAGCAAGACCACGCCGGCCCGGCAGAGGACCAGGTGCACCATGTCCATCTGGGTGGTCGAGCTGACCGCCGGGGTCACCCGCCAGTCTCCCCGCATGCTCTCCAGGATCGAGGCGGCGGCGCCCGGCTGCCCCTCGGCGGCGTTCATCATCGCCCGGTTCGAGCGCAGGTTCAGCACGACCAGCAGGGCGAGCACGGTCAGCAGGATGCCGATCGGAATCCAGATCCAACCCCAGGCCAGCACCGCGACCACGGTCAGCGCGAGCGGGATCAGCACGGCGGCTACGGCCAGCGGGACAAACCACTTGTCCTGTTTGGCGGTGAACGAGAACACCATGCCGATCTGCTTCAGCCGCTGGCCGAACGATACCTTCTCCTCGGGTTTTGCCATGCGTGGAAGTGTAGTGGGCGGCTCGGATCTCGTTCACCCGTGGCTACCGGGTGCACCCGGGCCGCCCGCCGGCCCCGTCTCGTCGGCGTCGCTCAACTCGTCCGTTCGGCCGTCCGGCTGCCGCCGGGCTGCTTCGGCAGGACCGGCGCGGACCGTCCGGTGCCGTGGTTGCCCGAGCCGCCCGCCGAATCCGAGCCCTTCTCCTCGTGGTACTCCTCCTCGACGTTGACCTGCCAGACGTCGTGGTCGGTGCCGTCGAGGATGTTCTCCGCCGTGAGCATGGCGGTGAGCATCGAGTGGTCCTGGTTGTTGTAGCGGTGCATGCCGTTGCGGCCGACCGGGTGCACGTTCGGCACCTCGTCGGCGAGCCAGTGCCGGATGGTGTCGACGGCCTGCTCGTAACCCTCGTCGTAGACCGGGTACGCCTTCGGCATCCGGACCACGTAACCGGCGCTGACCGCGCCCGGGCTGACCAGGCCGAGTTGTTCCAGTTCGGCGGTGCCGAGCGCGATCAGGTCCTCGTCCGCCTTCTCCCACAGGTCGTCGCCCTCGAAGACGAAGTACTCCAGCCCCAGGCAGGTGAACCCGTCCCGGACCATGTACGGCGACCAGGAGCCGAAGTTCTGGATCCGGCCGACCCGTACGCCGGGGGTGTGCACGTAGATCCAGTTGTCCGGGAAGCCGGCCTCGGCCGGGACGACCAGGGCGATGGTGAGGAAGTCGCGGTAACGCAGCGCGTCGGCCGCCTGCCGCACCTCCGGCGGCGCGGGCGGTTCCATGATCCGTACGAGCTGGGAGAGCGGCATGGTCGACACCACGTGGTCGGCCTCGTGCCGCTGGCTGCCCACGGCGTCGGTCACGGTGACCGCGACCGCGCCACCGTCACCCCGGTGTACGGCGGTCGCCCAGGTGTTCATGGTGACCGTGCCGCCGGCCTTGGTGACGTGCTCGGCGCAGCGCTCCCACATCATGCCGGGGCCGAACTTCGGGTACTGGAACTCCTCGATCAGGCTGGTGATCTCCTTCTGGTTCCGCTTCGGCATCAGCGCGTTGACCACGGCGTTGGAGAGGGAGAGGTTCTTGATCCGCTGCGCGGCCCAGGCGGCCTGCAACTCGGTGGCCGGCATGCCCCAGAGCTTCTCGGTGTACGTCTTGAAGAACTTCTCGTAGAGCCGGGTGCCGAACCGGGCCGTGGTCCAGCCCTCGAAGTGGCTCTGGTCCTTCGGCGGCCGGATCCGGGCCCACGCGTACGAGCCGACGCAGCGGACCGCCTCGAACACGCCCAGGTTGCGCAGCGCGTTGCCGGCCTTGAGCGGGTAATCGAAGAGCTTGCCGTCGTAGTGGATCCGGCTCATCCGGGGCCGGAGCAGGAAGTCCTCGTCCGGCAGGATCTCGTGCCACAACGCCTCGACCTGCGAGACCTTGGTGAAGAAGCGGTGCCCGCCGATGTCGAACCGCCACCCGTCCCGCTCCACCGTCCGGCTGATCCCACCGACCACGTCGTCGGCCTCGAACACCTCCACCGAGGCGTTTCGCTTGGTCAGCGCGTACGCCGCGGTCAGCCCGGCCGGGCCGGCTCCGATGATCACGGTACGGGGCGAGGTCGCCATGTTGGTATCTGTCACCTTCGACGCGTTGGCGGCGATCCCGCGACCCAACCGGCCGCCATCCGCGCGGTGCGTGGCGGTCGTGGGTCTGCGGGATCGGGGCTGGACGGCCGGAATCTAACACGTCCAACGCGTTTCGACCGGGCTACAACCGCAATCTCCGGCCGGTCCCGATGTCGTTTTTCGCTGTCCCGACGCACGATGTCCCGGAACCCGTGGGGGGCCCAGGACATCGATGCTTGTCATCGTCTTGGTGGCCCGGCCCGACCTCGTCGGCCTGATGGCCGGTTGCCGTCGGACCCGGCGGCCGGCCGCACCGCCGGAAGCACCCGGCGGGACGACTCCTCGAAGGTCAGTTGGTCAGCGCGGCGACGTTGCCCTGCCGGGCGTCGAGCGCCTGCTGGTAGAGCCGACCGGCCCGGTACGACGAACGCACCAGCGGCCCGCTCATCACCCCGGCGAAACCGATCTGCTCCGCCTCGGCGGCCAGCTCCACGAACTCCTCCGGCTTCACCCACCGCTCGACCGGGTGGTGCCGGGGGGTCGGCCGCAGGTACTGGGTGATGGTCACCAGCTCGCAGCCGGCGGCGTGCAGGTCCCGCAGGGCCTGCGACACCTCGGCGCGCTCCTCGCCCATGCCGAGGATCAGGTTGGACTTGGTCACCAGACCGGCGGCACGGGCCTGCGTGATCACGTCGAGCGACCGCTCGTAGCGGAATCCGGGCCGGATCCGCTTGAAGATGCGGGGCACGGTCTCCACGTTGTGCGCGAGCACCTCGGGGCGGGAACCGAACACCTCGGCGAGCTGCCTCGGGTCACCGTTGAAGTCGGGGATCAGCAGCTCGACACCGCAGCCCTGCTGCAACGCGTGGATCTGGCGGACCGTCTCGGCGTAGAGCCAGGCGCCACCGTCGGGCAGGTCGTCGCGGGCCACCCCGGTCACGGTCGCGTACCGCAGGCCCATCGACGCCACCGACTCGCCGACCCGGCGGGGCTCGTCGGCGTCGAACTCGGCCGGCTTGCCGGTGTCGATCTGGCAGAAGTCGCAACGCCGGGTGCACTGGTCGCCGCCGATGAGGAAGGTCGCCTCGCGGTCCTCCCAGCACTCGTAGATGTTCGGGCAGCCGGCCTCCTGACAGACCGTGTGCAGCCCCTCGCGGGAGACCAGGCCGCGTAGCTGGGTGTACTCCGGACCCATCTTCGCCTTGACCTTGATCCACGGCGGCTTCCGCTCGATCGGCGTCGCCGCGTTGCGCGCCTCGACGCGGAGCAGACGACGTCCCTCGGGGGCGGCCGGGCCGGTGGTCCGAGGGGCCGAAGCGGTGGCGACGCTGCCTGCCGGCTGCGGCGCGGCAGTCGGCGTTCCGGATTGCTCGATGGTCACGAATCCGAGCCTACGCGTAGCGGAGCGTCGGTGGCGGCGGAGGCGACGGGGCTCACTACCGGCGGGTTGTGATCGCCCTCACCAGCCACCGTACGCCCGGCTGTTCACCCCGCTGTCGCCCCGGGTGGCGGCCTCGAGGCGGGCCTACCGGCCCGGCGGTAAACCATGTACCGGGCCGGTCCGCGGCGCTGCTATGGTCTGGCGCAACGGCGACGACGGAGCCGAGTAGCGGTGCGACAAGCGGGGCAACGAGAGAGTCACCGGTAGCTGCGAAGGTGACCCCGGCCCGTGCCGTGAAGACCCTCCTGAGCTGCGGGAAGAACGGTTTCGCGACCGACGGAGAGCCGCACCACCGGTCGCGCGGCCCAGTAGAGCCCGCCGTCTGGCCCCCGTCACGGGCGACGAACGAGGCCGTCGGCGGCTCCGGCCACCGACGGTGAAGGTGTGGTGGTACCGCGAGGATCCCGCTCGCCCACGCCTCCCTGGGGATCGCGTTGCGATTGACGAGGAGGTAACACCACATGCGACGCGTCCTTTCCACCTCCCTGCCCAGCCACGTCGGTCACGTGGTGACCGTCGCCGGGTGGACACACCGCCGCCGGATGCTCAAGTCGGTGGCGTTCCTGATCCTGCGCGACGCCGCCGGGCTGACCCAGGTGGTCGTCGGCGACCCGGAGCTGCGGTCCTGGTTGGCCGACGTGCCGGAGGAGACCGTGCTGGAGGTGACCGCGAAGGTCACCGCGAACGAGGCCGCGCCCGCCGGGGTCGAGCTGGTCGAACCATCGGTACGACTGCTCGGCGAACCCGCCGTACCGCCCCCGTTCGACCTGTACCGACCGGCGTTGGCGGCGACCCTGCCGACCCAGCTCGACCACGCCCCGGTGGCGCTGCGCCATCCCACCCGTTCGGCCGCGCTGCGGATCTCGGCGGCGGCGGTGTCCGGCTTCCGGGCCACCCTGGACGCCCGCGACTTCGTCGAGGTGCACACCCCGAAGGTCGTGGCCAGCGCGACCGAGAGCGGGGCGAACGTCTTCGCGCTCGACTACTTCGGCCGCCCGGCGTACCTGGCCCAGTCGCCGCAGTTCTACAAGCAGTTGATGGTCGGCGTCTTCGAGCGGGTGTACGAGGTCGGGCCGGTCTTCCGGGCCGAGCCGCACGACACCGCCCGCCACCTGGCGCAGTACACCTCGCTGGACGTCGAGTTCGGCTTTGTCGACGACCACCGGGACGTGATGGCGATGCTGCGCGACGTGCTGGCCGGCATGCTCGCCTCGGTCGCCGAGCGGGCCGGTGGGGCGCTGGCCACCCTCGGGGTGGAACTGCCGTCGGTGCCGGCCGAGATCCCCTCGGTGCACTTCACCGAGGCGCTGCGGATCGGCGGGGCGGCGCCGGACGAACCGGACCTGGCCCCGGCGCACGAGCGGGCGCTCGGCGAGTGGGCGCGCGAGACGTACGGTTCGGACTTCCTCTTTGTCACCGGCTACCCGATGGCGAAGCGGCCGTTCTACACCCACCCGGCCCGTCCGGGCAGCGTCGAGCACCGCCCGCCGCTACGTCCGGGTGACGCCGAGCCGGCGTACTCGAACGGGTTTGACCTGCTCTTCCGTGGGGTCGAACTGGTCACCGGCGGGCAGCGCCTGCACCGGCACGGCGACTACCTGGCCGCGTTGGCCGCCCGGGGTGAGCCGCTCGGGCCGGTGGCGGACTACGTGGCAGCCTTCCAGCACGGCATGCCGCCGCACGGGGGCTTTGCGATCGGCCTGGAACGGTTTGTCTCCCGGCTCGTCGGTGCCGCGAACGTACGCGAGGTCTCCGCCTTCCCCCGCGACCTGCACCGCCTCACCCCGTAGCCCGGGTGTAAGGAAGGGCCCCTTCTTAACGCATAGCGTTAAGAAGGGGCCCTTCCTTACACCTCAGCCGAGGAGGTTGGGCAGGCGGCGCTCGACCAGCGGCAGCACCTCGGCCACGGTGACCCGACGACCGAGTTCGGCGGTGAGCGAGGTGACCCCGGCGTCGGGGATGCCACACGCCACGATCTGGCCGAACGCGGCCAGGTCGCAGTCACAGTTGATGGAGAAGCCGTGCAGGGTCACCCCACGGGAGACCCGGATGCCGAGCGCGGCGACCTTGCGGGCCGGGCCTCGGTCGTCCTGCGGCACCCAGACACCACTGCGACCCTCGATCTGGACCGTGGCCAGGCCCACCTCGGCGCAGACCTCCATCAACATCTCTTCGGTACGCCGGACGTACGCCACCACGTCCACCGGGGCCGGGAGCTTGAGGATCGGGTAGCCGACGAGCTGGCCCGGCCCGTGCCAGGTGATCTCGCCGCCCCGGTCGACGTCGATCACCGGCGTGCCGTCGAAGGGCCGGTCCTGCGGTTTGGTGCGCTTGCCGGCGGTGTACACGCTCGGGTGCTCCAGGAGCAGCACCGTGTCCGGCTGCTCACCGGCGACCACCGCTGCGTGCAGGCGGCGCTGTTCCTCCCAGGCGGCCAGATAGTCGATCTCGCCGACGTGGACGGCCTTCAGGCCGGAAATAGTGCTGGTCACGCCCCCAGAGTAATCCCGCCGACCCCCTCCGCCCCCGGTGACCATCCTCACCGCCCCCACACCCCGGTCTTTTCATGATCCTGAAGAGTTCGGCTCGCCACAGCCGGCCGAACCCTTCACGATCCCGGTTGGGCTCTTCACGATCCGGTTGGGCTCTTCACGATGCGGTTGGGCTCTTCACGATCATGCAGGACGGGCCGCAGCGTCGGGGTGGCGTCAGCCAGCCGTGGCGGCGCAGGACCTGGGCCACCTGGTCGGCGGTCGTGCAGGGCGAGCGGGTGACGTCGGTCCAGCCGTACCGGAGGGTGGTTTCGCCCTCGGCGGCCGCCGCATTGTCGCGGCGAGCATCCTGCCAGCGTCGCTCGGCCGGATGCGCCGCCCGTCCGTCCAACTCCACCCGGGTCCGGTAGTCGCGGTAGCTGACATCGTCGTACCACCGCCCGCCGCGCCGGGGACGAACCGCCTGACGCACGCCGGGCGGCAGGCCGTGGGCCCGCTCGACGTCGCGCAGGTAACGCAGCTCCAGCAGCGAGTGGCAACCGCCCGCGTCGTCGGCGAGCGCGGCGAGCAGTTCCGTACGCCAGCGCATCCTCACCCGCCGCCCGATCGCCCGGCGCAGCCGCTCGGTGGTGGTGAGCCGTCGCCCCAACGACCTCGCCAGCCACCCCAGCGCGTCGTCCGGGGTGTGTGCGCGTTCGGCCAGGTCGAGCACCGTCTCCTCGACCCGGGTCTGGGGCGGCAGTCGACTGGGATGCCGGGCGACCCCGGCCCGGCCGCGCAGGTGCACCCTGATCCCGGCGACCGGACTGACCCTGCGGTCGGCCGGCACCGTCACCTGGATCGGGGCGATGCACCGGTCGGCCAGCCCCTGCACCTCCGCCGCTGTCTCGTGGCTGAGCATCGCGCCGTCGCCCGCCCGCAGCACCGCAGCCCAGAGCAGCGCGGTCCGGGACGGAGGACCGGTGAAGGTGGCGAGCACCCGGCCGAAGAGAAACCGCCAGCGAGCACCCCGCAGGCGGGCCTCGACCTGCGCTTTGCTCAGCCCGCACGCGTACGCCTGCTGTCGGGTCAGTACGCCGTGCTGCCGCGCGATCAACTCGTCGAACACGCGGCACATCCTGTCCGGCCGCCATCACGGCGGCGACGCGCTCCCGCCAGCCTGTGGACGACACGCCGCCTCGTCCACAGGCGGCTCCTCCCATGATCGTGAAGAGTTCGGCTCGCCACAGCCGGCCGAACTCTTCACGATCACCACGAGGTTCGCGGTCGTTATGAGGTTCGTGGTCGTTCTGAGGTTCGCGGTCGTTATGAGGCTCGTGGTCGTTACGAGGTGGGTACGCGCCAGAGCCAGACGTCGCCCACGCGTTCGGGTGGGCCGAGAAGGTCGGTGGCGGCCTGCCGGAGCGCGTCGACGTGCACCGGGAACTTGGCGCCGTGCACCCGGTCGGCGAGCACCACGATCTCGACCCGCCAGTGCCGCAGGTCGGCCCGGGCGGCGGCCCGGTCGGCGTCGGTGATCGACGGCACCTCGCCGGTCTCGGCCACCGTCGCCAGCAGCGCGTCGGTGGCCCGGGGCACGGGTCCGATCCGACCCCGCCCGTCCGGGCCGCCGGGGCCGAGGAAGAAGCCGGACGGGATGGCGAACTCGCCCTGCCGGTGGGCGAGCGCGTACGCCTGCCAGCGTTGTCCGTCCGGCGTCACGTCGAGGGTGAGCGGCAGCGGGGTGAGTACACCGCCGGGGGAGACGTACTCCCGCCAGTCGCCGGAGGTGATGAAGGTCGGCACCGGTTCCCGGGCCACGGTGAGCAGACTGACCGGCAGCAGGGGCAGCAGCGCGACGGCGAACCCGAGGGTCCAGCCGATCCGGGCCGGTCGGCGCGGGCTGGTCGCGGCGAGCTGTTGCACCGTGTACGCCAGCAGCAGCCCGATCACGGGTGCCACCACCAGGGCGAGTCGCGAGGGCAGTGCCGCGTCGAACACCGGCAGCTTGCCGAGCAGCGCGTACGGCAGCGGAACGTCGATGACGTGCCCGTCGACCTTGATCCTCGGTCCCCAGGAGAGGACGGCGAAGAGACCGGCGGTGACCGCGAGGGCGCGTACGGTGGCCCGTCGGCCCGGTGCGGCCCGGCGCCAGAGCAGCACCACGCAGGCGACCGCGAGGATCAGTAGCGGCACCCCGAAGAACGAGTTCTCCTCGGTCGGGTTCGGCGCGAGCGAGCTGTCCAGTCCGGCCACGCCGGCCAGCGAGCGGGCCGGGAACGCGCCGAAGGCGAGGATGTCCTCGGCGTGGATCCGGGGGTCGAATCCGGTGCCGTGATACCGCTGCGGGCCGAGGAAGTGCAGCCACAACGGGTACGCCAGCAGCACGAACGCCGCCGCCCCGGCGACCCCGAGTCCGCGCAGGAAGGTGGGGAGCGCGGCTCGTGCCTCGTCCCGCTGGCTCGGCGTCAGGGCCCAGGTGACCAGCCACACCCCGCAGGCCAGGGCGGTGAAGAAGAGGGCCTCGGCGGCGATCGAGAAGGTCACCGCGACCAGTACGCCGAGCAGCAGACCGTTGCGTACCCAGCGCCCGGGTTCACGCAGTCGCAGCACCCGCCAGAGCAGCAGTGGGACGAGCCAGCCGGCGGTCCAGTTCAGGTGTGCGTTGGCGTGCGAGACCATGCCCGGCGCGAAGCCGACGAAGAGCCCGCCGACCAGTGCCGCCACCCGGTGCCGGACCAGGTGGCGGGAGAGCAGCCAGTACCAGGCCAGGGCGGTCGCGGCCAGGTTGAGCGTGAGCACCACCAGGAAGGTCGCCGGTGGCCCGACCAGGTACGTCAGCGGTGCGAAGACCACGGCGTACACGGTGATCGAGGTGTTGACCGCGAGGTTGACCCCGTCCGGGACGTTGAGCAGCGAGGTGAAGAACGGGTCGGTGCCGTGGGTGAGCGCGTGCGCCCCGTACGCCAGCAGCCATTCGAAGAGGGCCTGGTCGCTGGAGTTCACCGTGATGGCCCGGCCGTTCGGGTCGCGCCAGAGGCCGCTGGTCACCCAGATCGCGAGCAGCACCGCCACGACGAGGGCGAACAGGTCGGCCCGGCGGCCGGAGCGGTCGCCGGTGGACCCGGCGGGCGGGCGGGGCGGGTCGGATTCCGCCGGTGTCGGCCCGGCGACCAGGGACGAGGAGATCGGCACCCGCCGGACGTTACCAATTTTCGTCCGACACGCCCGTGTGCAGCCTAGCCTTGACGTAGTTACTGAAAATGACTATCAATTCAATTGACAACCGGTTCGGGTACGGGAAGGGCAGCAAATCGTGAAAATCTCTTTTGTCGGCAAGGGCGGCAGTGGCAAGACCACCCTCGCCGCCCTCTTCGCCCGGCACCTCGCCGGCACGACGGCGCCGCTGCTC
This sequence comes from Micromonospora sp. NPDC050397, assembly GCF_044901685.1. NCBI lineage: Bacteria > Bacillati > Actinomycetota > Actinomycetes > Micromonosporales > Micromonosporaceae > Micromonospora > Micromonospora sp. NPDC050397. Next base: position 197,598 of record NZ_JBJDPS010000004.1, read on the forward strand.
GCCGACGCGACGGCGCCCTTGCCCGTCGGTATGCCGGCGCCGCTGCTCGCCGGTACGACGGCGCCGCTGCTCGCCATCGACGCGGACATCAACCAGCACCTCGCCGCCGCGCTCGGCGCGAGCGAGCACGAGGCCGTCCTGCTGCCCGCCCTCGGTGACCATCTCGGCGAGATCAAGGAATACCTGCGCGGCGACAACCCGCTCATCTCCTCGGCCGCCGCGATGGTCAAGACCACCCCGCCCGGCCGGGGATCGCGGCTGCTCGGGGTCGGCGGCGCGAACCCGCTCTACGACAGCCTGGTCCGCGAGGTCGGCGGGATCCGGCTGGCGGTGACCGGGCCGTTCGCCACCGAGGATCTCGGCGTCGCCTGCTACCACTCGAAGGTCGGCGCGGTGGAACTGCTGCTCAACCACCTGGTCGACGGTCCCGGCGAGTACGTCGTGGTGGACATGACCGCCGGCGCCGACTCGTTCGCCTCCGGCCTGTTCACCCGCTTCGACACCACCTTCCTGGTCTGCGAGCCGACCCTGCGCAGCATCGGCGTCTACCGCCAGTACGTCGGCCACGCCCGCGAGTACGGCGTGCGCGTACACGTGGTCGGCAACAAGGTCGACGACGCCTCCGACGTGGACTTCCTCACCGAGCACGTGGGGGAGGACCTGCTCACCTGGATCGGCCGGTCGTCGTACGTCAAAGCCGCCGAACGGGGCACCCCGCAGCCGATCACCGCCCTGGAGCCGGCCAACCGTGACGCGCTCGACCTGATGCGCGGCGCCGTCGACTCCGGAACCAAGGACTGGGCCACGTACACCCGGCAGGCGGTCGAGTTCCACCTGCGCAACGCGACCGCCTGGGCCAACGACCGGGTCGGCGAGGACCTCGCCGGCCAGGTCGACCCGGACTTCGTACTCGGCCCGACCGCGGTTGACCTCGCCGGTCGGGCGGGATAGCGATCCCGTACCGCCAGAACACGATCCGTACAGCCCGTACAGAAGGAGAGAACATGTCCCTCGAGGTTTCCGCCGCGCTGCTGGAGCGGGCCGAGGCCGGTCAGGTCGACGACGCCGAGTTCGTCGACTGTGTCCGGACGTCACTGCCGTACGCCTGGACCGTCGTCTCCGACGTTGCCGCCCGTTCGGCGCAGACCGGCGCCGAGTTCGCCGACCACGCGGTGCCGCCGCCGAGCGAGGCCGAGCGCGGGCAACTGCTGCGCGCGCTGGCCAGCGACGCCATCCGGGGTGGGCTGGAGCGCCACTTCGGGGTCAAACTGGCCTTCCAGAACTGCCACCGGGTCGCGGCGTTCAAGCTCGGCGCGGTCGGTGGCGAGACGTACCAGCGGTTCATCTCGCCGACCGCCCAGGTCCGCAACCAGTCCCCCGACCTCCGCGACTGCTGAGGTGTAAGGAAGGGCCCCTTGTTAACGCATAGCGTTAACAAGGGGCCCTTCCTTACACCCGGGCACATGGTGGGGCGGGTGAATGTGTGAGCGGCAGCCATGTCATGACGTCGTGATGTGGACGTAACGTCTCGGCAACTCGGGGGTGACTCAGTTCACAATTCGTAGTCAGGAGACCGCCCGTGCGCCGCCGCCCACCCGCACTACTCACCCGGATCGCCCGCGCCGCAGCCGTACCCGTGCTCGTCGCCGCGGCGGTCCTCACCGGTGCCGCTCCCGCCCAGGCCGCCAGCCTCACCCAGGTCACCGGCTTCGGCAGCAACCCCGGCAACCTGAGCATGTACGCCTACCGTCCGGACGGCCTGCCGTCGAACGCGCCCCTGGTGGTCGCGCTGCACGGGTGCACCCAGGACGCGAACGGCTACTACACCAACTCCGGTTGGAAGAAGTTCGCCGACCAGTGGAAGTTCACCGTGGTCTTCCCGCAGACCAGTGCCGCCAACGGGGCCAACGCCTGCTTCAACTGGTTCCTGCCCGGCGACACCAGCCGGGGCCAGGGCGAGCCGGCCTCGATCAAGCAAATGATCGACTACTCGGTGGCGAACTACGGGTCCAACCCCGCCCGGGTCTTTGTCACCGGGCTCTCCGCCGGTGGTGCGATGAGCGCGGCCATGCTCGCCACCTATCCCGACGTCTTCGCCGCCGGCTCGGTGGTGGCCGGGCTGCCGTACCGCTGCGCCACCTCCCAGACCAACGCGTACACCTGCATGTACTCCGCGGTCAGCAAGACCCCGCAGCAGTGGGGGGACCTGGTCCGCGCCGGCCACTCCGGCTACACCGGCCCGCGTCCCCGGGTGGCGATCTGGCACGGCAGTTCGGATGCGGTCGTGGTGCCGGCGAACGGCACCGAACTGCGTGACCAGTTCACCAACGTCGCCGGGGTCTCCCAGACCCCGACCAGCACCTCGTCGCTGCCGGCCGGAACCAGCCTCGAGGTGTACGGCAACGACGCCGTCCGGCTCTACCGGGTCGCCAACATGGGTCACGGCACCCCGGTCGATCCGGGCACCGGCGCCGACCAGTGCGGCACCGCCGCCGCGTTCTTCCTGGACACCATCTGCTCGGCGTACCGCGACGCGCTCTTCTTCGGCCTGGACGGCGGCTCCTCGGGACCGGGCAACCCCGGCGAACCGGGTGCCCCGGCCACCCCGGGCGGCCTGGCGGTCAGCGGCACCACGGAGACCTCGGTCTCGCTGAGCTGGGGCGCGTCGAGCGGTGCGAGCGGCTACCACGTCTACCGCAACGGCACCCGGGTCACCTCGGCGGCGCTCGGCAGCACCGGCTTCACCGACTCCGGCCTCACCGCCGGGACCACCTACGCGTACGCGGTCAGCGCGGTGAACGCCGCCGGCACCGAGAGCGCCCGCTCCGCCACCGTCTCCGCCACCACCACCGGCGGTGGTACGCCCCCGGTCTGCGTCACCGCGACCAACTACGCGCACGTGCAGGCCGGTCGGGCCTACCAGTCCGGCGGCTACGCCTATGCCAACGGCTCCGGCCAGCGGATGGGCCTCTACAACACCTTCTACACCTCGGCACTGAAGCAGACCGGCCCGAACTACTGGGTGATCGGCTGCTGAACCCGCCACCGATCGGGCGGCCCACCTCCGGTCGAGCCCGCCACCGGGTCGGGCGGCCCACCCCCGGCCGAGCCCGCCGTTGAAACGGTCGACACCCCGGCCGAGCGCATCGTCGGCACCGGCCGATCGACCCCCGATCACGACGGACCCCCTGCCAGCCGGAAGGCGACGGCAGGGGGTCCGCTTTGTCCGAGGGGCAGGGTGGTGCGGGGTCAGTCGTCGAGCACGATTCGAGGAGCGGCGTGGTGCGGGGTCAGTCGTCGAGCGCGATCCGAGGAGCGGGGTGGTGCGGGGTCAGCCGTCGAGCGCGACCCGCAGCGCGGAGCGCAGGTCGGGGTGCTGGTAGCTGAAGCCGGCCTCGGGCAGCACCCCGGGCAGCACCCGGGCGCTGGTCAGCGCCTCGGTGGCCAGCCCGCCGAGCAGGATCCGCAGGGCGAAGGCGGGAACCGGCATCACCGCGGGCCGGTGCAGCGCCCGGCCGAGTTCCCGGGTGAACTCGGCGTTGGTCACCGGGGCCGGAGCGACCACGTTGACCGATCCGGCGAGGTCGTCACGGACCAGCAGGAACTCCGCCGCCGCGAGCCAGTCGGCGAGCGAGATCCAGGGCATCCACTGCCGACCGCCGGCCAGCGGGCCGCCGATGCCGAGCCGGAACGGCAACAGTTGCGGCTTGAGGAACCCGGCCTCGCGGTCCAGTGCGTATCCGGTACGGAGCCGGACCACGCGTACGCCGGCATCCTCGGCCGGGCCGGTGGCCGCCTCCCAGACCCGGCACATGTCGGCGAGAAAGCCCTCGCCGGCCGGTGTCTCCTCGGTGACCGGGCGGTCGCCGGTGTCGCCGTACCAGCCGATCGCGGAGGCGTTGAGCAGCACCTTCGGTCGGTCGGCCGCCGGCAGTCCGGCGATCGTCCGGGCCAGGGTACGGGTGGTGTCCACCCGGCTGGTCCGCAACAACTCGCGGTACCGGTCGTTCCACCGGCGGTCGCCGACACCGGCACCGGCCAGGTTGACCACCGCGTCGGCGTTGGCCACCACCGCCGGGTCGAGTTCTCCGGCCGACGGATTCCATCGCACCTGGGCGGCGCCGGGCGCCGGTCGGCGTACCAGTTGGACGACCTCGTGGCCCTCGGCCCGCAGCCGGTCGACGAGTCGGCTGCCGAGGAAGCCGGACACGCCGGCGGCCAGGATCCGCATGCGTCCATCCTGGCAGAGGGCAAAACGACGGGGACCCCGAGCCCGGCAGAGCGCGAGACAGCGAAGGTCGTGGGTGCGGCAGGGTGCAAGACGACGGGGACCGCGAGGCGTCCGCCCCACGGTCCCCGGTTGCCGATCGAGCCGGTCAGCCCAGCTCGGCCTCGAAGTTACCGGCCTCCAGCCGCTCCTTCACCGAGGTGAGGAAGCGGGCCGCGTCGGCCCCGTCGACCAGCCGGTGGTCGTAGGAGAGCGCCAGGTAGACCATCGAACGCGGGGCGATGATCTCACCCAGCTCCGGGTCGTTCACCACCACGGCCCGCTTGACCACCGCGCCGGTGCCGAGAATGGCCGCCTGCGGTGCCGGCACGATCGGGGTGTCGAAGAGCGCACCCCGGCTGCCGGTGTTGGTGATCGTGAAGGTGGCACCGGAGATCTCGTCCGGACCGATCTTGTTGGTCCGGGTCCGCTCGGCGACGTCCGCGATCCGCCGGGCCAGGCCGGCCAGGTTGAGGTCGCCGGCCTCCTTGATCACCGGGACGAGCAGGCCCTTCTCGGTGTCGACCGCGATGCCCAGGTTCTCGCCCGCCGGGTAGGTGATCGTGCCCGCCTCCAGGTCGATCGAGGCGTTCACCACCGGGTACGTCTTCAGCGCCTCCACCGCGGCGAGCGCGAAGAAGGGCAGGAAGGAGAGCTTGACCCCGTGCTTGGCGACGAAGTCGTTCTTGGCCTGCTGGCGCAACCGGGCGATCTTGGTTACGTCGACCTCGACCACCGTGGTGAGCTGTGCCGAACTCTGCAGCGACTCGAACATCCGCCGGGCGATGGTGGCCCGGGTCCGGGTCATCTTCTCGGTCCGGCCCCGCAGCGGGCTCGGCTCGGCCTTCGCCGGTGCCGGCTTCGGAGCTGCGGCGGGGGCCGCCGCCGGACGGGCCGCGGCGGCGCGGGCCTTCTCCGCCGCCTCCAGCACGTCCTGCTTGCGGATCCGGCCACCGACACCGGTGCCGGTCACCGTCGACAGGTCCACGCCCTGGTCGTTGGCGAGCCGGCGGACCAGCGGGGTGACGTAACCCGCCTCGTCGCCGGTCGGCGCGGGCGCCGGGGGAGCCGCCTGCTGGCTCACCGGGGCCGGCTGGGCCGCCCGCTCGGTCTGCGCCGGCTTGGTGGACTGCTCCGCCTCGGCCACCGGTGCGGCGTACGACGCGCCGGAGACCGGCTCGGGGTCGGCCGCCGCCGGCTCGGCCTTCGGTGCCGGCTTCGCCTCGGGCGCCGGGGTGGCGGCCGGAGCCGCACCGGCGGTCCCGATCACCGCGAGGTCGGCGCCAACGGCGGCGGTCTCGTCCTCGGCGACCTTGATCTCCAGCAGCGTGCCCGCCGCCGGGGACGGGATCTCGGTGTCCACCTTGTCGGTGGAGACCTCGAGCAGCGGCTCGTCGGCCTCGACCTGGTCGCCGACGGCCTTGAGCCAGCGGGTGACCGTGCCCTCGGTGACGCTCTCGCCCAGTGCGGGCATCTTCAGCACGGTGCCGCCGCCGGTGGCCGGCGTGGTCGGCGCCGGGCTGGGCTCGGCCGCGGCGGGCTCGGGCGCCGCCTGCGGAGCCGGCGCCTGCTGCGCGACCGGCTCGTCCTCGGCGGGGGCCTGCTGAGCGGGGGCGGCGGCCGGCGTGCTCTCGCCCGCCGACTCGCCCTCACCGGCGATGACGGCAAGCTCGCTGCCGACCTCGGCGGTCTCGTCCTCGCTCACCACGATCCGGCTCAGCACGCCGGCCGCGGGGGAGGGGATCTCGGTGTCGACCTTGTCGGTCGAGACCTCGAGCAGCGGCTCGTCGACCTCGACCCGGTCGCCCTCCTGCTTCAGCCAGCGCGTGACGGTGCCCTCGGTGACGCTCTCGCCGAGCCGGGGCATGGTGACCGATACCGGCATCTCTCAAGACTCCTTCGTGGCCTGTGCGATCGTCACCCGGTTGCCGCCGGGTGTCGCGGAAGATCTGTCGTGTCAGGCGTGCGCGTGCAGCGGCTTGCCGGCCAGGGCGAGGAACGCCTCGCCGAGCGCCTCGGTCTGCGTCGGGTGGGCGTGTACGAGCTGCGCCACCTCGGCCGGGTAAGCCTCCCAGTTGTAGATCAACTGGGCCTCGCCGACCAACTCGCCGACCCGGGCGCCGACCATGTGCACGCCGACCACCGGACCGTCCTCGACCCGAACCAGCTTGACGAAGCCGGCCGTCTTGAGGATCTGGCTCTTGCCGTTGCCGCCCAGGTTGTAGTTGTACGTCGAGACCTTCTCCGCGCCGTACTTCTCCTTGGCCTTCGCCTCGGTCAGACCAACCGAGGCCAGCTCCGGGTCGCAGTAGGTGACGCGCGGGATGCCGTTCTCGTCGATCACGGCGGGGTTCAGCCCGGCGATCTCCTCGGCGACGAAGATGCCCTGCTGGAAGCCGCGGTGGGCGAGTTGGAGGCCGGGCACGATGTCGCCGACGGCGAAGATGTTCGCCACGCCGGTACGCAGCCGCTCGTCGGTCAGCACGAAGCCCCGGTCGACCTTGATGCCCTGCTCCTCGTAACCGAGGTTGGCCGTGGTCGGGCCCCGGCCGACGGCGACCAGGAGCACCTCGGCCTCGAAGGTCTCGCCGCCCTCGATGGTCGCCTTCACGCCGGACTCGGTCCGCTCGACCTTCTCGAAGCGCTTGCCGGTCTTGAAGTTGATGCCGCGCTTGCGGAAGGCCCGCTCGAGCGCCTTCGAGGACTCCTCGTCCTCGGCGGCGACGAGTCGGGGCAGCGCCTCGATGATGGTCACGTCGACCCCGAACGAGCGCCACACGCTGGCGAACTCGACGCCGATGACGCCGCCGCCGAGCACGATCGCCGAGCTGGGCACCCGGTCCATCACCAGGGCGTGGTCACTGGTGATCACCCGCTCGCCGTCGATCTCCAGGCCGGGCAGGCTGCGGGCGTACGAACCGCTGGCGAGGATGATGTTGCGGCCGGTGTAGCGGCGCCCCTCGACCTCGACGGTGTCCGGCCCGACCAGCTTGCCGTGCCCCTCCACGACAGTGATCTTGGCGCTCTTGATCAGACCCTGGAGGCCCTTGTACAGGCGGGAGATGACCCCGTCCTTGTAGGAGTTGACCCCGGACATGTCGATGCCGACCAGCTCGGCCTTGATGCCGAACTGCTCCGACTCGCGGGTCTGGTCGGCGATCTCCGCCGCGTGCAGCAGCGCCTTGGTCGGGATGCAACCGTTGTGCAGGCAGGTCCCGCCGAGCTTGCCCTTCTCGATCAGTGCGACCGAGAGGTCAAGCTGGGCGGCGCGCAGCGCCGCCGCGTACCCCCCGCTGCCACCCCCGAGAATGACGACATCGAAGGTTCCGCCGTTCGGCTCGCTCACAGTTAACTCCCAGGTCGCGTCGCTGCCACGAGGGCCATGCCAATGGAAACGGGCATTTCGTCCTCACCGGCCGTTGCATTCCGGCCGGATACCTTCTACCTGGGCCATCTTGTCACTTGTACTCCCGCGCCGCGTAACTGAGGTGCCCAAGGACACGTCCGTTCCACGTACGCTTGCCCAATCACCGGACACGGCCGGCACGGGCGGGCGGGAGGAGATTGACGGGTGGCCTGGTTTCGGCGGCGCAAGCAGGGTGTTGGCGCGGCAGGTGACCGCATCGCCAACCGGGGCGATTTCGAGCACCTGGAGGAGTTCGTCAGGTCGCGGCGGGGTGTCGAGGCGTTCATCGAACCACGCACGACCGTGACCGAGACGACAGTGATGTTGATCGCGTACGACGGTGAGTGGACCCGCCGCCGGGTCGACAGCCCGGAGGGCGCCCGGCGGTTCGCGCACAAGATGGCGATCCCGATCTACGACGTCCGGCTGGTCGGCTATCCGCAGCGGATGCGCGACTTCAACGAGCGCCGCAAACGAAGGACCGGGTGACCGGCGTACGCCGTGCGGGTCGGCGCGGGCCCCGGGCCCCGGAACAAGATTGACCCCCGGCCGGATGGCCGGGGGTCCGTCGTCGGTGCCGTCGGTCAGCTCTCGGCCGCGATCTCCTCGACCAGGTGCAGCAGCGTACGCACCGGCACCGCCGTGCCGCCCTTGGTCCAGTAGCCGGTCGGCTCGCCCGAGTGGTAGCTCGGCCCGGCGATGTCGATGTGCGCCCAGTCGACCCCGTCGGTGACGAACTCGCGCAGGAACACGCCACCCTGGAGCATGTGCCCGGCCCGGTCCATTCCCGCGTTCACCTGCGAGATGTCGGCGACGTCGGAGTCCATGCCGTTGCGTACGTCCTCCGGCAGCGGCATCGGCCAGGTCGGCTCGCCGACCGCGTCGCCAGCGTCCCGGACCCGGGTGCAGAACTCCGGCGTACCCATCACCCCGGCGACCCGCTTGCCGAGCGCGACCACCTGGCCGCCGGTGAGGGTGGAGGTCTCCAGCAGGTAGTCACAGCCGTCGGCGCAGGCGCGGGCGATCGCGTCGGCCAGGATCATCCGGCCCTCGGCGTCGGTGTTGAGCACCTCGACCCGCTTGCCGTCGAACATCGTGATCACGTCACCCGGGCGGTAGCTGCTCGCCGACGGCATGTTCTCCGCCATCGGGAGGTACGCCTGCACCGACACCGCCGGCTTGAGCTCGGCGACGGCGAGCATGGTCGCCGCCACCGCCGCCGCGCCGGCCATGTCGGACTTCATCTCCCACATGCCCTGGGCCGGCTTGATCGAGACACCGCCGGTGTCGAAGGTGATGCCCTTGCCGACCAGCGCGATCCGCTTGGCGGCGGCGGTGCCGGCCGGCGGCTGGTAGGTCAGCTTGACCATCCGGGGCGGGGCGTCCGAGCCCTGGCCGACCGCGATGATGCCGCCGTAGCCACCGGCCGCGAGCGCCTTCTCGTCCAGCACCTCGACGGTGAGCCCGGCCGCGTCGGCGGCGGTCGCCACCGCCTCGGCGAACGACGGCGGGCGCAGCTCGTTCGGCGCGGTGTTGACCCAGTCCCGGGTCCGGGCCACGGCGGCGGCGACCACGGTCGCCCGGGCGATCTCGGCCCCGGCCTGCTGGTCGGCGGCGTCCGGTACGTGCACCGCGATCTCCGCCACCGGGTTACGGCGGGTCGGCTGCGGGCGGGTCTTGTAGCCGGCGAACCGGTAACCACCGATCAGCGCGCCCTCGGCCACCGCGCGCAGCGCGGCCGGGGCGTCCTCGTCGTCCGGCACGGGCAGGCTCAGCGCGACCCGGTCGGCACCGGCGAGGGCGCGGATCGCCGACCCGGCGGCCCGACGCAGCGTCTCCGGTGCCGGGGCGGCGCCGGTCGGCTCCGCGCCCAGGCCCACCGCGACGACCAGCGGGGCGGTCACCGTACCGAGGGTGGCGAGCTTGATCACCTCGCCCTGGGCGCCGGTGGCGCCGAGCAGGGCCAGGGTCTCGGTGAGCTTCCCGTCGAACGCGGCGGCGATGCTCTCCGCCCCGGTCGCCAGCAGCAGCGTGCCCGCGTACCCGCCGGGCCCCTCACCCCCGGTGTCCGCGGACCCGGTCTGGCTGTGCACGCCGATCACAAGAGCGTCGACGGCAAGCTCGGCGGGGTCGGTGTCGACCAAGCTGAGGGTGGTGCTGGGCGATGTCACTCGGCGTCTCCGGACGGGCTTGGCCGGCCGCGTTGTGCGCGGTCCGGCGACGAAGGTCTCCGGCGAACCTACCCGCCGGAGAGGTCGGATGTCCCAGCGACTGTCGCCGAAGGGATTCCGCCGATGCTAACCAGGAGGTCGAGCCGAGGTGGGGCAGGAGGTCAGGCCCCGGTAAGTTGCCACCCATGACCGACCTGACCACGGCCGCCGCCGACCAGTTGCACCGCTCGCCCCTGCATGATCGGCACGCCGCGCTCGGCGCCAAGTTCGCCGCCTTCGGCGGCTGGTCGATGCCGCTGGAGTACGCCGGCGGCGGGGTGCTCAAGGAGCACGGCGCGGTACGCGAGGCGGTCGGTGTGTTCGACGTCTCCCACCTGGGCAAGGCCCGGGTCACCGGGGCCGGCGCGGCCGACTTCGTCAACGCCTGCCTCAGCAACGACCTGGGCCGGATCGGCCCCGGCCAGGCGCAGTACACGCTCTGCTGCGACGACGAGACCGGCGGCGTGGTCGACGACATCATCGCCTACCTGCACGGCGACGAGCACGTCTTCCTGATCCCCAACGCCGCGAACACCGCCGAGGTGGTACGTCGCCTCCGGGCCGCCGCCCCGGCCGGGATCACCGTCACCGACGAGCACCGGGCGTACGCCGTACTGGCGGTGCAGGGGCCGCGCTCGGCCGAACTGCTCGACACGCTCGGGCTCCCCACCGGGCACGACTACATGAGCTTCTCCGCCGCCACCCTCACCACCTCCGTCGCCGAGCCGGTCGAGCTGGTGGTCTGCCGGACCGGCTACACCGGCGAGCACGGTTACGAACTGGTGGTCCCGGTGGCCGGGGCGACCGCCGTCTGGGACGCGCTCTTCGCCGTCGGCGAGCCGTACGGCCTGCGCGCCTGTGGCCTGGCCGCCCGGGACACGCTGCGCACCGAGATGGGCTACCCGCTGCACGGGCAGGACCTTTCCCTGGAGATCACCCCGGTCCAGGCCCGGTCCGGCTGGGCGGTGGGCTGGGGCAAGCCGGCCTTCTGGGGCCGGGAGGCGCTGCTGGCGGAGAAGGCGGCCGGGCCGCGCCGGCTGCTCTGGGGCCTGGCCGCGCAGGACCGGGGCATCCCGCGCCCGGGGATGCGGGTGCTCGACGGCGAGACCGGGGTCGGCACGGTCACCAGCGGCACCTTCTCGCCGACCAACAAGGCCGGCATCGGGCTCGCCCTGCTCGACACCGCCGCCGGGCTCGCCGAGGGCGCGACCGTGGAGGTCGACGTACGGGGGCGCCGCTCGGTGATGCGGGTGGTCAAGCCCCCGTTCGTACGGCCTTCGGTGCGCTGAGCCGCCTTCCCCTTCCCCGGGTCGGCGTCCGGTCAGCCGCGCTGGCCGGCGTCGAGCACCGCCTGGGTCCAGCCGCCCTCGATCACGTTGCCCCGGTCGAGCAACGCCCAGTCGACCACGTCGGCGGTCTCCACCACCACGGCGGCGCCGATCCGCACCGTCGGGTCGGCGACCGCGTCGCAGGCGCTGGTGCAGAGGATCTGCTCCGGCCGCTGCCACGAGTCGACGCCGGCCCAGACGAACTCCGGCCCCTCGGCGGTGGCGAGGCCGTACTTGACCAGCAGTTGCAGGTCACCGACGAGCGAACCGCCGAGGAACCGCTCGCGGATCGCGGAGAGCCCGGCGCGGGCGGTGGCGACCGCCCGGGCCATCGCGTCGTCGCTGCGGTCGTACCGGACGTCCGAGCGGGGCGCGCCGAACAGGGTGGTGCAGACCCCGGCGAAGTACCGGCTGGCCGGACCGGGGTGGCCGATCGGCGGCAGCAGGGTCAGGAACGAGTCGGCCTCGGGGTCGGTGGCCGGGTCCAGCTCCAGCCGCAGCGCGGCCGGGCCGGCGGCGTCGGACTGCCGGGGATAGCCGTACGCCACGGCGATGTCGTGGTCGGTGACCGTGGTAACCACCGGAAGCTGGACGAACGCGGGCACCTCGATCCCGGAGAGCCCGTCCGTCCAGGTACGCAACAGCCGCCGGGCCACCCCGGTCATCACCGCTCCCCAGCCCCGGGTGAGGTGGGTCGGCACCTCCTGCGCCTGCAACTCCAGCAGTCCGAACCGGCGCAGCCCCTTGGTGGTGAACCAGAGCCCGCCCTCGGCGGTGGAGTACGGCACCAGCACCCAGTCCACCAGCCGTACCCGGCCCTCCGGGTCGGGCAGTGAGCGCAGCGCGCTCGCCGGGTCGAGGAACCGCAGGCCGAAGACGTCGACCAGGTCGCCGCCGACCGCCTCCGCCATCGCCGCGCCGACCGCCCGGGCGGCCCACTCGTGCGCCGGTGGCCAGCCCGGCCGGTAGCTCGCCTGGACCACGACCAGGTTGTTGGCGTTGGCCAGCCGGCCAAGCTGTTCGTCGGTGGCGCCGAACGCGGTCAGCAGGTCCGGCGGCAACTGCGGGAACTCGGCGACCGGCCGCAGGTCGACCGTCATCAGCGGGCTGTCGAGCATCTGCCGGGCCAGGTCGTGGACGAGTTCGGTGACCCGGTCGCCGAGCGCCGCCATGGCCTGGGCCGGGGTCACCTCGGGCGGGGTCGAGACCGGTACCAGGTAGGTCGCGGTGAGCGACTCCGGTACCGGAAGAGGCAGGAAATCGTCCGTGATGATCATGACGCGCCCCGCTCGCCGAAAGTAGTGATTCTCTTTCGCGAACGCTACCGAAGATGGCCGTCCGGATCAGCCGGTCAGCACGAGACCGAGGTAGACCAGCGTGGTGGTCACCTCGACCTGGGCACCGAGCACGTCGCCGGTGACGCCACCGAGACGCCGTACCGTGTGCCGCAACAGCACCAAACCGGCGACCAGCGCGACCCCGACCACGACCGGTCCCTGCCACGGGCGGCCCGGCACGGCCGCCACCGCGACGCCCGCGACGGCGAGGGTGGCCACCGTCAGCGGCACCGGGCCGACGGTGCCGGCGACCAGCGCGCCGAGCCCGTCCGGTCGGGCCGCCGGCACGCCCCGCCGGCAGGCCCAGCTCACCGCGAGCCGACCCGCCGCGACGGCGGTGACCACCGTGGCGAGCAGCGCCGGCCAGCGCCGGTCCGGCAGGGCCGCGAGCGCCCCGGCCTGGAGCAGCAGTACGAGCACCAGGGCGGCGACGCCGAACGGGCCCACGTCCGGCTTTTTCATGATCTCCAGGGCGGCCGGGCCGGAGCGGTAGGACCCGAGCGCGTCCACCGTGTCGGCCAGCCCGTCCAGGTGCAGCCCCCGGGTGAGCAGCGCGCCGGCCGTCACGGTCAGCGCGCCGCCGACCAGTGCCGGGGCGCCGGCACCGGCGGCGGCGAGCAGGATCGCGGCGAGCACCGCGCCGAGCAGGGCACCGACGGCCGGGGCGAGCGCCATCGCCACCGCCGCCGTGGCCCGGTCCACCCGGCCGGCACGCACCGGCGCGATCGTGAAGGTGGTGAGCGCCAGCCGGGCGCCGGACGGGATCAGCCGGTCAGGCACCGCGCGGGGCGCCGTCGCCGGTCCGCGCGTCGATCCCGTCTCCCGGTGTGCCGTAACCGCCGGTCGTCGGCTGCGACGGCCGGTCCGGGTCGGTCCCACCGTCCGGCGTGGGCTCGGCCGGGTCGTCGCCGCCCGGGAACCAGTCGGTACGCGCGGGTCCCGGACCAGCCGGTTCCGGCTCGCCGAACTCCCCGCCGCCCGCTGTACGGTCGCCACCGGCCCGCCGGTCGTCCGGTCCCGGCTCTCCGTCGTCGGACGCCTGCCCGTCCCGCCCGGCGGCCGTCAAGTCGTCCCGCCCGGGAGCCGTCGGGTTGCTCCAGCCGGTGGTGGCCGGGTCGTCCCAGCCGGTGCTGGCCGGGGACGGGGGTTCGCCGGCCGAGCCGGCCAGGGACGGGTGTTCCCTGACCGAGCCGGCCAGGGTCAGCGCCGTACGCAGCAGTGGCAGGGTGGCCAGCGCGGTCGCTCCCTCGCCCAGGTCCATCCGCAGGTCGAGCAGGGGGGTCAGACCGAGCACGTCGGCCGCGAGCCGGACCGCCGGGTGGTTGCCGTGGTCGGGCAGCAGGCACCAGTGCCGGGACTGGCCGGCGAGGTCCCGGGTGACCAGGCCGGCGGCCACCCCGACCGGGCCGTCGAGCAGCACCGGCGTACGCCGGGCGGTGGCGCCGAGCAGGATGCCGGCGGCGATGGCGATGTCGCCGCCACCGAGTTCGGCCAGGATGTCCTTGGGGCCACGCGGGCTGCGCCGGGTGCGGTGCAGCGCGTCGCGTACCGCCCCGCAGCGGATCATCCAGGCCGCGTCGTCCACCTGGCCGCCGGGGCCGATCACCCGACCCAGCACGGCGGCGGCCTCGGCTCCCGCGGTGGCGGCCAGCACCGCCGCGGTCGCGGCCTCGGTGCCGGCGCCACAGGCGGCCAGCACGATCACCTCCACCCCGGCGTCAACCGCCTCCTCGGCCAGCCGCCAGCCGTAGCGCAGGGCCGACTCGACGGCTTCCGGGGTCAACGCGGGTCCGTGTTCGATCGGCGCGGCGGTCGGCGCGTCCACCACCTGCAGGCTCGCGCCGACCTCGGCGGCGAGCCGGGCGAGCGGGCCCTCACCGGCCCGCGCCTGGTCGGCCCGACGGCCGGACTCGCTGGGCACGCTGCCGGCCGACGCGCCGCCGTCGTGGTCACCGTGGAGCAGGAGTACGCGTACCGCCCGCCACGGGCGCGGGGTCGCCGTGCCCTGGGTGCCGGCGGCGAAACCGATCACCCGTTCGAGGTTGCCGAGCCCGGCACCGGGCAGGTCGAGCGTGGCGAGCCGGTCGATCGCCTGCGGTCCGGCGTACTCGTCCGGCATCGGCAGGTCCATCCCGGTCTGGATGACCAGGCCGGTGGCGACCATCGGCAGCATCATGGTCGGCGCGGTCCACGGCGAACCGTCGACCGGTGGCTCCGGCTCCGGGTCCGGCAGGTGCGGCGTGAGCACGGCCGGCGAGGCGGTCGGCGCCGGTTGGGACAGCGCCGCGTCGGCGGCGGGCCGGGCCGGGCCGGACTGGTTCGGCACCAGCCGGCCTGGCGTGGCGACCTGGCCCTCTGCGGCGGCTTGATTCGATCCGTTGGCGGCGGACCGGGCGGGTGGGGCCGGCTTGAGCCAGGCCGGTTGCCCGGCCACCACCAGCACAACCGCGTCGCAGACCTCGGCGACCGCGCGGTTGGTGGTGCCGAGCGCGTCGGTGAAGACCCGCCCGAGCGTGGTCGTCGGCACCAGGGAGAGCCCCACCTCGGGACTGACCAGCACCACCCGGGCGGCGCAGTCGCGGATCGCGGCGGCCAGCTCGGCGATGGTCGCCTGGTCGTCGGCCGGCTGGTGGACCGGGTCGAGCAGCACGGTCACCCAGCCGCCGAGGTCGTCGACGAGCAACGTCTCGTCCGGACCGGCCCCGGCGATCAACTCGGCCAGCCGGGACGGGTCGGCGGCGGTCTCCTCGGTGGTCCAGCCCTGGGGCCGGCGCCGCTGGTGCGCCTCGATCCGGGCGGCCCATTCCGGATCGTCGGGTTCGTCCGCTTCCGGGCGCCGCGCTGTCGCGACATAACGGACAGCGGCTGCCTCGCCAACGAGCGACTCGGCGAACTCGGATTTGCCGGACCGGATCCCGCCGAGTACGAGAACCGTGCTCCACCCGTCAACGGACATGCCCGTACCTTAGAGCGCCCGGTCGGGGACGCACCTGAGAGGTCGGCCACCGACCGGGATTACCCGACCTCGACCGTGAGCTGTGCTGTTTTGTACTACTTCGCAGCGTGCCACCTCACGCCTCCCACCCCCCCGGAACATCTCCTCCGCAACGTCGAGACGGCGTGCCTTCCAGGACCGACGACCTGGCGTGCCCCAGGGGCCGGGGGCGGCGTGCCCCACGACGGGATCAAGCTTGACCGCCCAGAGTGGGGCACGCCGCCCCCGACCCCACCCCCGCAGCCAAGACCAGCGTGATCAAACGTCAATCACCCGAGCCCGGCCAGGCTGGCCGGCGCCACGTTGCCGCCGGAGAGGACGAACACCACCGTCCCGCCCGGCCGGGTCCGCACCAGGCCCTGACGCAGCGCCGCGAGCCCGACCGCCGCCGCCGGCTCGACCAGGAGCTTCGTGCTGTCCAGCAACTCCCACCAGGCCGGTGCGATGGCCTCCTCCGCCACCTCCACCACCTCGTCGACCAGGTCCCGTACGTGAGCCAGGGTGTGCACACCCGCGAAGGGCGCGGTCAGCCCGTCGGCGAGCGACACCGGACGGTTCGGCAGCGTGGCCGGCTCGCCGACCCGCAGGGCGTACGCCACCGCGTTCGCGCCCGTCGGCTGCACGCCGACCACCCGGGCCGACGGCAGCGCCTGCCGGACCGCCGCCGCCACCCCGCTGATCAGCCCGCCGCCACCCACCGGCACCAGCACCAGGTCCACCTCCGCCGGGTCGACCCCCGGTCCCGCGAGCTGCTCCGCCAGTTCAGCCCCGACGGTGGCCTGGCCGGCGATCACGTCTGGGTCGTCGAACGGGTGCAGGATCGGGTAGCCCCGCTCCTGCGCCACCGTCCGGCAGGTGCCGAGCAGGTCGTCGGTGAAGATGACCTCGCCGCCGTAGCGGCGTACCGCCTCCACCTTTGTCACCACGGCCCGGGGTGGCATGCAGACCACGACCGGGAGTCCCAGCGACCGCCCGCCGAAGGCGGTGGCCGCCGCGTGGTTGCCGGCCGAGAACGTCGCCACCCCGGTCGGCAGCTCGCCCCGGGCCTGTCGGGCGAGCAGCGCGTTGAGTACGCCCCGGACCTTGAAACTCCCGGTGTGCTGCAGATTCTCGGCCTTCAACAGGACCTGTACCCCGAGGCTGTCGCCGAGCCGGGCCGACCCGAGCAGCGGGGTGCGTACGACCCGGCCGGCCAGGCGGTCGATCGCCGCGGTGATGTCGGAGCCGCTCACCAATCGCATCCCGGCACCCTACGTCCGCCCGCGCGGCCGCTGGCGATCGACGCCGGGTCCCGGACGGCTAGGCTTGCGGGGTCCGTCGGGGACATCGGTGAGGGGAGACACGATATGCCGTGGAGCTGGCGGTACGAGGGCCCGGACGGCCAGGCGGTGAGCGGGCCGGACGAGACGTTCGGCAGCCAGGCCGACGCCGAGTCCTGGATCGGCCAGACCTGGCGTGAGTTGTCGGCGGCCGGGGTCGCCACCGTGATCCTGATGGAGGACGACCGGACGGAGTACCGGATGAGCCTGCAACCGGTAACCGAGTGAGCCTGATGGGCTACGAACAGCCGGGACGGGACCGGCTCGTCCTCGGCGTACCGAGGGAGGCGTTCCGGCCCAGCCCCATCTTCCTGGCCCTGGTCGCCCTCTTCGTGGCGAGCGGCGTGATGGCCTGGAACGGGTTCGGCAACGTCCGGTTCGACGTCTTCCTCTTTGTCGTCTCGGGTTGGCTGGTCTCCCTCTGCCTGCACGAGTACGCGCACGCGATCGTGGCCTTCCGGGCCGGCGACCGGGGGGTGGCCCACCGGGGTTACCTGACCCTGAACCCGTTGAAGTACACCAACCCGCTGCTGTCGATCATCCTGCCGGTGGCGATCGTGCTGCTCGGCGGTGTCGGCCTGCCCGGCGGCGCGGTCTGGGTCGACCACCACCGGATCCCCGGCCGGCTCCGGCACACCCTGGTCAGCCTCGCCGGCCCGGCGACAAACGTGCTCTTCGCCCTGGCGCTGGTGCTGCCGTTCGCGTTCGACCCGGACGTGGCCGCGCACCCGGAGTTCTGGTCCGGCGTCGCGCTGCTCGGCTTCCTGCAACTCACCGCGAGCGTGCTGAACCTGCTGCCGGTTCCCGGGCTCGACGGCGGCAACATGCTCTACCCGTGGCTGTCGCCGCAGTGGCGGCGCGGCTACGACCTGATGGCCCCGTACGGGTTCCTGCTGCTGTTCGCCCTGCTCTGGAATCCGCGGATCAGTGGCTGGTTCTTCACCGTCGTCTTCACCGTCGGAGACTGGATCGGCCTGCCCGCCAATCTCTACGCCCTCGGCTACGACCTGATCCGCTTCTGGCAGGGCTGAGAGGTAAGGAAGGGCCCCTTGTTAACGCTATGCGTTAACAAGGGGCCCTTCCTTACCCGGCGGCGGTGTTACGGGCGGGCCGGGCTCTTGGTCCTGGCCGGGTCCCGCTCGGTGATCGGCGCGACGATCTCGTCGATCGCCTTGAGCAGGTCGGCGTCGAGTCTGACGCCGGCCGCCTTGACGTTGTCCGCGACCTGCTCCGGCCGGGTGGCGCCGACGATCGCCGACGACACGTTCGGGTTCTGCAACACCCAGGCGACCGCGAGCTGCGCCATGCTCAGCCCGGCCTGCTCGGCGAGGGGCTTGAGCCGCTGCACGGTGGTCAGCACCCCGTCGGTCATGAACCGGGCGATGGTGGAGGCCCCGCTCTTCTCGTCCGTGGCCCGGGAGCCGGCCGGCGGCGGCTGGCCGGGCAGGTACTTGCCGGAGAGGACACCCTGGGCCATCGGCGAGAAGACGATCTGACCGATGCCGAGTTCCTCGCTCGTTGGCACCACCTCGGCCTCGATCACCCTCCACAGCATCGAGTACTGCGGCTGGTTCGAGACCAGGTGGATCTTGAGCTGCCGGGCCAGCTCGTACGCCTCGCGGATCTCCTCGGCCCGCCACTCGGAGACGCCGATGTAGAGCGCCTTGCCCGAGTGCACGACGTCGGCGAAGGCCTCCATCGTCTCCTCGAGCGGAGTGGTGTAGTCGTAGCGGTGGGCCTGGTAGAGGTCGACGTAGTCGGTCTGCAGGCGGCGCAGCGAGCCGTTGATCGACTCCATGATGTGCTTGCGGGACAGACCCCGGTCGTTCGGTCCGGGGCCGGTCGGCCAGTAGACCTTGGTGAGGATCTCGATTCCCTCGCGGCGCTGGCCCTGGAGGGCCCGGCCGAGCACCGACTCGGCCCTGGTGCCGGCGTAGACGTCGGCGGTGTCGAACGTGGTGATGCCGTGTTCCAGGGCGGCTTGGACGCAGGCCAGCGCCGCGTCCTCCTCGATCTGGGAGCCGTGGGTGATCCAGTTGCCGTACGAGATCTCGCTGACCCGGAGACCCGAACGGCCGAGGTGTCGGAAGTCCATGCCCAGACCTTAACGGTTGCCGATGTCCGTTCAATGATCGACTTGGTTTGCCGGAATCTACCGATCTGAGTACCGGCTCGGTCCGCCGGAACCCTCCAGATCAGAGCATCGGCTCGGTCTGCGGGGACGTCCCGATCACAGCACCGGCTTGGTGTCGGCCAGCAGCCGGTCGATCTCGTCCATCACGTCGTTGCGGCTCGCGTGGACCGGATCCACCAGCAGTTCGCCGCGCCGGTCGAGCGCTCCCCACTGTCCGTCCGGTGTGGCGATCAGGAACGCCACCGGGTGGATCACCATCGCGGGGTACGTCGGCGACACGATCATCCGTCCGCTCCGGTCGACCACGCCCTTCCGGCCGCCCAGGTCCACGATGGCGAGCCCCTCGTCGGTGAAACCCTCGACGTAGCGCCCGTCGGTCAGGGCGGTGACAAACGCGGCGTACCGGGTCGGCAGCACCACCCGACCGGTCTTGTCGACCGCACCCCAGCCACCACGTCGGACCGCCGCCACACCGCGCCGGAACGGCCGTACGTCGTCGCAGCCCTGCCCGATCACCACCCGGTTGGTCCGGTCGATCGCGATCCAGCCCCCGGTGCCGTCCCGGGACACCCAGGCCAGCCCGTCGGCGAAGGAACCGACGCCGAGGTAACCCGCGTCCGACCCGATCAGCAGCTCACCGGACTCGTCGATCAGCTCCCAGGTGCGGGCCTCGGGCCGGCGTACCCAGGCCACCCCGCCGTGGAACGGCTGGGCGTCGGCGTAGCTCGGTGCCACCGCCGGCTCGCCGTCCGGTGTGGTGTAACCCCACCGCTGCATCTTCTCGCTGAACGTCGGCACCGGCGGCTGGTGCACCTGGAGGATCACGTCCCGGTCCCGGGGGTACGGCCCCCAGCCCTGCTGGGCCACCTTGCTGAACACCGCGTCGAGGGCGAGTTCGGTCCGGGCGATCAGGTCCGGGTCCTCGACCTTGCGCAGCTCCAGCGCCTTCTCGAAGTGGTTGCACGCCTCGATGTAACGGCCCTGGTCGTAGCAGGACCGCCCGGCGTGCTCGTGCATCGTCGCCCGCAGCCGGTCCGGCAACTCCGAGGAGTTCGCCTCCTCGAACAGCCGGTCGGCCTCGGCGAAGTCCCCGCGCCACTGGAGCACGTGCGCCAGCCGTGCCTGGGCGATGGCGATCCGCCGCAACTGGCCGGTCGCCTCCGCGTGCCCCAGGGCGAGCTTGCCGTCGGCGAGCGCCTTGCCCAGGTCGCCGAGAATCCGGGAGACCACCGCGCGGAGGCTGAGCAGCCGGGCCCGGGTCGGGTCGTCCTGCGCCGGTTCGAGCTTCTCGGTCAACCGGTCCCGGATCGCCCGCAACTCGTCCGGGTCCTCGACCAACTCACGCAGCGTCTCGTGGTGAAAGCGCCAACGGTACGACGAGAGCACCTGCTCCGGGTCCACGACCGGTGCCTCGGCCGCCTCCTCCGTCGAGGAGTCCTCCGCCTCGGCCGGCTCGTCCGGCGTGATGATCGGGGTGAGCATGGTCGGCGCGCGCAGTGCGGTGGCGGCACCGGCGGCCGGACCCTCCGGTGCTGGCAGCACGGTGTCCGGGCTTGCCTCGGCCACCGGCGAGCCCGGTGCGGAGGTGGCGAGCGGCGGCCCCGACACCGGCACCGGGTCCTCCGGCATCGGACCGTCGTCCGGGTCCTCACCGCCGCCGGTCGGGTGTTCCGCCGGGGCGGTCTGGGAGGCGGGTGCGACCGGCGACGGGTGCTCGTCGGGAGCGGGCGTGCCGTTGTCGTCCGGGGTGGATTCGGTGGTGGCCGGTCCGCTGCCGACCGGTCCGGTGGCGGGCAGCTCGGTGTCGGCCGGTCCGGTGTGGGCTGGTCCGGTCTCGGTTGGTCCTACGGGGTCCGGCGGGGTGGGTCCGGTGGGGGCGACGTCAGACGTGCCGGCTCCCGTCCAGGGGGCCTCCGTCGCCGGCAGGTCGCCGATCGTGGTGGTCGGACCACCGGCGCCCGCTGCCGTCGGCCCGGTCTCCGTCGCACCGGGGTTTGCCGCATCGGCCTTCGCTGTACCGAAGTTCGTCGCGCCGGGGGCTGTCGCGTCGGCCTCCGCCGCACGCGGGTCCGCCGGCTGCCGTACCTCGTCAGCGGGTCGTGCCGGTCCGCCGGAGGTGGACGCTTCGCCGGGTCGGCCGCTTCCCGCCGCCGGCTCGACGGCGGTGGTGTCGAAGGGCTCGACCGCGATGCTGCCGGCCGGCTCGATCGTGATCCCGGCGTCCGGTCCGGACTGGTGTCCCAGATCGCCGCCGGGCGTGGCGCTCGCGGAGGGTTCGGACGTGCCGCCGTCGTACCACTCCGCAGTCGTGCCGGGCGTGGCGCTTGCGGATGGTTCGGTCGTGCCGTCGTCGTACCGCTCCTCGGCCGTCGGGTCCCGGTTCGCGTCCAGGTCCGTGGGGCCGCCCGAGTGGCCGTCCACCGAGGACGGCTCCGTGGTCGTGGCGACGGCCGGGGCGGGCGACTGCGGGGCGGGCTCGGGCTGCTCGAAGGAGTCGGGCGGGGCCGCCGGTGGCGGCGTCGGCTCGACCGGCGTACGCGTGTCCGCCGGTTCCGCCGGAGCGGGAGTGGAGGGGCCGGCGGAGGCTACGGACGTGGCCGGGGAGGGTGGCGGTTGGGGCGCGGGCAGGAACTCCAGGCGTAGTCCGGCCGCCGGTGGCACGGCGACCGGCGTACGCGGTTGCTCGTCGTCGGCCGGGCGCGTCGGTGGCGCCTGCGGGGCTGGTGGCTCCGGCTCGGTCTTCGGCGCGAGCCAGGCGGACACGGGTGCACCGGTCGGTGTCGGGTCACCGTCCCGCTCGGCCGGACGCTGGCTCGGCACCGCCGGCTCGACCGGAGGTTCGGCGGCCGGCTGCTTGCGCCGCTCGCGCGGTGGTGTGAAGAGGTCGGCACCGCTGAGCAGTGGCTCGTTCGGGACCGGCGGTCCGGACACCGGGTCGGCCGACCGGTCCCGGTACGTCGACGGGACCTCGGGCATCGGCCAACCCGCCTCGGGGCGCGGTTCCGTGCCGCGCCCCTGATCCGCCGGCCGGTCGGGGCGAACGGGCGCGGTGGGGTGCTGACCCGGGACGGGTCCGCGCTCGGGGAGTGGGGGCCGGGGGCCGGGGTCGGGCAGGCGCTGACCGTCCGGCGAGGACGGATCCCGGCGTACGGCCGGACCACGGTCGGGGGACCGGGCGGCGTCCGGTGCGGGCCCGTTGCCCGTACGGCGGTCACGCTGCGGCAGGACGCCAGGCTCGTGGCCCCCGGTGCCGGGACCCGGTCGGCGCGGGGCCTCGGCGGCCGGTGGGTAGCCCGGTTCGGCGCGATCGGGCCGCTCCACCGGACCGTCGTTCCGACCGGCGCGGGCGGGACCGCTCGGGGCGACCGGCGGGCGGGGTTCCGGCGCGGACCAGCCCGGCGCGGCGGGGTGGGGCCGACCCGTGCCGTCGGGCGCGCCGGACCGGGGTGCGGGCGGCGCGGACCGGCTGTCCGGCGGGGTCGACCTGGCATCGGTCTGCCTCGTGTCCGGTGCGGTCGGACGACGTCCCGGCAGCGCCTGGGTCTCCTCGGGTCCGGGCTCGGGCCTGCGCCCGGCCGACCGCTCGTACGGGTCGGAGGGAGCGGGGCCGCCCCGAGCCCGATACTGCGGGTGCTCCCGGGGCTCCCAGTCCGGCGGCGGTCCGGCAGCGGGCCGGCGGTCCGGCCGTTGTGGCTGGTCCGGGCGCTCGCCCGTGCGGTACTCGCCCTGACCCGGCCCGGCTGGTCCAACACGACCGGATCCGCCCGGGTGCGCCGGGCTGACCGGGTGCGCCGGACCCGGCGGGTAGGTGGGGCTGGCCGGGTGCGCCGGGCTGACCGGGGCGGTGGCAGCCGGTGGGTAGGCGGGGCTGATCGGTCGGTCGGGGCTGACCGGGCGTCCCGGGCCCGCCGGACTGACCGGGTGCGGCGGACCCGCCGGGCTGACCGGGTGCGGCGGACCCGCCGGGCTGACCGGGCGTCCCGGACCCGCCGGACTGACCGGGTGCGGCGGACCTGCCGGGCTGACCGGGTGCGGCGGACCCGCCGGGCTGACCGGGCGTCCCGGACCCGCCGGGCTGACCGGGTGCGGCGGACCCGCCGGGCTGACCGGGTGCGGCGGACCCGCCGGGCTGACCGGGTGCGGCGGACCCGCCGGGCTGACCGGGCGCGCCGGACCTGCCGGATGGGCCGGGCTGACCGGGTGGGCGGGACCGGTCTGCTGCGGTTGGCCGACCGGGCGTAGCGGGGGGAGTGGACCGCCCCAGTGTTCGGCCCGGTCCGGTGCGGTCGGCGGGCTCCAGCCGTCGGAGGCCGGACGCCGGCCCTCGCCCGGCGGACGTTGACCCTCCGCCGACGGGCGGCGGCTGTCCATCCGGGGCGGTTGCTCCTCCGCCCGTCTGCGCGGGTCGTCACCGCGTGCTGCTTGCTCGTCCGACCACGCCCGCTGGTTCTCCCGCCGGGGCGCTCGCTCGTCGTTCCAGCGTGGGTCGTCCCGGCGTGCTGGTTGGTCGTCGTTCCAGCGCGGGGCGTCCCGGCGCGGTGGCTGCTCGTCGTTCCAGCGGGGATCGTCGCGGCGTGCTGGTTGGTCGTCGTTCCAGCGTGGGTCGTCGCGGCGTGCTGGTTGGTCGTCGTTCCAGCGGGGATCGTCGCGGCGCGGCCGTTGGTCGTCATTCCAACGCGGGTCGTCCCGGCGTGGCCGCTGTTCGTCCGAGGGCGGATAGGCGCGGTCGAAGCGGGAGGGCCCGCCGTCCGCCGGCCGGCGCTGTCCCCGCTCGTTCGGTTGCCCGTAGCCGGGCGCATCCCGCTGACCGGGTGGCTGTCCGTGAGCGGCGGGTCGGCCGTACTCGGAAGGCTGTCCGTAACCGGTGTCGCGACCGCGGTCGCGACCGGAGGCGGTGTCGCGACCGCGGTCGTAACCGGCCTGGTCACGGCCGCGATCGTGTCCGGCGGCGGGTTCACGGCCGCGATCGCCGTACCGGTTACCGGCCGGGTCCGAGTCCGCGTACCCCGAGCGGGGACCGTATTGCTGCTGGCCACGTGGGTGGGACGGGTACGGCTCGTCGGAGTGTGACGACTGGTCGTCGGCCGGATGCACCTCGGCCCGACCCGAGACGACCGACGCCCGCCCGGAGGGGCGCTGCGGTCGGCGCTGCGGCCCGGGGTCGCCGGGATAGCGCTGACCGGGGAACGCGGGCTCCCACTCGGAGGTGGGTTCGACCATCCAGGAGGGCTCGGGTGGATCGCCCCACCGGTCGCGGTAGCGATCCGTCATGATTCGACCCCGCTGAGGTGGGGCGCGCGGCGCGGCCGTCGGAACGGCTCGCGTCGCTCACTCACGGCGGTGTCACCTCGTCGGAAAATTCTCTGTGGGCAGCCCGGGATGCCGGATATCGTCACCCGGCTTGCTGCAGCGTGGTCGCGGAAGGAGGGTAACGGCGTGGGCTCGGTCACCGCCACTGTGCCACCTTCGATCGCGGGAAACATCATCCTCTGGTTCCGGACATTTACTGCGATAACCGGATCAGGGTACCGGCGCCATTCAACGTACCGGCAGGCGACGTTCGCGGGTGCCTTCACGAACATCGTCTTCGGGTTTCTCCACTGCTACATCTTCCTCGCCGTGGCGAGTGGTGCCGGCGGGCGGGCGGGTGGCTACGACGCGGCCCAACTGGCCACCTTCGTCTGGGTCGGACAGGGGCTGCTCGCCGTGGTCGGGCTCTGGGGCTGGACCGAGTTGGCTGATCGGATCCGGACCGGCGACATCGCCAGCGACCTGCTCCGTCCGGTCTCCCCGGTGGTCAGCTACCTCGCCACCGATCTCGGCCGGGCGGCGTACGCGGTGCTCACCCGCTTCGTCCCGCCGGTGCTCACCGGTCCGATCTTCTTCGACGTCTACCTGCCGACCCGGTGGCCGACGACGCCGCTCTTCCTGGTCTCGATGGTGCTCGCGGTGGTGCTCTCGTTCGGTTGCCGGTACCTGGTGAACGCCTCCGTCTACTGGCTGGCCGACGTACGCGGTCCGATGCTGCTCTGGACCCTCTGTTCCGGCGTCCTCGCCGGTCTCTACTTCCCGCTGCGCTTCCTGCCCGACTGGGCGTACGTCTCGCTCTGGCTGGCCACGCCGTTCCCGAGTCTGATGCAGACCCCGCTGGACGTGCTGGTCGAACGCGACGGTGTGCGGACCCAACTCGGGCTGGTCGGGCTGCAACTGCTCTGGGTCCTGGTGATCCTGCTCGCCTGCCGGACGGTGCAACGCCGGGCCGAGAGTCGACTGGTGGTGCAGGGTGGCTGACCGGGGACGCGGCCCCGGCCCGGCCGCCGGCTACCTGGCACTGTTGCGCGGGCAGGCGAGGTCGCAGGCGTCGTACCGCACCTCGTTCGTGGTGGACCTGGTCAGCAACGTCGGCGCCACCGTCCTGGACGTGCTCACGGTGCTGGTGCTGTTCGGGGTGACCCGGACCCTGGGCGGCTTCGACGTACGCGAGGCGATGGTCATCGTCGGCTTCTCCACCTGCTCGTTCGCCACCGCCGACCTGACCGTCGGAAACATCGAGCGGGTCCGGCAGTACGTCCGGTCCGGGTTGATGGACGCCGTACTGGTCCGGCCGCTCGGCGCGCTGCCGCAGTTGCTTCTGATGGACCTGCCGCTGCGCAAGGTCTCCCGGGCCCTGTTCGCGCTCTCGGTGCTGGTCGTCGCGGTGGTCGCGGCCGACGTCGACTGGACCCCCGGGCGGGCGCTGCTGGTCGTCGTCACCCCGCTGGCCGGGGCGGTCTTCTTCGGCTCGATCTTCGTGGCGTCGGCCACCCTGGCGTTCTGGTGGATCGACTCGGGCGAGGTCGGCAACGCGTTCACGTACGGTGGTCGGGACTTCACCGCGTACCCGATCACCGTCTACGGTGGATGGTTCCGGGCGATTTTCGCGTACGGCCTGGGCTTTGCCTTCGTGGCCTACTACCCGGCGCTGGCGCTGCTCGGCCGCACCGACCCGCTCGGCCTGCCGGCCTGGGCCGGGTGGGCCGCGCCCGGAGTCGCGCTGCTCGCCGCCGTCATCGCCGCCGCCGTCTGGCGGACCGGCATCAGGCACTACCGGAGTACGGGATCGTGACTGACGTCATCGAAGCGCGCGGACTGCGCAAGGAGTTCACGGTACGGGTGAAGGCCGGTCGGCTGCGCCGGACGAAGAAGGTGGTCGCCGCCGTCGACGGGGTGGACCTGACCGTGGCCCGGGGCGAGATGATCGGCTACATCGGACCGAACGGCGCCGGCAAGTCCACCACCCTGAAGATGCTGACCGGCGTGCTGATGCCCTCGGCCGGGGAGGTACGCGTCTGCGGCCTGACCCCGGTGGCGCAGCGTACCCGGCTGGCGTTGCGCATCGGTGTGGTCTTCGGCCAGCGTTCGCAGCTCTGGTGGGACCTGCCGCTACGCGACTCGTTCGACCTGCTGCGGCACATCTACCGGGTGCCGGCCGCCGAGCACGCCGCCCGGCTGCGCCGCTGCCGGGACCTGCTCGACCTGGACGGCTTCCTGGACACCCCGGTCCGCCAGCTCTCGCTCGGGCAGCGGATGCGCGGCGAGCTGACCGCGGCACTGTTGCACGGGCCGGAGGTGCTCTTCCTGGACGAGCCGACGATCGGGCTCGACCTGGTCAGCAAGCAGGCGGTCCGGGAGTTCCTCGGCGAGCTGGGCCGGACCGGCGACACCACCCTGCTGCTCACCACGCACGACCTGGCCGACATCGAGCGGCTCTGCCGGCGGCTGGTGGTGATCGATCACGGCCAGGTGGTGCACGACGGCGACATCGAGGCGCTGCACGCCAGGTACGGCTCCCGTCGCCTGGTCGTGGTCGACCTGGACGAGCCGCTCGCCACTCCACCGGTGCTGCCCGGGGCGCCGGTACGCCGGATCGAGGCGGACGGCCGGCGGCTCGTCTTCGAGCTGGAGTCGGTCACCGCCGGGGCGGTGGTGGCCCGGCTCGCCGGGCTGGCGTCGCTGCGGGACATCGCGATCGTCGAGCCGGACATCGAGGACGTGGTCAGCCGCCTCTACCGCACGCCGGCCCCGACCGTCCCGCCGTCGGGTCCGATCCCGTCCCAGGGGACGGACCCGGACCGCGCGGCGGTCGGCGGCGAGGGTTAGATCTTGTCGCCGATGTTGACCTGGGGGGTCGGTGCCCGCATCCGGCGGAAGGTGATCGAGCGCATGATCGCGTAGAGGTAGAGCGAGCCCATCCGCTGCCCGGTCTTCGGGAACCGCTCCTGGACCAGCTTCCTGATCCTGCGGGAGATCAGGATCGAGTCGACCACCACACCCAGCGCGAGCGCGCCCCAGAGCAGGTTCGACACCAGCCGGACCACCGGCGGCATCGCACCCGACGAGCCGATCAGCACGATCAGGGCGCCACCGAAGAACCAGGTGCCGACCGTACGCCGGGAGTCGACCACGTTACGGGCCAGCACCTTCTCCGGGCCCCGGTCACGGGGACCGCCCTCGCGGCGGAACTCGGCCGCCGCCTCGGCCCGGGCGGCCCGGCGACGCTCCCGGGCCTCCTGCTTGTTCGCCGGTGGCCGCGTCTCGACGGCACCCGGTCGACGCCCGGCGCTCGGACGCTTCGGCGTCTCCTTGCCGAGTTCCTTCTTGCTGGGCGTGTAGCCCCGGGGGCGGGCGGCTTCGGTCGCCTCGTCGGAGGTGGTCACCAGGGTGACGTTCTCCTCGACGAGGTCGGTTGACTTACGGCGAAACAACGACGGCACGGATGAAGGGTAGCGGGCGGCTGACGCCTCCCACACATCACGGTGCGGGAGGCGTCAGCGTGACCGCCGTCAGGGTGCCCTACGGGCACCCGGTGCCGGTCCGGTGAAGATCCGGTTACGGGCGCTCGACGTGGGCACCGAGGTCGGCGAGCTTCGCCTCGAAGTCCTCGTACCCGCGGTTGATCAGGTCGACCCCGTACACCCGGGAGGTGCCCTCGGCGGCCAGTGCGGCGATCAGGTGGCTGAACCCGGCCCGTAGGTCGGGGATGACCAGGTCGGCGGCGTGCAGCTTGCTCGGCCCGGCGATCACCGCCGAGTGCTTGAAGTTGCGCCGGCCGAACCGGCACGGGGTGCCGCCCAGGCAGTCCCGGTAGACCTGGATCGTGGCGCCCATCTTGTTCAGCGCCTCGGTGTAGCCCAGGCGCTGCTCGTACACCGTCTCGTGCACGATCGACAGGCCCCGGGCCTGGGTCAGGGCGACGACGAGAGGCTGCTGCCAGTCGGTCATGAACCCCGGGTGTACGTCGGTCTCCAGCGCCACCGCCTGGAGCTCGCCGCCCGGGTGCCAGAACCGGATGCCGCCCTCCTGGCCGGGGTTGCCGAGCTTCGGCGCGCGGGCGTCGGTGACCTCGTACGCGCCGCCGACCGAGCGGAACACGTTCAGGAAGGTCATCATGTCGACCTGCTCGGCCCCGAGCACCTCGACGTCGCCGCCGGTCGCCAGGGCCGCCGCGGCCCAACTCGCCGCCTCGATCCGGTCCGGGATGGGCCGGTGGGTGTAGCCCTTGAGCCGGGGCACACCCTGGATCTCGATCACCCGGTCGGTGTGGACCTTGATGATCGCGCCCATCTTCTGCAGGATCGCGATCAGGTCGACGATCTCCGGCTCCACCGCCGCGTTGCGCAGCTCGGTGACGCCCTCGGCCATCACGGCGGTGAGCAGCACCTGCTCGGTCGCGCCGACGCTCGGGTAGGGCAGTTCGAACTTGGTGCCGTGCAGGCCGCTCGGGGCGGTCAGGTGCATGCCCTCCGGCGCCTTGTCCACGACCGCGCCGAACTGTCGCAGCGCCTGGATGTGGAAGTCGATCGGCCGGGGGCCGATGTGACAACCACCGAGGTCCGGGATGAACGCGTGGCCGAGCCGGTGCAGCAGCGGCCCGCAGAACAGGATCGGGATCCGGCTCGACCCGGCGTGCACGTTGATCTCGTCCGTGCTGGCGCTCTCCACGTTCGCGGGGTCGAAGACGAGCTCGCCGTCCTCGTCGCCGTCGCTGACCTTCACGCCGTGAAGCTCCAGCAGTCCCCGGACGATTTCGACGTCGCGGATGCGCGGCACGTCGTACAGGCGGCTCGGGGTGTCGCCGAGCAGGGCGGCGACCATCGCCTTCGAGACCAGATTCTTGGCGCCGCGGACCCGGATCTTCCCCGACAACGGGGTACCTCCGTGTACGACCAGAACGTCGTCGGTCAACGCAACCTCCAGCGGATAGGTGCTGCCGGGTAAGGGGTGCGGGGCGGCTGAGCGTCACTCACGGCCGTAGCCCGTCGGGGGGCGCAGCCGCACGTCGTACGGCTGGCTCTGTGTCGCCTGGGCAGCATAGCGCTCCGTGACCGAAATGGCGTTGGTCACCCCGACCTAAGTGGCATGAAATCGGGACGTCCGCGCTTATCGGTACAGCGATCATTACTTTGGGTAATTTCCTCTGCTCACGGAAGTGCGAGCATCTGGTCCAACGCCACCCGAGCGTGGTGCGCGGTGTCGGGGTCGACCGTGATCTGGTTGACGACCCGGCCGGCGACCAACTCCTCGAGCGCCCAGACCAGGTGCGGCAGGTCGATCCGGTTCATCGTCGAGCAGTAGCAGACGGCCCGGTCGAGGAACATGATCTGTTTGTCCGGGTGCGCGTTGGCGAGCCGGCGTACCAGATTCAGCTCGGTGCCGACGGCCCAGGCCGTGCCGGCCGGCGCGGCCTCGATGGTCTTGATGATGTACTCGGTCGAACCGACGAAGTCGGCGGCCGTGACCACCTCGTGCCGGCACTCCGGGTGGACCAGCACGTTGACCCCGGGCACCCGGGACCGGACCTCGTTCACGCTGTCCAGGGTGAACCGGCCGTGCACCGAGCAGTGCCCGCGCCAGAGGATCATCTTGGCCCCGCGCAACTGCTCGGCGGTGAGCCCGCCGCCGGGCTTGTGCGGGTCGTAGAGCACGCAGTCGCCCGTCTCCAGCCCCATCTCCAGCACCGCCGTGTTCCGGCCCAGGTGCTGGTCGGGCAGGAAGAGCACCCGCTCGCCGCGCTCGAACGCCCAACGCAGCGCCCGCTCGGCGTTCGACGAGGTGCAGACCACACCGCCGTTGCGGCCGACGAAGCCCTTGATGTCCGCCGAGGAGTTCATGTACGTCACCGGCACGGTCGAGCCGGCGACGCCCAACTCCTCCAACCGCTCCCAGGCCGTCTCGACCTGCGACAGCACGGCCATGTCCGCCATCGAGCAGCCGGCGGCCAGGTCGGGCAGGATCACCCGCTGCCGGTCGGTGGTGAGGATGTCCGCGCTCTCGGCCATGAAGTGCACGCCGCAGAAGAGGATGTACTCCGCGTCCGGCCGGGCGGCGGCCTCGCGGGCCAGCTTGAACGAGTCGCCGGTCACGTCGGCGAACTGGATCACCTCGTCGCGCTGGTAGTGGTGGCCGAGCACGAACACCCGCTGACCGAGGGCCGCCTTCGCCGCGGTGGCCCGGGCCACCAGGTTCGGGTCGCTCGGCGGGGGAAGCTCCCCCGGACAGTCCACGCCACGCTCGCTGTCCGGGTCGGTCCCGCGACCCAGCAGGAGCAGGGCGGCAGCGGTGTTTGACGGCTCTACCCAGGTCGAAGTCACGCCCCCCATGGTCCCACAGCACGGGCCGGCCGCAGCGCTCACCGATGTGGGCTGCCACACTGCCGGGATGCGGGTTCTGATCTGTCCAGACAAATTCGCCGGTACTCTCTCCGCCCCCGAGGTGGCCGCCGCGGTGATCGCCGGCTGGCACGACACCGCCCCGGGGGACGACATGGTCGCCCGTCCGCTGGCCGACGGGGGTCCGGGCTTCGTCGAGGTGCTCGCCAGCGCGGTGGCCGGTCGCCGGTTGCCGGTGTCGACCGTCGATCCGCTCGGCCGTCCGGTCGAGGGCGAGATCCTCGTCACTGATCTTGATGCTGCGGTGGGTGGACCCACCGCCTACGTGGAGAGCGCCCAGGCGTGCGGGCTGCACCTGCTCGCCACCGACGAGCGTGACCCGAAGGTCACCACCTCGTACGGGCTCGGGCTGCTGGTCGCGGCTGCGGTCGAGGCGGGCGCCCGGCGGGTGGTGATCGGGCTGGGGGGCTCGGC
Organism: Micromonospora sp. NPDC050397; assembly: GCF_044901685.1. Classification (NCBI taxonomy): domain Bacteria; kingdom Bacillati; phylum Actinomycetota; class Actinomycetes; order Micromonosporales; family Micromonosporaceae; genus Micromonospora; species Micromonospora sp. NPDC050397. The sequence goes on from NZ_JBJDPS010000004.1 coordinate 228,716, forward strand.
CACCAACGACGCCGGTGCGGGAATGCTCGCCGCGCTCGGCGCCGCCCCGCTGGACGAGACCGGCCACGCCCTGCCGTACGGCGGAGCCGTGCTGACCGCCGCCGCGTCCCTGGGCGGCACACCCCTGCTGCGGCAGGTGGAACTGGTCGCGGCCACGGACGTGGACAACCCGCTGACCGGCCTGCACGGCGCCTCGAACGTGTACGGCCCGCAGAAGGGCGCCAGCCGCGAGGACGTACTGCTGCTCGACTCGGCGCTGGAGCGGTTCGCCGCCGTACTGGAGCGGGAGCTGTCAACCTGCCCGCCGGAGCTGGCCGGGCTCCCCGGTGCCGGTGCGGCCGGGGGACTCGGGGCGGCGATCCTGGCCCTCGGAGGCCGCTGCGAGTCCGGTATCAAGCTGGTCAGCGACATGATCGGCCTGGACGCCGCGCTCGACGGGGCGGACCTGGTGATCACCGGCGAGGGGTCGTTCGACCACCAGTCGCTGCGCGGCAAGGTGGTCGCCGGCATCGCCGGTGCGGCCCGCGACCGGGGCGTGCCCTGCGTGGTGCTCGCCGGCCGGGTCAGCACCGGTCGGCGCGAGGCGGCGGCGGCCGGGGTGACCGAGGCGTACAGCCTGGTCGACCACTTCGGCGGCGAGGAGCATGGCGGGGTCGAACAGGCGATGACCCGCCCCGCCGAGGGCCTGCGCGCGGTCACCGCCCGCCTGGCCCGCCAGTGGAGCCGCTGAGCGGCGCTTGCGGTGTAAGGAAGGGCCCCTTGTTAACGCTATGCGTTAACAAGGGGCCCTTCCTTCGCTTTCAGGCGCGGCCGATGCGCTCCAGTTCGGCCTGGCGGTAGTCGGCCCCGGGACGGTCGGTCGGGGTGCCCCGGCGGCGACCCCGCCGGTCGAAGACGCCGATCGCCGCGATCAGCAGCCCGAACACCGCGATCCCGCTGACCAGCCCGATCGCCGGGTAGAACGAGTCCGGTACGTGTCCGGGCGCGGGCGCGTCGCTGGCCAGGACCGCGGTCACCCCGGCCAGGGCGATCGCCCCGCCGATCTGGAACGCGGTCTGCACCAACCCGGAGGCGAGTCCCTGCTCCTCGTCGGCGACCCCGGAGGTGGCCTGGATGTTCAGGGTCGGGAAGGTGAGCGCGAAGCCGGCGCCGAGCAGCAGCATGGTGGGCAGGATCACGCCGAGGTAGTGGGCCTCGCCGTCGATCCGCAGGAAGAGCAGGTACGCGGCGAGGAAGGCGACGAACCCGCCGGCCGCCACCCGGGCGGTGCCGAACCGGTTGACCAGTCCTCCGGTCCGGGGTCCGCCGAACGCCACGATCAGCCCGGCCGGCAGGAACGCGAGCGCCATCGCCAGCGGCGACCAGCCGAGCACGACCTGCACGTAGAGCGTGCCGATGAACTGGAAGCCGATGTAGGAACCGGTCACCGCGAGCGCACCGAGGTTGGCCCGGACCAGGGCCCGGTTGCGCAGGATGCCCAGGCGTACCAGCGGGTGGGCCACCCGCCGCTCGATCGCCACGAACGCGACGAGCAGCACCGCCACCAGGGCGAAGGCGCCGAGCGTACGGGCCGAGAGCCAACCGGCGTTGGGCGCCTGGACCACGGCGTACACCAGGAGCAGTAGGGCCGCGGTGGAGGTGGCCGCGCCGCCGAGGTCGTAGCCGGCACCCGCCGGACGCTCGGTGCGGTGACGCGGGATCAGCCGGATGCCGGCGATCAGGACGAGCAGGGCGATCGGCGCCGGCAGCAGGAAGGTCAGCCGCCAGCCGGCCTCGGTGAGCAGGCCGCCGAGGATCAGGCCCATGGAGAAACCGCTGGCGCCGCAGGCGGTGTAGAAGCTCAGCGCGCGGTTGCGGGCCGGCCCCTCGTGGAACGTGGTGGTGATGATCGACAACCCGGCCGGCGCGGTGAAGGCGGCGGCGACGCCCTTGACGAAGCGGGTGCCGATCAGCAGGTTCGGGTCGTCGACCAGGCCGCCGAGCAGTGAGGCGACGGCGAACACCCCGATCGCCCAGAGGAACACCTGGCGGCGGCCGAGCAGGTCGGCGGCCCGGCCGCCGAGCAGCAGCAGGCCGCCGTAGCCGAGCACGTAGCCGCTGACGATCCACTGCAGGCTGGAGTTGGACAGGCCCAGGTCGGCCTGGATCGAGGGCAGCGCCACCCCGACCATCGAGACGTCGAGGCCGTCGAGGAAGAGCGCGCCACAGAGTACGAGCAGCGTGCCGTAGAGGCGGGCGGTCATCTTCGGCCCACCGGCGGCCGTGTCCACCGGCCCGGTGCCGGTGTCCCTCCTGCCGGAGGTGGTCGCGTCCGGCCTGGTCAGCCGGGATGGTGGCCCGCTGTCGGGCGTGCTGGAAAGTGCCATGTCCAGGAACTTACTTGCACGCGCATCTAATGCACAAGCAATAAGTGCTTGAACACATTTTGCTTGGGCATGTGGTAGCATCCGGGGCGTGTCCGAGGACGACCTGCTTGTCACCGAATGGCGCCAGCTCGCCAGTCGGTATGCGGCGGCCTCGTGCGCGCTCGAGCGGGAGCTACAGGATCGGCACGGACTCGGCATGAGCGAGTTCGAGGTGATCGACCGGCTCGCCACGAGCGCGGCGGCCAAACTCCGGATGCAGGAGCTGGCCGAGCTGGTACACCTGAGTCAGAGCGCGTTGAGTCGGGCGGTGGCCCGGCTGGAACGGGACGGACTGGTCTGCCGGGCACTCTGCGAGCAGGACCGGCGTGGCGTCTTCGTCACACTCACCGACGCGGGCCGGCGGCGCCAGGAAGAGGCGCGGCCCACCCAACGGGCGGTGCTCGAGGCGAGCCTCGGTCCGGCACCCGTGCCGGCAGCCGGGTGACCCGCACCTCACCGACCTACAATTAGATCCGAACCACATTGGGAATGGCCGGTCAGAGGGCTAGCGTTGGCCAGTACGGACCCAAGACACCGTCGCAGGGGAGACTTTCACGTGACCACGCCAGTGCAGACCGAGTCGACTGAGTCGACCGAGGCAAAGGCCCCAAGCAGCATCGTCCTCACCGACATCGCGGCACAGAAGGTCAAGGCCCTGATCGAGCAGGAAGGCCGCGACGACCTGCGGCTGCGCGTCGCCGTACAGCCCGGTGGCTGCTCCGGCCTGCGTTACCAGCTCTTCTTCGACGAGCGTTCGCTCGACGGTGACGTCGTCAACGACTTCGGCGGTGTCGAGGTGGTCGTCGACCGGATGAGCGCCCCGTACCTCACCGGCGCGACGATCGACTTCGCCGACCGGATCGACGCCCAGGGCTTCACCATCGACAACCCCAACGCGCAGAACTCCTGCGCCTGCGGCGACTCGTTCCACTAAAACGCACGCGGTGGGCGACCACCGCGCATCGCAGCACCGTCAGCGGGGCTCTTCCGCCGCCGCCGGTCGACCCGACGTATCCGATACGCCGGGCCGCCCGGGGCGCCGGAGGGGCCCCGCTTTTGCCCCAACGGAGCCTCCCGTTACGACGCCGTGGCCGTTAACCGACGGAGCGACGACGTGACGATGACCGGGCCGGTAGGCTGACTCGGCTGTACAACCAACACCGACGCGAGGGCGCCGATATGAAGATCGCCGTTACCGGCTCGATCGCCACCGATCACCTCATGCACTTCCCGGGTCGATTTGCCGACCAGCTCATCGCCGACCAGTTGCACAAGGTGTCACTCTCCTTCCTCGTCGACGATCTCGTGCTCCGTCGCGGCGGCGTAGCGGCCAACATCGCCTTCGGCATGGCCCAGCTCGGCCTGAAGCCGATCCTGCTCGGCGCGGTCGGTGCCGACTTCGCCGACTACCGGTCCTGGCTGGAACGGCACGGCGTCGACTGCGAGTCGGTGCACGTCAGCGAGATCGCCCACACCGCGCGCTTCGTCTGCACCACCGACCTGGACATGTGCCAGATCGCCTCGTTCTACGCCGGGGCGATGAGCGAGGCCCGCAACATCGAGTTGGCCCCGGTCGCGGACCGGATCGGCGGCCTCGACCTGGTCCTGGTCAGCGCGAACGACCCGGAGGCGATGATCCGCCACTCCGCCGAGTGCCGGGAGCGCGGCTACCGGTTCGCCGCCGACCCGTCGCAGCAGCTCGCCCGGATGGACGGCTCCGACGTGGTCTCACTGATCGACGGCGCCGAGTACCTGATGACCAACGACTACGAGAAGTCGCTGTTGCAGAGCAAGGCCGGGCTGACCGACGAGCAGCTCCTGGAGCGGGTCAAGGTCCGGGTCACCACGCTGGGCAAGGACGGCGTGGAGATCGCCGGCCGCGACTTCGCCACCTTCCGGGTGCCGATCGCCCGCGAGATCGAGGCGTCCGACCCGACAGGTGTCGGCGACGGCTTCCGGGCCGGCTTCTTCGCCGCGCTCTCCTGGGGTCTCGGCCTGGAGCGGGCCGCCCAGGTCGGCTCGCTGCTCGCCACCCTGGTGCTGGAAACCGTCGGGACCCAGGAGTACGAGGTCCGCCGCGATCTCTTCGTCAAGCGCCTCGCCGAGTCGTACGGCGACCAGGCCGCCGAGGACGTCCAGCCGCACCTGAACTAGTTTCCCGGTTGACGGTCCTGCCGGGCGGCACAGCCCACCCGGCAGGACGCTCCCCCAGTCACCGGCAGACGGGGTCGAAAAGGAAGGCGCTCCAGGCGGAGCGGCTGAAAAGAAGTACGGGGCCGGTCGGGTCCTTGCTGTCGCGTACGGCGACCGACCCGGCGGGGGCGGCGGCCGAGGCGGGTAGGACGGCACACTCGACGCAGTCACCGTTGTTGGTGCTGCGGCTGCTCTTGACCCAGTGGGCGTGGCTCAGGTCGGGGGTGGACACGAGGGGCCTCCGGGGTGGTCAGGCCAGACCGGCCAGCTCCCTGATCATCGCTCGTGAATCGGCGGGGGAGAGGGCGACCTGGCGCAGGTTCTCTGCCACCATGCTATAAGTCCGCACGCTGTCCGGGTCCTGCACGTACATCGCCCCGTCGAGCAGTTCGGTGTAGGCGATCGGCCGGACCTTGCCGAATTCCAGCACCACGAACTTGCCGATCGCGCCTGCCGCGTGCGGGCCGTCCTCGGGGCGGACCACCTGGACCGTGACGTTCGGCAGCTCGGACATGGTGACCAGGTGGGCGAGCTGGTCGCGGCGGGTCTGGTCGCCGTTCACCCGTAGTCGTAGCGCCGCCTCACCGATCACCGCGTGCAGGGTCAGCGGCTCGTCCTCGGTCAACCGGCGGGCCCGGGTCTGCCGGAACGAGACAAAACGTTCGGCGTGGTCCGGTCGGACGAAGCCGGTGCCGATGGTGAGCGCCTGGGCGTACTCCTCCGTCTGCAACAGCCCGGGGATCACCATCGACTCGAAGACAAACGCTCCCTCGGCCAGCCCTTCGAGCCCGACGTACGTCTTGAACCAGTCCGGCATCACGTTCGCCCACGGCGCCCACCAGGTCTTGGCGTCGGAGCGGGTGGCCAGTGAGGTGAGCCGGTCGATCGCCGGTTCGGCGGCGCCGCAGGCCCGCAGCACGGTCCCGATGTCGTCCGGGAACTGCTGGTAGCGGCCGCTCTCCATGTGGCCGAGCTTCGGCTTGCCGATGCCGCTCGCGGTGGCCAACTCGCTCAACGACATCGGTACGTCACGTCGGTAGCGACTCAGCTCGGCGCCGATCAGCCAGCGCAACGCGGAAGGGTCGGTACGAGCGACCACGGGCGGCCTCACCTTCATCGAAGTCGATACGAAGCATCCTGCCGGTAGCTCTTCCATTACGCAAGGGAGTCGACTATACGTATAGCAACGAGAGATGCGTAGGAGGTTGAGATGGACGACGTTCTGCCCCGGCCACCCGCTTCACCGCACGACGAGCCGCTCGGCACCCCCGAGGAGTTCCACCAGCTCATGACCGAGCTTGCCGCCGACTACGCGCCCCGGCGGTTCGCCATCTGCGAGGAGTACGGCGACCGCGTCGACGGGCGGGTCTACGCCTGGGGTGTGGCGTTCGAGGAGCACGCCTGGCTGCAAACCGACGACGACAGCTTCACCGGGCGGTTCGCCAACGCGCCCAGCGCGGCACGGATGCTCGGCCGTACCGGTCGACGGTTGCGGCTGATCTGGATCGACCGGCCCTCAACCGCGTACGTGACCGAGGAGCCGGATCGGCCGCCCCGGAACGAGGGTCACTGGAGGCGGCGGATGTCGTAGGCGGGGGAGTCGCCGACCGTGGTGGCGGCGAGGAACTCCTGGCCGCGCAGCCGGCACCAGGCGGGAAAGTCGAGCGCGGCGGCCGGGTCGTCGGCGAGCACCCGGAGCACCGACCCGACCGGCAGCTCCGGCATCCGACGAGCCGCCGCGATCACCGGCAGTGGGCACCGCTGACCCCGGCAGTCCAGGGTCTCGACGGGCTCGGACGACCCGATCGGCTGCGACGACCTGATCGGCTGCGACGACCCGACCGGCTCGGACGACCCGATTGGAGTGGACGAGTCACTCACAGTCCCACCACCCCGGCCTCGGCCCGTAGGTCGGCGACGACGGTCGGCAGCTCGGCGAGGAAGCGGTCCACCTCGGCGGCGGTGCTCTCCCGGTGCAGCGAGACCCGTACGTTGCCGTGCGACAGCACGCCCATCGCCGCCAGCACGTGCGACGGCTCCAGGGTCGAAGAGGTGCAGGAGGAGCCGGAGGAGACGGCAAAGCCGCGCCGGTCCAGCGCGTGCAGCAGCGCCTCGCCGTCGACGTACAGGCAGGAGAAGGTGACCAGGTGCGGCAGCCGGTCGCTCGGGTCGCCCACCACCTCGATGTCCGGCACGGTCGCGGCGACGGTCGCCCGGATCCGGTCGACCAGCGGCGCGAGCCGGGCCGCCTCGGTGGCGGCGTCGGCGTTCGCCGCCCGCAGCGCCGCGGCGGCAGCCACGATCGCCGGCAGGTTGGCCACCCCGGGCGTACGGCCAGACTCCCGCTCGTCCGCCGGATACGGGGAGAGCCAGCGGATGCCCTTGCGCACCACCAGGATGCCCACCCCCGGCGGCCCGCCCCACTTGTGCGCGCTCGCCGACAGCATCGACCAGCCCTCGGGCACCGGCACCCGACCGACCGACTGGGCCGCGTCGACGTAGAGCGGCACCCCGGCGTCGGCGCAGACCTCGGCCGCCGTGGCCAGTGGCTGTATCGTGCCCACCTCGTGACTCGCCGTGATCAGTGCGGCGAGCGCCACGCCGGGGGCGGTCACCGCCGCCGACCAGGCCGCCGGGTCGAGCCGCCCGAGCTGGTCCACCGGTACGGAGACCGCCTGACCGCCGTCGGCCACGTGCCGCTGCGCGGCGTGCAGCACCGCCGAGTGTTCGATCGCCGAGTGCACCAGGGTCGCGCCCGCGCGGCGGCGCCCGGCCAGGCCGCCGAGCACGGCGGCGTGCGCCGCGGTCGTACCGCTGGCGGTGAAGGAGACCTCGTCCGGACGTACGCCCAGCACCTCGGCGGTCGCGGCCCGGGCGGCGTCGAGGAGCTGGCGGGCCCGGCGGGCCTGGGTGTAGAGCTTGGCCGGGTCGGCCCAGCCATCGGTCAGCGCGGCGAGCAGCGCCTGGCGGGCCACCGGATGCAGCGGCGCGGCGGTGGCGGTGTCGAAGTAGACCGGCGTCGCGCTCTCCGCCGACGGTGCGTCGTTCACAGGTGAACGGTAACCCGTGGCGGATCGAGCAAGATCCCCATTGGGGGACAGAGTGACCCCAGAGCCGTCCGACCCGGAATGGTCGAGTAATCTGCGACCGTCGGTGACGCCTTTGCTGTTGGTTGGGAAAACAGACACCAGCGGCGCGCTAGGGAGGCAGGACCAGGTGGTCGCAAGGGGTTCAGATGTACGGCCCACGGCCGGAAGGCGTAGCCAGCGGCGTAATGCCGTCCGGCTCGCCGGGCTCGGTGTCGGTGGCGCGGCGCTGCTGACCCTGCTCACGGGTTGTGATGTCGGAAAGGCGGTTGACGGCTTCGGTTGGCCGCAGGGCGGAATCACTCCGCAGTCGCACCGGATGTACGACCTCTGGATCGCGTCGGCGATCGCCGCACTCGCGGTTGGTGTCTTCGTCTGGGGCCTGATCTTCTGGTGCATCATCCGATACCGCAAACGCGGTGACTCGTTGCCGGTGCAGACCCGGTTCAACATGCCGATGGAGTTCCTTTACACCATCGCGCCGGTGCTGATCGTTGCCGTGCTCTTCTACTACACCGCGATCATCCAGACCGACGTCGACCGGACCTCGAAGAACCCGGACGTGACCGTCGAGGTGGTCGCGTTCAAGTGGAACTGGCAGTTCAACTACCGCGACGGGATCGGCCCGGACGCCAACACGGTCGCGTCGACGCTCGGCACCACCGAGGTGATTCCGGTGCTGGTGCTGCCGACCGACCGGACCATCCGGTTCGAGGAGACCAGCAAGGACGTCATCCACTCGTTCTGGGTGCCGGAGATGCTGTTCAAGCGGGACGTCTTCCCGGGCAACGTGCGTAACGTCTTCGAGGTCGACCGCCTGACCGCCGAGGGTGCGTACGTCGGCCGGTGCGCCGAACTCTGCGGCACCTACCACTCGATGATGAACTTCGAGCTGCGGGTGGTCTCGCCGACCGAATACGACCAGTTCCTCGCCGCGAAGAAGGCCGGACAGTCGACCCAGGACGCGCTCAAGGCGATCGGCGAGGACCCGTTCGCCACGACGACGGAGCCGTTCAAGACCCGGCGTGACGAGAACAACTTCAACAAGACCAGCGCCGCCGGCGTGGGAAGCTGAGGACGGGCATGAAGTCTGAGTCGCGCCTCTTCGGCATCATCGCGGTCTTCCTGTTCATCGCCACCTTCGTCTACGCCGGCTGGACCGACGGCCAGATGGGCCACGTGGACTGGATCGGCACCACCGCGCTCGCTCTCTCCACCCTGCTGCTGGTGATGTGCGGCGGATTCTTCTGGTTCGTCTCGCGCCGGATCGAGCCCCGCCCGGAGGACCGCCCGGACGCGGAGATCGCGGAAGGCGCCGGTGAGGTCGGCTTCTTCAGCCCGGGCAGCTACTGGCCGTTCGGTCTCGCCGTGGCGGCCAGCATCGCCGGTCTCGGCCTGGTGTTCTGGCTCTGGTGGCTGATCGGTCTCGGCCTGGTCGCGGTGATCTTCTCCGCCTGCGGGCTGCTCTTCGAGTACTACACCGGCACCCGGCGCACCGCCGAGCACTGAACCACCCGGCCGGCGACACACCGCAGCCGGTACGCACCTCGTAAAGCCGTCGACCGGAGACCCGCAACGGGTCCCCGGTCGACGGCTTTTGCGTCTCCCGTCCGGCGGACGAGGCGCGGCGGATCGCCGCACGAGGCGTACCCGGGTGCCGGGCAGGGGCAGGCCCGAGCAGCAGACCGGGGCCGGGGGAGGGTCAGTTCTCCTCGGCGGCCTTGGCCGCGGTGGCGACCTCGATCCAGCGGTCGAGGGTCCTGGCCGCCGCGCCCGAGTCGATCGACTCCTCGGCGATCCGGATGCCCTCGCGCAGCGTGTCGACCAGGTCGCCGTCCAGGCCCCGCTGCGCGGCCAACGCCGCCGCGGTGTTGACCAGCACCGCGTCGCGTACCGGGCCTCGCTCTCCGGCCAGCAGGCGGCGGGCCGCGTCGGCGTTGAAGGTCGCGTCACCGCCGCGCAGGTCGCCCGGGGCGGAGCGGGGCAGGCCGAGGTCGACCGAGTCGAGCACGCTCTCGGTCACCCGCCCGCGATGGGCGGTCCAGACCCGGGTCGGCGCGGCGGTGCTGAACTCGTCCAGGCCGTCCTCACCACGCAACACCAGCACCGAGTCGCCCCGGCCGGCGAACACCCCGGCCATCACCGGTGCCATCCGGGTGTCGAAGCAGCCGACCGCGGCGGCCCGGGGTCGGCCCGGGTTGGTCAGCGGGCCGAGGAAGTTGAACGCGGTCGGCACGCCGAGCTCCCGACGCGGGACCGAGGCGTGTCGCATGCCGGGGTGGAACCGGGCGGCGAAGCAGAAACCAATGCCGGCCTCCTCCACGCAGCGCGCCACGCCGGCCGGGCTGAGGTCGAGCGGGATGCCGAGGAACTCCAGCAGGTCGGCGGCGCCACAGGAGGACGAGGCGGCCCGGTTGCCGTGCTTGACGACCTGTACGCCGGCACCGGCGACCACCATCGCGGTCATGGTGGAGATGTTCACCGTGTGCGCCCGGTCCCCGCCGGTGCCAACCACGTCGACCGCGTTGGCGCGCACCTCGTCCGACAGGTCCACCAGGACCGCGTTGCTCAGCATGGCCTCGACCAGACCGGCCAGCTCGGCGGAGGTCTCGCCCTTGGCCCGCAGCGCCATCGCGAACCCGGCGATCTGCACCGGCGTCGCCGAGCCGGACATGATCTCGCCCATGGCCCACGCGGTATCGGCGGTGGACAGTTCCTCGGCGCGCAGCAGCGCGGCGAGCAGGTTCGACCAGGTCCGTTCGCCCATGGTGGGCCTCCCGAGCGGGGGTTTGGATACGGGCTGTGTCAGGACGTCCCAGGTGCGCCGGTCCGCGCCGGACGGTGCGGACTCGGCCGGGTCGGCGTCAGGCCGCGCTGCTCGCCCCGCTGGCGCGTACGCGCAGGAGGTCGGCGATGGTCTGGCCGGTGGTCACCGGGTCGAGCGGGTGCACCAGGGTCGCGTCGACCTGGGCGTACGCGGCCAGCCAGCGGTCCGCCGCGCGGGCGATCACCAGACAGGTCGGCGGTGCGTCCGCGCGGTCGTCCTTGATCTGCCGGGCGATGCCGAGGCCGCCGGCCGGGCTGGCCTCACCGTCGAGCAGCATCAGGTCGATCTCGTAGTCGTCGACCAGCCGCACGCACTCGTCGTAGCTGGAGGCGTCCACGAACTCGACCGCGAGGTCGGCGGCCGGACGGGTGCCCACGGCGAGGCGCATCCGGTCCCGAACCTGCGGGTCGTCGCTGTAGAGCAGGACGGTGTAAAGGCGTTCGGTCATCGGTCCCAGGGCTCCCAGGTCGTAGCTGCCCGCTGATCGTACCGGTCGCCGCCGGCCGGACCGGTTCCACCCGTGCCCGGGGCCGGGAGTGCCCGGATGGCGGGACCGATGGGTCGCCAGGCGGACGGAGGGGGCGCCGGGATCAGGCGGTGGCGGAGCCGGTGGCGGAGCCGGCGGTGGCGCCGCCGGGCGGGACCGCCGGCGCGTTGTCCGGTCCGGCCGCGTCGCGTGTCCCGACCGGCACGCCCGCCGGGGTGGTGACGTCGGTCTGAGTGTCACCGTCGGCCGTGCCGGCCGACCGGGTGGCGGCGGCGCGTTCGCGGGCCTCCTGGCGGTCGAGTTCGCGGTCGATCCGGCGGGCCTCCCGTTCGGACTGCCGGACCCACTGGAGCACCAGAACCGCGATCATCGTCACGCTGACAAATTCGCCACCCGCCCAGAGCACACCCCCGGCGACCTTCTGGTCGGCCCACGGGTCGGCCCAGCCGAGCGCCAGCGACGGGTACCAGTCACCGCCGAACAGGGTGGAACTCTGCATCACCGTGAGCCCCAACACGGTGTGGAACGGCACCGAGAGCACCATCAGCAGCGCCCGCGCCGGGTACGGCCAGCGCCCCGGCAGCGGGTCGTGCCCGACCAGCGGCCAGAAGAACAGGCAGCCGGTGATGATGAAGTGGGCGTGCACCAACTCGTGCGCGAGCGGGCTCTCCAGGGTCACCCGGTAGAGCCCGGTGAAATAGAGCACGAACGGGTTGACCACGAACAGGCCGAACGCGAACAGCGGGAAGGAGAACACCCGGGCCACCCGGCTGTGCAGCACCGCGAGCAGCCGGCGCCGTGGCGCGCCGGTGAGCGTACGCAGGGCCAGGGTGATCGGCGCGCCGAGCGCGAGGAAGATCGGCGCGACCATGGAGAGCACCATGTGTTGGATCATGTGTACGGAGAGCAACGTCGTGTCGTACGCGTGCAGCCCGCTCACCGTGACCGCCGCGATCGAGCCGAGCCCGGGGCCGATGAACAGCACCGTCCGGGAGACCGGCCAGTGGTCCCCGCGCAGCCGCAACCGGTGTACGCCGTACAGGTAGAGCCCGGCGGCGAGCACCAGTCCGACCGCCAGCCAGCCGTCCAACCTTGTCTCGGTGAACAGGGTGGAGACGGTGAACGGGGGCGGATTGGTGGCCTCGGCCGACGCCAGGGTCGGCGTCAAGGTCGAGGTGAGGGTGGGGATCGGATCGACGCGCAGCACGTTTTTCAGGCTAGGCCAGTCGAACCGGGCGAGGACAACTACCCCGGAACTCGCGCCGGTTTTGCCACCCCGAGGATCGCGGGTGCTGATCGGGGGCAATAATGACCGCGTGACAGCGGCCCCAGCCATTGACAAGAGCCGGATCCACTCTCTGACGCGTCCCAACATGGTCAGCGTCGGGACGATCGTGTGGCTCTCCAGCGAACTGATGTTCTTCGCGGCGCTCTTCGCGATGTACTTCTCCATCCGCGCGGCTGCGCCGGAGCAGTGGGAGAAGCACACCGAGGTGCTCAAGGTTCCGTACGCGACGACGTTCACGGTGATCCTGGTGTTGTCCTCGGTCACCTGCCAGCTCGGCGTCTTTGCCGCGGAGCGGGGTGACGTGCACGCGCTGCGGCGCTGGTTCACGCTCACCTTCGTGATGGGTGTGGTCTTCGTTCTTGGTCAGCTCAACGAGTACCAGCACCTGGTGCACGAGGGCGTGAAGATCAACGCGGATGGCTACGGGTCGATGTTCTATCTGACCACCGGCTTCCACGGCCTACACGTCACCGGCGGTCTGATCGCGTTCATCATCTTCATGATGCGCACCACCATGGGTCGGTTCACCCCGGCTCAGGCCACCTCGGCGATCGTCGTGTCGTACTACTGGCACTTCGTCGACGTCGTGTGGATCGCGCTGTACGGCATGATCTACTGGCTTCAGTGATCATGGCGCCGTCACCTTGCGCGCCGACGCCCCGTCCCTGAGAAAAGGTCGAGAAACCGTTAAGGACACAGGCCATGACTTCTGACACCCCCAGCGCGCGGTCCGGCGGCCCCGGAACGCGCGCCAGCCGGGGCGATCGCCAACGCGGCATCCTCGCGCGAATGCGCGCCAGCCGGTCCGCGCCGCGCAGCCGTGGCCGTCGGCGGCTCGGCGCGGCGGTGCGCCTGGTAGCCGCCCTGATCCTGGCCGGCGGTGCCTACACCGTGTTCGCGCCGGGTCTGCAGGCGCAGGACACCCCGCAGTTGTCCAGTGCGGCGCAGGAGGGCAAGGCGCTCTTCGACGTCAGTTGCGTCTCCTGCCACGGCCGTAACGCCCAGGGCATCGAGGGCCGGGGCCCGAGCCTGGTCGGCGTCGGCTCCGCCTCGGTCGAGTTCCAGGTGAGTTCCGGCCGGATGCCGCTGGGTCGCCAGGAGGCTCAGGCCGAGCGGAAGCCCCCGGTCTTCGACGAGACCCAGACCGAGCAGCTCGGCGCGTACGTCCAGGAGCTCGGCGGCGGACCGGAGATCCCGGAGCACGACCTGCGGGCCGGCGGCAACGTCGCCGAGGGTGGCGAGCTTTACCGGATCAACTGCGCGGCCTGCCACGGCTTCGGTGGTGGCGGCGGCGCGCTCTCGTCGGGCAAGTTCGCCCCGAACCTGAAGCCGGCCACCGACCGGCAGCTCTACGCGGCGATGCTCACCGGCCCGCAGAACATGCCGGTCTTCGGGGACAACCAGATCCGCCCCGACCAGAAGGCCGACATCATCGCGTTCGTCCAGGAGACGCTGAAGCACGAGCAGGACCCGGGTGGTTTCTTCAACCTCGGCCGGTTCGGTCCCTCCACCGAGGGGCTGGCCATCTTCCTGGTGGGCATCGTGGCTCTGGTCTTCACCAGTTTGTGGATTGCGGGGAAGTCGTGAGCGAGCGTAGCGAGCGAATCATGGGCGCTGCCGCCACCCGCGTCGGCGCCGAGCGTTGCGAGGGGATGGCATGAGCGCGGGTACGTCGACACACGGGGCCGAGCCGGAGGAGCTCGATCTGAACGACCCCCGGTTGTCGCACTTCGAGATCATGCGCGAGGGGGCGCGGCGGGACGGCATCGAGATCGTCCACTACGAGCCGCCGTTCCCGATCGTGGGCACCAAGGCGGAGCGCCGGCTCACCCGTACCATCTCGTTGTTCTTCCTCCTCACCGGGCTGGCCTCGCTCGCCTTCCTGGCGATCTACATCTGGTGGCCGTGGGAGTACGAGCCGGGCAGCGGTGACGACAAGGTCTTCACCCCGCTGCTCGGCCTGACCCTGGGGCTGGCCCTGCTCGGCATCGGCTTCGGCATCCTCGCCTGGGGCAAGAAGCTGCTGCCGAAGGAGGTGTCGATCCAGGGTCGGCACGACGGCGGCTCCGATCCGGAGTCGCGCAAGATCGCCGGCAGCACGATCGTCTACATGGCCGAGGAACTGGGCTTCAAGCGTCGCCCGCTGCTCGGGTTCGCCGCCCTGGCCGGCCTCGCGCCGGTGGGTCTGGTCGCGGCCGCGCCGCTGATCGGCGGTCTGATCAAGCAGCCGCACGAGAACAACCAGATGTTCACCACCGGCTGGGCGCCGAAGGACGGGCACAAGGTCCGGCTGACCCGGGAGGACGGCACGCCGCTGCGTCCCGAGGACGTCAGCGCGGGCGGCCAGCTCACGGTCTTCCCGGGCATCGAGGACGGGGTCAGCAACAAGCACGCCGACTCCCCGACGCTCCTGATCCACCTGCGTGACGACGACGCGCGCACCGCGCGCGCCGCCAACGAGGGCGCGGACCACCCGAACTTCATGTGGGGCAACTACATCGCGTTCTCGAAGATCTGCACCCACGCCGGCTGCCCGGCGAGCCTGTACGAGCAGCAGACCAACCGTCTGCTCTGCCCGTGCCACCAGTCGCAGTTCCTGATCACCAACAACGCCCGGCCAGTCTTCGGGCCCGCCAGCCGCCGTCTGCCCCAGCTGCCGATCGAGGTAGACGAGGAAGGCTTCTTCGTGGCGACGTCCGACTTCACCGAGACCGTCGGGCCAGACTTCTGGGAGCGGCCATGAAGCGCCGGAAAATCGACGTAGCAGCGGTCCCGGGCAAGGCGGCCGGTGAGGTCGACGACCGGCTCCAGGTGGCCACCCCGCTGCGCGCGCTGCTGAACAAGGTCTTCCCGGACCACTGGTCGTTCCTGCTGGGCGAGATCGCACTCTTCTCGTTCATCGTGCTCCTGCTGACCGGTGTCTTCCTGACCTTCTTCTTCGAGCCCGCGATGACGGAGGTCACCTACAACGGCAGCTACGCGCCACTGCGTGGAGCGCACATGTCGGCCGCGTACGCCTCCACCCTGGACATCTCGTTCGACGTCCGCGGTGGCCTGATCATGCGGCAGATGCACCACTGGGCCGCGCTGTTGTTCATGGCGTCGATCGTGGTGCACATGCTCCGGATCTTCTTCACCGGCGCGTTCCGCAAGCCGCGTGAGCTGAACTGGATCATCGGTACGCTGCTGTTCTGGATCGGCTTCCTGGCCGGCTTCAGCGGCTACTCGATCCCGGACGACGGCCTCTCCGGCACCGGTCTGCGGATCGCCTCGGCGATCATGCTCTCCATCCCGGTGATCGGCTCCTGGGTCACCTCGTCCATCTTCGGTGGCGAGTTCCCCGGCGACATCATCATCAGCCGGTTCTACATCGCCCACGTGCTGCTGATCCCGGGTCTGCTGCTGGCGCTGATCAGCGCTCACCTGGGTCTGGTCTTCAAGCAGAAGCACACCCAGTGGCCCGGCCCCGGCCGGACCAACACCAACGTGGTCGGGGAGCGGATGTTCCCCCGGTACGCGTTGAAGCAGGGCGGCTTCTTCATGATCGTCTTCGGCGTGATCGCGCTGCTCGGCGGTCTGTTCCAGATCAACCCGATCTGGCTCTTCGGCCCGTACGAGGCGTGGGTGGTCTCCTCGGCCAGCCAGCCCGACTGGTACGTCATGTTCCTCGACGGGTCGACCCGGTTGATGCCGGCCTGGCAGATCAACATCCCGATCGGTGACGGGTACGTCATCCCGCCGCTCTTCTGGCCGACGGTGGTGCTACCGGGCATCCTGACCATGTTGCCGATCTTCTACCCGTTCATCGAAGCGCGGTTGAACAAGGACAACAAGATCCACAACCTGCTCCAGCGCCCCCGGGACAACCCGAGCCGTACCGCGCTCGGCGCCATGGCGGTCTCGTTCTACCTGGTGCTGACCCTGTCCGGGGCGAACGACGTGATCGCGGACAAGTTCTTCATCAGCCTGAACGCGATGACCTGGGCCGGCCGGATCGGTCTGATCATCGTGCCGCCGCTGGCCTACTACGTCACGTACCGGCTCTGCCTGGGTCTCCAGCAGCACGACCGTGAGGTGTTGGCACACGGCGTCGAAACCGGCATCATCCGCCGGCTGCCGGACGGTCGCTTCATCGAGGTGCACCAGCCGCTGGCCGACACCGACGAGCACGGCCACGGCGAGCTCGAGTACGTCGGCTGGGTGGTGCCGAAGAAGATGAACCGGCTCGGCGCGCTCGGCCCGGCCGTCAAGGGGTTCTTCTACCCGATCGAGAAGCCGGTCGAAGCCCCGGTCTCGCCCGGCCACCCGCCGGTCGAACCGCGCCCCGACCGCGAGGAGATCGGCAGCACGGGCAACAAGCACTAACAGCCCCCGAAACACCCACACGTGGCGCCCGCCGGACACCCGGCGGGCGCCACGCCCTTTCTCGCTCCGCCGCCCCACCCCCCGCTGGGCGCGTCCGACCTGAAAGCGCGATTGATCATGAGGTTGCCGCGCTCCGGACGCGCGTGGACCGCGACAACCTCATGATCAACGCGTTTCGGGCCAGCGGGATGGCTGGGATTGGTTGCGTGTGTGCCCGGCAACGGGGTAAGCCCCTGCTGTCCAACGATGCGAGGGGGGAAGCACATGTTGGCTGTCAAACGCTTGGGGATAGGCGCTGGTCTGGCGATGCTCGGACTGGCACTGGTGGGCCTCGCGCCGGCCACCGCCGCACATGGCGCGGCCGCGCCGTCCCAGCAGGATTCGCAGTACCTACAGGCGATTCACCAGGCCAACCTGGCCGAGATCGCCACCGGGAACCTGGCCCGGCAGAACGGTACGAACAAGCAGGTACAAGACCTGGGGTCACAGTTTGTGATGGACCACGCCCAGTTGGACAAGCAGGTGCAGAGCACCGCCTCGTCCACCGGCGTGACCCTGCCCGACTCGCCGACGCCGGACCAGCAGGCGGTGCTGAGCCAGTTGCAGGGGACCAGCGGCGCCGCGTTCGACACCCAATGGATCTCGGCGGAGTTGACCGCGCACCTGAAGAACATCCAGGCGACCCAGACCGAGCTGGCACAGGGCTCGGACCCGGCGGTCAAGAAGGTGGCCCAGGCGGCCCTGCCGAAGCTACAGATGCACTTCGACGAGCTGCTGCAACTGGCCCGGAAGTTGGGTGTGCCGGTGCCGGCCAACCCGTCGGTCGGACCGACCCCGAACCCGAGCGCGCCGAGCCCGGGACGCTCCTCGGGGTCGCCGAGCCCGCGCGGTAGCAGCACCCAGTCCGGTCCCGGGGCGACACTCTCGCCCAACCCGGGCATCAGCTGACCGCGAGCTGTTGAAGGAAGGGCCCCTTGTTAACGCATAGCGTTAACAAGGGGCCCTTCCTTGCATGCGTGCGGGGGGAGGGGTGGGAGTCAGTCCGCGTCGGCGAGGCCGATCGCGAACGCCTCCTCCAGGTCGTGTTGCGAGTAGGCGCGGAAGGCGATGTGTGACTCGGTGTTCATCACGCCCGGCACCTTCGAGATCCGACCGGCGATCACCTCGGCGATCTGGTCGAACTCGCGTACGCGTACGACGGCGATCAGGTCGACGTTGCCGGCGACCGAGTAGACCTCGCTGACCCCCGGCTGGGCGGCGAGTGCCTCGGCCACCTCGGGAATCGAGTCGGTCGCGCAGTCGATGAGGACGATCGCGGTGATCACCGTCGGGCTCCTTTCGTGGGCCTGTCGCTCATGCTAGAGGGTCACCGACGGTCACGGTCAGGTCGCGGCCGACCCGGATCGCCCGTTCGAGCCGCTCGTCCTCGGCCACCGTGCCGCCGGGCCAGACCACCGCGTCGCGTACGGTCCCGTGGACCTCGGCGCCGGCACCGATCACCGCCCGTCGGCAGCGCCCGTCGACCGTCGCGCCGGGGTCGACCAGGTTGCCACCACCGGCGGCGTGCAGGTTGGCGGCGAGGTAGTCGGCCGGGGTCCCGGTGTCCAGGTACGTGCCGGCGAACGGCACCACGGTCAGTTCGCCGACCGCCTCGGCCGGTCGCCAGACCGTCTTGACCAGTTCGGCCGGCTCCACCGGCAGGTCCCGCACGTAGTGCCAGGGCAGCAGCGAGAAGCCGGCGAACCGGTGGCCGTCGAAGCCGTACGGCTCGGTCGGGTCGGTGATCGGCTGGCCGAGCAGGCGTACGGTCCGGCCGTCCCAGCCGGCGAGCAGCGCGGCGATGTCCGGCCCCGGTGGCGCCTGCGGGTCGGCCAGGTAACTGTCGGCGTTGCCCACCAGCACGCCGCGACCGTCGATCCAGTCGCGCAGGTTGGCCACCCCACCGGAGGTGCCCAGCGGCGCGCCCGGCTCCACCGACAGGTGTGCCCGGTCGCCGACCTGCCGGACCACCTGGTCGCCGAGGTAGCAGGCGTTGACCGCGACCCGTTCGGGGCCGGTGAAGCCCAGTGCGGCCACCCGCTCCAGCGCCCGGTCGAGCAGCGGTACGTTCCCGATCGGACAGAGCGCCTTCGGCACCCGCTCGGTCAGCGGGCGCAGCCGGGTGCCCTCACCGGCGGCGAGGATGATCGCGCAGACGCCGTCCGGTGCCGTACCGCCCGCTGGCCCGCCGCCCGGGTAGCCGCTTCCCGCCGCCCCGCCCGCAGGCCCACGGCCCGGTGAGCCGCTTACCGCCGCCCCGCCCGCTGGCCCGCTCTCCGGTGCCCCGCCCGCTGGCCCGCGCGCCGCCCCGCTCTCCGGTGCCCCGCCGCGCGGTGAGCCGCCGCTCATGCCGTACCGGTGCGGGACGCGGTGCCGGGGTCCGCCTCGTCCGGTGCCGGTACGCCGGCCAGCGGGCCGATGCCGTACCGGCCGAGCAGGCGCGCCGTGGCGGTGGTCAGCCGGGGCAGGTCGTCCAGCGGGTGCCAGGCGGCCTCGTAGACCTCGCCACCGTCCACCCGCAGCGGTGTGCTGGCCGCCGGCACCCGCGCCTCGAAGACACAGTCGACCCAGCCCTTGAGGTGGATCACCGCGTTCGGCGTGGCCGGGGTGAGCTGGTCCGGGCTCAACCGGATGCCGGACTCCTCGTGCAGCTCCCGGGCCGCGCCGACGATCGGCTCCTCGTGCCGCTGGAGCAGCCCGGCCGGCAGGCTCCAGCCGTTGCCCGGCGGCTGGCGCAGCAACAGCAGTCGACCAGGCTCCGGAGCCTCGCTGTCGTAGACCAGCGTCACCGCGCCCACGATGTACTTGGGCACGGCCATGCGGACCAGTTTCCGCCGTACCGGGTGGGGGAGCCGGTAGAAGGCACGGTAGAACAGGGCCCGGGTCGATCGACGGGTGATCACGCCACCAGGCTAGAGGTCGCGGGGACGGTCGGGGTCAGCCGGGGCACGATGACCTATTCGGGCTGGTCGACCAGAGCGATCAGACGGTTGACCACCATGTCCGGCTCGATCGCCCGGTCGACCACCGCCACCAGCATGGTTTCCAGGTCGGGATAACCCAACTCCTCGGAGAGCCGGCGCAGCGGCAGGTCGTTGGCCAGGCCACGGTCGTGCTTGCGCAGGGTCAGTCCGATCGTGGCGCGGCCGAGGCGGACCTTGTCCGCGATCGAGATGCCCGGCTCCTGGTGCTCGGCGAAGTACCGGTTGATCTGCATCTGGGCGTGCGGCGACTTGACGAACTCCAGCCACTCCCGACGCGGCCCGGACGCGGGCTCGGTCGCCGCGTCGACCTCGTTCTGCCCGTCCGCCTCGGTGAAGATCTCCACCACGTCGCCCTCGTCGAGCGGGGAGGCGAGCGGCACCAGCCGGCCGTTGATCTTCGCCGCGAGGCAGTGGTCGCCCTTGTGGATACTCAGCTCGTACGCCAGGTCGACCGGGGTGGAGCCGGCCGGAAGCACGATCTGCCGCCCCTCGGCGAAGACCTGGATCTGGCTCTCCGCCAGGTCCCCGCGCAGCGACTGGAGGAACTGCGCCGAGTCCGACATCTCCTGTTCCCAGTCGAGCACCCGGCGCAGCCAGTCGAGCTGGTCGGTGTTGCTGCCGGTGCTGGCGGCGGACTGGGGGAACCTGAACTCGGCGGCGATGCCGTACTCCGCCGACTGGTGCATCGCCTTGGTCCGGATCAGCACCTCGACGGTCTGCTCCTCCGGGCCGATCACCGTGGTGTGCAACGAGCGGTAGAGGTTGTTCTTGGGCGAGGCGATGAAGTCCTTGAACCGGCCGGCGACCGGGCGCCACTCGCCGTGGATCGCGCCCAGCGCGGCGTAACAGTCGGTGTCCGGGCCGTCCACCACTATCGCGATCCGGGGCAGGTCGAACGGGACCGAGTGTTCCCCGGCCACGGTGTCCTTCCAGATCGAGTAGTAGTGCCGGGGGCGGGCCTCGACCATGCTGACCACCCGGTCGCGGCGGAGCACCACCTTGGCCCGGCCGACCACGTCCTGGAGGTAACTCGACCACCGTGGACGGTTGGTGACGTGCTCCTCGATCCGGGCGTACTGCTCCGGTTCGAGGTGCATCAGCACCACGTCGTCGAGCTCGCGCTTGAGCGCCTGGATGCCGAGCCGGTCACAGAGCGGGACCAGCACATCCAGGGTGGCGCGGGCGATCCGGGCCCGGGAGGCGGGGGAGCGGACCCCGAGGGTACGCATGTTGTGCAGCCGGTCGGCCAGCTTGATGATCAGCACTCGGACGTCCTTGCCGGCCGCGATGATCATCTTGCGGATGGTCTCCGCCTCGGCGGCCTTGCCGTAGAACGCCTTGTCGAACTTGGTCACCCCGTCGACCAGGTGCGCCACCTCGGGTCCGAAGTCGTCGGTCAGTGCCTGGAGGGTGTAGCGGGTGTCCTCCACTGTGTCGTGCAGCAGCGCCGCGACCAGGGTGGTGGTGTCCATGCCCAGGTCGGCGCAGATCTCCGCGACCGCCAGCGGATGGGTGATGTACGGCTCGCCGCTCTTGCGGAACTGCCCCCGGTGCATGTTCTCGGCGATGGTGTAGCCCCGGCGCAGCACCGTCGTGTCGGCGCTCGGGTGGATGCCCCGGTGGCTGCGAACCAGATGGGTCACCGGGTCGTCCTCGGCGGGTGACCAGGACAGCAGTGACCGCAGGCGTCTGGTCAGCGGTAACTCGGCCGGTCGGGTCGTCGGGGCGCCTCCGAGAGCGGCGCCGTGTCCGGCGTCGACGTCCACGCGGAGACACCTCCTCACCAAGCTGCCGTACGGCCTCGTCCAGCCGTACGGGAGCAGCCCGTCGAAACGGGCAGGACTGCACTTCCTTAACAGCCTAGTTGGGTTGACGTAGTCCTATCGGTCAGTTGCTCATAGGCGTTCGGTCGAGAGTTGGGTCGACGACGCCGCCTCGGCCTTGGCGAGCAGGTCCCGGAAGCGCGCCGCGCCGCGTACCGGCGAGGCCCATCCGGCGGACGCCTCGACCAGTCGGGTCTCCGGTCGCTCTAACCAGGCCAGGATCCGTTCGGTCTCCTCGGCCGAGGCACTCGGCACCGGACCGTGTCCGGGCAGGACCGTCTCGGCGGTGGACCGGACCAGGTCGAGCACCGGACGCGGGTGCACACCCGGTGGTGCGGTCGCCGCACCGGCCAGCCGGCCGTGCCGGACCAGCGCCAGCTCCCAACCCCCGGCCTCGGTGCGCCGGGCCGCCGCCAGCTCGCCGATCCGGGTCAGCCCGGCCAGCCGCTGCATCCGCAGGGCGGCCCGGAGCACCGCGACCAGTCGGCCGCGAGCGGTGGCCGCCTCCTCGTACCGCTGCTCGGCCGCCAGCGTGTCGATCCGGCCGAGCAACGCGTCGACCACCACCTGCGGATCCTCCATGGTCGCCACCCGCAGCGGGATGGTCGCGCGGCGCTCGTACTCCTCCGGGGAGATCCGGTGCTCGCAGGGCGCGTCGCATCTGCCCAGCTCGGCCAGGGCGCAGGCCGGCGTGGTGGTCCTGGTGGAGAGGCGGTGCGTGCACTGGCGCAGTGGCACCGCGTCGTGTAGCCCGGCCGCCGCCAGCTCCGCGCCACGGGTCGAGCTGAACGGCCCCAGGTAGGCGTCGTCGGTCGGCGCGAGCTGCCGGACCACGGACAACCGGGGGTACGCCTCCGTGGTCAGCTTCAGCCACACCTTCCGTTCCGGGAACTTCGACCGCCGGTTGTACGGCGGCGCGTGCGCGGCGATCAGGCGCAGCTCCCTCACCTCGGCCTCCAGCGCGTGCGCGCACTCGACCGCCTCGACCCGCTCGGCCGAGGCGAGCATCTCCGACATCCGGGCCCGCTTCTCCGAGGCGGTGAAGTAGCTGCGCACCCGGGTCGCGATGTCGCCGGAGGTGCCGACGTAGAGCGGCCGGTCGTCGGCGGCCCGGAAGATGTAGACCCCGGGGGACTTCGGCAGCCCGTCGGCCAGGTAACGCTTGCGCCGCTGGGTCGGGGTGACGGCCCGGGCGAACTCGATCGTGTCGCCCAGGGTGTGCACGCCGTGCCCGCCGAGCCGGGCGATCAGCCCGTGCAGTACGTCGACGGTGGCCTGGGCGTCGTCCAGCGCCCGGTGGCTCGGCTGGCGCGGGGTACGGAAGTACGCCGCCAGCGTGCCCAGCTTGCGGTTCGGCACCTCGTCCCGGGTGAGCACCCGGCGGGCCAGCGCGGCGGTGTCGAGCACCCGGGGGTTGGGCCAGGGGTGTCCGAGCTGGGCGCAGGCGGCCTTGAGGAAGCCGACGTCGTACGGCGCGTTGTGGGCGACCAGCACCGCGCCCCGGATGAACTCCAGGAAGCTCGGCAGCACCTCGGCGATCCGGGGGGCCGGCAGGAGCATCGCCTGGGTGATCCCGGTCAGCACGGTGATGAACGGCGGGATCGGCTGGTCCGGGTTGACCAGCGTGGCGAGCGTGCCCAACTCGGCGCCGCCGCGCACCCTGACCGCGCCGATCTCGGTGATCCCGCCGCCGTCCGGTGCTCCGCCGGTGGTCTCCAGGTCCACCACCACGAAGGTGGTCTGGAACAGCGGCAGCTCGTCCGAGGTGTCGGAGTCGGTGAGCAGCCCGTCCAGGGTGCCCTGGACGTAGCCGGGCCGGGTGGTGCCCTGGACGTAGCCGGGCCGGGTGGTGTCCTGGCCGCCGGTGCGGGGAAGCGGCGGCCCGGCCCAGCCCACCGTCGATTCGGGTTGTGCCATTCGGGCAGGTTAGGACCTGGGTACGACACGGTGACCCCATACGTACCGCTGGTCACACCCGTACCGGCAGAAGAGATCATCTGAGTCATCGGGCGCACCGACCGTCGGCGGTGGGAGACTTGCCACATGCCCCTTACCGATCCGACCGACGACCACCTCCCCGAACCCGGGGAGGCGGCCGTGCCGGCCGTGGACGGGGATGGTGGCCAGGACGAGCACCTGGACCTCGAACCGGAGCCGGTGCTGCCCGAGCCGGTCCGGCAGCGGATCGTCGCGCTGACCGCCGTGGCCCTGCCCGGCCTGCCCGCCGAAGAGGTGCCGGTGCCGCTGCGCCGGGTGGCCAAGTTCGCCCCCAACCGGCGGGCCCGGCTCGGCGCACCGATGATCGCAGCCCAGCTCGCCGCCGACCCGCTGTTCCGGCAACGGGTCACCCACCGGGTGCTCGCCGACGCGGGAGACCTGGGCGCGGCCGTGGTCTCCGGGACCGCGCCGGCCGCCGCCGACCCGGTCGAGGTCGCCGCGCTGGCGTACCTGGTCCGGCCGCGCGGCTGGCGTGACCTGGTCGAGACGGCCGGGGTCGCGGTCCGCGCCGAGGCGGACAGCGCGGTCGTCGCCGAGCTGGTCCGCGAGGCCGAGCAGCGTGCCACCCGGGCCGAGCACGACCGCGCGGTCGCCCGGGTCGAGGCGGAGAAGCTCCGCGACGAGGTGGCCCGGGTACGCGAGGAACTCGGGCAGTTGCGCGAGGAGGCGAGGGTGCTGGCCCGCTCCCTGCGCGAGACCCAGGCCCGCGAGCGCAAGGCGACCGAGATGCTGGCCACCGAGAAGGGGCGGGCGGCCCGGCTGCACGCCGACCACGATGCCGAACTGCGCCGCGTCCGGGCCCGGTTGGCCGAGGCCGAGGCGGTGGCCGGCGCCACCCGGCAGACCGCCAAGGAGGCGCGCTCGGTCGACGACGCCCGACTCTGGTTGCTGCTGGAGACGATCGGGCAGGCCGCCGTCGGCCTGCGCCGGGAACTGGCACTCGACCCGGCCGACCGGATGCCCGCCGACTACGTGGCCGACGCGTTCGCCGAGCGCCCGGCGGCGGCGACGTCGGCCCGCGCCCTGGACACCGACGACCCGGCCCGGCTCGACGAACTGCTCACCATGCCCCGGGTGCACCTGGTGGCGGACGGGTACAACGTCACCAAGCGGGGCTTCGGCGAGATGTCGCTGGAGCAGCAGCGCAAACGCCTGATCACCGGCCTCGGCGGGCTGGCCGCCCAGACCGGTGCCGAGGTGACCGTGGTCTTCGACGGCGCCGAGCGGATGCACGGACTCCCGCCTGCCCCGCGCGGCGTACGGGTGCTCTTCTCCCGCAAGGGGGAGACCGCCGACGACCTGATCCGCCGGCTGGTCCGGGCCGAACCGGCCGGCCGCCCGGTGGTGGTGGTCTCCTCCGACCGCGAGGTCGCCGACGGCGTACGCCGGCACGGCGCCTACCCCCTCGGCGCCGACTCCCTCCTCCGCCGCCTCGCCCGCTCGTGAAAGGAAGGGCCCCTTGTTATCGCTTTTTGTATAACAAGGGGCCCTTCCTAACGCTGGGACGATTTGTCGTACCCCTCACTTAGCGTCGATGTAACTGACGGTGGCCGGAGCGCGACAACGGTTCGGCCGCACCGCTGAGGAGGAGCGATGCTCATCGACTGCGACAGTTGCGCGGTACGCGGACCGGCCTGCGACGGTTGCCTGGTCAGCGCCCTGATCGACCGGCCACCTGCCGAGGCGGGCCTGACCTCGGACGAACACCGGGCGATCGAGGTTCTCACCCGAGCGGGGTTCGAGGTCACGGTGCTCTCCGGGCCGTCGTCGGCGGCCGTGCCGCTTCCGGGGCCGTCGTCGGCGGCTCTGCCGCTTTCTGGGCCGTCGTCGGCGGCCGTGCCGCTTCCGGGGCTGTCGTCGGCGGCCGTGCCGCTCGGTTCGGCCCGTGGGTCCCGCCGCCGCCGGGTCGCCTGACCGCTGCCCGTCTTAGGATGGGCCGGCGCGCACGGACAACGGGAGGAGCGACACGGATGACGCCTCGGGGGTGGGCGGTCGTGACGCTCGTCGGGCTGGTGGTCCTGCTGGTCGCCAGCACGGCCCTGCTGATGCCGTGGAGCCGCCCGCCGGCCCCCCGGTCCGACCAACTCGCCGCCCTGGGTGAGCTGGCACCGCAGGACGTGGCCCGCGCCCGGGCCTTCCGGGCCGCGCTGCGCCCCGGTTCGTACGGCGCGCTCGCCATCGGCCTGCTGGTCGCGCTGCTGCTCGGGCTCTCCCCGCTGGGCAGCCGGCTGATCGGCCTGGTCAGCCGCCCGTTCGGTGACCACTGGATCGCCCAGGCGGTGCTCGGTGGGCTGGCGGTGGTGCTCGTCGCCGACCTGGTCACGCTCCCGTTCTCAGCCTGGCGGCACGCCGTGGTGGACCGGTACGGCCTCTCCACCCAGGGCTGGGGCGGCTGGACCGTGGACCTGCTCAAGTCGTACGCGGTGAGCGCCGTGATCGGTGCCGTCGCGCTGCTCGGCTTCTACACCGTGACCCGGTTCGCCCCGCGCTGGTGGTGGGCGATCGGCGCGGCCGGTGCCGCCGTACTCGTGGTGCTCCTGTCGTTCGTCCTGCCGGTGCTGGTCGAGCCGGTCTTCAACCGGTTCACCCCGATGGAGCAGGGGACGCTGCGCACCGAGTTGATGGCGTTGGCCGAGCGGGACCAGGTGCCCGTACGCGACGTGCTGGTCGCCGACGCCTCCCGCCGTACCCGGGCGGTCAACGCGTACGTCTCGGGGTTCGGTCCGACCCGGCGCATCGTCGTCTACGACACCCTGCTGCGCGAGGCGTCCCCGGGCGAGGTGACCAGCGTGGTGGCGCACGAGTTGGGCCACGCCAAGGACCGTGACGTCGTCGCCGGCACGCTGACCGGCGCACTCGGCGCCGCCGCCGGGGTGACCGTGCTCTACCTGCTCGGCTCCTGGGGTGGGCTGCTGCGGGCGGCCGGGGTCGACTCGATCGCCCAACCGCGCGCCTTCGCGTTGGTCTTCGCCGTGGTCGCGGTGGCCGGGTTGCTGAGCACCCCGGCCCAGGCGCTGCTCTCCCGCCGGGTGGAGGCGCGGGCCGACGCGCACGCGCTCGCCCTGACCGACGACCCGGTCACCTTCGAGGCGATGCAGCGGCGGCTGGCCACGGTGAACCTGGCCGATCCCGACCCGCCCCGCTGGGAGTACCTCTACTCCGCCTCCCACCCGTCCACGGTCGAGCGGATGGCGGCCGCCCGCGCGTACGGCCGGGGGGAGGGGCGGTGAGCCGGACCCTGGTGATCACGAACGACTTCCCGCCCCGGGCCGGCGGCATCCAGTCGTTCGTGCACAACCTGGCCGTACGGCAGCCGACCGGCTCGATCGTGGTCTACGCCTCGACCTCGCCCGGCGCGGAGAAGTTCGACGCCGAGCAGCCCTTCGAGGTGGTCCGGGAACCGACCGGGATGCTGCTGCCCACCCCCGCCATCGCCCGGCGGGCCGCCCGGCTGGTCCGCGAGCACGAGTGCGACACGCTCTGGTTCGGTGCCGCGGCCCCGCTCGGGCTGCTCGCCACCGGCCTGCGCCGACGGGCCGGGATCCGCCGGTCGGTGGCGCTCACCCACGGCCACGAGATCGGCTGGGCCGCGTTGCCCGGTGCCCGTACCCTGCTGCGCCGGATCGGGCGGGGACAGGACGTGACCACCTATCTCGGCGAGTACACCCGGATCCGGCTCGACCGGGTGCTGCGTGACGTCACCGCACTGCGCCGGCTGGCGCCCGGGGTGGACGTCGACCTGCACCACCCCGGCATCGACGCGTCCGGGGTGCGCGCCCGCCACGGCCTGACCGGGCGGCCGGTGGTGGTCTGCGTGTCCCGGCTGGTGCCGCGCAAGGGGCAGGACGCGCTGATCCGGGCGATGCCGCTGATCCGGCGCCGGGTGCCGGACGCCGCGCTGCTCGTCGTCGGCGGCGGGCCGTACCGGCCGACGCTGGAGAAACTGGTACGTGAGCACGACCTCGGCGGGCACGTGATCTTCACCGGTGGGGTGGAGTGGGCGGAACTGCCGGTGCACTACGCCGCCGGTGACGTTTTTGCCATGCCCTGCCGGACCCGCAACCGGGGCCTCGACGTGGAGGGGCTCGGCATGGTCTTCCTCGAAGCCTCCGCGACCGGTCTACCGGTTGTCGTCGGCGACTCCGGCGGCGCACCCGACGCGGTACGCGACGGTGAGACCGGCTACCTGGTCGACGGGCGGAACCTGGCCCAGCTCGCGGACCGGATCGCCACCCTGCTTGAGGACCCGGAGCGGGCGCGCCGGATGGGCGCCGCCGGTCGTGCCTGGGTCGAGAGCGAGTGGCGTTGGGAGCTCCAGGCCGAGCGGCTGGCCGAGCTGCTGCGCCCGACCATCCCGGACACCACCGACTGACCCGGCACACCACCGGCTGGCCTGACACACCACCGACTAATCCCGTTACACCACCGACTGACCCCGGCACACCGCCGGGCTAATCCGGTTACACCACCGGCTGGCCCCGGCGGTGCCGGGGCTCGTCAGACCCGCTGACCCAGCCGGTCGTGGATCCGTACGGCCGGCTCGGGGCGACCGAAGTGCCAGCCCTGTGCGGCGTCGCAGCCCAGCTCACGCAACCGCTCCGCCTGCCCTTCCGTCTCGACCCCCTCGGCGGTCACGGTCAGGTTGAGCGCGTGCGCGAGCGCGACCAGCGTGGCCAGGATCCGTTCGTCGGTACGGCTCGCCGGGTCGTTGCCCGCCGTCTGGAGCCCGGCCACGAACGAACCGGCCACCTTCAGCTCGCAGACCGGCAGCGAACGCAGGTACGCCAGGTTCGAGTAGCCGGTGCCGAAGTCGTCGATGGCGATCCGGACCCCGATCTCGGCGAGTGCCCGCAGCGCCTCCACCGGCTCGCCCGTGGTGGTCATCAGGGCGCTTTCGGTGATCTCCAGTTGCAGCCGGTGCGGCGGCAGCCCGGTCTCGTCGAGCAGGGCCCTGACCTCGTCCGCGAGCCCGGCGCCGTGCACCTGCCGGACCGCGAGGTTGACGCTGACGAAGGGGGCGTCCGGGCTCAGCGTCAACCAGCGTCGGGCCTCCCGGCACGCCTCGCGCAGCACCCAGTCGCCGAGCCGGACGATCAGCCCGGTCTCCTCGGCCAGCCCGATGAAACTGTCCGGCCGCAGCACGCCCAGCTCCGGGTGACGCCAGCGGACCAGCGCCTCCACCCCGAGCACCCCGCCGTAGGTCAGCGACACCAGCGGCTGGTAGTCCAGGTAGAACTCACCCCGGTCCAACGCGCCGGGCATCGCCGCCGACAACGCGTGCCGGGTCAGCTCCTGCTCGTTGCGCTCGGCGTCGAAGAGCGCCCACCGTCCCCGGCCCGACGACTTCGCCCAGTGCAGGGTGACGTCGGCGGCCCGCATCACGTCGTCCGGGGTGGTGCCGGCGACCGGTCGCTCGACCACGCCGACGCTCGCCGAGACGGTCAGCTCGTGGCCGTCGACGACCGACGGCTCGCTGATCGCGGCGAGCGCCGCGTCGGCGACCTTGATCGCGTCGTCGGTGCAGGTGGTCTCCTCCACCAGGATCACGAACTCGTCGCCGCCGAGCCGGGCCACCAGGTGCTCGCCCACCTCACGGCGGAGCCGGTCGGCGACCGCGACGAGGAGCTTGTCCCCGATCGGGTGGCCGAGGGTGTCGTTGACCACCTTGAACCGGTCGAGGTCGATGAAGCAGACGCCCACCCGAGTGCCGTCACCGCCGGGTCGGCGTATGGCCGCGGCGAGGCGTTCGGTGAACAGGGCCCGGTTGGGCAGGTCGGTCAACGGGTCGTGGGTGGCCTGGTGCCGGAACCGCGCCTCGCTCTCGCGCAGCGCCCGTTCGGCCTGCTCCCGGGCGACCATCCCGGCCCGCCGGATCGACTCCTGCTCGTCCAGGGTGCGGTCGTGCATCGCCCGGCTGTAGCCGGTCGCGACGGTGGCGAGCAGCCGGGCCATCCGGTCCTGGGCGTCCTCCTGGGCGAGACCGAGGTCGCGCAGCAGGCGCAACTGGATCACCTCGATCGTCCGCCCCAGCCCCTCGGCCGACGCCACGTGGGCGGCGACCAGGGCGGCGCCGACCCGGTGCCCGGTGCGCAGGTCGAACGGCTCCGACTGGAGCGCGTCGGCGAGTTGCCCGGTCAGCTCCTGGAGCAGGTGTTCGAGCTGGGCCTGGGTCATCGGCAGGTAGCTGGTGCCGGCGACCGCCTTGGCCCAGGCGCGGGCGAAGGTGGCCAGACCGGGCCGGTCGGCGGTCAGCACCGTACGGCCGGGGTAGTCGTCATCCACCGTGCCGTCCCACGCCACCCATGAAGACCGCGCGCTCGGCGTCGTCCAGGCTGTCGAACGAGTCGGGCCGCCACTGCGGGACCCAGACCACGCCCGGGTCGACCAGGTCGAAGCCGTCGAAGAGCCGGGTGAGTTCGGCCCGGCTGCGGACCGTGAGCGGGTTGTCCGTACGTTGGTAGACCCGCTCCGCCTCCTCGCGCTCGTCGGCGGTCCGGCCGTCGTCGCTGGCCTGGGAGAGCACCAGGTGACTGCCGGGGGCGAGGCTGCGTCGGATCGTCGCCAGCAACTCGCCCGGGTTGTCGGAGTCGGGGATGAAGTGCAGGACCGCGACCACCATCACGGCCACCGGCTCGTCGAAGTCCAGCAGCTTGCGGACGTCGGGGTGGGCCAGGATCTCGGCCGGCTGGCGCAGGTCGCCCCAGAGTGCGGTGGCCCGGTCGTTGCCGCTGAGGATCTCCCGGCTGTGCGCCACCGCGACCGGGTCGACGTCGACGTAGACCACCCGGGTTTCGGCCGCCCCCCGCTGGGCGATCTCGTGCACGTTGCCGACCGTCGGGATGCCCGAACCGATGTCGAGGAACTGCCTGATCCCCGCGTCGATCAGGTACTGCACCGCCCGGCGGAGGAAGGCGCGGTTGGCCTGGGCCATCAGCGGAGCCTCGGGTACGGAGGCGATCATCGCCTGCGCCGCCCGCCGGTCCGCCGCGAAATTGTGCGATCCGCCCAGGTAGTAGTCGTACATCCGGGCCACGCTGGGTCTCTCGATGTCGATGCTCTGCGGTGCCCAGTCCGGCCGTTGCATGCCTACCTGCCCCTACGCTGAGAACGCACGAATTACTGCCCCGCGGTTGTTCCTCGGCTATTCTGCCCGTCCCCTGCCCAGCTATCCAGACCGTCCGACGATCATCCGCCGGGACCATTGGTGACCGGGATGGCCGACGACGTACGCCATTGACGGCGGAAAGCATCGACGGCGGACACGGTCGACGGCGAACACCATCGCACGCCGCACGATCCGAGATGGACACGGGGTCGACCCGAGCGCGGTAGTAGTCAAATGCCCGGCGGAAGGCGAATTGCCGGGGATTCGGGTGGGAGGTTGGCCACCCGGGGACGAGACACCGTGGCCAACGGGAATCGCCCGTGGCAGTCTGGAAATCGTGTTGGATTCCGCGCTGACCGGCCCGCTGGTGGTGACGACCGTACTGGTCGCCGCGACCGCCTTCGGACTGTGGCGGCGACGCCGGGACGGCCGGCTGCGCCCGGTGCTCGCCCATCCGACGCGAACCGCCCACCGGACCACGGCACCCGGGGCCGTCCAGCGCCGGGTCGCGGAGCCGGTCCGGGCCACACCACCACCTGCCACCCCCGGCGGTACGCCCGAACCCCTCGACACCGGCCGTCCCGGCGCCGCCCGATCGGGTGGATCGGCGGCGGAACCGGGCGCGGTCCCGGCCGCCGAGCCGGCCAGCCGGGTCGACCCCGAGCTGCTGACCGCACTCGGCGTCCGGCTCGGCACACCGGCCACCCTGTTGCAGTTCTCGTCGGCGTTCTGCCAGCCCTGCCGGGCCACCCGCCGGGTGCTCGGTGAGGTCGCCGGGCTGCTCGACGGCGTACGGCACGTCGAGGTCGACGCGGAGAGTCAGCTCGCCGCGGTGCGGACACTGGACATCTGGCGTACGCCCACCACGCTGGTCGTCGACGCCGACGGCAGGATCGTCGCGCGGGCCGCCGGGGTGCCGGCGAAGGCGCAGGTCATCGCGGCGTTGGCGCCGCTGCTCACCGGTGCCGACCGATGACCGCCCGGTGGTTCACCCGGCGTCGGATCATCGACCACGGCCGACTCTGCACCAGCCTCTGTCGCTGAACCAGGTTCCTTCCGTCCCGGCTCCCACCGGCGGCCGTCGTCGTCGCCCCTCCCGACAGAGGTTGACCATGTTGATCGATCCCCGTGGACCCCGGTTCGCCGCGGCCGTCACCACCGTCGTCCTGATCGTCGTACTGCTCACCGGCTCGGGCTGGCTCGCGCTGGCCCAGGCCGTGGTCTTCGGCGTGACCGCGGCGAGTCCGCGCCGGGGGCCGTACGGGCTGCTCTTCCGGGCGTTCGTCAGTCCTTCGCTGCGCCCGCCGACGGAGCTGGAACCGGTCGCGCCGGTGCGCTTCGCCCAACTCGTCGGGCTGGTCTTCACGGTTGTCGCGGCGGTCGGCTACCTGGCCGGGGTGACCGGCCTGGGGCTGGTCGCGACCGCGTTCGCGCTGGCCGCGGCGTTCCTCAACGCGGTGTTCGGGCTCTGCCTCGGCTGCGAGGCATACCTGGCGTTCCGCCGGCTCGGTGGCCGGGCGATCCCGGCCCGGGTGCCGGTCGACGCCTCCTGAGCCGGCTGGCGCGGGGTCGGGTCCCGGGTACGGGCCCGGCGCCGGGGCACCCGCCACCCACCGTCCGGCCAGCCGTGGCGGTCACGTCACGGGCTGGTCCGGCCGGTCGGGATCAGAACTTGGGCGCGTCCGGAGCTTCGAGCAGACCCAGCCGCAGCGCGGTCATCAGGGCCTGGGCCCGGTTGGCCGCGCCGAGCTTCTCGTAGAGCTTGGAGATGTGCGTCTTGGCCGTCGACTCGCTGACAAAGAGCTGCTTGGCGATGCCGGCCACGCTCATGCCGTCGGCGAGCAGCCGCAGCACCTGGCCCTCGCGGGGGGAGAGCTGCGGGCCGGATGGGGCCAGTCGACGCTTCATCGCCTCGGCGAGGTCGGCGGCGGTGAACGCGCTCGGCGAGGAGGCGGCGTGGCGCGCGGCGGCGACCACCTCGTCGGCCGGGGCGGTCTTCGGCACGAAGGCGCTCGCGCCCGCCTCCAGCGCGCCGAAGAGCTGGTCGTCGCCGGCGTACATGGTCAGGACGACGATGCCCATGGTGGCGCTGGACTTGCGCAGGGCGCGGGTGGCCTCCAGGCCGCTGCCGTCGGGGAGGCGGAGGTCCATGATCACTACGTCCGGCTGGAGGGCACCCGCCTGGCGGACCCCCTCAGCGGCCGTCGCGGCCTCGCCGACGACCTCGAACTGCCGGTCCCGCTCGAACGCGTGGCGCAGGCCCTTGCGGATCAGGTCGTGATCGTCGACAAGAAGGACCTTGGTGCGGCCGGCCGGTGTGGGGCTCGTGGTCATGCTCGGGTTACTCCCCTTCTGATGCGGTGACGCTATCGCGCACGTTATCGCGTCGGGGGGTGGTTCCGACCACCACCGCCACCGTCGTGCCACTGGGATGTCGCGGACGGATCTCCAGTCGGCCCCGGATACGTTCCGCTCTCTCGGCCATGATCGCAAGACCATACCGCCCGTCGGGGCGCTGGTCAGCGATGCCCTGACCATCATCCGACACTTCTATTTGCGCGAACGGTGGGTCCACGGCGCACGTTACCCACAAATTGGACGCCCCGGCGTGCTTGCGCGCATTGGTTATCGCCTCCTGGGCGATCCGTAACAACTCGGCCTCGGTCGCGGCGGGAAGTCGGGCGGTCGACTCGTCCAGGGACAAATGCACCCGGAGCCCACCGGAGGCGCCGACGGTACGGGCGTACTCGGCCATCGCGGCGGCCAGCCCACCGTGCCGGTCGACCTCGCTGCGCAGCTCGAACAGGCTCAGTCGCAGTTCGGTGATCACCCGGGTGACCTCACCGCGCAGCGTACGGAGTTCGCCGGCCGTCTCCTCCGCGTCGTCCGGCAGGGTGGCCATCGCGTTGTCGATGCCGTAGCCGACCATGACCAGTTCCTGGGCCACCCCGTCGTGGATCTCCCGGGCCAGCCGCTGGCGCTCCTCGTTGGTGGCGAGCGAGCGGACCTCGTCGAAGAGGAGCGCCGCCTCCAACCGGAGTGCGGCCGGTCGGGTCAGGGCGGTCACCCGGGTCACCACCGGCGCCGGGTACGCGTTCGTGGCGTCCGCCTCCAGGGTGACCAGGCCCACCGTGCGTACGCCCGCGACCAGCGGCACCACCAGCGCGGACACCTCCCCACCGGAGTGTGACCGGGACTGCGAGCGGGGCGCGGTCTGTGGCTGCTGGCTGGCCCACGCGTCGGCGATGGCGGAGTCGGCGTCGAGCGTCGTCTCCCAGTCCACCCGGTCCACGCCCACCTGGGCGAGTACCACCAGTCGGCCGCCGCCGCTGACCGAGAGCACCGCCGCCCGATCGGCGCGGGCCACCACCCGCAACTCCTCGAGCAGGTGTTCGGAGATGCTGCCCGGATCGAGAGTCGCTCCAGGTAGTTGACGTGCGACGCTGCGTAGTTGAGTGAGCAGGCGGGTCGCCTCGGCGTACGGCTGGGGCCTGCTCTCGCCCCGGGCCTGCCAGATCCGTTGCAGCGTGCCCGCCGCGTAGAGACCGAGCGCGGCCAGCACCAGCCACTGGACCGAGACGGCCAGGTAGCCGAGTTCGCCGAGGTGTCCGAGCGGCTCGTCGGCGGTGTTGCCGTTGAGGAAGCCGCCGACGGCGAGGCTGGCCGTGGTCACCGCGAGCAACGCCACGCCCTCGTGCGACCGGCGCTGCAACGCCGCCACGGTCAACGGCACCGACAGGTACGGCAGGATCGCCGCCGCGCCCATCCCGCCGAGGGACGCCTCGTCCGCCACCTGGCTGGCCGCGAACCCGACGATCACCACCTCGGCGAACCGGCCGAGCGGCGCGAGGACCCGGTGGTGCGGGGCGAGCACCGCCGGGATGCCGGCGACCGCGAGCAGGGCGATCCAGATGAGCTGATCGAGGTCCCCGGTGGTGATCAGGGTGAGGATCGCGACCAGCGCGAGCATGACGACGCGTGCCGCCGCCGCGAGTGGATGCGGGCGGGGGAGGGCGGATGTCGAGGCGGGCACCTGACGGATCGTAGTCAGTCCCCGTAGATCGCGGCGATTTCCGAGGCGTATGTCTGGTGTACGACGGCCCGCTTGACCTTCATCGACGGGGTCAGCTCACCGGTCGACTCGGTCAGGTCGCGGGGCAGGATCCTGAACCGCTTGACCGCTTCGGCGGAGGAGACCGCCCGGTTGGCGTCCTCGATCGCGGACTGCACCTCGGCCCGCAGGGCCGGGTCGTCGCGCAGGTCGGCGACGGGCGTGTCGCCCGGATGGCCGTGCTCGGCCAGCCACTTCGGCCAGGACTCCTCGTCGATGCTGACCAGGGCGCCGACGAACGGCCGCCGGTCGCCGACCACCACGCACTGGCTGATCAGCGGGTGCGCCCGGACCCGGTCCTCGATCACGGCCGGAGCGACGTTCTTGCCACCGGCGGTGACGATGATCTCCTTCTTCCGGCCGGTGATGCTGACGAAGCCGTCACCGTCCAGCGCGCCCAGGTCGCCGCTGGCGAACCAGCCGTCGTCGAGCGCCTCCGCCGTCGCCTCCGGGTTGTTCCAGTAACCCTGGAACACGATGTCGCCCTTGATCATGATTTCGCCGTCGTCGGCGATCCGGACCGAGACGCCGGGCAGCGGCCGACCGACGGTGCCGATCCGGATGGCGGTGGCCAGGTTGACCGCCGCCGCGGGGGAGGTCTCGGTCAGCCCGTACCCCTCCAGCACGGTGACCCCGACGCCCCGGAAGAAGTGGCCGAGCCGGGTGCCGAGCGGGGCGCCGCCGGAGATGGCGTCCCGGCAGCGCCCGCCGAGCGCGGCCCGGAGCTTGCGGTAGACCAGCCGGTCGAAGACCCGGTGCTGCATCCGCAGCGGCAGGCTCGGTCCGCCGGGGGAGTCCAGTGCCTCGCTGTACGCCACCGCCACCCGCTCGGCGCGGGCGAAGATCGCGCTCTTGCCCTCGGCGGCGGCCTTCTGGGCGGCCCCGTTGTAGACCTTCTCGAAGACCCGGGGCACCGAGAGCACGAAGGTCGGGCGGAACGCCTTCAGCTCGTTGACCAGGTTCTTCGGGTCGGAACTGTGGGCCAGGGTGGCGCGCGCGTAGATCACGCCGACCTGGATCAGTCGGGCGAACGAGTGCGCCAGCGGCAGGAAGAGCAGGGTGGAGGCGCCCTCGTTGAACAGGTGCGGCAGCACCGGTACGGCGTTGGCGGCGTCGGCGTACAGGTTGCGGTGGGTCAGCACGCAACCCTTCGGGCGTCCGGTGGTGCCGCTGGTGTAGATGATCGTGGCCAGGTGGTCGGCGTGCACCTCGCGCCGACGGGTCTCGACCTCCGCCGGGTCGACCCCGGCGCCGCTGGCGACCAGCCCGTCCAGGTCGTCGGTGTCGATCTGCCAGACCTGCTCCAGCGCGGGCAACTGGTCCCGCACCCCGCTCAGCAGCAGTGCGTGCGCGGTGGTCTCCACCACGCACGCCACCGCGCCCGAGTCGGCGAGGATCCAGGCCACCTGTTCGGCGCTGGAGGTCTCGTAGACGGGTACGGTCACCGCCCCCGCCGCCCAGAACGAGTAGTCGAGCAGGGTCCACTCGTACCGGGTCTTGCTCATCAGGCCGACCCGGTCGCCGGGCTTGATGCCGGCCGCCACCAGGCCGCGCGCGAGGGCCACCACCTCGTCCCGGAACTGCCGGCAGGTGACGTCGGTCCAGCCCGGCCGTTCGCCCGCCGTCGGGATGTCGCCGGTTCCCCGGGTACGCCGGGAGAACTGCACCGCGTCCGGAGCCACCTCGGCGTTGTCCCAGACCGGGTCGGTCAGGTTGGCCGTGTCGCCGATGCTGACCACGGGTGGGACGGAGAACTCGCGCACCTGCACTCCTTCGTGCTCGTACCCAGCCTTCGGGTCGTCCCCGGCACCGGAGGGGCGGTCGCGGGACGGAACCGGATACGGGAAACCTACCCGGCCGTCCCGCTCGCCAGTCCGGCCAGGCCGGTCGAGTCGGACCAGCCAGGCCGGTCGAGTCGGACCAGGCGGGCCGGTGGAGTCGGACGGGCGGGCTGTTCGAGTCGGACGAGGCGGGGTCGAGCCGGACGGCCGGTCGGGCCGGTCAACCGGGTAGCCTGCCCCCCATGGCGGAGTCCTCCATCCAGTCGATCGTGATCGCCGCGCCGGTGTCCCGGGTGGCCGAGGTGATCTGCGACTTCGCGCGTTACCCCGAGTGGACCGAAGCGCTGCGTAGCGTGGAGGTGCTGGAGGAGTACGAGGACGGTTACGCCAGCCAGGTCCGGTTCGTCCTGGACGCCGGTGTGCTGGCCGACGACTACACGCTGGTCTACGAGTACGCCGAGGACATCTCCCGGGTCGAGTGGCACCTGGCCGGGCCGTCACGGATGCAGCAGACCCAGAACGGGTCGTACGACATCGACGACAACGGCGACGGCACCTCCACCGTCACCTACCGGCTCGAGGTCGAGTTGTCGGTCGGGATGCTGGGAATGTTCCGCCGCAAGGCCGAAAAAATGATCATGGACACAGCGTTGAAGCAGCTCAAGCGGCGGGTCGAGTCCCTCGGGGCGACGAACTGAGCCAGCCGCCGACAGTGGCGTCACGGTGAGAGGAGGCAGCATGGCGGCGACCGATCCGGCGTCCGCGCGTACGGAGGCCGAGCGCCTGGTCGCCACCGCGCTGGCCGCGGTGCGCCTGGGCACGTCCGGCCGGGCCGGTGGGTTCGGCCCGTTGGGTGACCTGATCACCGGTGTGCTCGGTCACAGCGGCACCACCTCGTCCTCCGGCCCGACGACCCCCCACCGGGCACCGCCGGAACCCACCCCGTCCGGTACGGCCACCGGCGCCGGATTCGCCACCGGATCGGCCGAATGCTGCGTCTGCCCGATCTGCCGGGCCATCACCGCCCTGCGCGACCCGAGCCCGGAGTTCGCCGAGCGGCTCGCCACCGGCGCCGGTGACTTCGCCGCCGGCCTGGCCAGCCTGCTCCGGGCGCTGTCCAGCGCGAACGGTCCCACCGCCACGGACCCCGCCGGTGACCCGGCCGCACCCGGTGCCGGCCCCACCGCCCGCCCTGAACCGCCCCCCACCCGCCCTGAACCGCCCACGGCATCGCCCAGCACCGGCCCGGAAACGCCCGCCGCCGAGCCGCCCCAGGCACCGCACCCACGAACCGCCGCCGACCAGGGCGTACGGTCTTCCCGGCGGGACCCTGGCGACGAAGTGTGGCGCGAGGCCACCCGGACCGGGCATGATTCGTGGCCGGCACCGGAGCGGGACGTTTGGTCGGCCGCGACCCGCGCGGCCTCCGACGCCCCCGTCGACCGGGCCGACCCGCTGGCCGAGACGGACGGACCCACCGGTGCTCCCGGGCACCCGGGACCGACCGGCCCCGGCGGAGCGGCCCCGGTCGCCGACGCCACGGGTGCACCCGCGGTCGTGCCCGGAGCCCGCGTACCCGGGCGACCCGTGCCGGTCGAGGCCGACCCGGGCGACGGGACCTGACGGGTCCGGTCGAACCCGGGCGACGGACCCGACGGTCCGGCCCGGCGACGGGACGTGATCGGCCGGCTGGTGCCGGCGGAGCAGAGCACAGACCGGTGTGGTGCCGGCCGAGCAGAGCACAGAGGGGAGCGGCGGCGGTGACGCTGACCATCGGAGTCGACGTCGGTGGTACCAAGGTGGCCGCGGGCGTGGTTGACGCCGACGGCGAGGTACTGGTCCGGACCCGGCGGGACACCCCCGCCGACGACGTGGCCAAGACCCGCGACGTCATCGTCGAGGTCGTCACGGAACTGGCCGCCAATCGGGACATCGAGGCCGTGGGGATCGGCGCGGCGGGCTGGATCAACGCCGACCGGTCGGTGGTGCTCTTCGCCCCGAACATCGCCTGGCGCGACGAACCCATCCGGGACTACGTCAGCTCCGCCGTGGGCCTCCCGGTGATCGTCGAGAACGACGGCAACGTGGCCGCCTGGGCGGAGTTCCAGCACGGCGCCGGCCGGCACGCCGACGAGTCCATGGTCATGTTGACCATCGGGACCGGCGTCGGCGGCGGCATCATCCTCGGCGGCCACCTGCTCCGTGGCGCGCACGGCATCGCCGCCGAACTGGGCCACTTCCTCTCCGTACCGGAGGGACACCTCTGCGGGTGCGGCCGGCTCGGCTGTATCGAGCAGTACGCCAGCGGCAACGCACTGGTCCGGTTCGCCCGCGCCGGGGCGCGCCAGGCACCGGACCGCGCCGGCCGCCTGCTCGAACTCGCCTCGGGCGAGGTGGACTCGATCACCGGTCCGATGGTGACCAGCGCGGCCCAGGACGGCGACCCGATCTCCGGTGCGGCGTTCGCCCAGATCGGTCACTGGCTCGGTCTCGGGCTGGCCGACCTGGTACAGATCCTGGACCCGCAGGTGCTGGTCGTCGGTGGCGGCGTGGTCGAGGCCGGCGACCTGCTGATGGGCCCGACCCGGCGGACCTTCACCGAGGCCCTGGCGCAGCGGGGCAGGCTGCCGGTGGCCGAGATCCGACCGGCCGAGCTGGGCAACACGGCGGGCATGATCGGCGCGGCGGACCTGGCCCGACGCCGTTAGGGGTGGTTCGTGGACGCTGAGGTGGCGGGCGTACGCCTGCGGGTGCTGTCGTACAACGTGCACGGCCAGCGCGACGACGTCGCCGCGCTGGCCACGGCCGTACGCGAGGCCGAGCCGGACGTGGTGATCGTGCAGGAGGGCCCCCGGCGCTTCCGCTGGCGGCACAAGACCGCCGCGCTCGCCGACTCGCTCGGGCTGGTGGTCGGCGGGGGCGGGCTGCCGTCCCTGGGCAACCTGGTGCTGACCAGCCTGCGGGTCCGGGTACGCCGGACCTGGCACCGCCAGTTCCCACTCACCCCGGGCCGGCACATGCGCGGAGTTGTCTTCGCCGAGTGCGCCGTCGGCTCCGCCACCACCGCCCCGTTCGTGGTGGTCGGCTCGCACCTCGGCACCGACCCGACCGAGCGCCCCGGCCAGGCCGCCCTGCTCAAGCGGGACCTCGCCGAACTGCGGCTGCCGGTGGTGCTCGGCGCCGACCTCAACGAGAACTCCGGCGGGGCGGCGTGGCGGACCATCGCCGACGGACTGGTCGACGCCGCCGTGGCCACCGGTCGGGACGACCGCTGCACCTTCCCCTGCGCCCACCCCCGGGACCGGATCGACGCGCTCTTTGTCGACCCCCGGATCGTGGTCACCGACTACGACGTGATCGACACCCCGCAGACCCGCCGGGCCAGCGACCACCTACCGGTCCTGGCCGACCTGCTGCTACCCCCGGCGGAGGCCACCCCGTCCCACCCCACCACCCGCTAGCGGCCCGCTCCGATGGCCAACCTGGTCCACCTCACCCCCGAGGCGAACGGCCAACGAATCGTCCGGGCCGGGGCGTACGCCGAGCGGCGGGTGTCGTCGCCGGAGGAATGACCAAACGTTGGGCGGTGGGCTGGACAAAGGGTGACGAGAGTCGAGAGGATTCGGCAGCACTCGGCATTCGTGCCGGACAAAAGGAGATTCCCCGGTGTCCACCTCCATCGGTCTTGACAGCTCCGAGACAAGCGCCACCCTGCGCCCGGACGGGCGCGCGGTCTACGACCGGGGCGGCACCGTGTGCGTCATCGGCGCCGGGGCCAGCGGCCTGGCCGCGATCAAGAACCTCCGGGAGCACGGCTTCGGCGTCGACTGCTACGAACGCGAGACCAGCGTCGGCGGCGCGTGGAACTGGCGGCACGACCGCAGCCCGGTCTACGCCAGCACCCACCTGGTCTCGTCGAAGCCGTCCACCGAGTTCCCCGACTTCCCGATGCCCGACTCCTGGCCGGACTACCCGCACCACAGCCAGCTCCTGGGCTACCTGGAGCGCTACGCCGCCCACTTCGACCTGCTCCAGTACGTCTGGTTCGGCACCGAGGTGGTCCGGGTCGAACCGGCCGACGGCAACCGGTGGGACGTGACCACCCGCAGCACCGGCGGTTACGGCGCCGAGCGGATCCAGCGGTACGCCGCCGTGGTAATCGCCAACGGGCACAACTGGTCGCCGAAGCTCCCGGTCTACGAGGGGCTCGACGAGTTCCGGGGGCAGGTCATGCACGCCTCCGCGTACAAGGACACCACCCAGTTGCGGGGCAAGCGGGTGCTGGTCGTCGGCGCCGGCAACACCGGTTGCGACATCGCGGTCGAGGCCGCCCAGCAGGCCACCAAGTGCTGGCACTCCACCCGGCGCGGCTACTGGTACGTCCCCAAGTATCTGCTCGGGCGCCCCACCGACCAGGTCAACGCGGCCCTGCACCGGCTGCCGCTGCGGACCCGCCAGTGGTTCGGCGCCCGCGCGCTCCGGCTCACCGTCGGCGACCTGACCCGGTTCGGCCTGCGTCGCCCCGACCACCGGATCTACGAGACCCACCCGATCGCGAACAGCCAGCTCGTCTACTACGTCGGGCACGGCGGGATCACGCCGGTGCCGGACGTGGCCCGGTTCCGTGGCCACAAGGTCGAACTCTCCGACGGCCAGGAGATCGACCCCGACCTGGTCGTGCTCGCCACCGGCTACCTGCCCCGGTTCGAGTTCCTCGACCCGGCCCTGCTCGGCAACGACGCCGCCGGCCGCCCCACGCTCTACCTCAACGCGTTCCCGCGCCGCTACCCGACGCTCGCCGTCGCCGGCCTGCTCCAGGCCGACTCGGGCATCCTCCCGCTCGTGCACTGGCAGACCGTCGCGATCGCCCGGCGGCTGCGGCTGCGGGAGACCGCCCCGGACCGGGCCGCCGCGTTCGCCGGCCGGGTCGACGCGGGGGCCGGCCGCCGGTGGAATTCGGCGAAGGTCAAGGAGAGCACCCGGCACTGGTTCGAAGTCAGCCACCACGAGTACCTGCGCGAACTGCAGACCGCACTCGACGACCTGGAGACGACAAAATGAGCGGGACCCGGATCCTCCGGAGCCGGGACCGGGCACATCCCGTCCCGCCGGTACGCCGGGAGGTGCGCAGCGCCACCCCCGAGACCGACGAGGGCAAGCCGCCGGTGCTCTTCGTACCCGGCTTCGGGCAC
Source organism: Micromonospora sp. NPDC050397 (assembly GCF_044901685.1). Classification (NCBI taxonomy): domain Bacteria; kingdom Bacillati; phylum Actinomycetota; class Actinomycetes; order Micromonosporales; family Micromonosporaceae; genus Micromonospora; species Micromonospora sp. NPDC050397. Next base: position 270,400 of record NZ_JBJDPS010000004.1, read on the forward strand.
GGCGCCTGGACGTTCGCCGAGCACTGGCTCGAACACAGCGCGTCGCGAGGGTTCCCCGCCCACGCGGTGAGCCTGCGGGGGCACGGACGCAGTGGCACCGCGCCGGGGGCGACGCTGCGGGCGTACGTCCACGACGTGGTCCAGGTGGCGGCCAGCCTGCCCCGGCAGACGGTGCTGGTGGGACACGGCGCCGGTGCCCTGGTGGTGACCCATGCGCTGGCCCGCTACCCGGCCCGTGCCGCGGTGCTGGTCGCACCGGTCCTCGGCGGCTGGGGGACGTTCGGTGCGGCCCTGCGCCGCAACCCCGGTGGCACCCTGCCGGCCGTCTTCGGCGGCCCGCTGCGACTGAGCCGGCGACAGCTTTTCAGCCGCGAACTGCCCGCCGCCACGGCCGCCGACTACACCTCGCGGCTCGGTCGGGCCACCGCCCGCGCCCAGTGGCAACTGCTGCTGCACCGCGACCCGGAGCCGCCGGTCGGCAACCCGCCGCTGCTGGTCCTCGGCAGCCCCGACGACCGGGTGGTCCCCGCCGGGGCGCTCACCCGCGCCGCCGCCCGGTACGGCGCCGCCCCGCTGCTCTTCCCGGGGATGGGCCACGACCTGATGCTCGACGCCCGCTGGCGCGAGCCCATCGACGCCATCCTCGACTGGCTCGACAAAGATGCCCCCACCACCCCGTAACCCACGCCCGGTGGCGGCAACCCAGCCATCCGAAGAACCACTGCGGTTGACCTAACCCGGCGGCTGATTCCCAAGAATGACCAGGTCAGCTTCGGGGGGCGGGGGGGGGGCCCCCCCCCCCCCCCCCCCCCCCCCCCCCACGGCGGCGGCGGCCCCCCCCCCCCCCCCCCCCCAAAGAAAAAACCCGGGGGGCACACCCAACCCCCCGTGGGGTCTCCCCCCCGGGGGGTCCTCACCCCCCCCCCCGGGGCGGGGGGGGGGGGGGGCCCCGCCCCCCCCGGCCCGCCCCCCCCCCCCCCCGGGGGGCCCCCCCCCCCGGCCCCCGAAGCTTCCCACCACAAAGATCAAGCCGGCGCCAACCGATCAGCCAGCGCCCCCGTCTGATCCAACGCCGTCAGATAAGCCCGAGCCCAAGCCCGGATGTCGTACGTCCGGAGGTGATCGCGCATCGACCGCATCCGGTCGGTGACGTCCGCCGGGGTCGCCTGCAACGCGTGCATCAGGGTCAACTTCAACCCCTCCAGGTCGTGCGGGTTGACCAGGTACGCCTGGGTGAACTCCGCCGCCGCCCCGGCGAACTCGCTCAGCAGCAGCGCGCCCGCGTTGTCGACCCGGGCCGCGACGTACTCCTTGGCGACCAGGTTCATCCCGTCCCGCAGCGGCGTGACGGCCATGATGTCCGCGATCCGGTAGAGCGCCGCCAGTTCGTTCCGGTCGAACGGCTGGGTCAGGTAGTGGATCGCCGGCTCGCCGACCCGGCCGAACTCCCCGTTGATCCGGCCGACCTCGCGCTCCACCCGCTCCCGTAGCACCTGGTACTGCTCGACTCGCTCCCGGCTCGGCACCGCGACCTGCACCATGACCGTGTCGCGAACCTTGATGTGGCCGTTCGCGATCAGCTCGCTGTACGCCTTGAGCCGCTGTTCGATGCCCTTGGTGTAGTCCATCCGGTCGATGCTGAGGATCACGTGCTGCGGGTCGCCGAGGTCGGCCCGGAGCCGGCGGGCCCGCTGCACCACCTCCGGCCGTCGGGAGAGCGCCTCCATCTCGGCCATGTCGATCGAGACCGGGAAGGCGCCGATCCGGACCATCCGGTCGTCCACCGCGATCCGCCGGTCGGTGGCGGGCAGTTTGAGCACCTTCGCGGCGAGCTGGGCGAAGTTGTGCGCCGCCTGGGCCCGCTGGAAGCCGACCAGGTCGGCGCCGAGCATGCCGAGCAACAGTTCGGCGCGGCGGGGCAGTTGCATGAACAGTTCGGGCGGCGGGAAGGGGACGTGCAGGAAAAAACCGATCCGCAGGTCCGGTCGGAGCGCGCGGAGCAGGCCCGGTACGAGTTGCAGGTGGTAGTCCTGCACCCAGACCACGGCCCCCGGCTCGGCGGCCGCCGCCGCGGCTTCGGCGAATCGCTGGTTGACCCGCTGGTACGCCTCCCACCAGCGGCGGTGGTAGACGGGCTGTTCGACCGCGTCGTGGTAGAGCGGCCAGAGGGTGGCGTTGGCAAAACCCTCGTAGTGGTCCCGCATGTCCTCGTCGCTCAGCGGCACCGCGTGCATCCGTACGCCGTCGATGTCGGGAACGGCGGGAGCGGGTCCACTCCCGCCGGCCCAGCCGACCCAGACAGCCGGGGTCTTCTTCAAGATCGGGTGAAGGGCGCCAACCAGGCCACCGGGGCTACGACGCCACTCACAGGCGCCATCGAGCGCCACGCCGTCGTCAACCGGTAGGCGGTTGGCCACCACCACGAGCGGACTCTGTCGCATTCGGGCACCTCGTTCCGGGCGAGGCGACCACCGCGAATGATGCGCTATCGGGCAGTCGGAAGGGGTGAGGGAAATCGGGCAGTCAGGAGGGTGGGGCAGAGAGGTGACGTACGACTATTCGTACTGACAACAAGTTACACGAGTGCTACGCACGGCCGCGTTGTGCGATCAATCTCACTATCCGTGGGTCGGTGCTCAGACGACGGCGCCGTCGTCCGGGTCGTCGTCCTCCTCGTCGCCGGAACGCAGCCGCCAGACCAGCGTCACGAAGCCGGACAGGATGCCCGCGAACCCGATGAGGGTGACCAGGCCACGGTCGATCGGGAGCAGGTCGGGGAAGACAAAGAGCAGGAAACCGATGACCACGGCGAGTACGCCGGCCACGGCGTACTTCGAGACGTGCGGCAGGGGTGGTGGCGGTGGCGGGATGTAGCGGTCCTCGTCGTCGTCCGGCAGGTCCGCGCCGAACGTGTCGAGCCCGTCGAGCAGTGACGGCTCGTCGGTGCGGGGTCCCCGTACCGAGATGCCGGAGATGTCGGTGGCGGACTGGAGCGGGCGCACCTCGGTCGCCGGACCGGCGCTCTCCTGGCCGCTACGGGTGGCGGTGCCGGTGGCCGTGCCGCCCGGGTCGGTCGACCCGTCGGCGGTCACGTCCTCGGCCGCCGGCCAGGAACGGGCGTCCTCGGCCACGTCGGCGTGGTAACCCGCGACGATCCGGGCCCATTCGGCCTCCACGTCCGGATCGGGACGGGTCGGCGGCTGCGCCGGCACACCCTCGTCGGCGAGCTGGGTCAGGTAGTCGCGGGCGGTGGCGAGGTGGCTCCGGTCGACGTACAGCCGGTCGGTCGGTCGGGCCGGCACCGTGGTGGTCCGGGTAACCGGGTTGAGGTCGGCGGAGGGCTGCAGGTAGGCGGCGATGCCGCCGGCGGCGAGGACGTCGAGCAGGTGTTCGCCCACCCGTGGATCCACGTCGCCAGCGACGGCGTATTCGGTCGCGTCGAGCCCGTTGTCCCGCCGCCCTCGGCGGGCACCACCCGGTGACACTGGATACCCTCCCTCACCGGCGCGTGCGCGCGCCCGACCCAGAATCCCCCCGGCCGCGCCGACCGCGTGCCGTGCATTGAATCGTGACACGGCGGGCGCGGGTTCCGGGAGTGCGTTGTGGCGTGCCGTACTTGGTTCGTAGGCTCATTCCCGACAGATCCGCCCACGGAGCGAAGGTACGCGGGGGTGCGAAGCGCCCGGAAAGGACGCCCGTGCTGTACTGGCTGATGAAGTACGTCGTCCTCGGCCCCTGGCTCAGGCTGATCTTCCGGCCGCAGGTCGAGGGGAGGGCGAACGTACCCGGCACCGGCCCGGCGATCCTCGCGAGCAACCACCTGTCGTTCTCGGATTCGATTTTCCTGCCGCTGATGGTCACGCGAAAAGTGACCTTCGTGGCAAAGGCGGAATACTTCACCGGTCGCGGCCTGAAGGGCTGGCTGATCCGGGCCTTCTTCACCGGCACCGGCACCATCCCGGTCGACCGGGCCGGCGGGCGGGCCGCCCAGGGCGCGCTCGACACGCAACTCCAGGTCCTGCGGGCGGGAAACCTCGCCGGGATCTACCCCGAGGGGACCCGCTCACCGGACGGTCGGCTCTACCGGGGCAAGACCGGCGTGGCCCGGCTGACGCTGCAGAGCGGCGCCCCGGTCATCCCGGTGGTGATGCTCAACGCGGACGAGATCCAGCCGCCGGGCAAGCTCGTTCCCAAGATCAAAAGGGTACGGATCAGGTTCGGCGACCCGTTGGACTTCTCCCGCCACGCCGGGCTCTCCGGTGACCGTTTTGTCGAACGGGCCGTCACCGACGAGATCATGTACGAGCTGATGCGGCTCTCCGGCCGGGAGTACGTCGACGTCTACGCCCAGAAGGCGAAGATGCCTGCCGCCAACCCCGGCGGTGGCCCCACCGTGGCCGACCCGACCGACCGCGTCGCCGCCTGACCCGAACCCGCCCGGACGACTTCCGGACCGGGGGAACGGCGTCCGACTCCTCAGGAGGCCAGCACCGGCGAGTAACCCGCCCCGCCGGGGCTGCCACCCAACCGGAGCAGGCCGGGCGCCTGGTTACGCAGCGCGAAGGCGCGTACCTCGGCGAGCATGACCTGGGCGGTCGCCCGCTCCCCGGAACGGCTCAGTTCGGCACCGGCGAGCGCCAGCGCGAACATCCGATCGGTCACGTCCGGTATCTGCGCGTAGATCTCCGCCGAGGCGGCGTACAACTGGGCGGCACGGGCGTGGTCGCCGTCGGCGGCGGCGACCGCGGCGGTGACCACCCGCAGCGCCGCCTCCGCCCACGGGGTGCGGTGGGTGACCTGGTCCAGCATGCCGCGCACCCGAACCGCCTGGTCCCGGCCGGTCAACGCGGCGGCGTACGCGGCTGCGGTGATCCACTCGCCACTGGCCAGCGCCGGCACGGTCGACCACGCCTCGGCCAGCTCCTCGATCAGGTCGGCCGCGTCCGAACTGCGCCCCTGTAACGCCCGGCAGAGCGACGCCGGCCCGAGCACGGTCCAGTGCAACCGGTGGAACCCGCTGCGCCGGGCGGTCTCCAACGCCTCGGCGATGTCGTCGGCCAGCGGCACCGGCCGGGCGGGCGGGGTCGGCGCGGGCGGCGGGGTCGTCGGTGGCGCGGTGGCCGGCGTCGCCCGGCCGGCCACACCGTCCCGGGCACCCGGCACCGGTTCACCCCGGAGCACGCGCAGGCAGGCCCGCAGGCCGCGTACCTGCATGTCCCACCGGCCGTTCTCGGTGTCGACGAAGGCGTCGGCGGCGGCGAGCAGCTTGCTGAACTCGCCGTTGAAGTACGCCCGCATCGCCTCGCCGGAGTAACCCGTGGTCAGCGGCTGCCCGTCCGCCTCCTCGGCCGCCGCCGCGGTGAGCAGGGCGTTCGACTGGACCCAGTCGCCCTCCTCCACCATCGCGTAGGCCAGGTTCTGGATCGCCCGGGGCAGCGCCTGGAGCTTGTTCGTCCGGCAGAACTGAAGGGCGGCGTGCAACTCGTCCAGGCCACTGCGGTCGCCCGCCTGGTAGCGGGTGGTCGCCATCGTGATCCGCGCGTTGACCTGTGCCTCGACCAGCCCGAGCCGTTCGGCGATGTCGGCCGCCGCGCCGGCCGCCGCCAGCGCCGGGTCCCGCTCCAGGTTGAGCATGTGCAGCCGGCCGAGTTCGGCGTACGCCTCCGCCTTCTGCTCCGAGTCCGGCAGCGCGTCGAACAGCTCGACCGCCCGGTCCAGGCAGGCCAGTGCCGCCGCCCGGTCGGCCCGTCCCCAGGCGGCGTGACCCAGCAGCGTCCACGCCCGCGCGGCCGAACCCTGGTCGTTGATCGCGTACAGCCGGTCGGCCAGGGCGGTCAACTGCTCGGTGCCGCCACCGGAGAGGAACGCCCGACCGTCCCGGAAGAACGAGATCTCGGTGCTCAGCAACTCCAGTTGCAGCCGGTCGAGCTTGTCGTCGGCACCGGCCAGCAACAGGGCGCGGCCCGCGTGGTTCGCCGCCGCGTCGAGGGCGTGCAGGGCGTACGCGCGCCGCGCCGCCCGGTGCAGCGCGTCCCGGGCCGCCGGCGCGTACCGCTCGGTGTCCACCCCGAGCGTGCCGGCGATCTCGTGCGCGGCCCAGCGGTGGTGGGCGAGGACCTCGGCCAGGTCGGTGTCCCGGCTGCGCGACAGCGCGTCCAGCCAGTCCGCGGTCCGCTCGTGCCGGGCCACCCGCTCGGTACGCGGCAGCCGCTGGTAACAGACGTCCCGGACCAGCACGTGCCGGAACCGGAACTCCGGCTGACCGGCCATGGTGGAACCGGCCTGCTCGTGCACGAAGTCCCGCTGCTCCAACCGGCGCAACGCCCGCTCGACCGACTCGACCGGCTGGCCGAGCGCCGAGGCCACCGCGCCGGGCCAGAACTGCATCCCGACCACCGACGCCGCCAGCAGCACCGTACGGTCGGCCACGTCGAGCAGGTCCACCCGGTTGGCGATCACCGCGTGCACGCTGTCCGGCATCGGCAGGTCGTCCTGCTTCTCCAGCGACCAGCCCCGCCCCGACTGCCGCAACGCGCCCTGCTCGATCAGCATCCGCACGTACTCGTACGCGTAGAGCGGGTTGCCGTCGGCGACCTCGACCAGCGGGCTGAGCATGTCCGCCGAGAACGCCGCCTGGCCGAACATGTGCGCGTAGAGCGAGGCGATGCCGGTGTTGCGCAACGGCGGCAGGTTGATCGTCAGCGACGAGGTGATGCTCGCCGCCCAACTCGGCTCCCGGTCCACCAACTCCGGCCGGGCGGTGCAGAGCAGCAGCAACGGTACGTCCCGGGCCGAGGCGCCGAGCAACTCCACGAAACGCAGCATCGCCTCGTCGGCCCAGTGCAGGTCCTCGAAGACCAGCACCGTCGGCCGGCGGGCGGCGAGCGCGACCAGCATCCGCCGCCACGCCGACTCGGTCTCCTCCACCGGCAGCGCCGGACCGGGCAACCCCACCAGCGGGCGCAGCGCGTCCACCAGCCGGGCGGTCTCACCACCGGCCGGGACCAACTCGCCGATCGCCGCCTCCAACCGCTGCGCGGCGATGGTGGCCGGGTCGGTGTCGAGGATGCCGGCCTCCGACTTGACGATGTCGGCCAGCGCGGCGAACGTGACGTTCTCGCCGAACGGCGGGCACCGCCCGGTCCGCCAGGTGACCGGCTCGTCGATCAGCCGGTCCGCGTGCCGGAACAACTCCCGGACCAGCCGGCTCTTGCCGATCCCGGCCCGGCCGAAGACCGTGACCACCTGCGGCACCTGTTCCCGGGCCGACCGGTGCAGCGCGTTGACCAGCAGACCCAGCTCGTGTTCCCGGTCGATCAGCGGGGTCGAGTCGAGTTCCCGGTCCGGGTGCTGCCGGCGTACCGGGGCGAGCGCCAGCCACACCTCGGTCGGTGACGACCGCCCGCGCAGCGTCACCGGTGGCTGTTCCTCGTACCGGATCGAGTCCTTGGTCAGCGCGTACGTGTTGCCACAAACCAGCACCCCGCCCGGGGGCGCCACCGACTGCATCCGGGACGCGGTGTTCACCACGTCACCGGCGACGATCGCCTGACCCCCGTCCCGCGCCGCCGCCACGTCGACCAGCGCCTCACCCGTCGCCACCCCGACCCGGAACCGCAGCCCGCCGGCATCCGCCGGGGCGAACCGGGCCAGCACCCGCTGCAACTCCAGTCCGGCCCGGACACAGCGCAGCGGGTCGGTCTCGGTCGCCACCGGCGCCCCGAACAACGCCATCACCGCGTCGCCGATGTACTTCTCCACCACGCCGCCGTACTGGCCGACCACCCGACGGGCGGCGGAGAAAAAGCTGGTCTGCATGCCCCGGACCAACTCCGGGTCGGCCCGCTCCACGTACGGGGTGAAATCGATCAGGTCGACAAAGAGGACACTCACCCGCCGCCGGTCCTCCTGCAACGGCACGGCGGCCCGGGGCACGCTGCCACCCGGCCGGGGCTTGCCGCACGAGGTGCAGAACGCCGCGTTGGCCGCGAGCGGCCGGTCGCAGTGCGGGCAGGCGGGTACGAGTTCGTTGCCGCAGCCACCACAGAAGCGGTCCTCGGCTGCGGCGATCCGGCCACACTTCGCGCACGGAGCGGAGATCGTGTCCTCCTAGCGCAGTCGGGTCTGGATGGTCGGGCTGCCGCCGGCTGTCGGCCTCGGCCGAGCACCCCGGTACGCGTAAACCCATCCTGCCGCTGCCCGGTCTGCGGTGTGCTGGCCGGGTTGCGGCAAGCTGGCCGTGTTGCGCGGTGCTGGCCGTGTTGGTCGCCAACGCCGAGTATCGCGGGTCTGCGCCAATGTCGGGAACCGGGCTGTTGGCTAGCAGACACTCGTTCGGCCGGCTGAGGCAAGCATCAGCCGGCTACAGTCGGTCAGCCAAGTGATCAGCGATATTAGGGAGATTTCTCGATGGTGCTGGTACAGCTCGTACAGGGATGGACCGACGGCGCGGGCGTCAACCACGCCGCGGGCGAGATGGTCGATGTGGACGCCGTCACCCTGGCGCAACTGCAGGCCGAGGGGATCGTCGGCGAGTCCGGCGGCGGCGCCGGGGGTGGCGACGGCAAGGAGTGGGTCGGCCCGACCAGCACCAACCCCTGACCATCCGGTCCGCCCCTGAGCAACGAGTGAACGTGGGGTCCACAGGTCGCCGACGGTGACCGTGGACCCCGCGTCGCGTCCGGCCCACCACCACCTGAGCGCTCAGCCAGAAGTCCTGGACGCACCGAGCCCAACTCGACTCAAGTGGTCGGGCCCACAGAAAGCGCCACCAGCTCCACCGTGCCCGACCCGCGAGCCCGCCCACCGAGCCGTGGGGGGGGGGGGGGGGGCGCGGCGGGGGGCCCCCCCCCCCCCCCCCGCGGGGGCCCCCCCCCCCCCCCCCCCCCCCCCCCCCCCAAAACCCCCCGGGGCCGCCCCA
>NZ_JBJDPS010000004.1:279329-722763 GCF_044901685.1 Micromonospora sp. NPDC050397
GGGGGCGGGGACGCTGGGCGGGGTTCAGTAAGACCTGGGGCCTGATCTGGTCCGCGGCGCCGCCGGCGCCCCCCCCCCCCCCCCCCCCCCCCCCCCCCCCCGCCGGGCCCCCCCCCCCCCCCCACGGCCCCGCCACGACCGAGCACCCGCACCGCCCGGCGACGAGATCAGCGGTCGGACATCCCGGCTCGACGCCGCAACGCCCCCACGTCCGTCACCACGATCCGCCGACCCTCCGTGCGCAGCCACCCCCGGCTGGCGAAGGACCCGATCGCCTGGTTCACGCTCTGCCGGGAACCACCGGCCATCTCCGCGAGCTGGCTCTGGTTCAGCTCGATCGTGATCATCGGCGCCTGGCTCTCGCCGGCCAGCCGGACCAGCGTCTTCGCCACCCGTCCGGGCAGGTCGAGGAAGACGTGGTCGGCGTTCTGCTCGGTGAGCCGACGGATCAGCCCGCCCAGCGACCGCATCACCGCGTCGAGGATGCGCGGGTTGGAGTGGACCAGCTCCATGAAGGCACCCCGGGAGAGGGCCAGCGCGGTGCAGTCCTCGATCGCCTCGGCGGATAGGGAGCGGGTCGAGGCGTCCAGGAGGGACACCTCACCGAGCACGTCCGGTGGACGGATCACCGACAGTACGGCGCGTTCGCCGGTCGGCGCCGTACGGAAGACGACCACCGCGCCCCGCCGGAGCACGATGAGCGACTCGCCGGGGTCGTTCTCGACGAACAGCAACTGACCCTTGCGGTAGGTGCGCGGCACCGCGGCGGCGATCACCCGCTGCCGCACCTCCGGCTCGAGGCCGGCGAACATCTGTACACCCGTGAGCGCGTCACCCGGCTCCGGCAGGCGAACCTCCAAGGCTCAACCCCTCACAGTCTGCACTCGGTCGAGGCCCTCGCCCCCGAGAGCCAGATGATGACACCGGATGACCTGTCCGGTAGCGGTACACATCAGATCATGACGGTCCTGTCGCGTGCTGTACACCCCTCGAATCGCTTCTGTGACAGTCCGACGTCCCGATGGCCGGCATCCTGGTGACCAGATCCGCCGCTGGGTGGGGGCTGTACGGGGGCGTGGCGGGTTGGGGTCGCGGGGTGCCGCGACCGGCCGGACGGCGCGTGGACGCGTCGCCGTCCGGCCGGTCGCGGGGGGCGGCGGTGTGGTGGACCGGTGGCAGCCGGAGGGCCGCCCGGAGCGCCCAGGGCGATCGGGCCCGTGGTGGGTACGGGCCCCGGCGCCGGGACCGCCGAGCCGGTGGGCCAGGATGACCGGGATGGTCTACCGCTACTTCTACGACTGCGAGTTCATCGAGGACGGCCGGATAGTCGACCTCGTGTCGATCGGCGTCGTCGACGAGTACGGCCGTGAGTTCTACGCCGTCTCCACCCAGTTCGACGACTCCCGCGCGGTGCCCTGGGTCCGCCGCAACGTGCTGGACAAGCTCCCGTCCCCGGGGGACCGGGTCTGGCGCTCCCGGGAGCGGATCCGCGACGAGCTCCACGAGTTCCTGGTCGAGCCGGTGCGTGGACGCCCGGACGAGCAGATCGAGCTGTGGGCCTGGTACGCGGCGTACGACCACGTGGCGCTCGCGCAGCTCTGGGGGCCGATGCCGGCGCTGCCCCGGGAGATCCCCCGGTTCACCAAGGACCTGCGGCAGCGCTGGGACGACCAGGGGCGGCCGCCCCTGCCGGACGCCGACGCCGAGCGGCACGACGCGCTGGTCGACGCCCGGCACAACCTGGCCCGGTGGCGGGCAATGGGTGGTTGAACCCCGCCCAACCCGGTCGGGAAAATCCTTCGTTAATAACAGGCGGCCTTCCGGTCGCCTGCCGTGAGGCGTGCTGGCCTGCCTTCCGCCCGACGACTACAGTGCGCATTGACGGCCCGCCCCGGGCCGGCAATGATGCCGATGGTCTGCGTGACTCGCTCCTGGGGCTGAATTGGGCTTACCTGAAGCTCCTGGAGGATGAGCAGATCATGCGTATCGGCGTGCTCACCGGCGGCGGTGACTGCCCGGGTCTGAACGCGGTGATCCGGGCAGTGGTTCGTAAGGGTGTTGCCACCTACGGTCACGAGTTCGTGGGCTTCCGCGACGGTTGGCGTGGTCCGCTCGAGGGGCTGACCAAGCCGCTCGGCATCGACGAGGTCCGAGGCATCCTGCCCCGCGGCGGGACCATCCTCGGCTCGTCCCGGACCAACCCGTTCAAGATCGAGAACGGGGTCGAGCGGATCAAGGACAACCTCGCCCAGCAGGGCGTGGACGCGCTGGTGGCGATCGGCGGCGAGGACACCCTCGGCGTCGCGACCAAGCTGACCGAACTCGGCGTACACGTGGTCGGCGTGCCGAAGACGATCGACAACGACCTGGGCGCGACCGACTACACGTTCGGCTTCGACACCGCGGTCAACATCGCGATGGAGGCGATCGACCGGCTGCACACCACGGCCGAGAGCCACCACCGCACCCTGGTCGTCGAGGTGATGGGCCGGCACGCCGGCTGGATCGCCCTGCACGCCGGTCTCGCCGGTGGCGCCAACGTCATCCTGCTGCCGGAGCGGCAGTTCGACGTCGACCAGGTCGCCACCTACGTCGAGAAGCGGTTCCAGAAGCAGTACGCGCCGATCGTGGTGGTCGCCGAGGGCGCGCAGCCGCTCGACGGGCAGATGGTGCTGCACAACCAGGAGCTGGACTCGTTCGGTCACGTCCGGCTCGGCGGCATCGGCCAGTGGCTGGCCGGCGAGATCGAGGCGAAGACCGGCAAGGAGGCCCGTACCGTCGTGCTCGGGCACATCCAGCGCGGCGGCACCCCGACCGCGTTCGACCGGGTGCTCGCCACCCGGCTCGGCCTGCACGCGATCGACGCCGTGAACGACGGCGACTGGGGCAAGATGGTCGCTATGCAGGGCACGGACATCGTGCGGGTGCCGCTGGCGGACGCGACCCGCGAGCTGAAGACCGTGCCGCTGGAGCGCTACGAAGAGGCCGAGGTCTTCTTCGGCAGCTAGTCCGGCGCCTGCCGTACCCGATCCCGGGTGGACCACGCCGAGCCGGCCCGACCGGCCGGCGGGGTCCACCCGGGCCGGCGCGGCGGGTCGACCACGCCCGGACCGGTCGCACCGGTCCGGGTCACCAGCCGGTGCCCGACGGGACCGGCGCGACACGGATGGAGAAGCGGATGCCGGGTGGGCACACCGTGGCCGTGATCGGCACCGGGAAGATCGGCGAGCTGATGCTCTCCGGACTGCTGCGGGCCGGTTGGCCGGCGAGCCGGTTGCTGGCCACCACGCGCCGGCTGGCCCGGGCCGAGGAGGTGGCCACCCGGTACGGCGTCCGGGTGGTGGACAACCTCACCGCGGTCGCCGAGGCGGACGTGCTCGCCATCTCGGTGAAGCCGCAGGACGCGGCGGCCCTCCTGGAGGAGATCGGCCCGAAGGTGCCGTCCGACAAACTGGTGATCTCCCTCTGTGCCGGCCTGCCGACCAGCTTCTTCGGCCGGCGGCTGCCGGACGGCACACCGGTGGTCCGGGTCATGACAAACACCCCGGCGCTGGTCGACCAGGCGATGACCGCGATCTCCGCCGGCCCGTACGCGACCGGTGCGCACCTGAGCCTGGCCGAGGAGATGTTCACCCCACTGGGCGCGACGATCCGGGTGCCCGAGTCGCAGCAGGACGCGGTCACCGCGCTCTCCGGCTCCGGCCCGGCGTACTTCTACCTGCTGGTCGAGGCGATGGTCGACGCGGGCATCCTGCTCGGGCTGCCCCGGCAGGTGGCACACGAGCTGATCGTGCAGACCGCGATCGGCTCGGCGACGATGCTGCGCGACTCCGGTGAACATCCGGTGAAGCTGCGCGAGGCGGTCACCTCGCCCGCCGGCACGACCATCTCCGCCGTACGAGAGTTGGAGCGGCACGGCGTACGCGCGGCGCTGCTGGCCGCGCTGGAGGCGGCCCGGGACCGGGCCCGCGAGATCGCCGCGCAGAGCGACTGAACGACCCGGTGCCGGGCTGGCCCCGGTACGGAGACCGGTGCCCCATACTGTCCGGTGTGTTCACCCTCGCCCAGGCCAGGTACCTGGTTGCCACGCTCCGTCCCCGGATCGACGAGCTGATCTCGATCCGGGCCGACCTGGCCGAACTCCGGGCCGACCTGAGCGGCGGCGGGCTGAGTCCGCTCGGCGGCGTGCCGGAGCTCAAGGCCCTGGAAGCGCGCCTGTACGGCATCCTCGACGAGCTCGACGACCACGGCATCCAGGTCAAGGGCTTCGCCCCGGTGCTGCTCGACTTCGCCGGTGAGCGAGAGGGCCGACAGGTGCTCTGGTGCTGGCTGGAGGGGGACGACGACGTGCGCTGGTACCACCGCGCCGAGTGCGGCTTCCCCGGCCGCCGCCCCGTCTGAGGTGTAAGGAAGGGCCCCTTGTTAACGCTATGCGTTAACAAGGGGCCCTTCCTTACACCGCGACGGCGAAGACGACCAGGTTGTCGCGGTAGCTTCCGGCGTGGGGGTCGAAGCTGCCGGCGCAGGTGACCAGGCGCAGTTCCGGGCCGGGGGTGGGACCGTAGACCTCGGCCGTCGGGAACTCGTCCTTGTCGTGGCGGCTGGTCGACACCACCACGAACGGCAGCCAGCGGGTTCCGCGCCGTACCTCGATCCGGTCCCCGGGGCGCAGTTCGCGCAGCCGGTAGAAGACCGCCGGCCCGCTGGTGGAGTCGACATGACCGGCGATGACCGCCGGACCGGTGTCACCGGGTGCCGTACCGGCGCCGAACCAGCCGGCCTGGCCGTAGTCGGTCGGCGCGGCCAGCTTCCCGGACCGGTCCAGCCCCAGTGTGGCCAGGGACGAGTCAACCTTGATGCGGGGAATCCGTACCCGGGTCGGCGGGCCGTCGGACGTCCCGGTCGACGCCGGTGCGGGCAGTGACTCGGTGCCGGCGACGGGCCTCGTGCCGGTGGCGGTGGTGCTCGGTGGGCAGCCGGTTACGCAGCCGGCCGCCGCCGCACCGGGCCAGTCGCCAGACTGCCCGGCCTGCCACCCGCCGGGTTGACCCGTCTGCCACCCGCCGGGTTGACCCGTCTGCCACCCGCCGGGTTGACCCGTCTGCCATCCGTCGGGTTGACCCGCTTGCCGCCCGTCGGGTTGCCAACCGCCGGGTTGGCCGGCTTGCCATCCGCCGGGCTGACCGGCCGGCGAGCCCGCAGCCGGCGGTGGAGGCGGTCCGGCGGTCGAACCGGAGTCCGCGCCGCCGGTCACCGCGAGCAGGAGCAGGGCCAGGCCGGGCAGGGGCAGCCGGGCGGTCCGGGAGCCGGCGCTCCCGGACCGCCCGGACCACGAACGCCATGACCCACGCTGCCGCACGGTCGCGGCCCCCCTCGCGGGCGGCGCCGAGGTCACCAGGTGCGCCGCGTGCGGCGCCGGAACAGGACCACCGCCGCCGCGATGGCCGCGAGCAGCACGCCGGCCACGGCGCTGGCCGCGATCAGGGAGTACGCCCGCCCGCCCGGCTCGCCCCCGTCCACCTTCTCGGCGAGCCGGACCGGCTCGTGGCCGGCGACCGTGTCCTGGCCTGTCACCGTGTCCTGGCCTGCCACCGCGTCCCTGGCGCCGCCGGCGCCGGTCTCCACTCCGCCGTCCGGCACCACCGAACCGCCCCTGGCGTCCACCCGCAGCTCGGTGGTGAGTCCACCCTGTTCCGCGTCGAGCACCAGGAGCGAGTAGACCGTGCCGGCGGCGAGCCGTACGTCGGCCGTGGTCGACGAGCTCCCGGCACTGTCCAGCCGCAGCTTCCAGGAGCCGGGCTCGACCTGGGAGTAGGGCGTGGTGGTGGCGAACCGCACCCCGTCGGCGATGGTCGGGCCGGAGCCGGCCGCCACGTCGATCACGGGTGCCCGTACCGATGCCTGCACCACCCGTACCTTGGCCCGGCCGGCGGCCGGTGCGCTCAGGTCGTCGTCGAGCACCCGCAGCCCGAGGTCGGCGTAGCGACCCACCCCGGCGACCGTGTACGCGTTCCCGGCCGTCACCGCGACCTCGGTGGTCAGCACCGGCTGGGCGGTCGCCGGGGCGCCGGCCTGGCGCATGGCGACCGCGTACCGCCCGACGGCCAGGGAAAGGTAACCCGAGACCACGCCGTATCCGACCGCCGGGAAGACCCGGGGCTCCGCCGATCCGGCCGCCTCGGCGAGGTAGACATCGACCGCCGGGGTGTCCGGGGAGAGGTGGGCGAGCCGGACGTAGCCGACCCCGGCGGCACTCGCCGAGGTGGCGGCGACCGTGGTCAGGCCGACCCCGATCAGGGCGGCCGTGCCGAGCGCCAGGAGTTGGCGGAGCGTACGGGTGTACGGGCGGGCGTTGCGCATACTGCCTCCTGGGTACGGCGGACACCGGGGGAGCGGTTCGCACAAAAGAGTCCCGTTGATGAGACGGGCAGGCAAGTGCAGCACGGCAAGTAATCAAATCGTTACTGGAGGATATTGCCTGGTCGGGGTGGGGCCGGTCGAGAATTCGGTTCGATGGGACGGGTGGGGGCCCGTCCACGAGGGGGTGCCCATGGTGCTGGCCGGGGACTGGCGCGACCTGAGTCGGGACGGCGTACGACTGGCCTGTCTGGACCATCCGGGACCGCGACCGGCGGTGCTCTTCCTGCACGGCCCGGCGGGGTACGCGGGGGAGTGGGACGCGAGCGCCGCCGCGATCGGGGGCAGTCACCACGTACTCGCCCTTGACCAGCGGGGCCACGGGCGCAGTGAGCGTCGCCCGGCCCAGCTCACCCGCTCGGCGTACGTCGCCGACGTCGCCGCCGTGATCAGCACGTTACGGGTCGCGCCGGTGGTGCTGGTGGGGCACGGACTCGGCGGGCACACCGCCATGCTCGCAGCGGCTCGTTACCCGCGGCTGGTCCGAGCGCTGGTGATGGTGGACACCGGGCCGGGTGGCGACCCGATCGCGTCGCGCCGGTTCGGCGACTGGCTGGCCGCCTGGCCGGTGCCGTTCCCGTCGTACTCGGACGCGGTGCGTTTTTTCGGCGGCGGCCACCGGGGGCGGGTCCGGGCCGACGGGCTGGCCGAGGCGGAGGACGGCTGGTGGCCCCGGTTCGTGCCGGAGCTGGTGGTGGAGTCGCTGCGCGAGTGGGCCGATCGCCCGTTCTGGGCCGACTGGCGCGCCGTCCGTTGCCCCACCCTGCTGGTCCGGGGCGGGGTGCCGCCGGAGCAGGTCAGGTTGATGCTGGACCTGCTGCCGGGCAGCGAGTCGACCGAGTTGCCCGAGGCCGGGGCCGACCCGCATCTGGAGTGGCCGGGCGAGTGGCACCGGGTCCTGCGTACGTTCCTCGGCCGGCTCCAGCCGTCGATGACCTCGGTCGCCCGAACCCGCTAGGCGCCGGTCGTCTGGTGGACACCGGGCTGGTCGAGCGGTCGGCAACCGAGCGTCACCTGGTCGCCGGTCATCCGGCCGGTTGGTCGAGCGGTGGGCCGCCGAGGGTCGCCGCGCAGCGGGCCAGCCAGTCGAGGACGAGGCCGCGGAACGCCTCCGGCTGCTCGAACGGCAGGTAGTGGCCGGCGTCGGCGAGCAGGGCGTAACTCGCCGCCGGGTAGCTAGCCAGCGCGCGGAACTGGTCGGCGTAGCCGGCGATGTAGTCCTGACGGCCGGCGATGACGCTGGTCGGCCCGGGGTAGGTCGTGGTCGAGCCCTCGTCGGAGAGCTGGTAGCCGGTGGTGCGCAACCGTTCTAGATACTCCTCGTCGCCCGGTCCGGCGGTCTCCAGCACCGTGGCGACCCGGGCGGCGGCCTCGCGGACCCGGTTGCCCAGCGCCACCGACAGGTGGGCGCGCAGGTCCGGTGGGACATCGACCAGCCATTCGACGTCCTCGGAGACCGCAGGCGCGAGCGGCACGTCCCGGTCGGTCCGGAGGATCCGGGTGCCGTGACAGATCAGCAGCAGGCCGGCGACCTGTTCCGGGCGACGCCGGGCGAGCGCGGCGGCCAGGTAACCGCCGTACGACCAGCCGGCGACCAGGAACCGCTCCGGCCCGATCTCCCGGTCCACGAACTCGCCGATCCAGTCGACCACCCCGTCGGAGTCCGGCGGCCCACCCGGTGCCTGTCCGGTGCCGGGCAGGTCGAGGTAGATCCGGCGGAGCGCGGAGTTGGCGGCGACGGCCGGCTCCATCGCCGCGACCATCGCCGAACGGGCCAGGCTGAACCCCGGCAGGCAGAGCATCGGCAAACCCGACCCGTGGGCCTCCGAGACCAGATTCATCTCATGATCGAAGCACGACCCGACGGTCCGGACGATGCGATTCCGCGACCAGCGAAACGGTGCAGGCGCCGCCTCCGGCGCTGTCGGGTACGGCGCTGTCGGGTACGGCGCGCCGGCTGCGGCGCCGTCGGGTACGGCGCCGTCAGGTGCGGCGCGTCGATTGCGGCGCGCGCCGGCTGCGGCGCCGTCGGGTGCGGCGCCCGGAACGGCGGCGCGCTCGACGAGGCGCTGACCGAGTTGGCGCCGATCCGGGCGGCACTGTCCGGCGACCGTTAGCGGGGCAGCACCTTCTCGATCGCGGCGGTCAGCTCGGCCGACTCGGGCGCGACCTTCGGGTTGAACCGGCCGGCCACCGTGCCGTCCGGCGCGACCAGGAACTTCTCGAAGTTCCACCGAACGTCGCCGGTGTAGCCGTCCGCGTCGGCGGCGTCCACCAACTCGGCGTAGAGCGGGTGCCGGTCGTCGCCGTTCACCTCGATCTTCTCGGTCATCGGGAAGGTGACGCCGTAGGTGGTCCGGCAGAACTCCGCGATCTCGTCGTCGGTGCCGGGCTCCTGGCCGGCGAACTCGTTGCTCGGTACGCCGAGCACCACCAGCCCACGTTCGCGGTAGCTGTCCTGGAGCGCCTGGAGACCGGCGTACTGCGGGGTGTTGCCGCACTTCGAGGCGACGTTGACGACCAGCACCGCGCTGCCTCGGTGCTGGTCGAGTCCGGCCGGGCCGCCGCCGAGCGCGGCCAGTTGGATGTCGAAGATCGTCATGGTGTGAGGGTACCGGTCGAGCGGGTCCTCGCCGGCATCCGGAAATCGAAACATGCACATCTTGACGGAGTGGTGAACCCGTGAGTAGCGTCTCATTAGCTATTTGGAAAGTTTCCTAACTGTTTTGGGGAGACGCCGCATGAAGATTTCCCTCCGTCGGGCGCTCTGGGCCGGCGCCGTGGTCGCGCTGACGGTCGCCGCCGTCCCGATGACCTCGGCCTTCGGTGCCGGAAACGTCACCACCACCTTCGCCGCCGCCTCCGACTGGGGGACTGGCCACGAGGCCCGGGTAACCATCACCAACGGCACCGACGCCGCGCTGGCCACCTGGCGGATCGAGTTCGACCTGCCGGCCGGCACCACGATCGGCAGCTTCTGGGACGCCGACGTCACCCGGACCAGCAACCACTACGTCGCGGTCAAGAAGAGCTGGGCCGGGGCGATCGCGCCGGGCGCCTCGTTCTCCTGGGGCTACAACGGGACCGGCGCCTACAAGGCGCCGCTGAACTGCACCGTCAACGGCGTCTCCTGTGGCGGCGGCACCACGCCCACCACGCCGCCGACCACCCGGCCGCCGACGACGCCCCCGACCACCCCGCCCACCACCCGGCCGCCGACCACCCCGCCCACGACCCCGCCGACCAACCCGCCGCCGGGCGGCAAGAAGGTCGTCGGCTACTTCGCCCAGTGGGGCGTCTACGCCCGCAACTACCACGTCAAGAACATCGTGACCAGCGGGTCCGCGTCCAAGCTGACCCACATCATGTACGCCTTCGGCAACACCACCAACGGCCAGTGCACCATCGGTGACAGTTACGCCGACTACGAGAAGGCGTACACGGCGGCGGAGAGTGTGGACGGCGTCGCCGACACCTGGGACCAGCCGCTGCGCGGCAGCTTCAACCAGCTCCGCAAGCTCAAGGCGGCCTACCCGAACATCAAGGTGATCTGGTCGTTCGGCGGCTGGACCTGGTCCGGCGGCTTCACCCAGGCCGCGCAGAACCCGACCGCCTTCGCGAACTCCTGCTACAACCTGGTCGAGGACCCGCGCTGGGCCGACGTCTTCGACGGCATCGACATCGACTGGGAGTACCCGAACGCCTGCGGCCTGACCTGTGACGCCAGCGGTCCGAACGCGTTCAAGAACGTGATCTCCGCGCTGCGTACCCGGTTCGGGTCGTCCGCCCTGGTCACCGCGGCGATCACCGCCGACGGCAGCAACGGCGGCAAGATCGACGCCACCGACTACGCCGGGGCGATCAACAACCTCAACTGGCTGATGCCGATGACGTACGACTACTTCGGCGCGTTCAACGCCCAGGGCCCGACCGCCCCGCACTCGCCGTTGACCTCGTACACCGGCATCCCGCAGGCCGGCTTCAACTCGGACGCGGCGATCCAGAAGCTGAAGAGCAAGGGCATCCCGGCCAGCAAGCTGCTGCTCGGGGTCGGCTTCTACGGTCGTGGTTGGACCGGCGTCACCCAGGCCGCGCCGGGCGGCAGCGCCACCGGGGCGGCACCGGGCACCTACGAGGCCGGCATCGAGGACTACAAGGTCCTCAAGAACACCTGCCCGGCCACCGGAACCGTCGCCGGCACGGCGTACGCCAAGTGCGGCAGCAACTGGTGGAGCTACGACACCCCCAGCACCATCAACGGCAAGATGTCGTACGCGAACAGCCAGGGTCTCGGCGGCTCCTTCTTCTGGGAGCTCTCCGGCGACACCAGCAACGGCGAACTCATCACCGCCGTCAAGAACGGCCTCGGCTGAGGTGTAAGGAAGGGCCCCTTGTTATCGCTTTCTGTATAGGAAGGGGCCCTTCCTAACATGTGAGGTCGGGGCGGCGTGGCCGACGGCCGACGCCAGCTCCAGGTACGGCGCGACACGTACCACCGGCAGTAGGACGGTCCCCGGCCGACCCGCGCCCACGGGTCGGCCGGGAACTCACGGTCAGCAGAACAAAGAAGGCCCCCGGCGTCAACGCCCGGGGGCCTTCTGCCGGTCGCCGTGCGGTGGCCGGTCCCAGCACCGGGATCGAGCGACTCGGCCGGGTACGCCACGTCGATGATCGGCGACCCGCTCCGGAACCCACGGATCCGGCATCTCGACCAGGTCGAACCAGCGTCGTTCCGACGTATGCAAGTGCGTTCTCTTCCGGTCTGGGTCTAATCGCCTGCGAAGCATTTTGTGCTGTCTGTGCGTGCAGTCCGTGTCCTGATACCCGGCCTGGTCGAAGTATCCGGCCTGGTCGAAGTCGGGTGGAGGATCCGCGGGTTGCCGGGACGTCCGGTGGAATATCGCTGGTGAACCGCGACACCGCCGCCTAACGTGATCGCCATGTTCGCCACCGCAGCCGTCGCGCGGCCCGCAGGTCTACACCTGCCGGCTGCCGCCGATCGCTGCCCGTGGCTGGCTGATTCGCGAAGCTGACCCTCCTCCCGCACCAGCAGAACCCACGGAGGAGGGTGGCCCGGTCTTCCCGGCGTCGCCCACCCGTGACGCCGCGACGCGCGGTTCTGGCGCGGTCTTCCTGCTCGCGGAGTGGCATCCGCCCGCGCATTTCCGTCCGCCATTCGCATCATTCGCTCGCGGAGAAGTCATCATGGCCAAGGCTCAGTTCGTCCGTACGAAGCCACACCTGAACATCGGCACGATGGGGCACGTCGACCACGGTAAGACGACATTGACCGCCGCCATCACCAGGGTGCTCGCCGACCGGGACCCGGCGGTCAACCGGTTCGTCTCGTTCGACGGAATCGACCGGGCGCCGGAGGAGATCGCGCGGGGCATCACCATCACCATCGCGCACGTCGAGTACGAGACCGCGAACCGGCACTACGCCCACGTGGACATGCCCGGCCACGCCGACTACGTGAAGAACATGATCACGGGGGCGGCGCAGGTGGACGCGGCGATCCTGGTCGTCTCGGCCCTCGACGGCGCGATGCCGCAGACCCGCGAGCACGTGCTGCTGGCCCGGCGGGTCGGCGTGCCCTACCTGGTGGTGGCGATGAACAAGGCCGACGCCGTGACCGACCCCGAACTGCTCGACCTGGTCGAACTGGAGGTGCGGGAGCTGCTGAGCGAGTACGGCTTCCCCGGCGACGAGGTGCCGGTGGTACGTGTCTCGGCGCTGCGGGCGCTGACCGGCGACCCGGAGTGGATGGCCTCGATCGGGGAACTGCTCGACCAGGTGGACCGGTACGTCCCGGTACCACCCCGGGAACTCGGCGAGCCGTTCCTCATGCCGATCGAGAACGTGCTCACCATCTCCGGTCGCGGCACCGTGGTCACCGGTGCGGTCGAGCGTGGCACCCTGCGCCCGGGTGACCCGGTCGAGGTGGTCGGGCTGGGGCCGACGCTGGTCACGGTCGCGACCGGGCTGGAGAGCTTCGGTCGTACCCTCGTCTCGGCCGAGGCCGGGGACAACGCGGCGGTGCTGCTGCGCGGGGTGAAGCGAGACCAGGTCCAGCGCGGCCAGGTGTTGGCGGTGCCGGGCAGCGTGACCCCGCACCGTACCTTCGCGGCGACGTTGCACGCGCTGGCCACCGCCGAGGGGGGACGGCACACGCCGTTCCACGCCAACTACCGGCCTCAGTTCTACTTCCGGACCACCGACGTGGTCGGGACGTTGGAGCTGGGCGACCTGCCCGAGGTCGCGCCGGGCGACGTCGCGCCGGTGACGGTACGGCTCGGCCAGCCGATCGCGATGGACGTCGGGCTCGGCTTCGCGGTCAGGGAGGGCGGGCGCACGGTCGCCGCCGGCACGGTGACCGCCCTGCTCGACTGAGCGGCCCCGACCGGGCGGGCCCCGACCGGGCGTGAGGAGAGGGAACAGGAGAGGGGCCCGGGGGTGGTGTCGACCGCCACCACCGGGCCCCTCCGTCGTTGTACCGAACCGTGCGATGGTCGCCGCGATCGGCGACGAGTGGCCGTCGCCCGGGGTCGGCCCGCGCATCCGCCGGAGCCGGCCCGGATGGGCGGATTGCGAAGATGTCCGGGATCGGTGGGAGAGCGCGATGAGCCGGCGATGGCGCCACCTGGCCGGTCCGGTCGGACCACTGGCCATGCTGCCGCTCGGGCTGACCGGGTGTGCCGAGGGCGGCGGCACCGGCCGCTCCGCGCCCACCGGCACCACGGCCGGCACCACGGCCGGCACCACGGCCGGCACCACGGCCGGCACCACGGCCGGCACCACGGCCGGCACCACCGCTGGCGCCACGGCTGGCACCACCGCTGGCGCCGCGCCGGACGAGGGTCCGGAGCGGGCGCGGGCCCGGGTGCGGGGCTACCTCGACGCGATGCGGACCAAGGATCTCGTGACCGGGCGGGCCCAGTTCTGTGCGCCGATGCGGGAGGCTTTCGACCGGTCCGCCACCGGGCCGAACGGTGACTTCGCCGACCATTTCACCGTCGCCGGGGCCACCATCACCGACGTACGCGCCACCGTCACCGACGTACGCGCCACCGCTGTTGAGGTACGGGTCGGCGCCTCCGTCACGGTCGCGGTCGGCGGCACCACGATGCCGGTCCAGATCGTCTTCACCGTCGTGCCCGACGAGGTGGACTGGTGCATCGCCGACGAGACGGCCGGCGGTGGCGGCACACCGGCCCCCTCGGGCACCGTCGGGAGCACCACGCCCTGAACCGGTGCCGGGAGCGCGCAGGGTACCCGCCGATCGGCGGTGACGGCGACCAGCGACCTCCCACGCATCGGACCATGGCCACCCTCGCTGGTGGCGTACGGCGACGGTCGCCGTACGCTTTTCCTCATGCGCCATGAGTGGCATCAGTTGAGCTACCCCACGGTGGGCACCCTCGGCCCGCAGACCAGCCGTCCCACCGACGATTCCGTCGAGGACGAGGCCCTGGGGCTGGACCGTTGGCGGGATCTGCCGCGGGCACAGACCCCGCCCTGGCCCGACCAGAAGGCCGTCGACGAGGTGACCCAGGTCCTCTCGACCGTGCCGTCCGTCGTCGCGCCCTATGAGGTCGATCACCTGCGGGCCCAGTTGGCCCAGGTCGCCGAGGGCAAGGCCTTCCTGTTGCAGGGTGGCGACTGTGCCGAGACCTTCACCGACAACACCGAGAGCCACCTGCTCGCCAACGCGCGCACACTGTTGCAGATGGCGGTCGTGCTGACGTACGGCGCGTCGCTGCCGGTGGTCAAGGTGGCCCGGGTGGCCGGGCAGTACACCAAGCCCCGGTCGCTGCCGACCGACGCGCGCGGGCTGCCGGCGTACCGCGGCGACATGATCAACTCGCTGGAGCCGGTGCCGGAGGCGCGGGTCGCCGACCCGCAGCGCATGATCCGGGCGTACGCCAACTCCTCCTCGGCGATGAACATGCTCCGGGCGTACCTCGCCGGTGGGCTCGCCGACCTGCACGCGGTGCACGACTGGAACAAGGGCTTCGTGCGCGACTCGCCGGCCGGCGAGCGCTACGACGCCATCGCGCGCGAGATCGACCGGGCGGTCGCCTTCATGCGCGCCTGCGGCGTGACCGACGACGAGGCGCTGCGCACGGTCACCCTCTACTGCTCCCACGAGGCGCTCGCCCTGGAGTACGACCGGGCGCTGACCCGGGTCTCCGGCGGCAAGGCGTACGGCCTCTCCGGCCACTTCCTCTGGATCGGCGAGCGGACCCGGCAGATCGACGGCGCGCACATCGACTACATCTCCCGGATCGCCAACCCGATCGGTGTCAAGATCGGCCCCGGCACCACGCCGGACCAGGCGATCGAGCTCTGCGAGAAGCTCAACCCGGAGAACGTCCCGGGCCGGCTCACCCTGGTCAGCCGGATGGGCAACCACAAGGTCCGGGACGCCCTGCCGCCGATCGTGGCGAAGGTCACCGCCTCCGGTGCCAAGGTGGTCTGGCAGTGCGACCCGATGCACGGCAACACCCACGAGTCGTCCAACGGCTACAAGACCCGGCACTTCGACCGGATCGTGGACGAGGTGCTCGGCTACTTCGAGGTGCACCGTGGGCTGGAGACCCACCCGGGCGGCCTGCACGTCGAGCTGACCGGCGAGGACGTCACCGAGTGCCTCGGCGGGGCCCAGGCGATCGAGGACGAGCACCTGCCCGACCGGTACGAGACCGCCTGCGACCCCCGGCTGAACACCCAGCAGTCGCTGGAGCTGGCGTTCCTGGTGGCGGAGATGCTCCGTGGCTGAACCAGCCAGGGTCGACCTGCGTTCCGACACCGTGACCCAGCCGACCGAGGCGATGCGCCGGGCGATCGCCGAGGCCGAGGTCGGCGACGACGTCTACGTCGAGGACCCGAACGTCAACGCGCTCGAAGCCGAGGTCGCCGCGCTCTTCGGGCACGAGGCCGCGCTCTTCGCCCCGACCGGGACGATGGCGAACCAGATCGCGTTGCAGGTGCTGGTCCCGCCCGCCGGTGAGCTGCTCGTCGACGCCGACGCGCACGTGGTGACGTACGAGATGGCGGCTGCCGCCGCGTACGGTGGCATCTCCACCCGTACCTGGCCGGCGGTCGGCGCGGACATCGACCCCGACCTGGTCGCGGCGATGGTCCGGCCGGACGGCTACTGGGCCGTGCCGACCCGGGCCATCGCGGTCGAGCAGACCCACAACCGGGGCGGGGGCGGGGTCATTCCGCTCTCCACCCTGCACCAGTTGCGGCAGATCGCCGACGACGCCGGGATCGGGCTGCACTGTGACGGCGCCAGGATCTGGCACGCCCACGTCGCGGACGGGGTGCCGCTGGCCAGCTACGGCGAGCTGTTCGACACCATGTCGGTCTGCCTCTCCAAGGGGCTTGGCGCCCCGGCCGGCTCGCTGGTCGTGGGCAGCGCGGAGAAGATCGAACGGGCCCGGTTGGTCCGCAAGCGGATGGGCGGCGGCATGCGGCAGGCCGGCATCCTCGCCGCCGCCGGCCGGTACGCCCTGGCCGAGCACATCGACCGGCTGGCCGAGGATCACGTACGCGCGGCCCGGTTGGCCGAGGCGCTGGCCCCCTTCGGGGTGCTGGCCGGGCCGGTCCGGACCAACCTGGTGCCGCTGGACCTGACGAAGTTCGCGCTGGACGCACCGTCGCTCGCGGCGGCGGCTCGGGCCGAGGGAGTGCTGATCTCGGTGCTCGGTCCACGGACGGCGCGACTGGTGACGCACCTGGATCTGGACGATGCCGGGGTGGAGCGGGCGGTCTCGGTTCTCGCGTCAATTTTCCGGCGGTAGGTAGGGGTTTCGGGGGCGGCGTGCCCCACTCTGGGCGGTCAGGCTTGATCCCGTCGTGGGGCACGCCGCCCCAAAACCCTGAGCCGTGACCGACCGTTGGGAATGGCGCATGTTCCGAGACCCGGTGTGAAGCTTCTGGGGTGCTGTCTGTCGTCCGGTGACCGGGGCGTCCGGGGTGGGTCAGGGGCGGTGGCGTTTGAGGGTGGCTATGTCGTGGGCGTGACCGACGTGGCCCTCGGTGGGGGTTTCCGCGACCACGGGTACGCCGACGGTGGCCGGGTGGGTCATCAGTTCGGCGAACGCCGGCTCGCCGATGGTGCCCTTGCCGATGGTCTCGTGCCGGTCCCGGATGGAGCCGCAGGCGTCCCGCGAGTCGTTTGCGTGGACCAGCCAGAGCCGGTCCGGGCCGATCGTCTCGACCAGTAGGTCCAGCGTCTCGTTCATGCCGTTCGGGCGGGCCAGGTCGTGCCCGGCGGCCCAGGCGTGGCAGGTGTCGAAGCAGACGCCCAGCCACGGGTGCCGCTCGACGCTGTCCAGGTAGGGGCCGAGGTGTTCGACCCGGGACGCGAGCGAGCGGCCGCCACCGGCCGTCGGCTCCACCAGCAGCTTCGGTCCGCCGCTGGCGGCGGCGCTGTCCAACAGTGGGAGCAGGGCCTCGCGTACCTGGGTCATGGCGGTTTCGGCGTAGCCGGCGTCGACCGCGCTGCCGGCGTGGAAGACCACCCCGGCGGCGCCGATCGCGGCGCCCCGCCGGAGCGCGTGGGCCAGCGTCGCGGCCGACTTCTCCACCGTCGCCGCCGTCGGTGAGCCGAGGTTGACCAGCAGCGACGCGTGGATGTAGACCGGCACGCCGCGCTGCTCGCAGCCCTCCCGGAAGGCGGTGTCCTGGGCCGGGTCGCCGGGCGGCAACGCCCATCCCCGGGAGTTGGAGACGTAGACCTGCGCCACCTCCGACTCCGCCGCGTCGAGGTACGGCAGGGCGGCCTTGGCCAGCCCGCCCGAGGTCGGGGTGTGTGAGCCGATCGGTCGGTCGGTTGTTGTTCTCATCGGCTCACCCACTGGTTCGGATCCGGCCGCCGGTCCCGTTCGGCCGGCGGCCCGTGTGCTGGTTGGTTGCTGGTCAGAGGCAGGTGATGGTGACCTGGCTGCCCGGGGGTAGCTGGGTGCCCTCGCCCGGGTTCTGGAACGCCACCGTACCGTTCGGATTGAGTTGTACCACCGGCGTGAGCTGCACGGCCTGTAGGCGCGCCTGCGCCTCCGGGCAGGGCAGGCCGGTGACCTGCGGTACGAGCACAGCCGGCGGACCCTTGCTCACCTTGAGCTTGATCTCGGCGCCCTTCTCGACCCCGACGCCGTTCGCCGGGTCCTGGCCGATCACCTGGTCCTTGGGCTTGTCGGAGTCCTCGTACTGCTCGACCGCCCGCAGGTCGAGCCGCTGCAACTCGTTCCGGGCCTCGTTGATGTTCTTGCCGACCAGGTTCGGTACGGAGAGCGGGGACCGACCCTTGCTGACGAAGACGGTGACCTTGTCGCCGGCCTTGACCTCGCTGTCGACCTTGGGATCCACCGCGACCACCGTGCCGGCGGGCAGGTTCTCGTCGTACCGGTCCGGGCCCTTGGTCACCTGGAGCTTGACCCGCTCCAGGTCCGCCTGGGCCACGTCGAGCGTCTTGCCCACCACGTCCGGCACCTGGAAGCGCTCCGGGCCGAGAGAGAGGATCAGGGTGATCGTGCCGCCCTTGACCATCCGGGCCGCCGAGGCCGGCTCCTGCCCGAGCACCTGGTCCTTGCCGGCCGTCTCGTCGTAGCGGGCGGTGCCGTACGCCAGGGTGAAGCCTTCCCGGGTCGCCGTCGCCTCGGCCTCGGCCTTGGAGAGACTCACCAGTTGCGGTGCCTCGGTGTAGCGGCCGACGCCGAACCACCAGCCGCCGATCGCGGCGACCAGCCCGAGCACCACCACCACGGCGGCGACCGCCCGACGGCCCTGCTGGTCGCCCATCACCCGGTCCCGGAGGGCCTGGAACCGACCGAGCGGGCTGGACGGCTCCGGCGCGGCGCGACGGCGGTGTGGTCGCCCGCCGGTGCCGCCGCGCGGCTCCGGTTGGTCGGGCAGCCGGGCCCAGGTGGGCCGGTCGGCGGGGCGGACCGAGGCGACCACCATGGTCGGCTGGGCCACCTGGCGCAGCAGGGCGGTGTTGGCGTTGGCGTTGCCCAGGTCGTCCCGGACCACCTGCACCTCGGCCTGGAGCGCTCCGGCGTCGGTGGGCCGGGCACCGGGGTCGCGCCGGGTGGCCCGCACGACCAGGTCGTCGAGGACCGGCGGCAGGCCGGGGACCAGGGTCGAGGGAGCCGGTACGTCCCGGTCGACATGCTGCCAGGCCACGTCGACCGGGCGGTCGCCGTCGTACGGCACCCGCCCGGTGAGCATCTCGAACAGCACGATGCCGGCGGAGTAGACGTCGGTACGGGGATCGGCCCGGCCGTCGGTGACCAGCTCCGGTGCGACGTACGCCACGGTGGCCATCAACTGGCTGCCGGAGTCGTCGTCGGCGCTCGCCTCGACGGCGCGGGCGAGGCCGAAGTCGGCGACCTTGACCACGCTGTCCACCAGGTTGCCGGAACCGCCGCTGGGCGCCTCGGCGACCAGCACGTTCTCCGGCTTGACGTCCCGGTGGACCAGTCCGGCCCGGTGCGCGGCGGCGATGGCGGCGAGCATCTGCTCCAGGATCGCCAGCGCCTCACCGGGGTTGAGCCGGCGCCGTTCGGCCAGGATGTCGCGCAGGGTGCGACCCCGCACGTACTCCATCACCAGGTACGGCAGCCCGTCGTGGGTGCCCTGGTCGTAGACGGCCACCACGTTGGGGTGGGTGAGCCGGGCGATCGTCTTCGCCTCTTCGGTGAACCGGGCCAGGAAGCCGGCCAGCCGGCCGTGGGCTCCCTGTGCCTGGTTCGGGTGAATGATCTTGAGGGCGACCGTCCGCTCGAGGCGTTCGTCGGTGGCGGTGTACACGGTCGCCATCCCGCCACGGGCGACGCGGCCGCGAATGCGGTAGCGCCCGTCGATGAGCGAGCCCAGTAACGTGTCGGCGACCTGAATGTCCATCGGCAGGCAGTCTATGTCTCCAGCGGGTGACGGCAGAACAGGATGCCACAGGCAGTGCGGTGTGGTCATTCCGACCCCTGGAAAAATTACCCGACGTGTCGCCGTGGACACGCTGTGCCGGTGAAATGCGTGATCGGCGGGGAAACACCGGGTGGGGGTGCCGGTGAAACGGGGGGAAGGTCGTGGCACTGTGGTCGAGTGACCGATTCCCCACACGCCGGCCCGACCGATGACGCGGACTGGCTGACCCTGCCGGACGTCGCCGTGCGGCTCGACGTGACGATCAGCAAGGTGCACCAGATGATCCGGGACCGCGAGCTGCTCGCGGTGCGCCGGGACGGCATCCGCCGGATCCCGGCCGACCTGGTGGCGAACGACACCGTACGCAAGCACCTGCCGGGCGTGTTGAACCTGCTCAAGGATGCGGGCTACGACGACGAGGACGCGTTGCGCTGGCTCTACGAGGCGGACGACACGCTCCCCGGCACCCCGGCCCGGGCACTCGGGGGTGACCAGGCCCGGGAGGTCAAGCGCCGGGCGCAGGCGCTGGGCTTCTAGCCCCGAACGCCCGCCATGGCGCATCTCACCTACCTCGCGGTGCTCGCCGGCTGCCTCGCCGGGGCGCTCTGGCTGGAGCCGATCCTGGGGGTGAACGTGCTGCGCCGCTGGCGTCGGCTGCTGCTCACCATCGCCCCGGTGGCGGCGGTCTTCGTGCTCTGGGACCTCGCCGCGATCGCCGCCGGACACTGGACCTTCGACCCGGAGCAGATCACCGGGATACTGCTCCCGGGCGGCCTTCCCCTGGACGAGGTGCTCTTCTTCCTCGTCGTGCCGACCTGCGCGGTGCTCGGGTTCGAGGCCGTCCGGGCGGTCCGGGGCTGGCCGGCGGGTGACGAACGGTGAGTCGGGTGCTCCGGTGAGCTACACCGCCGCCGCGCTGCTCGGAGTGGCCGGCGCCGTCCTGGTCGACCTGTACGTGCTGCGTACCCGGCTGGTTCGCCGTCGGGTCTTCTGGGCGACGTACCCCATCATCGTGTTCTTCCAACTGATCTCCAACGGCATCCTGACCGGGCGCGGGATCGTGCGCTACGACCCGGCGGCGATCGTCGGGGTACGGCTGGTCCACGCCCCGGTGGAGGACCTGCTCTTCGGCTTCGCCCTGGTCCTGCTCACCCTCTCCACCTGGGTCTGGCTGGGACGGCGCGGAGTGCAGGCAGGCCCGGCCGCCGGGGCCGGTAACCCGCTCTACCGGCGGTGGCGGGACCGGGCGCGGTCGCGCTGACCGTCCGCCGCCGTCGCCGTGCGCGTACCGCGAACACCACCAGTGCGGTGACCAGGACCACGTCGAACAGCGCACCGGGCAGCTTGGTCCGCGTCGCGAGCCCCAGCCCGTCCGGCAGCACCAGGAACCCGAGCACCAGCACCGTCGCGGCCAGCGGACGCCACCACCGCCGGCTCACCACCACGGCGAGCACGGCCACCGTGGCCAGGGCGTACCAGGGGTAGAAGACCGGCGAGAGCAACGCCACCGCGCCGAACGCGAGACCGGCCGAGGCGACCACGGTCCGGCGGGCGGCCTCCGGTGGGTTGGCGACTGCCGGTGGGTCGGCGCTCGCCCGCCAGGCCCGGACCACCAGGGCCACCGCGACCGCCAGCAGGAACACCAGGCCGATGGCCCGGGCCACCGCCACCGCCGGGTCGAACGCGGCGGGCTGACCGAGCAGCCGGAGCAGGTAACCGACCGCCATGCCCAGACCGGTGGGGAGCGAGGTCCACTGCACCATCCGGCCGGTGTCGGGCAACCCGCCGAGCCAACCGGCGTCCAGGCCGGTGGCGAGGGTGACGCAGGTGAACGCCAGCGTGGCGGCGAGCAGGACGACCGCGAGCCCGGCCGAGGCGGTCCGGAGCCGCACCGGGAGGGCGCCCCGAGTCCGGTCCCGGGAATTCGGCGTCCGGTCCCGGCGGATCGGCGTCTCGTCCCGGGGGATCGGCGTTCCGTCCTGGGGGGTCGGCGTCCCGTCCCGGGGCGGGGGGACTGACGGGGACCGGTCGCCGGGCGGGGGTAGCAGCGCGAGCAGGGCGACGAACGGCACCGCGACCACCGCGGTCACCTTGACCGCCACCGCCAGGCCGACCAGGACTCCGGCCGCGACCAGCCGGCCCGGTGCCCGCCCCGACCGGGAGTGATCCGGCCGGGACTGATCCGGCCGGGAGTGACCCGTGGCCAGCGCCAGTGCCGCCACGACCAGGCCCACCAGCACGGCGTCGTTGTGCGCACCGCCGACCAGGTGCACCGCGGTCAGCGGGGAGAGCAGCGCCAGCCAGACGGCGGTGGTCGGTGCCGCGCCACAGGCCCGGGCCAGCCGGGGCAGGTAGCGGGCCAGCAGCAGCGCGCCGGCCAGCGCGACCGCCCGGAACAGCAGGACCGCCACGAGCAACTGGTCGCCGGGTGCGGCGACCAGCAGCCGGGCGAGCGCCACCACCGCACCGGCCAGCCCGATCGCCAGCGGACCGTACGGGGTGGAGGTGTGCCACCACAGCGACGGCACCGAGTCTGTCCACGGGCAGCCGCCGGCCGCCACCCCGACCGCGTACGGGTCGACCCCGTCCAGCCAGAGCGCACCCTGACAGGCGTACGCGTACAGGTCCCGGCTGCCGGTCGGCGGCGCGGCCAGCAGCGGTACGGCCCAGAGGGCGGCGGTCAGCAGCAGCCAGCGTGGCGTCACCGGCGGGCGCCCCGGTCGGGTCAGCGACCTGCCCAGCCGCCACCAGGCGACGCAGAGCAGGACCAGCCCGACGAGCCAGCCGGCCAGGCCGAGCCAGTAGAGCCACGTTTCGGTCGCCGTCCGGTGCTCCGGTTGCGGACCGGGCAGCGCGCCGGCACCGTACGCGCCGACGGCCATCAACGCGGTTCCGGCGAGACCGGCCAACCGCAGTCGCGAGGGATGGGGTGAAGCCGGGTGTTCCGGACCAGGCACGCCCCGACGGTCGCACCGCCCGTTGACGTCGACCTATCCGCCGGGTGGACCGCCGGTGGGGCCGGGATGTCCGGTCGGTGCCCACCGGCTCCCGGTCAGAGGGACCGGCGGGTGGCCGCGATGGCGAGGTCGACCAGCACCTCACGGGCCTCGGCGGTTAGCTCCGCCCGGTCCAGGGCGGCCAGCGCGGTGTCGGTCAGCGTGGTGATCCGTTCCTCGGTCCGGGCCAGCGCGCCGCTGTCGGTGATGATCTCGCGGAGCTGGTCGATCCCGTCCGGATCGAGCGCCGGGTCACCGAGGCGCTTGGTCAGCAACGCCCGGCCGGTGGCGTCGGTGGTCTCCAACGCCGCCGCGACCAGGAAGGTCCGCTTCCCCTCGCGCAGGTCGTCGCCGGCCGGCTTGCCGGTCTGCCTCGGGTCACCGAACACACCGAGTACGTCGTCGCGGAGCTGGAACGCCTCGCCCAGCGGCAACCCGTACCCGGAGTACGCGTCCCGGTGCGGCGCGGGCGCGTCGGCGAGCGCGGCGCCGAGCAGGAGCGGGCGCTCGACCGTGTACTTCGCCGACTTGTAGCGGGCGATCTTGCCGGCCCGTTCCACCGAGGTGTCCCCGGACGCCTGGGCGAGCACGTCCAGGTACTGGCCGATGGTCACCTCGGTACGCATCTCGTCGAAGACCGGCCGAGCCCGGTGCACCTGGTGGGGATCCAGGCCGGCGCCGTGCAGGAGCTGGTCGGACCAGACCAGGCAGAGGTCCCCGAGCAGGATCGCGGCGGAGTCGCCGAACCCGTCGGCGTTGCCGGGCCAGCCGGCCGTGCGGTGCCGGGCGGCGAACCGGCGGTGCACCGCGGGCTCTCCCCGGCGGGTGTCGGAGCGGTCCATCAGGTCGTCGTGGATCAAGGCGCTGGCCTGTACGAACTCCAGGGCGGCGAGGGCTGCCACCACCCGGTCGGAGTCGACACCGCCGGCCCCCCGGTAGCCCCAGTACGCGAACGCCGGGCGCAACCGCTTGCCACCCCGTAACACGAACTCCTCCAGCGCCTCGGCCACCGGGAGCAGGGCGTCGTCGGCGGCGGCGAGCCAGGCGCGTTGCCCGGCGAGGAAGTCGGCCAACGCCTGGTTGGTCCGCTGCCGGAGGCCGGCACGGTCCAGGGGCGGGACAGGGGCAGCATCGGTCACGCCCTGACGCTATCCGTTCGCTGACAGAACCGCCGCCGCGGCCCGGTGCTCGCCGGGGTCTCCGCGCGGCGGCACGGGCGGTCGGCGCGAGGTGGGGCGACGGGCCGGGAAATGGGAAGGTACGGATATTCGATCCGATCGGCCGGTAAGGTCGTACGGTGGCGCTCGGTCTTCCCTCTGTCCTCCCCAATCCGCAACCAGCGATCGGGGACCTCGTCCGTGGACCCCGTCCGTCGTTCTCGTTCGAGTTCGGGCCGGCGAAGACGCCCGAGGGCGAGCGGCTGCTCTGGCAGGCGATCCGCGAGCTGGAGTCGCTCCAGCCCTCATTCGTCTCGATCACCTACGGTGCCGGCGGGTCGACCCGGGACACCACCGTCGCGGTGACCGAGCGGATCGCCACCGACACCACGCTGCTGCCGATGGCGCACCTGACCGCGGTCAACCACTCGGTCGCCGAGCTGCGCCACATCGTCGGCCGGCTCGCCGGGGTGGGCGTACGCAACCTGTTGGTGGTCCGGGGCGACCCGCCGGGTGACCCGACCGGCGACTGGGTTCGGCACCCCGAGGGCGTGCTGTACGCCGAGGAGCTGGTCCGGCTGGTCCGGGAGGCCGGTGACTTCAGCGTCGGGGTGGCGGCGTTCCCGTACAAGCACCCGCGCTCGCCCGACGTGGCCACGGACACCGAGTACTTCATCCGCAAGTGCCGGGCCGGGGCGGACTTCGCCATCACCCAGATGTTCTTCGACGCCGACGACTACCTGCGGTTGCGGGACCGGGTCGCGGCGGCCGGCTGTGACACCCCGATCCTGCCCGGGGTGATGCCGGTGACCAAGATCACCACGATCGAGCGCTCCGAGCAGCTCTCCGGCGCGCCGTTCCCGCCCGCGTTGGCCGAGCGGTTCGCCCGGGTCGCCGACGACCCGGACGCGGTCCGCGCGCTCGGCATCGAGCAGACCAGCGAGATGTGCCAGCGGCTGCTCGCCGAGGGTGTGCCCGGTGTCCACTTCATCACCTTCAACCGCTCCACCGCGACCCGGGAGATCTGGCAGAACCTCCAGGTCGGCGCCGAGGTGTGAGCAAGCCCGTCGCGTCGGCCCACGGTTACGCCGACAATTGACCCGTGGCGGGCAAGCGGCTGGACTGGGACGAGTACGCGACCGCCTGGGCGCGGCTGCACGGTGACTTCGACCCGCGCCGCGCCGCGCCGACGGTGCAGGGTTGGCTGCGGTTCGCGTACCAGATCGGGCACCTGCTCGGCCGCTTCCGGGTGCCGCCCACGGCGGTGACCGTGGTCGGCACCCTGTTCTGTGTCGTTGTCCCGCTGGTGGTGCTCCGGGAGCCGGCCGGGCCGTTCATCGCGGCCGGTTTCGTGCTGCTGGCGGCGGTGGCGGACAGCGTCGACGGGGCGATCGCGGTGGTCACCGGCCGGACCAGTCGGCTCGGCTACGTCTACGACTCGGTCGCCGACCGGGTCGGGGAGGCCGCCTGGCTGATCGCGTTCTGGCTGCTCGGCGCCCCTGGCCCGGTGGTCGTGGCGGCCGGTGCCCTGTCCTGGCTGCACGAGTACGTCCGGGCCCGGTCGGTGTCGGCGGGGATGCGGGAGATCGGGGCGGTGACCGTGGGGGAGCGGCCGAGCCGGGTGCTGGTCGCGTTGGTCGGTCTGGTGGTGGCGGGGGCGGCGCGGTTGATCCAGTTCGATCTGGCGGCGGGGACGATCACGGTGGTGGCCGTGGTTTGGGTGCTGTTGGCGGGGTTCGGGTTGGTGCAGTTGTTGGGGGCGGTTCGGCGGGCTCTGCTCTGACGGGGTTGGGGTTGGCGTGGGTGGCGTTGTGGGGTTGGGGTTTGGGGCCGTCCGACCGTGTCCGGCCGTCTCGCGTGGTCACGCCTCGGGGCGGGCCAGGGCCAGGCGACGCTTGGCGTCGTCGTACGTGACGCCGTGTTCGGTGAGCACCGTGGACATCGACCCGGGTACGCCCTGCCGCAGCAGTGCCAACAGCAGGTGACCGGAGTTGATCGAGCGGTGCCGTAGCGCGACCGCCTCCCGCAGTCCCTGCTCGATCACCTTCTTGGCCCGCTGGTCGACCGGACCGCCGAACCACCCCCGGCGCCGGGCCGGCCGGGCCGGGTCCGGGTCGTCCCAGGCGTCGGCACCGAAGGTCTCCTCGACCAGGCGGAACACCTCCTCGGCATCGATGCCGAGCGAGCGCAGGGCGCTGATCTCGTCGTCGGTGAGGCCGGCTCGTCCGGGACGGGCGGCCGAGGCGGCCCGCAGCACGGCCGGGGTGACACCGTATTCGGCCAGGACGCGCGCCCCGAGGCCCTGCTCGTCGTCGGCGAGTCCGAGCAGCAGGTGCTCCGGTCCGGCCTTGCCCGCGCCGGCCTCGGCGGCGGCGTCGACGCCGCCGGTGATGACGCGGCGCGCGTTACTGGTGAATCGTTCGAACATCGCCTGTGCTCCTACTCTCGCGTCCGGCGGGCGTGCTTCTGGTGGACGGCCTGTCGGGTGACGCCCAACGCGTCCGCGATCGCCTGCCACGCCCAACCCTGTTGCCGGGCGTGGCGCACCTGGAGCGCTTCCAGGCGGTCGACCAGCTTCCTGAGGGCGGCGACCGCCCGTAGCCCGGTGGCCGGATCGGCCGTCCCGGCCGCGGTGGCGAGTCCCTGGGTGTCATCCACCCTGTCAAGGTAAGTTGACAAACTCCGGCTGTCAACCCAGGTTGACGGCCGAGGCTCGTGGGCGGGCCTTTGGCGACGACGAGGACTCAGCCTCTAAGGTGGACCGATGGCATCGGTCAAGCAGTTCCAGGTCACCTTCGACTGCGCCGAACCCGAGCGGGTCGCCCGTTTCTGGTGCGAGGTGCTGGGGTACGTCGTACCGCCCCCGCCGCCGGGTTTCGCCGACTGGGAAGAGTTCAATCGCTCGTTGCCGCCCGAGAGTCAGGGTTCGGCCTTCGCGTGCGTGGATCCCACGGGTGTCGGTCCGCGACTGTTCTTCCAGCGTGTTCCCGAAGGCAAGGTCGTCAAGAACCGGCTGCACCTCGACGTACGGGTCGGCACCGGGCTCGTGGGTGAGGAGCGCCTGGCCGCGCTCGAGGCCGAATGCGCCCGGCTGCTCCCGCTCGGCGCGGTACGCGTGCGCCTACTGCGCGCCGACGGCGTCAACGAGTCGTGCCTCGTGATGCAGGACGTCGAGGGCAACGAGTTCTGCCTGGACTGAACGGGGGACGAACGTCGGGGCGACCGGGTGGGGTCAGGCGGGGCCGATTCGGGTGGCGACGATCTGGGCCGAGAGGGTGACCATCGGTAGGCCACCGCCGGGATGGGTGGAGCCGCCGACCAGGAAGAGTCCGGGCACCGGACCCCGGTTGGGCGGGCGGAGCAGACCCCCGGCGGTGCCGTAGATCGCCCCTCCCGG
This sequence comes from Micromonospora sp. NPDC050397, assembly GCF_044901685.1. Classification (NCBI taxonomy): domain Bacteria; kingdom Bacillati; phylum Actinomycetota; class Actinomycetes; order Micromonosporales; family Micromonosporaceae; genus Micromonospora; species Micromonospora sp. NPDC050397. The sequence goes on from NZ_JBJDPS010000004.1 coordinate 306,230, forward strand.
GGTGCCGGTGGCGGCGGCGAGGTCGGCCGGGGTGAGGATCTCGCGGAACAGCAGGCGGTCACGTACGTCGACACCGCGTTCGGCGAGCACGTCGAGGATCCGGTCGGCGTAGGCGTCGGCGAGTCCCGGGCGGCGCCAGTCGATCGCGGTCAGCGAGTGGCCCTGCCGTGCCGCGTTGACCAGCACGAACCAGGACTCGTGCCCGGCCGGCCGGACGGCGGGGTCGTCGGGCACGCTGACGAAGACGGTCGGGTCCGGAGCCGGTCGGGCCGGCACGCCCCGCCCCTGGTCGCCGAAGACCGCGTCGAACTCGGCGTCGTAGTCGTTTGGGAAGAAGACGTTGTGGTGGGCCAGCCCGGACGCGCCGCGTACGCCGAGCAGCAGGACAAAACCGGCGAGGCTCCGGTCGGTCAGCCCGGCGAGCCGGTCCGGGCGGGGGAGCAGGTCCCGGTAGACGGTCAGCGCGTCCACGTTGGCCACCACCACGTCGGCCGGAGCCGGGGCGGTCGCACCGGCCAGGCGTACCCCGTGGACCCTGCCCCCGGCGGCGTCGATGCCGGTGACCGTGGTGCCGGTCTGCACCACCACGCCCAGGTCCAGGCAGCGGGAGAGCAACGCGTCGGCGAGCGAGCCGAGGCCGCCGCGCAGGTACCAGCCGCCGAAGGCCAGTTCGGCGTACGGCACCGCGGCGAGGGCGGCCGGTGCCCGGCGCGGGTCGGCGCCGGCGTAGGTGGCGTACCGGTCGAGCATCATCCGCAGGCGCGGGTCGCGTGGGTGGGCGCGGCCCAGCCCACGCAGGCTCTGACCGGGCCGGATGGCGGCCAGGTCACCGAGCCGCCAGGCGAGTCGGGCCAGGTGCAGCGGCGAGTCGACGCTCTCCCGCAGCACGTCCCGCCAGGCGGCCTGCCAGATCCGGCCGGCCCGGCGCCAGAGCCGCCGCCAGTCCGCCTCGGCGTCCGGGCCGAAGACGGTGCCGATCCGGGCCGCGAAGGTCCCCGGTTCGGCGCACGACTCGAGCACGGTCGCGGGGGTGGCGGCGTGCGCCGGGAAGTGGTGACGCACGATCGGGTCCAGCGGCACCAGGTCCAGGTACTCGTCGATCTTGGCGTGGGTGGCCAGGAACAGGTCGGTGAAGACCTGGGGCAGGGTGAGCAGGCTCGGGCCGGTGTCGAAGTGGAACGTACCGGCCGGGGTCTCGCGACGGTGGCGGCCGAGTTTGCCGCCGACCGTCTCGGCCCGCTCGAAGACGGTGACCTCGTGCCCGGTGGCGGCGAGCCGGGCCGCCACGGCGAGACCGCCGACCCCGGCACCGACAACGACGATCCGACTCATGCCGTGCGCCTCCTCGGTCGGGGCTGGTCAGAGCACCGGTCGGCCGCGCCAGAAGAGCCGTCGACGCCTGCGCAGATGGTACGACCGCAGGGTCAGCCAACCCAGTAGCGCGACCGAGAGCGGGTGTGCCAAAACGTCCGGCCAGCGCCGGCCACCGCTGGCCCGGGCGGTGACCAGCCGGCCGGCGACGCCGAGCAGGTAGGCGACGAGGGCGACCAGGGCCGGCGGACCGGCCCCGGCGACCGCCGCCACCACCGTGACCAGGGGCGGCACGGTGTAGAGCAGCAGGAGCAGCGCCAGCACCGCCGCCGCGCCCAGCGGCGAGCCGAACGAGGCCCAGAGCGACTTGGTGTAGCCGTCGCGCAACTCGGCCCAGGAGACGTACATCCGGCAGTCGGCGAGCGCGGAGCCGTCGGCGAGGGCGATTCGGCCGCCGGAACGCTTGACCGCGCGGGACAGCTCGACGTCTTCGAGGATCCGGTCCCGTACCGAGGCGTGCCCGCCCGCGTGTCGGTAACCGGCCCGGTCCAGCACCAGGAACTGCCCACCGGCGGCGGCGAGCGAGGGGCGCGGCGAGCGTTCCATCAGCCGCAGCGGCAGGAAGGTCAGCCAGGTCCACTGCAACAACGGCTGGACCAGCCGCTCACCGACCGAGCCGGTGACGATCCGGGGGTACGGGGTGAGCAGCGCCGCGCGCGCCGTACGCAACGCGCCGACCGCGCTCGCCACCGCGTACGGGCGCAGGACCACGTCGGCGTCGACGAAGACCAGGGCGGTCGAGTCGGGTGCGGCGGCGTCGGCGAGTTGCTGGCACGCGTACGGCTTGCCGAGCCAGCCGGCCGGCGGTGGCGCGCCGGTGAGCAGGCGCACCCTCGGGTCACCGGCGGCGACCCGGCGCACCACCTCGGCGGTGCCGTCGGTGGAACCGTCGTCCAGGACCAGGATCTCCAGCCCGGGTACGCCCCGCTGGTCGAGCAGTGACCGCAGGCACGGGGTGAGCCGGTCGGCCTCGTCGCGCAGCGGCAACAGCACCGAGACCGGCTCGTCCAGGGTGCCCCGTCGCGGCGTACGGCGCAGCCAGCGGGTGGCGTTGACGTGGCTGTGCAGGGTCAGCGCGGCGACCAGCACGGCGAGGACCCCGAGCGGTCCGGTGTCGGCCCAGCTCACCGGGGCGTCCGGGAGGTTCCGCCGCTCATGCGCGTACCCCCAGGGTCTGCCGGGCCCGCAGCAGCGCGCCGGCCAGTGGCACGGCGACCACCGACATGGCCAGCATCCCCCAGACGGCCGAGCCGGGAAGATCGAGGAAGACCGCGTGGGCGAGCCCGCTGGAGGCGTAGGTCCAGAGGTAGAGCGCGTACATCGGGGCGTCGTCGGTGTCCCGCTGTGCTCCGGCCGGGAGCAGGCGGGCCAGCAGCGTCATCAGCACGGCCGCGACCAGCAGCCAGCCCAGGTAGTTGCCGACCGGTACGCCCGGCACGCCGGGCAGGGCCGGGGTCGGCCGGTGCCAGGTCCAGTAGCCCTCGGCCACCATCTGCGGGTCGAGGAAGAGGTCCCAGGTGGCCAGGCCGAGCGCGGCCAGCGCCACCCGACCGGCGCCGGGCCGGACCAGCCGGGCCGCGACCAGCCAGGCCGGCCAGGCCATCCAGGTCCAGGCCAGCGGGATGACCAGCGGTACGCCGCCCAGCTTCGGCCCGAGCTGCCCGGAGTAGTGGTAGTCGCCGAACGGAAAACCGGTCGTCACGCCCAGCGCCTCGACCGCCCAGCCGCCGCCGGTGGTGACCAGGACCAGCACGGCGGCGGTCCGGAGACCCCGGGTGGAGAGGGCGTGCCCGACCGACAGCAGGTAGCCCAGCGCGACCGTGGCCACGGTCAGTCGGGCCCGGTCCTGACCCTCGGTGAGCGGGTAGCCGATCTGCGCCAGCACCAGGACGACCAGCGGCAGCCAGCGCAACCGGTTGCGGTCCAATCGATCCTCCGACTGCCTAACCGGCTGCCTGGTCCGCTTGCCCGGGTCCGGTGGCTCCGGCTGGTCCGGTGGCTCCGGTCGGTGCGGACGGGTCGGGGTCGGGTGGGGTCAGCGGCAGTTCCCGGCCGAGTACGGCGAACGAGCGCTCGTCGCCGGGGAAGTGGAAGTCGCGCAGTACGTCGGTGAAGCCGAACCGCCGGTAGAGCCGCCAGGCGCGCGACTTCTGCTCGTCGGCCTCCGGGGTGGAGAGCAGCGTGGTGCTTCCCCGGGCCATGCCGAGCAGCGCGGAGAGCTGCCGGGCACCCAGCCCGTGCCCCTGCGCCGCCGGGCGTACGTGCAGTTCGACCACCTCGAAGCAGTCGGTGAACCAGGTCTTGCGCGCGTCGTCGGGCAGCGCCGCGTACACCTGGTCGTGCCACCACTGCCCGGAGTACGAGTGGTAGCCGTAACCGAAGCCGGCCAACCGCCCGTCGTTGGTCAGCGTGGCCACCGCCCGGAAGCCACGGCGACGTACGTGGGTGGCGATGTAGCCCCGCCGAGCCTCCAGCAGCTCGGGCCGGTAGCCCATGGCCTCGCCGTAGACCGTCACCACGTCGTCCAGCCGCCGGACGAGATCGTCCGGTTGCCACGGCACCAGCCTCATGCCTGCCCGCTCCTCGTCGCCATCGTCACTCTCGGCAATCATCACTCTGAGTTGTCATCGTGACCGGTCCAGTCCAGTACGTCCCGGTCACCGCGCACCGCCCGCACCTCGAACCGGGCGAAGAGCTCCTCGGCGTACCACCGCTCGGTCGGGGTGCGCATGATCGCGCGGCGGTGCTCCGGCTGACGGTACGCGAAGTCGAGCAGGTCCGTGCTGCTGCGCCACACGGTCACCGTGCCCTGCCAGCCGAGCGGCGCCTCGCCGACGCCGAGCCGGACGACCAGCCCCGGGGCGTGGTCCAGCTCCGCGACGACCGGCGGGACGCCCCGCCAGAACGTCGCCGCCCGGCTCGGGCGCAACCGGGCCCGGGTCAACGCCAACACCGGCCCGTCCACGCGGGCCGACCGGGCGCTCGGGTCGGGTCCGGTGGGGCTGGTCGGGGCGGGTCCGGTGGGGCTGGTCGGGTCGGGTCTGGTGGGAATGGTCGGGTCGGGTCGGCTGAGGCTGGTCGGGGAGCCGAAGGGTTCGACGCCGGCCCAGCGACCCCGACTGGCCAGCGGGCGCAGGTCGAGGCGGGCACCGGCCAGCGCGATCCGGCCCCAGGCCCGACCGACCGGGCTGTCGTCGAAATCGGCCGCCCGGTCCGGGTCGGACCAGACCACCAGCGCGGCCCAGCGGGTCGGGTCGGCGTCACCCGGCCCGAAGGTGGTGCCGGTGCCGGTGCCGAGCAGCTTGCCGAACCGTACGCCGGGAGTCGCCCGCAGCCGGCGCCGGTCGACCGCCATCCGGGTCAGCACCCGGGGCAGCGCCCGGCGTGGGGTCCGCCAGACGTGCAGGGTGACGAGGTCGGGAACCGGGTTCACGCCACCTCGGCGGCGCTGCCACCGGTGATCCGCAGCAGTTCGGCGTACGTGGTCGGGAAGACCGCCTGCGGCACGCCACCGGCCGCCCAGACCTCCGGATACTTGTCCAGCGCGATGTCGACCAGGGTACGGACCGGGGCGGGGTGCCCGACCGGGGCGACGCCACCGATCGGCTGACCGGTGTGTCGTCGGACGAACTCCGGGCTGGCCCGCCTGAGCGCGGTGAGGCCGAGCGCGGCGGCCAGCCGCGAGGTGTCCACCCGGTGCGCGCCCGAGGTGAGCACCAGCAGCGGGGTGTCGTCCGCGTCGAAGATCAGCGAGTTGGCGATCTGGCCGACCTCGATGTCGAGGGCGGCCGCCGCCGCGGCGGCGGTGTGCACCGCGTCCGGCAGGATCCGGACCTGGACCGGGCGACCGGAGCCGTCCAGCGCCCGAGCCTGGTCCAGCGTCTCCTGCACCGCCCGTACATTGGCATGTAGCTGCATGCCCCTATCTTGCCCAGCCGGTCCGCCTACCCTCCGTCAGCCCCCCGTTCCGGGTGGTCGTGGGCGGACGGTCGGAGTGGACGGATCTATGTTGGCCCGATGAGGAATCCACTGCGGGTACTGGTCTCGGCGGACCTGGAGGGCGTCGCCGGGATCGTCCACCCGAGCGAGACCAACCCGGAGCGCTACGACTACGAACGTGGCCGACGGTTGATGACGGCCGAGGTCAACGCCGTGGTCGAGGGTGTCCTGGAGGCCGAGCCGGATGCCGTGGTGCGGGTGGCGGACGCGCACGGGTCGTTCCGCAACCTGCTGCCGGAGGAACTCGACCGGCGGGCCCGCCTGGTCCGGGGCAGGCCCCGGCCGCTCGGCATGCTCGGCGGGCTGGACGGGGACACGTCGGCGGTGCTGTTCGTCGGCTACCACGCCCGGGCCGGGAGCGGTCCGGCGGTGCTCGCCCACACGATGAGCGACGCGGTGCTCGACGTACGGGTCAACGGCCGTTCGCTGGGCGAGATCGGGCTCAACGCCGCGATGGCCGGGCACCACGGGGCGCCGGTGGTCCTGGTGGCCGGCGACGAGGTGGCGTGCGCGGAGCTGACCGACCTGGTGCCGCAGGCGCGGGCGGTGCCGGTGAAGTTCGCGCTGGGGCAGGCGGCGGCGGAGACGATCCATCCGGAGGAGGCCCGGGAACTTCTGCGCGCGGCGGCCGGCGCGGCGGTCGCCGACCGGGAGCGGGTGCGTCCGTTCACCCTGGCCGGGCCGCTGGCGGTGGAGGTGGACCTCTACGGTCCGTACACCGTCGACCTGGCCGTGCTCGTGCCCGGGGTGTCCCGCGCCCCCGGCGCCCGCACCGTCACCTTCACCGCCCCCGACATGGCCCAGGCATATTCCCTGGTCCAGCTCCTGGTCCAACTGGCCACCATCAAACCCACCTGACCCACCCCCGCCTCGGTGTGTTGATCATGAAGTTATCGCGGTGGACCGGGAGGTCCGAGGGGGACAACTTCATGGTCAACGACCGGGGGTACGGGGGGTGGGGGTGGGGCGGAGGGTTGGGTGGGGGAGGGGAGGCGGGCGGTCTCGGCCAGGGCCACGCCGGCCAGCACCACCAGCCCACCGGCGATCTGGACCGGGGTGAGCGCCTCGCCGGTGCCGATGGCCAGCCAGGCGACCGCCGAGGCGATCACCGGCTCGGCCATCCCGAGGATGCTGACGCTGGTCGCGGGGAGGTGCCGCAACGCACCGGAGACCAGCAGGAACGGCACGATCGAGCCGAGCACCACCACGTACGCGCAGAGCAGCGCCACCGGCACGCCACCGCTGCGCTCGCCGAGCGGCTCCCAACCGCCGCCGCCCACGGTGACCGCCCGGGTGACCAGTCCGGCCACCGCCGAGGCGCCGAACGCCCAGGTGGTCAGGGAGAGCGTGTCCCGCTGCTGCACGCCCCGCGCGCCGAGCACGTAGTAGCAGGCCAGCACGACGGCCGCGCCGAGCCCGGCGAGCACGCCCAGCCCGTCCAGTTCGAGGGAGCCCCAGATCTCGGCCACGCAGGCCAGTCCGGCCAGGCTCGCGGCCAGGCCGAGCCAGAGCCGGGGTCGGGCGCGCTGGTGCTGGCCGAACCGGGCCCAGAGCGCGACCAGCAGAGGGGCGGTGTACTCGAACAGCAGCCCGATGCCGACCGGTAACCGGGAGATCGCGGTGAAGTAGAGCATCGGGGTGAGGAAGAACCCGGCCAGGCCGAAGCCGATCAGCAGTGGCAGGTCGCGGGCGGTCACCCGGAGCCGGCGTACGCCCGGACGCAGCAGCACGCTCAGCAGCAGCAGCCCGGCGAAGGCGCCCGCCGCCCGGATCAGGGTGAGCTGCGGTGCCTCGACACCGGCCCGGAGCACCAGTTTCGAGACGGTCCCGTTGACCGCGAACAGGACGCTCGCGGAGAGCACCATCAGTACGCCGAGCCCCGGGTTACGAGTTGTCACCGGCTGAGGTTACCGGCGTAACGTCAGTACCCACCCCGCCACCCACCCGTTACTCCCATCCTTCGGGCGGTCGGCCGAGGGTTCGTGCCCGTCCGCCGGCTGTCCCGCTCCACCTGCGGGTTTCTCCCTCCAGGCCGGTGTCGGCTTCGCAGCCCGAGGTTTCTGGTGCGCGGCCCGAGGTTTCCGGTTCGCAGCCGAGGTCTCCGGTTCGCGGCCCGAGGTTTCCGGTGCGCGGGGTCCGACCGGTGGCGACCGGTCGGGCTCGGGCCCCGCTCCGGCGACGGCCGCCACCGCCGGTGGTCACGCGGCGACCGTGCCGGCGGGTTCGACGCACCGCGTGGACCCGCCGTGGCATCGGCGGCGGGTCCACGCTCGCGGCACCGATCCGTACGGAGTCGGTGCCGGCGCGCCCGTCGAACACCGCCCGGGACGGCGGTGCCGGTGAATCACCGGGGACGGATCGGGTGGACCTGTCGGGTCCGGGTGAGGGTCGGCCCGCTGGACCGAATTGATCAACTTTCGGGAGGTTAGCCAGCCTTCCCGCTGATCAGGGGAAGGGCAGGTGAAGCCGGTGCGGCGGGGTCGTGAAGCGCGCTGTGGTCGGGTCGTCCGCGCCTCGGCGCCGGTCCGGGCGGAGGGTGTGGCCGCAGTGGTGATCGATCCAGGTGGCCCGATGTCCTTCGGTGTCCGACCAGTGGATCTCGGTCGGGCGGAGGCGGCACGGCGATGGTTGCGTTTTTGTCGGGGGCGCGGTGTACTGTCATCGGTAGTTAGAACGCGTGTTCGATTGAGTCGTACGGGCGTTCTGGCGGTCGGGGGCGACGTTCGCGGCGTGGCTCCCGGCGCGCGGTTCCGCGGACCGCGCGGGCTCCGGGCAGACCAGTCCGGGCCACCACGGCAGGTTCACCGTTCGCCGCCCACGACCCCCGGGCGGCGGGCGGTGACCCAGCCGGTTCAGCCGGCCGGGTGCGGTGTGGGGAAGCACCCACATCCGGCCGGCACCACCGGTGCGCTTCCTCCGCAGCGGGCTATTCGAACAGTGCGTGGCCATCCGGGCTCCGGCCCGTCGGTGGCGACGTGGCGGCGACGCGGAGGAGAGAGTCCCATGCCGACCAGCCCGGTTCAGGTGCCCACGGTGCCGGCGCACATGCTGCCGCACCGGACCCCGGCCCAACTGCTCGTGATCGCCCGGCGTGGACTGGCGGAGGCCGCCCAGACCCGGCCCGAGGGCCTGCGTTACGCGGCGGCGCACCTGGCCGCCCTGCGTGCCGCGGCGGCGATGCTCGCCGCCCGCGCCCGCCCCGCGCCCACTCGCCGCAACCGGGTCACCAGCGTCTGGGCCCTGCTCGTGCTCGTCGCCCCCGAGATGGGGGAGTGGGCCACCTACTTCGCCACCGGAGCCAACAAGCGGGCCGCCGCCGAGGCGGGCATACCCCGGGTGGTGACCGCCCGGGAGGCCGACGACCTGCTCCGTTCGGCCGAGCAGTTCGTGGCCGTGGTCGAGGCCGCGCTCGGCCTGTCCCACCAGCCCGCCCTCGACGGACTCGCCGCCTGACCCGGGCGGGGCGACTTCCGCCCCGCTGACCGGGCGACTCCGTTGGTGCGGCTAGGTGAGATGGATACGGACGGGGGTGGGTGAGCCCATGGCGGGCCGGATGACGGTCGGGTCGACCGCGCTGGCGGACCTGGTCCGGCCGGCGAGCGCCCCGGACGCGGCCGCCGCCCACCGGACGTTGCCGGTGCTGCCCGAACTGATCGGCCTGCTGCCCAACCGTGGACTGCGCCGAGGCAGCACGGTCGCGGTCGGCGCCGCCCAGCCGGCCCGCAGTGGCGGCACCTCGCTCCTGCTGGCACTGCTCGCCGAGGCGTCCCGCACCGGTTCGTGGTGCGCGGTGGTCGGCGTACCGACCCTCGGTGTGGGCGCGGCTGCCGAACTCGGCATCGCGTTGGACCGGCTCGCCCTGGTGCCGAACCCCGGTCCGGAGTGGGCGACCGTGGTCGCGGCCCTGATCGATGGGGTCGACGTGGTCGTCATCGCGGTGCCCGGCACGGTCAGCGCCTCGGTCACCGATCGGCTGGCTGCCCGGGCCCGTCAGCGGGGCAGCGTGCTCGTCTCGTACGGCCGGTGGGCCGGTGCCGACGTCACCCTCCAGGTCGTCGGTGGCGCGTGGGAGGGGCTCGGGCAGGGCCGGGGCAGGTTGCGCCGACGGGAGGTGACCGTCTCCGCCCGGGGACGTGGTGCCGCCGCCCGCCCCAAGGAGATCAAGGTCTGGATGCCGGGCGACGAGGCCACCCGCACGGTCAGGTCGGCCGGTGGCACCCGTACCACCGGAGCGTCCCCGGCCGCCCGGCCGGAGGGTGCGGTCGGCCGGCGTACCGCGCTCACCCTGGTCGGACCCGATCGAACGGGAATCGAACACATGTTCTAAAGTGACTCGACGGGGCTGGTCGAGGAGGTGCGATGGCGGGCGGGACGGGGGACGCCGGGCGGTCGGCACCGGTGCGCACGCTGCTCCTCTGGTGCCCCGACTGGCCGGTCGTCGCGGCCGAGATCGTCGACGGGGTGCCGGCGTCGGCCCCGGTCGCCGTGCTCCACGCCAACCGGGTCCACGCCTGTTCCCCCGCCGCCCGGGCCGAGGGGGTGCGGCGCGGGTTGCGTAAACGGGAGGCGCAGAGCCGCTGCCCGCAGTTGCTCGTGGTCGACCACGACCCCGGCCGGGACGCCCGCGCCTTCGAGACGGTGGTCGCCGCGGTCGAGGAGGTGGCCGCCGGGGTCGAGGTGATCCGGCCGGGCGCCTGCGCGCTCGTCGCCCGTGGCCCGGCCCGCTACTTCGGCGGCGAGGAGCGGGCCGCCGAACGGATCGTCGAACACGTTGCCCAGACCTGCCTGGTGGAGAGCCAGATCGGCATCGCCGACGGACTGTTCGCCGCCGGGCTGGCCGCGCGTACCGGGCAGGTCGTCCCGCCGGGCGGCAGCCCGGGGTTCCTCGCCGACCTGCCGGTCGAGGCGCTCGGCCGACCGACCCTGACCGACCTGCTGCGCCGGCTCGGGCTGCGTACCCTGGCCGATTTTGCCGCGTTGCCCGCCGGGTCGGTGCTGGCCCGCTTCGGGTTCGACGCCTCGCTCGCCCACCGGTTGGCGGCCGGCCACGACCACCGGCGGCTCGCGGTCCGCCGCCCGCCGCCGGACCTGGCCGTGACCGAGACGTACGACGAACCGCTCGACCGGGTCGACGCGGCCGCGTTCGCCGCCCGTGCCCTCGCCGAGCGGCTGCACGAGACCCTTGCCGGACACGCCCTGGCCTGCACCCGCCTCGGCATCGAGGCGGTCACCGCGGACGGCCAGGAACTGCACCGGGTCTGGCGGCACGACGGGCTGCTCAGTTCGGCCGCCATCGCCGACCGGGTCCGCTGGCAACTCGACGGCTGGCTCTCCGGGACCAGCCGGCGTCCCGGTGCCGGAGGTCGTCCCGTCCCGCCCCGCCCCACCTCGGGGATCATCCGGCTGCGGCTGGTGCCGGACGGGCTGCTCGCCCAGGCCGCCCTCCAACCCGGGCTGTGGGGCGAGACCGGTGCCGAACGGGAGCGGGCAGACCGGGCGTTGAGCCGGGTGCAGGGCATTCTCGGTCCCGACGCGGTGCTCACCGCGGTGCTCGGGGGTGGGCGCTCCCCGGCCGACCAGGCCCGGTTGGTGCCGTGGGGGGACGAGCGGATTCCGGGGCGCCCGGCGGCACCGCCCTGGCCGGGACGGTTGCCGCCGCCGGCGCCGGCGGTGGTGCTGCCCGCGCCGGTGCCGGCCGAGGTCTACGACGGCGCGGGCGTACCGGTCGCGGTGACGGCCAGGTTGGAGGTCAGCGCCGCCCCGGCCCGGCTCGTGGTGGGCACGGCCGCCCCGGTGGAGATCGTCGGCTGGGCCGGGCCCTGGCCGCTGGACGAGCGCTGGTGGGCGCCGGCCGAGGCCCGACGGCGGGCCCGCTTCCAGGTCCGGCTCGTCGACGGGGGCGCGTTGCTGCTCTCCCTCGCCGGGGGCCGGTGGGCGGTGGAGGCGATCTATGACTGACCACGGTGGTGGGCGACCCATGACCGATCACGGTGGTGGGCTGCGGTGAGCTTCCACAACCCGAAGATGCCCTGGTCGGAGCTGGAACGCACGCTCTCCGGGCGGCGCGCGGGCGGGGCGGCCGACGACGCGGCGGGTCACCTGCGGGTGGTCGACCCGCTCGCCGACGAGGCGCCGAGCAGCCGACGCCGGGAGCGCTACACCACACCGGCGCGGCCGATCACGCCCGCCGACGACACGGTGCCGTACGCCGAACTGCACGCGCACACCAACTTCAGCTTCCTCGACGGGGCCAGCCACCCGGAGGAGCTGGCCGAGGAGGCGGCCCGGTTGGGGCTGACCGCGCTCGCGGTGACCGACCACGACGGGTTCTACGGCGTGGTCCGGTTCGCCGAGGCGGCCAGGGCGCTGCACCTGCCCACCATTTTCGGTGCCGAACTCTCGCTCGGCCTGCCCGGACCGGCGAACGGTGAGCCCGACCCGCTCGGCCGGCACCTGCTGGTGCTCGCCCACGGCCCGGAGGGATATGCCCGACTGGCCCGGACCATCGCCCGGGCCCAGTTGCGCGGCGGCGAGAAGGGGCGCCCGGTCTACGGCTCCCACCGCACCGGCGCGGACGGCACCGGGACCACCGGCACCGGGATCACCGGCACCGGGCACCCGGTCGCCGCCGACCTGGAGGAGATCGCCGCCGACCTGCGCGGCCACGTGCTGGTGCTGACCGGCTGCCGCAAGGGGCCGGTGCCGGCGGCGCTGCTCACCGAGGGGGTCGACGCGGCGGCCCGGGAACTCGACCGGCTGACCGCGCTCTTCGGCGCCGAGACGGTGGCGGTGGAGCTGACCGACCACGGCGACCCGATCGACGGTGACCGCAACGACGCCCTCGCCGACCTGGCCGCCCGGTCCGGGCTGCCCACCGTGGCCACCAACAACGTGCACTACGCCACCCCGTCGCGGCGCCGGCTGGCCACCGCGCTGGCCGCCGTACGGGCCCGGCGCAGCCTGGACGAACTCGACGGCTGGCTGCCGGCGGCGGCCACCGCGCACCTGCGCGGCGGAGCCGAGATGGCGGCCCGGTTCGCGGCCTATCCCGGCGCCGTGGCGCGGGCCGCGCGGTTCGGCGCCGAACTCGCCTTCGACCTGCAACTGGTCGCACCCGACCTGCCGGCCCACCCGGTGCCGGCCGGGCACACCGAGATGAGCTGGCTGCGCGAACTGACCATGGACGGCGCGCTGGAGCGGTACGGCCCACCCGAGGCCCACCCGAGGGCGTACGAGCAGCTCGAACACGAGCTGAGAATGATCGACGAGCTGGGTTTCCCGGGCTACTTCCTGGTGGTCCACGACATCGTCACGTTCTGCCGGCGGAACAACATCTACTGCCAGGGGCGCGGTTCGGCGGCGAACTCGGCGGTCTGTTACGCGCTGCGGGTCACCAACGTCGACGCGGTCCGCCACCACCTGCTCTTCGAGCGCTTCCTCGCCCCGGAGCGCGACGGGCCGCCCGACATCGACGTGGACATCGAGTCCGACCGGCGCGAGGAGGTGATCCAGTACCTCTACACGAAGTACGGCCGGGAGCACACCGCGCAGGTCGCGAACGTCATCTCGTACCGGCCCCGGTCGGCGGTGCGGGACATCGCCAAGGCGTTCGGCTTCTCCCCGGGGCAGCAGGACGCCTGGAGCAAGCAGATCGACCGCTGGGGGGCGGTGGCGAGCGTGGACGTCGAGGAGATCCCCGAGCACGTCGTCGCGTACGCCAACGAGTTGCAGACCTTTCCCCGGCACCTGGGCATCCACTCCGGCGGCATGGTGATCTGCGACCGGCCGGTGATCGAGGTCTGCCCGGTGGAGTGGGGGCGGATGCCCGGACGCACCGTGTTGCAGTGGGACAAGGACGACTGCGCCAACGCCGGGCTGGTCAAGTTCGACCTGCTCGGGCTCGGCATGCTCTCCGCGCTGCACTACGCGTACGACATGATCGGCACCACCCTCGACCTGAGCGCCATGACGCTGGACGACCCCGAGGTCTACGACATGCTCTGCCGGGCGGACTCGGTCGGGGTGTTCCAGGTGGAGAGCCGGGCCCAGATCGCCACCCTGCCCCGGCTCAAGCCCCGGGTCTTCTACGACCTGGTGGTCGAGGTGGCGCTGATCCGGCCCGGCCCGATCCAGGGTGGTTCGGTGCACCCGTACATCAGGCGCAAGAACGGGCAGGAGCCGATCACCTTCCCGCACCCGCTGATGCGCAACGCGCTGGAGAAGACGCTCGGTGTGCCGTTGTTCCAGGAGCAGTTGATGCAGCTCGCGATCGACCTGGCCGGCTTCGACGCGGCCGGGGCGGACCAGTTGCGCCGGGCGATGGGGTCGAAGCGCTCGACCGAGCGGATGGCCCGGATCCGGGACCGCCTCTACGTCGGCATGGCCGAGCGCGGCATCACCGGCGAGGTGGCCGACGACGTCTACCTCAAGCTCTCCGCGTTCGCCAACTTCGGCTTCCCGGAGAGCCACGCGATGAGCTTCGCCTACCTGGTCTACGCCAGTTCCTGGCTCAAGCGCTACCACCCGGCGGCGTTCCTGGCCGCGCTGCTCAACGCCCAGCCGATGGGTTTCTACTCGCCGCAGACCCTGGTCGACGACGCCCGCCGGCACGGGGTCGAGGTGCGCCGGCCGGACATCAACGCCAGCGGCGCGCAGGCGGTGCTGGAGTCCACCCCGCAGACCCGGTGGGGCAGCGAGCCGGGCGAGCCGCCGCACCGGTGGGGGCTGGGCGGGCCGGCGGTCCGGTTGGGGCTGGCCGGGGTCCGCACCGTCGGCGCCGACCTGGCGACCCGGATCGAGACGGAACGGAGCGCGCACGGCCCGTACGCCGACATGCCGGACCTGGTCCGCCGGGTCGGCCTGCCGGCCGCGCAGATCGAGGCGCTGGCCACCGCGGACGCCTTCGCCTGTTTCGGGCTGACCCGGCGGGAGGCGCTCTGGGCGGCCGGCGCGGCGGCACAGGAGAAACCGGGTCGGCTGCCGGGCACGGTGACCGGCGTGGTGGCGCCGACCCTGCCCGGGATGGCGGCGGTGGACCGGCTGGTCGCCGACGTGTGGGCCACCGGTCTCTCCCCGGAGAGCCACCCGGCCCGGTTCGTCCGGGACCGGCTCGACGCGCTCGACGCGGTGCCGATCGCGAAACTGGCCCGGGTGGAGGCGGGCCGCCGGGTCCGGGTCGGCGGCATCGTCACCCACCGGCAACGTCCCGGCACCGCCGGTGGGGTCACCTTCCTGAACCTGGAGGACGAGACCGGCATGCTCAACGTGATCTGTTCGCCGGGGTTGTGGCAGCGTTACCGGAAGGTGGCCCGGACCAGCAACGCGCTGGTGATCCGGGGTCGGCTGGAGCGGGCCGAGGGAGTGACGAACCTGCTCGCCGACCGGTTGGACGCGATCACCGCGCCGGTCACGCCCGCCTCCCGCGACTTCCGCTGACCCGGACCGGCCGACGCGCGGCAGGCCGTGGGGGCGACCGGTACCGGCCCGTGCCGGCCCACCCGGGGACGGCCGGCGGGGGCGGGGCGGATTCTCCCGGTCGGTCTGGCGGCCGGGTGGCCTAGGCTCGTCCGGGTGGAGCGAACACAGATCGGGTCCGGCGCGACGCGCGGCCGGCCGGCGCCAGCATCCGGACCGCATCCGGCCCCACGTACCGCCGTTGTCTGGGCGGTGCTGCGCCGCGAACTCGACCGGCTCGCCGGGCGCACCCTGACCGTACTCGACGTCGGTGGCGGCACCGGCGGCTTCGCCGTACCGCTGGCCGAGGCGGGACACCTGGTGACGGTGGTCGACGCCAGCCCGGACGCGCTCGCCGCGTTGACCCGCCGGGCGGCCGAGGCGGGGGTGGCCGACCGGATCCGGGCCGTGCAGGGCGACGGTGACGCCCTCGCCGGGCTGGTCGAACCGGCCAGCGCGGATCTGGTGCTCTGCCATGCCGTGCTCGAGGTGGTGGACGACCCGGCCGACGTGGTGGCGGCGCTGGCGACCGCCCTGCGTCCCGGTGGCGCGGCGAGCGTGCTGGTGGCGAGCCGGGCGGCGGCCGTACTCAGCCGGGCGACAAACGGGCACCTCGATGTCGCCGCCGCGCTCCTGGCAGACCCGGACGGCTGCGCCGGGCCGAGGGACACGCTGCGGCGGCGTTACGACGCGGAGAGCGCCGCCGCGCTGCTCGGCGCCGCCGGGCTGCGGGTGGAGCAGACCCACGGCGTACGCGTCTTCGCCGACCTGATCCCGGCCGCCGTCGCCGACGGTGACCCGCAGGCGTTGCTCGACCTGGAGATCAGCGCGGCGGCCCGGCCACCGTACCGGGACGTCGCCGCCCAACTGCACCTCTTCGCCCGCCGCCCGCAATGACCGTCCCGCCCGCCGGCCCCGTCCCGCCCGCCGGCGCTGTTCCGCTCGGCCCGTTCGGTGCCACCGGGCCGTTCGACCTGGTCCGGCCCGAGTACGGCGGCGACAGCCTGGCCGACCTGCTGCCCAGCGCGCTGGCGGTGCTCGGGGTGCCGGGGGCGGCCGATCCGCTGGGCCTGGTCGGGCCGCTGTCCGGCGTACGCCGGGTCGCCGTCCTCCTGGTCGACGGGCTCGGCTGGTACCAGGTGCCGACCGCGGCCCGGTACGCCCCGGTCCTGGCCGACCTCGCGGCCCGCACCGCCCGCCCGCTGACCAGCGGGTTCCCCTCGACCACGCCGACCAGTGTGGTGAGCCTCGGCACCGGGGCGGCACCCGGCGCGCACGGGGTGCTCGGCTTCCGGGTCAACGTGCCCGGCACCGACCGGGTGCTGACCCACATCAACTGGTCCGGCCCGACCGCCGACCCGCGCTCCCCGGACCCGGAACCCCGGCGTTGGCAGCCGCTGCCGACCCAGCTCGAACTGGCCCGAGCCGCGGGGGTGACCGTCACCGTGGTCAGCCGCCCCGAGTACGCCGGCAGCGGGCTGACGCTGGCCGCCAACTCCGGCGGTGACTACCGGGGCGCGGCCGGGGTGGACGCCCTGGCCACCGAGATGCTGGCCGCGCTCACCGCCGGCCCCGGTCCCGCCCTGGTCTCCGGCTACCACCCGGACCTGGACCAGCGTGGACACCTGACCGGGGTCGACTCGGCCGGCTGGCGGGACGCCGCGCGCGACCTGGACCGGTTGCTCGACCGGCTGGTCGCCGGCCTGCCGGCCGATGCCGCGCTGCTGGTCACGGCCGACCACGGGCAGCTCAACGTGCCGCCGGACCGGAGGTTCGACCTCGACCTCGATCCTCGGCTTCGGGCCGGGGTACGGGTGGTCGCCGGTGAGCCACGGGTTCGTTACCTGCACACCGAGCCCGGTGCGGTGGACGACGTGCTGGCCGCGTGGACCGAGGTGCTCGGCCCGGCGGCGTGGGTGGCGTCCCGAGCCGAGGCGGTTGGCGCCGGCTGGTTCGGGCCGGTGCCGGAGGCGCACCTGAGCCGGATCGGTGACGTGGTGGTCTGCTGCCGGGAGTCGTACGTGGTGCTGGCGAGCCGGACCGACGCGCCGCTGGAGGCGAAGCTGGTGGGGTACCACGGCTCGTGGACCGCGACCGAGATGACGATTCCACTGCTGGTGGTCCGGGGCTGACCCGTCCGGCGGAGGCTGACCCGGCGGAGGTTGACCCGTCCGGCGGAGGCTGACCCGTTTCACCGGCTCTCTGACAGAGACACTCGCCGGGGCCTGACCGACCGAAAGATCAACCGGGCATACCGGCCGCCTCGATACCTGAACTGGGATAATTTCGGGTGATTCGGATGATCGGGGCGGGTAATGGACACCGAAGTGACGCTGCGGGTGGACGGGACCAGGTACACGCTGGGCGTGGACACCCGGACCACGCTGCTCGACGCGCTGCGGGAACGGCTCGGCATCACCAGCCCGAAGAAGGGCTGCGACCACGGGCAGTGCGGGGCCTGCACGGTCCTGCTCGACGGCTGGCGGGCCAACAGTTGTCTCGCCCTCGCCGTGGCGCACGACGGTGCCGAGGTCGTCACCGCCGCCGGGTTGGCCGTGGACGGCACCCCGCACCCGATGCAACAGGCGTTTGTCGAGTGCGACGCGTTCCAGTGCGGTTACTGCACCCCGGGCCAGATCGTCTCCGCCGTCGGCATGCTGGACGAGGTCGACGCGGGCTGGCCGAGCGCGGTGACCGCGGCCGGCGACGCCGAGGTGGTGCTCGACGAGGCGGAGATCCGGGAACGGATGAGCGGCAACCTCTGCCGCTGCGCCGCGTACGCCAACATCGTTCCCGCCATCGCCCAGGTGGCCCGGGGATGAGACCGCTGCGTTACGCCCGAGCGCAGGACGTGCCACAGGCGGTACGGATGCTCGGCGCCGCGCCGTACGGGGCGTATCTCGCCGGCGGGACGAACCTGGTCGACCTGTTGAAGCTGGGCGTGGCCACGCCGGAACTGCTGGTCGACGTCAGGCGGCTCACCTCGGAGCGGATCGAGGACCTGCCCGACGGCGGGATCCTGGTCGGCGCGGCGGTACGCAACAGCGAACTCGCCGCGGACCCGACCATCCGTACCCGCTATCCGGTGCTCTCCCAGGCGTTGCTCGCCGGGGCATCCGGGCAGCTCCGCAACCTCGCCACCACCGGCGGCAACCTGCTCCAGCGCACCCGGTGCCCGTACTTCCAGAACATCACCACGCCGTGCAACAAGCGGGTGCCCGGCACGGGCTGCTCGGCCCGCGAGGGCTACCAGCGGGACATGGCCATTCTCGGCGCCTCACCGGAGTGTGTCGCCACCCACCCGTCGGACATGGCGGTCGCGCTGACCGCGCTCGACGCGGTGGTGCACACCCGGGGGCCGGACGGCGACCGCCGCATCCCCCTCACCGAACTGCACCGGCTGCCCGGGGAGGAGCCGGGCCGGGACACCGTGCTCCGGCACGGGGAGCTGATCATGAATGTCGAGCTGCCGCCACTCGGCTTCGCCGCGAACTCCCGCTACCGCAAGGTCCGCGACCGCGCGTCGTACGCCTTCGCGCTGGTCTCGGTGGCCGCCGCGGTGGACCTGGTGGACGGGGTGGTCCGCGACGTCCGGCTCGCCCTCGGCGGGGTGGCGCACCGGCCCTGGCGGGCGACCGTGGCCGAGCGACTGCTGCGCGGCGCACCGGCGACCGAGCGGAGCTTCGCCGACGCCGCCGACGCGGAGCTGGCGCGGGCGCGACCGCTGCCCGGCAACGCCTTCAAGGTGCCGCTGGCCCGCGCGGTGATCATCCGCAGCCTGCTCGACCTCAGCGTCGACCTGGCCGAGGACGGCCGGTGAGTCGCCCCGCCCGCTGGCGGCCGGTGACCGGCGGGGCGGCACCGACGGTCGGGGGGACATCCGGATGACGATCACACCGAGGGCGATGGGTCGGCCGATGAACCGGATCGACGGCCCGGAGAAGGTACGGGGAATGGCCCGGTACGCCTTCGAGCACCCGGTCGAGGCGCCGCTCTACCTCTACCCGGTGCAGTCGACCGTCGCCACCGGTCGGATCACCTCGATCGACACCGTCGCCGCCTGCGCCGAACCCGGCGTGCTCGCCGTACTCACCCACCTCAACGCGCCCCGACTGGCCAGGGTGGACAGCGGTGAGCACCTGATCCTCCAGTCGGACCGGGTCGCCTTCCGGGGACAGTTTGTCGGTGCCGTGGTGGCGCAGACCCCGGAGACCGCGCGGTACGCCGCCGGCCTGGTCCGCCTCACCTACGCCGCCGACCGGCCCGACTTCGACCTGCGCCCGGACCGGACCGACCTGTCGGTCCCGGCCCAGGTGCTGCCCCGGTTCCCGATGGACACCAGCCAGGGCGACCTGGACGCCGCGCTCGCCTCGGCCGAGTTCACCCTGGACGCGGCGTACACCACGCCGATGGTGCACCACAATCCGATGGAACCGCACAGCACGATCGCGCACTGGACCGACGACGGCCTCACCCTCTACACCTCCAGCCAGGGGGTGTACGGGGTGAAACAGGCGGTGATGGCCCTGTTCGCGCTCGACGCCGACCGGGTCCGGGTGGTCGCGCGGCACGTCGGGGGTGGATTCGGGTCGAAGGTGCAACCCCGCGCGGACATGGTGCTGGCCGTGATGGCGGCCCGGACCCTGCCCGGTCGGCCGGTGAAGTTCGCGCTCACCCGCCAGCAGATGTTCGCCCAGGTCGGCTACCGCACCCCGACCATCCAGCGGGTCCGGCTCGGTGCCGACCCGGACGGCCGGCTGGTCGCGATCGGACACAGCTCGGTGGAGCAGACCTCACGCCTGGTCGAGTTCGCCGAGCACGCCACCCGGATGACCCAGACCCTCTACGCCGCCCCGCACCGACGCAGCTCCCAACGGCTGGCCGCGTTGGACGTACCGACGCCGAGCATCATGCGCGCACCGGGTGAGGCCCCGGGGATGTGGGCGCTGGAGACGGCGATCGACGAGATGGCCGTCGCCTGTGGGCTGGATCCGATCGAGTTCCGGGTCCGCAACGAGCCGACCGAGCACCCGACCACCGGCCTCCCCTTCTCCAGCCGCAACCTGGTCGAGTGCCTGCGCGACGGGGCCCGCCGGTTCGGCTGGGAGGGGCGCGACCCGACGCCGGGCCTGCGCCGCGAGGCGGGCTGGCTGATCGGTACGGGGGTGGCCGCCGCCACCTACGCGGTGCTGGGCTTCCCCGGTTCGGCGGCCCGGATCACCCTCGGCCCGGACGGCCGGTACGCGGTCCGGATCGCGGCGGCCGACGTGGGCACCGGCACCTGGACCGCGCTGACCCAGATCGCCGCCGACGCCCTCGACGTGGACGTCTCCCGGATCGACCTCGTCATCGGGGACACGGACCTGCCGATGGCCATTCCGGCCGGTGGGTCGGCCGGGCTCGCCAGTTGGGGGTCGACCGTCGTCGGGGTGGCGGAGCGGTTCCGCCAGACCCTGGCCGAGCGGTACGGCGGCCAGGTCCCGCCGGACGGGCTCTCGGTCGAGGCGCCGACGCCGGAGAACCCGCACCTCGGCAAGTTCGCCATGGACAGCTTCGGTGCCCAGTTCGCCGAGGTCAGGGTGCACGAGGAGACCGGTGAGGTGCGCGTACCCCGACTGCTCGGGGTCTTCGCGGTCGGTCGGGTGATCAACGCGAAGACCGGCCGGTCGCAGCTCGTCGGCGGGATGACCATGGGACTGTCGATGGCGTTGCACGAGCAGAGCGTGCTCGACCGGCGGTTCGGGCACGTGGTGAACCAGGACCTGGCGCAGTACCACATCGCCAGCAACGCGGACGTGGGGTCGGTGGAGGCGTACTGGGTGGAGGAGCACGACCCGTACGTGAACCCGATGGGGGCCAAGGGAATGGGCGAGATCGGGATCGTGGGGACGGCGGCGGCTGTCGGTAACGCTGTCTTCCACGCGACCGGGGTGCGGGTGCGGGATCTGCCGATCACTCTGGACAAGCTCTTGAGGGTGTGAGGGGGTTGGCGGCGGGTCCGTGCGGGCACGATCGATTTTTGGGTACGTCGTGCGGCCGTTCCGGGTGCGTGTGGGTGTTGCCCGTCGGGGGTGTCGACGCCGCCCCCCGATGCTCGCGGCGTCGACGTGGTGGGTCGGTCAGGCGCCGGCGGTGGCGAGGCGGGTCAGGTGCTCGGAGGTCAGCTTGATGTCCAGGGCGGGCAGGGCGGCCTCGTACTGCGCCAACGTCCTCGGGCCGATCAGCGGGACCACGGTCGGCGACTCCTGGTGCAGCAGCCAGGCCAGGACGAGTTGGTTCGGGGTGATCGCGAGTTCGGCGGCGACGTCGTCGAGCACGGCCAGCCGGGCGGTCGAGTCGGCGCCCCGGTACGGCTCCAGCACCGGGTGCTCACGCCGCTTGGTCGGGTCGTCGTAGCTGCCTTTCAGGATCGGCGAGTACGCCACCAGGGTGAGGTCGTCGTGCGCGCGCAGGTAGTCGAACTGTTCGTCGTCGACGATCGCGGAGTGGTCCACCCCGGAGCGGCGGCGCAGGTAGGAGTGCTGCTGTTGGATGGCGACCGGGGCGGGCCAGCCGTAGCGGTCGCAGAGTTGGCGGATCCGCTCCAGCCGCCAGGTGTGCACGTTGGACCAGCCGAGACAGCGGATCTTGCCGGCGTCGACGAGCCCGGCGAGCGCCTCCAGGGTCTCCTCCAGTGGGGTGGACCGGTCGTCGACGTGCACGTAGTAGAGGTCGACGTGGTCGGTGCCGAGCCGGCGCAGGCTGTCGTCCACCTCCCGGCGCAGGGTCTGGGCCCCGGCACCGGAGTAGCTGTCGCGGGCCTCGGCGCGACCCGCGCGTACGGTCTCCGGGTCGGCCACCCAGGCGGTGCCCTTGGTGGCGAGGAAGACGCGGTCGCGCCGTCCGCCCCGGGCGAACCAGCGGCCCAGCACCGACTCGCTCTCGCCGCCGGTGAACGGTGACCCCGGCCACCAGGCGTAGCAGTTGGCGGTGTCCAGGAAATTGCCGCCGGCCTCCAGGTAGCGGTCGAGCATCTCGTGGGACGACTCCTCGTCCGTCGTCGTCCCCATCAGCATGCAGCCGAGGGCGAGCTGGCTGACCCGCTCGCCGGTACGGCCCAGGGTGATCTGCTGCATCGAGCAACTCCAATCGTTGGGGTGTGCGCGGGTCACGCTACGAGTTGAGGTGCACTCGAAGTCAACGCTCCGGACGGGGTGGGTGGAGGCGGCGGTGGGTGGCTGGTGCGGATGGGTGCCGGGAGGTGTCGTACCGGGGGTCTAGCCTGCGGTTATGGGGCGGAGTCAGGCGGTTCGCGGCGGCGGTGAGCGCCGCCCTGGTCAGCCTGGTGGTGGGAACGGCGGGTTCGGGCCGGACGGGGATGACGAGGGGTGTCCGATCCTGCACGTCGACATGGACGCGTTCTTCGCGGCGGTCGAGGTGCGCAAGCGGCCGGAGTTGCGGGGCCGGGCGGTGGTGGTCGGCGGCATCGGGCCGCGCGGCGTGGTCAGCTCGGCCAGCTACGAGGCCCGGCGCTACGGGGTGCGCAGCGCGATGCCGACCATGCGGGCGCGGGCGCTCTGTCCCGGGGCGGTCTTCCTGCCACCGGACTTCGCGGAGTATTCGGCGGCCTCGCGGGCGGTGATGGAGATCTTCCGGGCGGTCACCCCGCTGGTCGAGCCGCTCTCGTTGGACGAGGCGTTCCTGGACGTGGCGGGTGCGCGGCGGTTGCTGGGGCGTCCGGTCGAGATCGCCCGGATGATCCGCGAACGGGTGGCCGAGCAGGAGCGGATCACGTGTTCGGTCGGGGTGGCACCGACCAAGTTTGTCGCCAAGCTCGGGTCGACCTGGGCCAAGCCGGACGGACTGCTGGTGGTGCCGGCGGGGCGGGTGTTGCAGTTCCTGCACCCGCTGCCGGTCGAGGCGCTCTGGGGGGTGGGGGAGCGCTCGGCCGAGACGCTGCGCCGGCTCGGCCTGAACACCGTCGCCGATCTGGCCCAGGCCCGGTTCGAGATGCTGCGTGGCGCGTTGGGCGAGTCGGCGGCCCGGCACCTGCACGAGTTGGCCTGGGGGCGTGATCCCCGGGCGGTCAGCCCGGAGCAGGTGGAGAAGTCGATCGGTGCGGAGGTCACCTTCGACACCGACGTCGACGACCCGGAGGTCATCCGGCGCTCGCTGCTCGCGCTCGCCGAGAAGGTGGGCGTACGGCTGCGGCGAGCGGGGCAGGTGGGGCGGACGGTGTCGATCAAGGTACGGCTGGCCGACTTCCGCACCGTGAACCGCTCCCGGACGCTACCCGGTGCGACCGATGTGGCGCACGAGTTGTTCGAGGTCTCCTGGGCGCTCTTTGTCGCACTCCGGTCGACCGAGCGGATTCGGCTCGTGGGGGTGCGGATGGAGGGGCTGACCGACGCGCGCGAGACCCCCCGACAGCTCGCCCTGGGCGAGCCGGAGCACGGTTGGCGGGAGGCGGAGGCCGCCGCGGACGCCGCCGCGGCCCGTTTCGGTCGTTCGGTGGTGCGCCCAGCGAGCCTTCTGGGGCGCGATGACCTGCGCCGGACGGAAAATCAGGCGCGACCGTAGGTCGTCCCGCTTTCCGAGGCGCGAGCCCCCTCGTAGACTTGCGTCAAGCAGCCGGTTGGCTGCCACGGTCTGTCGGTCCGACCGGACCGACTCAACGTGACCGGGGAGGAGTACCGTGCCGCTCTCGGAGCACGAGCAGCGGCTGTTCGAGCAGATCGAGCAGTCGCTTGCCGAGGACCCCAAATTCGCCTCGGCTGTGCGTGCCAGCGACCCGCGCTTCCACGCGCGCCGTCGTCTGCTCGTCGCCGCGGGCGTGATCATCGCTGGCCTTGCACTGGTCGTTTACGGCACGGTGAGCAAGACGCCCCTGCTCGGGGTGGCCGGCTTCGTGGTCATGCTCGGCGCGGCGGCGTTCGCGATGCAGTCACACCGCAAGGCGCAGGCACCCGATCTCCGTGTGGTCGGCGGTTCCACCAGCCGTCGCACGCGGGGTCGTCGCCTGTCGCTGATCGACCGTCTCGAGGATCGGTGGCGGCAGCGGCCGGAAGGCCACCGCTGACCACAGGCGTCTCCGCCACCGCGGGTTCGCCCGCGTGGCGGCTCGCCGGGCAGTCCTCCGGCGGTTGTCGGCTGACCTTCTCCGCCCTGTTCCGACAGTTTTGTGCTGGTTTGCCCCAAAACTGAGGCTCCCGCCAAGGTGCCGACAAAAAGCCCGTGGCATCCCGGAATCGTCCGGGATGCCACGGGCTTTGACGTACGGACCCGCCCGCTACCGGGCTGCCCGATTGGCGAGCAGTCGGCGTGGGCTCCACCGCAGGAGCCCGTCACGGAACTGCCCGACGGCGGCCACGAACCGTTCGGAGGCGTCCATCACCGCCACCCGCCAGTGCAGCAGCACCGAGGGGGGCAGCACCGCCGCCACGAGCCGGGTCCGGCGGTCGGCGCGCGCGGCGAGCGACTGACGTACGGTCCGCAGCGCCGGGTTCAACTCCCCGCCGGTCAGCGGCGTACGGGCGTAACGGGCCCGCTCCTCCGCCCGGCCGAGCAGTCGGGCGGCCTCGTCCCCGCTGGCACCGAGCCCTTCGGCGGCCAACCGCTCGGCGGTGGCCCGGGGCGTCTCCGTCCGGTCCACCTCCACCCGGAAGTCGACCATCGTGTCGATCAACTCGTCCCAGGCGGCGTGCGCGTCCGCTCGGGCCCGGTCGGCCTCCGCCCCGGTCACCACCACCTGGATCACGCCCGGTGGCGGGTCGCCCCCGGCGACGGCCGCGTTGGTCGCGGTGTTCGTCAGCAACTGTCGCCGACGGCGCAGCGCGGACCGGCGCAACGCCGGTACGGCGAGCAGGAGCAGCAGCGCCAACACCCCGCCCGCGGTCCACCATGGCCAGGTGCTCTGGCTGGCGGCGGGCGAGTCCCCGCCGACCAGGTTCCCGTCGTCGAAGCCTCGGTCGAGCCGGTCGTCCGGAGCCGCTCCCGCCGTGGGGTCCGCCCCCGGTGCCGTGCTCGGTGCCGGGGCCGGCGCGACCGGGTCCGGGGCGTCGGTGTCCGGTGCCCAGTCGGTACGGGTCGAGCCGGTCACGTTCGCCGCCGGGGTGGCGTCGAACGGCACCCAACCGACACCGTTGAAGTAGACCTCGGTCCAGGCGTGCATGTTCAGGTTCGTCAGTGTGTACGTGTTCTCCCGGCGGTCGCCGCCGACGGTGAAGCCGAACGCCACCCGGCTCGGGATGCCGGCCTGCCGGACCAGCCAGGCCATCGCGCTCGCGTACTGCTGGCAGAAGCCGACCTTGTTGGTGAGGAAGTTGACGATGTCGTCGTTGCCGGTCCCACCCTCGGTGGTCAGGCTGTAGCTGAAGCCGTTGTCCCGGGAGAAGTAGTCGTAGATCGCCCGGACCTTGGCGTAGTCCGTGGTCTTGCCCTGGGTCAGCCGGCCGACCAGCTCCTCGACCTGCGGCACCGGCGGCACCTCGGCGAACTGCTTGCGGATCGGGTCGGTGGGCTGGAGCGGCTGGACCGACTCCAGCACCTTCTGCGTGTAGGTGGCCCGGACGTAGTCGAAGGCGTACTTCTTGCCCTTGGACTGCCGTCGGTTCGAGAAGACGACCTGCATGCCCCGGTCGTAGAGCCAACTGTTGTCGACGTTCGAGAACCCGATCGGGTTGGCGTAGATCGGCAGCAGCGGCATGTTGAAGTTCGCCACCTCGACCTGTGCCCGGTAGGTCTGGAACGAGACCCCGGGAGCCGGGTTGGCCCTCGGGTCGGGCAACTGGTTCAGCGGCGAGCCGGTCGGCGCGCGGTCCTCGAAGCCGGACGAGCGCACCCGGTCGGCCGTACCGAACCGCAGGTAGAAGGGATCCTCCTCGTTGGTGGTGACCTTGACGTAGTCGGTCACCGCGGTCTGGTTGAGCTGACCGCGCAGCGCCGAGAAGAGTTGGACCCCGCCGCCCGGCCCGCCCCGGCCGTTGCCCTCGCCGAGCCCGGTGCCGGTGTTGGTGAAGCGGTTGAGCAGCCCGTCGGTCATCTGCGGCGCGGCCAGCGGCAGCAGCACCGCCAGCACCACCCCGACCACCGCGAGCCGGCGACCGGCCGCCGCCAGCGGCGACGGTTCCCAGATGTCGACGTCGCGGCCGTCGCCGGTGAACCGGCGACCGAAGTGCCGGACCCGGTTCACGTTGTCGGCGGCCAGCAGCCAGAGGAAGCCGACCGCGCCGACCACGAACGGCAACGCCGGCACGTTCTCGACGTAGACCGCCACCGGCACCGAGTAGATGGCCAGCATCGGCAGCCCGGCCAGCGCCGGCCGGCGCAACCCGACGGTGAGCAGGTCCACCACGATCGCGACCCCGCCCACCCCCAGCACGGTGACGAAGAGCAACGGGTCGGTGTCGGGCACCTTCACCCCGTACGACCGCATGTCCGCCGCCGAGTTGCTCAGCAGCGCGCCGAAGTGGGCGAACGTGTCCGGCGTGGGGATGACGCCGAGCAGCTCCCCGTCGCCGGGGAAGAGCCAGGTCAGCCCGAGCAGCAGCGCGCCGAGCATGCTCAGCACCTGGGCCCAGACCGGTGCCCGCAGCGACCGGGTCAGCGTGGCCACCCCGGCGATCATCGCGACCACGATCGCCGAGTCGAGCAGCCAGGTCCACCGTTCGAAGATGGCCGACAGCGGCGCTGCCGCGAGCAGGGTCGCCGCAGCGGCGACGAACCCCAGGTGACGGCGTCCTCTCATCGCATCCCTCCGGCTACCGTCTCGGCCATCGCGGCCCGCCAGGCGAAGCCCTGCGAGCCGCGGGCGGCCTGCGGCCACAGCGCCGGCAACCGGCTGCCGTGCTCGACGCCGATCACCCGCCAGCCACTCTGCATCAGCGCCAGCACGGCCGCGCCGTGGGCGTGTTCGGCCTCCGCCCGTGCCGGTGCCGGCAGGGTGAGCCAGGTGCTGCTGTCGACCAGGAAGGCCAGGCAGGTCGCCCCGTTGCCGCGCAGGCCGCCGAGCACCTCCGCCTCGGCCGTGCTCAACGCGCCCAGGACGGCGATCACCAGACCGCCGTCGGAACGCTGCCGTACCTGCTCGACCAGGGTGGCCACGTCACCGCGCTGGCTGAGCCGTACGTCGGCGAGGTGGTCCAGCAGCAGCCCCTCGCCGCCGCCCTCGGTCGCGTCGGCGTCCATCCCGGAGCCGGTGACCAGCCGCAGCTTGTAGCCGGACTGCCGCAGGTGTACGGCGACACTGGCGACCGCCGAGACGGCCCACTCGAAGCTGGCGGTCGGCCCCTCGCCCCGGTGCGCCACCGCCCGGGTGTCCAGCACCACCGTCGCCCGGCTCTCCCAGGGCTGCTCCTCCCGCCGGACCATCAGCTCGCCGGTCCGGGCGGTCGACTTCCAGTGCACCCGGCGCAGGTCGTCGCCGCGCCGGTACTCCCGGGTGGCCGCGTCGTCCTCGCCGTGCACCGCCACCGACCTGGCCCGGCTCTCGCCGGCACCGGCGTACTCACCGGCGAGGCGGACCGTGGGCAGGGCGGTGACCTGGGGGATGACGGTGAGCCGGTCGACGCTGGGGAAGGCCCGGGTCAGCTCGCAGAGCCCGAACGGGTCGGTCAGCCGGACCACCAGCGGGCCGACCTCGTACCGGCCGCGTACGTCCGCGCGAACCGTGTACGCGACCGAGCTGGCCTGGTGCGCGCCGAGGCGTTCCAGCACCACCCGGGGCCGGCTGCCCAGCGCGTACGGCAGCCGGTCCTCCAGCAGCAGCGTCCCGGTCGGCAGCCGGGACATGTTCTGCAGGCGCAGCACCACCCGGGAGCTGGCGCCGATCGGCACCCGTTGCGGCTCGAGCGAGCGGCTACAGGCCAGCTTGTAGCGGCTGCGTCCGACGTACGCCGCGGCCAGCAGGGGCAGGACCGCGAGCAGCACCGCCACCCGGAGCAGGTCCCGCTCGCCGAGGATCGCGGCGGAGATCGCCGCCGCCACCGCCGCGGCCAGGAAGGACCGGCCGCGGGTGGTGAGGCCGCGTAGTGCCTCGCGCACGGTCACCGCCTCCGCGGCTCGTACTGGGATCGGCCCTTGCCGTCCGGCGGGGTGGCGGGACGGGTGTCGTACTGCGAGCGCTGCTGCCGTTCGTGCGGCAGCGGCAGCCGGTGCACCAGGTCGGCGACGACCGCGTCGGTGGTCCGCCGGGCGAGCTGCGCGTCCGCCGTGGGGATGACCCGGTGGGCCAGCACCGGAACGGCGAGGGACTGCAGGTCGTCCGGGAGGACGTAGTCGCGACCCTCCAGGGCGGCCACCGCGCGGGCGGTGCGCAGCAGTTGCAGGGTGGCCCGGGGGGAGGCGCCGAGGCGCAGGTCCGGCGCCTCGCGGGTGGCGGTGACCAGGTCGACCGCGTACTGCTTGACCGCGTCCGCGACGTGGATGTCGCGTACGGTCGCGATCAGGCGACGTACGGTGGCGGCGTCCGCGACCGGCTGGAGCGCGCGCAGCGGGTCCACCCCGCCGTGCCCGTCGAGCATCGCCAGCTCCGACCCGGCGTCCGGGTAACCCATCGCGATCCGGGCGGTGAACCGGTCGCGCTGGGCCTCGGGCAGCGGGTAGGTGCCCTCCATCTCGATCGGGTTCTGGGTCGCGATCACCATGAACGGGGTCTGCAACTCGTAGGTCACCCCGTCGACCGTGACCTGGCGCTCCTCCATGCACTCCAGCAGGGCCGACTGGGTCTTCGGCGAGGCGCGGTTGATCTCGTCGCCGACGACCAGGTTGGCGAAGACCGCGCCCGGCTTGAACTCGAAGTCGTGCGTCTCCTGGTTGTAGACACTGACCCCGGTCACGTCGCTCGGCAGCAGGTCGGGGGTGAACTGGATGCGTCGCACGGAGCAGTCGATCGATCGGGCCAGGGCCTTGGCGAGTTTGGTCTTGCCGACCCCGGGGACATCCTCGATCAGGAGATGGCCCTCGGCGAGCAGGACGGCGAGCGCGAGCCGTACCGTCGCGGTCTTGCCCTCGATGACCTGTTCGATGTTGGCCACGACGGCTTCGCTGGCGGTACGGAACTCGTCGGGCTGTAGCGCGCCGCCCAACTCGTCCCACGTCTGTTGTGTCACGGGCCTCCTCCTCGTCGCTGCACGGCTTTCTCTGTCCAGACCTGCTGGGCCGGCCGAAAGGTTCACGGGAAAATACGCACGCCGGGCTCGCCCGGATCACCCGCTTGGAATCAGGCTAGCCGTAACTCGCGCTCGCGCCGACCACACGTCGGTCCTGCTGACCGCTCGGCCCCACCACGCCGACCGGGCAACCGGGCGCGACAGCCCGTCGGCCGAGGGCGTAGACTAGCCGGTATGGCCCGGGCCTACCTGCTCCTTAGCGAGCCGTGCTGACGCTGACTGGCGCGACAGCACGGCTGCCCCTCCTGCGTGAGGGGCTTTTTTGTGCCCGAAAAAAGCATGCCTGAAATACCGAACGCGCGCCCGCGCAGATGTGCAGAGCGTGCCCGGCGAGACCCACGACGGTGAGCGCGGCGAGGAGACGACATGAGTGAGATGGCCGAGGCGGCGGCGGACACCCCGCCCTACCGGTACACCGCCGGGCTGGCCGGGGAGATAGAGCAGCGCTGGCAGGACCGCTGGGAGAAGTGGGGGACCTTCCACGCGCCGAACCCGGTCGGACCGCTGGCCGACCCGGAGCACCCCCGGGCCGGGGCGGAGAAGCTGTACGTACTGGACATGTTCCCGTACCCGTCCGGTGCCGGGCTGCACGTCGGGCACCCGCTGGGCTACATCGGCACCGACTCGTACGCCCGCTACCAGCGGATGGCCGGGCGCAACGTGCTGCACACGATGGGCTTCGACGCGTTCGGCCTGCCGGCCGAGCAGTACGCGGTGCAGACCGGGACCCACCCCCGGACCACCACCGAGGCGAACATCGAGCGGTACCGCGCGCAGCTACGCCGGCTGGGCATGGGGCACGACGACCGGCGTTCGGTGGCCACCATCGACGTCGACTTCTACCGCTGGACCCAGTGGATCTTCCTACAGATCTTCAACTCCTGGTACGACCCGGCCGCCCGCCGGGCCCGGCCGGTCGCCGAACTGGTCGCCGAGTTCGAGGCCGGCACCCGGCCCACCCCGGACGGCCGGGCCTGGTCCGAGCTGACCGGACCGGAGCGGCGCGTCGTCGTCGACGACCACCGGCTGGCGTACGTCTCCGAGGCGCCGGTCAACTGGTGCCCGGGGCTGGGCACGGTGCTGGCCAACGAGGAGGTCACCGCCGACGGTCGCTCCGACCGGGGCAACTTCCCGGTGTTCAAGCGGAACCTGAAGCAGTGGAAGATGCGGATCACCGCGTACGGCGACCGGCTGCTGGCGGACCTGGACCGGCTGGACTGGCCGGAGCCGATCAAGCTGATGCAGCGCAACTGGATCGGCCGCTCGACCGGGGCGCACATCGACTTCCCGGTCGCCGCCCCGGTCGAGACCGGCGCGGAGGTGGAGCCGATCCGGGTCTTCACCACCCGGCCGGACACCATCTTCGGCGCCACCTACGTGGTGCTGGCGCCCGAGCACGAACTGGTCGACCTGCTGGTCCCGGCCGCCTGGCCGGAGGGGACGAAGGACGCCTGGACCGGCGGGCACGCCGACCCCGGGGCCGCCGTCCGGGCGTACCGCGAGGCCGCCGGTGCCAAGACCGACGTCGAGCGGCAGGCCGACACCAAGGAGAAGACCGGCGTCTTTGTCGGGGCGTACGCCACCAACCCGGTCACCGGCGCGCCGATTCCGATCTTCGTCGCCGACTACGTGCTGGCCGGTTACGGGACCGGGGCGATCATGGCGGTGCCCGGTCAGGACGAGCGGGACTGGGCCTTCGCGGAGGTCTTCGACCTGCCGATCGTCCGTACCGTGCGGCCGTCGGCCGGCTTCGAAGGCAAGGCGTACACCGGCGACGGCCCGGCGATCAACAGCAGCGCGCCGGAGCGCGGCCTGGACCTGGACGGCCTGGCCGTGGCGGAGGCCAAGGCGAAGATCATCGAGTGGCTGGAGGCGAACGGGCACGGCCGGGGCGCGGTCACCTTCCGGCTGCGGGACTGGCTGTTCAGCCGCCAGCGCTACTGGGGCGAGCCGTTCCCGATCGTCTACGACGAGGCCGGCACCCCGATCGCGCTGCCGGAGTCGATGCTGCCGGTCGAGCTGCCCGAGGTGGAGGACTTCGCGCCGCGCACCTTCGACCCGGAGGACGCCGACTCCAACCCGGAGACCCCGCTGTCGCGCAAGGCCGACTGGGTCGAGGTCGAGCTGGACCTGGGCGACGGGCCCAGGCGCTACACCCGCGAGACCAACGTGATGCCGCAGTGGGCCGGCTCCTGCTGGTACGAGCTGCGCTACCTGGACCCGACCGACTCCGACCGGTTCGTCGACCCGACCAACGAGCGCTACTGGATGGGCCCGCGCTCCGACGGCGACACCGGCGGCACCGACCTGTACGTCGGCGGCGCCGAGCATGCGGTGCTGCACCTGCTGTACGCCCGGTTCTGGCACAAGGTCCTGTACGACCTGGGCCACGTCTCCTCGGTCGAGCCGTTCCGCAAGCTGTTCAACCAGGGCATGATCCAGGCGTACGCGTACACCGACGAGCGGGAGCGGTACGTCGAGGCGGCCGAGGTGGTCGAGCGGGACGGCTCTTGGTTCCACGGTGACAACCAGGTCACCCGCGAGTACGGCAAGATGGGCAAGTCACTGCGGAACGTTGTCACGCCGGACGACATGTGCGCCGCGTACGGCGCCGACACCTTCCGGGTGTACGAGATGTCGATGGGGCCGCTGGAGGTCTCCCGGCCGTGGGAGACCCGGGCGGTGGTCGGGTCGTACCGGTTCCTGCAACGGGTCTGGCGGGCCCTGGTCGACGAGCAGAGCGGCGCGTCGCGGGTGGTGGAGACACCGGCCGACGAGGCGACCCGGCGACTGCTGCACAAGACGGTCGACGGGGTGCGGGCCGACATGGACGCGATCCGGTTCAACACCGCGATCGCCAAGCTGATCGAGCTGACCAACGGGCTGACCCGGCTGGCCGGCACGCCCCGCGAGGTGGCCGAGCCGCTGGTGCTGATGCTGGCGCCGTTCGCCCCGCACATCGCCGAGGAGCTGTGGCAGCGGCTGGGCCACGACACCTCGCTGACGTACGCGTCGTTCCCGGTGGCCGACCCGGCGTTGCTGGTGGCCGACACGGTGACGTACCCGGTGCAGATCAACGGCAAGGTCCGGGGCCGGGTCGAGGTCGCCGCCGACGCGGCGGAGGAGACCGTACGGGCCGCCGCGCTGGCCGAGATCGCCGACCAGTTGGCCGGCAAGGAGCCGCGCAAGGTGATCGTGGTGCCCGGCCGGATGGTCAGCGTCGTCGCCTGACCGGGCCGGTCCCACGCCCCGGGCGCGGTGACGGAACGAAGGGCGGTCGTCCCGAGCGGACGGCCGCCCTTCGGCGTGCGAGAACCGGTTACGCCGGCCGCGTTCAGTCCGGTGCGGCGGCGGCCGACCGCTGGCGGTGGGCGCGTTCGGCCCGGCGCCAACGGGCGACCAGTACGGCGGCGGCGACCAGGCCGAAGCTGGCCGGCGCCACCGCCAACCAGTTGAACTCGTCCGGGTCCGCCACGGCGGCACCGATCGCGGCGTAACCGAAGGCGGACGGCACCGAGGCCAGCACACTGCCGACCAGGAACGGCAACACCCGCGCGCCGGTCGTCCCGTAGCCGTAGCTGACCAGCCCGAACCCGCCGACCGGCAGCAGCCGTACGGTGATCACACCGAGCACGCTCTGCCGGCTGAACCAACCGTCCAGCCGGGCCAGCCGGCCGCGTACCCGTTCGGCGACGAAGTCGCGGCCGAGCATCCGTCCGACGGCGAAGCCGAGTCCGGCCGCGACCAGCGCGGCGGCCAGGGTGTAGCCGGCGCCGCCGAGCGGGCCGAAGAGCGCGCCCCAGGCCACGGTGATCAACGTCCGGGGGACCAGCGCCACCATCAGCAGCGCGCCGCCGAGCACCGCCGCCACCGGAGCGGCCGGGCCGAGCCGGTCGACCAGACGCGGCGCCGAGGCCAGGTCGGGTTGGACGACCAGCAGGGCCAGACCGAGCAGCCCGAGCAGGAGCAGCAGCGACCCGAACCGCACGACCGACCGCTGCCGCAGCAGCCGCCGGAGGTGCGGGAGGGTCACGACCGGGCGGCGGCCACGCCGGCCACCCGCTCGGCCCGCAGTCGCTCCTGCCAGCTGTCGTCGAGCGGCGGCAGGTTGTTCATCCCGGTGGCCCAGCGCAACAGCAGGTCGGCCAGGGCCGGGTTGCGGGCCAGCGCCGGACCGTGCGAGTAGGTGCCGAGCAGCTTGCCGCGCCAGGCGCCCTCGCTGCTGCCGTCGTTGCCGATGCCGGTGCTGACCCGGGCCAGCGGCGAGACACCCGGGCCGAGGTGGGTACGCCCACCGTGGTTCTCGAAGCCGCTCAGCGGCGGCAGTCCGAGGCGGGGGTCGATGTCGCCGGCCAGTTCGCCGACCGCCCGGGACTGGCCCCGGTCCGAGTGCAGGTCCAGCAGGTCCAGGCCGGCACACTTGGCGCCCTTGGCGAAGAACGAACCGCCGAGGAGCTGGTAACCGGCGCAGACCGCGAAGACAACCGAACCCTGGGCGACCGCCCGGTGCAGCCCGCCGTCGGCGATCAGCCGCTGGGCGCCGAGCTGCTGCGGCCCGTCCTCGCCACCGCCGAGCAGGTAGATGTCGGCGACGGTGGGCAGTGGCTGGTCCGAGCGGACCTCGACGGTCTCCACCGGCATGCCCCGCTGCTGCGCCCGGCGGGCCAGGATCAGCATGTTGCCCCGGTCGCCGTAGGTGGAGAGCAGGTCGGGGTAGATCCAGGCGATCCGCAGGGTGCTCTCCGAGCCGCTCGGCGAGCCGGTGGCGTAACCGCTGGGCTGGTTCACCGGGAAGTACGAGTTAGTTGACACGGTCCAACTCCGCTCGGATGTCCTGGAATGCGGTGTAGTTCGCGATCACCTCAAGCCGCCCCGGCGGCACCGCCGAGACCGCCTCGGAGAACGTCTGTACGTGCCGGAACGGCACCCCGTTGACGTCCAGCCGGACCGCCAGGTCGTACGCCCGGTCGCCGGTGATCAGCACCTGCCGGCCGCGCAGTGGCGAGAAGTCCACGTCGAACAGCCACGAGGTGTCCAGCCCGTCGGGGTCCCGCGCGTTGATGGAGAGCAGCGTCGGCGCCTCGTCGGCCATGTCGAACGCCTCCAGCCAGCTCGCCGGGTTCTTCGCCAGCAGCAGCCGGATGTTGCGTCCGGTGCGGACGACCTGGGCGTACCGCCCGGCGACGGAGGCGACCCCGCCGAGCCGGGAGACCGCGTCCGCCGGCCGTACGCCGAACTCGGCGGCGACGGCGAGCGCGGTGGCGGCGTTGCCGAGGTTGACCCGGCCCGGGAGTTGGAGCACCACCTTGTGCCAGGCGCCGCCCGGGTCGACCACGCCGTCGTCCTCGACCACCCACTGTGGCTCCGGTCGACGCAGCCAGCAGCCGGTGCACCACCACTGGTCCTGGGCGCGCTCGATCGGGGAGCCGCACTCGGGGCAGACCCACGAGTCGTCGTGCCAGCGCTGCCCGGCGCTGAACCAGCTCACCGCCGGGGTGTTCAGCGTGCCGCTGCGCTTCTCCGGCGGGGTCGCGGCCCAGACCACCATCGGGTCGTCGGCGTTGGCGACCACCCGCATCTCCGGGTAGCGGACCAGCGCGGACCGCCAGAGCTGGGCCATCATGCTGACCTCCTTGGCCCGGTCGAGCTGGTCCCGGGAGAGGTTGAGCAGGGCGACCACGTGCGGTTCGGTGGCCTCGAGGACCTCGGGCAGGTAGTGCTCGTCGACCTCGAGCACGGCATAGGGGGTGCTGCCCGCCTTGGCCAGGGCCGAGGTGTGGCCGGTGGGCATGTTGGCACCGAAGGAGTTGGTCGCCACCGGGCCGAGCACACCCACGGCGGCGGCGCTCAGCCGGGTGGTGGTGGTCTTGCCGTTGGTGCCCGAGATGAGGGCGATGGCCCGGCCGGCGGAGAGGTGCGCCAGCAGGTCCGGATCGATCTTGAGCCCGATCCAACCGCCGATCACCGATCCGTCGCCACGGCCGGCGGCCCGGGACAGCGCCGCCGCGGTGCGCGACACGGAGCTGGCCACCTTCGCCCGCAGGGGCATTCTCGCGTCCGTCACTCGAGCGAGGTTACCGGACAGCGAAGGCGCCCAGACCGTCGCACGAGGCGTTCGGTCGGGCCCCACCCTCCGACCGGCCCGGTCGTGACCCCGGGGGTACGTCGCACGCCGCTCTCCACCGTCGTCTCCCTCCACCTTTTCCCCCCACTTTCCTCCACCGTCGACCGGTCCGCCTCCCAACCGGACGTACGGCTTCGGGCAAATCGGGTACGTCGACCGCGCGACGGGCGCTGCGGCGGCGTACCGGGCGTTGCATTTGATCTTTGTCGGAAAGCGGACGCGGGGCGGGCCCCCGGCGCCCCTCCACTTCGCACCACCCCCTCTGACGTGCTGTTTTACGAATTACGCCGTCGTGGTTTCCACGCGTTTCCGGTTGCGGGTGGAGGGAAGTGGAGTAGAGTGGGGCGCATTGGTGGGGCCGGGAGGGCCTGCCGGCCCGGGGGACAGCGGCGCCGCGAACGCCGCTGGAAGGGCGAGGGGGTTGAGCCGTGTTTCTCGGCACGCACACCCCGCGCCTGGACGAGAAGGGTCGGCTGATCCTTCCGGCGAAGTTCCGGGACGAGCTGGCGGGAGGTGTCGTGATCACGAAGGGGCAGGAGCGCTGCCTGTACGTCTTTCCGACGCCCGAGTTCCAGCGGATCGCGGACCAGTTGCGTGAGCAACCCATGACACACAAGGCGGCGCGGGCCTACAGCCGGGTGTTCTTCGCCAGCGCCCACGACGAGGTGCCGGACAAGCAGGGACGGGTGACCATACCGGGCCACCTGAGGGAGTACGCCGCACTCGACCGCGATCTCGTGGTCATCGGGGCGAGCACCCGGGTGGAGATCTGGGACAAGCGGGCCTGGGAGACCTACCTCGCGGAGAGCGAAGACGACTTCGCCGACATCGAGGAGGGGGTGTTGCCGGGCGGGCTGTAGTGCGGGCCGACGCGCCTGACGTACTGCGAGATCTCCAGCCGCTCCTGTTCCTGGCGCCTCTTCCCCGGTGCCAGGCGCGCGATCCGGCGACCGGCCTTACCAGGGGCGGGTCGGCGGGCCAGAGCGGATGGGGATCTGGCGGTATGACGAGCGGTTGACAGCATACAGACGTGAACAGACAAGGAAGCCGGTCAGTGGGGGTCGACATGGGGGAGCTGCGGGGCACACACGTGCCGGTGCTGCTTGAGCGGTGTCTCGAGCTGCTCGCCCCCGCGCTGGACCGGGGCGGCCCCACGATCCACGTCGATGCCACGCTCGGCCTGGCCGGGCACGCCGAGGCGGTGCTGGCGGCCCACCCGGAGACCATCCTGATCGGCCTCGACCGCGACTCCGAGGCGCTGGCCCACGCCCGCGCCCGGCTGGCGCGCTACGCCGACCGGATCCACCTGGTGCACGCGGTCTACGACGAACTGCCGGAGGTGCTCGACCGGCTCGGCCATCCCCGGGTGGACAGCCTGCTGTTCGACCTCGGGGTGTCGTCGCTGCAACTCGACGCGCCCGACCGCGGGTTCGCCTACGCCCAGGACGCGCCGCTGGACATGCGGATGGACCAGACCCGTGGGGTGACCGCGGAGGAGATCGTCAACGGCTACCCGCACGGCGAGCTCGCCCGGGTGCTCAGGGTGTACGGCGAGGAGCGGTTCGCCGGGCGGATCGCCTCGGCGATCGTCCGGGAGCGGGAACGGTCCCGGATCACCTCCTCGGCGTTCCTCGCCGAGCTGGTCCGGGACTCGATTCCGGCGGCCGCCCGACGGACCGGCGGGCACCCGGCGAAAAGATCGTTTCAGGCGTTGCGGATCGAGGTAAACCGGGAGCTGGCCGCGCTGGAGACGGCGCTGCCGGCCGCGCTGGACGCGCTCGCCGTTGGTGGTCGGCTGGTGGTGCTCTCGTACCACTCGCTGGAGGACCGGATCACCAAACAGGCGTTCGCCGGCCGGGCCCGCAGTACCGGCCCGGTCGACCTGCCGGTCGAACTGCCCGGCACCGGTCCGACGCTGCGGCTGCTCAGTCGGGGCGCCGAGCTGCCGAGCGAGGCGGAGGTGGCCGCGAACCCGAGGGCCGCGTCGGTGCGGCTGCGGGCGGCGGAGCGGATCGACCCCGACCGGGCGGTCGGGCCGGAGGGGACCGGCCGCGAGCGGTCCCGCCAGCGGGTGAAGGCGTTGCACATCCCCGGTGCGGTGGCGCCGGGACGGTCCAACGTGGACCGGCAGAAGGGGCCATCGGGGCCAGGGGACGCAGACGGAGCGGAAACAGAGGGGGAGGGATCATGAACGTCAACAAGCGCGACCACCGGGAACACGCCGGAGCGGAGCCGCGCACACCGCGGTCGGGGGGCCGGACCGCGGCGGAGCGGGTCACGACAGAGCGGATCACCCGGACGGCCCGGCCGGTGCCGGGCCGGGAGACTCGTGCCCGGGGGGCGCGCGAGTTTCCGACGCAGGGCAGTTACCCGATCCAGGGAAGTGCGGCGCTGCGCGCACCGGAGCTCTCCTCGGTGGCGGTACGCGACACGGCCGCGCGCGAAAGCGCCCGGGCGGCGCACCCGGCCGGCGGCGAGCGCTCCGGCGCGGCGGCGGCCCAGCGGGCCGGCAACAGCGCCCGCGAGGCGCACCCGGCGGGCACCGGGCGCACCGAGGCACCCCGGCTGCGGGTCGCGCCGCCGCTGCCGGTGAGTGTGCCGAGGGCCCCCTTCGTCGGGCTGATCCTGGCCATGGTGGTCGGCGGGGTGCTCGGGGTACTGGTGGTCAACACCAAGATCAACGAGAACGCCATCCGGCTGGACAAGCTGGAGAAGGAGCAGGCCACGCTCGACCTCCAGCAGCAGCAGTTGGACCGGGAGATCGCCGACGCCAAGGCGCCGGGCAACCTGGTCGCCGAGGCCCGCAAGCTGGGTCTGGTGGACTCCGGTCGGCCCGCCTTCATCCGGCTGCCGGACGGCCGGCTGATCGGGGTGCCGAAACCGGCCGCCGGCCAGCCGGCGATCACGAGTCAGCAGAACACGGGGGGTTAGCGGTGGCGTCACGCTCCGATGAACCGCGCCGGGACGGGTCAGCGTCCCGGCGCGGTGCGTCCGCGACCGGTTCGGAGCGGGACAGCGGCGGTTCCCGGGGCGCCGCCGCGCGCGGGAACGCCCGGGGAGGCGCCCGGGACACCGGTGGACGGGGCCGGGGCGTCGAGCCCGAGAGCGACCCCGGTCTCGGCGGGATCTCCGGGGCGCGCGCCTACACCCCCCGAGGTCGTACCGTGCGGGACGCCCCGGAACTGCGGCGTACCCCCCGTTCGACCAGGTCGTCGGACCCGTTCCGGCCCGCGTTGCAGGTGCTCGACGGGGGTCGGGGGGCTGCCGGGCGCACTCGCCGCGAGCCGGTCGAGCCGGCCACCGGTGCGCGCGCCGGCACCGGCACGACCGTGCCGCCGCGCGCCGCCCGCGCCGCCGACGTGGCCAAACCGATGCCGGCACCCCGGCGTCGACCCACCGCCACCGCCGGTCGTCGTGAACCCGGCACCGGCCGGGCCGGCGCCGCCCCGGTTCGGCCGCCGCGCAAACCCCGGCGTCCGCCCCGGCTGGCGGATTCCGGCCGACGGCTGCGCCTGGGCACGCTGCTCGCGCTCGCGCTCTTCGCCACCATCGGCATCCGGCTGATCGTCCTGCAGGTGGTGCAGACCCCGGCGTACGCCGAAGGGCTCGGCGACCGGTACCGGCCGGTGATCCTCTCCGCGCCCCGGGGCGGAATCTACGACCGTTCCGGGGCGTTGCTGGCGCACAGCGTCGACGCCCGGTACGTCTCCGCCGACCCGAGCCTGGTCAAGGACGTGGCGGGCACAGCCGACGCGCTTTCCCCGCTGCTCGGCATCCCCCGGTCCAAGCTGATCGAGGACCTGAACAAGAAGACCCGGCCGGACGGCAGCGTCTCCCAGTTCCAGTACCTGGCCCGGGGCGTCGAGATCCCGATCGCCAAGAAGATCACCGAGCTGAACCTGGCGGGCATCTACACCGACCTGGACGAGCGGCGTGAGGTGCCCGGCGGTGGTGACGTGGCGGCGAACCTGATCGGTTTCATCGGCGAGGACATGAACGGCCTGGAGGGGATCGAGGCGCGCTACGACGACCTGCTGCACGGGGTCGACGGCAAGCGGGTCTTCGAGGTCGGGCACGGTGACCTGGGCACCGCCATTCCGGGCGGGTACGACAAGGTGACGCCGGCCAAGCCGGGCAACTCGCTGGTGCTGACCATCGACCGGGACCTCCAGTTCGAGTGCCAGCGGATCCTCAGCGCGGCGGCCAAGGAGGTCAAGGCCAGTGTCGCCGCCGCCGTGGTGCTCGACGTGCGTACCGGTCAGGTGCTGGCCCAGGCGAGCCATCCGACGTACAGCGCCGCCGACTGGAAGAAGAGCGCGCCGACCGACCGGGAGGACGCGGCGACCAGCTTCGTGGTCGACCCCGGCTCGGTACACAAGGCGATCACCTTCGCGGCGGCGTTGCAGGAGGGTGTGGTCAAGCCGGGCGACACCATCAGGGTCGACCCCAGGGTCCGGATCGGCGGCAAGCTGTTCGAGGACACCCACTACGCCCCGCCGGGCACCAAGATGAGCCTGCCCGGCATCCTGGCCTACTCCTCCAACGTCGGCACGATCCGGGTCGCGGAGAAGCTCGGCGCCCAGAAGCTCTACGAGTACCAGCGCAAGTTCGGGCTCGGCGAGGCGACCGACGTGGGGGTGCCCGGTGAGGCGACCGGTCGGGTGCTGCCGCCGGACCAGTGGAGCGACTCGTCCTACGGGTCGATCCCGATCGGGCACAGCGTCGACGCGACCCCGTTGCAGATGGCCGCCGCGTACGCCGCCATCGCGAACAACGGCACCTGGGTCCAGCCGCAGTTGATCAAGGAGACGATCGCCCCCGACGGCACCCGTACGCCGGCCGAGGCACCGAAGACCCGGCAGGTGATCAGCCCCGAGACCGCCGCCACGCTGCGGGAGATGCTGGAGGCACCGGTGGTGGTGCCGGACGCCACCGGCGTCAAGGCGCGGATCTCCGACTACCGGGTGGCCGGCAAGACCGGCACCGGCCTACGCGTGGTCGACGGCAAGTACGCCCCGGGTGAGGTGGCGTCGTTCATCGGCATGGCTCCGGCGGAGAACCCGAGGTACGTCATCGCGGTCTTCGCGTACACACCGGGTGGCGGTGGCGGGGACGTTTCCGCCCCGGCTTTCCAGAAGATGATGAACTTCACCCTGACCCATTACCGGGTTCCTCAAACGGGGACCAAACCGCCGAAGTTTGTTGTCTATCCCCGCTGAGCGGCCATTACGGGACATCATCGGTGGGTGCGGGCAAACCACCGGGGCGGCTGTGCGATGCGGGTCCGTCGACCCGGTAGGGTCTGACGCCGTGCCCGGCAATCCACGTCCACGCACGGTGAATCCGACCCGGTTCCGCGAACTCGCCGACCGGCTCGGGATCGAACCGCCCGACGTCACCGACCTGGTGGTGACCGGGGTGACCCACGCCAGTGGTGAGGTCCGTCCCGGTGACCTCTACGCAGCGTTACCCGGAGCGCGCCGTCACGGCGCCGAGTTCGTCCCGGCGGTCGCCGCAGCCGGTGCGGTGGCGGTGCTGACCGATCCGACGGGGGCGCCCGCAGCCGCCGAGGCCGGACTCCCGGTGCTGGTCGTACCGGACCCGAGGGCGGTGCTCGGCACCGTCGCGGCGGCCGTCTACGGGCACCCCACCGACGGGCTGATCATGATCGGCATCACCGGTACGGCGGGCAAGACCTCCACCGCGTACCTGGTCGAGTCCGGGCTGCGCGCGGCGGGACACGTCACCGGCCTGATCGGCACGGTCGAGACCCGGCTCGGCGACCTGAGCCTGGACAGCGTCCGTACCACCCCGGAGGCGACCGACCTGCACGCCATGCTCGCCGCCGCCCGGGAACGCGGGGTGACCGCGGTGGTGATGGAGGTGTCCAGCCACGCGCTGGCCATGGGCCGGGTCGGCGGGGTCCGGTTCACCGCCGGCGGCTACACCAACTTCGGCCAGGACCACCTGGACTTCCACGCCGACGCGGCGGACTACTTCGCGGCCAAGGCGCAGCTCTTCGACGGCCGCTGCGACGTCGAGGTGCTCAACCTCGACGACCCCGCGCTGCGCCCGCTGTTCAAGCCGGCCACGGTCAGCTACTCGGCCGCCGGGAACCCGGACGCCACCTGGCGGGCCACCGGGATCACCGGTTCCGGCTACGCCCAGCGGTTCACCGCCGTCGGCCCGGACGGGCTGGCCCGCGCGGCCACGGTAGCGCTCCCCGGCCGGCACAACGTCGCCAACGCGCTGCTGGCGATCGCCCTGCTGACCGCCGCCGGGGTGGACCCGGCGACGGCGACCGCCGGGGTGGCCGCGTGCACCGGCGTACCGGGCCGGCTGGAACTGGTCGAGGCGCCCGGCCCGGTGCGCGGGGTGGTCGACTACGCGCACAAGCCGGACGCGGTGGTGGCCGTCCTCGCCGCCCTGCGTGAACTCACCGTGGGAGGTGGCCGGGTGATCTGCCTGATCGGTGCCGGTGGTGATCGGGACCGGCAGAAGCGACCGGTGATGGGCGCCGCCGCCGCGCGCGGCGCCGACCTGGTCATCGTCACCGACGACAACCCCCGGACCGAGGACCCGGCCGCGATCCGGGCCGAGGTGGTCCAGGGCGCGGTCACCTCCGGCGGCGGGGCGCGGATCGTGGAGATCGCCGGCCGGCGGGCCGCCATCGACGAGGCGGTCCGGATCGCCGGCCCCGGCGACGTGATCGCCCTGCTCGGCAAGGGGCACGAGCGGGGGCAGGAGGTCGACGGCCAGGTGCACCCCTTCGACGACCAGGTCGAACTGGTCGCCGCGCTCACCGCCCGCTTCGGTCACCTGGCGGAGCGGTCATGATCGCCCTCACCCTGGCCGAGGTGGCCACGGCCGTCGGCGGACGGCTGGTGGCGGCGGATCCGACCACCCGGGTCACCGGCCCGGTCGAGTTCGACTCGCGCAAGGTCGAACCCGGGTCGCTCTTTGTCGCGTTCCCCGGCGAACGGGTCGACGGGCACGACTACGCGGCCGCCGCGATCGAGGCGGGCGCGGTCGCGGTGCTCGGCACCCG
Organism: Micromonospora sp. NPDC050397; assembly: GCF_044901685.1. NCBI lineage: Bacteria > Bacillati > Actinomycetota > Actinomycetes > Micromonosporales > Micromonosporaceae > Micromonospora > Micromonospora sp. NPDC050397. The sequence continues at coordinate 348,372 of NZ_JBJDPS010000004.1, forward strand.
GCAGGTCGACGGGGTGCCGATGGTGCTGGTCGACGACGCGCTGACCGCGATGGGACCGCTGGCCCGTACGGTGGTGGACCGGCTGTCCGAGCTGACCGTGATCGGGCTGACCGGCTCGTCCGGCAAGACCAGCACCAAGGACATGATCGCCCAGTTGCTGGCCCGGCTCGGCCCGACCGTGGCACCGCCCGGCTCGTTCAACAACGAGCTGGGGCACCCGTACACGGCGCTGAAGTCCGACGAGCGCACCCGCTTCCTGGTGATGGAGAAGGGTGCCCGGGGGCCGGGACACATCCGCTACCTGACCAGCGTGGTGCCGCCCCGGATCGGGGTGGTGCTCAACGTCGGCACGGCACACGTCGGCGAGTACGGCGGCTCGGTCGACGGGATCGCCGTGGCAAAGGGCGAGCTGGTCGAGGCGCTGCCGGCGCGTGCCGACGGCGGGGTCGCGGTGCTCAACGCCGACGACCCCCGGGTACGGGCGATGGCGGCGCGCACCACCGCCCGGGTGGTGCTGGTCGGCGAGGCCGACGACGCCGAGGTGCGCGCCACCGGGGTGACCGTGGACGGGCGGGGCCGCCCCGCCTTCGTCCTGGTGACACCGGAGGGCAGCGCGCCGGTCCGGCTCGGGCTGACCGGTCGCCACCAGGTCGGCAACGCGCTCGCGGCGGCCGCCGTGGCCCGTGAGGTCGGGCTGCCGCTGGCCGACCTGGCGACGGCGCTGGGCGAACTGCGCCCGGCGTCGACCCGCCGGATGGATGTCTTCGACCGCCCCGACGGGGTGACGGTCATCGACGACTCGTACAACGCAAATCCCGCCTCCATGTCGGCCGCGCTGCGCGCGCTGGCCGATCTCGGGCGGGACCGCCGGACTCTCGCGGTGCTCGGCTACATGGCCGAACTCGGCGAGTTCGAGCGGCAGGGACATGATGAGGTCGGCCGGCTCGCGGCCGACCTGGCTGTCGACCGGCTCTTCGTGGTTGGTGAGTCGGCGGCGCCGATCCACCACGGGGCGTCGGCGGTGAAGACTTGGGGAGGAGTGTCGGTGCTGGTGACCGATCAGGCGGAGGCGGTGGCCGCGGTGCGGGCCCAACTGCGCCCGGGCGACGTGGTCCTGGTGAAGGGCTCGCGCTACCGCACCTGGGAGGTGGTCGACGCGTTACGCGCGGACGCCGCCACGGCGACCGGGAACGGGACCGAAGGGGTTAGCGCGTGAGGGCGGTCATCGTCGCCATCGGCGTGGCCTTCCTGGTGTCGCTCTTCACGACACCGTTGGCGATCAAGGTGTTCACCCGGCTCAAGGCGGGGCAGCCGATCCGGGCCGAGGGTCCGGTGATGCACCAGGGCAAGAAGGGCACCCCCACGATGGGCGGGGTGGTGTTCATCATCGCCACGGTGGTCGCGTACGTCGCCGGTCACCTGGCCCTGACCACCCTGCCGAGCCAGCAGATCGCGCAGGTCCAGCCGACCATCACCGCGCTGGTGCTGCTGGGCCTGATGGTCTTCTCCGGCGCGGTCGGGTTCATCGACGACTTCCTGAAGGTCCGCAAGCGCAACAGCGCCGGGTTGAACAAGCGCGGCAAGCTGCTGGGACAGATCCTGGTCGGCGCGGTGTTCGGGGTGATCGCCCTCTACTTCCCGAGCACGAACGGGCAGACGGTCGGTGCCACCACGCTCTCGTTCATCCGGGACATCGACGCGCTGGAGATCGGCAAGATCGCCTCGGTGGTCATCTTCATCTTCGTCGTGATGGCCTCGACCAACGGGGTGAACCTGACCGACGGGCTGGACGGCCTGGCCACCGGCGCCTCGGTGATGGTGCTGGCGGCGTACGCGCTGATCGCGTTCTGGCAGTACCGCCACTGGTGCGCCGACCCCGACTACAACATCAGGCCCTCGATCTACTGCTACGAGGTACGCGACCCGTTGGAGATCGCGCTGATCGCCGGAGCGGCGGCCGGTGCCTGTGTCGGGTTCCTCTGGTGGAACACCTCGCCGGCCCGGATCTTCATGGGGGACACCGGTGCGCTCGGCCTCGGTGGCCTGATCGCCGGCATGGCGATGTCCACCCGGACGGTGCTGCTGCTGCCGATCATCGGTGGTCTCTTCGTGATCATCACGATGTCGGTGGTGATCCAGATCATCTCGTTCCGCACCACCGGCAAACGGGTGTTCCGGATGTCCCCGCTGCAACACCACTTCGAACTCGCCGGGTGGAGCGAGGTCAATATCGTGGTCCGGTTCTGGATCATCGCCGGGATCGGTGTCGCGATCGCGTTGGGCCTGTTCTACAGCGACTTCCTCGCCGCGGTCACCTGACCGGAGCGCCGTACCGACCCCCCCGGACACGCCACGCGCCGCGCCCACCGGTTCCGACCGGTCGGCGCGGCGCGTGCGGTAGTGGCCCGGTGCCGGTGCGCCCCCCACCCCGACACGCCGACCGACACCTGCGGTGAGCGGGCGCGGTGAGCGTCGATGATGGGCCGATGACTGCGCTGGGGGAGGCCGAGGGGTCGGCGAGATGACGGGCGAGCAGCCACGGAACCCGGCCGGCGGCGGACGTACGCCGGGACCGGCCGGCGGCACCCGGCCCGGACCGGCCGCCACCACCCGGACCGACCTGGACCTGGCCGGCGGCCTGGCCGCGCTGCGCGGCCTGCTGGACCGCCCGCTGGCCTCCTACTACCTGCTGCTCTCCAGCGCCGGTCTGCTGCTGGTGATCGGGTTGACCATGGTCTTCTCGGCGACCAGCGTCCGGGAGTACGCCGACGGCGGCAACGCCTTCGGCGCGCTGGCCAAGCAGACCCTCTTCGCGCTGATCGGGCTGGTCGCGTTCTGGGCCTGCCAGCGGCTGCCGGCCCGGACCTTCCGGGCCCTGGGGCGGCCGGTGCTCGGCCTGGCGGTGGTCCTGCTGCTGATGCTGAGCGGGTTGCTGCTGATGCAGAAGGCGGCCGACCTGCCGGCGGCCAGGCTCGGGCCGCTGGAGGCGAGCCTCAACTGGCTGCACGTCGGTCCGATCCAGTTCCAGCCGTCGGAGCTGGCCAAGTTCGGGCTGGTGCTCTGGGGGGCCGACCTGGTCGCCCGCAAGGGGGCCGCGCTCGGCTACTGGCGGGAACTGGCGCTGCCGCTCTTCCCGGTGGTCGGGCTGCTCTTCGTGCTGGTCGGCTTCAACGACCTCGGCACCATGCTCTGCCTGCTCTCCCTCCTGGTCGGCCTGCTCTGGGCGGCCGGGGTCCGGCTGCGGGTCTTCGCCACCCTCTCCCTGCTCGGCCTGGCCGGGGTCGGGCTGCTGGTCGCGGCGGCCTCCGGCGGTGGCGGGTCGGGCGCCGACGGCCAGCCGAACTACCGCTGGGAACGGCTCACCGCGTTCATCGACCCGCCCGCCGACTGCGGCGAGCAGGCCTGCTACCAGGCCCGCCAGGCCCTGGTGGCGATCGACCACGGCGGCTGGTTCGGGGTGGGGCTCGGCCGGGGCACCGCCAAGTGGGACTGGCTGCCGATGGCGCACAACGACTTCATCTTCGCCGTCGTGGCCGAGGAACTGGGGGTGATCGGGTGCGGCGTGGTGCTCGCCCTGTTCGCCGTGCTGACGTACAGCTGCCTGCGGATCGCCCGGCGGGTGGACGACCCGTTCCGGCGGCTGGCCGCAGCCGCCGCGACCACCTGGCTGGTCGGTCAGGCGATCATCAACATCGGCGGCGTCACCGGGTTGCTGCCGATCACCGGTCTGCCGCTGCCGTTCATCTCCGACGGCGGAAGTGCCCTGGTCGTGACGCTGGCCGCGATCGGCATGCTCGCCTCGTTCGCCCGGGCCGAACCGGACGCCGCCCGAGCCCTGAACGCCCGCCCGCCGGCCAGGTGGGTACGACTAGTCTGGGCCCCGTTGCCGCCGCTTCCGACGGGCCGCCGGGCGGGCACCAGTCCCGCCCCGGCCGCCCGTGATGCCCAGTCCCGATCGGGTAAGCGGCGCGACGGGCAGGCCCGACCGGATGGCGGACGGGCGGCGGCTGGTCGGACGGCACGTGAGCGTGCCGGTCCGGCGAACGAGAGGAGACGCTGATGGGTCCGCTGCGGTCGGTGGTGCTTGCCGGAGGTGGCACCGGGGGGCATATCTACCCGCTGCTGGCCTTCGCCGACTGCCTGCGCCGTCACGACCCGGGAGTCCGGATCACCTGCATCGGCAGTTACCGGGGGCTCGAGAACGAGCTGATCCCGCCACACGGCTACGAACTGCGCCAGATCCCGGCGCACCAGTTGCCCCGGTCGGTCAACGTCAACCTGATGCGTACGCCGGACCGGATGTGGAAGGCCGCCCGCGCCGCCGGCAAGGTGCTCGACGAGGTGATCGCGGACGTGGTCGTCGGCTTCGGCGGTTACGTCTCCGTGCCGGCGTACCTGGCCGCCTGGCGGCGGGAGACGCCGATCGTGATCCACGAGGTGAACGTGCCGCCGGGGGTGGCGAACCGGCTCGGGATGAAGTTCACCAAGCACGTCGCGGTCGGATTCCCGCACCAGCCGGCCCAGGCCGAGTCGCTGCGCGACGCCCGGGTGGTGGGCGTACCGCTGCGCCGCAGCATCACCGGGCTGAACCGGATCGCCCAGCGCAACTCCGCCCGCGCCCACTTCGGACTCCGGCCCGACCTGCCGACCCTCTTTGTCTCCGGCGGCTCCGCCGGGGCCCGCTCGATCAACCTGGCCGTCGCCGGGGCGGCCAAGGAACTGTCCCGGGCCGGGGTGCAGGTGCTGCACGTGATCGGCGCGCGCAACGAGCCGGTGTCGATCCCGACCGACCTGCCGGTGCCGTACGTGACCGTGCCCTACCTGTCGGACATGGAACTCGGCTACGCCGCCGCCGACCTGATGCTCTGCCGGGGCGGGGCGATGACGGTCGCCGAGGTCTCCGCGGTCGGGCTGCCGGCGATCTACGTGCCGTACCCGTACAGCAACCAGGAACAGAAGCGCAACGCGCTGCCGGTGGTCGAGGCGGGCGGCGGTCTGCTCGTCGACGACGGGGAGCTGACCCCGGGCTGGGTGGAGCAGAACGTGCTGCCGTTGGCCCGCGACCCGCGCCGGCTGGCCGAGATGAGCAACGCCGTCGGCGGTTACGGCCGGCGCGACGGCGACGAGGCGTTGCTGGACTTCGTCTACGAGGCGGTGGGTCGGTGAGCCGGCGCACCGCGAACGGAAGGTTGGCCCTATGAACACCGCGCAGTCCAGCCCGGCCGGTACGGTCGCCGCCGAGGACCTGGGCACCGTACACCTGATCGGGATCGGCGGGGTCGGCATGAGCGGGGTGGCCCGCCTGCTGCTGACCCGGGGCATCCCGGTCTCCGGCAGCGAACTGCGGGAGTGGCCCGCGCTGGCTGCCCTGCGCGCCCTCGGCGGCACCATCCACATGAGCCACGAGCCGGCCAACCTCGACGGTGTGGACACCGTGGTCTACTCCACCGCGATCCCGCAGGACCACCTGGAGATGGTCGAGGCGCGGCGGCGCGGGCTGCGGGTGATGCACCGCTCCGAGGCGCTGGCGGCGGCGATGACCGGCCGGCGGGCGATCGCGGTCGCCGGCACCCACGGCAAGACCACCACCACCTCGATGCTCACGCTGATCCTCCAGCAGGCCGGCGAGGACCCGTCCTTCGTGATCGGCGGGGAGATCTCCGAGGTCGGCTCGAACGGCCACCACGGCAGCGGGCAGTACTTCGTCGCCGAGGCCGACGAGAGCGACCGGTCCTTCCTGCTCTACCGGCCGTACGTCTCGATCATCACCAACATCGACGAGGACCACCTCAACACGTACGGCGACTACGCCGGGCTGGAGGCCGGGTTCGGCGAGTTCGCCCGGCTGACCGACCCGGACGGCTTCGTGGTCACCTGCGCCGACGACCCGGGCACCCGCCGACTGGCCGAGGCACTGCGGGCGGAGGGCCGGAGCGTCTTCACGTACGGGCTCTCCGCCGACGCCGACCTGCGGCTGTCCGAGGTGGCCTCGTCGGCCGCCGGGGCGCGTTACCTGGCCAACCTGGACGGTGAGTCGCTGGGCGAGATCCAACTCCCGGTGCCCGGCCGGCACCTGGCGCTGAACAGCGCCGCCGCCGTGCTGACGGCGGTGAAACTGGGCCTGCCGCTGACCGCCGCGGTGACCGCGCTCGGGGCGTTCCCCGGCGTACGCCGCCGGTTCGAGCGCAAGGGCGTGGTCGGCGGCGTGCTGGTCTACGACGAGTACGCCTACCACCCCACCTCGATGACGGCCGCGTTGCAGACGCTGCGTGAGGTCGCCGGGGAGGGACGGCTGGTCGTGGTCTTCCAGCCGTACCGGGTCTACCGCACCCGTGACCTCCAGGAGCAGCTCGCCGCCGCGCTCGGCATCGCCGACGAGGTGGTGATGCTGGAGGTCTTCGGGCCCGGCGAGGTGCGCCAGCCGGGGGAGGGCGCGGCGGCGTTGGTCGCGGCGGTGCCGCTGCCGGCGGAGCGGAAGATCTTCCTGGAGTCCTGGGAGGACGTGCCGGCCGAGGTGGTCCGGCGGGCCGGCGCGGGTGACGTGGTGGTGACCATGGGCGCGCCGCCGATCTCGTTGATGGGCGACGAACTGCTCGCCGCCCTCACCGAGGCGTCCGGGGTGACGGACGCCGGGCGCGATCCGGTCACCGCTCCCGGACCGGTCGGATCGACCCCTTCCGACGCGTGACACCGGGTACGCCGCGCGGCCGGGCCACCGGGGCGGGCTCCGGCTCCTCCGGCTCGCCCGGCCGGGGCGGTTCCGGCTCGTCCGGGGGCTCCGGCACGCCAGGCCGGGGTTCGGGCTCCGGCTCCGCCGGCACCCCCGGCCGGGGCGGCGCCAACTCTTCCGGCACCCCCGGCCGGGGCGGCGCCAACTCTTCCGGCTCGCCCGGTCGGGGCGGCGGCGGGTCGGGCGGTCGTACCGGGGCCGAGCGGCGCTGGCGGCTGGTCCGGGCGAACAGCGACGCGGTGCCGCCCTCGGCCCGCCGGTTCATGCGCCGGGCCCGCCAGCGGCGGTTGCGGGCGGCGATGCCCTGGGCGGTCGCGGCCGGCGTGCTGGTCGTCGCCGGACTGGTCACCTGGGTCGTCTACGGCACCTCGCTGTTCGGCGTCGCCGAGGTACGGGTCACCGGCGCGACGCTGACCACTCCCGAGCAGGTACGCCAGGCGGCCGGGGTGCGGGCGGGCCTTCCGCTGGCCCGGGTGGACCTCGACCGGGTACGCGACCGGGTCGGCGAGCTGGCCCCGGTCGAGCGGGCGTCGGTCTCCCGGCACTGGCCCGGCGCGCTGCTCATCGAGGTGGTCGAACGCACCCCGGCGGCGGTGGTGCCGCAGGGCGGGCAGTTCGCGGTGGTGGACCGGTCCGGGGTGGTGTTCCAGACGCTCGCCCAGCGACCGGCCGGGCTGCCGCTGGTCCGGGTGGCGCACCCGGGGCGCCAGGACGCCGCGACCGGCGCCGCGCTCGAGGTGGTGGCCGTGCTGACCCCACAGTTGCGCGAGCGTTTGGTCGAGGTCGCGGTGGAGGGCCCGGCCCGGATCGTGGTCAAGCTGCGTGAGGGCCGGACCGTGGTCTGGGGCGACGCGACGCGCAGCGCCGACAAGGCCGCCGTGGCGAGTGCGTTGCTCGCCCAGGACAGCGACACCATCGACGTGAGTGCACCGGACGTGGCGACCATCCGCTGAGTCCGGTACGCGGTTCGCCGGAGCCGGCCTTCGCCGATTGTGGACGGGCGTGGCGACACGCCGCGCAGGTCCTTGGTTGCGGACGCGAGGGCGCTTACGTTGCCCGGAGAGGATCAGTGGTTGACATAACTATAACTCTCTAGTAGAGGGTGAGGGTTTCCTTCGCCCGCTCGTACCGGGAGTGGACGTCGACCATGGTCCGGCCGGGCCACGCGACGGGTCGGCGCCCGCCAATCTCGAAGGGAAGGACCCCGATGACACCTCCGCACAACTACCTGGCGGTCATCAAGGTCGTCGGCATCGGTGGCGGCGGCGTCAACGCCGTCAACCGGATGATCGAGGTTGGACTCAAGGGCGTCGAGTTCATCGCGATCAACACCGACGCCCAGGCGCTGCTGATGAGCGACGCCGACGTGAAGCTGGACGTGGGTCGCGAGCTGACCCGGGGGCTGGGGGCCGGGGCGAACCCGGACGTCGGCAAGAACGCCGCCGAGGACCACCGGGACGAGATCGAGGAGGTGCTCAAGGGCGCCGACATGGTTTTTGTCACCTGTGGCGAGGGCGGCGGTACGGGCACCGGCGGTGCCCCGGTGGTGGCGAACATCGCCCGCAAGCTGGGCGCCCTGACCATCGGTGTGGTCACCCGCCCGTTCTCGTTCGAGGGCAAGCGCCGGCAGGTGCAGGCCGAGGCGGGAATAGAGGAACTGCGCAACCAGTGCGACACCCTGATCGTGATCCCGAACGACCGGCTGCTCGCCCTCGGTGACCGGGGGATCAGCATGATGGACGCCTTCCGGCAGGCCGACCAGGTGCTGCTCTCCGGTGTCCAGGGCATCACCGACCTGATCACCACCCCGGGTCTGATCAACCTCGACTTCGCCGACGTCAAGAGCGTGATGAGCGGCGCCGGCAGCGCGCTGATGGGCATCGGCAGCGCGCGCGGCGACAACCGGGCCGTGGAGGCCGCCGAGGCGGCCATCTCCAGCCCGCTGCTGGAGCAGAGCATGGACGGCGCGCGCGGCGTGCTGCTCTCCATCGCGGGCGGGTCCGACCTGGGCCTGTTCGAGATCAACGACGCCGCCCAACTGGTCACCGACGCGGCGCACCCGGACGCCAACATCATCTTCGGCGCGGTGATCGACGACGCGCTCGGCGACGAGGTGCGGGTGACCGTGATCGCGGCCGGCTTCGACGGGGGCACTCCGTCGTACAAGGCGGCCGAGGCGCCGCGCAAGGCGGTGCCGCCCCAGCCGCAGCCCGCCACGGCACACGGTTCGGGCCCGACCGCCCCGAACACGCCGACCACGCCCACCCAGTCGCCCCGTCGGGTTCTCTTCGACGACGTGGACGTACCGGACTTCCTCAAGAACGGCTCCTGAGCCGGCGGTGACGGACGTACCAGCAGGCGCGGTGCCGCTCGACCGCCGCGCGCAGCTCGCGGCCGGGCTGGCCCGGACCCGGGAGCGGATCGCCCGTGCCGCCGAGGCCGTCGGGCGATCGCCGGACGCGGTGACCATGATCGCGGTGACCAAGACCTACCCGGCCAGTGACGTGTTGTTGCTGGCCGGGCTCGGTGTGCGGGAGATGGGGGAGAACCGGGACCAGGAGGCGGCGCCGAAGGCAGTCGAGGTGGCGGCGGGCGGCGCGGACGTACGGTGGCACTTCGTCGGCCAGTTGCAGCGCAACAAGGCCCGCTCGGTGGTCGGGTACGCCGACCTGGTCCATTCGGTGGACAGCGTACGGCTGGCGGGCGCGCTGGCCGGCGCGGCGACACGCGAGCGGGACCGACCGCTGTCGGTGTTGGTCCAGCTCAGCGTGGACGGGGACGCGGACCGGGGCGGGGCACTGGCCGGCAGCGCCGACGCGGACCGGGGGCTGGACCAGGTGGCTGCCGCGATCGCCGGGCAGGACGCGTTGCGGCTGGCCGGGCTGATGGCCGTGGCGCCGCTGGGCTGGGAGCCGGAGCGCGCCTTCGCGCGGCTGGCCGAGGTGGCACAGCGGCTGCGGGTCGACCATCCCGGGGCACGACTGCTCTCCGCCGGCATGAGTGGTGACCTGGAGGCGGCAATCGCTTACGGCGCGACACATGTGCGCGTCGGCAGCGCGTTGCTCGGAATGCGTTCCACGCTGCGGTAGCCTGGCAACGGACACCAAACTACAACAGTGTTGTTTGAGGCGTACTCACCGCCATCGGGGGGTAGGGGGGACGACCGGGACACCGGCCGTCGGCGAGCGGGTCTCGAACCTGTGGGCACTGCAGTGTTCACGCGCGTGACAGTGGCATGGGCACGGGGGGCGTGTCGCACGGCGGACGGAGGGGCGCGGCGATGGGTGCACTGCGCAAGGCGGGGGTCTGGCTCGGACTGGTCGAAGAGGACGACGAGCGAGCCTACGACGACGGCTACGAGAAGGCCGGTTACCGTGGCGACTCGCGTTACCGGCAGAGCCGGTACGCCGAGGAGTTCGCCGACGAGGACGACGAGCCGGACGAGCCACCGGCGGTGCCACGCGCCCGGTCCACCGACCGGAGCCGGCTGAGCGAGCGCAGCAGCACCCGGGCGAGCGAGCACGACCGTACGGACAGTGACCGTCCGGAGCGGACCGAACGTCCGGAGCGGACCGAACGCTCCAGTGTCAGGTCCATCACCCGGCCCACCGCGCCGGAGCCGTCGTCCGCGCTCACCTACCACACCCGCGACAATCTGGCGCTCGCGCCGCAGGTGCAGTTGCGGGAACGGTCGGTGCCGGACGAGGACCAGCGGTACCAGATCACCACGCTGCATCCGACCACCTACCGTGAGGCACGAACGATCGGGGAGCACTTCCGCGACGGCGTACCTGTGATCATCAACCTCACCGAGATGGATGAGGCCGATGCCCGCCGATTGGTCGATTTCGCGGCCGGGTTGGCCTTCGGGCTGCGCGGTACGATCGAGCGCGTGACCAACCGGGTGTTCCTACTCTCACCGGCCAATGTCCAGGTCACCGCGGAGGACAAGGCCAAGATCGCTGAGGGTGGGTTTTTCAGCCTGAGTTAGCCCGACCGAGGGATCTCGCCTGCCGTGTCTTCGATCCTGTTCCAAGTCCTGTACCTGATCCTCTACGTCTTTTTGCTGGTTCTTTTGGCCCGATTTGTCCTAGGCGCCGTGCTCCAGTACGGACGTCGCTGGCAGCCGGGTCGTGGAGCGTCGGCAGGACTCGAAACGGTGTGGAGCGTCACTGATCCGCCCCTCAAGGCGTTGAGGCGTGTGATCCCACCGTTGCGAATTGGTACCGTGAGCATCGACCTGGCCTCCCTTGTGCTCCTGGTTATCCTGTTCGTGCTGATGGAGTTCGTGTTAAGGCCGTTGATCCACGGGTGAACAGCCTGGTGACCAGCGCGCTACGCGGCCGCAACTGACCCGAGGAGTTTCGATGCCGCTGACCCCGGCTGACGTACACAACGTCGCCTTCAAGAAGCCGCCGATCGGCAAGCGGGGGTACGACGAGGAGGAGGTCGACGCCTTCTTGGACGAGGTCGAGCGAGAGCTCGCCCGTCTGATCGAGGAGAACAACGAGCTTCGCGCCCAGGTGGAGCGCGGCGGACGTGGCGGCGCACCAGCCGGCCCGGGCGCCGACCCGCGACTGGCCGCCGAGCTGAACGATGTCAAGGCCCAGCTCGACCGGGTGCAGCGCGACAAGGCGGCGGCCGAGCAGGCCGCCCGGGCGATGCAGGCCGAGTTGGAGCAGGTGCGCTCGCAGGGTGGCCCGGTCTCGGGCGCCGACGGCGAGCAGCAGGCACTGCGGGTGCTGATGATGGCGCAGCGTACGGCCGACGACCACGTGTCCGACGCCCGCCGCGAGGCCGACAAGCTGCTCTCCGACGCGCGTTCCAAGGCCGAGGAGGTCACCCGTGAGGCGCGGGCCAAGGCCGACGCGCTCGAGCGGGACGCGCGGCAGCGGCACCAGGAGGCCATGGGCGGCCTGGACGCCAAGCGCACCGCGCTGCAGAAGCACATCGAGGAGCTCAAGCAGTTCGAGCGTGAGTACCGCACCCGGCTCAAGGCATACCTGGAGAGCCAGTTGCGGGACCTCGACGGACGTGGACAGGGTCTCGAGGCGGAGATGACCCGGACCGACGGCAATCGGTCCGGCGGCGGATCCGCGAGCCTGGCCGCGGCCGGCTTGGCCAATTCCTACGGTGGCAGCCGGTCCGGCGCGCTTGAAGCCGGCCGCTGATCCGCTCGCACCGGTTCGGCCCGCACGACACGACAACAGCTGGAAACGAAGCGGCGAGGGGTGAGCCGTGATAGTCGGAAGTCTCCTGCTCATCCTCGTCGCGGTCGCGCTGCTCGTGCTCGGGCTGGCCAACGGTTCGAGCGTGCTGCTGGTCGCCTCCATCGCGGCGAGCCTGCTGGCTGCCGTCGCGCTGGTGGTGGGCGCCCGCCAGGCGGCCGCTACCCGCGCTGGGGCTGGTGATTCCGACGAGGAGTCACTCCCGCGGTCCGGTGGCGAGGGTGTCGGTGATCCGCACCCTCGCCGGTCCGCGACCGTCGCCGGGCAACGGCGGTGGGACGAAGAAGTTGATCCCGACGACCTGGCGACCGGATTCGGTCAGCCGGGTCACGACGCGCCGGTCGAGGTGCTGGTCCCCCACCAGGGCGGCTACCAGCACGGTCGCCCGGATCCGATGAGCACCGACGACCGAGGCCGGCGGCAACCGGCCGAGGCAGCGGAGCTGATCGACCGGGCGGCGCGTCGGCCCGAGGACCGTACCGGGGCGACCAACGAGGACCCGTACCCGGACGAGCCGGCGGAACAGCGCGTCGCGCCGGCCGACGCGGCCAGGATCGCCCGGATGGTCGACGACGTGCTGGTGGTCGACGGCCGCCCGCGCTACCACCTGGTCGACTGCCCCCACCTGCGGGATCGGGAGACCGAACCCCTGCCGGTCGGCGAGGCGGTGGAACTCGGCTTCACGCCGTGTGCCGTCTGCGAACCGGACACCGTGCTGCTGGCCGACTCCCACCGCGGTTGAGTCGCGCGGCTGTGCCGACCGGAGGCGCCACCCCGCCCGACGCCGTGACCGTCGCGGTTCGGGTCCGGCCGGGATCCGCACGGGTCCGCGTCGGCGGCTGCTTTCCCGGCCCGTACGGCTCGGCCCTGGTCGTCGCCGTCAACCCGCCGGCGGTCGACGGTCGGGCGACCGAGGCCGCCCGGGTGGCACTGGCCCGCGCGTTGGAGGTCCGTCCCGGCGCGGTGACGCTGCGCGCTGGCGCGGCCAGTCGCGACAAGCTCTTCCTGGTCGACGGTCCGGCCGGCGAAATCGACGCCCGGCTGCGCCGGCTGCGTGACGGATCCGGCGGGTGAGGACCCCGCACCCGGGGCGCGCATGACCCACGGCCTCGATGTCGCACTCCTGGTCGGTGCGGCGGTACTGCTGGTCGCCGTCGGCGCGGTCCGGCTCTCCACCCGGTTCGGTGTGCCCAGTCTCCTGGTCTACCTCGCCATCGGGGTGGGGATCGGCGAGTCCGGCCTCGGCATCCGGTTCGACGACGCCGAGCTGACCCGGGTCCTCGGCTTCTGCGCCCTGATCGTGATCATCGCCGAGGGCGGACTGACCGCCCGGTGGAGCACGCTGCGTCCGGTGCTCGGGCTCTCGCTGACCCTCTCCACGATCGGCGTGGTGGTCAGCATCGCCGTGGTCGGGGTGGTGGTCCACCTCCTGCTCGGGTTGGACTGGCGACTCGCACTGCTCTACGGCGCGGTGCTCTCCTCGACCGACGCGGCGGCCGTCTTCGCCACCCTGCGCCGGCTGCGGCTGCCGCCCCGGCTGGTCGCCACCGTCGAGGCCGAGTCGGGGATGAACGACGCCCCGGTGGTGCTGCTGGTCGTCCTGCTCGCCACCCCGGCGCTCGGCGCGCACCCGTGGTGGCAGGAGGTGCTCCTGGTCGGCTACGAGCTGCTGGCCGGCGTGGCGACCGGGATCGGCGTGGGGGTCGGCGGGCGCTGGGCGCTGCGCCGTGCGGCGTTGCCCTCCTCCGGGCTCTATCCGATCGCCGCGGTCGGGCTGACCGTGCTGGCGTACGGCGCCGGCACGCTGCTGCACGCCTCCGGCTTCATCGCCGTGTACGTCTCCGGGGTGGTGCTGGGCAACGCCCGGCTACCGCACCGTCAGGCGATCCTCGGTTTTGCCGACGGCCTCGCCTGGCTGGCCCAGATCGGCCTGTTCGTCCTGCTCGGCCTGCTGGTCTCGCCCAGCCGGCTGGACAACGCCCTGCTGCCGGCGGTGGTGGCCGGGCTGGCACTGGTCCTGCTGGCCCGACCGCTCTCCGTGGCGGTCTCCGCGTTCCCGTTCGCCACCCGGCTACGGGACCAGGTCTTCCTCTCCTGGGCGGGGCTGCGCGGGGCGGTCCCGATCGTGCTGGCCACCATCCCGCTCTCCGAGCGGATGCCCGGCGCCGATCGGCTCTTCGACGCGGTGTTCGTCCTGGTGGTCATCTTCACCGTGGTGCAGACCTCGACGCTGGCCCCGGTGGCCCGCTGGCTCGGTGTGGTGGCACCGGCCGAGGTCGCCGAGCTGCGGGTGGAGACGGCGCCGCTGGAGCAGATGGGCGCCGACCTGCTCCAGCTCGAAATACCGTCGGGTTCCCGACTCGCCGGGGTGCACGTCGACGAGCTCCGGCTGCCGGTCGGGGCCGCGATCACCCTGGTGCTGCGCGACGGCACCGGCTTCGTACCCGCGCCGGACACCCGGCTGAAGGTCGGCGACAGCCTGCTCGTGGTCGCCACCGAGCAGGTTCGGGACGCGGCCGAGAGTCGCCTCCGGGCGGTCAGCCGGCGGGGCCGATTGGCCCGCTGGTTCGGGGAAAGCGGGGACGATCGCGAGGGATGATCTGCTAGGTTCTTTTTGCCCGGATTAGGGATTAGTCCGGGGTGAAATGCGTGACATCGGTGCGGCGTGTTGTCGGACGCGTGTACGTTCCGTATTCTTGCCAACCTCCGGAGTGCGCGGCGGCCCGCCGCGCGCCCGTTTTGCAACTGGGGGGCGCAATGGCCGAGCGGGCGCAAACCGCGGGCGGGGCGGCCCCGGATCCAGCGTCGTCGTCGGAGACCGACGACGGGCGGACCACGGGTACACCCGCGCCGGAGGCGGCGGAAGCCAAACCGGAAGCGGCGGAAGCCAAACCGGAAGGCCGGGGGGACGGCCGGCCGCCGTCGGTCACACCCGTGACCCCGCCGAGTCCGGCCACGCTGGCGAAGTGGGCGATGGCTCGACGGGCGCCGGGCACGCGGGGGGCGGACGCCGGCACGGTGCCCGCGAACGGCGCGGCCGGGTCCAGCCTCCGTGTCGCGGATCAGATCCTTCCAGGCACCGCCGATCGCCGCGGGGAACGCGGCCGAGGGAGCGACGATGGCGAAGCCAGCTGACACCAAGACCGCCGCGGGCCGCAAGCCCGCGGAGAGGGCCACCCGCAGCGTCGCGGAGACCGAGAAGATCCGTGCGGCCCTGGCGGCCCGGCGGGACGACTTGCGCGCCGAGTACGATCAGACGCTGAGCGAGATCACCGAACTCCAGCGCGACCGCCTGACCGACTCGGCCGGGGACGACCAGGCCGACACCGGGACCAAGACGTTCGAGCGGGAGCAGGAGATCTCTCTCGCGAACAGCATCCTGGAGCGGATCACGCAGGTGGAACGGGCGCTGGAGCGGCTCGACGAGGGCGGCTACGGCTGGTGCGAGAAGTGCGGCAACCCGATCCCGGTGGAGCGGCTCGCCGCGTTCCCGTCCGCCACCCTGTGCGTCTCGTGCAAGCAGTTGGAGGAGCGGCGCTGAGCGACCGGCTCGGAGTGGCCCGGGGCGGGACCCCGGGCGCTCCGGCCAAGCGGCTGCGTCGCCACTGGTGAAGGGCAGTACCGCTGAACGTCGATGGGGAGCAGATGACCGCAGTACGGCCCGCCGGGCCCGACACCGCCGAGCCGAAGGCGGGTGTGGGCCGTCGGCGGGCGATCACCATCCTCGTGGCGACCGCGTCGCTGGTCCTGCTCGCCGACATCGGCACCAAACAGCTCGCCCTGTCGAACCTCGACCCGGGTGACCCGGTGCGCCTGCTCGGTGGCACGGTCTACCTCACGCTGATCCGCAACAGCGGGGCGGCGTTCGGCCTCGGCTCCGACTACACCTGGGTCTTCCCGCTGGTCACCGTCGGCGTGGTCGGCTGGATCAGTTGGATGGCGACCCGGCTGCGCTCGCTGCCCTGGGCCATCTCGCTCGGGCTGGTGCTGGCCGGGGCGCTCGGCAACTTCGTCGACCGGATCTTCCGCGCCCCCGGCCCGCTGCTCGGGCACGTGGTGGACATGGTCAGCCTCTTCGACCCGTACGGGCAGACCTGGCCGATCTTCAACCTCGCCGACAGTGCGCTGGTCAGCGGCGTGATCCTGGCGATCCTGCTCGAACTGACCGGCCGGCAGCGGGACGGCACCCGGATCCGGAGCGGCTCGGCCGACGGTGGTGCCCGCACCGGCACCCCGGCGGCGTCGGGTGCCGACCCGGAGTCGGGTCCGGACACTCGGGATCGGGACAGCGCATGACCTCCACCTATGACTCCGGCCCCGCCCGCGCGGTCGGCGACCAGCGGTCGCTGCCGGTGCCGGACGGCCTCGACGGGATGCGGCTGGACCAGGCCGTCGCCCGGCTGTTCGGGCTCTCCCGGACCGCCGCGGCCACCCTGGTCGAGGCGGGCGACGCGCGGGTCGACGGCACTCCCCGCCCGAAGTCGGACAAGGTCAGCGCGGGCTCCTGGCTGGAGGTGACGCTGCCGGCACCGCCGGTGGCGCCCCAGGTCATCCCGCAGTCCGTGCCCGGTCTGCGGGTGATCTACGCCGACGACGACATCGTGGTGGTGGACAAGCCGGTCGGCGTCGCGGCGCACCCCAGCCCGGGCTGGACCGGGCCGACGGTGATCGGCGGGTTGGCCGGCATCGGGCACACCATCGCCACCAGTGGCGCCGCCGAGCGACAGGGCGTGGTGCACCGGCTCGACGTCGGCACCACCGGTGTGATGGTGGTGGCCAAGAGCGAGCAGGCGTACAGCGTGCTGAAACGGGCCTTCAAGGTCCGCGAGGTGGAGAAGCGCTACCACGCCGTGGTGCAGGGACACCTCGACCCGCTGCGCGGCACGGTGGACGCCCCGATCGACCGGCACCCGCACCACGACTACCGCTGGGCGGTGGTCGCCGACGGCAAGCCGAGTATCACCCACTACGACACGATCGAGGCCTTCCCGGCCGCGAGCCTGTTGGACGTACGGCTGGAAACCGGGCGTACCCACCAGATCCGGGTGCACCTCTCCGCCCTGCGTCACCCCTGTGTGGGTGACCTGACGTACGGCGCGGACCCGACGCTTTCCGGCAGACTCGGTCTGGAACGGCAGTGGCTACATGCCCGAGAGCTCAGTTTTCTCCACCCCCGTACGGCCGAAGAGGTTCGGTTCGTCAGCGACTACCCTGACGATCTGAAGCACGCTCTCGCCGTACTGCGCGACTGAGCGTCGAAGCGACCACTATCGATCGCCCGACAAGGGGGAGTTCCGTCCGTGCGCGCCGGCGATCTGCTGCGACAGTTGGATCGACGCCTGCTGCCACCGCTCGCCAGAGGGTTGGCCCGACTCGGTCAGGGACCGGTGCGGATGCGGGTGCTCACCACCGCCGCCCTGTTCTCCTCGGTGGCCGTGCTGGTCACCGCCGTCTGGGCGGCGGAGCGGGGCCAGGTCGGGGGCGACCGGACGGTGGGCGAGGTGACCCGGGTCGGGGTGATCGAGGGGGAGTCCATCCCGGGTTACGTCGAGTCCAGCCGCAGCGAGCTGAAGGCACTGGTCGCCACGCCACCGCCCGAGCCGGGCGGGCAGACGTACGCGCTGGTCACCCTCGCCGCATACCTCGCACCCGACCGGCTCACCCCGATCATCGGTGACGTGTCGGTGTCGGAGGTGTTCGGCCGGGTGCCGAGGCCGCAGACCCAGACCGAACTCGTCCGCATCCCGGCCATGCGCATCCCCTCCGACGTGCTGGCGGGGATGCGGGAGGTCGCGGCGCGCAAGCAGCGGGAGGCCGCCGACTACCGGGACCGCGCCGCCGACCTGCCACCCGACGCCGACCCGGAACTGCGGCGGCTCTACGACACCGGCGCGCAGGTCGCCCTCGACGAGGCGACCGGCTACCAGGCCGGCTGTTCCTGCGTGTACGCGGCGATCGTCCGCGCCACCCCGCAGGTGCTCGACCGGATCGCGGCCCGGAACGGCGTACGGGCGGTCGACGCCGCGCCGGAGGTGCGCCGCCTGGACCGGGCGGTGTTCACCCCGCCCCTGCCGGAGCAACACGACGTGGCCCGCCCACCGGTCGACGGCGGCCTGCCCACCCCGGTCACCGGCGGGCCGACCGGCACGCCGACCGTCGGCCCGAGTTCGAACCCGGTACCCGGGCCCAACCAGTCGATGCCGCCGACGGTGGTCCCGCCCACCGCCACACCGACTGTGACCCTGCCGACGTACGAGCCGACCGGTGCCCCGCCGTCGGTCGAGCCGCCGTCCCCGGCCGGTCCGACGGCCCCGGCGACGGCGTCGCCGCCACCGAGCTTTGTCGACGACGTGCTGGTGGAGCCCACCGAGAACGACCCGGCGGCGACGCGCTGACCAACCGGGTCACGACGGAGCGGGCAGTGCAATGTCTGCCGAACCGGACACTGGTGTAAGCCCTCCGGTGTGGCCTTAATAGGGTTTGCCTCATAGCCTTGTCAGGCGGGGCACCGAAGGCGCTGGGAGGGCGAGCCGTGGACGGCACCGAGACCGGCTGGAGCCGGCCGGCGGAACCAGCACCGCGCTGGCGCGCGTTGCTGGACCGAGCGAGGCTTGGCGGCCGTTCCCCCGAACAGCAGCCCGAGCCCGAGGACCGCTGGGTGGACGAGATCCGCGCGGCCGGCGGGTCGGCCGAACTGGCGGGCCCCCGACCGGGTTCGGGCGGGCGGTCCGGATGGGACTTCGGCGCCCCGGACGACGGCGGACACCGGGTGGATCCCGGTTACGACTCCGATCCCGGCCAGCAGATCCCGTCACGGTACGCGGTGCTGGACAACGGTTACCGCGACGCGGGACCACCGATCGAGTCCCGTTACGCGGCGCTGGAGTCGGACTACCGCCGGGCCGCGCCGGAGGCCGACTACGGCCGGGCCGAGCCGGGTTACGGCCGTCCGGAGACCGGGGCGGGTTACGGCCAGGCCGAACCGCCGCCCTACGGCCGTCCGGAGACCGGCCCCGGCTACGGCGCGAAGCCCGAGTCCTCCCCCGGCTACGGCGCGCAACCTGACGCCGTTCCCGGCTACGGTGCGCAGCCGGAGTCCGGCTACGGTGCGCAACCCGACTCCACCCCCGCCTACGGCGTGAAGCCCGAGCCCAGCCCCGGCTACGGCGCGAAGCCCGACTCCACCCCCGGCTACGGCACGAAGCCGGAGTCCGGCCAGGGCTACGGTGCGCAGCCCGAGCCGGGTTACGGTCGACCGGAGACCGGTGCCGGCTACGGCCAAGCCGAGCAGCAGTACGGCCGCCCGGAGAGCCCGGCCGGCTACGGCCAGGCGGAGCAGCCCTACGGCAGGCCCGAGGCCGACCCGGCGGCGTACGGCCGACCGGATGCTCCGGCGGGTTACGCCCGGGTCGATCCGGCGCCCCGCCGCAGTGCCCCGGAGAACGACTACGGGCGGCCGGAGACCGGTGCCGGCTACGGCCGGGCCGAACCGACCTACGGTCGCCCGGACACCGGCACCGGCTACGGCCGGGCCGAACCGGACTACCCCCGGGTCCAGGACTACGGGCGGCCGGAGGCGGGGGCGGCCGGCGGTTACCCACGGCCCGACCAGAACCTCGCGGTCCCCCGCCCACCAACGGTCGGCGCAGTTCCGGCCGGTGCCGCCTCGGTGCCGACCGCCGTCCCGGTGCCGAAGGCGGCGGCCTCTGCCACCGCCGCGGCCCCGGTGCCGACCCTGGCACCGGTCGCACCACCGGTCACCGAACCGGTGCCGGCCGTCCCGGTGACGGCGGCGGCGCGGGTCGCCGCGCCGGCACGCGGCGCGGGCACCGCCCGGGTCGCCGCCGCGCCGGTCAACGGCAGCGGCGGCAACGGGTACGTCACCGCCCGGCCGGAGCGGCGTGACGCCGAGGCGGACCCGGAGGTCGAACGGGCGGTCAGCGTGCTCCGCCGCGACCTCGGCACCCCCAGGGTGCTGGCGTTCGCGAATCCCAAGGGCGGGGTGCACAAGACCACCGCGACCGTGCTCGCCGCCGCCACCATCGGCAGCGTACGCAGCCGGGGCGTGCTGGCCTGGGACGACAACGAACTGCGCGGCACGCTCGGGCTGCGGGCCGGCAGCGCCCGGCACGCCCGGACCATCCGGCACCTGATCACGGACCTGGCCGAGGTCGAACTGCGCAACGGTACGGACCTGACCGGCCGGCTGGACGACTACCTGCGGCACGCCTCGGACGGGTCGTACAACGTGCTGGCGGGTGAGGAGAGCCCCCGGTTCGCCTCCCGGCTGGACAAGGAGACCGTACGGCGCGTGCTCGACCTGCTGCGGCGTACCCAGGACGTGATCTGCGTGGACACCGGCAACAACGTGGAGAGCGTCAACTGGCAGACGGTGATCCAGGCCGCGGACCAGTTGGTGGTCACCACGGTGCCGAGGGAGGACGCGGCGTTCGCGGCCGACTGGATGCTCGACCTGCTGCACGAGGTGGGCATGGGTGAGCTGGCCGACAACGCGGTCACCCTGGTCTCCTGCCCGACCCCGGGCCGGTCGCCGTTGCAGGCCGACCTGGAGCGCCACTTCGCCACCCGTACCCGGGCGGTGGTGGTGGTGCCGTACGACCCGGCGCTGGAGAGCGGCTCGTCGATCGAGTACGCCAACCTGCAGCACGAGACCCGACAGGCGTGGTTGAAGGCAGCCTCGGTGATGATCGAGCCGTTCGCCCGCTGATCTCCCCGACAACGAGCCGGCCGGCCCGACCCCTCCCGAGGGGCGGACCGGCCGGTTGTCGGGTTACCGGATCAGCGGGTCGCCGTGATGCTCGGCGACGGCGTCTTGCCCGACGGCGACCCGGCCCGGCCGGAGGGCGGAGCCGCCGGCTGTGACGCCTGGCCGGGCGTGGCGGTGGGCGTCGGCGTCGGGGTGGTGGCGGCGGGCGCCGGTGGGGGCAGGGTGTCCTTGCCGCACGCGTCGTGGTCGCTGCCGTAGACCGAGCAGGTCTTCACGTGCGGGTACCACCTGGTCTGGGCGATCCAGGCGAAGTAACCGGTGCTGTTGCGGCGGGAGTCTGGCATGTAGTGGTTCGCGGTGGCGGAGCCGGCCGAGGCGAGCACCAGCAGCAGCGGGATGAACATGAGCCCGACCGGCACCGTGGCACCGACCCTGCTCCCGGCCAGCGGGTTGGCGTACGAGCTGTGGCGCAGTCGTTCGCGCAGCGCGCTGAACGCGAACATCAGCCCGAAGCCGGCGAGGATCAACATGCAGTAGAACAGGATCATCGTGGTACGCGGGTACAGGCGTACGGTCTGCGTCTCCCACTGCTCGCTGGCCAGCCACATCCGCAACAGCCAACTGCTGACCGCGCTGAGGCCGATGGTGGCCACGACGGTACGTCGCCAGCCGAACCAGAGCGCGAGGCCGAGCCCGATCGCGAGCAGGATTGTGAAGAGCCCGACACCGCCCAGTTCGCCCAGTGGCGGCCAGACCGGGCCGACGTCGGCCGGACGGTCGTTACGCCACATGGCGAAGTAGGTCGGTTCGGTGTCGGTGTCGAAGTAGAAGTAGTTGTCGGAGGTGCCGCCGGTGTCGGCGAGCAGGCCGCGCAGGTGCACCCAGGAGACCAGGAGCATGGAGACCAGCGCGGAGGCGCCGACCGTCAACACCCTGGCCCAGCCGCGTCGCCAGGGGGCGAGCAGCAGGAAGGCCGCCGCCGCCCCGGGCGCGCACCAGACGAACCAGCCGGAGTAGAGCAGGAACAGCAGGCCCAGGCCGGTGCCGAAGGCCACGCCGTAGCCGATCGCCCGGACGGTGGTCAGTGCCGCGCTGCGCCGTACGAGCTGGAGGAAGCTGACCAGCACCGGCATCAGCATGACCAGGGTGATCTGCGGGTAGGGCTTCACCGGCTCGATGAACGGGAGCATGGCGACCACGCCGATGCCCAGCGCCCAGACCGGGCGCAGGACCAGCCGCCAGGCGAGGTAGGCGGCCGGACCGAACAGGGCGGTGCCGACGAGCTGGATCTCCTTGATCGCGAACGCCGCGGGCTGGTCACTCAGCTTCGCCCAGCCGCCGATCAGCCAGAAGATGACCGGCGGGTAGTGGTTCGGCACGCTCTCGCCGCGCCCCATCCGGCTGATCCAGTCGAGAATCCAGCCGTAGTCGCCGCCGCCGGCCCAGAGGCCCCACTGGGTGCCACGCAGGGCGACGTCGATCCCACCGGCGACCAGCCCGGTGGTCAGGCCCGCGATGACCGCACAACCCACCGTGACGGCCCGCTTGCGGCGCGTGTCGTCGAGCAGTCGGTGCGCCACGACCAGTGCCGCTACCAGGACGATGGCCACCACGGCGAACCGGAACTGCAACGCGGCCAGACCGCTGACCTGCCCCTTGCGGTCGAGCGGGTCGACGTCGATGTTCCGGCTCCAGGCCAGGAACGCGACCGCCGTTCCGACGCTGGCCACCGCCTCGATCCCGAGCCACAGCGCCCGACGGGCCCGTGGGTCGGTGCCACCGGGGCTGGTCCGCGCGACCGGCGTACCGCTCTCCGGTCGGTCGGTGCGGACCGTTTCGCCCTGGTCCGGCGGGGTCGTCACCACCAGCCGAGGGTTCGGCACCATCGTGCTGTCCTGGGTGGTCATGATCGTTCCTTTTGGAAGGGGAGCTAGGGATGCATGGCGAGCGCCACGACTGGATTGAGACGGTATCGCAGTCCGTGTCGCGCGAGCCGACGCGGTGACGGCACGGCCCGATGCGATGTGTCGTGTCTCCCCGGCCGGGCGGCTCCGATCCCCGGCCGAGAAGGGCTAGGCTTCTCGGTCTGGCGACCCCGGGCCGGCCCCCGGCCGGTCTCCTCCGGGGGGCGCCCGATCGTGTTGACGCTGAGATGAAGGGGGTTTCGGTGTCTGACTCGTTCGTGCACCTACACACGCACACCGAGTACTCGATGCTCGACGGTGCGGCCCGGCTCAAGGAGCTGTTCGCCGAGACCAACCGGCTCGGTATGCCCGCGCTCGCGATGACCGACCACGGCAACCTGTTCGGCGCGTACGACTTCCACCGGCAGGCGACCAGCGCCGGGGTGAAGCCGATCATCGGCCTGGAGGCGTACCTGACGCCGGGCACCGACCGGCGGGACCGGACCCGGGTGCGGTGGGCCGACGGCGGCGAGAACGACGTCTCCGGTGGTGGTGCGTACACCCACATGACGATGCTGGCCCAGGACGCGGACGGGCTGCGCAACCTGTTCGCGCTCGGCTCCCGGTCGTCGTTGGAGGGCTACTTCTACAAGCCCCGGGCCGACCGGGAGCTGCTCAACGAGTACGGCAAGGGCATCATCGCCACCACCGGCTGCCCCTCCGGTGAGATCCAGACCTGGCTGCGGATCGGCAACTTCGAGAAGGCGTGCGCGTCGGCGGCCGAGTTCCGGGACATCTTCGGGGCGGACAACTTCTACCTGGAGTTGATGGACCACGGCCTCGACATCGAGACCCGGATCCGGCAGGACCTGATCCGGCTCGGCAAGACCCTGAACCTCAAGCCGATCGCCACCAACGACCTGCACTACACCCACGCGGCCGACGCGGAGGCGCACGAGGTGCTGCTCTGCGTGCAGTCCGGCTCGACCATGGCGGACCCGAAGCGGTTCAAGTTCGACGCCCGGGACTTCTACCTGAAGTCGCCGGCCGAGATGCGGGCGATGTGGGACGCCGAGGTGCCGGGCGCCTGCGACAACACCCTGGAGATCGCCGAGAAGGTCGGCGACTACTCGGCGATGTTCGCCTCCCGGAACCTGATGCCGCAGTTCCCGGTCCCCGAGGGCGAGACCGAGGAGACCTTCCTGCGCAAGGAGGTCATGCGCGGACTGAACCGGCGGTTCCCGAACGGGGTGCCGGAGGACCGGCAGCGGCAGGCCGAGTACGAACTCGACGTCATCCTCAAGATGGGCTTCCCGGGTTACTTCCTGGTCACCGCCGACCTCATCGCGCACGCCAAGCGGGCGGGTATCCGGGTCGGTCCGGGCCGTGGTTCGGCCGCCGGCGCCCTGATCGCGTACGCGCTCGGCATCACCGAACTCGACCCGATGCAGCACGGCCTGCTCTTCGAGCGGTTCCTCAACCCGGACCGCATCTCGATGCCCGACATCGACATGGACTTCGACGAGCGTCGGCGCGGCGAGATGATCCGGTACGCCACGGAGAAGTACGGCGAGGCCCGGGTCGCGCAGATCATCACGTACGGCACGATCAAGGCGAAGGCCGCGATCAAGGACGCCGCCCGGGTGCTCGGCTACCCGTTCGCGGTCGGCGACCGGATCACCAAGGCGATGCCCCCCGCCGTGATGGGCAAGGACATCCCGCTCGGCGGCATCTTCGACTCGAACCACCCGCGTTACCCGGAGGCGGCCGAGTTCCGGGCGCTCTACGACGCCGACGCCGAGGTGGCGAAGATCGTCGACACCGCCAAGGGGCTGGAGGGGCTCAAGCGGCAGTGGGGCGTACACGCGGCCGGGGTGATTCTCTCCCGGGATCCGCTGCTCGACGTGCTGCCGATCCACAAGCGGGAGCAGGACGGGGCGATCATCACCCAGTGGGACATGGGTGCGTGCGAGACCATCGGCCTGCTGAAGATGGACTTCCTCGGCCTGCGGAACCTCACGATCATGGACGACTGCCTGGAGTCGATCAAGGACAACCGGGGGATCGACCTGGTCCTGGAGGACCTGCCACTGGACGACAAGGCGACGTACGAACTGCTCGGCCGGGGTGACACGCTGGGCGTGTTCCAGTTCGACGGCGGGCCGATGCGGGCCCTGCTGCGCTCGATGGCGCCGGACAACTTCGAGGACATCTCCGCCGTCGGCGCGCTCTACCGCCCCGGTCCGATGGGCGCCAACGCGCACAACGAGTACGCCGACCGGAAGAACAACCGCAAGCCGGTGGTGCCGATCCACCCCGAACTGGCCGAGTCGCTCTCCGAGATCCTGGGCGACACCTACGGGCTGATCGTCTACCAGGAGCAGGTCATGGCGATCGCGCAGAAGGTCGCCGGCTACTCCCTCGGCGCCGCGGACCTGCTCCGCCGGGCGATGGGCAAGAAGAAGAAGGAGATCCTCGACAAGGAGTTCAAGCCGTTCGCCGCGGGCATGAAGGACAACGGGTACGGCGACGACGCGATCAAGACCCTCTGGGACATCCTGGTCCCGTTCTCCGACTACGCCTTCAACAAGGCGCACAGTGCCGCGTACGGGGTGGTGTCGTACTGGACGGCGTACCTGAAGGCGAACTACCCGGCCGAGTACATGGGCGCGCTGCTCACCTCCGTCGGTGACGACAAGGACAAGTCCGCGGTCTACCTGGCCGAGTGCCGGCGGATGGGAATCAAGGTCCTGCCGCCGGACGTGAACGAGTCCAACGCCCGCTTCGCCGCCGTCGGCGAGGACATCCGGTTCGGGCTCGCGGCGGTCCGTAACGTCGGCACGAACGTGGTCGAGTCGATCCGCCGCTCCCGCAAGGAGAAGGGCAAGTTCACCGACTTCTACGACTACCTGCGCAAGGTGGACGCGGTCGCGTGCAACAAGAAGACGATCGAATCGCTGATCAAGGCGGGGGCCTTCGACTCGCTCGGGCACACCCGCAAGGGCCTGCTCGCGGTCCACACCGACGCGATCGACTCGTTCCTCGACGTGAAGAAGAAGGAGGCCACCGGGCAGTACGACCTGTTCGGTACGGCCTTCGACAGCGACGCGAGCGCCGCCCCCGGCATCTCGGTCACCCCGACCATCCCCACCACCGAGTGGGACAAGACCGACCTGCTCACCTTCGAGCGGGAGATGCTCGGACTCTACGTCTCCGACCATCCGCTCTTCGGGGTGGAGCACGTGCTCGCCGCGGCGGCCGACATGTCGATCTCGTCCCTGGCCGAGGAGGGGCACGTCAGCGACGGTCAGATCGTCAACCTCGCCGGCATCCTCTCCGGCGTACAACGGCGGATCACCAAGCAGGGCCGGGCCTGGGCCTCGGCCACCCTGGAGGACCTCGGCGGCGCCGTCGAGGTGCTCTTCTTCCCGAACACCTACGAGGTGGTCGGGCAGTACATCGCCGAGGACGCCATCGTGGTGATCAAGGGCCGGGTCGACCGGCGCGACGACCAACCCAGGATGATGGCGATGGACATGTCCATGCCGGAGATCACCGCGGCCGACGAGGTCAAACCGGTGGTGCTCGCGCTGCCACCGTCCCGCTGCACGCCGCCGCTGGTCGAGCGGCTGCGCGAGGTGCTGACCAGCCACCCCGGCTCGGCCGAGGTGCACGTCAAGCTGGTCAACGGCTCCCGGGCCACGCTGCTGCGACTCGGCCGGATGCGGGTCGCCCCCAGCACCGCCCTCATGGCCGACCTCAAAGCGCTCCTAGGCCCCAGCGCCGTAGCCGGCTAACCCCCCCCTGCCCCCACCCCCCGCCCCCACCGCGCCGATCTAGGGCAAATCCGCGCTAGTTGATCTGTGATCAGGGCGGATTTGCCTTAGATCGACGAAGGGTGGGGGTGTGGGAGGGGGAGGGTGGGGTGGAGTCGTGGATCCGCTGCCCGGTGGGGGCGGTCGGCCTGAGAGGATCACGGAGTGAGTCCGGCGATCCCCGACAAAGAGCACCCCGAGGACGAGGTCGACCCCGTCCGGGATGACGTACCCCGGCCCGGTGCGGCCGACCCGAGCCATCGCGAGGCCACCGACCCGAGCCACGGCGAGGCGACTGGTCCGAGCCATGGCGGGGCCACCGGTCCGGGCGCCTCGCCGGCCGCGTCGCCGGTTCCGCCGGTGCCGTCGGTGCCGCCGGCTCCGGTCTCCGCCGGTGCCGCTGCCGGTCCGGGAGATCCTGCCGGTACCACTACCCGCTCGGACGATTCCGCCGGTGCCGCGGTCGGGCCGGACTCTCGGGAGGTCGTCGGCCCGGACGCACCCGTGGCGGTGGGGGCCGCCGGTGAGCTGCCCGGCCCGACGTCCGACGGCTACTTCCTGGCGTACGAGCATCCGGTGCCCGCCCGGCCCCGTGCCCCGTGGCGCACCCTGGCCGTGGCGGTGGGCACCGTGCTGGTGATCGTCCTGCTCGGCGTACCGCTCGGGTTGGCGTGGCGGGCGGTCGCGCCCTCGGTGCCGGTGATCCAGGCCGACGGCGGGGCCGTGCTGGCCCAGCCGCAGCCGGAGGAGTTCGTCGCCGCCGACGGGTGGTTCAGCCTGTTCGGTCTGGTCTTCGGTCTGCTGGCGGCGATCGTGGTCTGGGTGGTCCTGCGCCGTTACCGGGGACCGGCCGGCATGGTCCTGGTCGCGCTCGGCTCGATCGGCGCGGCCGTGGTCGCCTGGCAGGTGGGCCGTCAGATCGGTCTCGACCAGTACCACCGGATGCTGGAGACCGCCGCGGCGGGGACCTCGTTCGGCAAGCCGCCGGACCTGCGTGCCGGCCGGTTCGAGTGGCTCTTCGGGTTCGTCCCCGCGCTCCGGGGCGACCTGCTGATGCCGGCGTTCGGTGCGGTGGTGATGTACACCATGCTGGCCGGCTGGTCCCGGTACGCCGGGCTCGGCGCGGAGCCGGAGCCGATCGGGGTCAGTTGGGACTCGGCGGCGCTCCCAGCTCCGCCACCGGCACCGGCACCGCCCGCACCCGACGCAGCAGAGCCGCCTCGCGACTGAGCAGCCGCAGCTCCGCGCGGAGCCGGCCGGCGGTGTCCGGGGTGGCGAGCAGCCGCTGCCGGTCCGCCACGGTCAGTACGGCGGTCGCCGCCACCAGGTGCGAGAGCACCGTGGGGTCGTCCGGCAACTGCTCGGAGATCTCCTCCGGGTCGGCCCGGACCAGTCCCAGGTACTGCCGGAACACCGCGAGCACCCGGGGCGCCAGCAGGTCTGCGGCCTCCTCCTGGCCGACCGGCTCGGGCAGCCACTCGACCTCGGCGGTCAGGTACGGCGTGGTCGACTCGTCGACCTCGTTGATCCGGAACCGTCGACGCCCGACCGTGACCAGGTCGAACCGTCCGTCGGGCAGCTCGGTGACCTGGCGCACCTCGGCGGTGCAGCCAACCTCGTGCAGGGTGACCGGGGCGGCGGGCTCGGCCTGGCCGGCGGGCGGCTGGGTCTCCCAGCCGCTGCGGATGGCGACCACCCCGAACTCGCGGGGGCTACCCTCGGGCAGACCGATCAGGTGCCGGACCAGCTCCCGGTAGCGCTCCTCGAAAATGTGCAGCGGCAGGACCAGACCTGGGAAGAGCACCGTCCCGAGCGGGAAGACCGGCAGCCGCGCGCGCACCGGTCGAGCCTAGCCGTTTTCGCCCCGACCGGGTGTGGGTGGTCCGACTCACCGTCCCGCCCGCTGGGCGTCGATCGGCCCGCCCGGTTGGCGCCGCCTAGACTCGTGGGCGTGTTGAACCGGATCGACCTGCGCGGCAGCGCGCGTGACCCCCGGGGCCTGCTGCCCCGAGCCCAACTGGACGTCTCGGTGGCGGTGGAGCAGATCCGCCCGACCGTCGAGGCGGTGCGGGAGCATGGCTACGCCGCGATCCGGGAGGCCACCCATCGGTTCGACGGGGTGGCTCCGGACCAGCTCCGGGTCCCGGCCGAGGCGATCGCCGCCGCCGAGCGGGCGCTCGACCCGGCGGTCCGGGCCGCGCTGAACGAGAGCATCAAGCGGGCCCGCCGGGTGCACGACGACCAGCGGCGCACGGACACCACGACCGAGGTGGTGCCCGGTGGCACCGTCACCGAGCGTTGGGTGCCGGTCGACCGGGTCGGCCTCTACGTCCCCGGCGGCCTGGCGATGTACCCGTCGACCGTGGTCATGAACGTGGTGCCGGCGCAGGCGGCCGGGGTCCGGTCGCTGGTGGTGGTGAGCCCGCCGCAGCGGGAGAACGGTGGCCTGCCCGACGACCGGGTGCTGGCCGCCTGCGCCCTGCTCGGGGTCGAGGAGGTCTACGCCGTCGGCGGCGCCCAGGCGGTGGCGATGCTGGCGTACGGCTCCACCACCGACGCCTCCGGCGAGCGGCGGTGCGCGCCGGTCGACATGATCACCGGGCCGGGCAACGTCTGGGTCACCGCCGCCAAGCGGCTGCTGCGCGGGGTGGTCGGCATCGACGCCGAGGCCGGGCCGACCGAGATCGCCGTACTGGCCGACGAGACCGCCGACCCGGCGCACGTGGCGGCCGACCTGATCAGCCAGGCCGAGCACGACCCGCTGGCCGCGAGCGTGCTGGTCACCCCCTCGCTCGCGCTGGCCGACGCGGTCGACCGGGAACTGGCCCGCCAGATCGCCGCGACCAAGCACGCCCCCCGGGTGACCGAGGCACTGCTCGGCGAGCAGAGCGGCGTGGTGCTGGTCGACGACCTCGAGGCGGGACTGCGGGTGGTCGACGCGTACGCGGCCGAACACCTGGAGATCCAGACCCGGGACGCCCGGCAGTGGGCGCTGCGGGTACGCAACGCCGGGGCGATCTTCGTCGGGCCGTACGCGCCGGTGTCGCTCGGCGACTACTGTGCCGGCTCGAACCACGTGCTGCCGACCGCCGGCTGTGCCCGGCACTCCTCCGGTCTGTCGGTGCAGTCCTTCCTGCGCGGCATCCACATCGTGGAGTACGACGAGGCCGCCCTGCGCGACGTGGCTCCGCACGTGGTGACCCTGGCCGAGGTGGAGGACCTGCCCGCGCACGGGCAGGCGGTCCGGGCCCGGTTCCCCGACGAGCGTCTCGGGCAGCCGTCGTGACCTCCCTGGACGACCTGCCGCTCCGGGACGACCTGCGGGGGCGTTCGCCGTACGGGGCACCGCAGCTCGACGTGGCCGTCCGGCTGAACACCAACGAGAACTCGTACCCGGTGCCGGAGACCGTGGTCGACGCGATCGGCAAGGCGCTGCACGCCGAGCTCGCCGACCTGAACCGCTACCCGGACCGGGACGCGCTGGCGCTCCGCGCGGACCTGGCCGACTACCTGGGCCACGGCCTGGGTGTGGCCAACCTCTGGGCGGCGAACGGCTCGAACGAGATCCAGCAGCAGTTGCTCCAGGCGTTCGGCGGCCCGGGGCGGACCGCGCTCGGCTTCACCCCGGCCTACTCGATGCACCCGCTGCTGGCGCTCGGCACCGGCACCACCTGGCTCGACGGCCGCCGCGACACCGAGTTCGGGCTGACCGCCGCCGACGCGGTGGCGCAGGTCGAGGCGCACCGGCCGGACCTGGTCCTGCTCTGCTCGCCGAACAACCCGACCGGGACCGCGCTGGACCCGGCCGTGGTGACCGAGGTGCTGGCGGTCGCGCCCGGCATGGTGGTGGTGGACGAGGCGTACGCGGAGTTCGCCCGGCCCGGCACACCGACCGCGTTGAGCCTGCTCCCCGCGCACCCCCGGCTGGTGGTGACCCGGACCATGAGCAAGGCGTTCGGGTTCGCCGGTGGTCGGCTCGGTTACCTCGCCGCCGACCCGGCGGTGGTGGACGCGGTGCAGCTCGTCCGGCTGCCGTACCATCTCTCCGCGCTGACCCAGGCCGCCGCGCGGGCCGCGCTGGCGCACCGGGACGCGTTGCTCGCCACGGTCGACGCGATCAAGGAGCAGCGCGACCGGATCGTCGCCACGCTGCGCGGGCTGGGGCTGCGGGTGGCCGAGAGCGACGCGAACTTCGTCCTGTTCCACGTCGGCGGTGACCAGGCGGTGGTGTGGCGCGCCCTGGTCGACCGGGGTGTGCTGGTCCGCGACGTCGGCCTGCCGGGCTGGCTCCGGGTGACCGCGGGCGACCCGGCGGAGACGGACGCCTTTCTGACCGAGTTGTCGATCGTGCTGGAGTCGCTGTGAGCAGAACCGCCCGGGTCGAGCGGACCACCAACGAGACCAAGGTCCTGGTCGAGATCAACCTCGACGGCACCGGCCTGGCCGAGATCAGCACCGGGGTCGGTTTCTACGACCACATGCTCAACCAGATCGCCCGGCACGGCGGCTTCGACCTGACCGTGCAGACCGTCGGCGACCTGGAGATCGACGCGCACCACACGGTGGAGGACACCGCGCTCGCGCTCGGCGCCGCGTTCGACCAGGCGCTCGGCGACAAGGCCGGCATCCGGCGGTACGGCTCGGCCACCATCCCGATGGACGAGGTGCTGGTCCGGGCTGCGGTGGATCTCTCCGGGCGGCCGTACGTCGTGCACGACGAGCCGGCGCTGGCGCCGTACATCGGGCCGGTCTACCCGACCAGCCTGACCCGGCACGTCTGGGAGTCGTTCGGCCAGGCGGCGCGGATGACGCTGCACGTGTCGGTGCTGCGGGCGGCCCGCGAGGGCGGCCACCCGGACGCGCACCACGTGGTGGAGGCCCAGTTCAAGGCGGTGTCCCGGGCGCTGCGCGAGGCGGTCACGGTCGAGGCGCGCAACGCCGGTGCGATACCCAGCACCAAAGGGGCGTTGTAGTGGCACCGGCACTGTTCGTGCTGGCCGGTGTGCTGGTCGGCGGGGCGTGGTCGCTGCACCGCCAGGGTGCCTCGGTCGGTGTGATCGTCTTCGTCGGGCTGCTCGCCCTGATGGCCACGGCCGGGGGCGTGCTCTGGCTCGTCCCGGGTGACGCGTGATGCCCGGCGTGGTGGTGCTCGACTACGGCTCGGGCAACATCCGGTCGGCGCAGCGTGCCCTGGACCGGGCCGGTGCCGAGGTGACGGTCACCGCCGACCTGGACGCGGCGCTCGCCGCCGACGGGCTGGTGGTGCCGGGGGTCGGGGCGTACGCCGCCTGCATGGCCGGGATCGAGGCGCTCGGTGCCGGCCCGGTGATCGCCGAGCGGGTCGCCGCCGGCCGCCCGGTGCTCGGCATCTGCGTCGGCATGCAGATCCTCTTCGAGTACGGCGAGGAGCACGGCCTGGTCACCAAGGGGCTCGGGCTGCTGCCCGGCGGGGTGACCCGGCTGGCCGCCGAGCGGGTCCCGCACATGGGTTGGAACACCGTCGAGCCGGACGCCGGCTCGACGCTCTTCGCGGGGCTGCCGGAGGGGAGCCGGTTCTACTTCGTGCACTCGTACGCCGCCGCCGACATCGCCGCGCTCTCCGGTGCGGGGGCCAGGGTGACCGTGACCGACCACGGTGGACCCTTTGTCGCCGGGGTGGAGCGAGGTCCGCTCTCGGCCGCCCAGTTCCACCCGGAGAAGTCCGGCGACAGCGGCGCGACCCTGCTCCGCAACTGGCTGGGCACCCTGTGAGCGCGCTGTCGCGCCAGCCCGCACCCCGCCCGGCGCCAGCCAGCCCGGTGGTGGCCGGGTGAGCAAGGAGCGGGCCCGACGGCGGGCGGTACGCCAGGCCCAGGAGGAGCGCGAGCGCGCCGTACGCGCCCGGCGGGTGGCCCGGAGGCAGCGGCGCCGGGCACTGCTGCGGCGGCTCACCCCCCGGTTGCCGGACCGGCGTACCGGTCGGCTCTTCGCCCGTCGCAGCCGTGGCGAGCGGGCCGGCGTGGTGGTGCTCGCGATCACGGCGCTCGGCGCCGTCTGGTTCCTCGTCGACGACCTGGGGCTGCGCCTGGCATTGATCGTGCTGCTGCTGCTCGTACTGCCGGCGGTCGTGGTGATCGCGCTCGGACGTCGGATCTGACCAGCACTACCCAGACAGGAGACCATCCTTGAGCCTCATCCTGCTTCCGGCCGTCGACGTCGCCGACGGGCAGGCGGTACGCCTGGTCCAGGGCGCCGCCGGCAGTGAGACCACGTACGGCGACCCGTTGGCGGCGGCGCTGGCCTGGCAGGAGGACGGGGCGACCTGGGTCCACCTGGTCGACCTCGACGCGGCCTTCGGGCGGGGCTCCAACGCCCATCTGCTGGCCGACGTGGTCCGCCGGCTGGACGTGGCGGTCGAACTCTCCGGTGGCATCCGGGACGACGAGAGCCTGCGCGCGGCGCTCGGCACCGGGGCGGCCCGGGTCAACATCGGCACCGCGGCGCTGGAGGACCCGGTCTGGTGCGACCGGGTGCTGGGGGAGTACGGCGACAAGGTGGCGATCGGGCTGGACGTGCGCGGCCGTACCCTCTCAGGGCGGGGCTGGACCCGCGACGGCGGTGACCTGTTCGAGGTGATGGAACGCCTGGACAAGGCGGGCGCCACCCGGTACGTCGTCACCGACATCACCAAGGACGGGACGATGCGCGGGCCGAACCTCGACCTGCTGCGCGAGGTGTGCGCCCGTACCGACGCGAAGGTGATCGCCTCGGGCGGCGTGTCCCACCTGGACGACCTGCGGGCGCTGGCCGCCCTGGAGCCGATCGGCGTGGAGGGTGTGATCGCCGGCAAGGCGCTCTACTCCGGCGCGTTCACCGTCGCCGAGGCCCTGGCCGTGCTCGACGAACGGCACTGACAGGACTGACAGCACCCGACGAACGGCACTGACCGGACTGACAGCGCCGACGAACGGCACTGACCACCTTCGACAAACGGCTTCGACCACCTTCGACGAACGCCGTACGGTCAGATCGGTTGTGCGCGATTCAATCGCGCACTAGAGTGACGTTCATGGATGCCGTGGACGAGCTTGCCCTGGATCGTCAGGTCTGTTTCGCGCTCTACGCCGCCTCCCGCGCCGTCACCGACCTCTACCGGCCGATCCTGGACGAGTTCGGGCTCACCTACCCGCAGTACCTGGTGCTGCTGGTGCTCTGGGAACGCCCCGACCGGCCGCGCACGGTGAAACAGCTCGGCGCCGCGCTGCGGCTGGACTCGGGCACCCTCTCCCCGCTGCTCAAGCGGTTGGAGCGCACCGGCCTGGTGACCAGGCGGCGGGCCGCCCGGGACGAGCGGCTGGTCGAGGTCGAGCTGACCGGGGCCGGACGGGACCTGCGGCAGCGGGTCCGGCGGGTGCCCCGGCGAATCGTGGGCGGCACCGGCCTGACCGAACCGGACCTGGTCGCGCTCCGCGGCACCCTGAACCAGATCACCGAACTGATCCACCACCAGAAGGAGCAGTGATCGCGATGAAGGTGCTCTACACCGCCGAGGCGCAGTCGACCGGCGAGGGCCGGGGCGGCCGGGTGCGTACCAGTGACGGGACCTTGGAGATCGACCTCGCGGTGCCGAAGGAGATGGGCGGCGAGGGCGGCGGCAGCAACCCCGAGCAGCTTTTCGCCGCCGGTTACGCGGCCTGTTTCCACTCCGCGATCAAGCTCGTCGGACGCCGGGTCAAGGCCGACGTCACCGGCTCGGCCGTCAACGCCGAGGTCGGCATCGGCCGGGCCGACTCGGGGGGCTTCGGTCTCGCCGTGACGCTCGTCGTCGACCTGCCCGAGGTCGACCGGGCCGACGCCGAGCAGCTCGTCGAGCAGGCCCACCAGGTCTGCCCGTACTCCAACGCCACGCGCGGCAACATCGAGGTCGTATTGCGGGTGGGGCAGGCCCGGTGAGCCGGGCCGGTCGGGAGGTCCGCCTGGCCAGCCGTCCGCACGGCTGGCCCACCCCGGAGAACTTCGACCTGGTCAAGGTATCGGTGCCGGATCCCGGACCGGGTCAGCTCCTGGTCCGCAACGTGTGGATGTCGGTCGACCCGTACATGCGGGGGCGAATGGACGACCGCCGGTCGTACAGCCCGCCCTACGCCCTCGGCGAGGTGCTCGACGGCGGCGCGATCGGCGAGGTGGTCAGCAGCGAGACCGACGCGTTCCGACCCGGGGACCTGGTGCGGCACGGCAAGGGCTGGCGGGAGTACGCCGTACTCGACGAGCGGGCGGCGCAACGGGTCGACCAGACGGTGGCGCCCGTGTCGGCGTACCTCGGGCCGCTCAGCGGGATCGGGCTGACCGCGTACGTCGGGCTGCTCGACGTGGCCGCCCTCCGGCCCGGCGAGGCCGTTTTTGTCTCGGCTGCCGCCGGTGCGGTGGGCAGCCTCACCGGTCAGATCGCGAAGCTCAAGGGCGCCGCCCGGGTGGTCGGCAGCGCCGGCTCGGACGAGAAGGTGGCCCGTCTGCTCGACCTGGGCTTCGACGCCGCGTTCAACTACCGCGCTCAACCGGTACGCCGCTCGCTGAAGGAGGCCGCGCCGGAGGGGATCGACGTGTACTTCGACAACGTCGGTGCTGATCATCTGGAGGCCGCGATCGCCTGCATGCGCCTCAACGGGCGGGTGGCGATCTGCGGCATGATCTCCCAGTACAACGCGACCGAACCGGTGCCGGGCCCGCGCAACCTGTCGCTGGCCGTCTCCAAGCGGCTGACCCTGCGTGGCTTCCTCCTGTACGACCACCTCGGGCGGCGGGAGCAGTTTGTCGGCGAGATGTCCGAGTGGCTCCGGTCCGGCCAGATCCGCTACCACGAGACGGTGGTCGACGGGCTGGAGAACGCCCCGGCGGCGTTCCTCGGCCTGCTGCGCGGAGAGAACTTCGGCAAGATGCTGGTACGGCTCTGAGCCACCGACCCGGCTCGCTCGGCGGACCGGGCTGAGCCGCCCGCCCGGCCCGGTCGGCGGACCGGGCCGGGCGGCTAAGCTCGGACCATGACGGTGGCGGTACGGGTGATTCCCTGTCTCGACGTGGACGCCGGGCGGGTGGTCAAGGGGGTCAACTTCCTCGACCTCCGGGACGCGGGCGACCCGGTCGAGCTGGCCGCCGCGTACGACCGGGCCGGCGCGGACGAGTTGACCTTCCTCGACGTCACCGCCTCGGTCGACGACCGGGGCACCATGCTCGACGTGGTCCGCCGGACCGCCGAGTCGGTCTTCATCCCGCTCACCGTCGGCGGCGGCATCCGCCAGGTCGCCGACGTCGACACCCTGCTGCGGGCCGGCGCCGACAAGGTCGGGGTCAACACCGCCGCGATCGCCCGGCCGGAGCTGCTCGCCGAGATCGCCGACCGGTTCGGCCGGCAGGTGCTGGTGCTCTCGCTGGACGTCCGGCGGGCGCCGGACGGCGGCACGCCGAGCGGCTTCGAGGTCACCACCCACGGCGGTCGACGGGGCACCGGACTGGACGCGGTCGACTGGGCCCGGCGCGGCGCCGAACTGGGCGCGGGCGAGATCCTGCTCAATTCGATGGACGCCGACGGCACCAAGGCGGGCTTCGACCTAGCGCTGATCCGGGCGGTGCGGCAGGTGGTGGAGGTGCCGGTGGTGGCGAGCGGCGGTGCCGGCGCGGTGGGCGACTTCCCACCGGCGGTCGAGGCGGGCGCGGACGCGGTGCTGGCGGCGAGCGTCTTCCACTTCGGCGAACTCGCCATCGGTGAGGTCAAGGACGCCCTGCGGGACGCCGGGCACCCGGTCCGCCGATAGCCCCCGGGCCGCGCCAGCGGTCCGGGTACGTCACCAGGCTGACCTCCCCGACCGGTCCCGCCGTCCTGGCCCGGTCCCGCCGTCGTGGTGCGGTCCGGCCGTCCTGGCCCGGTCCCGCCGTTCTAGCGCGGCCCGCCCTCGGGTGAGCGTCGGGGGCGCGGCGCGCTGGTGCGGGCGGCGAACTCCTGCACCGCCGCCGCGTGTTCCTCCTCGTCCAGGTCCCAGTCGGTGAAACCGGGCTCGGTCCGCCGGGTCAGCACACCGTGCACGGTCTCGACCGTGGTCGCCAGCCCGCCGTGCGGGCGGGTGCGCCAGAGTTGCTCGCCGGCCGGGGTCACCCGGAACCAGCCGTCCACCACGTTGATCAGCCCGGCACCGGCGAGCCGCCGGACGGCCGCCTCGACCTCGTGCCGGGCCGGAATGGCGTGGTTGAGATGGTCGGCGGTGGAGAGCACGTCGGCGAGGCGCACGCCCTCCGGTCGCCGGGTGGTTGCCGAACGTCGGTGCCGTCCGGCGCCTCCGGCGATCACCAGCGACACGAAGATCCAGGCGTCTGCCCAACGCCAACCCTCTTCCCCCATGGGGAAATGATGCCGTGTGATCGCCGTTCAGGGAACCATTGCCGGGGCTGTGTTTCGCGCCTCATTCCGTTCACCCGGGCAACCGTGGCGCAGCGAACCGCGTCTATGCCGGTCCGGTGCCGGCGGCGGCCGGCCGACCGGGTACGGGACCGCCGGACCCGCTCGGCGGGACCTGGAACATCGGGATGAACAGGTGCGCCAGCGGCCCGATCGCCAGCGCGTACGCCA
Organism: Micromonospora sp. NPDC050397; assembly: GCF_044901685.1. NCBI lineage: Bacteria > Bacillati > Actinomycetota > Actinomycetes > Micromonosporales > Micromonosporaceae > Micromonospora > Micromonospora sp. NPDC050397. The sequence goes on from NZ_JBJDPS010000004.1 coordinate 385,374, forward strand.
CCGTGCCGAAGCCGACGGTCCCGCCGAGCAGCAGCCCGACCACCAGCACGGTCACCTCGATGCCGGTCCGGACCAGCCGGATCGAACGGCCGGGGCGACGGGCGACGTACCCGGTCATCAGCCCGTCCCGGGGACCGGGGCCGAGCCTGGCCCCCAGGTAGAGACCGGTGGCCACCCCGTTGAGCAGGATCCCGGCGACCAGGAACCCGATCCGGGCGGCGAGCGCGGAGGGGGTCGGCAGCACCGCCTGGGCCGCGTCCACCACCAGCCCGATCACCACCACGTTGCTGACCGTGCCGATCCCGGGGCGCTGGCGCAGCGGGATCCAGAGCAGCAGCACCACGGCGCCGACCAGGATGACGACGGTGCCGAACGAGAGCCCGGTCCGCTCCGCCACGCCCTGGTGGAAGACATCCCAGGGATCGAGGCCGAGGGTCGACTCGATCATGAGCGCCATGCTGAAGCCGTACACGGCCAGTCCGATGTAGAGCTGGACGAGCCGCCGGGTCAGCCGGTCACGGAGGTTGCCAATCGGGGTCACGGATGCCACCCTAAGTACCAATTCGGCAGCCGGGAGAGAGCCAATCGGGGGTAGGTGGCCATGACAGTCCTGGTCCGTGGCACACAATTGGCCCGGTTGCTCGGTCAGTGGCATGCCCTGCCCGGCCGTCGGCGCAGTCCGGACTACCTCGCCCTGGCCAGCTCCGTACGCGGACTGCTCGCCGACGGCCGGTTGGCACTGGGCGTACGGCTGCCGGCCGAACGGGAGCTGGCCGAGGCGTTGACGGTCAGCCGTACCACGGTCACCGCCGCGTACCGGGAACTGCGCGAGAGCGGCCACCTGAACAGCCGCCGGGGTGCCGGAAGCTGGACCATGCTGCCCGGCGGCCACCGGGTGGCCAGCTCCGGCCTCTGGACCCCGCAGGACGACCTGGACATGATCGACCTGGGCTGCGCCGCGCTCTCCGCACCGGCCCAACTCGTCCCCGCCGCCCGCGCCGCCGCCGAGGACCTGCCCCGCTACCTCGGCGGCGCCGGTTACCACCCCACCGGCATCGTCGAACTGCGCGACGCGGTCGCCCGCGCGTACACCGTGCGCGGACTGCCCACCAGCGCCGAACAGATCATGGTCACCAACGGCACCCAGCACGCCCTCGACCTGGTGCTGAGACTGACCCTGCCCAGCGGCGGCAGCGTCCTGGTCGAGTCCCCGACCTACCCGAACGCGCTGGCCGCGCTGGCCGCCCGCCGGGCCCGCATCGCCACCCACGGCCTGGCCCCGGACGCCCCCGGCTGGGACGGCGAACTGCTGCTCAGCGCGTTGCGCCAGAGCCGGCCCCGGCTGGCCTACCTGATCCCGGAGTTCCAGAACCCGACCGGACACCTGATGTCGGCCGACCTGCGCGAGCGGGTGGTCGCGGCGGCCCATGCCGGCGGCACCGACCTGGTGGTGGACGAGTCCTTTGTCGACCTGCCGCTGACCGGCACGCCGATGCCGCCCCCCGTCGCCGTTTCCGACCGGCACTCCCGGGTGATCTCGATCGGCGGGATGAGCAAGCCGTACTGGGGTGGGCTGCGGATCGGCTGGGTACGTGCCTCCGCGCCCCAGGTGCAGCGGCTGGCGGCGGCCCGGGTCGGCGTGGACATGGCCAGCCCCGTGCTGGACCAGCTCGTCGCCGTACGCCTGCTCGCCGACGGGGAGGCGATCGTCGCCGCCCGGCGGGCCCAGCTCGCCGCGCAGCGCGACGCCCTGCTCGCCGCGTTGCGCGAATCGCTGCCGGACTGGCGGGTGATCGTGCCGAGGGGCGGCGTCACCCTCTGGGCCGAACTGGACGGGCCGATCTCCAGCGCGCTGTCCCGGGCCGCCGAGGAGGTCGGCGTACGCCTCGCGCCCGGTCCCCGGTTCGGCCTGGACGGCACCCTGGAACGCTTCCTGCGCCTGCCCTTCACCCTGCCCGCCACGGAGCTGGTGGAGGCGGTGCACCGGATCGCCACCGTCCGCTACGACCTCGACCGGGCCACCACCCGCCCGTCCTGGCGCGAACCCGCCGTCATCGCCTAGCTGCTGGGTAAGGAAGGGCCCCTTCCTTACCCAGCCCCCGGCCGGGGGAGCGGCCGGGGGCGGGGATCAGATCTCGGCGAGGCTGCCCTGGTACAGCTCTTCGATCTCGTCGGCGAAGCTGGTCTCCACGGCGCGGCGCTTGATCTTCAGTGACGGGGTCAGCTCGCCGTCCTCGATGGTCAGGTCGCGGGGCAGGATCGCCACCTTCTTGACCGTCTCCCAGCGGTTCAGCTTGCCGTTCAGCTCGGCCACGTACCCGTCGACCATCGCGCGGACCTCGGGCGAGCCGACGATCTCCGCGTACGGCTTGCCCGCCAGCGGGCCGCCGACGGCCCAGGCGGTCATCGCGTCGGGGTCCAGGCTGACCAGCATCACGCAGTAGTTGCGGGCCTGTCCGATCACGACCGCCTGCGAGGTGTACGGGCAGAGCGCCTTGAACAGCCCCTCGATGTGCGACGGCGCGATGTACTTGCCGCCGGACGTCTTGACCAGGTCCTTCTTCCGGTCGGTGATCTTCAGGAAGCCCTGCTCGTCGAGGGAACCGATGTCACCGGTACGGAAGAAGCCGTCCTCGGTGAACGCGGCGGCGGTCTCCTCGGGCAGGTTGTGGTAACCCCGCATCACCGGCGCCCCGCGCAGCAGGACCTCGCCGTCGGTGTCGATCCTGCACTCCAGGTCGCCCAGCGGCTGACCGACCGTACCGATCCTGAGGTGGCCGGGGCGGTTGACGAAGTTGCCCGCGCTGGTCTCGGTCAGGCCGTACCCCTCGGAGATCGGCAGGTTCGCGGCGGCGAAGAAGGCGCCGATCTCCGGGCTGAGCGGAGCGGCTCCGGAGACCAACACCCGGATTCTGCCGCCCAGGCGGGCCTGGAGCTTGCTGAAGACCAGCTTCTCGGCGAGCCGGTAACGGAACGCGAGCCCGCCCGGCACCGGCTTGCCGGCCTGCTCCAGCACCACCTTCTCCTTGCCGGTCCGGACCGCCCAAGAGAAGATCTTGGCCTTGGCGCCGCCGCCGGACTGGGCCGTGGTGACCGCTCGGTTGTAGACCTTCTCGAAGACCCGGGGCGCGCCGCACATCAGGGTCGGGCGGACCACGCCGAGCAGGTCGACCAGCTTGTCCACCCGGCCGTCGACATAGGTGGGCAGACCGACGTGGATCACGCCGCAGATCAGCGTCTTGCCGAAGGAGTGCGACAGTGGCAGCCAGAGGTACTGGAGGTCGTCCGGCCTGAGCAACTCGAACTCGGCCTGGCGTACGCCCTCCCAGACCCAGCCGGTGTGCAGCAGCTCGACGCCCTTGGGGCGCCCGGTGGTGCCCGAGGTGTAGATCAGGGTGGCCAGGTCCTCCCCCTTGATCTCCGCGACGATCCGCTCGATCAGACCCGGGTCCTCGTCGAGCACCTGCGTACCCTGGATCTCCAGGTCGGCCAGGGTGAGCTGGGGTACGGCGGCGGCCGGGTCGGCGGTACCGTCGATCAGGATCACGTGGGCCAGCGCGGGCAGGTCCGCCCCGGCGATCTTGCCGGCCTGGGTGGCGTTCTCCGCGATCAACACCCGGGAGCCGGAGTCGGCCACGATGAAGCTCGCGTCCTCCGGCTCGGTTGTCGGGTAGACGGTGGTGGTCGCGGCCCCGGCGCACATCACCCCGAGGTCGGCGACGACCCAGTCCAACCGGGTGCTGGCCAGGATCGCCACCCGCTCCTCCCGACCGACGCCGAGCGCGTGCAGCCCGGCGGCGATCGCCTTGGCCCGCTGGCCCACCTGTGACCAGGTCAGCCAGACCGGTCCGGAGTCGTCCGGCGCGGGGTAGCCGAACGCGTCCAGGTCGGGGGTGGCCGCGATGCGCTGCAGAAGCATGTCCGGGACGGACCGGTACGGGAGGTCGAAAGCCATGAGGGGGGTCAGCCTTCCGAATATGGGTACGTGACGGGCATCACGTTAAATGTTGGTTACCGCAGAGTATTGCCACGGGTGCGGCCTCGGCTACCCCCGAAGTGACCGGGTCTGTCGATGGCCGAACATCCGGTCCCGGGTGGTCCGGACGGCTTGTCGTGCGGAAACCTCGATATAGAGAAGTGAGGATGTTACGCGATCGACCGATTTGGATTCGTCCGGTCTCGATGGATGGACGGAGCCGGCGACGGGTACGAATGGAACGGGCGGGAAGTAGGCTTCCCGCCCACTTCCCGCCCGGCTGTGCGACGTACCCGTCAGTCGTCGGAATTCCGTTCCGACCGGGCACCCGGCTGGTGCACCCCGTCAGGCATACCGGCTGGCGTTCATGGACCAGTCGTAGGTGGCCCGGATCCAGGCCCGTCGCCCGGCGACGAACCGCTCGACCGCCGGCTCGGCGCCGTCCAGCAGGGACCCCTCCCACTCCAGGTACGTCTCCAGCCCGGTGTTGAACCGACCGGCCGCCTCGGTGAGCGCGGTCTGCTCGTCCTGCCCGTTCTCCCGCGCGATCACCAGGGTCAGGTTGTGCCCGTCCTGCTCCAGTCGCCGCTCCTTGCCGTACGAGAAGACGTCGTTGCACCAGCAGACCAGGTCGGCGGCGAGCCGGTCCAGTGCGGACAGTCGCGGGTCGGCCAGCTCCGACCAGCCCGGACGGGCGTCCCGGGCGTGGTCGGTGAGGGTGAAGCTGGGATGTACGGCACCGGTGTGCCGTCGCATCTGGACGTACTCGTCCACCGCCGGCACCCGGTGGTGCTCCCGGTTCGCGGCCTCCCAGAGCAGGGCGAGCAGGTAGTCGCGGAACTGGGCGGTGAAGCGTACGAGCAGGTCCGGCTGGCCGCTTTCGCGCAGCCGCCGGCACAGGTCGTGCAGTGCGGCACCGGTCGGTCCGGCGGCGGTCAGCAGCCCGCTCGGTGCGTCGCCGCCGAGCAGGTCCAGCACGTCGAGCAGTCGGCTCACCACCGGGGAGAGCCGCCCCGGGTCGGCGCCCAAGCCGTCGTCGTCGCAGGCGTCGTCGAAGGCGAACAGCCAGGTGATGAGATCGGTCAGCAGCCCGAGTCGTTCCGGCGCCGCGTCCGGGCAGGTCCGCCCGGCCAGGTCACCGGCGTTCGCCCGGTCCAGGCGTCGGGCGGCGTCGGAGGTCACGATCAGGCCGAGTTCGGTCGCCCAACGGGCGGACCGGCGCGCCGCCTCGGCCGCGTGCGGATTGAGCCGCGCCGGAAACGGTGGCGCGATGAGTGCCACCACGGCGAAGGACCGCATGTTGCCCCCTGTCGCGCGATGCTCGTCGCGACAGGCGGTGGTCGGGCGTCGAGACGCGCGCGGCAGGCTGGCGACCGTCCAGTACGGACGATGCGGCCGCGTCGACCACGACCGGTGGCACCAGGGGGTGTGCCGGTAACGCCCCTTGTCACCCAACCGCCCGTGACCCGCCGCATCGGGTCCGCGCCGTTGACGTTGATCGAGAGGTGGACCGGACACCGCGGGCCGCCGGCCGTGTGGTGTCCGGGAGAGGTGCGGATGAAGCCTACGGGCACCGGGCGACGAGTAGGGTGCCGCGTGGGGCACAAGTTGCATCCCGTGCGGCGAACCGTCGACCGGAGGCGTCCGGTGGCACCCCTCGTGCGGTGGCCGGACCGGCGCCGCAGCCGGCCGGGTCAGGCGCCGAGTTTCTTGGTACGCAGGCGTTCGGTCAGCGTGGCCGAGCCGGTCAGTTGGACCCGGGCCACGCGTTGCCGGCCCATCAGGAAGACCGCCAGCTCGCCCGGAGACCCGACCAGGCGTACGGGTTCCCCGCCGGCGCCGCTCGACGCCTCGCCGTGTCCGGGTGCCTGGACCAGCAGCGCGGCCGGGAAGCGACGCAACGACATCCGCGCCATCATCCGTACCTGCTTCCAGAGCGCGCCCTGGTGCTCCGGCGACAGGTCCCGGGGCTGCCAGTCGGGCAGGGCCCGCCGGACGTCCTCGTGGTGGATGTAGAACTCCATGCTGTTGGTCAGCTCGTCGAGCCAGGGGTTGCTCACCGGGCTCCACCGGGGCGGGTGGCGCAGCAGGTCGATCAGTTCGGGGTACGGGCGGGTCGCCGCCGCCCGCAGCAGCCGCTCGGTGTGACCGCTCAGCGGCCGGAACACGATGCCCAGCGCGGCGTCCGGGCGCCGGTCCCGGACCACCAGGTGGGCGGCGAGGTCACGGGTGGCCCAGCCCTCGTTGATGGTCGGCCCGTCCGGGCCGAGCGTGACGAGGAGGTCGGCGAGGGACTGGCGTTCCGATTCGGCGTACCGCGGCATCTTTCGATCGTAGGCGCCGTCGATCCGAGGCCGCCCGACACCGAACCGCCGATCCGCGCGACGATGGGTGTGACCGCCACCACAATCGGACCCAGATCGTCACCGACCACTCTTATCGGTAAGGATGTGGTGGACACCGGTCGGTAAGGATTAGGTAGACACCGGTGGCTTACGGCGGGGGAGCGAGTGGCGACCAGGACAAGTCGGGATGTACTCAACCGGGGACTGCGGGTGCTCGGGCACGCGATCCGCGAGGAACCAAGGATCTTCGCCCTCTCGGTGAGCGGCAGCGTGCTCTTCGGGCTGGTCACCATCGCCAGCGCGTACGTGGTCGGCGCCATCGTCGGCGAGGTGGTCGTGCCCTCGCTCACCGAGGGCCGGGCCGACGCCGCCCTGGTGGCGCTCGCCGCCGCCGCGCTGGTCGGGGTCAGCCTGCTCAAGGTGCTCGGGGTGTTCGGGCGCCGGATCGCCGCCGGTTACATGCAGTACCGGCTCCAGGCCACCTACCGGCGTCGGGTCACCCGCCGCTACCTCGACCTCCCGCTGGCCTGGCACCACCGACACGCCACCGGCACCCTGCTCTCCAACGCCAACTCGGACGTCGAGGCGACCTGGTACCCGATCGCGCCGCTGCCGTTCGCCGTCGGCACCCTGGTGATGCTGGTCGCCGCGATCGGCTCGCTGTTCTTCACCGACTGGGTGCTCGCGATGGTCGGGGTGGCGATCTTCCCGGCCCTCTTCGCGCTCAACGTCGTCTACTCCCGGCGGATGGCCCCCCGCCAGGCCCGGGCCCAGCAACTGCGGGCCGAGGTCAGCGCGATCGCGCACGAGAGCTTCGACGGTGCGCTCGTGGTCAAGACGATGGGCCGGGAGGCGCAGGAGACGGCCCGGTTCGCCGACCGGGCCGGCGAGCTGCGCGACGCGCTGATCTCGGTCGGTCGGCTGCGCGGCGTCTTCGACCCGATGCTGGACACCCTGCCCAGCCTCGGCACCCTCGCCGTACTGCTGGTCGGGGCGTTCCGGCTGAGCCAGGGCGCGGTCACCGTGACCGAACTGGTCAGCGTCGCCTTCCTGTTCACCGTGCTCGCCTTCCCGGTACGCGCGATCGGCTGGGTCCTCGCCGAACTGCCCCGCAGCGTCGCCGGCTGGGACCGGGTGCAACGGGTGCTCACCGCCACCGGCGACATGCCGTACGGGCAGACGGTGCTGCGGCAGCCCGAGGACGTACCGGCCACCCTCGTCTTCGACCGGGTGCGGTTCGGCTACGACCCTCCCGACCCGGACGACCCGGACGCCCCGACCGGTCTCGGCGGCCCACCGGCCGCGCCCGACCCGGACGGGGTGGACGTGCCGGCCGACCCGGTCGGGGTCGACCTGCTGGCCGACCCGGACGACGCCGCCGTCGCGGCCGGGCGGGCCGGTGGCGACGGTCCGGTCACCCCGTCCCGGGACACCTCCGCCCGCATCCCGGTGCTGCACGACGTCTCCTTCACCGTTCCGTCCGGCCGCACCGTGGCGCTGGTCGGGCCGACCGGCTCGGGCAAGTCGACCATCGCGTCGCTGGCCGTACGGCTGGTCGACCCGCAGTCCGGCACGGTCGCCCTGGACGACACCGACGTACGGGCGCTGACCGCCGGTTCGCTCACCGAGACGGTGGCGCTGGTGGCGCAGGTGCCGTTTGTCTTCGACGACACCATCCGGGCCAACATCACCCTGGACCGGCCGGGCATCGGCGACGACGACGTGTGGGCCGCGCTGCGGCTGGCCGAGGCGGACGGCTTTGTCGCCGCCCTGCCGGACGGGCTGGACACCGCCGTCGGCGAACGTGGCACCTCGCTCTCCGGCGGCCAACGGCAGCGCCTCACCCTGGCCCGCGCCCTGGCCGGCCGACCTCGCCTGCTCGTCCTCGACGACGCGACCAGCGCGGTCGACCCGAGGGTCGAGGCGGCCATCCTCGCCGCCCTGAGCCGGAGTGGTCCGGCCGGTGATCCGGGGGCCGGTGGCCCGGACCCGGGCGGGTCCGATCCGGGCGGGTCGGGCGGCGGGCGGTCGGCCGCCTCGATCCTGGTGGTCGCCTACCGCCGGGCGACCATCGCGCTGGCCGACGAGGTGATCTACGTGGAGCAGGGCCGGGTGATCGCCCGGGGCGCCCACACCGAACTGCTGGCCACCGTGCCGGGCTACGCCGACCTGGTCACCGCCTACGAGAAGGCGGAAGCCGAACGCGAACGGGAGAAGGCGTACGTGGAGCAGTCGGCCGACGCCGAACCGACGACGGGCGGCCCGGCCGGGACCCGCGCCGCCGTAGCCGACGACGACGTGAGCGAGGTGAGCGCGTGAGCACCGACGCGGCGACCGTGGCCGGCACCGAACCGACCGAGGGGACCTGGCGTACGCTCCGGCGTGGTCTGGCGCTCTCGCCCGAACTGCGCACCGGGCTCGCCGGCACCCTCGGCTTCGCCCTGGTGTCGATGATCGGCCGGGCGGCCGTACCGGTGGCGATCCAACAGGGCATCGACCGTGGTCTGCGCGCGGCCGGCGGCCCGGACCTCGGCGTGGTCGGTGCCGTGGTCGCGCTGACCGCCGTGGTGCTGGCCCTGACCACGGTCTGCGGCTACCTGATGATGCGCCGGCTGTTCACCGTCAGCGAGACCGCGCTGGCCGGGGTACGCACTCGCGCGTTCCGGCACGTGCACGACCTGTCCATGCTGCACCAGCAGTCGGAGCGGCGCGGCTCGCTGGTCTCCCGGGTCACCAGCGACGTCGACCAGATCACCCAGTTCCTCCAGTGGGGCGGGGTGATCCTGCTGATCAGCGTCGGCCAGGTGGTGGTCACCGCGATCGTGATGGCGGTCTACTCCTGGCAGCTCACCCTGGTGGTGTTCGCCGCGTTCATCCCCGCGCTGCTGGTCATCCGGGCCTTTCAGAAGCGGCTGGCCAAGGTCTACGGGCTGGTCCGGCAGCGGATGGGCGCGCTGCTCGCCGCGATCGCGGAGAGCGTGGTCGGCGCCTCCGTCATCCGCGCGTACGGGGTCTCCGGCCGGACCGCCGCCCGGATCGACGAGGCGATCGACGGTCAGCGCCAGGCCCAGCAGAAGGCGATCCGGACCAGCGTGGTGAGCTTCTCCACCGGCGAGATCTCGGCCGGGCTGGCGCTGGCCGCGGTGGTCGTGCTCGGCGTACGGCTCGGCGTCGACGGCACGCTCAGCATCGGGCAGATCACCGCCTTCCTGTTCCTGGTGACCCTCTTCATCCAGCCGGTGCAGATCGCCACCGAGGTGCTGAACGAGGCGCAGAACGCGGTCGCCGGCTGGCGCCGGGTGCTCGACGTACTCGACCTGGAGCCGGACGTGGCCGACCCGGGCGAGCAGGGCGTCGACCTGCCCCAGGGGCCGATCGAGGTGCGGTTCGCCGACATCGGCTTCGCCTATCCGGGCGGCCCGCCGGTGCTGACCGACATCGACGTGGAGATCCCGGCGAAGAGCCGGGTGGCGGTGGTCGGCGAGACCGGCAGCGGCAAGACCACCTTCGCCAAGCTGCTCACCCGGCTGATGGACCCGAGCGACGGTACGGTCCTGCTCTCCGGCGTACCGCTGGACCGGGTCCGGTTCTCGTCGCTGCGCTCCCGGGTGGTGATGGTCCCGCAGGACGGTTTCCTGTTCGACTCGACCGTGGCGGAGAACGTCCGCTTCGGTCGGCCGGGCTGCTCGGACCAGCAACTGGCCACCACCTTCGCCGAACTCGGGCTCGCCGACTGGGTCGACGGGCTGCCGGACGGGCTGCACACCCGGGTCGGCGAGCGGGGCGAGGCGCTGAGCGTGGGCGAGCGCCAGCTCGTCGCGCTGGCCCGCGCGTACGTGGCCGACCCGGACCTGCTCGTGCTCGACGAGGCGACCAGCGCGGTCGACCCGGCGACCGAGGTGCGGCTCCAGCGCACACTGGACGCGGTGACCCGGGGACGTACCACGGTGGCGATCGCGCACCGGCTCTCCACCGCCCAGGCCGCCGACGAGGTGATCGTGGTCGACAAGGGCAGAATCGTGCAGCGCGGCCCGCACGACGAACTGCTCCGCGACCCCACCTCCACCTACGCCCTCCTCTACGCCTCCTGGCTCGAACAAACCCGCTGAGGGGTAAGGAAGGGCCCCTTATTAACGCATAGCGTTAATAAGGGGCCCTTCCTTGCACTCAGCGGGAGTAGAACTCGACCACGAGTTGCTCGTCGCAGATGACCGGGACCTCGCGCCGGGCCGGCGTACGGACCAGGGTGGCGGTCAGGTCGGCCAGGCTGACTGAGAGGTACGCGGCACCGGGGCCCTCGCCCGCGTGCGCGCCGGTGGCGGCGAGCTGGAACGGCGGCTTCTGCCGGCTGCGTTCGCGCACCCGGACGACCTGGCCGGGGCGCAACCGGTACGACGGGCGGTCGACCTTGACCCCGTCGACCGCGAAGTGCCCGTGCGCCACCAGTTGCCGGGCCTGGTAGACGGTCCGCGCCAGCCCGGCCCGGTGCACCACCGCGTCGAGGCGCCGTTCCAGCAGGCCGACCAGGTTCTCGCCGGTCTTGCCCTCCAGCCGTACGGCGTCGTCGAAGGCGCGCCGGAGCTGGGTCTCGCTGACGTTGTACTGGTGCCGCAGGCGCTGCTTCTCGAGCAGTCGTACCTGGTAGTCCGATGTCTTGCGGCGCTGCCGGCCGTGTACGCCCGGTGGGTACGGCCGGCGCTCGAAGTACTTCACGCACTTGGGGGTGAGCGGGATGCCGAGGGCGCGGGAAATCCGGACCTTGGGTCGTGCCTGGTTCACGTGGACGTCTCCCGGTTTGTAGGTTAGCCTGCCCTAACTTAGCCCACCCTAATCCACCCGTCGGAGGTCCGGTCATGCAACCCAGTCCCGCCGAGGTCGCCCGTACGTTGGCCGCTGGCCGGATCGCCGGCAGCGCGTACGTGGCCAACCGTCCCGGCCCGTACCGGACCCGACACGTCACCGACGCGCAGGGCCGGGTGCTGCTGCTCGTCTCGGTCGTCGACGACCTGGCGTTGGCCCTGCGGCCGGTGCCGGGCACCGACGACACCGCGCTGGTGCTCGACGTACGCGACCTGCCACCGGCGGCCGGCGCGCCACCGCTCGGCCGGGTCTGGATCTCCGGCTGGGCGACGGCGCTGGCCGGGACGGAGGCTCGCCAGGCCGCGCTGGACTACGCCGAGATCGACTCGACCGGCGACCTGCTCGACGTCGGTGGCCGGTTCACCCTCTACCGGTTCGAGCCGGCCGAGATCCGGCTCGAACGGGAGACCGAGACGATTCACATCGACCCCGGCGAGTACGGCAACGTGGAGCCGGATCCGTTGCACCACCTGGAGCGCGAACTCCTGGCCGACCTGGCCGACCACCACCAGCGGGAGATCACCGAGTTCGTGCTGCGCCAGCTCGGCGAGTCGGCCCCTCGGCCGGTCGGCGGCCCGCCGCCGCGCGTGGTCCGGCTGGACCGGTACGGATTCGTGGTGCTGCTCGGCGCCCCCGGCTCTCGCTACCGGGTCCGGCTCGCCTTCCCGCGACCGGTACGCGACCACGCCGACCTGGTCCAGATGCTGCACCCGGTGCTCTGGCCGGCCCGGCACCCCCGGGCTGAGCAGGGCCACCTGAACCAGGGCGAGACCACCGTCTAGGCGGAGGGCGGTCCGCCGATTGCCCGCTCGCCCGCCTCGGCGAGATCGAACACCCCGGTCAGCTCGCCGGTCAGGTAACGCTGCACGGTCGGGGCGATCGCCGCGACCGCCACCTCGGCCGGCACGCTGGCCAGTGGCTCCACCCGCAACACGTAGCGGGCCACGGCGAGCCCGACGAGCTGGGACGCGACCAGCGAACTGCGCAGCGGTGCCTCGGCCGCCGGCAGGTCCAGCCCGGACATCACCCGCCGCAGGATCTGGGTGGTCACGAACTCGCGCATCAGCCGGGCGGTCCACTCGTTGCTGAGCACCGAGCGGAGCAGCGCGACACCGGCCGCGCCGGCCGGCGAGTCCCAGAGCCGAAGGAAGGTCCGGACCAGCCGTTCCCCCACCCCGCCCGGCCCGCCGGCCACGATCTCCGGCAGCAGTTCGCCCGGGTCGAATGGCACCTTCATCACGGCCACGAAGAGCTTGTCCTTCGCGCCGAAGTAGTGGTGGACCAGCGCCGGGTCGACCCCGGCGCCGGCCGCTATCGTCCGGATCGACGCGCCGTCGAAGCCGCGTTCGGCGAACGCGTCCCGAGCCGAGGCGAGGATCGCCTCACGGGTGTCGGGGTTGCCCGGCCGCCGTCCGGTCCGTCGTGCCATCGCCGTCCTTCGTCGTCAATCCGGCCGCCGCCGTGTCAACCCGTACTTCGCCGTCCGCGCGTCGCCGTGTCAACCCGTAGGCCGCCGTGTCAGCCCGTGCGGCGGCGGAGCGTGGCCGCGGCGAGCACCAGGGCCACCAGCACCGCGCCGAGCACCACCGCGAGGTCGCGCCAGAGCGTGGCGGTGGGCTCGGCGTGGGCACCCACCTGTTGCAACGCCTCGACCGCGTACGACAGCGGCAGCACGTCGCTGACCGCCTGGAGCCAGCCGGCCATCCGCTCCCGGCCGACGAACAGGCCACAGAGCAGGATCTGCGGGATCACCACGACCGGCATGAACTGTACGGCCTGGAACTCGGTCTGCGCGAAGGCGCTGCAGAACAGGCCGAGCGCGACCCCGAGCACGGCGTTGACCACCGCGATCAGGATGACCAGGCCGGCGCTGCCGGTGGTGTGCAGATCGAACAGCCAATACGCCACCCCGGTGGCCACCCCGGCCTGGATCGCCGCCGCCAGCCCGAACGCGATGCCGTAACCGAAGAGCAGGTCGAGCTTGGCCAGCGGGGTGGTGAGCAGACGCTCCAACGTGCCGGAGGTGCGCTCGCGCAGCATCGCGATGCTGGTCACCAGGAACATGATGACAAACGGGAAGACCCCGAGCATGATCAGCGCGACCCGGTCGAAGGTGCTCGGCTGCCCGGGTCCGGTGGGCTGGTCGGAGAACATGAAGTAGAGCAGCGTGAGCAGCACCGTCGGCACCACCACGAGCATCGCGACCGTACGCGGGTCGTGCCGGAGCTGGCGCAGGATCCGGCCGGTCGTGGCGGCCAGCAGCCTCGGGTTCATCGCCGTACCGCCCCTTCGGTGGCGGGTTCGGCACTGGTCTCCCGGCCCGCCTCGCTCCTCCTGATCAGCCGGAGGAAGGCTTCCTCCAGGTCGTCCGTGCCGGCGTTGGCCCGTACCCCGGTCGGGGTGTCCTCGGCGATCAGCCGGCCCTCGCGGATCAACAGCAACCGGTCGCAGCGCGCCGCCTCGTCCATCACGTGGCTGGAGACGACCAGGGTGGTGCCGCCCGACGCCATCGCGTGGAACCGGTCCCACAGCTCGGCCCGGAGGACCGGGTCCTGGCCGACCGTCGGTTCGTCGAGGATCACCAGTTCGGGTTCGCCGACGATGGCGCAGGCCAGCGACGCGCGGCTGCGCTGCCCGCCGGAGAGCGTGCCGACCAGTTGCCGTGCGGCCGACGCCAGGCCGACGTCGGCGATCGCCCGGTCGGCGTCGCGCCCGGTACGCCCCTGGAGCGCGGCGAAGTAGCGGGCGTTCTCCCGGACGGTCAGGTCGGTGTAGACGCTCGGCGCCTGGGTCAGGTAACCGACCCGGTGGCGCAGCGCGGCGGTGCCGGCGGGCTGGCCCAGCACCGTGACCGTGCCCGAGGCGACGGTCTGTACGCCCACCACCGCGCGCAGCAGGGTGGTCTTGCCGCTGCCGCTGGGGCCGAGCAGGCCGGTGACGCTGCCCCGGGGCAACGTGCAGGTCAGGCCGTGCAGAACCCGTCGCCGGCCACGTTCGACGACGAGGTCGCGGACCTCGATCGCGGAGTTCATGGCGCCTCCTTGGAAGAATTCAACGCTTGATGAACTCAACGCTAGTTGAAATCCCCCCCGCCCGGCAACGAACCGAAAGTCCGCTTCCCGACGCGCACCGGTCACCCGCGCGGGCGCTCCGCGTCAGCCCTTGACCGAGCGTCAGCCCTTGACCGAGCGGCAGCCCGCCCGGACCCTGGATCGATGGACGCGAGCCTGGACGAAAGCCTCGACAAGAGCCTGGACGAAAGCCTCGACAAGAGCCTGGACGAAAGCCTCCACAAGAGCCTGGACGAAAGCTTGGACGAGACGACGTTCACCGTCGGTGAGGCCGCCGACCGGGTCGGCCTCACCGCGTACACCCTGCGCTGGTACGAGCAGGAGGGGCTGGTGTCGCCGGTCGGGCGGGACTCCGCCGGACGGCGGCGCTACACCCGCCAGGACGTCGACTGGCTGATGCTGCTCACCCGGCTGCGCCGTACCGGCATGCCGGTACGTGAGATGCGTCGCTACACCGACCTGGCCCGGCAGGGCGACCACACGCTCGGCGCCCGACGGCAGCTCTTCGAGGCGCACCGGGAGCGGGTGCTGGCCCGGATGGCGGAGCTGGAACAGGACCTGGCCGTACTCAACTTCAAGATCGAGGCGTACGGCCAGCTCGAACGCGCCGACTGAGCCCACCGGGGCGGGTACGGGTGGACGTACCCGCCCTCCGGTGCGGAACAATCGGTGGGTGCCCGTACCTGACCCGCCGGTGGCCGCCCCGCCGGTCACGCCGCCCGCCGCCCCGGTCCGCACCCCCTTCGGCCCCGCCTCCGGGCTCGACCCGTCGATCGCCGCCCGCCTGCGCCGGGGCGCCGACGGGCTGGTCGCGGCGGTGGTCCGCCAGCACGACTCGGGCGAGGTGCTGATGGTCGCCTGGATGGACGACGAGGCGCTGCACCGTACGCTCACCACCGGCCGGGCCACCTACTGGTCACGCAGCCGCCGGGAGTACTGGGTCAAGGGTGCCACCTCCGGCCACCACCAGTACGTCCGCTCGGTCTCGCTGGACTGCGACGGCGACGCGCTGCTGGTCAGCGTGGACCAGGTGGGCCCGGCCTGCCACACCGGCAACCGGAGCTGCTTCGCCGACCACCTCCCGGTGAGCGGCCGGCTCGATCCCGTACCGGGGCGGCTCGACCCCGTACCCGGGCGGTCCGACGACCAGGGGGAGCGGCGATGAGCCAGAACACCGGCGCGGTCAGCCCGGACGAGGCGACCTTCCGCGAACTGGCCGGCTCCCGGCGGGTGGTGCCGGTGACCCGGCGGCTGCTCGCCGACGGGGAGACCCCGGTCGGGGTCTACCGCAAGCTGGCCGGCGGGCCGGGCACCTTCCTGCTGGAGTCCGCCGAACAGGGCGCCGGACCGGGCGGGGCGTCCTGGTCGCGCTACTCCTTCATCGGCGTACGCAGCGGCGCCACCCTGGTCGAACGGGACGGCGAGGCGCACTGGCTGGGGACACCGCCGGCCGGCGTGCCGACCGGGGGAGACCCGGTGCACGCGCTGCGCGAGACCGTGGCCGCGCTGGCCGGGCCGGAGACCGACCCGGTGACCGCGAGCCTGCCGCCGTTGACCGGGGGCATGGTCGGATATCTCGGGTACGACTTCGTCCGCCGCCTCGAACGGCTGCCGTCCCGCGCCGAGGACGACCTCGGCCTGCCCGAACTCGGTCTGATGCTCGCCACCGACCTGGTGGTGCTCGACCACTTCGACGGCTCGGCGATCCTGGTCGCCAACGCGGTGCTGCCGGCACCGGACGCGCCGGACCGGTCCGGGCAGGTGCTCGCCGCGTACCACCAGGCGGTCGGCCGGCTCGACGCGATGACCACCGCGCTCTCCCGCCCCAACCCGCCGATGGTCTCGACCGTGGCCAGCCCGCCGCCGGGCGAGGTGCTCTGCCGTACGCCGGACGGGGACTACCCGAAGGCGGTGGACGAGGCCAAGGAGGCGATCCGGGCCGGCGAGTGCTTCCAGATCGTGCTCAGCCAGCGGTTCGAACGGGACACCCGGGCCGATCCGCTCGACGTCTACCGGGTGCTGCGGACCACCAACCCGAGCCCGTACATGTACCTGCTCCGCTTCGACGATTTTGACATCGTCGGCTCGTCCCCGGAGGCGCACCTCAAGGTGACCGCCGCCGAGGGCGGCACCCGGCGCGCGATGCTGCACCCGATCGCCGGCACCCGCCCACGCGGCGCGACGCCGGAGGAGGACAACCGGCTCGGCGCCGAACTGCTCGCCGACCCGAAGGAGCGCTCCGAGCACGTGATGCTGGTCGACCTGGGTCGCAACGACCTCGGCCGGGTCTGCCGACCGGGGACCGTGGAGGTGCCCGAGTTCGCCACCATCGAGCGGTACAGCCACGTCATGCACATCGTCTCGACCGTGGTGGGCACGCTCCGCGAGGACCGGACCGCGTTCGACGCGCTCGCCGCGACCTTCCCGGCCGGCACCCTGTCGGGCGCACCGAAGGTACGGGCGATGGAGATCATCGAGGAACTGGAGCCGACCCGTCGGGGCCTCTACGGTGGCACGGTCGGCTACTTCGGCTTCGGTGGCGACATGGACATGGCGATCGCGATCCGGACCGCCCTGATCCGCGACGGCCGGGCGTACGTGCAGGCCGGTGCCGGCATCGTGGCCGACTCCGACCCGACCGCCGAGGACCAGGAGACCCGGAACAAGGCGGCTGCCGTACTGGCGGCCATCGCCGCCGCCGAGACCCTTCGGCCGGCCCGGTGAGCACCGCCGACGGTGCCGTCACCGAACTGACCGGGGAACCCGTACCGGCACCCCGTCCGGCGCACCCGGGCCGGCGGCAACTGACGTACGTACTGCTGCTCTGCCTCGCCGGGGCGGGCCTGGCGCTCTACGCGGCGACCCGGACCTGGTCGGTGGAGATCACCACCCGGACCGCGCCGTTGCCACCGCTGCGGGCCGCGCACACCGGCGGCGACCTGCTGCCCTGGCTGCCGGCGCTGGCCCTGGTCGGACTGGCCGCGTCCGGGGCGCTGCTCGCCACCGGGGGCGTCGGGCGCCGGCTGGTCGGCGGACTGATGGTGCTGGTCGGGCTCGGCGTCGCGGTGGGCGGCGGGTACGGGCTCGGCGGCCCCGACGGCGAGACGGAGCCGGTCTGGGGATTGCTCTGTGTGCTCGGTGGGCTGATGGTCTTCGCCGCCGGCCTGGTCACCATCGGCCGTGGCCAGACCTGGCCGGCGATGGGTGCCCGGTACGAGCGGACCCGCTCCGACACCGGGAACACCGGTCGGGGCCGGTCGGGCGGCGACGGCCCGGACGGTGGGCGGGTCGACGCGGGCCGGACCGTCGCCGCGTGGGACGCCCTCGACCGGGGCGACGACCCGACCGCCGACTGACCCTGGGCCCCGCCGGACGACGGTGATCCCCCGGAGTGAGGACCGCCCGGCGGCGGTCGGGACGGTACGGCAGGGGGAGATCGAGCGGCCGTGTAGCGCCGTAGCGCCGTGGCCGTGTGGCGCCGTGGCGGTGCGCCGTACGCCGTAGCGGTGTAGCGGCGGTCAGCTCAGCGGCGCGGCGGCCCGGCTCGCGGGTGCGGTCGGCACCGGGTCGCCACCGGCGGCGGTGTCCCGGCCGGGCGCGGTGAGGGCCGCGACCATCGCCCGCACCTCGGCCCGCTGGTGGGCCCGGTCGCGGTCGGCGCAGATGGCCGCCCAGGCGTTGCCCCGGGCGGTGCGGACCCGACCGTCACCGACCACGGCCCGCTCCACCGAGTGGACCACGCCGATCGCCACCGCGGCGACCGCCCGGGGGATGCTGGTCAGGTCGATGGCCGAGCCCGGCCCGGTGCTGCTCATGGTCCACCCCGCACGATTGTCGATCCGACTCGGGCCGCGGCCACCTCGCGACCAGTCTGCCCGACCACGATGGTGCCCAAGGGGTGTTTCGAACCGATGACCGGTGGGTCAACCTTGCCGGTCGGTCCGACGGGGGACGGCTCTCCGGCGGGCTGCGCGGCACGGCCGGACATGGTGTGATTACCCGATGACCGTCGATGGTGCCGGTGGCAGTGGGTGATAGTTCGCTCACCAGCGGTCGGTCATTATGCCCGAGCCCACCTGGTGAGGTGCGCCATACCCCCCGGCTCCGGCCCCAGGCCGGCGCCCCCTAGCATCGGCCCATGACGCCCGGAGAGGGGAGTCCGTTGGTGACTGCTGAGCATCCACACCCGGAGGGGGACGGCGCCGCGCCGACCGCCCCCGTCAGTGTGCTCGACGAGATCCTGGCCGGAGTGCGCGAGGACGTCGAACGCCGACAGGCCGAGGTCCCACTGGAGCGGATCCGGGAGCTGGCTGCCGCCATGCCCCCGCCCCGCGACGCGTACGCGGCGCTGCGGCGCCCGGGCGTCGGGGTGATCGCCGAGGTCAAGCGTTCGTCGCCGTCCAAGGGACAGTTGGCTGAGATCGCCGACCCCGCCGAGTTGGCCGGGGAGTATGCCGGGGGTGGGGCCCGCTGCATCAGCGTGCTCACCGAGGGCCGCTGGTTCGGCGGATCGCTGGCCGACCTCGCCGCGGTCCGGGCGGCGGTCGACATCCCGGTGCTGCGCAAGGACTTTGTCGTCTCCAGCTACCAGGTGCACGAGGCCCGCGCCCACGGTGCCGACCTGGTGCTGCTGATCGTCGCCGCGCTCGAACAGAACGCGCTGGTCGGCCTGCTGGAGCGGATCGAGTCGCTCGGCATGACCGCGCTCGTCGAGGTGCACGACGAGGAGGAGGCCGACCGGGCGCTGGAGGCCGGTGCCCAGGTGATCGGCGTCAACGCCCGCAACCTGCGCACCCTGGAGGTCGACCGGTCGGTCTTCGAGCGGATCGCCCCCGGCCTGCCGAACAGCGTCGTCAAGATCGCGGAGTCGGGCGTACGCGGCCCTCACGACCTGATCAGGTACGCCTCGGCGGGCGCCGACGCGGTGCTGGTCGGGGAGGGGCTGGTGACCCAGAAGAGTCCCCGCGAGGCGGTGTCCGAGCTGGTCAACGCCGGCAACCACCCGGCCACCCCCCGCCCGGTCCGCTGACCCCGGCCACTCCCGCCCGATCCGCTGACCCCGGCCATCCTTGGACCGGTTCCCGCTGACCCCGGCACCTTCGACCGGTTACTGACCCGGCCACCCCTCGACCGGTCCCGCTGACCCGGCCGGGCCGACCCGACCTCGCGCCGGGTCCGCCCGGCACCCGGCCCCATTCCGGCTCGCCCGGGTCCGCCCGCCACCCGGTCCCACTCCGGTTCGCCCGCGCGCCCGACCGCCGTTCCGTCGACCGCCGTTCCGCCGACCGCCGTTCCGCCCGACCGCCCGACCGTGTGCCGTTCCGGACCCGTACGGCCGTTCGCGTCGGACCCGTACGGCCGTTCGTCGTCCGGCCAGGCCGCTGCCGTCGCCCGGTCCGATCGTGACCGGGGACACGGACAAACGCGTAGGAGCTGGCACAGCCGGGGGCACCCGCGCAGAAGGCGACCGGCCCGGGGTGCCACTGCGGGCGGGTACGGCGGTACCGTGTGCAATCGTGACCCTAGCCTCAGTGTCCCCGCTGGCAGCCCTGCCCAGTCCGAGCACCGCCGTCTGGGAGGTCGGACCGCTGCCGATCAGGGCCTACGCCCTCTGCATCGTGCTGGGCATCGTCGTCGCGGCGGTGGTGGCCGAATACCGGCTCCGGGCGCGGGGCGTCGCGCCCTGGGCGATCCTGGACATCGCGGTCTGGGCGGTGCCGTTCGGCATCGTCGGCGCGCGGATCTACCACGTGATCACCTCGCCGCAGGCGTACTTCGGCAGCGACGGTGACCCGATCAAGGCCCTCTACATCTGGGAGGG
Organism: Micromonospora sp. NPDC050397; assembly: GCF_044901685.1. NCBI lineage: Bacteria > Bacillati > Actinomycetota > Actinomycetes > Micromonosporales > Micromonosporaceae > Micromonospora > Micromonospora sp. NPDC050397. The sequence continues at coordinate 405,447 of NZ_JBJDPS010000004.1, forward strand.
GGGCCTGGGCATCTGGGGCGCGGTCGCCGGTGGTGCCGTCGGCGCCTGGCTCGCCGCCCGCCAACTCGGGATCCCGCTCACCGTGGTCGCCGACGCGCTCGCCCCCGGGCTGCCGCTGGCCCAGGCGGTCGGCCGGTTCGGCAACTGGTTCAACAACGAACTCTTCGGCGGCCGGACCACGCTGCCCTGGGGTCTCGAGATCCACCGGATGGACTCCGGCAACCCGGGTCACGCGCTGCTGGACGAGAACGGCAACCCGATCGTGGAACCAGGGCTCTACCACCCGACCTTCGCCTACGAGGCGCTGTGGAACGTGGGTGTCGCCCTGCTGGTGTACCTGGTCGACCGGAAGTTCAAGCTGGGCCGGGGCCGGGCGTTCGCGCTCTACGTCATGGGTTACACCGTCGGCCGGTTCTGGATCGAGCTGCTCCGTACCGACCAGGCCAACGAGATCCTCGGCGTCCGGCTCAACGTCTGGACCGCGGTGGTCGTCTTCCTCGGTGCGTTGATCTTCTTCCTGCGGGTCCGTGGACCGCAGGAGTTCCTGGTGCCGCTGGAGGCCAGCCGGCCCGTCGCGGTGCCGGGCGACGAGGAGACCGTGGACGGCGACAGCGACGGAGACGAAGCGCGCGAGAGCGACATCTCGCGGGTCGACCTCTCCCGGCGTACGGTCGCGCGGGACCCGAACACGGTGCCCGAGGGCTACCGGGTGGTCACCGAGGAGCAGTACCGGACCTACCTGGCCACCGGTGAGCTGCCCGAGGTGGCGCCGGACGTCGCCGGGCCGATCCGCCCGCTCGACGACGACGGTGACGATGACGACGAGCCGGCCGCCAGCGCGGCCGACGACAACGAGGACGAGCGGCCGGTCGGCGAGGACGACCGGGCGGCGGACGGCACCGGCCAGGCCCGGGCGGGCGCGGCGCCGCCGGGCGGCGCGGACCGCGAGAGCTGAGCGGGGGAACCGCAGCCATGCGTACGGCCGTGGTGGTGGGCGCCGGAATAGGCGGCCTCGCCGTCGCCGGTGCCCTGGCCCGTTCCGGCTGGCAGGTCACGCTGCTGGAACGGGGTGACCGGCTGCGCGCCGAGCGGACCGCCCTGGTGCTCTGGCCCAACGGCGTACGCGCGCTGCACGCGCTCGGGCTCGGCGACGGCCTGGACGCGATCGCCACCGCCCTGCCCGACGTCGGGGTGCGCCGTCCGGACGGTCAGTGGCTGGTCCAGCCCCGCCCGATGGTCGACGAGCGGGCCCCGGTCGTGGTGCACCGGGAGGACCTGCACGACGCCCTGATCGCCGGGCTCGGCGACCGGGTCGAGATCCGTACCGGGGTTCAGGTGCGTACGGTGCGCGCCTCGGCGGCCGACCGCCCGGCGGTCGGCGACGGCCGGACCGAGATCGAAGCCGACCTGGTGGTGGCGGCCGACGGCGTCGACAGCGCGGTCCGGCACCGGCTCGCCCCGGAGGCGACCGTGGTCAGCTCCGGCTCCGCCGCCTGGCGGGCCGTCATCCCCTGGTACCGCGCGCCGAGGCTCGCCGCCGACCAGCCGGTCAACGGCGAGACCCTGGGCGCGGGCTACCGGTTCGTCGCCATCTCACTCGGCGAGCGCGGCTCGTCCGGCGGCTCCACCCGGGGTGGCATCTACTGGGTGGCGACCGCAGCCGGCGCGTCCCGCCCCGAACCGCCGGAAACCCAGCTTGCCCTGCTCCGCCGCTGGTACGCGAACTGGCCCGACCCGATCGGCGACCTGCTCGCCGCGACGGAACCGGACGACCTGGTCCAGCAGGAGGTACGCGAGCTGCGCCCGCTGCCCCGTACCTTCGGGTTTTCCTCCGGACCCGGCGGGATCGTGTTGCTCGGCGACGCCGCCCACGCGATGCCGCACCACCTCGGACAGGGCGCCTGCCTGGCGTTCGAGGACGCCGCGACGCTCCGTTCGGTGGTGCGGGAGGCGGTGCCCGGTGAGCCGCTGCGGGCGGCGGTCGAGTCGTACAGCCGGATGCGTCGCCCCCGCGCGGTCACCGTCGTCCGGCAGACCCGGCGGATGTCGGCGGTGCTGCAGAGCCGGGGCCGGCTGGCCCTGCGCGCGCGGGACGCCGCCCTCGGCACGATCACTCCCCGACTGATGGGCAGCGCCGCGACCGCCGCCGCAGCCTGGCGTCCCCCGGCCTGACCCACCGAGCACCCGGCCTGACCCACCCCGTCCGCCCCACTCCGTCCGGACCCGTTCCGGCACTCGGGACACGCCCAACCTCACCCCCGGCCCCGTTCCGCCGCCGCTCAAGAATCTGGCGCGGTGGGTGGTGTCGCGAGGGCCGAGCGGTGCGGGGATTCGTCCTCTTCGTTATCCGATCGGGCCGGACGGGGGGATGACCTCGGGGGGCAACGCAGCGCAGACTACCCGGGACTGAGAGCGAGGGCTTCCAGGTGCGGGGTAGTGTGCCGGTTTCGCGGACCGCCGTGGTCTCGGGACATCGAGCCCGACGCGCGGTACGACTGCTCGGTCCGGTCGAGCTGATCGGTCCGGACGGGCCGATCCCCCTCGCCGACGAGGTACGCCGGATGCTGGGGCTGCTCGCCCTCCGGGTCGGCCAGCCGGTCGCCGCCGCCGACCTGCGCGGCGTGCTGTCGAACGACGTCGATCCCGAGATCCGGTCACTCGACGGCGCCGCCGCCGCCCTCGCCGCCGCCCTCGACCGGGCCGGACTGCCCAACGCGGTGGTGGCCCACCCGATCGGGTACCTGCTGCGCCTACCCGCGCGCCGGGTCGACGTGCAGCGCTTCACCCGTCTGATCACCCGCGCCCGCCGCCGGATGGCCACCGAACACTGGGCGGCCGCGCTGCCCCTGTTCGACGCCGCGCTGCGGCTGTGGCGGGTGCCGCTGCACAGCGACCCGCTCGGCGGTTGCCTGCCGCGTCCGTCGGGTTGGGTCGCGGCCGAGATCGCCCGGCTGGTGCAGGGTCGGGTCGCGGCGGTGGAGGAGCGGTGGGAGTGTGCCCTGCGGCTGGCGCTGGCCGCACAGGCGGCGGCGGGCGGGCCCACGGTGGACCGGAACTCGGTGGTGGACGGGCTCGCCGCCGCGCGTACCGCGGTCGCGGCGACCGGCGAGCTGGAGGCGGCCCTGGCCCGCCATCCGCTGCGGTCGCGACTGTGGGAGCTGCTGCTGGTGGCGGCGGCCGTCGGCGCCGGTCGCGGTGCCGCCGCCGAGGTCGAGCGGCGGGCCCGGGAGACGTTCCGGGAACAGTTGGGGGTCGAGCCGGGGGAGCGGTTGCGGTTCCTGGCCTCGGCGGCGCAACGTGGCGACCTGGCACAACGCTGGCTGCCGTCGCGTGCGGCCCAGCCGGTGTCGCGGTTGGCGCAACGGGCCGGGGTCCGCGCCCCGCTGCCGGTTCCGATGACGCCGCTGCTCGGCCGCAACACACTGCTCGCGGTGGTCAACCAGCGGCTGGCCACGCAGCGGCTGGTGACCCTGACCGGCCCGGGGGGCGCCGGCAAGACCAGGCTCGCGGTGGCCGCCGCCAGCCGCTTCGGCAGCGCCTGGTTCGTCGACCTCACCGCCGTGGAGAGCCCGGTACGGGTGCCGGAGGCGGTCGCGGCGGCGCTCGGCGTACGGGCGGAGCCGGGGCGGGACGTGGTCGACACCCTGGCCGAGGAGATCGGCGGGACTCCGGCCCTGTTGGTGCTGGACAACTGCGAACACCTGATCACCGGCGGCGCGGAACTGGTCGACCGGTTGCTCGCCCGCTGCCCGGGACTGCTGGTGCTGGCCACCAGCCGGGTGTCGCTGCGGTTGCCGAACGAGGCGGTGGTGACCGTACCGACGCTGGCCCTGCCGCCCGAGTCGACCGGCAACACCATCGCCGGGCTGGCCTCCCATCCGGCCACCCGGCTCTTTCTCGACCGGGCCCGGTCCCGTTCCGGCCGACCGGTGCCGGAGTCCAGCGCCGACGCGGTGGCCCAGCTCTGCGTCGAGCTGGACGGGCTGCCGCTCGCCATCGAACTCGCCGCGGCGCACGTGACCGTGCTCGGCGTCGGTGAGATCGTCGCCCGGCTCCGGACGGACCTCCGCCTGCTCGCCAGCCCCGACCCGACCGCGCCCAGCCGGCACCGGACCCTGACGGCGGCGGTCGAGACCAGCGTCGACCGGCTCGAACCGCCCGCGCGGGCGCTGTTCGAGCGGCTGGCCGTCTGTGTCGGTGGCTTCGACGCCGAGACCGCCGTCGCCGTCGCCGGCCCGGACGCCCCGGACGCGCTCACCGCACTGGTGGAGTCGTCGCTGGTCGTGGCCGCCCCACTGGCCGCGCCCCCACTACCGGCCACCCTCCCGCCAGGCCCACCCCCACCCGACACCCCACCCCCAACACCCCCCGTCCCCCCCACCCCCTCCCCAACCCCCGCCCCCTCCCCAATCCCCGCCTCCTCCCCAACCCCCGCCTCCTCCCCAACCGCCAATCCCTCCCCAACCCTCGCCCCCTTCCCAATCGCTTCCCCGCCCGATGCCTCCTCCCCCACTGGCGCTCCGCTACCTCCGCGCTACCGAATGCTCGTCCCAATCCGCCGGCACGCGTTGTCGAGGCTGGGCGAGGGACACGCGGCGGCCCGTACCGCGTTGGCCCTGCACTGCCTCGGGCTGGCCGAGTGGGCTGACGCCCGACTGCGCGGCGCCGAGCAGGAATGGTGGCTGCGCCGGTTGCGCGCGGAGGCGGCGAACATGTCGGCCGCGATGTCCTGGCTGGCGGAGGCGGGTGCCGCCGCCGACGCGCCGAGCTACGCCGAACTGCGGCTCGCCGCCGCACTGGCCCGTTACTGCCGGCTCGACGGGCACTACCGGCAGGGGCACGACTGGCTCGCCGCCGCGCTGGCCCGGCACCCGGACGCGCCAGCCGAGATGCGCGCGGGTGCCGGTGCGGCGGCGGCGATGCTGGCGATGTTGTGCTGCGATTATCCTGTCGCGACCGAGCACGCCGAGGCGGCGCTGGTCGCCTACCGGCAGGTGGGGAACCGGGCCGGGGTGGCGCGGGTGCTGCTCACCCTCGGCTCGATAGCCCGTGAGCAGGCCCGGTACGTCGACTCTACTGTGTACCTTGCCACCGCCGCGGCCACCTTCGCCGAGTACGGGGACGAGTGGGGCGAGGCGCAGACGGTGCAGTTGCGCGGCTTCACCGCGTGGCTCTCCGGTGATCTCGACCGGGCCGACTCCCGGCTGCGGATCAGCCGCCGCTGGTACGAGCGGCTCGGCGACCCCCGGGCCGAGGCCGAGACGTTGATGAACCTCGGGGCGGTGGCCCTCTACCGGGGCGACACCGATCGGGCCGCGTCGCTGCTCGACGTCGCCCTCTGGCGTTACTCCGCGGTCGGTTTCCCGGAGGGGGTCGGCTGGGCCCACAACCTGCGTGGCCTGGTCGAGTTGCGCAGCCGCCGACCGGACCGGGCCGGCGCGCACCTGTTGGCCAGTCTCGCCGCGCACCGGCAGGTCGGCGACCGGTGGCGTACGGCGAGTGTGCTGGAGGCGTTGGCCGAGGTGGCCCGCCTGGAGGGAGACCCCGTACGCGGTGCGCGCCTGCTCGGAGCGGCGGCCGGGATCCGGGTCGAGATCGACGCGCCGGTACCCACCTGTGAACGCCCGGACACCGACGGTACCGCCCGATCGCTGCGAGCCGAACTCGGCGACGTCAGCTTCGATGCCGCGCACGAGTACGGTCGCGACGCACCACTGGACAGCCTGCTCACCAGCAATCCCGGCTGGGCCAACCACACCCCCGGACCGGCCACCCCCCTTCCCCTAACCGGCTGAGGAACCGTCCAGCCATCCCGCCCACAGCCCACCCGCCATCACCCCGCCCACCCCACGCTGTTGATCATGAACTTGTCGCACCCTCAGGGCACAGAACCATGCGACAACTCCATGATCAACAGGGCCACGGTGGCGCCTCGCGCCGTCCGCGCGGACAGCGACCAGGTCAGGGTTGGGCCCGCCGTGACCGGCGAGGGCATCAAGCCTGACGGTCCTCGCCGGGCGCGGCGGGCCCAACCCCCACCCGGCCTGACGGCGGTCCTCGCCGGGCGCGGCGGGCCCAACCCCCTCACCTGGCCTGACGGTCCTCGCCGGGCACCGGCCCAACCCCCCCCACCCGGACAAGACCAGGTCAGGAACAAGGACAGATCAAGCCGTAACCGGAGCCGGCTCCGCGATACACGCCGTACCAAGACGACGAAACCCCGCCCGCAGATACACCCGAGCGATCTCCTCACTCCCCGCCGACAAGAACACCAAACCCGTACCCGAGTCCAGCAGATGCCGGGCCAGAGCCGCCGTCACCGCCGCCGCCAGCCCGCGTCGCCGTGCCACCGGCAGGGTCGCGATGCCGGCGATCTCGGCGACGTCGTCGACCCGCATCGCCATGCCACCGGCGAGCGCACCCTCGTCGGCCGTCTCGGCCAGCGCGAAGGCCCGCCGGCCGATCTCGGCCTGGGCCCGCTCCTCGTCCACCCGCCGCGGGGTGAGCGCCACGACCGCCGCGTCCCGGGCGACCGGGCCGGCGTCGCCGAGGGCGGTGCCGGGCGCCGCGAAGCCGATCGCGGCGACCGCGCGCTGGGTCGCGACGTCGCGGCCGAACTCCGGCGACCCCGGGTCGGCCAACCGCACCGGTACGTCGCTGAGCGTCTCCGCCGACGGCAGTGCGTCCGGGTCCAGCACCATCAGTGGCGCCTCCAGCACGGCGAGTCCCGCCGACCGGGCCACCGGCAGCAGGTCGGGGTGGTTCTCGTGCACCCACTCGAACGCCTCGGGAATACCGAGGGCGCGCTGGCGTTCGCGTACGGCGGTCACGTCGGCGGCGTTCGGCGGCTCGGCCGCACCGGGGCGCGGGCGGGCGTAGAACGGCCATCCAGCGCCGTTTCTGACAAAAAGCACCAGCCCGCCGTACTCTTCCACGTGAGCTACATCACGCGGCACGCTGTCGTAAAAGTGTTCTAACCGCTCGAATACCTCACGATGTACCAGGCTCACCGCGCGAGACTACATGTCCCACTCCGTGGAAGTGTGATCAATCCGTACTGGTGGTGCCGGGTGGCCCCTAACGTAGACTCAAGAAACCTCGCAGGGCCGACGTCGTCCCGACCCATGATTGAACGTGAGTGACGACAGGAGACCCGGTGGTTTTTCCGTACCCTCAGGGACCTCGCCTCTCCTCGGCGCCCGCCGCACCGGCGCCGGCCCCGGGTATCGCGACCCAGGTTGGTCCCCCCGCCGCACAGGGGATGTACGACCCCGCATACGAGCGTGACGCCTGCGGGGTGGCCTTCATCGCCGACCTCAACGGGCGCCGCTCGCACGACGTGGTGGCCAACGGGCTCGGCGCGCTCTGCCGGCTCGACCACCGTGGCGCCCGCGGCGCGGAGCAGAACACCGGCGACGGGGCCGGCATCATGCTCCAGGTTCCGGACGCGTTCCTCCGCGAGGTGGTCGACTTCCCGCTGCCCCCGTCCGGGCAGTACGCCACCGGCCTGGTCTTCCTGCCGAACGACCCGGACGCGCGCCAGCGCGCCCGCGCCGTGCTGGAGAAGTACGCGCTGGTCGAGGGGGCCGAGATCCTCGGCTGGCGGGACGTCCCGGTGGACCCGGGCGATCTCGGTGAGACCGCGCTGAACGCCCGCCCGATGATCCGACAGGTCTTCCTCGCCGCCCGGCGCCTGACCGGCTCGGCCGCCGGCCCGGCCGGTGCGCCGCTGGCCGGGCTCGAACTGGACCGGGTGGCGTTCTGCGTACGCAAGCAGACCGAGCGGGAGAGTGCCGAGCGGGGGGTGCCGGCGTACTTCCCGTCGCTCTCCGCCCGGACCATGGTCTACAAGGGCATGCTCACCCCGGACCAGTTGCCGGCCTTCTTCCCCGACCTGACCGACGAGCGCGTGACCAGTGCCATCGCCCTGGTCCACAGTCGGTTCTCCACCAACACGTTCCCGTCGTGGCCGCTGGCGCACCCGTACCGGTTCATCGCCCACAATGGAGAGATCAACACCATCCGGGGCAACAAGAACTGGATGAACGCCCGCGAGGCGCTGCTGGCCAGCCCCTCCCTGCCCGGCAACCTCAAGCGACTGTTCCCGGTCTGCACCCCGGGCGCCTCCGACTCGGCCAACTTCGACGAGGTGCTCGAACTGCTGCACCTGGCCGGGCGGAGCCTGCCGCACGCGGTGCTGATGATGATCCCGGAAGCCTGGGAGAACGACCCCGAGATGGCCCCGGCCGAGCGGGCGTTCTACCGCTTCCACGCGAGCCTGATGGAGCCGTGGGACGGCCCGGCGTCGGTCGCCTTCACCGACGGCACGATCGTCGGCGCGGTGCTGGACCGCAACGGGCTGCGCCCCGGGCGGTGGTGGCAGACCAGCGACGGGCTGGTGGTGCTCGGTAGCGAGGCGGGCGTGCTCGACCTCGACCCGGCGACCGTGGTGGCCAAGGGGCGGCTCCAACCCGGCCGGATGTTCCTGGTCGACACCGCCGCCGGTCGGATCGTGCACGACGACGAGATCAAGGCCGACCTCGCGGCCGAGCGGCCGTACGCCGAGTGGCTGCACGCCGGGCTGATCGACCTGGCCGACCTGCCGGCCCGCGAGCACACCGTCTACACCCACGACTCGGTCCAGCGCCGCCAGCAGACCTTCGGCTACACCGAGGAGGAGCTGAAGATCCTGCTCGGGCCGATGGCGCGGACCGGTGCCGAACCGCTCGGCTCGATGGGCACCGACACCCCGATCTCGCCGCTGTCCACCCGGCCCCGGCTGCTCTACGACTACTTCCACCAGCTTTTCGCGCAGGTCACCAACCCGCCGCTGGACGCGATCCGGGAGGAACTGGTCACCAGCCTCCAGTCGACCATCGGCCCGGAGAGCAACCTGCTCGACCCGGGACCGGCGAGCTGCCGGCAGATCGTGCTGCCGTACCCGGTGTTGGACAACGACGACCTGGCCAAGCTCCTATCCGTGGACGAGGACGGCGACCTGCCCGGCTTCAAGGCGGTCCGGGTCTCCGGGCTGTACCGGTTGCGCGACGGCGCGGCCGGCATCCGGGCCCGGCTGACCGAGATCTGCCGGCACGTCTCGGAGGCGATCGAGGACGGGGTACGCATCCTGGTCCTCTCCGACCGGGACTCCACCGCCGACCTGGCCCCGATCCCGTCCCTGCTGCTCACCGCCGCCGTGCACCAACACCTGGTACGCGAGCAGACCCGGACCCGGGCGGCGCTGATCGTCGAGTCCGGCGACTGCCGGGAGGTGCACCACGCCGCCGTGCTGATCGGCTACGGCGCCGCCGCGGTGAACCCGTACCTCGCGTTCGAGTCGGTCGAGGACCTGATCAACACCGGCGCGCTGACCGGGATCGAGCGTTCCAAGGCGGTGGCCAACTACGTCAAGGCGCTCGGCAAGGGCGTCCTGAAGATCATGTCGAAGATGGGCATCTCCACCGTCTCGTCGTACTGCGGGGCGCAGGTGTTCGAGGCGGTCGGTCTCGACTCCCGGCTGCTCCAGCGTTACTTCGCCGGCACCGGTGGCAAGATCGGCGGGATCGGCCTGACCGGCATCCACGAGGAGATCGTCGCCCGGCACGCGGTCGCGTACCCGCCGAGCGCGGCGGCCGGCGCGCACCGGCGACTGGAGGTCGGCGGCGAGTACCAGTGGCGCCGCGAGGGCGAACTGCACCTGTTCAACCCGGAGACGGTCTTCCTGCTCCAGCACGCCACCCGCAGCCGCCAGTGGGACGTCTTCCGCGACTACACCGGCAAGGTCGACGCCCTGGCCGCCGAGGCCGGCTCGCTGCGCGGACTGTTCACCCTGCGGACCGGGGTCCGGCCGGCGGTGCCGCTGGACGAGGTGGAGCCGGCCAGCGAGATCGTCAAGCGGTTCGCCACCGGCGCCATGTCGTACGGCTCCATCTCGGCCGAGGCGCACGAGACCCTGGCCATCGCGATGAACAACCTCGGCGGCAAGTCGAACACCGGCGAGGGCGGCGAGACCGTCGAACGCCTGCACGACCCGCGCCGCCGCTCCTCGGTCAAGCAGATCGCCAGCGGCCGGTTCGGCGTCACCAGCGAATACCTGGTCAACGCGGACGACCTCCAGATCAAGATGGCGCAGGGGGCGAAGCCCGGCGAGGGTGGTCAGCTCCCCGGCAACAAGGTCTGGCCGTGGATCGCCCGTACCCGGCACGCCACCCCCGGCGTCGGCCTGATCTCCCCGCCGCCGCACCACGACATCTACTCCATCGAGGACCTGGCGCAGCTCGTCCACGACCTGAAGAACGTCAACCCGGCGGCCCGGGTGCACGTGAAGCTGGTCAGCGAGATCGGCGTCGGTACGGTCGCCGCCGGGGTGGCCAAGCTCAAGGCCGACGTCATCCTGATCTCCGGCCACGACGGTGGCACCGGCGCCTCCCCGCTGAACTCACTCAAACACGCCGGCACCCCGTGGGAGCTGGGACTGGCCGAGGCGCAGCAGACACTGCTGCTGAACCGGCTCCGTGACCGGGTCACCGTGCAGGTCGACGGCCAGCTCAAGACCGGCCGGGACGTACTGGTCGCGGCGCTGCTCGGGGCCGAGGAGTTCGGCTTCGCCACCGCCCCGCTGATCGTCGCCGGCTGCGTCATGATGCGGGTCTGCCACCTCGACACCTGCCCGGTCGGCATCGCCACCCAGAACCCGGTGCTGCGCGAGCGGTACACCGGCCGGCCCGAGTTCGTGGAGAACTTCTTCCTCTTCCTCGCCGAGGAGGTCCGGGGTTACCTCGCCGACCTGGGCTTCCGCACCCTGGAGGAGGCGATCGGCCAGACCGAGCTGCTCGACCTCGCCCCGGCGCTGGAGCACTGGAAGGCGCGCGGGCTCGACCTGCGCCCCGTACTCCAGGTGCCGGAACTGCCGGCGGGCGCCGCCCGGCGCGGCATCCGGGCCCAGGACCACGGCCTGGCCGCCGCCCTGGACAACGACCTGCTGGCGCTGGCCGCACCGGCGCTGGCCGACGGCACGCCGGTCCGGGCCTCGGTCCGGGTCCGCAACGAGAACCGCAGCGTCGGCGCGATGCTCGGCGGCGAGGTGACCCGCCGCTTCGGCGGCGCCGGCCTGCCCGCCGACACCATCGAGTTCGCCCTGACGGGCACCGCCGGGCAGTCGTTCGGCGCGTTCCTGCCGGCCGGGGTGACGCTGCGGCTGCACGGCGACGCCAACGACTACGTCGGCAAGGGACTCTCCGGCGGCCGGCTGGTCGTCCGCCCGGACGCCGCCGCGCCGTTCGCCGCCCGCGCCGCCGACCGGGGCGAGGGTACGCCGGGCGCGGAGGACCAGATCATCGCCGGCAACACCATCCTGTACGGGGCCACCGCCGGTGAACTCTTCCTCCGGGGCCGGGTGGGGGAGCGCTTCGCGGTGCGCAACTCCGGCGCGGTGACGGTGGTCGAGGGGGTCGGCGACCACGGTTGCGAGTACATGACCGGTGGCACGGTGGTGGTGCTCGGCCCGACCGGGCGCAACTTCGCCGCCGGCATGTCCGGCGGGACCGCCTTCGTCTGGCGGCTCGACCGGCGCCGGGTCAACCCGGAACTGGTCGACCTGGCCCCGCTCAGCGACGACGAGCGGGTCACCCTGCACGACCTGGTCCAGCGGCACTTCGCCGAGACCGACTCGGCGGTCGCCGAACGGCTGCTCAAGCGCTGGCCGGAGGCGGTCGAGGAGTTCACCGCCGTGGTGCCCCGCGACTACAAGCGGGTCATGCAGATCATGCGGGCCGCCGAAGCCGCCGGCCAGAACGTCGACGAGGCGGTGATGACGGCGCTCGCCGTACCGGCCGCGCCGCCCGTACCGTCCCCCGCCGCGCCGGCTCCGCGCGCGTCCCAGGAGGTGGCCCGTGCCTGACCCGAACGGTTTCCTGCGCTACGGGCGGCGGATGCCGGCCCGCCGCCCGGTCCCGGTACGGATCAGCGACTGGCGGGAGGTCTACCCCTCCGCCGACGACAACCTGATCCGCGAGCAGGCCACCCGCTGCATGGACTGCGGCATCCCGTTCTGCCACGACGGCTGCCCGCTGGGCAACCGCATCCCGGACTGGAACGACCTGGTCCGGACCGGCAACTGGGCGCACGCGATCGAGTCGCTGCACGCCACGAACAACTTCCCGGAGTTCACCGGGCGGCTCTGCCCGGCGCCGTGCGAGGCGGCCTGCGTACTCGGCATCTCGGGTGGGCAGCCGGTCACCATCAAGCAGGTCGAGGTCGAGATCGTCAACCGGGCCTTCGACCTGGACCTGGTCGCGCCGCAGGTGCTGGCGAAGCCGTCCGGCCGGCGGGTGGCCGTGGTCGGCTCCGGTCCGGCCGGGCTCGCCGCCGCCCAGCAGCTCGCCCGCGCCGGACACGCGGTCACGGTGTACGAGCGCGACGACGCGATCGGCGGCCTGCTCCGCTACGGCATCCCGGACTTCAAACTGGAGAAGGAGCACGTCGACCGGCGGCTGGCACAGCTCACCGCCGAGGGCGTCGACTTCGTCACCGGGGTGGACGTCGGCGTCGACATCACCGCCGAACAACTCCGCGCCGAGTACGACGCCGTCCTGCTCGCCTGCGGCGCGCTCCAGGGCCGGGACACCCCGGCCACGCCCGGTCGAGCGCTGCGCGGCGTGCACCAGGCGATGGAGCACCTGGTGGCGGCGAACCGGGTGGTGAGCGGCCGGGAGACGGGCACCCCGATCGACGCCGCCGGCAAGCACGTGGTGATCATCGGTGGCGGCGACACCGGAGCGGACTGCCTCGGGGTGGCGCACCGGCAGGGCGCGGCCGGCGTACACCAGCTCGACCTCTACCCGGAGCCGCCGGGCGCCCGCGACGAGGGCCGCGACCCGTGGCCGACCTGGCCGTGGATCCTGCGCGACTATCCCGCGCACGAGGAGGGCGGCCAGCGGGTCTTCGCCGTCGCGGTGCAGGAGTTCGTCGACGACGGCACCGGCCAGGTACGCGCGGTCCGGGTCGCCGAGGTCAGCGTCGAGAAGCGCGACGGGCAGCGGATCGTCACCGTCAGGCCCGGTTCCGAGCGGGAGCTCCCGGCCGACCTGGTGCTGCTGGCGATCGGCTTCGACGGGACCGAGCAGCAGCCGCTGCTCGACCAGTTCGGGGTCGCCCGCAACCGGCGCGGCGCGATCGACGCCACGGCCGACTGGCAGACCTCGGCCGACGGCGTCTTCGTCGCCGGGGACATGCACCGGGGCGCGTCGCTGATCGTCTGGGCGATCGCCGAGGGACGGGCCGCCGCCGCCGCGATCCACGCGTACCTCGACGGTGCCGGCACCCTGCCCGCCCCGGTCACCTCGACCGCCCAACCGCTGACCGCCGCCCGCTGACCCCGTACGCCGCCCGCTGACCCCGTACGCTGCCCGAGGCCGTGGCTGTCCGATCAGGACGGTCACGGCCTCGGGCGATCCGGGACTGTCGGTCTGTTGTCGGTGTCTCCCATGCGACTTGTGAAGTCAGCGCCACCGATGGTGACGGTATACCTGGTGGGCCGTGCCAGCGCCGAGAGGCCGAGCGCGGCATTCCCCTTGGACCGTGCCGTTGAGGAGTGCGTCATGACCGAAGCAGTTCACACCGTACGGAAGACGAAGACCCAGATCATGGCGGACGTGCAGGCGGCCGTCGACGCCTCGCCGCTGGCTACCGTGGTGGTAGCCAACCCGTGGGGCATCCTGGACCAGAAGAACCTCGTCACCCAGGCCGGGCACAACGCCTGGGCGCCGATCCTGATGGGCCCCGGCGCCCAGGGGGCGCCGCTCACCAACCAGCTCAAGCTCGCCCTGGACGTGTCCCTGCGCAACAAGACCGACCAGGAGATCTACGCCGCCCTCGCCGAGGTGTACGTCCGGACGGGCAACGAACGCCTCCTCGCGGCGGCGAAGAGGCCCGCCGTCGGAACGTGCCTGGACATCTGCTGCCTGCTGGTGGCGCTGCTCGGCGGCCGGTTCAGGGAACTGTTCAACCCGACCAGCACCATCGAGGTGGTCCTGATGACCACTGTCGGGCAGGCGCCGCACGCGTTCGTGGTGGTGGATCGGCTGCCCACCAGCACGCTCAGCAACCACACGACCTGGGGGCCGGACGCCTTTGTCATCGACCAGTGGTACGCGCTGCAACGCAACTCCGCGCCGGGTTCCCAGGCGGTCAAGGACCTCGACCCCAACGGCGACCGGCACGACGCCGATTTCATCTCGTTCCTCACCGGGAGCAGGCTGGCGAAGCCGGCCACCCTGGCCCGCAAGGGCGTCTTCACCGCCCGGGACTTCATCTCCTGAGCAGCCACCCGTCCGTCCCGACGGGACACGTCCACCTTCCACCCGGGGGATCGGGCCGGGTTTCGGTTAGTGTTCCGGTGACTACACACGCCGACACGGGTGGGAGGGCACGGGTGGGCAGGCTCGCAGCCACGTTCGGGCGGGCGGTCGGGGCACACCGGCAGGCGCGGGCGCATCTCGACGCCGCCCGCCAGGCGCTGGCCGGCGTCACCGCCCCGGCCCCGCCCGCCGGGACCACCGACATGGTCCAGCGGTTGCGCCGGGTCGGCGAGGCGCTGAGCGCGGTGTCGGCCGGTCCGGAGTTTCCCGGCCGGCCGGTGCCGGTCCGACTCGCCGACGCGGCCACTTCGGACGGTGGCTTCCCGGTGGTCGTACCGTTGGCCGGTGGCGCGCACCTGGCCGTCGACGCGGACGCCCGCGACCCGCGTACGGCGGCACTGCTCCGGTCCCTGGTCATCCGGCTGCTCATGATCGCACCAGCCGGCACGGTACGCGTCGTGGCGATCGACAACGCGGCGCTCGGCGCCACCTTCCTGCCGCTGCGTCCACTGGTCGACGCGGGGGTGCTCAGCCCGCCCGCGACCGCCGACGACGAGATCCAGGCACTGCTCAGCGACGCCGAACGGCACGCCCGCGAGGGCCACTCGGCGGACCAGGGCGGCGGGCGGTTGCTGCTGGTGGTGGCCGCGTCGATGCCGGACGGGCGGGCCGAGCTGACCCGGCTGGCCGCGCTGACCCACGCCGGCGCCACCGCCGGGGTGTGCGTCCTGGCCGCCGGCTACCCGCCCCGGTCGACCGGGCTGGAGCCGCCACCGTTCGGCAACACCACGCAGGTCACCCGCGACGGCGACTACGCCTGGGTGGGCGACCCGCCGTGGTGGCCGTACAGCGAGGACGGGACCGGGCTGGTGGTGCCGGTGCTGCTCGACGGCGACCCGCCCGCCGGCACCGTCAGGGCGGTCGCGCAACGGCACGGCGACGCGACCCGACGAGACGCCAGCCTCGACTTCGCCGACCTGCTGCCGGCCCGGAACTGGACCGAGTCGGCGAGCACCGGGCTCCGTACGACGATCGGCCGCGACGGCCGCGAACCCGTCACCCTCGCCTTCGACGACAAGACCCCGCACTGGCTGGTCGGCGGCCGGACCGGCGCCGGCAAGACCGTCTTCCTGCTCGACGTCCTCTACGGACTCGCCGCCCGCTACTCGCCCGACGAACTCACCCTCTACCTGCTCGACTTCAAGGAAGGGGTCAGCTTCACCGAGTTCGTGCCGACCGGGCACGACGCCTCCTGGATCCCGCACGCCCGCGCCGTCGGCATCGAGTCCGACCGGGAGTACGGCGTCGCGGTGCTCCGCGAGCTGCGGCGCGAGCTGAACCGGCGGGCCAACGCGCTCAAGCGCCACGGCGTCACCAAACTCGCCGACCTGCCCCGCGACGGCAAGCCGGTGCCCCGGGTGGTCGCCGTGATCGACGAGTTCCACGTGCTCTTCGCCGGCAACGACACCCTCGCCCGGGAGGCCGTGACACTCTTGGAGGAGCTGGCCCGCAAGGGCCGGTCGTACGGCATCCACCTGGTCCTGGCCAGCCAGAGCATGTCCGGGATCGAGGCGCTCTACGGCAAGGTCGACTCGATCTTCGGCCAGTTCCCGCTCCGGGTGGCGCTGCCCGGCGGCTCCGGCGTACTCGAGGTGTTGAACGACGCCGCCGGCCCGCTCCCGCTCGGCTCGGCGATCGTCAACAACGCCGCCGGCCTGGCCTCGGCGAACACCGTGGTCCGTTTCCCGGACGCGCACGCCAGCACGGCCAGGGTCGCGGCGCTGCGGCACGAGCTGTGGCAGGCGCGGGCGCAGGGCTCGCCGCCCCCCTCGGTCTTCAAGGGGTACGACTCCGCGCACGTCGAGGACGACCCGACCTACCACGGTCTGACCCCCGGCGGACGGCGCCCGCTCGCCCTGGTCGGGCGTACCGTCGACGTGAACCTGAGCTCGGCGATGTTCATGCTCGACGCCACCCCCGGCCGGCACCTGGCCGTGGTCGGCACCACCCCGGTCGGGGTCGACGTGTTGCAGGCCGCCACCCTGAGCCTGGCCCGCCAAGCCCAACCGGGCACCGCCCGCTTCCTGCTCGCGCCGCTGGTCGCCGCAGCCGACGAGGTGGGCGACGCCACCTTCGACACGCTCGTCGCGGCCGGACACCCGGTGACCCGGCTGGACGCGACCGGGCTGCGCGAGGAGATCCGGAAGCTGGCCGAGCCGGGCAACCAGCCGACCGAACGCACCTACCTGGTGGTCTTCGGCATGGACGGGGCCAGCGGCGTCCTCTCCGCCAAGGACCAGAACTACCGCTCCGGGCTGGACGACCTGCAACAGGTGCTGCGCCAGGGCCCGTCGTACGGGGTGCACCTGCTCGGCTGGTGGCGTGGGCTGCGCCGGCTCACCGACGACCTCGGCGGGGCACACAACAAGGACGACATCGCCTGCCTGGTGGCGCTGAACGTGCCCGGCCAGGAACTCGGCATGTACCTCGGCGCGCACGACCTGGCGTACACGCCCCGGCCGAACCGGGCACTGCTGGTCGACCGGCACGACCAACGCAGCAAACTGATCGTGCCGTTTGTCCGACCCGGGTACGAGCTGGACGAGGGACACTGACGATGCAATCCTTCGACGAGTACGCCGCCCTCACCCGCCACCTGCACCAGCTCCAGCGCAGCGGTGAGCGTACGACCGAGCGGGCCGCCGCCCAGCGCGACGCCACCGGCACCGCGATCGACCAGCTCGGCCAGCAGCTCACCATGCAGGGGCAACGCTTGACCGAGCTGGCCCAGCTCATCGGCGAGCCCGCGCCCCAGTTGACCGCCCCCGCGCCGCTGCCCCCGCTCTCGGTCACCGGTCACCTCGGCTCACCGGCCGGGCCGACCGGACCGGCGCAGCAGGGCGGGGTGACCGGGCAGGAGGCGTACCCGGAGTTGGCGCCGGGACCGGACCGGGTCGCGCTGACCGCGACACCGGCCGCCGCGCCCTCGGTGCCCGGTCAACGGCTGCCGACGACGGGGGAGGACGGGCCGGCAGCGCAGCAGCATCTCGCTTCCGCGGTGCCGGTGAACCCCGACGCCGAACTGGACCTGGCCTACCGGGCGGCGGCAGCGGCGGACCAGACCATCGCGCAGGTCGAGTCGCTGGCCCAACAGCCCGCGTTCCTACCGACCGCCTCGCCGTTCGGCCGCGCGCTCGCCGTCTACGCCATCTTCATCGTGGCCGGCAACATCGGCCAGGCGTTCCTGTCGTCACTGGCCAACCTCGGGGTGGTCGGCACCTTCACCCTGTACGCCTGGGCGCTCGCCGGCCTGCCGGCGCTCGCCTTCTTCGCCGGCTACTTCGCGCTCGGCCGCTGGGGCAGCCCCCGGATGCTGCGCAGCCGCCCCGAGCGGTACGCCCGACTCGGCTTCGCCCTCTGCTTTGTCAGCATGGCCGTCACCTCCTGCTTCTGGACCTCCCAGTTCGGCGTCTGAGCTGCTCAGCTCGGCGGTTTGGAGCAGTCTGGTCAGCTCGGCGGGGGAGAGCCCCTCGTCGTCGAGCAGACCGACGATCAGCATGGTCTGGGCGGCGATCGTGCCGGCGTCCACCGGTGGCGGTGGCCGCTGACCGAGGGCGGCGTGGATCAGTGACTCGGCGGTGGCCGGGTCGACGTCGCCGCCACTGTGGTCGTACCGCTCGCGGACACCGGCCACGAACCGGATGATCGGGGCGTGATCCTGGCCGGGTCGGAAGCGCCGGTCGACGGCGAGCAGGAAGACCGCGTCGAGCAGTTCTCCGTACCGGCGCCAGGCTGGTTCGTCGAAGCGGCGGAGCCGGTGCTGGTGCTCGCGTACCCGGCCGAGGATCAGGTCACGGATGGCCGTGCCGTACGGGTTCAGGCGGTCCACGGTCGGGTGAACTCCTCTCGGGCGTTCTGTCGCAGTCGGGCCATGAAGCCGCGCCAGCCTCCGTACGGTCGGAGCCTGATTACGAGCCGCGCGGCGGTCCTGGCGCCCTCGACGCTTTCCGACATGCTGGGGCGCGGGCGGTTCAGGAGACGGGTCAGGCGGGTCGCGCTGCTGGTGGCGCCGGGTTCGGGGGTGCCGGGTTCGGGGGTGCCGGCGAGGTTGGCGGCGTAGCGGTCCAGGGCGCGGGTGCCGATGGCGAGGCGGGCGGCGACAAGATCCAGGCGGGCACCGGCCGCTGCCCAGTGCCGGGCGGTGGCGTGGGCTCGTGGATCGGCGTGGGCACGGCGGAGCCGGTCCTCGGCGGTGGACAGTTGGTGGCGTACCCGCTCGACCTCGCGGGCGGCGCGGCCGGCGTCGCGGCGGGCCGCCCTGAGCCCGGCGAGCACGTCGCCGACGTGTGCGGGTTCGGCGCCATGCAGGTGGCGGGCGTCGGCCAGGCCGGCGTAGACCATGGTCAGCGATTCCCAGCCGTGGTCGAGCGCGTCGTTCCAGGTGGCGAGGGTGGTCTGGGCAAGATGGTGGTCGACCCCGTCGAGCTGTTGCTCGGCCCGTTCGAGTGCCTCGGTGAGCGCGAGGCAGGCGGCGCGGAGCGGTTCGACGGTGCCGTCGGCGGTGCGGATCGCGGTGTTGGCGAGGTTGCCGGTCATCGTTCCTGCTCCGAGGGGATCTGGGGTTGACCGGTTCGGCCAGCGGTGGCCCCGGTTGTCCGGCGGTCGGGCGAGTGCTGTGCCGGCCAGCTTGTTGGGCCGGCGAGCATGATGCTCCAGCGTCCGTTCGGCCTGGTCACGCTCGTCGCAGGGGCCGGGCCGCCCGCAGCCCAGGCACAATCCGGTGTACGCACAGACGACGTGTTGATCGATCGTCCGCTGTGCTTCGGTGATGCGCGCCTGGGCGTACCGGCTGTAGTAGCTGATCGAGAGCGCGTTCACCGACCCGCCTCCGCGACCTGCTTGACCAGTCGCGCCCAGCGCACGTCCCGACACGGGTACGCCTCTCCGCAGGTGCAGACGACGGTGACGACCCGCATCGGCGGATGGGCGAAGAGGATGTCCTCGGCATCCTCCACGTCCTGTACGGAGAGAAAGTCGAATGGTGGGGGTTGGTCGGGTTGGGGTGTGGATGGGGCCGTGCTCACCGGTTGGTGCCTCCCGTCGCTGACGTGCGGGCAGGTTCACGCACCCGGCCGACCAGGGGGAACCGATCGGCCGGGCTCTGTGCGGTGGAGCCGACTCCGACGGTTGCTGACCAGGGAGCCGGCTGTTGAGGAGCCTACGATAGCAGGCTATCGCAGTCAAGGTATCACTTGCGATCGTAGGTTCGAGGTGATCGAATGGCGGTGCTGACCAGGGAGTGCCGCTATGCCACCGAGTGCCAAATGGGTCGAACTCGCGGGATACATCCGCAAGCAGATTGAGTCGGGTGAACTCGTGCCCGGCGCCAAGCTGCCGTCTACATCCCAGCTATGCCAGCAGCACAACGTCTCCGCGATTGTCGTCCGCAACGCGATGATCAGCCTCAAAGCCGAGGGGCTGGTTGTCGGCGTACCCGGGGTAGGCGTGTTTGTCGCCGAGCGCTGACCGAAGCGTGGCGATCCGCGACCCACGCGTGGGGGCAGCACATCGCCACAGTGGGTTCGTCAGTCTGGTCGGTGTTGCTCGGTGGTGGTGGTCGGTCGGGTTGGGGTGTGGGTGGGGCTGTGCTCACCGGTTGGTGCCTCCCGTCGCTGACGTGCGGGCAGGTTCACGCACCCGGCCGACCAGGGGGAACCGATCGGCCGGGCTCTGTGTGCGGTGGGGACCAACTCCGGGTTGCTGACCAGGGAGCCGGCGGGAACAGCTTTGCATGGGCTATGTAAAGCAAGCGCCTTTGGTCATCGGTTGCTATACAAAGCTCGAATGTGATCGAATGGCGGTGCTGACCAGGGAGACCAACATACCCGCCAAACCGAAGTGGGAGCAGCTCGCCGATCACCTGCGGTTGCAGATCGAGCGCACGAGCTTGCTCCAGGTGACAAGTTGCCGTCCACATCGCAGCTCTGCAAGGAGCACGGCGTCTCCGCGATCGTCGTTCGACAGGCGATCTTCAAGTTGCGGACCGAGGGTCTGATTGAAGGCGTGCAAGGCGTAGGCGTCTTCGTCGTGGAGCGCTGACTGGGTTATGGCGATCTGCTGCCACGCAGGTGGCGATAGCGATTCGTCAGAGGCTGGCTCGGTAGGCGTTCAAGTCTTCGCCGGCCCCGTAGCGGCACTGCGCTTTCGGAAACCCGGTGTCGCGCCTCGGACAGCGCATCGCCCGTACGCAGCACCACGGCTCGTGCCCCACGTGGCCGCGAGGACCTTCTGACTGCTGGCTTCGGTGCCCTCTGATGCCTGTCCGGGCGGGTCGCTTGTGGTGGGTTCGTCAGTCTGGTCGGTGTTGCTGGCAACTCGGGTGTGATCGAATGGCGATGCAGACCAGGGAGACCAGATGCCCGCCAAGCCAAAGTGGGCGCAACTCGCGGACCTCATCCGTGAGCAGATTGCGTCCGGTGAACTCGCCCCAGGCACCAAGCTGCCGTCAACTGCGGCGCTTCGCGCCGAGCACGGCGTGTCCGCAGGAGTCGTACGTCAGGCGATCCTCGTCCTCCAGACCCAGGGCCTCGTCGAAGGCGTCCACGGTCTGGGAGTGTTCGTTGTCGAGCGCTGATTGAAGCTGTAGCCGTTACTGTCCTGCGGGGGACAGTAGACGATCACAGCAGTTGGTCAGATGCTGGCGCGGTAGGCGTTCAGCTCTTCGCCGGCCGCCCGTAGCAACACCGCGCTTTCAGAGATCCGGTGCCGTGCCTCGGATAGCGCATCGTGCGTACGCAGAACCACGTCCTCCCGTCCGCCGTAGAGCAGCACCATCATCGAGTCCTGGCTGTGCCACATGCTCGTGCCGACAGCGTTGATCTTTTTCGCAGTCCGCTCCACCTGTTCGATGACCTGTTCGATTCCCGAGATCACCTGCCCCGCGATGCCACCCGACGCACTGGCTGTCACTCGCCCGCGATCAAGGGACGCACCGCCCGCTGCGCCGCGCCGAGCGCGGAGTCCTTTCGCCCCGCTGATACGGCTGCCGCCAGAAACACCGCCATTGCCGCGGCTGCCAGCGCTGGCCCCTGAGGTCGCGGTGCGTTGATCCCGACGTTCGCGAAAATGATCGACCGTGGCGGTCACCAGGCCCTTGCCGATCGAACCCACCGCGTTGCCGATGACCGCGCCGGTAATCACAGAGGCGGTGGCAGGCATGCCCCATCTGCTACTGAGAAGCCCGATCAGCGCGCCCAGCCCCATGGCCCCCTGCTGGACCAGGTTGCCTGTGCCCTCCTTGACGGTCTCATAGCCGAACCGTCGAGCGAACGGCCGCTCAGGTCGCTCGCCAGCGCGGTACTGCCGTCTACGCCAATTCATTCGGTACCAACGGATCGACGAACGCGCAGGTTGTAGCAATCAGTAAAGGAAGGTTGCGTGCAACGTCTCTCGCGATGTCCTCGGCCGTCAAGCCGAGCGGCTCTTCTCCTGGCTCCAACTCTTCCTCGTCCGCTGCGGCATAAAAGGCGCACGCGTCCCACAGATTGTGACTGTGGTACGAGAACGACCACAGGCCGTAGACCGCATTCGGAATGGACAGAATGGGCTGGCTGGCGAAGCCGATGCGGTGTAGGTGTGGCTCTTCGGCGGTGGAGCCGAGGCCCTGTGCCAAGGGGAGCAGCTTGTGGCGGCGGAAGACGGGTTCGAGATTGCCCTCGGTGTCGAACTCGACGAGCAGGCCGCGCGCGATCAGGGTGTCCACGATCTCGGCGGCGCGGGGCTCGGGCTTCGGCGCGGTCTGGACGAGCTGGATCAGGGACTTCCGGTTGACGGCGAGCTTGGCGTGACGTTCGGCGTCCACGAAGGCGGCGGCCCAGACGGCAGCCTCGGTCTCGGTCAACTCGACCAGGTCGTCGCCGAGGTGGATCTCGTAGCACTCCGGCGTCGGGTCCGGTGGGCGTACGTAGCGGTAGCGCGGTCCCATGGAGAGCCCGACGGGCACGATGACGGTTGGCATGACGTACCCCTTGGGTCAGAAGCTGGCGGCGTAGCTGTTGGTGGCCTCGACCGCGCCCTGGGCGAGCGTCGTCGCCTCGTGCAGTTTCTGCTTTGCCTGTTCCATCCGGGACAGCGCCTCACCGACCCGGGAGTGGCTGGTGCCCTGGGTGAGGCCGCGCAGTAGCGCGGTGGTCTGTTCCAGTGAGTCGGCGATGCCCCTGATGGTGGCCGCCTGCTGGCTGGTCTCGCTGCTGAATCGGGCTACCCCGGCCTTGATCTCTTCGATCGACGCCATTGTCTCGTCCTCCCCGGTCTCGGTCGTCCTTCCCCGAGCTGACCGTACCGGATCGAGTACACCCGGTCAGTCCTGCTTGCAGTGTTCCGATCGTGTACCTGCTCGACGCCACGCCCGCAACGTCGACGGTTTCCGAGAGTTCACCGAGACCGCTGCATACTGGCGCGGGCCTACGCAACCCCCAGGAGCTTCTGCCGGCTCTCGCCGAGACCATCGGGGTGCTCCATGCTTGCGGTCGCGGCGGCGGGTGCTTCAAGGCACGGCGAGCGAGGAATAGGCGAGGCAAGAATGAAGATTGACGATCGTGTGGAGGCGCTGGTCCGGGAGGCTCTTGATGCCGCTGTGAAGCAGGATCAGCGTAGGTTCGAAGCCGGCCTCGTGCGGGTCGCGGAGGCTGGACTCTCCGGCAAAGCCTTGGAACTGCTCGTGGCGATCACGGCCTTTATCGTCCTCGACATCCATTCGGGCAAGCCGTCCGGAGGCCAACTCACCGACCTCGCGAACAGTGTCAGCGACCAGGAGGCGTGGGTGGACCTGGCGCAGAGCGAGGTGCATGCCTATCTCGGGGCCGTGGTCAGGACCGAGCCGATGGCGAAGGTGTTGTCCCCGCAGGCGCTGGTGGTTGTGCCGTACCTGACGGCGGCCAACCTGTTGACGACCGTGTCGAAGCCGGACCAGGGCGAGTGGTGGTTCAACTATCTCGACAAGGTTGAGGCTGTGATCGAACGTTCCACCGCCTTCACCTGAGGAGTCTCGCGTTGGCGGCGTAGCTGTCAGTGATCGGGTGGTCGGCTTGAGTCGACGGTCCGAGGGCGTCCGAACTGTTCGCTTCTGGCCGAAATCCTGCCCTGAAACGGTGTCCGGGACAGTGTCTCGGACACCGTCGGGGGGATCGTCTTGAATGGTCGGGGCGTAGCGTCGGATCGGGTGACGGGTTGAAACGTCACGCCGGAATGTGGTCGCGCGACACCCTTGTCGCTACACCTTGGAGCGGCTAATACTTGGCCAACTTTTCGGCACGCCAGCCAACGGGGGGCAATCGTGCTGCATATCCATCTCTCTGCGGACGACCTGGTCAGGACGCGTGTGGCGGTGACCTGGGGGCCATTGGGCGAGACATTTTTCAGTCTGATGACATTGCAGCAAAATGCAACGCCGGGCCTGTTCGCCGGCTGGCGCGAACGGGTACGCCGTACGTCGAATGTCACCGCTCACCCGGCTGCCGCCATGTTCGACGAGACGGTTCTCGACCTGTTCACGGTCATCGGCCCGACGACCTCGTTGAACGAGGGAGTGGAGGCGCTGCTGCGTGCCCGTTCCGACCAGCAGCGATCGGAGCTGGTCGGCGCGGCGTCATCGTTCCGTCACCAACAGGGGTACGCGAACCGGCGGCCCGGTGGCCGCACGCTCGGTGCTCCGGCGCGTGACCGGGGCGACCGGCGCGAGCTGGTGCGGTTCCTGCACGAGTATCACCGGGTCGCGATCGCGCCGTACTGGCCGAGGATCCGGTCACGGCTCCAGGCGGAGCACACGGGCTACGCCCGAGCCCTGGCCGCGTACGGGGTGGAGGCGATGTTCGCCCTGCTGCCGCCGGGATTCCACTGGCGCTCGCCGGTCCTCGCCGTCGGGCGGGGCGGACCCGTGACCGATCTGGAGCTGTCCAGGCGGGGTCTGGTCTTGGTGCCGTCGGTGTTCTGCCAGACCACGCCCAGCCTCTTCACGAACGCGGTCGACGACCGGGCACCGGCGATCCTGGTCGTCCCGGTGCTGCGGACCGTCGCCGACGCCACCTCGGTGCTGACCCCTCCGGACGCGGGGACGGTATCGAGGGCGCTGGCCGCACTGCTTGGCCGTACCAGGGCCAACGCGCTCGACGTGGTCGGGCAGGGCGCCTGCACCACGGGGCAGCTCGCCGGCCGGCTCGGGGTGTCGTTGGCCAACGCGAGCGAGCACGCCACCGTGCTCCGGCAGGCCGGACTGCTGAGCACCAGCCGGCGGGGCAGGGCTGTCCTACACACGCTCACCCCGCTCGGCGCCGACCTACTCGACGGCAGACATGCCGGCGCCCTGGAGCTTCCCACCACCCTGCCGCACGCGGTGTAGTCGGCGCCGGTCCCCGCCGGCCCGCCGCGTCCCCGGCACGAGTGTTAGGAGGGGGCCCTTCCTATACAAAAAGCGATAACAAGGGGCCCTTCCTTACCCAGCGGCGGCGGCTGTGGCTTCGATTTCTAGGAGCCAGTCTTCGCTGTAGATGTCGGTGATGATGATGGTGAGGGCGGGGGTGTGGTTGCCGAGGATCTCGTGTCGGATCCGGCTGTTCGCCTCGCGGTAGCGTCGGTCGGAGAGGTAGATGGTCAGCTTGGCGAGGTTCTCGATGCCCATCCCCGCCTCGGCGAGCACGGCGAGCACGTTGCGCCAGACGAGTCGGCACTGGGTGTCGAAGTCCTCGGGCACTCGGCCGTCGGCGTCCGACCAGGGCACCTGACCGCTGACGAAGAGCAGCCGTTTCGCGTCGGTGACCAGGGTCCCGTGGGTGTAGTTGCCGGTCGCCGCCGGCAGTGTGGCGGGATTGAGCGGCTGGATTCCGAACATCGGTGTGCTCCCCGTGGGCCCCGGTGCCATCATTCGTGGATGGCCACGATCGAAGTCGTACAGGGTGACATTCTTGCGGAGAATGTGGACGCCGTGGTGACCGCGGCAAACGAGTCGCTGCTCGGCGGTGGTGGGGTGGACGGTGCGATCCACCGGGCGGCGGGACCGCGCCTGGCCGAGGCGGGCGCGGCGATCGCGCCCTGCGATCCGGGGGACGCGAAGGCGACGCCCGCCTTCGACCTCGACCCACCGGTACGCCACGTGATCCACACGGTAGGCCCGGTCTGGGAGGGCGGCGACCAGGGTGAGGCGGAGCTGCTCGCCTCCTGTTACCGCCGATCGTTGCAGGTGGCCGACGAGTTGGCTGCCCAGAGTGTGGCGTTTCCGGCCATCGCCACCGGTGTCTACGGCTTTCCGTCCGAGCTTGCGGCCCGGATCGCGGTGGAGACGATCCGGGCCACCCCGTCGCGGGTCGAACGGATTCGTCTGGTCGCCTTCGACGGGTCGACCCGGGACTTGCTCCGGGCGGCGCTCGCGGCGGGCTGATCAAACGCCACCACGGCTTCGGGAGATGGCGCGCTGAGCGGACTCGCTGGGAAGCAGGCTTGGGATCATTGTCGTACCCGGAACCGGAGGAAGCCGAAACCGGCCAGCATCAGGGAGAGAGCCAGGTACAGCGACAGTTCGATCCACTGGAACGCCCAGTAGCGGCCGCCGGGCTGGTAGGTGTGCGTGAAGTGCGGGTTCTGCGCCGCGATGCAGTTGTTGCCGGCCTCCTGGTCCGGGCCGAGCGCGATGCACGGGCTCGCGTCCGTGCCGGTGAATGGGGTGCCGTCCGGCCTGAAAATCCGCGCGGAGTCTGCCAGTTCCCAGCCGCCGGGAACGTTGTAACCCCGAATGGTGAACGTGTTGTCAGTCTCCAGGCTGAGGCCGACCCCGCGTTCGAGGACGGAGGCGTCGATGGTCACGGTCTCCGTCACCGGGGGCATCAGATTCTGGCGTACGGCCATCGGGACCAGTAGCTGTATCGCCGCGAAGACGGTCAGCGTGATCGTCATGGCCGGCAGGGTGCGCCGTACGATCATGCCCACGACCGTGCCGAGAACGAACGCGAACAGCCCGTACCCGATCGGGACGATGTTGCGTGCGCCGAAGAACACGGCCGCGAACCGTTCTCCGACCACCTCGTCGTACCGGCTGGCACTCCAGGTCAGCAGCAGACTGAACAGGCCGGTCACCACTGCACCGATCAGGCTGATCAGCCCGAGTTTCACCACCAACCAGCGGCTACGGGTGACGCTCTGGTTCCAGACCAGGCGGTCGGTGCGTTCCTCGAGTTCGCGCGTCACGAGGGGCGCACCCCAGAAGATTCCGATCAGCGCGGGTACGGCGATCAGCATCACCCCCGTGAGCTGAACCTGGTCGTCGTAGAGCGAACGCAGCTCCATCCGCGCCACGAAGCACGCGTGGCCCGTACATCCGGTGATTCGTGTGTCGTAGAAGTCACGGATTTCACCGCCGAGCCGGACGAGATAGAGCGCCAGCAACGCCAGCGCGCCGAACGCCGCCAGGAGATGGGCCCGGAACTGCCGCAGGGTCAACCAGATCACCGGTGCGCTCCCGTCCCGTTCGCGGCCCTGGTCAGATAGGCGAGAGCGATCTCCTCGAGGCCGACCGCCGCACCACCGCGAACCGGCTCGCCCGACCGCACGATCATCGACGTTCTGCCCTGGCTCTGCTCGGTGTGCACCAGTTCGGCCCCGACCGGCAGGCCGGTGACCCGGTAGTGGACGGCGAGCAGGTCGGACACGTCGCCGGCGAGCTGTACCCGTCCGTTGGCGAGCACGATCAGGTGGTCACACACCTGTTCGAGATCGCCGAGCAGGTGCGACGACAGCACCACGCTGACCTTGAGTTCGTCGGCGAGGTCGAGCAGGTCCCGCATGAACCCGTGCCGGGCGAGCGGGTCGAGGGCGGCCACCGGCTCGTCGAGGACGAGCAGCTCACCCCGCTTCGCCGCGGCCATCGCGAGGGCGAGTTGGGCACGCTGGCCACCGGAGAGCGACCCGGCCTTCTGCCCCAGGTCCAGCCCACGCTCGCGGAGGCGCCGTACCGCGAGTTCGGCGTCCCATCTCGGGTTGAGTCGGGCGCCGAGTTCCAGGTGTTCCCCCACTGTGAGGCGGGTGTAGACCGGCGCGTCCTGGGCGACGAACCCGACCCGGGACAGTCGTTCGGCGCTGGCCGCCGGTCGCTGCCCGAGCACCTCGATGCTGCCGCCAGTCGGCGCGATCATGCCGGAGACCAATCCGAGCAAGGTCGACTTGCCGGCACCGTTCGGGCCGACCAGGCCGACTATGCGCCCGGCCGGTACGTCGAGGTCGCAGCCGTCCAGCGCCAGCCGGTGCCGATAGCGTTTGCTGAGCGCCTGGGCTTTGATGACCATGGTCATGTCGTTCTTCTCCTGTCTGGTTGGGAGAGTGCCGACAGCGAGATTTGTAGACGGCGAACGGTCACAGCCCGGTGCGCGCCGTTGACACCGGGCTGTGACCGGGTCGCCGTTAGCGTCGGTGCGGGAGGTGCGTGATGCGGGTACTGGTGGTCGAGGATCAGCCGGACATCGCCGATTCGGTGGCGCGGGTGCTTCGCCGCGAGGGCATGGCCGTCGACGTCGCCTACGACGGCGGGTCCGCGCTGGAGAGGACCAGCGTCACCGCGTACGACGTGGTCGTTCTTGATCGTGATATCCCCGTGGTGCACGGCGACGACGTGTGCCGCTCACTGGTCGACGGCGGCTCGCTGAGCCGGGTGCTCATGCTGACCGCCGCCGGCACCGTCGCCGAGCGGGTCGAGGGCCTCGGCCTCGGCGCCGACGACTACCTGTCGAAACCGTTCGCCCTGGCCGAACTGGTGGCCCGGGTCCGGGCGGTGTCCCGCCGCGCCCAGCCCGCCACACCGCTCGTCCTGGTGCAGGGCGACCTGCGCCTCGACCCGGCACAGCGGACCGCGACCCGGGCCGGCGCCCGCCTGCCGTTGAGCCCCAAGGAGTTCGCCGTGCTTGAATACCTGATGGGCTCCGGCGGCCGGGTGGTGTCCGCCGAGGAACTGCTCGACAAGGTCTGGGACGAGGCGGCCGACCCGTTCACCACCACGGTCAAGACCACGGTGAACCGGTTGCGTGCCAAACTCGGCGACCCACCGGTGATCGAGACGGTCGCCCGCGCCGGGTACCGGATCTGATCATGATGCGACCACTCCGGCTCCGACTGACCCTGCTCTACTGCCTGGTCTCGGTGATGTCGAGCGCTGTCCTCCTGGTGATCATGTGGGGCCTGACCCGCACCATGACCCCGCCCGTCCCGCCGATCCCGGCCCTACCCCCAGCCGCACCCACGGCGGGCCTGGACGCGGGCCTCGCCCTCCCGGCCACCGCACCGTCGGTCGACGACACCGGTACGGCCGTCCAGCCCTTCATCGCGCTCGCGATCATGGCCGTCATCTCGCTGTTGCTCGGATGGTTGATCGCCGGTCGCGTCCTGCGTCCGGTCCTGACCATGACCGAACACCTGCGCCGGATCTCCGAACGCAACGTGCACGAACGGCTCGCCCTGCCCGGCCGTCCCAACGAACTGAAAGACCTCGCCGACACCGTCGACGGACTGCTCGGACGCCTCGAAAGCGCACTCGACGCGCACCAACGGTTCGTCGCCAACGCCGCCCACGAGATGCGCACGCCGTTGACCGTCGAACGCCTCCTGCTGGAGGAACCGCTGATCGACCCGGACGCCGACGTGGCGGTGTTCCGTGCCAACTTCGAACGGCTTCTGGAGATCAGCGACCAGCGCGGCCGGCTCCTCGAATCGCTACTCGCCCTGGCCAGCAGCGAGCAGGGCGGCATCACGGACGAATTGGTCGACCTCGCCGGCCTGGCGGAACTGGCCCTGCGCGAGCGCGCCCCCGAGGCCGACCAGCGCGGCCTGCGGATCGAAACGTCCCTGCGGCCCGCACGGATCTCCGGCGATCCGGTGCTGCTCGGCCGCCTGCTGGTCAACCTGTGCGACAACGCCCTCCACCACAACGTGCCCGGCGGCACGGTCGAGGTCAGTGTCCACCACAGACCGGGGTGGGCGGTCCTCACCGTCGCCAACACCGGCGAGGTCATTCCCGGTGACCAGATCGACCGGCTCTTCGAGCCCTTCCAGCGCCTTCGCCGTACGGCCGACGGCCCCCACCACGGCCTCGGCCTCGCCATTGTCCGCGCCATCACCCGGGCCCACGACGCCACCCTCACGGCCCGACCCCGCCCCGGCGGCGGCCTCGTCATCGAGGTTGTCTTCCCCCGTGAGCAGTCTCTTTCCTCGGCCCTTCGGTAAGGGTGGGCGGTGCCGTGGTCCGGGCGCCTCGAAGGCGGTCGAGCAGGAGCATCGCGGTCAGCACCGCCACCACGGCGACGAGGTGCAGTGCGGAGGTCCCGAAGCTGCCGACCGGCACGGTGGCGAGCACCAGGGTGGCGGTGACCAGCCTGCTCCACGGCGGCCCGGCCGGTACCGCGAGCCGGGTCGTGGCGACTCCGACCAGGTAGAGCGCGACGCCGCCGGCCAGTGCCAGGGCCGAACCCCAGGACGAGTGGTGGCCCGGGTGCGCCACCACGGCGTGGATCCCGGCGGCCGTGATCACGATGCCGAGCAGCAGCGGTACGTGGGTGAAGCCGATCCGGATGGCGAGCCGGGACCGAGGTCCGTCCTCGGCGCCCGCCAGCGCCTTCTCCGCCGCCCCGGTGTCGGTGAAGTACGTCCACCAGAGTCCCACCGGCAGGGCCAGTGCCAGCACCGTGACCGTCCGGCGCCCGTCCGAAGGCGCCGCCCTTAGTTGTGATTCTCAACTATTGACGGACGGTATCGAGCTGTGTGAATCTGCTGGTGGGGCCGGTGCGGGAGCCACGTTAGCCGGCGCGGGAGTGACGGGCAGTCTCCCGCGTACTCCGCTCGACGCCGATCTCTACCCCGGGAGCCCTCGATGCCCCAATCCACCCGACCACCGATCACCCGCGTGCTCGCCGTCGCCGCGGGCACCCTGCTGCTGCTCGCCACCGCCCTGGTCGGCACCGCCTCGGCGCACGGCTCGACGATCACCCCGCCCTCCCGCAACTACGGCTGCTGGCAGCGCTGGGGCGGCAACTTCCAGGCGCCGGAAATGGCCACCCAGGACCCGATGTGCTGGCAGGCGTGGCAGAACGACCCGAACGGCATGTGGAACTGGAACGGCCTCTACCGCGAGGGCGTCGCCGGCAACCACCAGGCCGCGATCCCGGACGGACAACTGTGCAGCGGCGGGCGTACCGGTGGTCCCCGCTACGCGGCGATGGACACCCCCGGTGCCTGGCGGGCCGCCTCGGTGAACAACAACTTCACCCTCACCGTGCACGACCAGGCCCTGCACGGCGCCGACTACTACCGGGTGTACGTCTCCCGGCAGGGCTACAACCCGCTCACCCAACCATTGCGCTGGGCCGACCTGCAACAGGTGGCGCAGACCGGGGTCATTCCCCCCGGTTCGGGAACCCGGACCAACGACCCGGCGCTCAACGGCGTCTCCAACTCGATCAACGTCTCCGCGCCGGGGCGGACCGGTCGGCACGTCGTCTTCACGATCTGGCAGGCCAGCCACATGGACCAGTCGTACTACTGGTGCAGCGACGTCATCTTCCCCGGTGGTTCCGGACCGACGCCTACGGCGACGCCGACGCCGACCCGTACCCCGGTCACCCCGACGCCGACCCCGACCCGGACCGCCACCCCGGCCCCGACCACACCACCGGCCACCACCCCGGGTACGCCGCGCGGCTGCACCGCCACCTACACCGTCACCGGCCAGTGGTCCGGCGGCTTCCAGGGTGACGTACGGGTGACCGCCGGCAGTGCCGCGATCAGTGCTTGGCGGGTGACCTGGACCTGGCCCAACGGCCAGTCGGTCGGGTCGAGTTGGGGTGCCACCATCAGCTCCGCCGGCAGCGCCGTGACCGCCACCAACGTCGCCTACAACGGCACCCTCGCCGCCGGCGCCAGCACCACCTTCGGCTTCCTCGGCTCCCACACCGGCACCAACACCTCCCCCACCCCCACCTGCACCGCCACCTGATCCCCACCCCGCCCCCCGCGCCTTCGTACTCGCCGATCTAGGGCAAATCCGCGTCGAAGGGAGAACATCCAACGTGGATTTGCCCTAGATCAACGGAGCGGGGTGGGGCAACGGCGCGAGGAGGGGGAGGGGGAGCGGGGGGAGTGGGGGTTAGGGGTAGTTGACTACGTAGATGGTTTGGGTGGCTTGGTTGGCGGGTCCGCCGGTGTTGTTGATGACGCGGTTGATGGTGCCGACGCCGCCGAGCGAGACCGAGACCATGTTGCGGAACCGGACGCCGGTCTTGTTCGGCACCTCGAAGGAGCGTTCACCGACCACCGCCGGGTTCACGTTGAAGTAGCAGTAGCTGCCGAGTCCCCACGCCTCGTGCGTGTTGACCGCGTCGGCCACCTTGTACGCGGCGTAGCCCCTGGTTGAACCGTTCATCCAGGCCGCCTGGTTCGGCGGGTCGTACGGCATCTCGTTCTGGTAGAAGTACGTCCGGCCCCGCTCGCCGTTCCAGATGGTCTGGTACTTCTGGTAGTGCTCGACGAAGAGGCCGTACATGGTGACGTCGTCGCCGTTGACCACCAGCCCGGTGTCGGCCGGGTTGACCGTCCACCCGTACGTGCCGGCGTTGCCGTGGTCGGCCCGCCAGAGCCACATGTGGTCGCCGATCACGTCGTCGCTGTTGATCACCAGGCTGTTGGTGGCCTTGCCGGCGACCGCGCCACCGATCCGGAAGAAGACGTCGTGCAGCGAGGTCGGGTTGGCCGCGTGGTCCGCGCTGGAGCCGGTCGGGCCGACCTCCATCAGGATGTTGGAGTTGGTGGTGCCGGCCTCGAACATGATGCCGGCGACCTTCACCCCGTCCACGTCGGCGACGGTCATCGCGGTGACGCCGCCCTGCGGCTCGATCGTGGCCAGGCCGAGACCGAGCACGACGGTGTTGGGTCGGGTGATCCGGATGGTGTCGTTGATCCGGTGCACGCCCGGGGCGAAGAGCAGGTCCTTGCCCTGGGCCAGGGCGGCGTTGATGGTCGACGCCGGGGTGCCCTGCCGGACGATGAAATACTGGCTCAGCGAGGTCGAGCTACCCGCCGGGGTCTTGTTGTACCAGGTGGTGCCCGAGCTGTTCTGCCGCAGCGCCGGCACGAAGACCCGGTACTCACCGCTGCCGTCGACGTACAGGAAGGGCTTCTCCCGCACGGTGGGGGTGGTGCCGATGACGGTGTGCGAGGGGTTGGGGAAGTTCGGCGCCGGGGCGCCGACCACACCCTGGAAGACCATGTTCCACACCGAGCCGGTCCAGCCGTTGCCGAACTCGCTGTTGCGCGAGTACCACTGCTGCTGCGAGCCGCTGACCACCAGGCCGTCGATCCGGGTGTCGGCCATCAGCCCGCCGCTGGACCAACCGTCGCCGCCGTTCCAGAGCTGGATCTGGTTCTGCGCCCCGCGCAGGTGCATCCGGCGGTACGGGGCGGCCTGCGACACCGCCCAGCGTTCCACCGTCACCCCGGCCGGCAGGGTCACCGAGAGGTTCTCCGCCGCCCGCCAGAAGTTCTGCGTCGCGTTGCCACCGAACCAGAACGCCTCGGCCCGTACGTGCCCGTTGAGGTTCACGTCGTCGGGGGAGAAGCCGAGCCCGGCGACCTGGGTGAAGAAGCCCAGGTTGACGTCGGCGGTGTAGGTGCCCGGCTTGAACAGCACCGCGTACCGCTCCGGACCGAACTGGTTCTCCTCCTGCTGGGTGAAGATCGTGTTCAACCGGCCCTGGATGGTCGAGGTCGGCGTTGACGGGTCGAAGACAAACGTGTTCGGCCCGAAGTTCGGGTTGCGCGGGTCGGTCGGTTCGACCGGGGTACCGGTTGTCGGCGGCGTGGTGGGCGGGGTGGTCGGCGGGACGGTGCCGAACTCGCCGTACACCTGGAACTCCCAGAGCGAGTAGCCGTAGCCGGTGGTCCGGGCGGTGCCGTACATCCGGACGTAGCGTCCGCTGCCGGTGACCGGGATGGTCTGCACGCCGCCGGTGGCGGTGGTGGTGGAGTAGATCGTGGTCCAGGGCGCGCCGCCGGTGGCCGAGGTCTGGAGTTGGAAGGCCCGGCCGGCGGCGGCCTCCCAGTTGAGCACGACCTGGCTCAGGGTGGCGGTGGCGCCGAGGTCGACCTGGAGCCATTGCGGGTCGCTGAACGCGCTGGACCAGCGGGTGCCGGCGTTGCCGTCGACCGCGGCCGTGGCGGGGAAGCCGCCGCCCTCGGTGGACGAGGCGGTGGCCGGCTTGCCCTGCGAGATCAGGGTCGGCGCGGCCTGGACGGCGGTCGGCGCGAGGACAAACGGTACGGGTGCCAGCAGCGCGGCGGCCAGTACGGCGGACAAGCTCCAGCGGGATCGGGCGGAGAGGGTACGGCGGCTGCGACGAGGAACTTCCATGGGGCCCACCTGTCGGGGGATGAGGGCGCGGTGGGGCGCCCAGTCCGGGCGTGGTGCCGGACTGGGTGGGGACGGCCGGCCACCGGGTGGAACCGATGGTCAGCCCGCGCCTTGCGGGTGATCGGGCGGTGTGAGAGCGCTCTCCCGACGAGTGTTGCGCCGGTGTTTCCGGGCGTCAAGACGCTCATCGATTCCTGTCTGAAATGAATGAGTAAGAGGAGGTTTGTCGCTTAGAGGCGACTAGCCTGAATTGCGAGCGCGCGAGCGTGCGGCGCGCCGGGTGACGAGCGGGTGGCGGGCGGGTCGCGGGCGGGTGGCGGGTGGCGGGCGCGAGGGTGAGCGTGGTGGGAGACAGTGGTGCGAGACCGTGGCGAGGGCGGGGGCGGGCCGGTGTCTCGGGGTCAGGTTGCCCCGGGGGAAGCCCGGACGTGTCGCGGCCGGGGTGACGGCGGTACGCTTCCCGACGCGCGGTCGCTGATGCCCGCCACCCGACGTCGATCGGCGAGACGACACCCGCCGGACACCTGCGCCCCGCGCGACGTTGGACGAATATTCGAGAATCCGACAGGGTCGGCCCGTGGACCGATCTGGGAGAGAGACTAGCCTGATGGGCGTGACACGCCGCGCGAAAATCGTCTGCACGCTTGGCCCCGCGACCTCGTCCCCGGAACGCATCCGAGGTCTCGTAGAGGCTGGCATGGACGTGGCCCGGCTGAACTTCAGCCATGGCAGCCACGCCGACCACGAGCAGGTCTTTCACCTGGTCCGACAGGCCGCACAGGCGACCGGGAAAGCGGTCGCGATCCTGGCCGACCTGCAGGGTCCCAAGATTCGTCTCGGCCGATTCGCCGACGGCCCGCACGAGTGGCGCACCGGCGACTCCGTCGTGATCACCGGGGACGACATCGTCGGCACTCGTGACCGGGTCTCCTGCACCTACTCCAAGCTGCCCCAGGAGGTCCGCCCCGGCGACCGGCTGCTGGTCGACGACGGCCGGGTCGCGCTGGAGGTCAGCTCGGTCGAGGGCAACGACATCCGGGTCCTGGTCACCGAGGGTGGCGTGGTCTCCAACAACAAGGGCGTCTCGCTGCCGAACGTCGCGGTGAGCGTGCCGGCGATGTCGGAGAAGGACGCCGAGGACCTCCGCTTCGCGCTCGGCCTCGGCGTCGACATGGTCGCGATGTCCTTCGTCCGCACCGCCGACGACATCAAGCTCGCGCACAACATCATGCAGGAGGTCGGCGTCCACCGGCCGGTCATGGCCAAGGTGGAGAAGCCGGAGGCGGTGGACCACCTCGAGGCGATCGTGGCCGCGTTCGACGGCGGCGTCATGGTGGCCCGGGGCGATCTCGGCGTCGAGCTCCCGCTCGACCAGGTCCCGCTGGTGCAGAAGCGCGCCGTGCAGCTCTGCCGGGAGAACGCCCGCCCGGTCATCGTGGCCACCCAGATGCTCGACTCGATGATCGAGAACTCGCGCCCGACCCGGGCCGAGGCGTCCGACGTCGCGAACGCGGTGCTCGACGGCGCCGACGCGGTGATGCTCTCCGGTGAGACCAGCGTCGGCAAGTATCCGGTGCTCACCGTGAGCACCATGGCCAAGATCGTCACCACCACCGAGTCCGGCTCGATCGGCGTGCCCCGGCTCCAGCACGACCCGCGTACGCACGGCGGCGCGCTCACCGTGGCCGCCTCGCAGATCGCCCGCAACATCGGCGCCAAGGCCCTGGTCGCCTTCTCGCAGACCGGCGACACCGTGCGCCGGCTCTCCCGGCTCCACTGCGACCTGCCGCTGCTCGCCTTCACCCCGGTCCCCGAGGTGCGCGACCAGCTCGCCCTCGCCTGGGGCGTGGAGACCTTCCTGATGCCGTTCGTGCAGCACACCGACGACATGTTCCGTCAGGTCGACCAGGCGCTGCTCGGCCTCGGCCGGGGCAACCCGGGCGACTACGTGGTGATCGTGGCGGGCAGCCCGCCCGGCACCCCGGGCTTCACCAACACCCTCCGGGTGCACCAGCTCGGATCCCTGGTCGACGCGGCGGCGGCACGGGCTCTGCAGTGACCTCCGGCGGGCCGGTCGGTGGGCAGGTCGCGGTCGATCAACTCCTCGAGGTGCTCGACCTGAGCCAGACCGACGAGATGACCTTCCGCGGGATGAGCCCGCCGGTCGGCCCGCAACGGGTGTACGGCGGTCAGGTCGCCGGCCAGGCACTGGTGGCCGCCGGCCGGACCGTCGACCCGAGCCGGGTGGTGCACTCGCTGCACGGATACTTCGTCCGCCCCGGCGACCCGGCCGAGCCGATCGATTACCAGGTCGAGCGGATCCGCGACGGCCGTTCCTTCTCGGTCCGGCGGTCGGTGGCCAGACAGCACGGCAAGACGATCTTCTTCATGTCCGCCTCGTTCCAGCGGCACGAGGAGGGCCTGGACCACCAGGCCCCGGTCCCGCCGGACGTGCCGGGCCCGGACGAGGTTCCGACCATGGCCGACCGGCTCGCCCGCTTTCCGGAGCGGCTCGGCATCTGGTCGCTGATCCCGCGCCCGATCGACGTACGGTACGTCGGCGAGCCCGGCTGGGTGCGCCCCGGCGACCGGCCGGCCGACCCGTACCAGCGGGTCTGGATGCGGATCGACGGCAAGCTCCCCGACGACCCGCTGCTGCACGCCTGCGCGCTGACCTACGCCTCGGACCTGACCCTGCTGGACTCGGTGCTCTCGGTGCACGGCGAGGTCTGGGGCCCCGGCGGCGTGGTCGGCGCGAGCCTCGACCACGCGCTCTGGTTCCACCGCCCCTTCCGGGCCGACGAGTGGTTCCTCTACGACTGCTGGAGCCCGTCCGCCTCCGGCGCCCGTGGTTTGGCCACCGGCCGGATGTTCACCGTCGACGGTCACCAGATCGCCAGCTCGGTCCAGGAGGGCCTGCTCCGCCGGGTCGGCGCCTGATCCGGCGGTCCGGACCCGTACCGTCGGGGTGGATATCGTGCCGGAAGCCCCGGCACCCCCACCGCCGGAGAGCGGGCGGCACGGGGACTAACCTTGCCCGCATGCGTCTCTCCGCACGGGTCGACTACGCGCTGCGCGCGACGGCCGAACTCGCCGCCACGGCGGACGACACCGCCGCCGCCGAGGGCGCGGCCGCCCGGCGCCCGACCCCGATCACCGCCGAGCAGATCGCCCGTGCCCAGGAGATCCCGCCGAAGTTCCTGGAGAGCATCCTGCTGCAACTGCGTCGGGGCGGCATCGTGCACGCCCAGCGTGGTCCCGAGGGCGGCTACTGGCTGGCCCGCAAGGCGACGGAGATCTCGCTCGCCGACGTGATCCGGGTGATCGACGGGCCGCTCGCGCACATCCGGGGACAGCGCCCCGAGGATCTCGGTTACCAGGGCGCGGCCCGCTCGCTCCAGGAGGTCTGGATCGCCCTGCGGGCCAGTGAGCGGGAGATCCTCGAACTGGTCAGCGTCGCCGACGTGGCCAGCGGCCGGTTGCCCGACCGGGTCACCGAGCTGGTCGCCGACCCGAACGCCTGGACCTGAGCGTTCGCGTCGGGTGATGACCACCCGCGGCGGGACCGGCGCGGTCAACCCGAGCGCGCCCTGCGACCACCGGCACGCCGACGGCGGTCAGGCTGCCCGCAGGTACCTCCACCGGCCCCGGTCGGCGACGGCGAGCGGCTCGGTGTCGCTGATGATCCGATCAGGTCGGAGGAAGATCAACGGGCTCTGACCAGTGGCTACCGGTCTGTCCGGATCCGGCCGGTCACCGGCTGGCGCCGCCCGGTCCATCCCGGTCAGTACCTTCCGGCTGCCGGGCCTGTGCGGCGAGGTCATGGCCATCGCTGTCTCCCTCGTGCTGTCGGCCGGACCGGCCGGTGCCGGTCCGTCTGTGGTCGGCGTCCATTGCAGCACCGCCGGCTGAGAGCAAGCTTCGCGAAGGGTACGGGAATAGTGGGAGCCGCGGCCGAGGCGCCCGCCCGCCGGCCGGGCTCGTCCGTCCGCTCGTCCGCTCGTCCGCTCGTCCGTCCGCTCGTCCGTCCGCTCGTCCGTCCGCTCGTCCGCTCGTCCGCTCGTCCGCTCGTCCGCTCGTCCGCTCGTCCGTCCGCTCGTCCGCTCGTCCGTCCGTCTGTCCGCTCGTCGGTCCGTCTGTCCGCTCGTCCGCCTGCCGGATGGCGGACACGAGCACCCGCCGGAGCGGCCGGCGCGCCGTCAGAGGCCGCGTAACCCGTCCGGGTCCGCGATCCGCTCCCGGAACGATTCCCCCGTGTTGAGCAGCGGAAACGGAGTGTCGGGCGGGTCGACACCGAGCCACGAGCAGAGCGGTTCCCAGCCCTGCGCCGGGTCGAATTCGAGCAGCCGACCGGCCGGTACGGTGGCACGTACCTCGGCCAGGTGGGCGGTGTAGACCCCGATCGCGTGCGCCCGGTCGGCGAACCGGCCGCCGAAGGTCCCCTGCCAGACCAGTTTCTCGGCCAGCCTCGGCTGGTCCAGCAACTCCGGTCGCTCCTCGGTCGCCCGTCGCACCGCCGGGGACAGGGTCGAGGGGTCGGACGACCGGGGCCGGTAGATGGTGCTGGCGACGCTGTCGTACCAGCGGTCCGGGTCGCGTACGGTCAGCAGCACCCGGGCATCGGGATAGGTCGCGACGAGGTCGCGCCAGAAGTAGGCGCCCGGCCAGTCCAACGTGGAGCGGTAGCCGGCGTACAACGAGTCCCAGTCGGCCGGTCCACCCTCGGCCACCCGGAGCCAGCCGGCGATGCTCGCCGGTTGCCGGAACAGCTCGGTCATGTGGTGACAGGGGCCGAAGCCGAGCAGCTCCAGCGCCTCCTTGGTGGACATGGTGCCGGTACGCCCAAAGCCGGCGCCGATGATCTCCAGCACGTCGCTGCCTCCCATATCTCGACAACCATCGATCAATCGACAGTCTGCCGCATGGGCTCAGACCGGTGTGACCGGCACCTCCGGGTTGCCGCCGGCCGAGGCGAGCCGGGCGCCGACCTTGCCGGCGCAGCGGTCGAGCACCTCGCGGGCGTCGAAGCCGAGGCTCTCGATCGCGATCAGCGCGGCCAGCGCCACGTCGGCGAGTTCGCCGGCCACCTCGGCCGGGGTGTGGGTCACGCCCTTGCGCGGATTCTGGCCGAGCACGCCGATCCAGGCCCCGGCCGCCTCGCCGGCCTCCTCGGCGACCTTCAGCACCCGGCAGGTCAGCTCCTGCCGGTCGAGGCCGTTCGCCTCGTCGAGCGCGGTCCGGCAGGCACGCACGGCGGCCCAGATCGTGTCGGTCACGCCGGTCACGGTAGCCGAACGGCTCAGCCGGCCGACCCGCGCAGCAGCGTGGTCGCGGTCTGCCGGAGCAGCCGCCAGGCCAGCTCCACCTCCCGGTACGTGGTCTGCGGCGCGCCCACCGCCAGCCGCAGCGTGTGCCGACCGCCGACCCGGGTGTGCGTCAGGTGAACCCGGCCGGTGGCGTTGACCCGGGCCAGCAGTTCCGCGTTGAGCGCGTCCGCCGCCGAGGC
This sequence comes from Micromonospora sp. NPDC050397, assembly GCF_044901685.1. Lineage (NCBI taxonomy): Bacteria > Bacillati > Actinomycetota > Actinomycetes > Micromonosporales > Micromonosporaceae > Micromonospora > Micromonospora sp. NPDC050397. Next base: position 444,739 of record NZ_JBJDPS010000004.1, read on the forward strand.
GGCGCTGGCCGGATCGTCGGCGTCGGTGTTCGGAACGGCTCCGGTCTTCGATCTGTCGATGCCGGTGTTCGGAACGGCTCCGGTCTCCGAACGGTCGATGCCGGTGTTCGGACTGTCGCTGTCGGCGGTGTTCGGATTGTCGTCGTTGTGGGCGGCCCGGAGCCGGAAGCAGACCAGCGAGAACGGGTGCGGGGCGACCACCTCGAACCGCTCGTCGGCGCGGACCAGGTCGGCGAAGTGTCCGGCCAGCGCGATCCCGTGGCGGACGTGCGCCCGCAGCCCCTCGGCGCCGTACCAGCGCAGCACGAACCAGAGCTTCAACGCCCGGAACCGCCGGCCCAGCGGCACCTGCCAGTCGCGGTAGTCGAGCACCGCGCCGGACTCGCTGGCCGCGTTGCGCAGGAACTCCGGCAGTACGGTCAGCGCCTCGGTCAGCTCGGCCCGGTCGGCGACCCAGAACGCGTCACAGTCGAAGCCGGTGAGCAGCCACTTGTGCGGGTCGAAGCAGTACGAGTCGGCGTACTCCACCCCGGCGTGCGACCAGCGCAGTTCCGGACAGACCGCGGCGGCTCCGGCGTACGCGGCGTCGACGTGCAGCCAGAGCCCGTACGCCCGGCACAGCTCGCCGATCTCCGGCAGCGGGTCGACGGCGGTGGTCGAGGTGGTCCCGACCGTCGCCACCACCAACGCCGGTACGTCGCCGACGGCCCGGTCCGCCTCGATCGCCGCGCGCAGCGACTCCGGCCGCATCGCCAGGGTCACCGGGTCCACGTCGATCGCGCGTATCCCGTCGTCGCCGAGCCCGGCGATCCGGACCGCCTTCTCGACCGACGAGTGCGCCTGGGACGAGGTGTAGACCCGGTAGCGGCGGTCCAGCCCGTGGCCGCGCCAGCGCCCGGCACTGGCCCGGTGCAGCGCGGCGAGCGTGGCCACCAGGGTCGCCGAGGAGGCCGAGTCCTGGATCACGCCGCCCCCGGCGCCGCTCGACCGGAAACGTTCCGGCAGGTCCAGCAGTTCGGCCAGCCAGTCCAGCATCACCGTCTCGACCTCGGTGCAGGCCGGCGCGCTGGCCCAGAGCATGCCCTGCACCCCGAGCCCGGCGCTGACCAGGTCGCCGAGCACACTCGGGCCGGAGGTGTTGGCCGGGAAGTAGCCGAAGAATCCGGGGTGCTGCCAATGGGTCAGGCCCGGCGTGACGACGGTGTCCAGGTCGGCGAGGATCCGGTCGAACGGTTCACCCCGCTCGGGTGGGCCGGTCGGCAGCAGGGCCGCCACCGTGCCGGGCGGGTCGGCGGGTGCCACCGGCCGCTCGGACAGGTGCGTCCAGTAGTCGGCGATCCAGTCCACCACGGCGTAACCGTTGCGGCGGAACTCCTCCGGGTCCATGTGCGTGCCCATGCCCCAGTCGATCAGGCACCGACGCCGGCAGGCAAGGCCCGGATCAGGACCCGGTGGGGGTGAGGGCCGGGACGCTGGTGCTGGCTCGTACGGTGAGCCGGGGGTCGAGCAACGTGCCCTCCGGCACCCGCTCGCCGGCCAGCTTCTCCATCAGCAGCGTCACCGCCCGCTGGCCGACCTCCTCGGCCGGGACGAGCACCGAGGTCAGCGCCGGGCTGGACCGCTCGGCCAACTCGTCCGGGCAGATCGCCACCACCGAGATGTCACCGGGCACGCTGCGGCCGTACGTCGGCAGCGCGGCCAGCACCTGCCCCACCGCCGCCTCGTTGTGCACCACCAGGGCGGACAGCCCCGGTTCGCGGGCGAACAGGCCGGCCAGCTCGTGGCGTACGGAGTCGTAGTTCTCCTCGCACGGCTGGGCGATCGCGGTGAGTCCGAGCCGCAGCGCGGTCTCGGTGAAGCCGGCCCGGGTGCGGCGGGCGAAGCCGGTGCCCCGCTCGTAGACCACCGCGGGCGCGCCGAGCAGCGCGATCGTCCGGTGTCCCAGCCGGGCCAGGTGTTCCACGCAGACCTGCCCGGCCTGGTAGAAGTCGAGGTCCACACAGGTCAGACCGGCGGCGTCGGCGGGGAAACCGATCAGCACGCTGGGCCGCTCCAACCGCCGCAGCAGCGGCACGCGCGGGTCGTCCATCTCCACGTCCATCAGGATCAGCCCGTCGACCATCGCGCTGGCGGCGATCCGGCGCAGCTCCGCCGGGCCGTCGTCGGCGGTGAGCAGCAGCACGTCGTGACCGAACTGCCGGGCGGTGGTCACCACCGACGTGGCGAACTGCATGAGTACCGGCAGGTGCATGCCCGAACGCAGCGGCAGCACCAGCGCGATCACGTTCGCCCGCCGGCTGGCCAGCGCCCGCGCGCCCGCGTTCGGGTGGTAACCGAGCTTCCGTACGCTGGTCAGCACCCGTTCCCGGGTGGTCGCCGAGATGGCCCGCTTGCCACTGAGGACGTACGACACCGTGCTCACCGCGACACCCGCGTGCCGGGCCACGTCCGCGATGGTCACCATGTCCGGCCGTTTTGCCGGCTGACCCTCGCCCGGGGGCGGTACGTCGGGCTCCACCGGTTTGTCAGCGCGGCTCGGTACGTCGCTGTCGGCCGGGACGACGGCGGACGGATCAGACACTAGGCGCCTCCAACACCAGCCACGGAGCGTTGACCGATCGTCGCACCGACGAAGTTCAACCAGCTCACGGTAACGCCTGGAGCGTCGAAGAGGAGGTACAGGTCGCGTACCCCGGTTGCCACACCCGTCCAACGGCCGGTCACCTCGGCCCAGTCCCGCTCCCGACCGGGAACGGGATCGCGCAGGTCCATCGCGGGAACCGGAATGACACCGACCACCGGACCAGCGACCGGGTCGTCCAACCGCAGCGTCAGCGCGCCCGCGCCAACGCGGCGACCGGATGGGCCACCGGAACGGTCGGGTGGGCTGGCGATCCGGGCGGTGACGCCGATGATCCCCGGAGCCAGGTCGACCGAGCCGAACCGCAGCCAGGCGCCCGCCTCGACGGCGGTGACCGCGTCCGCGCTCCCGCTGCCCGGGACCAGCACCACCCCGGCATACTCGTCGTGGCTGGCGGCGCGCAGTGGTCCCGACCCGAGGTCGCGGGGGCCGATCCGTTCGCCGCGTACGGTCAGCGCCGTGGTGGCCCGGATGTCCATGCTGGAGCGTCCGACGGCGATGGTGTGCCGAGCCTCTTCGACCACCCACCGGTCGCGGGTGACGTCCCAGTGTGCCAGGTCGGCGGCGCGCAGCGGGATCCGTACCGTGGTCCGTTCGCCCGGTTCGAGCGTCACCCGGGCGAATCCGCGCAACTGGCGCAGCGGCTGCTTGACCCGGGACCGGCGCTGCCGGGTGTAGAGCTGTACCACCTCGACCCCGGGCCGGTCGCCGTCGTTGGAGACCGCGACGCTCACCTCGACCAGCCCGTCCGGGTCGATCGCGTCGGTGTCGCAGCGCAGGTCCCGATAGCCGAACGTGGTGTAGCTCAGCCCGTGCCCGAACGGGTAGAGCGGCCTGCCCCGGTAGTAGAGGTAGGTCGCGTCGCTGGCCACGATGTCGTAGTCGAGCAGGTCGGGCAGCTCGGTGGCGGCGCGGTACCAGGTCTGGGTGAGCCGTCCGCCGGGGTCGGCGTCGCCGCAGAGTACGGCGGCCAGCGCGTGCCCGTACTCCTGGCCCCCGTGCGCGGACCAGAGTACGGCCGGCAGATGCTCGTCGGCCCAGCCGACCGCGTACGGGTAACCACTGGTCAGCACGAGCACCGTACGCGGATTCGCCGCGTACACCGCCCGCAGCAGTGCCTCCTGCCCGGCCGGCAGGGCGAGGTCGGCCCGGTCCTCGGTCTCCCGCCCGTTGACCATCGGGTGGTTGCCGAGCACCACCACGGCCACGTCGGCGTCGGCGGCGAGCGCGGCCGCCTCGGTCGCGCCCGAGGCGAGCGGCTCGACGGTGAACGGGCTGGCCCGTTCGGGCTCCACCGCGTCCGCCCGCAGCACCCCGTCGACCCCCACCCGAACGTGCCGTCCGCTCGCCTCGTGCCAGAGCAGCACCTGCCCGTCCGCCCGGTCGAGCAGCCGGAACGTCTCCCGAACCAGCCAGCCCCCGGGGCCGGGCCGGTCGTTGACCAGTGTGCCGCCCGGGTCGGCGCCGACGTGCCGGCCGTTCGCGACGGACCGCAACGCGACCAGGCCGCCACCCCAGTCGTACACCTCGAACCAGCCGGTCGGGTCCGGACCGTCGGCCAGGTCTGGACCGTCGGCTGGGTCCGGCGTCGCGTCCGGGTCCGGACCGTCGGCTGGGTCCGGCGTCGCGTCCGGGTCTGGACTGTCGGCTGGGTCCGGCGTCGCGTCCGGGTCTGGACTGTCGGTCGGGTCCGGACCGCCAACCGGGTCCGCCGTCGTGCCCGGGCCGGCGGTGGGGACGGGGTCGGCGGTGGGGACGGGGTCGGGCCCGGGCGTCACGGTCAGTGGGGCGCCGGCCGGGTCGGTGCCGGCGTGCACCCAACCGCCGCGCGGGCCGGTCACCCGTAGCACGATCCGGTCCACCCCGGGGTGGTACGCAACCTCGGTGCCCAGCCGCGCCCCGAGTCCGTCCCGCGCGGTGACCGCATACGGCAGGGTGCCGCTGTACCAGTCCGTGTGCAGGGTGTCGGCCAGCGGCCCGAGCACCGCCACGGTGCCGGTGCTGGGCGGGTCGAGCGGCAGCAGCCCGTCGTTGCGCAGCAGCACGAACGACTCCCGTGCGGCCCGTCGGGCCAGTCGTCGGTGGGCGGCACAGTCGACCATGTCCGGGCTGATCGTGGTGTACGGGTTGCCTGCTGGCGGGTCGAACTCGCCCAGCCGGAACCGGATGGTGAGCAGGCGGCGGGCCGCCTGGTCCAGGTCGGACTCGGCGAGCAGACCCCGGCGCAGCGCCTCGGTGAACCGGGCACGCGACGGTGCCCCGTCGGTGTCGTCCTCGGTGACGTTGTCGACGCCGGCCCGCAGCGCGGCGGCGTACCCGCTCGGGTGGTCCGGCGCCACGCCCTGCGCGCCGGCCAGGTTGGTCACCGCACCCGCGTCGCCGACGACCATGATCTCGCCGGGCGCGCTCGCCCGCAGCTCCCGGCGCAGCAGCGGGCTGAGGTGCGTCGGCCGCCCGTTGACCAGGTTGTACGACGCCATCACGGCCACCGCCGCGCCGGCCGCCAGCGGTGCGCGGAAGGCGCGCAGTTCGTACTCGTGCAGCACCCGGGGTGGCAGGTTGCTGGAGCTCAGGCAGCGGTCGGTCTCGTTGTTGTAGCCGAGGAAGTGTTTCAACGTCGGGGCGGTCTTGAGGTAGGTGGGGTGGTCGCCGCGCAGCCCGTTGGCGTACGCGGTGGCGAGCACCCCGGTCAGCCACGGGTCCTCGGCGTACCCTTCCTCGTTGCGCCCCCAGCGGGGATCGCGCAGCGGGTTCACCACCGGCGCCCAGACGTTGAGTCCGATCCGGGTCGGCTCCTGGCGGTGCCGGCCGCGTACCTCGTCGCCGACCGCGTCGCCGACCGCGCGCAGCAGCTCCGGGTGCCAACTGCTGGCCAGCCCGACCGACTGCGGGAAGACGGTGGCCGGGCCGAGCCAGGCCAGCCCGTGTAAAGCCTCGGTGCCGGTGCGGAAGGTGCCGATGCCGAGCCGGGGGACGGGCGCCTGGTACTGGTGCAGCAGGCCGATCTTCTCGGCCAGGGTGAGCTGACCGACCAGGTCGGCGACCCGGGCCGGCAAGGGCAGGCTCGGGTCGCGAAAGCCGCGACCGGGCTCGGACCGGGGTGGTCCGCTTGCCTCGGCGGGTGTGGCGGGCTCGGACCGGAGCGGTCCGCTCGCCTCGGCGGATGTGGCGGGCTCGCCCGGGGCCGGGGGAGCGCACATGGGCAGGGCCTCGCGCAGGGTCGGCTGGCGCATGTCGATCACCTTTCGTGATCTCCGGGCGGAGCCGCCGACGTCGACGGTGAGGGCCGCGAAGACCTCGGTTCGAGCATGGTGGGATGGCGGGAGGTTGACCGGCCGCCAGCCCGGGAAGCTCGAAGCGCTTCGACGGCCGTGCGAGGTAAAGCCCATTGGCACGCCGGACGCCGGGCGCGACGATGAAGCCCTTCGAGGCTGCCACCACGGCGCCGAGGCGGTCAAGGGATGGCGACCGTCGATCTGTCGCAAGCTGTCAGCGGCGCGACCGTGTATCGGTCACCGGGCCGACCCTGAACCGGCCACCGGGCCGACCCTGAACCGGCCACCGGGCCGACCCTGAACCGGCCACCGGGCCGACCCTCAACCGGCCAGCGGGGCGGAGGGCAGCCGGCCGGCGTCGACCATCGCCAGGGCGCGGGCCGCACCGCCGACCGCGGCCGCGCCCGGTCCGAGCGCGGAGGCGGCCAGCCGGGCGCCCCCGGCCTCCGGCGCCACCGTACGCGCGGCAAGCTCGCCCTCGGCGGCCGGCAACAGCCACGGCGCGAGGGTGACGAAGTAACCGCCGAGCAGGACCACCTCGGGGTTGACCAGGTTGGCGAGCGCGGCGAGGCCGTGCCCGAGATGCCGTCCGGTCTCGGTGAGCGCCTCCAGGACCATTCTGTCGCCCTGCCGGGCACGGGCGCGGACCCGCTCCACCTCGGGGGCGAAGTCGGTGACCGGACCGTCCTGTGTGGCGTCCGGCAGCACCCGCCGGATCAGCGCCGGCACCCCGGCCAGCGCCTCCAGGCAGCCCCGTCGCCCGCACGGGCAGGCGGGACCGCGCGGGTCGAGGCAGAGGTGGCCGATCTCGCCGGCAAAGCCGCGCCCGCCGCGCAGCAGTCGGCCGTCGGCGATCACGCCGGCCCCGATGCCGGCTCCGGCGGTGAGGTGGACCAGGTTCGCGGTGCCGGCGTACGGGCCCTGCCGGTGCTCGGCCAACGCGGCCAGGTTCGCGTCGTTGTCGATCACCACCTCGAAGGACGGTTCGCGTAGTGCCCGGCGCAGGTCGGCCCCGAGTGGCAGGTCCCGCCAGCCGAGGCCGGGTGAGGTTCGCACCGTGCCGGCACCGTCGACCAGGCCCGGTACGCCGACCGTCAGCCCGAGCACCGCGCGCCCCTGTGCGGCGAGCCGGCCGGTCGCCCGGTTGGCCAGGGCGGCGATCGCGCTGACCGCCCGCGTCCCGGTCCCGCCGTGGCCGGTGAAGGCCCGACGCCAGGTGAGCAGTTCGGTGCCGCCGAGGTCGACCGCGACCACGGTGAGCTGGTCGGCGGCGACCTCGATGCCGATCGCGGCGTACGGGCCGCCGTCGAGGACCAGCATGGTGGCGGGGCGTCCGATCCGATTTTCGGTCAGCCCGGTCTCGCGCAGCAGTCGCCGGTCGATCAGGTCGGCGACCAGGCTGGAGACGGTGGCCTTGTTGAGCCCGGTCGAGGCGGCGATGTCCGCCCGGGAACAGGGCGCGTGCGCGCGTACGTGCCGGAGCACGACGGCGAGGTTGGTGGCCCGTACGTCGGCGAGGTCGGCCGGTTCGGCACCGGTCTGCATCGTGATCAAAGTCTTTCCGCTCCCCGCGTACTGGCCGCCTGACCGTACCCGCCACCCGCTGCTTTGTTAAGGAAGGGCCCCTTGTTATCGCTTTTTGTATAGGAAGGGGCCCTTCCTAACGCGTGGTGTGTCGCCGGTGTCCCTTGTGGCAGTGGTCGCTGTCGATTAACTTAGTTTAGTCACCCGACGAAATAACTCTACCTGTGCGTCCCTCCGCCGCACACCCCACCGAACGAAGGGAGCGTCCCGTGGATCCGACGCATCCGAGCGGGGCCACCGACCGTCGACGTTTCCTCGGCCTGGTCGCCCTCGGCGGCGCCGCGCTGGCCAGCGGCGGTCTGCTCACCGGTTGCAGCAAGGAGGCGGGCAGTCGGGGCAGTGCCACCCGGGGCGACGCGGTCTCGGGCGTACTGCCGAACCACCGCCCGGTCGACCTGGTCAAGCCGGACATCCCTGGCGAGGGGCCGATCCCGCAGGGTTTCCTGACGTATCCACGTACCCTGGTCACCTCGGTGGCCGCGAAGCCCGGGGCCGGCGGCGCGGAGATCAGGACGATGTCGCCGTGGTGGGGGCCGACCCCGCCCGGGGTCGGCCGCAATTCCTATCTGGACGCGGTGAACGCCCAGCTCGGCGTAGTCGTCAACCCGAGCCTCCAGGACGGCAACACGTACGCCGACAAGCTCAGCGCGGTGCTCGGCGCGCGGGACGTACCGGACCTGCTGGTCGGGCCGAACTGGGAGATCGACAAGATCTCGCGGTTCTCCGACGCGGTCAAGGCGCTCTTCGAGGACCTCACCGACTATCTCAAGGGCGACGCGGTGTACGCGTACCCGAATCTCGCCTCGCTCTCCACCGGCGCCTGGCAGTACGCGGTCTGGGGTGGCCGGCTCTACTCGGTGCCGTTCCCCACCGACGGGCCGTTCGCCTTCGCCATGTTCCACCGCAAGGATCTCACCGACGCCGCCGGTGTCGCCCCGCCGACCAGCACCGACGAGCTCTACCAGTTCGGCAGGCAGATGACCCGGGCCGACCGGGGCGTCTGGGCGTTCGGCAGTGTCTTCTCCATGATCCAGCAGTACTTCGGCTGTCCCGGGGTGCAGAACGGCTGGCGGAAGAAGCCCGACGGCGGCCTGGTCCACAAGTACGAGCTGCCCGAGTACCGGGCCGCGCTGGAGTTCACCGCCCGGCTCTTCGCCGAGGGGCTGGTCCATCCGGACACGGTGGCCAGCAGGGGTGCGGACGAGAAGCAGCTCTTCAACGGCGGCAAGATCTCGATGTACCAGGACGGGCTCGGTGCCTGGCAGGGCATGCAGGGCGAGCAGGCCAAGGTGACCCCGACCTTCAACATGCAGCCGTTGCAGGTCTTCGGCGCCGGCACCACCAAGCCGGTGATCTGGGGCAGCGAGAAGCCGATCTTCTTCACCTTTGTCAAGAAGGGGCTCGGCAGGGCGCGTATTGAGGAGATCCTGCGGGTGCTCGACTGGGGCGCCGCCCCGTTCGGCAGCCGCGAGTACGAGTTGCGCGAGTACGGTGTCGAGGGCAGCCACTTCACCCGCGCCGCCGACGGCAGCCCGATCCCCACCGACCTGGGCCGCAAGGAGAAGGCGTCGCAGTTCGACTACCTCGGTGGCCGGGTCCCGGTGAAGGTGCGCAGCGGCGACACCCCGAACTACGTGCAGGACTACCTCGCCTACCACCGGGCCACGATCGGGCACATGGAGCCGGATCTGTTCGCCGGGATCAAGCTCGAACTGCCGGCCAACTACGCCAAGGTGCTGGTGCCGAGCGAAGACAAGATCAACGACATCCTGCGCGGCCGGCGGCCGGTCGGTGACCTGGACCAGGTGGTCCGGGAGTTCCGCTCCGGCGGCGGTGACGAGGGCCGGGCCTTCCTGGAGAAGACCCTGGCCGACAACGGCAGATGAGCGCGGAGACCGCCCGGGAGCGGCGAAACCCAAATCCCGTACGGAACCGGCCTGCCGTACGGAAGCGGCGCGGCCTGCGGGACCGGTTGCGGCGGGACTGGCCGCTGCTGGTGATGGCCGCGCCGGCGGCGCTGCTGCTGTTGGTCTTCCACTACCTGCCGACGCTCGGCAACGTGATCGCCTTCCAGGACTACAACCCGTTCCTCGGCGACGACCCGCTCGACGCCTTCCTGCACAGCGAGTGGATCGGGTTCGGCAACTTCGAGACCCTCTTCACCGACCCGGCGTTCTGGGATGCCGTACGCAACACCCTGACCATCACGCTGTTCCAGCTCGTCTTCTTCTTCCCGCTGCCGATCCTGTTGGCGATCCTGCTCAACAGCGTGGTCTCCGGCCGGGTACGCGGCTTCGTGCAGAGCGTGGTCTACCTGCCGCACTTCTTCAGTTGGGTGCTGGTGGTGACCTTCTTCGTGCAGATGCTCGGCGGCGCCGGCCTGCTCTCGCAGGAGTTGCGCCAGGCCGGGTTCGAACCGTGGGACGTGATGACCAACCCGGACACCTTCATCGTGCTGGTCACCGCGGAGGCGGTCTGGAAGGACGCGGGCTGGGGTGCGATCGTCTTCCTCGCCGCGCTGTCCGCGATCGACCAGAATCTCTACGAGGCCGCCGCCGCCGACGGTGCCGGCCGGTGGCGGCGCCTCTGGCACATCACTTTGCCCGGCCTGCGACCGGTCATCATCCTGCTGCTGATCATGCGACTCGGTGACGCGCTCTCGGTCGGCTTCGAGCAGTTCATCCTGCAACGGGAGGCGGTCGGCCGGCAGGCGGCCGAGGTGCTCGACACCTTTGTCTACTACCAGGCCATCGTGCCCCAGCAGTGGGGCCTGGGCGCGGCGGCCGGACTCTTCAAGGCGGTGGTCGGCCTGATCCTGATCCTGGCCGCGAACGCCGCCGCGCACCGGCTCGGCGAGCAGGGGGTGTATGCGAAATCATGAGCGTCACGGCGACCCCGCACGATGGACCGCGCCGGTCTGACCCGCCACCGGGCCGACCGGACCGGCCACGCCGGAGCAGTCCGACCAGGGAGCGCGAACGGGAGCAGGAGCGGGCGGCCCGGCGGGACCGGCACCGGGCCGCCCGGCGGGAGCGGGAGCGGCGGCCGGCCTGGGCGGAACCGCCGACGCCGCTCGGCCGGCTCGGCAAGGGGACGCTGCTCACCCTGCTGGTGCTCGCCGTGCTGGGGCCGATCTGGGCGGTGATGGTGACCAGTCTCGCCTCCCGTTCGACGATCAACGAGGCGGGCGGGATCGTGATCGTGCCGCGCGAGGTCGACATCTCCGCGTACGTGACGATTTTCTCCGGTGGGCAGGTCACCCAGGCGGTCTGGGTCAGTACGTTGGTCACCCTGGCGGGTACGGCGATCAGCCTGGTGCTGACCGTGCTCGCGGCGTACGGCCTGTCCCGGCCGGACTCGCTGGCGCACCGACCGCTGCTCTTCTTCTTCCTGCTCACCTTCCTGATTTTTCCCGGGTTGGTGCCGAGCTACCTCGTGGTCACCGGTCTCGGCCTCAAGGACAGCCTCTGGTCGCTGGTGTTGCCGAGCGCGATCAGCGTGTTCAACCTGGTGGTGATCAGGGCGTTCTTCATGAACGTGCCGAGCGAGCTGGTCGACAGCGCGCGGATCGACGGGGCCGGTGAGTTCCGCATCCTCACCCGGATCATGCTGCCGCTGTCCCGGGCGGTGGTGGCGGTGGTCGGCCTCTTCTACGCGGTCGGCTACTGGAACGCGTACTTCAACTCGGTGCTCTACCTGGACGACAACGACAAGTTCCCGATCCAGCGGGTGTTGCAGAGCTACCTGCTCGCCGGCCAGTCCCCGCACGTCACCGGTAACCCGCCGAACCTGCCGGGGATCAGCGCGTACCCGCCGTCGTTGGCGATCAAGATGGCGGTGGTGGTGGTCACCGTGGTCCCGGCGGTGCTGGTCTACCCGTTCGTGCAGCGGCACTTCACCAAGGGTGTGCTCACCGGCGCGGTCAAGGGGTGAGATCGGGCGGGGGCGGGGCGCCCCCCACCTGGGCACCCCGCCGGACCCGTGCCCTCGGGGGCTCAGCCGCCGGCGCTCACCCCGAGCAGTGGGTCGATCGGTCTCCCGATCCCTGCGGCTCACCCGCGTCGCCGAGTGGCCTTGCTCTAGTTTCTTTGGCTTCCAAACAAACTGTCAATGGGTGGTCGGCCAACGATGAGTGCCACCACCACCGCTTCTCGTGGCCATAGCCCCATTCCTGTCGATGCTTCGGATGGCAGGTAAACAAAGAGGTCCGACGTGAGGAGAGTGGACGGATGCGGTGGCCGAGGGGTGTGGACGGGCTCTGCCACGGCGGCGACTACAACCCGGAGCAGTGGCCGGCGCAGGTCTGGGCGCAGGACGTGGTGTTGATGCGCCAGGCCCGGGTCAACCTGGTCACCGTCGGCGTCTTCGCCTGGTCGCGGCTCGAGCCACACCCCGGACGGTACGACTTCGACTGGCTCGACCGGGTGCTCGACCTGTTGTACGACAACGGGATCCGGGTCGCGCTGGCCACCCCGACCGCCTCCCCGCCGCCCTGGTTCAGCCTCGCCCACCCGGAGGCGCTGCCGGTGACGGCCGACGGCGTACGGCTGCACCACGGCAGCCGCGACACCTACTGCGTCGCCGCTCCGGCGTACCGGCGGGCTGCCCGGGGCATCGCCGAGGCGCTTGCCGACCGATACCGGAATCACCCGGGGCTCGCCCTCTGGCACGTGCACAACGAGTACGGCACCACCTGCCACTGCGGGTACGCGACGGACGCGTTCCGGGACTGGTTGCGTACCCGCCACGGCGACCTGGACCGGCTCAACGACGCCTGGAGCACCAGCTTCTGGAGCCAGCACTACTCCGACTGGGCGCAGGTCGCCACACCCCGCGCCACCCAGTACCTGGCCAACCCGGCCCAGTTGCTCGACTTCCGCCGGTTCTGGTCCGACGAACTGCTCAGCGCGTACGTCGAGCAGCGCGACCTGCTCCGCGCCGCGACCCCGGACGTCCCGGTCACCACCAACTACGTCCTCGGCGACTGGGTGCCGGTGGACCACGCCCGATGGTCGTCCGAGGTGGACCTGGTGACGATCGACCACTACCCGTCGGCCGCCGACCGGGGCGCGGAGGAGCAGATCGCCTTCGCGGCCGACCTCGCCAGGTCCTGGGCCCGCCGGGTCCCGGGCGACGTCCACGGTCTTGCCACCGGCGAGGGTGGTCCGGTCGCCGGGCGGAAGGTGCCCGACGGGACGGGCTGGTTGCTGATGGAGAGCGCGCCGAACCTGATTTACGTACCCGGCCGGATGCACAGCCGGGAGCCCGGTCGTCTGCTGCGCAACAGCCTGGCGTACGTCGCCCGGGGTTCCCGGGGAGCGATGTTCTTCCAGTGGCGGGCACCGGCCGGTGGCGCCGAACGGTTCCACTCCGCGCTGGTCCCGCACGCCGGACCGGACAGCCGGGTGTTCCGGGAGACCGTCGAACTGGGCCGGATCCTCTCCGAACTGTCCGAGGCGGTCCCACCCGCCGCCACCGCGTCGACCGGGTCGGACGTGCGGGCACCGGCCCCCGTGGGATCGGCGGCGGCCCGGACGGGCGAGGCTGAGGCGTCGGCGGCGGTCTGGTCGGGTGAGGCTGAGGCGTCGGCGGCGGTCTGGACGGGCGAGGTCGAGGCGTCGGTGGCGATCGCCTGGGACGCCGAGTGCGGGTGGGCGTTGGCCGGGCCGGGCCTGCCCTCGTCCCGGCTCGACTACCGCGACGAGGTCGCCGCCGCGCACCGGTCGCTGTGGCGGGCCGGCTTCACCGCCGACTTCGTCGGGCCGGACCAGTTGACCCGCACCGACGGTCCCGACCCGCTGGCCGGGTACAAGCTGCTCGTCCTGCCCGCGCTCTACCTGGTGTCGGACCTGGTCGCGGCGCGGGTGCGGGACTGGGTCGCCGGTGGTGGGCACCTGCTGGTCGGGTATCTCAGCGGGGTCGCCGACGAGCACGGGCGGATCCGCCTGGGCGGCTACCCGGGAGCGTTCCGGGACCTGCTCGGCATCCGGGTGGAGGAGTTCCACCCGCTCGCCGACAACGAGCGTTTCCCCCTCGTCCCGCTCGCCGACGCGGAAGACGACCAAGGACACAGCACCAGCCGTGGCCGACCGAGCGCCCTGAGTAAACCGGGCGAACCGAGCGGGCGGCTCTGGAGCGAGACCGTACGCCTGAACGGGGCGCGGACCGTGCTGGCGTACGCGGACGGGCGGTTGGCCGGTCAGCCGGCGGTGACCCGGAACCGGTTCGGTGGCGGCGTCGCCTGGTACGTCTCCACCCGGCTCGACGACGCGGGATACCGCTCGCTGCTGGAGCGGGCCGCGCGGGCGGCCGGGGCGGGCCCGGTCTGCTCGTCGCTGCCGGCGGGGGTGGAGGCGGTCAGCCGCCGTACCCCCGGCGGCACGCGCTGGCTCTACCTGTTCAACCATGACGACGAGGAGCGGTCGGTGGCGGTCGCGGGCATTCCGGTGCTGGCGACCGGCGTCGACGGCACGCGGCCCGGCGGTGCCCCGGTCGGGCCGCCGGTGGTCGTGCCGGCTGGCGGTTGCCTGGTGCTGCGCCGCCCGGCGAACTGAAACCTTTAAATTCGGATCGGTCTATCTTGTGGGTGGCGTGGGCTTGTCCTACGCTCCAGGTGCGCTCGGAGCCTTGACCTGTTGTCGAACCGGCCGTTGAAATGATCCATTTCTCGGCCGTTCCGCGTGGTGGCGAGCCGCCGGCCCAGGGCAGGGCCGACGTGGACCGTCCGGACTCCGGCTGTCCGGTGCCGCCGCCGCGCACACCGTCCTCCACGGAGCGAACATGCCCAGCTCACGACAACCCATCCCGCCCGACGACGCGTACCCCCGACCGGCGCGCCTGGGGTCGAGGCCCGCCGCGCTGCTCGCCGCCGTCACCGCCGGCACCCTCGCCGCCACCGGCGCGCTGACCGTGGTCGCCTCGGCCGCCGCAGCCGGCTGCCGGGTCGACTACCAGGTCGGCAACCAATGGCAGGGCGGATTCGGCGCCTCGGTCACGATCACCAACCTCGGCGACCCGCTCTCCGCCTGGAGCCTCACCTGGGCGTACGCGGCCGGGCAGCAGGTGACCCAGGCGTGGAACGCCACGGTGAGCCAGTCCGGCGCCCAGGTGAGCGCGGTCAACGTCGGTTACAACGGTGCCATCCCGACCAACGGGACCGTCTCGTTCGGCTTCAACGGGTCCTGGAACAACGTCAGCAACCCGGCACCGGCGAGCTTCGCACTGGGCGGCACCACCTGCACCGGGGGAGTGGCCCCGACCACCGCCCCGCCGCCGACCAGCACGCCGACAAACCCGCCGACGCCGACCACGCCGGCTCCGACCACCGACCCGCCGCCCACCAGCACCCCGCCGCCGACGCCGCCGGCCGGCGCGAAACAGGCCGAGGAGCTGGACCGTGGCCTGGTCAGCGTACGTTCCGGCAGCGCCAACCTGGTCTCCTGGCGGCTGCTCGGCACCGAGGGCCCGCAGGTGGCGTTCAACCTGTACCGGGGCACGACCAGGGTGAACGGTTCACCGATCACCGGTGCGACCAACTACCTCGACAGCGGCGCCGCCGCCGGTACGGCGTACACCGTACGGGCGGTGGTGAACGGCACCGAACAGGCTGCCTCGGCGCCGGCGCTCCAGTTCGGCAACGGCTACCTGGACGTACGGCTCCAGGTGCCGCCGGGCGGCAGCACGCCCTCCGGTGAGGCGTACACCTACTCGGCCAACGACGCCTCGGTCGGTGACCTGGACGGCGACGGCCGGTACGAGATCGTCCTGAAGTGGGACCCGTCCAACGCCAAGGACAACTCGCAGTCCGGCTACACCGGCAACGTCTTCGTCGACGCGTACACCCTGACCGGGACCAGGTTGTGGCGGATCGACCTGGGGCGCAACATCCGGGCCGGCGCGCACTACACCCAGTTCCAGGTGTACGACTACGACGGTGACGGCGACGCCGAGGTGGCGATGAAGACGGCCGACGGGACCCGTTCCGGCACCGGCCAGGTGATCGGCTCGTCCTCGGCCGACCACCGCAACTCCAGCGGGTACGTGCTCGCCGGACCCGAGTTCCTGACCATGTTCGACGGTCGTACCGGCGCGGTCGCCGCCACGGTTGACTACCTGCCGGCCCGGGGCACCGTCTCCTCCTGGGGCGACAACTACGGCAACCGGGTCGACCGGTTCCTCGCCGGCACGGCGTACCTGGACGGGCAGCGGCCGTCGCTGATCATGTCCCGGGGTTACTACACCCGGACCGTGATCGTCGCCTGGGACTTCCGCAACGGCAGCCTGACCCGGCGCTGGACGTTCGACTCCAACTCCGCCGGCAGCCAGTACGCCGGCCAGGGCAACCACAGCCTGGCCGTCGCGGACGTGGACGCGGACGGGCGGGACGAGATCCTGTTCGGCGCGATGTGTGTCGACGACAACGGCGGCGTGCTCTGGAACACCGGCCACGGTCACGGCGACGCCGCGCACGTCGGTGACCTGGACCCGGGCCGGGCCGGGCTGGAGTACTTCAAGGTGAGCGAGGACAGCAGCAAACCGTCGTCCTGGTTCGCCAACGCCCGTACCGGTCAGGTCCTGTGGTCGACCGCGGCGTCCGGCGACAACGGCCGGGGGGTGGCCGGGGACATCTACGCCGGCAGCGCGGGCGCGGAGTCCTGGTCGGCGGCGGTCGACGGGCTGCGCGGCCCGAGCGGCGCGAACGTCGGCCGCAAACCCTCGTCGATCAACTTCCTGGCCTGGTGGGACGGCGATCCGGTACGCGAACTGCTCGACGCCACCCGGATCGACAAGTACGGCACCGGCGGGGAGACCCGGCTGCTCACCGGCAGCGGGGTGGCCTCGAACAACGGCACCAAGTCCACCCCCGCGCTCTCGGCCGACATCCTCGGCGACTGGCGCGAGGAGGTGATCTGGCGGACCAGCGACAGTGGGGCGTTGCGGATCTACAGCACGCCGACGGTGACCAGCACCCGGATCGCCACGCTGATGCACGATCCGCAGTACCGGGTGGCGGTGGCCTGGCAGAACACGGCCTACAACCAGCCGCCGCATCCGAGCTTCTTCATCGGCAACGGGATGGCCGCGCCGCCGCAACCGAACGTCTACCTGCGCTGAGGCTCGTCGTACCGGACCGGGTAGGGGCCCACCCCACCCGGCCCGGTACGACACACACCGCGACATGACGCGACCCGTCCCGACCGCGCATGTCGAACCACCACCGGTAATAAGACTAGGCGGGGTTACGAAGCGTACCGGTGACAGCCACGTGAAGATCCTGTTTCACGGATGATCGAGCCATCGACGAACACCCGGTGTCACCGGTCCTGGCGCAGCCCGCCCGCGACGTGTTCGGCGATCAGCTCGAACGACCGGACCCGGTCGGCGATGTCGTAGACCATCGTGGTCAGCATCAGCTCGTCCGCCCCGGTACGTTCCAACAGCTCGGTGAGCTGCCGGCGGACCGTCTCCGGGCTCCCCATCGCCTGGCCGTTCATCCGTTCCCGGGTGAACAGCCGCTCGGCCTCGGTGTACGGGTACGCCGCCGCGTCCTCGGGGCTGGCCAGCGGCTCGGGGCGGCCGGAGCGCAGCCGCAGGAAGGAGAGCGCGGCCGGGCCGGCGAGCCACTGCGCCCGCTCGTCGGTGTCGGCGCAGACGGCGTTGACCGCCACCATCGCGTACGGCTTCTCCAACCACCGGGACGGCCGGAAGTTCTGCCGGTAGAGCGCGAGCGCCGGCAGGGTGTTGGTCGAGCTGAAGTGGTGGGCGAACGAGAACGGCAGGCCGAGCAGGCCGGCGAGCTGTGCGCTGAAGCCGCTCGACCCGAGCAGCCACACTTCGGGCATGTCGCCCCGGCCGGGGCTGGCGGTGATCGGGCCCGGGCGCTCGCCGGTGAAGTAGTTGACCAGGTCGGCGAACTCCTGCGGGAAGTTCTCGGCGGAGAGCCCCTCCATGGTTCGGCGCAGCGCGAGCGCGGTCACCTGGTCGGTCCCGGGCGCCCGGCCGATGCCGAGGTCGATCCGGCCGGGGTGCAGCGCCTCCAGGGTGCCGAACTGCTCGGCGACCACCAGCGGGGCGTGGTTGGGCAGCATCACGCCGCCGGAGCCGACCCGGATCGTCGAGGTGGCGGCGGCCAGGTGGGCGATCACCACGGGCGGCGCCGAAGAGGCGATCGCCGGCATGTTGTGGTGCTCGGCGACCCAGAAGCGCTGGTAGCCCAGCTCCTCTGTCCGCCGGGCCAGTTCGGTGGTGTGCCGCAGGGCCTCGCCGGCGGTGGTGCCGGCCGCGACCGGTGCAAGGTCAAGAACAGACAGGGGTACGTCGATCACACGCTCGACCAACGTCCGGCCGACCCGGATTGTTCCGCTCGGGCGGCTCCGGTGACCTAACCCACCGCGCCTGACCCGACCCGCCGCGTCGGCGGGGGTCAGCCGATCAGGGTCCAGAGGTGCTGGGCCGAAGCCGACTCGAACTCGCCCCGGGCGGCCTGCCGGGCCAGCTCGTCGCGGCTGATCCCCAGCTCGGCGAGTTGTCCGTCGACGAAGCGGTCCCAGTCCTCGTCGGCCGGGCGCCGCTCCTGCTCGTCACTCGTCATACCCGGGACCCTACCGTCCCGTTGTGACATCCGGCCCCGGTGGTGGCCGGCTCCGGCGGCCCGGCCGGCGAGGCACTTATCGCATTGATCAAGGTATGTGCGAAATGGTGGAGACATTGGATGTCTGGCCGCCGGGTTTCCTTGTTGCAGGATCGAGCACCAACAACGGGCCGGGTCTGGTTGGGCAAAAGTGGTGCGGGCCAGGTAAATCGTTGCGCTGGCAGCGCTCCCGTGATCTTGAGGGGCCCGGATACCTCCGATGTATGTTGCCCCGAAAGGTTGACAGGGTTGTTTCGCGGTGTAAACATCGCCGTTATCTGGAACTCGATGGAAATGGATTCGAGTAACTCGAATGAGGAGCGGAAGAAAATCGTCGAGCGTCGATAAGGCTTTCGAACTGATCGGCGCGGTCTCCGAGGCCGGCCGCGCCGGCCTGACCCTGGGCGAACTCGCCGTGCGGGCCCGGATCGCGGTGAGCACCACCCACCGCTACGCCACCTCCCTGCTGGAACTCGGCGTGCTCGAACGGGACCGTGCCGGCAGCTTCCACCTCGGCGCGACCCTGGTCGCGCTCGCCGGGCGGTACCTCGAAGAGGACGGCCTGCGCGCGGTGGCCCGGCCCTACCTCGACGACCTGGTCGCGTTGAGCGGGGAGACGGTGCACCTCGGTATCCCGGTGGGCAACCAGATCCTCTACCTGGACAAGGTGGAGAGTGCCACCGCCGTCCGGCTGGTCTCGCGGGTCGGCAACCGGGTGGCCATGCACAGCACCTCGATGGGTAAGGCGGTGCTCGCCGTACTCGACGAGCGGCGCCGGACCGAGATCCTGGACGGCCCGCTGCCGGCACGTACCGGCCGGACGCTGCGCGGCGCGGCGCTGCTCGCCGAACTCGAACTGGTCCGGGCCCGGGGCTTCGCCATCGACGACGAGGAGAACGAGGAGGGCGTGCGCTGCGTCGGACTGCCCATCCTCGGTGCCGCCGGGCAGCCGGTCGGCGCGTTCAGCGTCTCCGCTCCCGCGTACCGGTTCAGCATTGACGACTGTCACCGGCTGGTGCCGGCCGCGCTGGCGATGGCCGTCAATATCGGCCAACGGATCAAGAATCCCGTGCCACCCACCACCAGGTAACCCGCGAGCCCGACAGCTAGGAGTGGAAACGGATGTCCGCCGTCACGTCGCCAACTGGTTCCACCCCGTCCACCGCCGCACCGTCCGCCGGGAGCGGGCCGGGGGCGGCGCCCCCCGACGGTCCCGTGATCAGCGTGCGCAACCCCGGCACCGGAGCGCCGCTCGGCGAGGTCGAGAGCGCCGACGAGGAGCGGGTACGGGCGGTGGTCGACGCCGCCGCCGTAGGCCAGCGGGCCATGGCCGCCCTGCCCGCGTACGAGCGGGCCGGGCTGTTGCAGCGGATCGCCGACCTGGTCGAGCAGGAGCAGGAGAGTCTGGCCCGACTGCTCGCCGCCGAGAACGGCAAGCCGCTGCAACAGACCCGGGGCGAACTCGACGCGGCGATCCGGATCTTCCGGGGGTACGCGGGCGAGGCGACCCGGCTCTTCGGTCGGCAGATCCCGCTGGACGCCGTACCCGGGTTGGCCCGGCACCTGGCGGTGACCGTGCGCGAACCGCTCGGTGTGGTGGCCGCGCTCGTCCCGTTCAACTACCCGGTCGAGCTGTACGCGCACAAGGCGGCAGCCGCGCTCGCCGCCGGCAACGCGGTGGTGGTGCAGCCGCCGGCCCGCTGCCCGCTCACCCTGCTCCGGATCGCCGAACTGGTCGAACGGGCCGGCGCTCCCCGGCACGCGCACCAACTCGTCACCGGCGGGGTACGCGTCTCCGAACTCCTGGCCGAGCTGCCCGGCATCGCGGCGGTCAGCCTCACCGGCAGCACCGCCGCCGGGCGGGCGATCGCCCAGCGGGCCGCGACCACACTGAAGAAGGTCTTCCTGGAACTCGGCGGCAACGACGCCCTGATCGTCTGCGACGACGCGGACGTCGAGGAGGCCGCCCGCGCGGTCGTGCTCGGCCGGCTGGCCCGGGGCAACGGGCAGATCTGCTGCGCGGTCAAGCGGGTCTACGTCCAGGACGGCGTGCACGACGCGTTTGTCGCCACGCTGCTGGCGCAGACCGCCGAGCTGAGCGTCGGCGACCAGTTGCTGGAGCGGACCGATGTCGGCCCGCTGATCGCCGAGTCCGCCGCGCGGCAGGTCGAGCAGGCGGTCGGCCGGCTGGTCACCGACGGCGCCCGGCTGGTCGCCGGTGGTGTCCGGCGTGGTGCCTTCGTCGACCCGACGGTGCTGGTCGACGTACCCGCCGACAGCCCGACGCTGGCCGCCGAGATCTTCGGCCCGGTGGCGCCGGTGGCCCGGTTCGCCGACCCGTCCGAGGCGGTCGCGATGGCGAACGAGTCACCGTACGGGCTGCACGCGGCGGTCTTCACCCGGGACATCTCGCGCGCCTTCGGCATCGCCCACCGGCTCGACGTCGGCGGTGTGATGATCAACGGCTCGACCGCGATCCGGGCCGAGAACCTTCCGTTCGGCGGCACCAAGGACACCGGCGGATACCGCGAGGGCCTGCACGAGACGGTGCTCGACTTCACCCGGCAGAAGACCATCGTGGTGATGGAGGCGCGGGGATGAGCCTCGAACTGCGCGGGGTGCACAAGGACTACGGCGGCGTCGGGGTACTGCACGGGGTCGACCTGGTCGGACGGCCGGGCGAGGTGCTGGCGGTGGTCGGCGCGAACGGCGCCGGCAAGTCGACCCTGATCAAGATCCTGGCCGGTGCCGAGCCGATGAGCGCGGGCGAGATGTGGCTCGACGGCGTACGGATCGAGCCCCGCTCGCCGCACGACGCGCACGCCCACGGCATCCGTACCGTCCACCAGGAACTCAGCCTGGTGCCCGAGCTGTCGGTCACCGAGAACCTGCTGATGGGGAACTTCCCCCGTCGGGCCGGGCTGATCGACTGGGCCGCCGCGCACCGGCGGGCAGCCGAGCTGCTGAACTCGATCGGCTTCGGCGCGATCGACCCGCGTACCACCGCCGGCCGGCTCACGGTGGCCCGGCAGCAGATGGTGGAGATCGCCAAGGCACTGGTCGACCAGCCCCGGGTGCTGGTGCTCGACGAGCCCTCGGCGGTCCTGGCCGGCAGCGACCTGGACTCGCTGTTCGCGCTGGTCCGTCGGCTGACCTCGGCCGGGGTGCTGGTCGTCTACGTCTCGCACCGGCTGGCCGAGGTGCTCGACCTCGCCGACAGCATCGTGGTGATCAAGGACGGGCGGGTGGTCGGCACCACCACCCCCGCCGCGACCCGGGAGGACGAGCTGATCCGGATGATGGCCGGTCGCCGGCTGACCCAGATCTATCCCGACCGGCGGGCGGAGCCGGGGCCGCCGCTGCTCACCGTGACCGGGCTGGGTCGGCCCGGCGAGTTCACCAACGTGTCGTTCACGCTCCGCGCGGGCGAGATCGTGGGCCTGTTCGGGCTGGTCGGCTCCGGCCGCAGCGAACTGGCCCGGTGCGTCTTCGGGGCCGAGCCGGCGGCGACCGGCCAGGTGCGGGTCGCCGACGGCGGCGGTGACTTCCGCAGCCCGGCCGAGGCGATCGCGGCCGGGCTCGCCCTGGTCACCGAGGACCGCAAGCGCACCGGACTGGTGCTCGGCCTGACCGTACGGGACAACATCGGCCTCACCACGCTGCGCCGTGGCACCCGGCTCGGCCTGATCGACCGGGCCCGGCAGCGGGCCGACGTGACCACCATGGTCGACCGGCTCGGCATCGCGCCGCAGCGGTGCGCCTCGATGCCGGTGTGGCAGCTCAGCGGCGGCAACCAGCAGAAGGCGGTGCTGGCGAAGTGGCTGCTGGTCGGGCCGAGGGTGCTGATCCTCGACGAGCCGACCCGGGGGGTCGACATGGCGACCCGGGTGGAGATCTACCGCATGGTCGACGAACTGGCGCGGTCCGGGTTGGGCGTGCTGCTCATCTCCTCGGACCTGACCGAGGTGCTCGGCGCCGCCGACCGGGTGCTGGTGATGCGGCAGGGCCGGCTCACCGGTGAGCTGCCGGCCGACGGCACCACCGAGGACGAGGTGCTCGCGTACGCGATCGGGGAGAGGGTATGACGGGACAGCTCACCGGCACCACACCGGAGACCACGGGCCCCGGGGGAGGGCGGCCGTGGCGGCTGGTGGTCAACGGCCGGGACCGTACGGTCGAGGCGGCGCTCGGCACGCTCGTCGTGCTGCTGGTCGTGGTCGCGGCGATCACCTCGGACACGTTCTTCACCCAGACCAACCTGACCAACCTGCTCAAGCAGATGGTGACCACCGGGCTGCTCGCCTTCGGCATGCTGGTGGTGATCCTGACCGGCGGCATCGACCTCTCCGTCGGTTCGGTGGTCGCGTTCGCCGGCATCGTCACCGCCGGCCTGGTCTCCGGCCTGCCGATCCCGTTGGCGATGGCCGTCGGGATCGCCGCCGGGATCGGGTTCGGGCTGGTCAACGGCACGCTGGTGGCCCGGTTCGGGCTGGCGCCGTTCGTGGTGACGCTGGCCGCGCTGACCACCATCCGGGGGCTGGCCTTTGTCTACTCCGAGGTGCCGATCGCGCCGGAGGACCCGGCGTTCTTCACCCTCGGCTCGGCGATGGTCGGCCCGATCCCGCTGACCACCGTGATCATGCTGGCGGTCTTCGGGGTGGGCGGGGTGTTCCTCTCCCGTACCCCGGCCGGGCGGTCGATCATCGCGATCGGCGGCAACCCGGAAACGGTACGTCTGGCCGGCATCAACGTACGTCGGCACGTGATCCTCGCGTACACGATCAGTGGTGCCTGCGCCGGCCTGGCCGGGGTGATCCTGGCCAGCCGGGTCGGCATCGCCCAGCCGAGCGTCGGGGTCGCCTTCGAACTGGACGCCATCGCCGCCTGCGTGATCGGCGGGGCGAGCCTGGCCGGCGGGCGCGGTACGGCCCGGGCCACCCTCGGCGGGGTGCTGGTCCTCGCCCTGATCAACAACCTGCTGAACCTCTACGGCGTGCAGAGCTTCTGGCAGCAGGTCCTCAAGGGACTGATCATCATCGCGGTGATCCTGGTCCAACGGGTCAACCGGGTACGCGTCTGACCGGTGTCCCGAGCCGTTTCCCGCTCTTCGGTCGCCCCCCACCCACCACCACACCTGGGAGATGTTGGCATGAACGCGAAGAAGCTCGGCCGGCTGCTGGTCGCCGGCGGCCTCACGCTCGCCCTCGGCCTCACCGCCTGCTCGGACTCGGGCGGGTCCGGCGGGTCCGGCGACGACTCGTACACCATCGGCGTCGCGAACTTCATGTTGAGCGGCCCGTACTTCAGCGGCATGGACAAGGCGATCGCGGCCCAGGCCAAGGAGAAGGGCAACGTCGAGATCATCAGCACCGACGCGAACGGGGACGCGGCCAAGCTCGCCGCGAACGTCGAGGACCTGCTGAGCAAGAACGTCGACGCGGTGATCATCTCCGGTGGGCCGCTGGAGTCGGCGCCGGCCGCGCTGAACGCGATCAAGGCGGCGGGCAAGCCGGTCGTGCTGGTCGACCGGAAGTTCCAGACCGGCGAATACACCAGTTGGATCGGCCCGGACAACAAGGCGATCGGCGTGCAGAACGGCGAGTTCCTCGCCGAGCGGCTGCCCGGCGGCGGCAAGGTCGCCATCATCAAGGGCGGCCCGGCCGACAACAGCATCGGGCTGGCGCGGACCGACGGGGTGAAGTCCGTCCTCGCCGGCAAGCCCGGGTTCACCCTGGTCGAGGCGCCGGACTTCGGCAACTGGGGCTCGGACGGCGGGCTCACCGTGATGGAGAGCCTGCTCGCCACCAACGCCGACCTGGTCGCGGTCTTCTGCGAGAACGACGCGATGTGCCTGGGCGCGCAGCGGGCGATCGCGGACGCCGGCAAGGACAAGCAGATTGTCATCGCCGGTGTGGACGGCCAGGCCGAGGCGCTGAAGGCCATTCTCGACGGTACGAACTACCTGGTCACCGGGCTGAACGACGCGGACATCATCGGCAGCCTCGGGCTGGACCGGGCGGTGGAGATCCTCGGTGGGGCCAATACGGAGAAGGACACCGTGGTGCCCTCGCCCCGGGTGACGAAGGAGAACGCGGCCCAGTACTTCGACCCGAAGGGCGATTTCTGAGCGACCCGAGGGTGAGGTCCGAGCGACCCGAAGGGCGACTTCCGAGCGACCCGGAGGGCGACTTCCGAGCGACCCGGAGGGCGACTTCTGACGAGCGTCGGCGGGTGATCCGGGGCGGTGCCCGGGTCACCCGCCGATCGGGCCGGTCAGAGCGAGAGGATCCGCAGCACCAGGGTGATGACGGCGAAGAGCAGGATCGGCGCGGGGGCGGCGACGCCCTTGGTGTCGCCCGCGCGCAGGTGCGCGATGACCGCGCCGAGGAAGTAGAGGCTCACGCCGATCGCCGCGGCGACACCGAGCGGACCGACGAAGATCCCCACGATCAGCCCGGCCGCGCCGACGATCTCGACGACGGCGAGCGGTGGGTACCAGCTCAGCGGGACGTTGGCGGCGCTGAGGCTCTGGACCACCTTCTCGTCCTTGGTCAGCTTGCCTCGGGCGGACAGCACGAGCATGGCGCTGAGCAGGATCGCGAGGACGACATAGGCGACGGTCATGGTGCTCCTCGGTCAACGGAGGGGTCGGGGGCGCGCGCCACGTTAGGTTAGATAGATAGTTTGGTCGCGTCAACGATTCCGTGATCATTACTATCTGTTCGGAAGCATGGCGACGGACGATCACGGCCCCTCGCCTCGGGGGCAAGGGGCCGTGATCGTCCGTCGTACGTCAGCGCTTGCGGGCGACCCCGCCGGCGACCCTGAGCTTGGTCGGCGGCAGCTCCTCGTCCGGCAGCAGCAGCGGCAGGTCCACCACGCCGGGCGCGAGCAGCTCGAAACCGTCGAAGAAGGGCTCGATCTCGTCCCGCCGCCGGAACGTCATCGGCGCGGGCGAGTTGACCGAGATCTCCTCCAGTTTGGCCTTTGCCGCCCGATCGCTGCCGTCGACGCAGAACTGGGAGATGGCGACGTGGCTGCCCGGTGCCACCCGATCGCGGAACCGGGCGACCAGGGCGGCCGGGTCCTCGGCGTCGGTCACCAGGTGGAACAGGCCGATGAAGAGCACCAGCACGGGCTCGGCGAAGTCGATCAGGCCGTCCGTCGCGAGTTGCTCCAGCAGCCGGTCCGGGTCCCGTACGTCCGCCTTGATCGAGACCACCCCGTCGTCCGTGGCGAGCAGGGCGTTGTTGTGCGTGAAGACGATCGGATCGTTGTCGACGTACACCACCCGGGCGGCGGGGTCGACGGCCCGCGCCGACTGGTGCACGTTCGGCGCGGTCGGGATGCCCGCGCCGATGTCGAGGAACTGGCGGATCCCCGCCTCCGCGCACATCCGGGTGACCCGGAGCAGGAACCTGCGTTGCGCCCGCCCGAGTGCCGGCAGGTCCGGGGCGAGCGCGATGACCTGCTCCGCCGCCGCCCGGTCCACCGCGAAGTTGTCCTTGCCGCCGAGCACGTAGTCGTAGGCGCGGGCGTGGCTGAGCTGGGTGGTGTCGACAGTGGATGGCGCCTGGCCCGGCTGGGTCATCCCGCTCCCCGTGGTGGTGGCTGTCCGGCGTGGGTTCCGGTCGATCCTAGTCAGGGCGGTGCCACCACCGCCGCCCCGAGAAGGTGGTGCCCGGGGTCACCGGGCGGCCGGTTTCCCCACCGCGTCCGGCACGGCCGCGGTGGCGTCGGCGGGGGCCGGTACGGTCCGGCGACGCAGGTGACGGATCAGTTCCACGGCGACCGTGACGGTGATGGCTATACCGAGTCCGAGCAGCAGTCCCCGGACCGGGTCGTGCTCGAACGCCATCCCGCCGAGGTAGCCGACCAGGGCCGAGTAGAACGCCCAGGAACACGCGGCGAGGGCGTCGAAGAGGTGGAACCGTCGTCGCGGATAGCCGACCGTGCCCATGGTGAGCGTGATCGCGGTCCGGCCGCCGGGAACGTACCGGGCGACCACCAGCGCCAGGCCACCCCGGGTGAGCATGGCCGACCGGGCCCAGGCGTACGCGGCGTGCCGGCGGCTGCCCGGACGCAGCCGGGCGACGATCCGGTGACCACCGGTACGGCCGATCAGGTACGAGACGTGGTCGCCGACAAACGCCCCGGTCGCCGCGACCGCGATCACGAGTGCCAGGTCCGGGCCACCCGTGGCGGCGAAGACCCCGGCGGTGATGACGGCGGTCTCGCTCGGTACGACCGGGAAGAACCCGTCCACCACGGCGATCGCGAAGATGG
The DNA here is from genome assembly GCF_044901685.1 of Micromonospora sp. NPDC050397. Classification (NCBI taxonomy): domain Bacteria; kingdom Bacillati; phylum Actinomycetota; class Actinomycetes; order Micromonosporales; family Micromonosporaceae; genus Micromonospora; species Micromonospora sp. NPDC050397. The sequence goes on from NZ_JBJDPS010000004.1 coordinate 471,155, forward strand.
CCAGATAGACCCAGGGCGAGTTCACGGTCTCCCGAAGCAGTTCGAGCACCGCATCCATCACCGCCCACCCGCCAATCGGCCGCGGGTCCACCCGCCGGTCGGACGGCCGTACACGTTGGTCGAACCACTCCACCCGCCGCTCGGACGGCTGCACACGTTGGTCATGCGACGACTCTCGCCGGGGCGGCCGGTGACCACATCGGTCGGGAGTCAGACCACGGCTACGACTTAAGTAGGGGATCACCGGCGACGTTCGGGGCGGGGCGGTCGTCCGGTGGGCACCTACCCTGGGGGCGTGACGCCGCACCGCCCGATCCCGCCGCTCGCGACGTACCGGCGTCTGGTCGCCGACGCGCACCGGCTGGTCCCGGGACTGCTCGGCCTGGCCGTCCTGGTCGCCTCCTGGATGTCGGTCAGCGGGGCCGTCGGGGTCCGGTCGTCCTGGCCCACCCCGGCCCTCGCGGCCCTCGCCCTCGCCGCCGGTCTGGCCGCCTGGCACACCCGGGTACGCCGTTGGCCGCTGTACGCCGTGGCCGGGCTCGCCTGGATCGCGCTCGCGATGTGGCCGGCACTGCTCGTCGCCTCCTACCACGCCGGTACGCGGCAGCGGGACCGTCGGCGGCTCGGCGCGTACCTGCTCTGGGTCTGCCTGGTCATGGGCCTGTCGGTGCCGGTCGGCGTGGCCGCCGGTGGTTACCGCTACCTGACCACGGTGGCGCCGGCGAACTTCCTGATGACATGCCTGCTGCTGGTCGTGCTGCCGCTGGTGGTCGGGCTCTGGGTGGCCGCCCGCCGGGAGACGCTGACCGCCCTGCGGGACCGGGCCGACCAGCTCGAACGCGAGCAGCGGGCGCGGGCCGAGCAGGTCCGGGCGCAGGAGCGCAACCGGATCGCCCGGGAGATGCACGACGTGGTCGCACACCGGGTCTCGCTGATGGTGCTGCACGCCGGGGCGCTCGAGGTCCGCTCCACCGACGCCGAGACGGTCGAGACGGCCGCACTGATCCGGTCGACCGGCCGGGAGGCGCTGGCGAACCTGCGCGACGTGCTCGGCGTGCTGCGTTCGGGGTGGGTGGCTGGGGCGAGCCTGACGCCGCAGCCGGCCCTGGTCGACCTGGACCGGCTGCTCGACGAGTCCCGGGATGCCGGGGTCGCGGTCACCCGGCACGACGAGGGGACCGCCAGGGCGTTGCCGCCCACCCTGGAGCACGCGGTGTACCGGGTGGCCCAGGAGGCGCTGACCAACGTGCACCGGTACGCCCGCGACGTGGTGACCGACGTGCACCTGCGTTACCTGCCGGACGGGGTCGAGCTGTGCGTACGCAACGCGGCGCCGGGCGGCACGGTGGAGACCCGGGCCGGTGCCGGGTTGGGGCTGGTCGGGCTCCGCGAGCGGGTGGAACTGCTCGACGGTCGGCTGGACGCCGGCCCCGAGCCGGACGGCGGGTTCACCGTACGGGCGCGCTTCCCGTACCCGGAGCGGGTGGAGCTGGCGTGATCAGGGTGTTGGTGGTGGACGACGAGCACCTGGTCCGGTCGGGGCTGCGGTTGATCCTGGAGGCGGCCGGTGACCTCGTGGTGGTCGGCGAGGCGCGGGACGGGGCGGAGGCGCTCGACGCGGTGAGCCGGCTCGGGCCCGAGGTGGTGCTGATGGACGTACGGATGCCGGGGATGGACGGGCTCACCGCGGCGGCCCGGATCGGCGCCCTGCCGGACCCGCCGAAGGTGATCATGTTGACCACCTTCGACCTGGACGAGTACGTCCACCGGGCGCTCCGGGCCGGCGCCGTCGGGTTCCTGCTCAAGGACACCCCGCCGACGGAACTCGCCGCCGCCGTCCGTACGGTCCGCGCCGGCAACGCCATGCTCGCCCCGACGGTGACGATGCGGCTGCTCGGATCCTTCGTCGAACGGGCACCGGCGCTGGCCCAACGGGCCCGTGACCGGCTCGCCACCCTCACCGGACGGGAACGTGAGGTGCTCGACGCCCTCGGCCGAGGGCTGTCCAACGCCGGTATCGCCGACGAGCTGTCGTTGAGCGAGGCCACGGTCAAGGCCCACGTCAGTCGGGCGCTGGCCAAGCTCGGCCTGAGCAACCGGGTGCAGGCGGCGATCCTGGTGCGGGATGCCACCGGCTGACCGGCCAGCCCGAATTCTCGCGACCGGATGCCGGTTTGCCGGTTGCCGGACGCGCCGGTTGCCGGACGCTAGTTGCCGGCGGGGCGGTGGTGAATGGCAAAAGGTCACCAAGGGTTATCTGCTGAACACCCTTGGTGACCTTGAGCGTCTTCTTGACGTGCCCCCGGTGGGATTCGAACCCACACTGTCGGAGGTTTGAGCTCCGTTTCTCTACCGGTTGGAATACGGGGACGTCACCACGGACCTGACGAGTAGGCCGCGTCTAGGGTACCCACTACGCTGATGTCGGCGACACCCGGCCGGGCGGGTGCCGGACAAGAGCGTTGGGGGTAGAGGTTCGTGACCGACACGCAGGCGGGAATCGAGCGTAGGCGGGTGCTGATCGCCGAGGATGAGGCGCTCATCCGGCTGGATCTCGCCGAGATGCTGGTCGAAGAGGGCTACGACGTGGTCGGGGAGGCGGGCGACGGCGAGACCGCGGTGCGGCTGGCCGAGGAGCTCAAGCCCGATCTTGTCATCCTCGACATCAAGATGCCGATCATGGACGGGTTGGCGGCGGCCGAGCGGATCGCCGGTGGTCGGATCGCCCCGGTGGTGATCCTGACCGCGTTCAGCCAGCGCGACCTGGTCGAGCGGGCGCGGGCGGCGGGCGCGATGGCGTACCTGGTGAAGCCGTTCCAGAAGAGCGACCTGGTGCCGGCGATCGAGATCGCGCTGTCCCGCTACTCGGAGATCGCCGCGTTGGAGTCCGAGGTGGCCGGGCTGACCGACCGCCTGGAGATCCGCAAGACGGTCGAGCGGGCCAAGGGCGCGCTGATGACGACGTACGGCATGACCGAGCCGCAGGCGTTCAAGTGGATCCAGCGCACCGCGATGGACCACCGGATGACCATGCGCGAGGTGGCGGAGCGGATCCTGGCCGAGGGGACCGGCGGCGAGCCGGCCGAGGCGAGCTGATCCCGGGCGGGTCAACCGCTCTAGGATCGGGCCATGTCCATCCGTCGGTGGCTCGTCGCGGGGTTGACCGGGCTGGCCCTGCTGGCCGCCGGTTGCGAGGCTCCGGCCGACGACGGCGCCGACGCGGTGGACCCGATCCGACCGGACTGGCAGGCGGTCACGCTGCCGACGCCGGAGGGACCCGCCGGTCGGCTGATGCTGCGGGACACGATCGCCTGCGGCGGCAACTGGTACGTGGTCGGCGCGGTCGGTGGGGCCGACGGCTCCACCCGCCCGGCCGCCTGGTCCAGTCCGGACGCCCGGAGTTGGACCAGCCTCCGGTTGGCGCCGAGCAGTTACTACGGCGAGCGGGCGATCCTCTACGCGGTCGGCTGCCGGTCCGATCGGATCGCGGTGATCGGCGCCAAGGCCGGCGGCGCCCACGGCAATCCCCGGGTCCGGACCTGGCGGCACGCGCCGGACGGCTCGCTGGTCGAGGTGCCGGCCGAGTTCGAACTGTACGGCGGCCCGACCGCGGTCAACGCCAGCCGGATGGCGGGCGGTCCCCGGGGCTGGCTGATCGCCGGTGGCCGGGAGAGCGGGGCGGCGGTCTGGCGCTCGCCGGACGCCACCGACTTCCGACTCGTCGAGAACGCTCCCGGGCTGGCCAGCGACGCCGACCTGGGTACGTCGGCGGCGGACGCGCTCGCGGTCGCCGACGGGTGGCTGGTCGGCGGCAGCGGGCGGGCACCGGGGCGGCCCGACCACGACCCGCTGGTCTGGTCGTCGGCCGACGGACTGGCCTGGCGCCGGGTCGCCCTGCCCGCCACCGCCGACGACGAGGCCGTGCACCGCCTGGCCCGGGTCGGCGACGGGGTGCTGGCCCTGGGTTCGAGAGGCGCGACGTTCGGCGCCTGGCGGTGGGAGGCGACGACCTCCGGTGGCCCGGCCGCCTACACGGGCACCCCTTCCGACGCTGGTCCGGCCGCCGCCACCGGCACCCCTTCCGACGGACCGGGCGGTGGCACCCCGGTGGCCGCGGCGGCGGGTCCGGGAGCCTGGCGGGACGCCGGCCGGTTCGGGGTCACCGGTGCCGGGATGATCGCCGGGGTCGAGGCGGCGACGGCGTACGGCGACCGGCTGCTCGCGGTCACCGTCGCGGCCGACGGTCACCGACTGTGGAACACGGAGACCTCCGGCCGGCGGTGGACCCCGGTGGTGTCGCCGGTCGCCGTACCGCCGGGCGGCGACACGGCGGCATCGATTGCCATGACGGCCAACCAGGTAGTGATGATTACCGATGACGGCCGGGAGGCCCGTGCCTGGCAGTCGAGGTTTCCGGGGACGTCCTGATCCCGATCGACGAACCTCGCAGCTATGACATCGGAGCGCAAATCTTGCCACGCTACGTAACGGTTGAGTCAACGCGCGCATTCAGACCTACCGGCGGGTCGGGCCGGTGGGATAACGTCCCCGGCCAGACCGGGTGAACGGTCTCGTTCGGCGCTGTCGTGGCTCACCCGCCCGTGGCACCGGACTCGTGGATGGAGGAGGGGTTTCAGCCTTGAGGCAAAACTTCGTACGCGTCCTCGGCGGTGTCGCCATGGCGGCGGTGCTCGTCGGCGGCGCTACCGCGTGCAAGCAGGACGAGGGTTCGAGCAACGGCTCCGGAAGCCAGGCGTGCGACCTCAAGATCGGCTTCTTCGGCGCGCTGTCCGGTGCGGACGCCGGGCTCGTGACGCCGATGAAGCAGGGCGCCGACCTGGCCGTCGAGCAGTACAACAAGGAGAACGCGGACTGCCAGGTGTCGGTCCAGGCGTTCGACTCGCAGGGTAAGGCCGACCTCGCGGGTGGTCTGGCCACCAGCGCGGCCGCCGACGCCAAGATTGTCGGAATGGTCGGCCCGGCGTTCTCGGGTGAGTCCGAGGTCGCGCTGCCGATCTTCGACCAGGCCGGTCTGGCGGTCATCTCGCCCTCGGCGACCCGTCCGAGCCTGAGCACCAAGGGCTGGAAGGTCTTCCACCGCGGCGTCGGCAACGACTTCTCGCAGGGCCCGGCGATCGCGAACTACATCAAGAGCGTCATCAAGGCGGAGAAGGTCTTCGTCATCGACGACCAGTCCGCGTACGGCGCCGGCCTCGCCGACGAGGCGAAGAAGGTGCTCGGCCCGCTCGTGGTCAAGACCGACAAGGTCGTCGACAACGCGCAGGAGTTCGGTGCCCAGATCTCCAGCGTGAAGACCAGCGGCGCCACCGTCCTGATGTACGCCGGCTACACCGAGGAGGCGGCGCCGTTCCTGAAGCAGCTCCGCGCCAACGGCTGGACCGGCACCTTCATCGGCGGCGACGGCATCAACGACGCGAACATGCTGTCGGTGACCGGCCAGAAGGACGTCGAGGGCACCATCTCCACCTGCCCGTGTGGTCCCGCCACCGCGGCCAAGGGCACCTTCGTGACCGACTTCAAGGCCAAGTACAACGGCGTGGACCCGGGCGTCTACGCGGACGTGTCGTACGACCTCGCCAAGATCTACCTCGAGGCGATCAAGGCTGGCAAGACCACCCGCGGCGACATCCAGACCTTCCTCAGCTCGTACAACAAGGCCGGTTCCGCCTCCGGCGTGACCTACAAGTGGGAGACGAGCGGCGAGCTTGACCCGGCTCAGGTCAAGGTCTGGGCGTTCAAGGCCACCAACGGCGCCTGGGCGCCGGAGCTGGAGATCCCGAAGGGCTGACCCCGACCGGGCGCCAGGCGCGAACCGGATCGGTGCGAAACGAACACTAATGGTGCTGGTGTGGCCGGCGAACTTCTGCCGGCCACACCCGTATCACGCAACCCCTCGGAGCTTTGGTGGACTTTGCAGAACTCTTCCGGGGATTCCCGGAACTGACCACGACCGGGCTGGTCCAGGGCGCGATCTACGCGCTCATCGCGCTCGGCTACACCCTCGTGTACGGCGTCCTTCGCCTCATCAACTTCGCGCACTCCGAGGTCTTCATGATCGGCACCTTCGCCGCCGTGTGGACCTGGGGCTTCTTCGGCCTGAACAGCAACAGTGACGCCCCCTCGGTGGGGATGGCCCTGCTGCTGATCGTGCTCGCGATAGCCGCCGCGGCGGTGCTCTCCGGTGGTACCGCCCTCCTGATCGAGGTGACGGCCTACCGTCCGCTGCGGCGGCGTAACGCCCCGCCGCTCGCCTTCCTCATCACCGCGATCGGCGCGTCGTACTTCCTGATGGAGCTGTTGGGCGCACTCACCCAGCGGCGCCAGATCGGCGCACCCCGGCTGCTCCCCACCGACCCGATCATCAGCATCGGTGGGTTCCACATCACCCCGGTCCAGCTGCTCACCCTGAGCGTCGCGATCATCATGATGGTCAGCCTGGACTTCTTCGTGAACAAGACCCGGTTCGGTCGGGGCATCCGGGCGGTGGCGCAGGACGCCAACACCGCCGCGCTGATGGGTGTCAACAAGAGCCGGGTGATCGGACTGGTCTTCGTCCTGGGTGGCCTGATGGCCGGCGTCGCCGCGGTCTTCAGCGACATGAAGAGCGGCAACACCCGTTACAACATCGGCTTCCTGCTCGGGCTCAAGGCGTTCTCCGCCGCGGTGCTCGGCGGCATCGGCAACCTGCGCGGCGCCGCGATCGGTGGCGTGCTGCTCGGGCTGGTGGAGAACTACGGCTCGGCCGTCTTCGGGTCGCAGTGGCGCGACCTGATCGCCTTCGTCGTGCTGATCACCCTGCTGATGTTCCGGCCGACCGGTCTGCTCGGCGAGTCGTTGGGAAGGGCGCGGGCATGACCGACTTCCGTACCCGGTGGCACGCCGCCACCAGCCGCGTGGGGCACGCGTTCGACACGCTGCCCAAGCCGGTCCGGATCGCCGGGCTGGTGCTCTTCGTGGTCTTCCTCTATCTCCTGCCGAACAAGTCGTTCTACGAGTACCTGAACATCCCAGGGGTGTGGATCCCGCTCTACACCACCAGCAACGACATGGCCGCGGTGCTGTTCTACTGTGCCTGGATCGTGCTGCTGTCGCTCGGCCTGAACGTCGTGGTCGGTTACGCCGGCCTGCTCGACCTCGGTTTCTTCGGCTTCTTCGCGGTCGGGGCCTACACGGTCGCGTTGCTCACCTCGCCGGAGAGCAAGCTCATCACCGAGTACAACTGGCTGGAGAGCCCGTGGCCCTGGCTGGTCACGGTGCCGATCGCGATCGCCCTGTCGCTGCTGTCCGGGGTGCTGCTCGGCGCTCCGACACTGCGGCTGCGTGGTGACTACCTGGCGATCGTGACCCTCGGCTTCGCCGAGATGATCCGGATCATCGCGAAGAACCAGGACTGGATCCTCAACGGTGACCGGGGCATCCCGCAGGTGGCGCACCCGCCGGGCAAGTGGTCCGACGGCACCCCGATCTTCGGCCTCGAGTTCAAGCCGTACTACTGGCTGCTGCTCACGGTGATCATCATCGCGATCTTCCTGATCCGGAACCTCTCCCGCAGCCGGGTCGGCCGGGCCTGGGTCGCGATCCGGGAGGACGAGGACGCGGCCGAACTGATGGGCGTGCCGACGTTCCGGTTCAAGCTCTGGGCGTTCGCCATCGGCGCGGCGGTCGGCGGGCTCTCCGGGTCGCTCTGGGCGGGGCAGGCGAACTTCGTCAACTCCTCCACCTTCTCGCTGGAGAACTCCATCCTGGTGCTGGCCGCGGTGCTGCTCGGCGGTGCCGGCAGTATCCCCGGCGCGATCCTCGGTGGCTTCCTGGTGATCTACATTCCGGAGTGGCTACGGTCGGTAGGGGACGTCTTCGGCATGCCGGAGACGGTCAACGTCGCGGGTCGGGCGTACGACATCAGCCCCACCTCGTTGCGTTACGTGTTCTTCGGGGCGTTGCTGATCATCGTGATGGTCTTCCGGCCGCAGGGTCTGTGGCCGAACCGGCGGCGGGCCGCCGAGCTCAAGGACCGGCAGAAGGAGGTGGCGGTCGTTGAGTGAGCCGCAGAAGGACAGTGAGCGGGACGTGACCAGCGAGCGCGACAGCGCTCCGGACGCCCGGGTCGAGGTGGCCTCCCCGCCGGAGTCCGGCACCGGCGACGAGGCCGAGCGGGCCCCGGCGGCGCAGATCCCGGCGCAGCGGGAGGAGACCCCGGGTCCGGCGGTGCCGCCGGCCGGTCGCGAACCGCTGCTCGAGGTGGACAACGTCACCCTCCGCTTCGGCGGGGTGGTGGCGCTGAACCAGGTGGACTTCACCCTCTACAAGGGTGAGATCCTCGGCCTGATCGGACCGAACGGGGCCGGGAAGACCACCTGCTTCAACGCCATGACCGGCGTCTACACCCCGACCGAGGGTGAGATCCGGTTCCAGGGTCGCAAGCTCAGTGGGCAGAAGCGTTTCAAGATCACCAAGCTCGGCGTGGCCCGTACGTTCCAGAACATCCGTCTCTTCCCGGAGATGACGGTGTTGGAGAACGTGCAGGTGGGCGCGGACGCCCACCACAAGACCAGCGTGCCGAGCGCGCTGCTGCGGCTGCCCCGGCACTGGCGCGAGGAGAAGCAGGGCCGGGAGAAGGCGCGCGAGCTGCTCGACTTCGTCGGGGTCAACAGCTCGATGGAGAACCTGGCCCGCAACCTCTCCTACGGTGACCAGCGGCGGTTGGAGATCGCCCGCGCGCTGGCCACCGACCCGACCCTGCTCTGCCTGGACGAGCCGGCCGCCGGCTTCAACCCGGCCGAGAAGGAGGCGCTGCTCCAGCTCATCCGCAAGATCCGGGACCGGGGTGTCACGGTGCTGCTGATCGAGCACGACATGCGGCTGGTCATGGGCGTCACCGACCGGATCGTGGTGCTGGAGTTCGGCCAGAAGATCGCCGAGGGTACGCCGGCCGAGGTCCGGGACGACCCGAAGGTGATCGCGGCTTACCTGGGGGTGTCGGAAGATGCTGCTTGAGATCGACAACCTGACCCTGCTGTACGGCCGGATCCAGGCGCTGCACGGCATCAGCCTGACCGTCGCCGAGGGCGAGATCGTGGCCCTGATCGGCGCGAACGGTGCCGGCAAGACGACCACGATGCGGGCCATCTCCGGCCTGCGCCCGGTCGCCGGCGGGTCGATCAGGTTCGACGGCACCGACGTCACCAAGTTGCGGGCCGACCTGCGGGTGATCCGTGGCATCGGCCAGTCGCCGGAGGGTCGGGGCGTCTTCCCCGGCATGACGGTGCACGAGAACCTGGAGATGGGCGCCTACACCCGGCGGGACAAGGCGGGCATCGCCAGCGACCTGGAGATGGTGTACGGGCTCTTCCCGCGCCTGCTGGAGCGGCGCAAGCAGCCCGGCGGCACCCTCTCCGGCGGTGAGCAGCAGATGCTGGCGGTCGGGCGGGCCCTGATGACCCGGCCCCGCCTGCTCCTGTTGGACGAACCGTCGATGGGCCTGGCGCCCAAGCTGATCCAGCAGATCTTCGAGATCATCACGCGGATCAACGAGCAGGGCACCACCATCCTGCTGGTCGAGCAGAACGCCCAGCAGGCGCTCTCCCGGGCCCACCGGGGCTACGTGCTGGAGACCGGCCGGATCGTCAAGGAGGGCAGCGGCCAGGACCTCCTGCACGACCCGGCGGTCAAGGAGGCGTACCTGGGCGTGGCCTGACCTCGCCCGAGACACGGCGGGCCCGGCGCGTACGCGCCGGGCCCGTTGTCGTACCGGTGGTCACCGTGGTCCGGTTTGTCGCCGTGTGGGGCGTGCCCGGGATGTCGGGGGTCCCGACTAGAGTCGGCAGGGTGACCGACGCACCCCGCCTCCTGTTGTTGGACGGCCACTCGCTGGCCTACCGGGCCTTCTTCGCCCTTCCGGTGGAGAACTTCTCCACCACCACCGGCCAGCCCACGAACGCGGTGTACGGCTTCACCTCGATGCTGATCAACGTGCTGCGGGACGAGCGGCCGACCCACCTGATCGTCGCCTTCGACATCTCCCGCCGGTCCTTCCGCACCGAGCGCTACGCCGAGTACAAGGCCGGTCGGGCCGAGACGCCGACCGACTTCCACGGCCAGGTGAGCCTGGTCAAGGAGGTGCTCGCCGCGCTGCGCGTACCGGTGGTGGAGAAGGAGGACTACGAGGCCGACGACGTCATCGCCACCCTCGCCCGACAGGGCCGGGAGAGCGGCATGGACGTGCTGATCTGCACCGGCGACCGGGACGCGTTCCAGTTGGTCGGCGACCAGGTCACCGTGCTCTACCCCCGCAAGGGTGTCTCCGACCTGGCCCGGATGGACCCGGCGGCGGTGAGCGAGCGCTACGGCGTCGGACCGGAGCAGTACCGGGACCTGGCGGCGCTGGTCGGGGAGAGCAGCGACAACCTGCCGGGCATCCCGGGGGTGGGGCCGAAGACCGCGGCCAAGTGGATCAACCAGTTCGGCGGCGTCGAGGGCGTGATCGCCCGGGCCGACGAGATCAAGGGCAAGGCGGGCGAGAGCCTGCGCGAGCGGCTCGCCGACGTGATCCGCAACTACGAGCTGAACCGCCTGGTCGACGACCTGGAGCTGTCGCTGGGGGCGGCCGACGCCCGCTGGGCCGGTTGGGACCGCGAGGCCGTCCACCAGGTCTTCGACACGTTGCAGTTCCGGGTCCTGCGGGACCGGCTCTACCAGTACCTGGAGGCGGTGCAGCCGGAGGCGGAGGCCGGCTTCGAGATGGCGACCGAGGTGCTCGGCACCGGCGCCGTGGCGGCCTGGCTGGCCGAGCACGTGCCGGCCGGCACCGCCGCCGGGCTGGCCGTCGCCGGCACCTTCGGGCGTGGCACCGGCACGCTCACCGGGGTGGCCGTGGCGACCGAGAGCGGGGCGGGCGGCTGGTTCGACCCGACCGCCCTGGACCCGGCCGACGAGGCGGCGGTGGGCGAGTGGCTCGCCGACGAGACCCGGCCCAAGGTGCTGCACGACAGCAAGCCGGCGCTGCTGGCGTTCGCCGCGCACGGCTGGCGGCTCGCCGGGGTCACCCGGGACACCGCGCTGGCGGCGTACCTGGCCCGGCCGGACCAGCGCTCCTACGACCTGGGCGACCTCGCCCTGCGCTACCTGCACCGGGAGCTGCGGGTGGACCAGCCGGAGACCGGTCAGCTCACCTTCGAGGGGCTGGGCAACGACGGCGAGGTCGAGCAGAACCTCATGCTCCGGGCCCGCGCCACGCTCGACCTGGCCGACGCGATCGACAGCGAGCTCGCCCGTGACGGTGAACTCTCCGCTCGGCTCCTGGCCGACGTGGAACTGCCGCTGGTCCGGGTGCTCGGCGAGATGGAGCGGGTCGGCATCGCCGCCGACACCGACTACCTCACCGAGTTGGAGGCCCACTTCGCGGGCGAGGTGAAGGCGGCGGCGCAGGCGGCGTACGAGGTGGTCGGGCGCGAGTTCAACCTGGGCTCGCCGAAGCAGTTGCAGGAGATCCTCTTCACCGAGCTGGGCCTGCCCAAGACCAAGAAGATCAAGACGGGTTACACCACCGACGCGGACGCGTTGCAGTGGCTCTACGCGCAGAACCCGCACCCGGTGCTGGCGCACCTGCTGCGTCACCGGGACGTGGCCCGGCTGAAGTCAACCGTCGACGGGCTGCTCAAGTCGATCTCCGACGACGGCCGGATCCACACCACGTACAACCAGACGGTGGCGGCAACCGGGCGGCTCTCGTCGACCGACCCGAACCTGCAGAACATCCCGATCCGGACCGAGGAGGGGCGCCGGATCCGGCGCGCGTTCGTGGTCGGGGCGGGCTACGACACCCTGCTCACCGCCGACTACAGCCAGATCGAGATGCGGATCATGGCGCACCTCTCGGCCGACCAGGCGCTGATCGAGGCGTTCAACTCGGGCGAGGACTTCCACGCCGCCACCGCCTCGTTTGTCTTCCACGTGCCGGTGGCCGAGGTCACCGCGGACCAGCGGCGCAAGATCAAGGCGATGAACTACGGCCTGGCGTACGGGCTGAGCGCGTTCGGCCTGGCCCAACAGCTCAACATCGCCGCGGACGAGGCCCGTGGCCTGATGGAGGAGTACTTCACCCGGTTCGGTGGGGTCCGCGACTACCTCCAGGAGGTGGTGCGGCGGGCCGTGCGCGACGGTTACACCGAGACCATGCTCGGTCGACGGCGTTACCTGCCCGACCTGGTCAGCGACAACCGGCAGCGGCGGGAGATGGCCGAGCGGATGGCGCTCAACGCCCCGATCCAGGGCTCGGCCGCCGACATGATCAAGGTGGCGATGCTGCACGTGCAGGCCGCGCTGGCCGACTCCGGCCTGCGGTCGCGAATGCTGCTCCAGGTGCACGACGAGCTGGTCTTCGAGGTTCACCCCGGTGAGCGGGAGCGGCTCGAGGAGCTGGTCCGGCGGGAGATGGGCAACGCCCACCCGCTCTCGGTGCCGCTGGAGGTGTCGGTCGGCGCGGGCCAGGACTGGAACAGCGCCGACCACTGAGCCGGTGACCGGACGGGGTCACGATCCCTTGAGCGGGTCGTGGCCCCAGTTCATCAGCGAGTAACGCCACTTGGTCTGGCTGACGTCGCCCTTGGGGCGCTGCGCCATGTGCCGGTGTACGTAGCCGACGACCTTGCGCATGTGCGCGTAGTCCCGGTCGGTCAGCTCCGCCCGCTTGCGCCGGAGCAGGCCGATGATCCGCCGCCCCGACTCGTGGCCGACCGACTCGCCACCGCCCGAGTGCTGGCCGACCGCCTTCGAGTCGTCGGTCTCCAACCACGTCTCCAACTCGCCCGGCTTCATGTTCACCGCGTCGGTGAAGTCGCGGTAGATGCCGGCCTGGTCGTCAGCGGGGGGCACGGCGCAGCGCCTCCGACCTGTGCACGGCCTCGGCGCCGGAGTCGGTGCGGACCCGGTAGTGCGGCTCCTCCCGGGAGGCGTCGACCGTACGCCGGGCCGCGGTCGTCCGTTGGGTGAGCTCCTCCTGGACGGTGCCGTACGCGGTCCCGCCGTGACTGCGCCAGCTCACCCGGTCGCCCTTGTGCAGCTTCTCGTCCTTGTCCATGACACGGTCTACCCCCGCCCCGGGGGCGGAAACCGTGCCGCCGCCCGAGCGGGACCGTAGCGGCGGGACCGAAAGTGATCAGGGGAAGGGGGGACCGTTCAGGAGGTTATGAGCGGTTTGTCGCTTACGAAGATCGCCGTACCCGGGAAGAGTTGTCCGCGCAGCGGGCTCCACTGACCCCAGAGCTGCTCGTGTCCCTCCGGCCACTCCGGTTCCACCAGGTCACGCAGGCGGAACCCGGCACCGACGAGTTCGCGGACCCGGTCACCAACGGTGCGGTGCTGCTCGACGTAGCTGGGCACCCCGTCGGCGTCCTGCTCGACGTACGGGCGGCGGTCGAAGTAGGAGTGGGTGGCGGTCAGACCGCCCTCACCCGGGTCGTCGAGGAAGATCCAGCGCATCGGGTGGGTCACCGAGAAGACCCACTGCCCGCCCGGGCGCAGCACCCGGTACACCTCCCGCATCACCGCGGCCGAGTCGGCCACGAACGGCACCGCGCCGAAGGCCGTACAGACGATGTCGAAGGCGTCGTCGGCGAACGGCAGGGCGAGCGCGTCGGCCTGGACCAGCGGTACGCGTACCCCGGTCTTGTCGGCCGTCCACGCGGCGTGCCGCAACATGCCGGCGGAGAGGTCCAGGGCGACCGGCCGGGCCCCCTCGGTGGCCAGCCAACGCGACGCCGACGCGGCACCGCAGCCCAGTTCCAGCACCCGCCGGCCGGAGACGTCGCCGAGCAGCCGGGCGTCGGCCTCGCGCAGCCGTTCCGGACACCAGACGAAGTCGACGTCACCGAGGAACTCGCCGTGCTCGTCCTGGTAGTCGTCGGCGTCCCGGTCCCACCACCGGCGGCTCGCCCGGCGGGTCTCGGCGTCGCCGACCGTGCGTCGCGTCACACCGGAGGTATCGTCGTCAGTCACCCCGGCCACGCTAGAGCCCGGGTACGCGCACGTCGACGGCGGCCTGGCGAAGCGCCCCGCGGAGCGTGCCGGGCGGGCGAGTTCCCGCGTCGTGGACGGCGTGTCGCATCAGGTGGCGGGAGGGCTTGCATGCTGTGGTAATGCGCACGGTAAGCTGTTCGATGCGCTCGCGGATCGTGTGCCTCGGCAGGGAGCAGGTCCGCGGTCGACGGGCATATCCCACGGTCTCACGCATGATCGTTCGGTGTGTACGGCGACGGATCCGCTGGCGCAAACAGGTCACTGCGACACAAACGCCTGCTGTGACACCCATCCGACCGGAGCAACCGCCCACATGACGAGCAGCATCGAGGCCCCCTCGAGCGCCAACCGGGTCACCCACGACGATCTCGGCTCCGAGGAAGCTTTCCTCGCCGCGATCGACGAGACCATCAAGTACTTCAACGACGGCGACATTGTCGAAGGCACCGTCGTCAAGGTCGATCGGGACGAGGTCCTGCTCGACATCGGCTACAAGACCGAGGGCGTCATCCCCTCGCGCGAGTTGTCGATCAAGCACGACGTGGACCCCGCCGAGGTGGTCTCCGTAGGCGATCACATCGAGGCCCTGGTTCTCCAGAAGGAGGACAAGGAGGGCCGGCTGATCCTCTCGAAGAAGCGGGCGCAGTACGAGCGCGCCTGGGGCACGATCGAGAAGATCAAGGACGAGGACGGCGTGGTGCGCGGTTCCGTCATCGAGGTGGTCAAGGGTGGCCTCATCCTCGACATCGGCCTGCGGGGCTTCCTGCCCGCGTCGCTGGTGGAGATGCGCCGGGTGCGGGACCTGCAGCCGTACGTGGGCCGGGAGCTCGAAGCCAAGATCATCGAGCTGGACAAGAACCGCAACAACGTGGTCCTGTCCCGCCGGGCGTGGCTGGAGCAGACCCAGTCCGAGGTTCGCACCGAGTTCCTCAACAAGTTGCAGAAGGGGCAGGTCCGCAAGGGCGTTGTCTCCTCGATCGTCAACTTCGGCGCGTTCGTCGACCTCGGCGGCGTCGACGGTCTGGTGCACGTCTCCGAGCTCTCCTGGAAGCACATCGACCACCCGTCCGAGGTTGTCGAGGTCGGCCAGGAGGTGGAGGTCGAGGTCCTCGACGTCGACCTCGACCGCGAGCGGGTCTCCCTGTCGCTGAAGGCGACCCAGGAGGACCCGTGGCGTCAGTTCGCCCGCACCCACGCGATCCAGCAGATCGTCCCGGGTAAGGTCACCAAGCTGGTGCCGTTCGGTGCGTTCGTCCGGGTGGACGACGGCATCGAGGGTCTGGTCCACATCTCCGAGCTGGCCGAGCGCCACGTGGAGATCCCGGAGCAGGTCGTCCAGGTCGGCTCGGACGTCATGGTCAAGGTCATCGACATCGACCTCGAGCGGCGGCGGATCTCGCTCTCGCTCAAGCAGGCCAACGAGGGCTTCGTCGAGGGCGAGGAGCACTTCGACCCGACCCTCTACGGCATGGCCGCGACGTACGACAACGAGGGCAACTACATCTACCCGGAGGGCTTCGACCCGGAGACCGGGGAGTGGCTCGAGGGCTTCGACAAGCAGCGGGAGACCTGGGAGACGCAGTACGCCGAGGCTCGTACCCGCTGGGAGGCACACACCAAGCAGGTGCAGACCTCCCGTGCGGCCGACGCCGAGGCCGCTGCCAACCCGGCTCCGGTCAGCACCGGTGGCGGCGGGGCGACCTCGTCGTCCACCCCGGCGCCGGCTCGTCAGGCGGAGGAGCCGGCCGGCACCCTCGCCACCGACGAGGCGCTCGCCGCGCTGCGCGAGAAGCTCGCCGGCGGCAAGTGAACGGCACCGCGGGGTAGCTGACCGCGGATAGGCGACACAGCGGCGGCCCCGTCCTCCCCACCGGGAGGGCGGGGCCGCCGTCGTACGCGCCCAGGTGTGCTCGGGGAGCCCGGTGGAGACTCGCGGCGACAGCGCCGATCGGAGATCAAAGTCGCGGTCGCTTGCCGAGGCTCGTTCGGACAGGGTTGACTGATCCGGTGCTGATGGTCGGACTCACCGGTGGGATCGGATCGGGCAAGAGCGCGGTGGCGAAGCGGCTCGCCGGGCTCGGCGCGGTGATCCTCGACGCCGACCGGGTCGCCCGCGAGGTGGTCGAGCCGGGCACCGAAGGGCTGGCCGAGATCGTCCAGACCTTCGGCGACGGGGTGCTCGGTCCCGACGGCGCGCTCGACCGGGCGGCCCTGGGCGCGGTGGTGTTCGGGGACGAGTCGGCCCGACGGCGACTGGAACGGATCACCCACCCCCGGGTCCGGGCCCGTACCGCCGAACTCGCCGCCTCGGCGCCGGCCGACGCCGTCGTGGTGAACGACGTCCCGCTGCTGGTCGAGGTGGGACTCGCGCCGACGTACCACCTGGTGATCGTGGTGAGCGCGGACCGGGCCACCCGGATCGACCGGCTGGTCCGCGACCGGGGGATGAGCGTCGAGGCGGCGGAGCAGCGGATCCGGGCGCAGACCGGGGACGAGCAGCGGCGGGCCGCCGCCGACGTGCTCCTGCCGAACGACGGTGAGCTGGCCGACCTGCACGCGGCGGTGGACGCACTCTGGCGGGACCGGCTGGTGCCGTACGAGCGCAACCTGCGCGACGGCATCCCGGCGCAGGGCGGTCCGGTGGTGCTCACCGAGGCCGACCAGGACTGGCCCGCCCAGTACGCCCGACTGGCCGCCCGGATCCGGCACGCGGTACGCCCCGCCGAGCCACGGATCGACCACGTCGGCTCGACCGCCGTGCCGGGACTGGACGCCAAGGACGTGATCGACATCCAGCTCACGGTCGACTCGCTGGAGCACGCGGACGCGCTCGCCGCCCCGCTCGCCGCCGCCGGCTTTCCGCGTCGGCACGGTGACTGGTGGGACGAGCCCCGCCACTCCGACGGCGGCGACCGGTGGGAGAAGCGGCTGCACGGCTGCGCCGACCCGGGCCGTCCGGCCAACCTGCACCTGCGGGTGGTCGGCTCGCCCGGCTGGCGCTACGCGCTGCTGATGCGCGACCACCTCTGCGCGGACGAGGAGCAGCGCGCCGGCTACCTGGCGCTCAAGCGTGGGCTGGTGGCCGGTGGGCCGGACACCGCGAGCTACGCGGCGGCCAAGGACCCCTGGTTCGACGCGGAGCACCTGAGGGCCGAACGATGGGCGGTGGCCACCGACTGGCACCCGTGACCGGTCCGGGCCGGGCGGCTCAGTCGACGGACGAGGCCCAGCCCGAGGTCTTGCGCCAGCCGGTCCGGGCCGGGCGGCTCAGTCGACCGGCACGCCGGGCAACTCCGGCACCGACCCCGGGGCCAGGTCGAGTTGGGCGAAGGCACCGATCCGGGTACGCAGCTCCAACCGCCGCAGCAGCCCGTCCGGGTCCACCCAGTAGCGCATCCGGGCCTGGCCGCGCTCGACCGACGCCTCGGCCTCCTTGGGGATCTCGAAGACCGCGAGCTGCCGCCCGTCGAGGCTGTCCCGACGCAGCCAACTCGCCGATTCGCGCAGCCGGGTGGCGGTGCCGAGGCCGGCGCTGCCGATCGCCAGCACCTCGTTGACCAGCAGGTCCAGGTCGGCCGCACCGAGCGCGTCGGTGCGCTGCTGCCAGCTCGAGTAGGCCCAGTTCCGGTCCCGGGGCGGCGGCAGCGGCGGCGGTACGGCACCCACCGGCCGGATCGCCGCCGCTGCCGCCACCGAGCGGGACGGGCTGCCGTCCGTCGTCGGCCCGGAGAGGCTGGCGCCTGCCGTGAGTGCGGACGGGCTGGCCCCTCCTGCCGTCGGTTGGCCGTCGCCGTCGCCCGGGGCGGCGGTCGCCGTGCCGGGTGACGCCGGGGCCGGTACGTCCCGTGCCGCCACCCCGCTGCGGCCGGCGCGGAGCAGGGTCCGTTCGCCCGGTCGGTCCAGCTCGTGCACGGCCAGGTAGGCGACGCTGGTGGACCAGTCGACCCAACCGGCGGCCCGGAGGTTGGCGGCCGGTAGTTCGGCCAGTGGTTGGGTCGGCACGGTCAGTCCGATCTCCGCCCCGCCCAGCTCCCGGTTCGCCGACCGGACCCGGGCCAGCAGCTCCGCCTCGTCCCCGGTGATCGCGCGGGCCCGCACCGCCGGGCCGCCGAGCGCGGCGACCTCGGGCAGTTCGGGCAGCCCGGTCAGGTCGAGGTCGACCTCCATCGGCACGTCGCCGGCGAGCATCGCCTCGAACCGGTGCAGCCGTCCGTCGCCGTCGAGCCAGTACCGTACCGCCCCGCCGGAGAGCCCGGCCGGCGTCGCCGGGACCGGGAGGGTCCGCTCGGCGGAGGGCTCCGCGACCGGTCCGGGTGCGCCGCCGGCCGGCATGGCGGGGCCGAGCAGCACGTCCACGCCGACCCCGTCGGCCCGGTCGCGGCCCAGCCAGCGGGCCGTGTCCCGGGCCAGCAGCGGCTCGGTCGGGTCCGGGCGGTCGGCGGCGACGGTGAAGAGCAGGGTGAGGAACGAGTCGACCGCCGCCGGCACCGGCCCGCCGCTGACCAGCCGGCGGACTCGCCAGCCGTCGGTGGGTGGCGTCTCGGGGGGTGGCGCGGGCGTGGACAACGTCGCCGGCCCGGGTCCGCCGCCGATCCGGGCCGGGTCGGCCGGCGCCGGGTCCGGCCGGGTCAGCACCAGCCCGGGTACGGCCTGGAGCAGTCCCCGCTGGCTGCCGGCGCCGGGACCGGAGACGCTCAGGTAGGCCAGCTTCCGGTGCCAGTCGACCGCCCCGGCGAGCTGGATCTGGGCGCTGGCGCCGCCGAGCGTGGCGCGTACCCCGACCCGGCCGTGCCGGTAGTTGACCATCCGCATGGCGGCCAGCCGACCGGCCTCGGCGGTGGTGAGCGCGCGGGCCGGGTCGGTCGGGGCGGCCGGGGTGCAGGAGACCAGCCCGGCGGCGAGCCCGGCACCGGAGCTGAGCGCGAGGCAGCCGAGCACGGCCAGCGCCACCAGGCGGGCGCGTCGGGTGGCGGCGGTGGCCGGTCGCCAGCCGGCGGCGGGCGGTGGCGGGCGCCGGATGGGTGGCCGGGGGTGCCCGGAGCCGGGTCGTCCCCGCCCGAGCGGGGGCAGCGAGGTGCTCACGCGTGGTTGAACGGCGAATTCCGGGGCAAAGTGACGACCGAACCCGAGGAGGTCGTGCCGGTCGGGGCCGAGGCCCGGTCAGGCAGCAGCGGGTGCACCCGGGCGGCCAGTTCGCGCGGGGAGAGAAGGTCGTGGTGGTCGGGACCGAGGGCCGGTCAAGGGCGCTCGCGGCGGCCGGTCTGCGCGTTGGCGCGACCGCGTCGGGTGCGCACGCCGACGAGGGCCGGGGCTGCAACCACTGCGCCGGTCGCGACCGGCCGGTGTGGAGGCCCGGTCGCGGACCCGGTCGGCCGCCGCGAGCGGCCTACCATAGAACGGTAGCGCGGTGATCTCTACCACACAATGCGTGTATCGAAGCCGATCGTGTACACACCGTTGCCCACCAGGGCTGTCACACCCTCGGCGTACCGTTGGGGGCATGGCGCTCGACATCCCACGACTGGACGGCCGCTTCGAGGTCGTCAGTGAGTTCCAGCCGTCCGGCGACCAGCCGACGGCGATCAACGATCTTGAGCGCCGGGTGCGGCGGGGCGATCGTCACTCGGTGCTGCTCGGCGCCACCGGCACCGGCAAGAGCGCCACCACGGCGTGGCTGGTCGAGCGGCTGCAACGGCCCACCCTGGTGGTGGCGCCGAACAAGACGCTCTGCGCCCAGCTCGCCAAGGAGTTCGGCGAGCTGCTGCCGAACAACGCGGTCGAATACTTCGTCTCGTACTACGACTACTACCAGCCCGAGGCGTACATCCCGCAGACCGACACGTACATCGAGAAGGACTCCTCGATCAACGAGGAGGTGGAGCGGCTGCGGCACTCCGCCACCATGTCCCTGCTCACCCGCCGTGACGTGATCGTGGTCGCGACCGTGTCGGCGATCTACGGGCTGGGCACGCCGGACGAATACCTCGACCGGGCGGTGCGGATCAAGGTCGGTCAGGAGGTGGAGCGGGACAAGCTGCTCCGCCGGCTGGTCGACATCCAGTACACCCGCAACGACATGGCGTTCAACCGGGGCACCTTCCGGGTCCGGGGCGACACGCTGGAGATCATCCCGGCGTACGAGGAACTGGCCCTGCGGGTCGAGTTCTTCGGCGACGAGGTGGAGAAGCTCTACTACCTGCACCCGCTCACCGGTGAGGTGGTCCGTGAGGTCGACCACCTGCTGATCTTCCCGGCCACCCACTACGCGGCCGGTCCGGAGCGGATGGAGCGGGCGATCCGGGGGATCGAGGAGGAGCTGACCGAGCGCCTCGCCGACCTGGAGCGGCAGGGCAAGCTGCTCGAGGCGCAGCGGCTGCGGATGCGCACGACGTACGACATCGAGATGATGCGCCAGGTCGGCTTCTGCTCCGGGATCGAGAACTACTCCATGCACATCGACGGGCGCCAGCCGGGCAGCCCGCCGCACTGCCTGCTCGACTACTTCCCGGACGACTTCCTCACCGTGGTCGACGAGTCGCACGTGACCATCCCGCAGATCGGCGGCATGTTCGAGGGCGACGCCTCG
Organism: Micromonospora sp. NPDC050397; assembly: GCF_044901685.1. NCBI lineage: Bacteria > Bacillati > Actinomycetota > Actinomycetes > Micromonosporales > Micromonosporaceae > Micromonospora > Micromonospora sp. NPDC050397. The sequence continues at coordinate 491,775 of NZ_JBJDPS010000004.1, forward strand.
CGTAAGCGGATGCTGATCGACCACGGCTTCCGGCTGCCGAGCGCGGCCGACAACCGCCCGCTGCGGTTCGACGAGTTCCTGGAGCGGGTCGGCCAGATGGTCTTCCTCTCCGCCACCCCCGGCAACTGGGAGATGGAGCAGGCCCAGGGCGAGTACGTCGAGCAGGTCATCCGGCCGACCGGGCTGGTCGACCCCGAGGTGATCGTCAAGCCCACCAAGGGGCAGATCGACGACCTGATGCACGAGATCAAGCTGCGTACCGAGCGGGACGAGCGGGTGCTGGTCACCACGCTGACCAAGAAGATGGCCGAGGACCTCTCCGACTACCTGCTGGAGCACGGCATCCGGGTCCGCTACCTGCACTCGGAGGTCGACACGCTGCGCCGGGTCGAGCTGCTGCGCGAGCTGCGCAAGGGCGACTACGACGTGCTGGTCGGCATCAACCTGCTGCGGGAGGGGCTGGACCTGCCCGAGGTGTCGCTGGTCGCCATCCTCGACGCGGACAAGGAGGGCTTCCTGCGCAGCGGCCGGTCGCTCATCCAGACCATCGGCCGGGCCGCCCGTAACGTCTCCGGCCAGGTGCACATGTACGCCGACAAGATCACGCCGTCGATGGCAAACGCGATCGAGGAGACCAACCGGCGGCGGGCCAAGCAGGTCGCGCACAACGAGGCGAACGGGATCACCCCCGAACCGCTCCGCAAGAAGATCCACGACATCCTGGACGACATCTACCGGGAGGCCGAGGACACCGAGAACGCCCGCGTCGGCGGTGCCGTACGGCAGATGTCCCGGGGCAAGGCGCCAGTGCCGGAGACCCGCAGCCGGGCCGGGCGGGGCGGCACCGGGACGGTCCGGGCCGGGATGGCGCGGGCCGAGATGGCCCAGCTCGTCCAGGAGCTCAACGACCAGATGCTGGCCGCCGCGCGGGAGCTTCAGTTCGAGCTGGCAGCCAGGATCCGGGACGAGGTCGCCGAGCTGAAGAAGGAACTGCGCGGGATGGACGCCACCGGGGTCCAGTGACCGACCCGCTCCGGCTCGGGGTGCGGCGACCGCCCCACTCGGGAGCCGGGCCGGACCGGGCGACGGCCGGGATCACACCTGCGTGGTCTCGCCGTCGTCCACCCGCTGGTAGGAAACCCGGGTCGGCGGTCCACCCCCGCCGACCAGGGTCGCGACCATGGTCCGGCCGATCTCGCTCAGCCCGCCGTCGTGCACCGGCACGACCCGCTCCGGCCGCACCTCGCGGACGTACTCGATCAGCTCGGCGGTCTTCGACCAGGGCGCGTGTGCCGGCAGCAGCAGCGTCCCGACCTGCCGGTCCGGTACGGTCAGCGCGTCCCCGGGATGGAAGAGCGCACCGTCGACGAGGTAACCCACGTTGGTGATCCGGGGGATCTCCGGGTGGATCACCGCGTGCAGCTCGCCGTAGACCGCGACCTCGACCCCGTTGACCGAGAAGGTGTCGCCCTCGCCCACCACCCGGAGCCGGTCGCCGAGCCCGTCCAGCTTCGCGCCGACCGACCGGTTGGCGAAGACCCGCAGCCCCGGTTCGCTCTCCACCGCGGCCCGGATCCGCTCCTCGACGAAGTGGTCGGGGTGCTCGTGCGTGATCAGGACCGCGTCCGCGCCGACCAGCGCCTCCGGATCGCTGAACCCACCCGGGTCGATCACCAGCGTGGCGCCGTCGCTCTCCAGCCGGACGCAGGCGTGGCCCCTCTTCGTCAACCGCATGGCTCTCCTCCCGACCTGCCGTACCCGAAAACACCGTACCGACCCCCACCCGTCCCACCCACCGATTGCCGGGTAAGGAAGGGCCCCTAGTTATCGGATTCGGTGGTACTGGGGGCCCTTCCTAACGCTTGTGGGGTGGTCGGTGTGGTTGGGCGGCGATGTCGTCCGGGCTTGCTATGGTGTCGCCCGCCCGCACCCCCGGCCCTGGGAGATCGCGTCCATGACCATCAACAACCACGTCACCGAGTTCGCCGGTCGGCCGGTGGTCACCTTCGATTCGACGGAGGATCTGCCACCGGACGTCGGCGCGGTGGCCTGGCGGCTGAGCGCCGACTACGACGACTCGAAAGAGGCTTTCGCCCGGCTGGTCGAGGAGTTCCTCGCCCGGGTCACCCCCGGCGCGGTCCAGGCGCTGATCATCGGGCAGTGGGGTTCGGCGTACGAGGAGGAGGCGCCGGTCGAGCTGCTGGTGGAGCTGGCGCCACGGCTGATCGGACTACGGGCCCTGTTCCTCGGTGAGATGACCTTCGAGGAGAGTGAGATCTCCTGGATCAAGCAGACGGATGTGACCCCGCTGCTGGTCGCGTACCCGGGATTGCAAACCCTGCGGGTGCGCGGCTCGGACGGGCTGTCACTCACCCCGACCCGGCACGAGGGCCTGCGTGAACTGGCCTTCGAGTCCGGCGGCCTGCCCGCGACGGTGGTCCGCGCGGTCGCCGAGTGCGACCTGCCCGCGCTGACCCATCTCGAACTCTGGCTCGGCACCGACGCGTACCTCGGTGACGCGACCGTCGAGGATCTGGCGCCGATCCTGTCCGGCTCCCGGTTGCCGGCCATCGAATACCTGGGGCTGCGCGACGCCGAGATCGCCGACCAGGTCGCGGCGGCGCTGGCCGGTGCCCCGGTGGTGGCCCGGCTGCACACGCTGGACCTGTCGCTCGGCATCCTCTCCGACGACGGGGCGAACGCCCTGCTGGCCGGGCAGCCGCTGACCCACCTGCGCCGGCTCGACCTGCACCACCACTTCGTCGGCGCGGAGCTGGCCGCTCGGCTGGTCGAGGAACTGCCCGGGGTCGACGTCGACCTCTCCGACGTTCAGCAGGCCGACAGGCACGGCGACCGCTACGTGGACGTGTCCGAATGACGGTCGGTCACCGCACCGAGTTCGCCGGCCTGCCGGTGCACAATTTCGACCCGGAGACGCCGGGACCGGTCGACCCCGAGCGGCCGGGACCGGTCGACCCGGACCGGCCGGGACCGGTCGACCCGGGCAAGGTCGCCTGGCGGATCGCGACGTGGGAGGAGGACGACAACTGGGAGGAACGGCCCTCACCCACCTTCGAGGCGCGGTTCGAGCAGTTCCTCGACACGGTCGACCCCGCGTCGGTCAGCGCGCTGGTGCTCGGCTCCTGGGGGTACGCGGCCTTCAACACCCCGCCGTACGCCCAGCTCTGCGCCGCCGCCGACCGGCTGACCGGGCTGCGCGCGCTCTTCCTCGGCGACATGACCAGCGAGGAGTGCGAGATCTCCTGGATCCGGCAGGAGGACCTGACCCCGGTGCTGGAGGCGTACCCGGCACTGGAGGTGCTCCGGGTCCGGGGTTCGGAGGCGAACTCCGCCCCGGTACGACTCCGGCCGCTGCGCCACCGCGCGCTGCGCGAGTTGGCCTTCGAGACCGGCGGCCTGCCCGCCGAACTCGTCCGCGCGGTCGGCGACAGTGACCTGCCGGCCCTGACCCACCTGGAACTCTGGCTCGGTACGGAGCACTACGGCGGCGACGCCACGGTGGAGGATCTGGCGCCGATCCTGTCCGGCACCCGGCTGCCGGCCCTGGGCTACCTCGGGTTGCGCGACGCCGAGATCGCCGACCCGGTGGCGGCGGCGCTGGCCGGTGCTCCGGTGGTGGCCCGGCTGCACACCCTGGACCTCTCCCTGGGCATGCTCGGCGACGCGGGTGCGGCGGCGTTGCTGGCCGGGCAGCCGCTGACCCACCTGCGCCGGCTCGACCTGCACCACCACTTCGTCGGCGAGGAACTGGCGGCGCGGCTGGTCGAGGAGTTGCCCGGGGTCGAGATCGACCTGGGCGAGGGCATGGACCCGGGCGACGAGGACGAGTACTACGTGGCCGTGGCGGAATGAACCCCGGGGCACCGCTGGTGGTGGTCGGCAACCCCGGCAACCGCCGGATCACCGGGTTCCTGGCCGCCGCCGTGGGCACCTGGACCGGTCCGGTCCAGGTGCTGCCCTGGCGGCGGCTCGCCGAAGGTCCGGTCACGCTCCCCGACGGGGCGGTCGTCCGGGTCGACTCGCCAGGTGAGGACGCCGAGGTGGACCGCCTGCTGCGCGGTGCCGCCGACCCGCCCGCACACGGCGAGATCCTCGGCGGCGCCGCCTGGTACGCCGGGCTGCGCGCCGCACTGGACCGGCTGGCCGAGGCCGGGGCGCAGGCCGGCGCGACCCTGCTCAACGATCCGGCCGACATCGCCGTGCTCTTCGACAAGCGGGCCTGCCACGCCCGGCTGGCCGGTGCCGGGGTGCCGGTGCCGGCCGCCCTGCCGGTGTCGCCGGGCGACTACCGCGAACTGCGCGACCTGATGGCATCGGCCGGCTGGGCCCGGGTCTTCGTCAAGCCCGCCCACGGTTCGTCCGCCTCCGGCGTACTGGCGCTCGAGGTGGCGGGGGATGCCGGGCGGGTAGCGGTCGGTGGCGGTCGGGTGCAGGCGACCACCTCGGTCGAGTTGGCTGCCGACGGTCGCCTCTTCAACTCGCTGCGGCTCCGCCGCTACCGGCAGGAGCCGGAGGTGGCTGCGATCGTCGACCGGCTCGCCCCGGACGGGCTGCACGTGGAGCGCTGGTTTCCCAAGGCCGGGCTGGGTGGACGCACGATCGACCTGCGGGTGCTGGTGGTGGCGGGCGCGGCCGGGCACGTGGTGGTCCGTTCCAGCCGTGGTCCACTGACCAATCTGCACCTGGGCAACGACCGAGGCGATCTGGCCGAGGTGCGCGCGGCGATGAGCCAACCGGCGTACGCCGACGCGCTGCGCACCTGCGTACGCGCTGCCGCGTGCTTTCCCGGCAGCCTGCATGCCGGGGTCGACCTGATGATCGGCACCGACTGGCGGCGGCATATGGTGGCCGAGGTGAACGCGTTCGGCGACCTGCTGCCCAACCTGCTCGACCAGGCGGGCCGGGACAGCTACACCGCGCAACTGCACGCACTGCGCGGCGGCCGGTTCGACCAGTGGCGGGCGGAACCGGCGGCCGTCGACCGGAGGGGGTGGGGCGGATGAAGGACCTGATCGGCAGCCACGACCTGCTGTTCGTCACATTGGACACACTCCGTCACGACGTGGCGGCCGAGCTGCTCGCGGCCGGCCGGACGCCGAACCTGGCCCGGGCGCTGCCCGACGGCTGGGAGCGCCGGCACAGTCCGGCGAGCTTCACGTACGCCGCGCACCAGGCGTTCTTCGCCGGCTTCCTGCCCACACCGACCGAGCCGGGCACCCATCCGCGACTCTTCGCGGCGGCCTTCCCGGGCAGCGAGAGCACCGGCGACCAGACCTGGGTGTTCGAGGCACCGGACGTGGTGACCGCGTTGGCCACCGCCGGTTACCACACCGTCTGCGTCGGCGGTGTGGGCTTCTTCAACCGCAAGCCGCCGCTCGGCGCGGTGCTGCCCGGTCTCTTCGCCGAGTCGCACTGGGAGCCGGAGTTCGGGGTGGCCGCACCGGGCTGCTTCGAGGCCCAGCTCGACCGGATCGCCACCGTTGTTCCGACGGTCCCGGCCGAACAGCCGCTCTTCCTCTTTGTCAACGTCGCCGCGATGCACCAGCCCAACCGGCACTACCTGGCGGGGGCCGACCGGGACAGCCGGGACAGTCACGCCGCCGCGCTGGAGTACGTCGACCGTCACATCGGCCGGCTCTTCGCCCTGGCCGGCTCCCGGGACCGCCCGTGCCTGGTCGTGCTCTGCGCCGACCACGGCACCGCGTACGGCGAGGACGGCCACAGTGGACACCGGCTCGGCCACGAGGTGGTGTGGACGGTGCCGTACGCGCAGTTCACGCTGGCGCCGGGGGACTGGGGCAAGCCGGGGGACTGGGAGTGAACCGGCCGGTGGTCGCGGTGGACGACGGTACGTTGGACGGCTCCCCCTACCAGGGCTACCTGTACGCGTACCCACACAAGACGGCGTACCGCCCGCTGCGTCCCCGCCCGCCGTTGAGCGAGGTCTGGGCCGGGGAGCGACGGGACGCCCTCTTCCTCTACCTGCACCTGCCGTTCTGCGAGATGCGCTGCGGTTTCTGCAACCTGTTCACCCGGGCCAACCCGCCGGCCGAGCAGGTGCGCGGTTATCTCGACCAGTTGGCCCGGCAGGCCCGACGGGTGCGCGAGGCGCTCGGCGCCGACGCCGACTTCGCCCGGGTGGCGATCGGCGGCGGCACGCCGACGTACCTGACCGCCGCCGAACTGACCGAGATGTTCGACGTACTGGCCGGGTTCGGCGCCCGCCTCGGCGCGGTGCCGATGGCGGTGGAGACCTCGCCGGCCACCGCCACCCCGGACCGGATCGCGGTGCTCGCCGAGCGGGGCACCAGCCGGATCAGCATCGGGGTGCAGAGCTTCCTGGACCGTGAGGCACACGCCGCCGGTCGACCGCAGCGCCGGGACGAGGTGGAGCGGGCGCTGGAGACCATCCGGGCACACCGGACGGTCGAACTCAACCTAGACCTGATCTACGGGATTCCGGGTCAGACCGCGCGTACCTGGGCGGAGTCGTTGACCGCGGCGCTGTCCTGGGCACCGGAGGAGGTCTTCCTCTACCCGCTCTACGTCCGCCCGCTGACCGGTCTCGGCCGCCGCGGCGGCTCGGCACCGGGCGCGGGCGGCGGAATATCGGGCGGCGGAATATCGGGCGGCGGAATATCGGGCGGCGGAATATCGGGCGGCGGAATGTCGGGCGGCGCCGGGGCGGGTCCGGTCCTGCTCGACGGCGGGGCGTCGGGCGCCCGGGACGAGAGCTGGGACCGGCAGCGGCTCGACCTCTACCGGCAGGGCCGGGACACCCTCCGGGCGGCCGGTTACCGTCAACTCTCGCTGCGTCACTTCCGCCGGGCCGACCTGCCGTACGACGGCGACGCCGACGCGGAAGGCGGCGGCACGCGGGACGGCGGCGGTCGACCCGACTACTGCTGCCAGGACGACGGCATGGTCGGTCTCGGTTGCGGTGCCCGCTCGTACACCACCGACCTGCACTACTCGTTCGACTACGCGGTCGGCGTCGGCCAGGTGCGGGCGATCATCGACGACTACCTGCGCCGGCCGGAGAGCGACTTCGACGTGGCCGAGGTGGGTTTCCGGCTGGACGGGGTCGAGCAGCGTCGGCGGTGGCTGGTGAAATCCCTGCTCCGGTCGGAGGGGTTCGCCACGGCGACGTACCACGACCGGTTCGGCACCGCCGTCGCCGACGACTTCCCCCAGCTCGACCGGCTCGCGCGACGGGGCTGGTTGGCCACCGAGGACGACCGGCTGTCGCTCACCGACGACGGCATCGAACGGGCCGACGCGATCGGGCCGTGGCTGGTCTCCGGGCCGGTACGCACCGCGATGGCGGAGTACGCGCTCCGATGAACCTCTCCATCCTCTACCGTGGACCGCTGGCGAGCTGCAACTATGACTGCCCCTACTGCCCGTTCGCCAAGCGGCGGGACCGCCCGGCCGAGTTGCGCGCCGACCGGGAGGCGTTGCGCCGGTTCGTCGACTGGGTGGTGAGCAACCCGGACGACGACCAGATCTCGGTGCTCTTCACGCCCTGGGGCGAGGGGCTGACCCGCTCCTGGTACCGGGAGGCCATGGTCGAGCTGTCCCGGCTGCCGCAGGTGACCCGGGTGGCGATCCAGACCAACCTCGCCGGCCGGGTGGAGTGGCTGGCCGACGCGGACCGGCGCGCGGTGGCACTCTGGGCGACCTACCACCCCGGACAGGTACGTCAGGCGACCTTCCTGCGGCGCTGCGAGCGGCTGACCGAGTTGGGGGTGCGTTACTCGGTCGGGGTGGTCGGGCTGCCGGAGCACCTGGCCGAGGCGCGGAGCCTGCGCGCGGCCCTGCCCGAGCAGGTGTACCTCTGGGTCAACGCCGCCGACGGGCACCGGTACGACCCGGCCGAGGAGGCCGACTGGACCGCCGTCGACCCGCTCTTCGCCTACAGCGTCCGACCGCACCCGTCCAGCGGTGCGCCGTGCCGGGCCGGCGAGAGCGTCATCTCGGTACGGGGCGACGGCTCGGTACGACGCTGCCACTTTGTCGACACCCCACTGGGCAACCTCTACGACGGTTCCTACCGCCCGGCGTTGGCACCCCGCCCCTGCCCGAACGTGGCCTGCGACTGCCACATCGGCTACGTACACCTGAAGACGCTGCCGCTCTACGACGTTTTCGCCGGTGGGGTGCTGGAGCGGATCCCGGCACCGGGTCCGGCCGACGCGCGGTGGGGCGTGCCGGCCGGAGCCCTGCGCTGACCGGTCCGGTCCTGCCGGCGGAAGGGGGCGGGCCCGGTCGACGGGACCGTCCAGTCAGGTCTGGAGGACCGGGTCGTACTCCGCCGATTCCAGGCCGAAGGTCCAGGCCACCCCGGCGCGGGCGGTGCGGGTCTGCGGCGGCACCCGGAGCCAGTAGGTGCGGCTGGTGCCGTCCGGCTCCGGCGTCGCGTTGACCACCTCGACCATCACCAGCGGCTCGTCCTGCGGCAACTCGATCCGCCAGAGCACGCCGAAGGTGTCCTGGTGGATCGCCCTGGCGTTGCTCTCGCGCAGGTAGCGCTCGTAGCCGAAGTGTTCGAGCATCACCCGGCGCACCTCGGCGTTGCGCTCGGCCCGGATGCGTTCGACGGTCAACCGGGGCAGTTCGGCGGCGACCTCGGCCGGGATCGGCATGCCCCGCCAGGCGTGCAGGCCGAAGCCGTCCGGGTAGACCAGCGCCGGCCCGTCGCCGTGGTGCAGCCGACCCAGGTTGTCGCGTTCGAGGCGCACCGGTCGCTCGGTCAGGAGCGCGATCCGCTCGTACGGCCACCACCAGCCGGCCGCATCGGCGACCCCGGCCAGGCCGGAGACCCGCTGGTCGTGGTCGAACGCGCTCAACCAGGCCGCGTCGTGCTGCCCGAAGACCACGTCGAGCAGGGCGGTGCGGGCCCGCTGGGCGAACGGCTTCGGCAGACCTCGGGTGACCTCGTCGGCGAGCCGGGTGCGCAGCGGCGTGACCACCCGGTCGTTGACCAGGTGCCAGGTCCGCTGCCCACCGGCGGCCCAGTGCGCGGCCCAGCCCGTCGGGCCGAGCCGGGTGACGGCGGCGGCGCGGGCCGAGGCCCACGCGGTGGTGCGCAGCCGGGCCCGGACCGAGCGGCCGGTGGCCCCGGGCAGGGGTTCGTGCCCCTGCGCCCGCAACGTCGCCACCACCTCGGTCAACGCCCGGACGGCGTCGTCGTCGGCGCCGTGCAGCGCCGTCACCAGCCAGGACGGGAGATCGGCTGGGGGATTGGGGCCGCCGGGCCCGGCGGCCCCGAACCCGCCGGGTCCGGCGGGGCCGGAGGTGGAAACGGTGAGCAGCGCCGCGGCGAGTGCCCCGGCGTACGGGGAACCGAGCCAGAGGATCGTCTCCGGCTCGGCCAGCCCGGCGGCGACGTACGCCCGGCGGACCGCCCGCTCTGCGGCCGGGCGGTCGGCGGGAGCCGTGCGCAGTCCACGCTCCAACCAGTCTTCGGCGGCGACGGCCAGCGCGCTGCTGGGCACGGCGTGGCCGGACGAGTCGGGCCGAGGCTGGTCGGAGCGGGCGGAAAGGGTGGAAGTGGTCATCAGTCGGCCACCGGCCGCCACGAGCCGGGAAGGTACTCCCGCTGCCGGACCACCCGGTAGGCACCGGCGGGCAGCGGGATGGGGCCGTGCTCCTCGTGGCCGAGCCGGCCGTAGCCGTCGATCAGCAGGATCGACGGCTCGGTCTGGTCGGGCAGTGTCCACAAGGTGACCCCGGTCCCGCTGACCACGTGGGCGTGCCCGGTGGCCTCGCCCCGGGCCAGCACCAGACGACCCCGCGCGTCCCGGGCCGCCGGCACCAGTCCGGCGGGAATGTCGCTCCGGTCGATCCGGTGGACGAGCACATCGCCCTGTCGGTACATCTGCCGGCTCCTTCCGGTCGTCCACGAACGACCGGAAGGCTAGCCCCGGGGTACGACAGAACGAGGAGCCTCAGGCCGGTACGTCGGTGAAGTGCTCGACCACCGGCGGCGCGGCGAAGAACGGGCCGATGAGTCCACGCCAGGTGACGAACCGTTCGGTGGCGCGGAAATTCTCCTCGTGCGCCGCGACCGAATCCCACTCCACCAGCAGGACAAACCGGGACGGCGACTCGATGCCCCGGGTCATCCGGATCGAGCGGCAACCGGGCGTGCCGTGCAGGGTCCGGTGCCCTTCGGCGTACGCGGCGGCGAACTCGTCCTCGCGGCCGGGAATGACATCGATCAGGGCAACCTCGAGCACCATCGGAACAGCCTCGCACGGTCGCCCAAGCCATCCCACCCCGGGGCGACCGTTCCCAAGCACCGAACGACCTGACGACCGAACGACCGAACGACCTGGCCACCGAACGACCTGACGACCGAACGACCGGACGGCCCGACGACGTGACGACCGCACCACCGAATGCCCCGACGACCTCTGACACCTAGCCTCCTAGGAAGCCGCAGCGGGGGTGAGGTGGGCGGAACGGAACGTGAAGGTGAACGAGGGCGAACGTGAAGGTGGGCAAGAACGCATCGGCCCGAGGTGCCCGACCCGTCCGGGATGGGGGATGATGAAGCCGAGGAGGGGAGTATTCCCCTGCGGCGGCGTCGTCAGCACGGTCGGTCACCGGTTCGTCCGGTGGGTGACCCGGCCCGTCGGTCGGCGGCAGGTGGCACATCGCGACTGCCGCCGGTGGAAGAGACCTCCGACAGTCACCACACTCGGCACCACCGACCACGGCACGCCCCGACGGGTGTGCCGTTTCGGGTGTGCCGAGTGCCTGCCGGAGGAATGATCTGAACGTGTCCACCTGGGTGTGGGTCGTAACGCTGGTCGCGCTGGGCGCGTTGCTGTCCGTTGATCTGCTGATCATCGGGCGCCGGCCGCACGAGCCGAGTATTCGGGAGTCCAGCCTCTGGGTCGGCTTCTACGTCCTGCTCGCCCTGCTGTTCGGGGTCGGGCTGTGGTTGACCAGGGATCTCTCCACGGCGACCGAGTTCTACACCGGCTGGCTCACCGAGTACAGCCTCTCGGTGGACAACCTCTTCGTCTTCGTGATCATCATGGGTCGCTTCGCGGTTCCCCGCCAGTACCAGCAGAAGGTGCTGCTCATCGGCATCGTGCTGGCGCTGGTGATGCGGGGCGGCTTCATCGCCGCGGGAGCCGCGCTGATCTCGCAGTTCTCCTGGGTGTTCTACATCTTCGGCGCGTTCCTGGTCTACACCGCGATCAACTTCTTCCGCCAGGGCGAGCCGGAGGAGGAGGACTTCAAGGAGAACCTGCTGATCCGGTGGAGCCGGCGGGCGTTGCCGATCTCGACCGACTTCGCCGGTGGCCACCTGACCGTACGGGAGAACGGGCGACGGCTCTTCACCCCGCTGCTGATCGTGATGATCGCGATCGGCACCACCGACCTGATCTTCGCCCTCGACTCGATCCCGGCGATCTTCGGCATCACCCAGGACCCGTACCTGGTCTTCACCGCGAACGTGTTCGCGCTGATGGGTCTGCGGCAGCTCTACTTCCTGCTCGGCGGGCTGCTCGACCGGCTGGTCTACCTCAACATCGGCCTCGCGGTGGTACTCGGCTTCATCGGGGTGAAGCTGGTGCTGGAGGCGCTCGCCGACAACAACCTGCCGTTTGTCAACGGTGGCGAGCACGTGGGCTGGGCGCCGCACGTGCCGATCTGGCTCTCCCTGGTGGTCATCCTGGGCACGCTGGCGGTGGCGACCGTGGCCAGCCTGATCAAGTCGGCCAGCGACCGGCGCAAGGAGCTCGCCTCGGCCGGCCGCTGACCCACCGGTCGCGCGGCCGGCTCGTCGGTCCGGCACGTTGGTACGTCGCGCGGCCGGCTCGTCAGTCCCGTGCGTTGGTACGTCGCGCGGCCGGCTCGTCAGTCCGGCGGGAGGCCGACCCGGTGCACCCCGACCAGGGTCGCCTCCCGGTCCGCCGTCAACGACTCCTCCAGCACCCGACGTTGGCTGTAGGAGGCGTGCAGCATCCGCCGGTGGTCACCGTCGACCGGTGTGGTGCTGACGATGCCGACGTGGTGCACGTGCTGGCCGGGGCGGGCGAAGAGGTAGAGGTCGCCGGGGCGTTCCGCGCCGAACGGCACCGGTGTGGTGGCGTTCGCCTGGTCGTCGGCGTCGCGGGGCAGCCGTACGCCGAACCGTCGCCAGGAGAGGTGGACCAGCCCGGAGCAGTCGATGCCGTACGCGGAGACGCCGCCCCAGAGGTAGATCGCGTCCCGTAGCCGACGTGCCGCCGCCAGCACCTCGACCGCCGTCGCCGGGCGCTCGGGGAGCACGGCGAGGTGCTGCTCCGGTGCCCAGAGCGGCTGCTCGTGGCCGGGCGCGTGGACCGGGCACCAGCCGTCCCGGCGGGGGCCGACCGGGGTCAGCCGGGTGCCGAGGACAACCCCGGGGACCACCACCGGACCCGCCGGTGCGGCGTGCAGCGCGGTGGCGGTGGCGTCGACCACCAGTGGTGCGGCGGTGTCGGGGGCGTCCGGTGCGGTGGCGAGCTGCCCGACCGGCATCCAGCCGGGATAACCGCGCGGGTCGAGCTTGGCGGCGGGTTGTTCGGTGGCGATCAGCCGGGCCCACCCGTCGGGCCGGATCTCCTCGACCAGCACCCGCTCGCCGAGCAGTAGCTGGCTCAGCACACAGTCGCCGACCTGCTGGTCGTCGGTCATGGCGGCGATCCAGGCCGGGATGTCGGTGCTGCTCGGGGCGAGTGCCGGCCCGTCGACGGGCCGGACGGCCTCCGGGCCGGCCCAGAGGGTGGCGACGGCCACCCGGACGACGGCCTCCCGACCCGCCCGTACCTCGTTCCTTCCGGCTGCCGGCGGCGCCGCGTGCGTGGGCGGGGCTGTCCTCGCCCGTGATCCGGCGCCCGTTCGCGATGCTCTCACCTGGGACCAACCTCCCCCGGCCTTTCCGGCCGACCCTACGGAACGGGCCGGCGACCGGCAAGGATCGATGTTCTTCCTTGCCTGACCCGGCAGCCGCGCCCGGGTCGAGCAGAGCTTCCGGTCAGCCGCCGTCCTTCGACGGGTGGTCGAGGTGGTCGAGGTCGACGCCGAGTCCGGGGGCGTCGGGCAGGACGACGGTGGCGCCTTCGTAGCGGACGCCGCCGCGTACCGGCGACGAGGCGAGCCACCAGGCGGCGTCCAGGTCCGAGGTGGCGCTGGTGCCGTACGCGGCGACCAGGCTGGCGGCGGCGCCGACCCCGATCGGGCTCTCCATCATCGAGCCGACGATGGTGCCCATCTCGTGTGCGGCGGCCAGGTCCAGCAGGCTGCGGGCGGGTCCCAGGCCGCCGCACTTGGCGAGTTTGACGTTGACCATGTCGGCGGCCCGGCGCCCGATGACGGCGACCAGGTCGCGCAGCCCGAAGACGGCCTCGTCGGCGAGGACGGGCACGGTGACCCGGTCGCTGACCCAGGCCAGCCCGTCCAGGTCCCAGCGGGACACCGGTTGTTCGACGAACTCCACGTCCAGGTCGGCGTCCTCGATGTCGCGGATGATCCGGACCGCCTCCCGTGGGGTCCAGCCCTGGTTGGCGTCGAGCCGGATCCGCACGGTCGGCCCGGCGGCCGCCCGGACCGCGCGTACCCGGGCCAGGTCACCCCCGGGGTCCGCGCCGACCTTGAGTTTCAGCACGGTGAACCCCTCGGCGACCCGTTGGCCGGTGGCGCGGGCGAGCGCGTCGGCCTCGCCGGCGGCGAGGGTGACGTCGGTCGGGACCCGCAGGGTCGTACCGCCGAGGAGCCGGACCAGGGGTACGCCGAGGCGTCGGGCGGCCAGGTCGTGCAGGGCGGTGTCGGTTGCGGCCTTGGCGGCCTCGTTGCCGGCGACCGCGCGGCGTACGTCGGCGCAGCGGGTGACCAGGTCGTCGGGGTCCCGGCCGACGAGCAGCGGGGCGAGCATTTGGGTCACGCAGGCGTCGGCGCCGGCGGTGGAGGCGCCGGTCACCTGCCAGACCTGTGGTGCCTCGCCGAAGCCGGACCGCCCGTCGCTGTCGACGACCTCGACGACCAGGGTTTCGACCGTGGTCGTGCGGCGCAGCGCGGTGACGAACGGGGTGTGCAGCGGGGCGGTGAGCCGGTGGGTGCGGACGGAGGCGATGGCCATGGCGGCACCCTATCGGCGGGTGTTCACCGTTTCGGGTCGGTTTCCGGTGCCGCTGGTCGGAGGTCGTGCCGGGCGGTCCAGACGGTGGCGGAGACGTGGGCGATCAGGCGCCGGGCGGCGGTGTCCGGGTCGGTCCGGGTGATCCCCCGGCCGTCCGGGTGGTCGCTGGTGCAGACCACCAGGGTGTACGGGGGCGCGTCGTCGGGGAGGACCACCCCGGCGGCGTGCCGGATGCCGCGTACCCAGCCGTTCTTGAGGGCGACCCGGGTTCCGGGCGGCAGTCCGGCGGCGAGGTCTTCGTGGTGTTCCTGGGCGAGCAGGACGTCGAGCATGGCGGCGCAGGTCGCCGGGGTGGCCAGCGGTCCGGGTTCCCGGGCGCCCCGGGCGATGGTGCCGAGCAGGGCGGCCAGGTCGGCGGCGGTGACCGGGTTGTCGATGCCGGCGTCGCGGGCGGCGAAGTCCTCGATGCCCCGGCCGGTGTGGCTGTGCCGGGCGCCGGCCAGCGCCCAGACGGTGGCGACGGCGGGTAGGCCGACGTGGTCGAGGAGCAGGTTGGTGGCGAGGTTGCTGGATTTGACGATCATGCGTTCGGCGAGCCAGCGCAGGGGGCTGTGGCCGTCGACCCGGGCCCAGACGGCGGGGTCGTTGTCGTTGCCGGGTTTGCAGCGGAAGCGGGGTGCGCCGGGGCGGGCCGAGTGGAACTCGTTCTTCACCGGAACCGGGGTGTCCAGGTCGAGCGTGCCGGTGTCGGCGGCCCGGTAGAGGGCGGCGAGTACGGCGATCTTCATGGTGCTGGCGGCGTAGTGGGTCACGTCCGGCAGTCGGGTGTACGCGGGTGCGGCGTCGAGCCGCCCCGCGTACACCGAGACCGTGCCGTTCGTGCCGGCCAGCTCCTGGTCGAGCCTGTCCCAGGTCATGCCGCCGACCGTAGTCGATCAGCGGCTGGCCGGGACGGTGGCGGGGGAGTGGGTCAGCCGGCGTGCTTGCGGCGGGCGGCGGCCCGGCCGCGGGCGTTCTGGTCGAGGACGACCTTGCGCAGCCGGATCGCGTTCGGCGTCACCTCGACGCACTCGTCCTCGCGGCAGAACTCGAGGGCCTGCTCCAGCGACAGCTTGCGCGGCGGGATCAGCTTCTCGGTCTCGTCGCTCGTGGAGGAGCGCATGTTGGTGAGCTTCTTCTCCTTGGTGATGTTGACGTCCATGTCGTCGGAGCGGGAGTTCTCACCGACCAGCATGCCCTCGTAGACCTCGCTGGTGGGCTCGACGAAGAGGGTGCCGCGCTCCTGGAGGTTCATCATCGCGAACGGGGTGACCACGCCGGCCCGGTCGGCGACGAGCGAGCCGTTGTTGCGGGTACGCAGCTCGCCGAACCACGGCTCGTAGGACTCGAAGACGTGGTGCAGGATGCCGGTGCCCCGGGTGTCGGTGAGGAACTCGGTCCGGAAGCCGATCAGGCCACGGGCCGGGACCAGCCACTCCATCCGGATCCAGCCGGTGCCGTGGTTGACCAGTTGCTCCATCCGGCCCTTGCGGGTGGCGAGGAGTTGGGTGATGGCGCCGAGGTACTCCTCCGGGGCGTCGATGGTGAGCCGTTCGACCGGCTCGCAGGTTTTGCCGTCGATCTCCCGGGTGACGACCTGCGGCTTGCCGACGGTGAGTTCGTACGACTCGCGGCGCATCTGCTCGACCAGGATGGCCAGCGCGAGCTCGCCCCGGCCCTGGACCTCCCAGGCGTCCGGTCGTTCGGTCGGCAGCACCCGCAGCGAGACGTTGCCGATCAGTTCCTTGTCCAGCCGGTCCTTGACCATCCGGGCGGTGACCTTGGCGCCCTTGACCTTGCCGACCAGGGGCGAGGTGTTGGTGCCGATGGTCATCGAGATGGCCGGTTCGTCGACGGTGATCAGGGGCAGCGGCCGTGGGTCTTCGAGGTTGGCCAGCGTCTCGCCGATCATGATGTTCGGGATGCCGGCGACGGCGATGATGTCACCGGGTCCGGCCGACTCGGCGGGCTTGCGTTCGAGGCCGTCGGTCATCAGCAGTTCGGAGATCCGGACCCGCTCGATGGTGCCGTCGATCCGGCACCAGGCGACGGTCTCGCCCTTGCGGATGGTGCCCTCGCGGAGCCGGCAGAGGGCGAGCCGGCCGAGGAACGGCGAGGCGTCGAGGTTGGTGACGTGTGCCTGGAGCGGGGCGTCCTCGGTGTAGGCCGGCGGCGGGATGGTGCCGAGCAGGGTGCGGAACAGCGGCTCCAGGGAGGTGCTGTCGTCCGGCACGGTGCCGTCGGCGGGCATGGTCAGCGAGGCGATGCCGTCGCGGGCGCAGGCGTAGATGATCGGGAAGTCGATCTGTTCCTCGTCGGCGTCCAGGTCGAGGAAGAGTTCGTAGGTGTCGTCCACGACCTCCTTGATCCGGGCGTCCGGCCGGTCCACCTTGTTGATCACCAGGATGATCGGCATGCGGGCCTTGAGAGCCTTGCGGAGCACGAACCGGGTCTGCGGCAGCGGGCCCTCGCTCGCGTCGACCAGGAGGACGACGCCGTCGACCATGGTCAGGCCGCGTTCGACCTCGCCGCCGAAGTCGGCGTGGCCGGGGGTGTCGATGATGTTGATCGTCACCGGGTCGGTGCCGTCCGGCGGGACGTACTTCACGGCGGTGTTCTTGGCGAGAATGGTGATGCCCTTTTCTCGCTCCAGGTCCATCGAGTCCATCACCCGGTCGGCCATCTCGGCTCGGGCGTGGAACGCACCGGCCTGTCGCAGCATGGCGTCAACCAGGGTTGTCTTGCCGTGGTCGACGTGAGCGATAATGGCGACGTTGCGTAGGTCGGCGCGGGTCTGCATGCCCCTATCCTCCCTCCTCCCCGCGCGGCTTCGCGCCGGGGTCACCCCGGAGGTGGTCGGGATCTCCCCCAAACCGCTGTCACAGGGTTGTCCCGGGCTGTCATGCTGGCCGGCGTGGTCCGGGGGTGGATATGCATTCGGTGGTGACGCTGCTCGAGCAGCTCCCGCCGCTGCTGGTCTACCTGGTCGCGGCGGCGTTGGTGGCGGGGGAGACCGGCCTGTTGGTGCTGGGGCTGTTGGTGCCCAGCGAGGCGACGCTGCTCCTGGTCGGGTTCCTGGCGTACACCGGGACCCTGGATCTTGGTACGGCGCTGGTGGTGATGATCTCTTCGGCGCTGCTCGGGGACACGGTCGCTTTCCGTAACGGGCGCAAGAACGGGCCCCGGTTGCGGGCGAGCAAGTGGGGCCAGCGGATCGGGGCGCACCGCTGGGCGAAGGCGGACCGGATGCTCGACCGGCTCGGTGGGCGGGCGGTGTTGGCGGCCCGCTGGATCGCGTACGCGCGCACGCTGGTGCCCCGGCTGGCCGGCAGTGCCGGGATGCCGTACCGGCGGTTCGCGCCGTGGAACCTGGCCGGGGTGCTGACCTGGGTCGGCGGTTCGGTGGTGGCCGGTTACCTGGCCGGTGAGTCGTACGAGACGGTTTCGAGCTATCTGGGCAAGGCGACCGGGGCGGTGCTGGTGCTGCTGGTCGCGGTGGTGGCGATCGTCCTGGTCGGTCGGTGGCTGGGCCGCAACCCCGATCCCGTACGCGCGATCCTGGGCCGGGCCCGCAGGTTGCCGCCGGTGCGTTGGCTCGCCGGCCGGTACGGGGTGTTGTTCTTCCTGCTGGCGATGCACATCGGTCCGGGCTGGACCCTGTTGATCAATCTGGTCGCCGGGCTCGGCCTGCTCTTCGCCACCGGGCTCGGGCTGGCGTACCTGGTCGGCGTGGTGGTGCACCAGAGTGGCCTGTACGTGGTGGACCACGCGATCGCGGCCTGGTTCGCGGAGCAGCGGGCCGACGGCACCGTGGACGCCGCGGTCACGGTGCTGAACGTGTTCCGGGGATCGTTCCTGATCATCGCGGTGGCCCTGGTGGCGGTGCTGGTCGGCTGGCGGTCCCGGCCCTGGCAGGCGGACCTGGTCAGCGTGGTCGGCACGGTCGGGGCGTCGCTGCCGCTGGTGCTGCTCGCCCTGGTCGCCGACCTGACCCAGCCGGGACAGCGCACCCCGACGCTGGCGGGTACGACGGTGGCGGCGTTCCCGAACCAGAACGCGATCGTGACCGCGGGTCTGTGCACCCTGGCCTGGTTGCTGGCCCGGCAGACCCGGTGGCCGGTCGCGGTGGCCGCCTGGACCGGGGCGGCGGTCGGGGTGGTCACGGTCGCTTCGGCCCGGCTCTACGTCGGTTGGAGTTCGGCCAGCGAGACGGTCACGTCGATGCTGCTCGGGGTGCTCTGGACGGTGGTGTTCATGATCGCCTGGGCGACCCGGGACCGGGCCGTACGCGGCAAGCCGCCGGTGGCGTCCCAGCCGATCGGCTGAGCGGGGTCTGGCTCTCGCCCGGTACGGCGAACCGGATGAACCACATCCGTCGCACCGACAACGCCCGTACGTCGACGCTGCGGTGCGGGCGCTTCCGGATTCGCCAAAATCGTTTTCCGTGATCCGTCGCCTCCTTTGATCGAATTCTCGGTGGATCGACTGTCGGCAGTGTTCCGGCGGTTGATCTGACGTGCGCGCGACAGAAGTTGGCATGCGTTTGCCCTGGTCAGCGGCGTTCGGGTGACGATACGCTCAACTAGGACAGGTTGGACGATCGGCATTGTCAATCCATTCCGGGTTAAGGCACGCCGATAGGAGAATTCAATGGCACTCTGGACCGATCTCGCCACCTGGCGTGGCCCTACCGTCAACTCGGGTGACGGCGACAGGAACGGTAACGAGGCCAGCGATCGGATGGTCGAACATCGCGGCATCGTGCTGCACATCGCCGAGGGCTACTTCGAGGGCACCATAGCCTGGCAGAAGAATCCCTCCGCCCGCGTCTCGTCACACTTCGTGGTCGCGAAGGACGGACGGATCGCGCAGATGGTGGACACCGACATCCGGTCCTGGGCCCAGCGGTCCGGGAACCCCACGTGGCTCAGCGTCGAGAACGAGGGCTTCGTCCCGGGCGAACTCACCGCGCAACAGGTCGAGGCCAACGCGCGCCTGCTGGTACGCGCCCACCAGGTCTACGACATCCCGCTGCAGATCGCCACCAGTCCCTCGGGGCGGGGTCTCGGCCACCACAGCATGGGGGCGGAGAGCGGCGTGAACTGGGGGCATCCCCAGTGTCCCGGCCCCGCCATCATCGCCCAGAAACCGGACATCGTCGCCCGGGCACAGGAACTCGCCGATCCGGAGGACGACGGGGCGCCCGTCGCCCCCGGGCGGCCCCGGCGCAGATGGATCATCGACGACTAGGAGATCGACACCAGAAAGGTGCGTCCCATGTATCTCATCCAGAGCACCACCCAGAACCCCAGCCCGATCTTCGTCGTGCACGACAGCGGCAAGGTCCGCCACATCGGCCCGGTCGAGTTCAACTACCTGCGCTCGCTCGGTGGGGGCGCGACCGTACCGCTGCTGGTGGAGGGAAACGCGGAGGCGTTCGCCCGGCTGCTCGCCGAGGCCCGGGTCAGCCAGGGCTACCTGCAGAACTGACCGTCGACGCTGGCCCGGAACCGGGACCGTCCACCGTCGCCGGTGGACAGGTCAGCGGTGCCGGGCCAGCCAGGCGTCCTCGGCGGCGTAGTCGAAGTAGTCGGTCCGGTAGTTGTGCACCAGGTCGGTGAAGACCGACCGCCAGTCCCGGTCGCGGGTGGCATCCACCAGCCAGGCCACCGTCTCCGGCAGAGACTCGACATACCCGGTGACCGGACGGTAGCCGAGCTGCCGCTGTGCCACCCCCATGTCCAGCACCACCGGTCTCGCCGCCGACCAGGGTGTCTCGCCCACCGGCGGCGCCGGGGACGGGCCGTCGATCAGGATCTCGTCGGCGTCGTGGTCGAGCACCGCGTGGATGGCGGCGCCGATCTCCCGTACGGTCGGGGCCCGCGGGTCGGCGGCGTTGAGCACCCGGGCGCCCGGCTCGGCCGCGGCCAGCCGGATCAGCTCGGCCAGGTTCGCGGTCGACACCGGGTGGAAGCGGCTCTCACCGCCGTAGGCGAGCACCCGGGCCGGGCGCCGGTCCAGGGCGCGCTTGACGAAGTGCCACTCCCGGGGGTGGACGGTGTGCGGACCGTGGATGGCGCCCGCGCGCAGGACGGTGGTCGGCAGGATCGCCCCGGCGACGAGCAGTTCCCGTTCCAGGGCGGACTTCTCGGCGGCGTAGTCGCCGACGCCCGGCGCCGTTGTCGGTTGGGTCTCGGGGATCGGCACCGGGAATTCGACCCCGTCGGCGCCGAAGGCCCGTCCCCGGTCGTCGAGGTAGACGGCGGCGGTGGAGAGCACCACCGCCGAGCCGATCCGGTCGGCGAGGTCGATCAGTTGCCGGGCGTGGACGGCCCCGTACGCCACCGTGTCGACCACCAGGTCGACCCCGTCGCCGACCGCCGCGACCAGTTCGTGGTCGTTGTCCCGGTCCAGCGCCACCGGGTGTACGTGCCAGTCGAGCGGCCACAGTGGCCCGCCCCGGCTGCCCCGGGAGCCGGCCCGGACCTGCCACCCGTCGCGCACCAGGGCGCGTACGGTCGCCCGTCCGACCTGTCCGGTCGCGCCGATGACCAATGCGGTCCTGTCCATGCGACCACGCTAGGCGGCCGGCGGCGCACGGCGGCGTGCCTTCTGCCGACAGCGAATACGCCCCAAGCCGAATGCGGGTAAGGAAGGGCCCCTTATTAACGCATAGCGTTAATAAGGGGCCCTTCCTTACCTGAGCGGTCACTGGAAGCGGTCCGGTGCCACCCGGGCCGGGTCGATCTCCGGTGGGTCCGGTGCGGTGCCGGTGGCCAGCGTGGCCAGCAGCCGGCCGAGGCTCGGCGCCACCTGCATCCCGTACCCGCTCAGCCCGGCCAGCCAGAGGAAACCCTCCGCGTCGGCGGAGCGCCCCACCACCGGCACGTCGTCGGTCGCCGCCGTGCGCAGCCCGGCCCAGGCGTGGTGCACCCGGCGGATGTTCAGCGTGGTCGCCTCCTCCACCCGGGCGGCGCCGACCGCGATGTCGAGGTCGTCGGGTCGGACGTCGCCGGGCGGGGTGGGTGTGGCGTCGGCGGGCGAGATCAGCAGCCGTCCCGACTCCGGTTTGAAGTAGAAGGTCTCGGCCACATCCGACACCATCGGCCACCGCTCCGCCCGTACGCCGTCGGGCAGGTCGACCAGGAACGCGGTACGCCGCAGCGGGGTCAGACCGACCGGGCGTACCCCGGCCAGTTCCGCCACCTGGTCGGCCCAGGCGCCGGCCGCGTTGACCACCTGGACCCCGGTGAACCGGCCGACCCCGGTCTCGGCCCGCCAACCGCCGGCGACCCGGGTCAGCGACCGCACCCCGGCGGAGCGGACCACCCGGCCGCCGTTGCCTCGGATGCCCCGCAGGAAGCCCTGGTGCAGGGCGTCGACGTCGATGTCCTGGGCCGCCGGCCGGACCATCGCCCGGTGGTAGCGCCCGGGGCGGACGATCGGGCAGTAGCGCTGCACCTCGTCGAGGTCGATCTCCCGGGCCGGGGTCGGCGCGGCCAGTTCGTCGGCGAGCGCCGCGTCGAAGCTCTCGTCCTCGCCGGCCGGCGAGAGGGCCAGCACGCCCCGGGGGGTCAGCAGCGGGGTGGCACTGAAACCGGGCGGGGGCGCGTCCAGGAACGACCGGCTGGCCGAGGTGAGCGCACGCACCACCGGGCCGCCGTAGTACTCGGAGAAGAGCGCCGCCGAGCGGCCGGTCGAGTGGTAGCCGGCCACCGGCTCCATCTCCAGCAGGACCACCCGCCCGTGCGCGGCCAGGTGATAGCCCGCGCTGGCGCCAGCTATCCCACCGCCGATGATGAGGAAGTCAGCGTCCACGGCCGCTGACCGTAGCCGCTCGGGGCGGAGACAGCAATCAATGGTGAGACAGTTTCGGGTCCAATCGGGAATTCGAGGGCACCCTGACTCGGCTCAGGGGTTCGCGGGTCGGACCAGGGGACTATCCCGGATGTAATCGTTTGCCTACACCCCTACGGTGGGATACATGAGGCAGCGGGGGCGGACGTGACGGACTGGTTGGCGCAACTGGGTGAGTTACCGAGCGCGCTGTATCTCGCCGGCTTGGGCGCGATCATGCTGCTCGACGCCATCCCGCTGGTGGGCGTGCTGGTGCCGGGCGACATCGCGGTGCTCGCCGTGGTGGGCACCGGCCGGCCGGGTGGACCCGCCGGTGCCTACCTCAGCGTGATCGCCGGCTGCGTGCTCGGCTGGTCGTTGAGCTTTCTCGCCGGACGCTGGTTCGGTGACCGGATCCGGCGCGGCCGGATCGGGGCCTGGATCGGCGAGGCGAGGTGGGCCGCCGCCGAGGGCATCCTGCACCGTGGTGGTGGGCGGATGGTGATGGTGGCTCCGTTCCTGCCGGTGTTCAACGCGCTGCTGCCGCTGGCCGCCGGTGGTCTACGGATGTCCTACCGCCGCTTCGTCTCCTGCGCGGCGTTGGGCGCCGCGCTCTGGGCCGGGCTCTACGTGCTGCTCGGCACCGCGGCGAACTCACTGGGTGGACTGCTACCCGGAGAGTCGTTCACGATGGTGGCCACGGTCGGGATCGGACTGACCGTCGGCTGGGTCGTGCTGCTCGGTGCCCGCCGCCGTTGGCTCAGCGCGGCCGGACATTCGCCGCCTGCGGGCCCTTCTGTCCCTGAGTGACCTCGAACTCGACCTGCTGACCCTCGTTGAGCTCGCGGTAACCCTGGCTGTCGATGGCGGAGTAGTGGACGAACACGTCCGGGCCCCCGCCGTCCTGTTCGATGAAGCCGAAGCCCTTTTCCGAGTTGAACCACTTCACGGTGCCGGTTGCCATTCAAATCTCCTTAACGGGTGTGCGACGGTGGTCGTCCCACACCTCACCGACACTAGCGGGCCGACCCGGTTGATGCGGCGCGAAGTCGCGGCTCGGCGACAGGTGGCCGATATCCGTGCTCCCCGGGTGCCGCTACGTCATGCTTGGTCGGTGACGAGACGGCCGGCGGACCCGCTTGCCGATCTCGAGAGCAAGGTCTCCGGGGTCGACGCCGGTGGGCTCGACCGGCTCCACCTGGTCGAGGTGCCGTTCGTACCCGAGGTGCGGTTGCACCTGGCCCAGGACGCGATCGTCTGGTGGGCCCGGATGGAGGCCGAGGCGGGCACCGTGCTGCCGCCGCCGTACTGGGCCTCGGCCTGGCCCGGTGGGCAGGCACTGGCCCGGTACGTGCTGGACCACCCCGAGGTCGTGGCCGGCCTGCGGGTGCTGGACCTGGCGGCCGGCTCCGGCCTGGCCGCGATCGCCGCCGCGCTCGCCGGGGCGGCCACCGTGGCCGCGAACGACATCGACCCGTACGCGCTGGCGGTGATCGGGATGAACGCCCGCGCCAACGACACCCGGGTCCGTCCGGCCGGCGGTGACCTGCTCGCCGGTGACCGGGCCGAGGTGGACCTGATCCTGGCCGGTGACGTGTTCTACCGGCAGGGGCTGGCGACGCGGATGCTGCCGTTCCTGGAGCGGTCGGCGGCCGGGGGCGCCCGGGTGCTGGTCGGCGACCCGGGGCGGGCCTACCTGCCGGTCGAGCGGTTCCAGGTGCTGACGAGCTACCAGGGGTCGGTCAGCGACGAGGTCGCCGACGCGGAGATCAGTCGGATGGACGTGCTCCAGTTGCGGCCGGTGGGGTGACCGAGGGCAGGTCGAGCACGTACGAGTCGCCCTCGCGGCGGAACCCGAGCCGGTCGTAGTAGGGCGCCACCATGCCGGGCGGGGTGAGCACCCGGCGGTAGCCGCGATCGGTGAACAGGCTGCTGCGCCGGTAGACGAACTCGCCCGGGGTGAAGTCGCGGAACCGCTGGGTGACGTAGTCGAGTTCGATCCGGGCGACGTCCCCGTCGACCCGGGTCACCAGCACCACGCCGACCACCTCGTCGGCCCGTACGACCAGGAAGGCCGACCGGTCCGGGTCGGCGCCGTGCCACCGGAAGCCGGGGTTGAACCGGGCGATGTCGGCGGCGTGTACGCGCAGCGTGTGGGCGAGGAAACCGTCGTCGGTGCCGACCTCGACCACCTCGTAGGTCCGCTCGTCGTGCCGGGTGGCGAGCATCCGGCGCAGGTAGAGGACGTTGATGATCGCGATCACCACGTTGAGCCCGACGCCCGGCCAGACCCCGAGGGCCGCGTTGTAGCCGATCAGCACCAGGGAGCCGACCAGGTTCAGCGCGCGCAGCCGGAGCACCCGGGTCTGGAGCAGGGACCAGACCAGCAGCGCCGAGCCGCTCCAGCCGATGACGTCGAGCCAGTTCACCCGCCGAGGTTAGCCCCGCCGACCGGGCTACCCAAAACGGACACGGCAGCGCGCCCGTACGATTCGTACCACCGGCGATACCACCACGGGTATGGTGTCGCGTATGGCAGACAAGGTCACGTTGAGCCTGAACCCGGACACCCTCGCCCGGGCCCGGGCCGCCGCCGGTCAGGAGGGGATGTCGCTCTCCGCCTGGATCGACCGGGCGGCCCGCCGGGAGGCGATGCGCGACGCCGCCCGCCGGCAGGACGAGTGGCTGGCCGCCAACCCGGAGGTACGCGACGAGCTCGACGGTTTCGACCGGCTCGCCGACAACCTCGAAGCCGGCTGGACCGATCTGGTCGAGGCAGCGTGAACCGGGGTGAGATCTGGACCGTCGGTGACCCCAGCCAGGTGCGTTACCGGGTGATCGTGCTCTCCGGCGACGCCCACAACGACCGGCCGAGCGCGTCGCCGTACTGCGCGCCGATCGTCCGGCAGCGCGGCACCGAGGAGTTGCCGCCGTTCGTGGTGCCGCTGGCCGAGACCGACCCGATGACCGGGGTGGTGGTGGTCAACCGGATGCGCCGGGTGCCGGCCGCCGCCGGGGTCGAACGGGTCGGTATGGCCACCGGCGCGAGCATGTCCCGGATCGTCGAGGCGCTCAAGGATCTCTTCGAACTCTGACCGCCGGCAGCCGTTCTGACCGCCGGCAGCCGTCAGGGGCGGATGCGTCGGTCGGATCGGGTGCGTCGACGCCCGGCCCGTGCCTCGGCGGCCAGCCGCGCCTCCCGGCGGCGGGTCTCGAAGGCCACCTCCCGCTGGAGCTTGCACCAGCTCTCCCAGCGACGCGGGGCGAGTTCCCCCTCGTCCAGGGCGGCCCGGACCGCGCAGCCCGGCTCCACCCGGTGCCCGCAGTCGTCGAACCGGCAGGCCGCCGCCAGCTCGGCCACGTCGGCGAAGGCGTGTTCCAGGCCGTCGGCGGCGTCGAGCAGCCCCACCGCCCGGATGCCGGGGGTGTCCAGCACCGCCCCGCCGCCCGGGATCGGGATCAGCGCCCGGTGGGTGGTGGTGTGCCGACCCTTGCCGTCGACACCACGGATCCCCTGGGTGACCATCACGGTCGCCCCGGCGAGCGCGTTGACCAGGGTCGACTTGCCCGCACCGGAGGGGCCGAGCAGCGCCAGCGTCCGGCCGGGCGCGACCCGTGGGCGCAGTTGCGCCAGACCGGCGCCGGTCTGCGCGCTGACCGGCAGCACCCGTACGCCGGGCGCCAGCTCGGCCACCTGGGCGGCGACCGCCGCCGGGTCGGGAGCGAGATCACACTTGGTCAGCAGCACCAGCGGCTCCGCGCCGGACGCCCAGGCCAGCGCGAGCATCCGCTCGATCCGCGCCATGTCCGGCGTCGGGTGCATCGGCTCGACCACCGCGGCGGTGTCGACATTGGCGGCCAGCACCTGTCCGGCGGCGGCCTTGCCGGCGATCCGGCGCACGATCGACGTCCGCCGGGGCAGCACCACCTCGGCGGTGAACCGGTCGTCCGGCCAGGCCCGGACCAGCACCCAGTCCCCGGCGCAGGGCAGCCGGGTGGGGTCACCGGCGGCGCCGGCCAGGATCGTGCCGGCCAGACTGGCCCGGACCGTGCCGTCGGCGCAGAGCACGGTGCACACCCCCTGGTCCGCCCGGACCACCCGGCCCGGTCGCAGGCCGGCGAGTGTGGGGTACGCGTTGGCAAAAGCGGCGTCCCAGCCCAGGGACGCGAGATCGAACCTCATGTCAACCCTCGTCAGAAGTCGTAAACCGGGATGCGGAAGACGCGCACGGCGACCGGCATGTACTCCACCTCCCTCCAACTCCCGGGTGACGCGTTCACCCCGAACGGTAAGGGCTGCCACCGATCCACCGAAAGCCATTTCCCGGTACGGCCCGCCGATGACCACCGGCGGCGCCCCGACGGCTAGGGTCGAGTACGTGACCGCTGACCCACTCGTACTCACGGCCGAGGTGGACCGGGCCACGGAGCGGCTGCTCCGTACCGCCGGCTCGCTCGACCCGACCGCCCTGGCCGGGCCGTCGCGCCTGCCGGGCTGGAGCCGGGGACACGTACTGGCCCACCTCGCCCGCGGCGCGGACGCGGTGGTGAACCTCCTCGACGGTGCCCGGACCGGCCGGGACATCCCGGCGTACGCCGACGCGGGCGCGCGGGACGCGCAGATCGAGGCCGGCGCCGGTCGAGGTCTCGACGAGCACCTGGACGACCTGCGGGCCGGCGCGAAACGGTTCGCCGAGGCGTGCGCCGCCATGCCGGCCGACCGGTGGACCGCCGTCGTCCGCTCGCACCGGGGCGACCTGGTGGCCGCCGCGCTGGTCTGGACCCGGCTGCGGGAGATCGAGGTGCACCACGTCGACCTGGCCGCCGGCTACGACCCGGTCGACTGGCCGGACGGGTTCGGCCAGCGGTTGCTGCACGAGGTTGTCACCGGCCTGGACCGGCGCGAGTCCGCCCCGCTGGCGTTGCGCCCGGACGGGACGGCCCGGGTGTTGACCGTCGGCCCGGTCACCGGGGACGGGCCGACAGTCGCCGGTCCCACCCACGAACTCGCCGCCTGGCTGATCGGCCGCTCGGCCGGCACCGGGCTGACCGTCGTCCCCGACGGTCCCCTGCCCACCCCACCGGACTGGATCTAGAGGTACGGACATGAGTTACCGCGGAGATGTCTCCACCGGCGGCGCCCCCGACGTACGGGATCTGGACAGCCTCACCATCACCAAGGTGTCGGTCGGGCCGATGGAGAACAACGCCTACCTGGTGCGTTGCCGGTCGACCGGCGACCAGGTGCTGATCGACGCCGCCAACGAGGCGCCCCGGCTGCTCGACCTGGCCGGGGAGACCGGGCTGAGTCACGTGATCACCACGCACCGGCACATGGACCACTGGGTGGCGTTGGAGGAGGTGGTGGCGGCGACCGGCGCGGTGAGCCTGGCCCACACCGCCGACGCCGACGGCCTGCCGATCGAGTCCGAGACGCTGGTCGACGGCGACACCGTACGGGTCGGCGGCTGCGCGCTGGAGGTGATCCACCTGGTCGGGCACACGCCGGGTTCGATCGCCCTGCTCTACCAGGACCCGGCCGGTATTCCGCACCTGTTCACCGGCGACAGCCTCTTCCCCGGCGGGCCGGGGAAGACCACCGACCCGGCGCATTTCGACAGCATCATGAACGACCTGGAGTCCAAGGTCTTCGACCGGCTGCCGGACGAGACCTGGTTCTACCCCGGCCACGGCCGCGACTCGACCCTCGGGGCGGAGCGCCCGAGCCTGGGCGAGTGGCGGGCCCGGGGCTGGTAGGCCCCGCCCGACCACACCCCGACCACACCCCGACCACACCCCGGTCGGGCGACCGGCCCGGCGTCCGCTCGCGGACCAGCCGGGTCGGCGACCCCGTTCCGGGCCCGTCAGTCGGCCGGCGAGCCGGTTCCGTGCGGGTCAGCCGGGGCCGGCGAGCGGGTGTCAGTTCGGTCGGAACCAGGCCCGTGCCGGGGCGGGCAGTGCGAGTAGTCCGACGAGCGCCACCGCCACCACCACGGTCCACGGCGACAGCGCTTCGAGCAGGAAGCCGAGCAGCACCGCCAGCACACTGACGCCGATGGTGATCCAGTACGGCCCGCGCCAACCCCGCCACAGCCCGTACCCGATCGCGGCGTGGCAGGCCGCCAGGACCGCGACACAGCCGACGAGGAAGAACGCGTCGCCACCGTTGAAGGCGAGCAGGACCAGCCGACCACAGGTCACCGTGGCGGCGAACCCGACCAGCCCGACGGCCGCGATCACCGGGGCGGGCGGCGACACCCGGCCGGGTTCCCAGGTCGGCGGCAGACCGGCGATGATCCGCTCGACGTCACGCTCGGTGAGTCGGTACAGCTCCGCGATCGTCGCCACCGGTTGGCCCTCGGCGTACGCGGCGACGATGTCCCGGTCGCGGGGATCGGGGTGGTGCTCGCGGGAATCCGGACGCATGAATCGGACGGTATCGCGCCGGTGTCCGGTTCGGGCTCCCGAGGAGCCGGGCCGTGGGGTCGGGCGCTGCGGTTCACGTGTTGATCGACGCTGTCCGGTCTCCTGTCGAACCTCCGGATGTCCGGTTCCCGGTTGCCCGGCTCCGGACTACCGGCCCCGAAGGACACGGCGTTGACCAGGGCGGACGCCCGGCTGGGAAGAAAGTGTCGTACCCCGGGGCTAAAGTTGCCGAGGCGCATTCTTGGCGTCGGTCGGGGACGGCCGAGGCTGCCAAGATCCACCGAAGAGCCATATTCGAGCGAAGATCGACATAACCACAGCATTCTGTTTCAAGCGGGAGAGATTCGTCGTGACGACGGGTTCTCGCTTTCTTCTCCGGGGAGTACACGGACAGTGGCCGACCGCATGATCATCCGTGGCGCGCGCGAGCACAACCTGCGTGACGTCAACCTCGACCTGCCACGGGACGCAATGATCGTCTTCACCGGGCTCTCCGGCTCGGGCAAGTCGAGCCTGGCCTTCGACACGATCTTCGCCGAGGGGCAGCGGCGCTACGTGGAGTCGCTGTCGTCGTACGCCCGGCAGTTCCTCGGCCAGATGGACAAACCCGACGTCGACTTCATCGAGGGGCTCAGCCCGGCGGTGTCGATCGACCAGAAGTCGACCTCGCGCAACCCCCGCTCGACCGTCGGCACGATCACCGAGGTCTACGACTACCTCCGGCTGCTCTACGCCCGGGTCGGCGAGCCGCACTGTCCGGTCTGCGGCGAGCGGATCTCCAAGCAGAGCCCGCAGCAGATCGTCGACCGGGTGCTGGCGATGAAGGAGGGCACCCGGTTCATGGTGCTCGCGCCGGTGGTCCGGGGACGCAAGGGGGAGTATCTCGACCTGTTCGCCGAGCTCCAGGGCAAGGGGTACGCCCGGGCCCGGGTCGACGGCGTGGTCCAGCCGCTGACCGAGTTCATCGGCGAGTCGCCGTCGACCAAGCTGAAGAAGCAGGAGAAGCACACCATCGAGGTGGTGGTCGACCGGCTCACCGTCAAGACCTCGGCCAAGCAGCGGCTCACCGACTCGGTGGAGTCCGCGCTGGCCCTCTCCGGCGGGCTGGTCCTGCTCGACTTCGTCGACCTGGCCGAGGACGACCCGGACCGGGAGCGGCGCTACTCCGAGCACCTGGCCTGCCCGAACGACCACCCGCTGGCGATCGAGGACCTGGAGCCCCGGGTCTTCTCCTTCAACGCCCCCTACGGCGCCTGCCCGGAGTGCACCGGGCTGGGCACCAAGAAGGAGGTCGACCCGGAGCTGGTCGTGCCGGACCCGGAGCGGTCCCTGCGCGAGGGCGCGATCCAGCCCTGGGCGTCCGGGCAGACCCTGGAATACTTCCTGCACCTGCTGGAGGCGCTGGGCGAGGCCGAGCACTTCGACCTCGACACCCCGTGGCGCAAGCTCCCCTCCCGGGCGCAGAAGTCGATCCTGCACGGCTCCGGGGACCAGGTGCACGTGCGCTACCGCAACAAGTACGGTCGCGAGCGCTCCTACTACACCGGCTTCGAGGGCGTGGTGCAGTGGATCGAGCGCCGGCACTCCGACACCGAGTCGGACTGGTCCCGGGACAAGTACGAGGGCTACATGCGCGACGTACCGTGTGCGGCGTGTGGCGGGGCCCGGCTCAAGCCCGAGGTGCTCGCGGTCACCCTCGGCGGGCGGAGCATCGCCGAGATCTGCAACCTCTCGGTGGGCGAGTGCGCCGAGCTGCTGGCCGTACTGGAGCTGACCGACCGGCAGAAGATGATCGCCGAGCGGGTGCTCAAGGAGATCAACGCGCGGCTGCGCTTCCTGGTCGACGTCGGGCTGGACTACCTCTCGCTGGACCGCCCGGCCGGCACCCTCTCCGGTGGCGAGGCCCAGCGCATCCGGCTGGCCACCCAGATCGGCTCCGGCCTGGTCGGCGTCCTCTACGTCCTCGACGAGCCGTCGATCGGGCTGCACCAGCGGGACAACCACCGGCTGATCGAGACCCTGGTCCGGCTCAAGAACCTGGGCAACACCCTGATCGTGGTCGAGCACGACGAGGACACCATCCGGGTGGCCGACTGGATCGTCGACATCGGGCCGGGCGCGGGCGAGCACGGCGGCCGGATCGTGCACAGCGGTGCCGTACCGGACCTGCTCACCAACACCGAGTCGGTCACCGGTGCCTACCTCTCCGGCCGGCGCAAGATCCCCACCCCGAAGCAGCGCCGCCCGCAGACCCCGGGCCGCGAGTTGGTGGTGCACGGCGCGCGCGAGCACAACCTGCGCAACCTGACGGTGCCGTTCCCGCTGGGCCAGTTCACCGCCGTCACCGGGGTCAGCGGCTCGGGCAAGTCGACCCTGGTCAACGACATCCTGTACGCGGTGCTGGCGAACCAGATCAACGGCGCCCGGCTGGTGCCCGGTCGGCACACCCGGGTCTCCGGCCTGGAGCACGTGGACAAGGTGGTCGGCGTCGACCAGTCGCCTATCGGCCGTACCCCGAGGTCCAACCCGGCCGCGTACACCGGGGTCTGGGACCACGTGCGCAAGCTCTTCGCCGAGACGACCGAGGCGAAGGTACGCGGCTACGGCCCCGGCCGGTTCTCGTTCAACGTCAAGGGCGGTCGCTGCGAGGCGTGCAGCGGTGACGGCACCATCAAGATCGAGATGAACTTCCTGCCCGACGTCTACGTGCCGTGCGAGGTGTGCAAGGGAGCCCGGTACAACCGGGAGACCCTGGAGGTGCACTACAAGGGTCGTACCGTCGCCGACGTGTTGCAGATGCCGATCGAGGA
The DNA here is from genome assembly GCF_044901685.1 of Micromonospora sp. NPDC050397. NCBI lineage: Bacteria > Bacillati > Actinomycetota > Actinomycetes > Micromonosporales > Micromonosporaceae > Micromonospora > Micromonospora sp. NPDC050397. Next base: position 523,026 of record NZ_JBJDPS010000004.1, read on the forward strand.
GGCGGCCGAGTTCTTCTCCGCCATCCCGGCCATCCACCGGCACCTCAGGACGCTGGTCGACGTCGGACTCGGTTACGTACGGCTGGGGCAGTCGGCGCCGACGCTGTCCGGCGGTGAGGCGCAGCGGGTCAAGCTCGCCTCCGAGCTGCAGAAACGCTCGACCGGCCGGACCGTGTACGTGCTCGACGAGCCGACCACCGGCCTACACTTCGAGGACATCCGCAAGCTGCTCGGCGTGCTGGAGAGTCTGGTCGACAAGGGCAACACGGTGATCGTGATCGAGCACAACCTGGACGTGATCAAGACCGCCGACTGGCTCATCGACATGGGCCCGGAGGGCGGTCACCGGGGCGGGCTGATGCTGGCCGCCGGCACGCCCGAGGAGTTGGCCGAGGTGGCGACCAGCCACACCGGGCAGTTCCTGCGTCCGGTGCTCGGGCTCAAGGGCAAGGCCAAGGGGTCCGAGGCGGCCACCGCCCGGGCCGAGAAGGCCAACGGCGCGACGGCGAAGACGCGTACCGGGGTGGGGGCGAAGGCCGTGGCGGCGCCGGCCCGGAAGCGGCGGACGACCTCGGCGGTCTGATTCGTCCCGGGCTGAACCGTTGTCGGCGGCCCTGCGTGTCTACTGTCGTGGCCGCAGATCCTGCCCGGCGGCCGCCACAGTCAACGAGGAAAGGCTAGGCATGAGTGACGATCAGATCGTGACCGCTCCGGTGCAGACCCGCCGCGCCATGCTGCTGGGCGCGGGTGCCGTCGGCGCGACCGTGGTACTCGCCGCCTGCGGCACCGACAACTCGACCGACGGTGGCACCGACGCCGCACCCGGTGACGACGCGAACGACCCGGGTGCGAACGCCCCGGGGGCCGGCGGCGACGTGTTGACCAAGACCGGCGAGGTGCCGGTCGGCGGCGGCCTGATCTTCGCGGCCAAGGACGTGGTGGTCACCCAGCCGACCGCCGGTGACTTCAAGGCGTTCAGCGCGATCTGCACCCACCAGAACTGCCCGGTCACCAACGTCGACGGCGGCACGATCAACTGCTCCTGCCACGGCAGCAAGTTCTCGATCACCGATGGCTCGGTGAAGAACGGACCGGCGACCCGCCCGCTGGCGGCCAAGAGCGTCAAGGTCGACGGCGAGAACATCACCCTCGCCTGAGGTGTAAGGAAGGGCCCCTTGTTAACGCTATGCGTTAACAAGGGGCCCTTCCTTACCTGTGTGCGCGCCGGGTCGGCACTACCATGCGGGGATGCGGCTCACCGTGCTGGGCGCCTGCGGGGCGTGGCCCGAGGCCGGGCAGGCGTGCAGTGGTTTCCTGGTCGAACAGGACGGCTTCCGGCTGTTGCTGGACGTCGGCTACGCGACCCTGCCGAGACTGCTGGAACGGGTCGGCGCCGAACAGATCGACGCGGTTTTTGTCAGCCACGGCCACCCGGACCACTGCGCCGACCTGAACCCGCTGCTGCGGGCGCGCCACCTGCGGGACGACAAACCCGACCCGCTGCCGGTGTATTCGCTGCCCGGTGCGCTGGACGCGGTGCTCGCGCTGGACCGTCCCGGCATGCTCGACGACGCGTACGTCCGGCACGAGTTCACCGCCGGGGACCGGCTGCGGATCGGCCCGTTCGAGGCGCAGACCCGGCTGCTGCCGCACTGGGTGCCCAACGCCGGCATCCGGCTGAGCGTCGGTGGGCGGGTGCTCGCGTACACCGGTGACACCGGGCCGAGCCCCGAGGTGGTGGAACTGGCCCGCGACGCCGACCTGCTGCTCGCCGACGCGAGCCACGCCGACCGGGTCCCGGAGGACTCGACAAACGAGTCGACCAGTGCCCGGCAGGCCGGCGCGCAGGCGGCCGAGGCCGGCGTCGGGATGCTGCTGCTGACCCACTTCTGGCCCGGCACCGACCGTACCGCCGCCCAGGCGGCGGCCGCCGAGACCTTCGACGGCGAGATCGCCGCCGCCATCCCCGACCTCACCGTGCAACTGTAAGGAAGGGCCCCTTATTAACGCATAGCGTTAATAAGGGGCCCTTCCTTACCCCGGTGGGAATGACGGGGGTGCGGACTAGGCTTGCTGGCGTGGCTGACCCCTCTACCTACCGTCCCGCCCCCGGCACGATTCCGGAGGCGCCCGGGGTCTACCGGTTCCGTGACCCGACCGGCAAGGTGATCTACGTCGGCAAGGCGAAGAACCTGCGCAGCCGGCTCAACTCCTACTTCGGCGACATCTGGAACCTGCACCAGCGCACCCAGCAGATGGTCACCACGGCCGCCTCGGTCGACTGGATCACGGTCGGCACCGAGGTCGAGGCGCTCCAGCAGGAATACACCTGGATCAAGCAGTACGACCCACGGTTCAACGTCCGCTACCGGGACGACAAGTCGTACCCATACCTTGCCGTCACGCTGGACGAGGAGTACCCCCGGCTCCAGGTGATGCGCGGCGCCAAGCGCAAGGGGGTGCGTTACTTCGGGCCGTACTCGCACGCCTGGGCCATCCGGGAGACCCTGGACCTGCTGCTCCGGGTCTTCCCGTCGCGCACCTGCTCGTCGGGGGTGTTCAAGCGGGCCGCCCAGATCGGCCGCCCGTGCCTGCTCGGCGACATCGGCAAGTGCTCCGCGCCCTGCGTCGGCCGGGTCTCGGCCGACGAGCACCGGGAGATCGTGGACAACTTCTGCGACTTCATGGCGGGGCGGACCGACACCATGGTCCGCCGCCTCGAACGGGAGATGCTCGACGCGAGCGAGCAGTTGGAGTTCGAACTGGCCGCCCGGCTGCGCGACGACGTCGCGGCGCTGCGCCGGGCGATGGAGAAGCAGACCGTCGTGCTCGGCGACGGCACCGACGCCGACGTGGTCGCGTTCGCCGAGGACCCGCTGGAGGCCGCGGTCCAGGTCTTCCACGTACGCGACGGACGGGTGCGCGGCCAGCGGGGCTGGGTGGTGGAGAAGGTCGAGGAGCTGAGCACCGGCGACCTGGTGCACCACTTCTGCACCCAGGTCTACGGCGGCGAGCAGGGCGAGGGTGACGTACCCCGGGAGTTGCTGGTGCCGGCGCTGCCGCCGGACGCGGACGCGCTCGCCGACTGGCTCTCCGACAAGCGGGGGAGTCGGGTCAGCCTGCGGGTGCCGCAGCGCGGCGACAAGCGGGCGCTGCTGGAGACCGTCGGGCGCAACGCCGGTGAGGCGCTGACCCGGCACAAGCTGCGCCGCTCCGGTGACCTCACCACCCGGAGCAAGGCGCTCGACGAGATCACCGAGGCACTCGGCCTGCGTACGTCGCCGCTGCGGATCGAGTGTTACGACATCTCCCAGATCCAGGGCACCGACGTGGTGGCCAGCATGGTCGTCTTCGAGGACGGGTTGCCGCGCAAGAGCGAGTACCGGCGGTTCGTGGTGCGCGGCGCGACCGACGACCTCTCCGCCATGTCCGAGGTGCTGCGCCGCCGGTTCGCCCGCTACCTCGAAGCCCGCGCCGAGACCGGTGAACTGGGCGAGGAGATGGAGATCGACCCGGACCGCCCCGGGATCGACCCGACCACCGGTCGGCCGCGCAAGTTCGCGTACCCGCCGCAGCTTGTTGTGGTCGACGGCGGTCAGCCCCAGGTGGCAGCCGCCTCGGCGGTCCTGGCCGACCTCGGCATCGACGACGTCGGGCTCTGCGGGCTGGCCAAGCGGCTGGAGGAGGTGTGGCTGCCCGACGACGAGTTCCCGGTGATCATGCCGCGCACCTCGGAAGGGCTCTACCTGCTGCAACGCGTACGCGACGAGGCCCACCGCTTTGCCATCACGTTCCACCGGGAGCGCCGGTCGAAGCGGATGACCACCTCCGGCCTGGACAACGTGCCCGGCCTCGGCGAGGTACGCCGCAAGGCGCTGCTGCGGCACTTCGGCTCGGTCAAGCGGCTCGCCGCCGCCGAGGTGGACGAGATCGTCGAGGTGCCCGGCATCGGGCGCCGTACCGCCGAGGCGATCCTCGCCGCGCTCGATCCGGACCGGACGGCCGTCCCGCCGGCCTGAGCTGCTGATTTCAGGTCTCCGCAAGGTTCCTCCACGGTGCGGTACGCACAGTGGTCCGCACGGCACCCCGGTGGTGTCGCTCCCTTCTGCCCGCTCTCGGTCCGTCGACGTCTGCCGGAACAGGCGCGGGTGGTGGAACGTGTCAGCGGAGAGGAACCCGCATGGACCACCCGATCGGCGTACCCACGCGCCGACCCGTCACCCGTCAGCGGCTCGGCAGCCTGCTGCGTACCCTGCTCACCGCCGCCCTCACGGCCACCCTGCTGGTGCCGGTGGGACCGCGGGCGGCCTCGGCGGCCCCGCCGAACGGCAACCTGATCATCAACGGCACCTTCGACAACGGCAGCACCGCACCCTGGTGGACCCGGCTCGCCGAGACCAGGACCGACGTCCAGTCCGGGCAGCTAAGGATCCGGACCCTGGGCGACCGGCCCAACACCTGGGACGACCTGGTCGGCCACTTCGAGTTCGGGGTGGAGGCCGGGCGCCGCTACCGGTTGCAGTTCGACGCGAACGCCGATGTCGCCCGCTCGCTGCGCGTCTCGGTGTCCCGGGTGAACACCCCGTACACCTCGGCGTTCGACCGGAACATCACGCTCGGCGGCACGACGACCCGGTTCACCTTTGACTTCACCTCGCCGTTCGCCGACCCCGAGGCGGTGCTCTTCTTCCACCTCGGCGACAGCGTCGCCTCGACGGTACGGCTGGACAACATCAGCCTCGTCCCGCAGCCCGCCGACCCGGCGACCGACCCGGTGCTGTTCTGGAACGCGCAGCTCCTGGGGGCGTACCGGGACGCGACGGCCGGCGTACCGCCGACCAGCGGGTCCCGGATCGGTGCCATCATGCACGCGGCGATGTGGGACGCGGCGGTCTCGGTGACCGGCACCGGGCAGCCGTACCGGGGGCGGGTGCCGGTGCACTACCCGGGCACGTTCGACGACGTGGTCGCCCCGTCGCTGGAGGCGGCGATCAACCAGGCGGCGCGTGACACCCTGTTCGCGCTCTTCGCCGGCAACGCCCACCCGGGTGTGGACCCGAACCGGTTCAACAGCGCGCTGACCCAGGCCACCGGGCGACTGCCGTCCGGCGTCAACGCCTCGGAGATCGCCCGGGGCAGCTCCGTCGGGGCGCAGGCCGCCGCCGCGTTGCTCCAGGCCCGGAGCAACGACGGCGCCGCTGACAACACGCCGTACGTGCTGGAGAACGTGCCCGGGTCGTGGCGGCCGACCGAGGCCGGGACCTCGGCGGTCAGTCCGAACTGGGGTCGGGTGACCCCGTTCGCGATGACCCGACCGGACCAGTTCCGGCCCGGTCTGCCGGCCGGTGCGACCAGCTACGCCGCCCTGCTCCAGCACCCCGAGTACCAGCGCCAGGTGGACGAGGTACGCCGGTTCGGCGGGCGAGACGAGGCCACCACGGAACGTACCGACGAGCAGCGTGAGATCGCCTTCTTCTGGGCCAACGACGTGCCGGGCACCTACAAGCCGCCGGGGCAGTTGTTCGAGCACACCCGGATCGTGGCCGAGTCGCGGGGGCTCGACCTGCTCGGCAACGCCCGGCTGTTCGGGCTGGTCGCGCTCGCCATGGCGGATGGCGCCATCGCCGCCTGGGACGCCAAGTACCAGAGCGCGATCGACCTCTGGCGACCGGAGTCCGCGATCCAGTCGATCGAACCGGGCTGGCAGCCGCTCTCCGTACGTCCGGGCGGCCAGTCCTTCTCGCCGGCCTTCCCGGCGTACGTCTCCGGGCACGCGACCTTCGCCGGGGCCTGGGCCGGCGTGATGCGGGCGTACTTCGGCACCGACGCGATCGCCTTCACCGGCACCACCGAGGACCCGAGCGCGGTCGGGGTGGAGCGCGACTTCTCGAGCTTCAGCCAGGCGGCCCGGGAGAACGCGCAGAGCCGGATCTACCTCGGCGTGCACTACCAGTTCGACGCCGACGCCGGTCTCGCCACCGGCACCTCGGTGGCCGCCCGGGTGTACGCCACCCAACTCCGGCCCTGATCCTCCGGTTCCGGGCGGGCCGACCGTGGGAGGGTCCGCCCGGAACCCGAGCAGGCACCGTAGATCAGATCGGCTGGCGTGAGCGGCCCGGCTCGGCCGGCGGCTGCTCGGCGGCGAGCATGACCCGGCGCAGCAGGTCGGCGAGGGTCCGGCGTTCGTCCGGGTCGAGGGCGTCGAGCAGCCGTTGTTCCTCGTGGCCGAGGGTTTGCATCGCGTCGAGCCAGGCGGCGTGCCCGGTCTCGGTGAGTTCGAGGTCGACCCGGCGGCGGTCGGTGTCGGACGGGAGCCGGCGGACAAATCCGCGCCGGGCCAGCGCGTCCAGGCGGGCGGTGACCGAGGCCGGGGCCAGGTCGAGGTCGGCGGCGAGTTCCGAAGGGGTGGCCCGGCCGCGCCGCCCGGCCAGGGCGTGCAGGGTGTCGAACTCGTGTCGCTGGAACTCGAAGTCGGTCAGGTAGCGCTCCTTGACCCGGCGCAGGTGCCGGGTGAGCCTCGATGCCCGGGTGACCACGCTCTCGACGTCGGGGTCGAGGCTCGGCAGCACGGGCAGCCAGCGGTCGACGTGCCCGTCGGTCCAGTCGTGCCGTTCCATCGCCACACTCTACGTCACCGTCGAATTATTCGTTGGCGAAAGATTCGACGTCGAACTAAATTCCGGGACGTGACTCACCCGCTCCGGCTCCACGCCTTCCGCCTGCTCTTCGTCGGCCGTACGCTCTCCGCCCTCGGTGACGCCGTGGTGCCCGCCGCGCTCGCGCTCGCCGTACTCCGGGTCACCGGCTCGTCCTCCGCGCTGGCCCTCGTGCTCGCCTGCGCCATGGTGCCCAAGCTGCTGCTCCTGCCGCTCGGCGGCGTCGTCGCCGACCGCTTCGACGCCCGCCGGGTCGCCCTCGTCACCGACCTCGTCCGCTGCGCCGCCCAACTCTTCGTCGGCGTCGAACTGCTCGGCGGGAACCCGACCCTGACCCACATCGCGATCGCCTCGGCGGTCGGCGGGGTCGCCGCCGCGTTTGCCATGCCGACCGCCTCGCCCCTGGTCGCCGGAACCGTCGACGGACCCGCCCGACAGCGGGCCAACGCGCTGATGGCGGTCGCGGCCAACGGCACCAGGCTCGCCGGGCCGGCGCTCGCCGGGCTGCTCGTCCTCGCCGCCGGGCCGGGCTGGGCCTTCGTCCTGGACGCCGCGTCGTTCGCCGCCAGCGCCGCCCTGCTGGCGGCCATCCGGGTACGCCGCACCCCGATCGAACGCCGTTCACTCCTCGCCGACCTGGCCGAGGGCTGGACCGAGGTACGCACCCGCGACTGGTACTGGAGCAGCCTGCTCGCCCACGCCGCCTGGAACGGGGCCGCCGCCGTCCTGATCACCCTCGGGCCGGCGGTGGCGGTCGACCGGCTCGGCGGCGAGGGGGTCTGGGTGCTGATCCTGGAGGCGGGGGCGATCGGGCTCCTGGCCGGTTCGCTGCTCGCCGGACGGGCCCGGCTCCGGCGGCCGATCCTGGTGGCGAACCTGGGCCTGGCGACGTACGCGCTGCCGCTGGTCCTGCTCGCGGTCGCCGCGCCCGCCCCGTCCGTGATCGCCGCCTACGGGATCGCGATGGCCGCGCTCGGGTTCCTCAACCCGATCTGGCAGACCGTGGTCCAGGCGGAGATCCCGCCGCACACGCTGGCCCGGGTCACCTCGTACGACTGGCTCTTCTCACTCGCCGCGACACCGGTCGGCTACGCCCTCGCGCCGCTCGCCGCGAACGCCTGGTCGGCCGGGACGCCGCTGGTCACGGCCGCGGTTATCGTCGCGTTCGCCTGCCTCGGCACGGCCGCGTTCCCCGGCGTACGTCACCTCGGCGGGCTGACGCCGGCCGGCGCGGGGGCGACGCGACCGGTGGGCGCCGGACCGGCCGGCGCGGACGGGACGCAGCCAGGGACCGCGGCGGCCGCGGGTCCGGGGCCGTCGGCGAGCGGACCCGAGCAGGCTCCGGTCGGAACGGGACTCAGTGCCCGGTGAGGGTGCCCAGGGCGGCGGGGAGGTCGAGCACCGAGTCGAGCCGGCGGGCGGCCGGGACGTCGGCGTGGCGTCCCGGGTCGATCAGGAACGAGGTCATCCCCGCCCGCTCGGGCCCGAGCCAGTCCGGGCCGTAGCTGTCGCCGACAAAGACCGCCGCCGAGGCGTCGATCCCGAGCGTACGCAGCGCGGTGTCGTAGATCGTCGGGTGTGGTTTGCGCCAGCCCACCTCCACCGAGGTGATCACGGCGTCGAAGTGGGGGAGCAGGCCCATTGCGTCGAGATGGTCCGGGACGAGGTCGGGCTGGTGGGTGTTGGTGACCACGGCGAGCCGGTGGTCGACCGCCAGGTCGCGTACGAGTCCGGCGACCCCGGCGGGGTAGCTGACCCCGCTGTTCCACTCGTCGACGTACGTCCGCACCATCGCTTCGACCTCGGCGGGCTCCGGGCGGCGTCCCAGTGCGATCGCCAGGAACGCGGTGCCGACCTGGGTCATCGAGAACTCGCGGTCGTCGGCGTCACTGAGCAGGTCGAACTCCTCGCTGGTGATGGTCCAGGCGGCGAGGAACTCCGGATAGCTCAGGTCGGCGCCGAGCTGCCGGACCAGGGCGTGCGACTTCGGGTAGCCCTGCTCGGTCCGGCTGGCGTTGTAGTCGACCAGGGTGCCGAAGAAGTCGAACAGGATGTGCGACGGTGGCATCAGGCACCGGTCGATTCGTTGATGACCTGGTGCAGGACGTGGTCCTGCCACTGTCCGGCGATGCTCAGGTAGTTCGGGGCGACGCCGAAGCGGACAAAGCCGTTGCGTTGCAGCACCCGCTGCGAGGCAAAGTTGTGCAGGAGTGTGCTGGCCTCGACCCGGTGCAGCCCCTCCTCCTCGAAGGCCACCCGGACCATTTCGCGTACGGCGGCGCTGGCGACGCCCCGGCCGTTGTCGGCGGCGCCGACCCAGTAGCCGAGGCTGCACGACTGGAACGGGCCCCGGACGATCGTGTTCAGGGTGATCCGGCCGACGATCCGATCGTCGTCGAGGATGACGTGCGGCAGCGCGGCGCCCCGTTCCTGCTGTTCGAGGACGGTCTCGATGACGGCCCGGTGCCCCTCGACGGTGTAGTAGTCGTCCGGCCGGATCGGGTCCCACGGGGCGAGGAACTCCCGGTTGGTCCGGAGCAGTTCGGCCAGGACCGGTACGTCGTCGAGCCGGACAAGTCGGGTGGTGACAGCCATCCGCTCATGATCGCAGGTGGCCCGGACCCGCTCCGGAAGTGGTAACTCGGTTCGGACGTACATGGAAAATCATGTAGCTACATCGAATTCCGTGTAGAAAATTTCGCCATCATGCCCCGGACGCCGCGACACGCGCGAGAGCACCTCCGCGAGCGGCAGATCGGCGGCGCTCGCCAGCGCCAGGTCGGCATGGTCGAGCCGGTTGATGTCCACGTACGGATTCGGGATCCCGACGGTGACCATCCCGGCCACCGTGGCGGCGGTGATGCCGTGCGGGGTGTCCTCGACCGCCACTGCCCGGTGGGCTTCGACGCCGAGTCGGTCCAGGGCGAGCAGGTAGACCCCGGGGTCGGGCTTGTGGGCGGCCACCTCGTCGCCGGTGGCGACCACGTCGAACAGCTCGACGGCGCCGACCCGGGCCAGGTGTCCGCTCACCCAGAGCGACCGCGAACTGCTGGCGATCGCGCAGGCCAGACCCATCTGCCGGGCCTCCCGCAGCCAGTCCCTGATCCCGGGGCGAAAATCCATCGACACGTGCATCCGCCTGCGGTGCGCGCTGAACCGGGCGTGGCTGGTGGCCCGGTCGAAGCTCGGGCCGACCAGCGCCGCGAGCTGGTCGAGCCGGTGCTCGGTGAGGTTGCCGCCGTGGTCCGGCCAGAAGCCGTCGAGGTCGAGGCTCAGCCCGTGGTACGCCCACTCCGCCCGCCAGCCCTCCACCAGCGTCGACTCGGTGTCCATCAACAACCCGTCGAAGTCGAACACCACCGCCCCGAACCCGCCATTCCCCAACCCCGAAACCACAAAACCCTCCGGTACGTCGATCGGCCTCCTTTCCCGGAGAGGCTAGGCGACGGAGTTGGGACGAGAAGCGCCGACCGGCGACGGGGAGTCGGGGCAGTAGCGGTCAGGGGCGGGTGGCGAGGACCAGGTGGTCGGCGTCGGAACGGGTCAGCATCCGCTCCTCCGGTTCACCGAATCCGGCGGCGCCGAGCAACTTGGCCAACTCGTCGAGGGTGTACGCCCTGCCGCCCTGGGTGTGGAAGAGGTTGAGGCTGAACGCCCGTACGAAAGCGTCGGCGACCCCCGGCGGACGCTGCGGCACCTCGGCGAGCGGTTCCAGCAGGACCACCCGGCCACCGGGGGTGAGTGCGGCGGCGACCCGGTCGAGCAGTGCGGCCACCTGGCGGTCGTCGTACCCGTGCACGATGTTGAAGAGCAGGACCAGGTCGTAGCCGGCGCCGAGGTCGGCGGTGAGCAGGTCGCCGGGGCGCAGTTCGACCCGGTCGGTGAGCCCGGCGGCCTCGACCACGGCCCGGCCCTGGGCCAGGGCGCCGGGCAGGTCCAGCACCGTGCCGCGAAGTTCCGGGTACGCCTGGCAGAAGGCGGTGGTGTAGCCCGCGTGCCCGCCGCCGAGGTCGAGCAGCCGCCCGCCGGACGGGGGAGCCGGAACCAGGGTGACGACCTCCTCGGAGAGCCAGCCGGCGAGCCGGCGCAGCATGGTCTGGAAGTCGGCCAGGGTCTCCGGCCGTTGCTCCAGCCAGGCGTAGAAGTCGCCGGTCGGGCCGCCCCGGCGGACGGAGGTTTCCAGGTCGCCCCAGAGTTCGGTGAGCACGGTGGACCAGAACGACAGCACCGGGGCGAAGCTGTCCGGGGTGGAGCGGAGCAGCCAGCGGGCGGTGTTCGGGCTGTTCGCGTACGTGCCGTCGGTGTCGGTGAGGTAGCCGAAGCCGACCAGGGCGTCGAGCAGCAGCCGTAGGCCGAGCGGGTCCGCGCCGACCCGCTCGGCCAGCGGTGCGACCGGGAGCGGGCCGTCCGCCAGTGCCTCGAAGACCCCGAGTCGCAGGCCCGCCCCGGCGGTGCGGAACGAGATCGCGTTCAGCATGTCGAGGTGGGCCGAGGGGGCCTCGTCGGTCTCGACGAACGCGCGGACGACCTCGGGCGGCAACGGCACCGGCATGCTGGTTCTCCTCGGGAGTCGTGACGGGGTGACGGACGGCGGTGCGTTCAGCCGCGTACGGGCTCGGGGGTCTGGGTTGGTTCCAGGGCGTCGGGCAGGTCGTCCACCTCGCGCAGCGGACGGCGGGACCAGGCGGCGGCGACCAGGAGCACCATCAGGGTGCCGGTGACCGCGAAGACCAACGCGGTGCCCCGGCCGTCGCCGGTGCCGATGACCGCGCCGACGCTGCCGGCGAGCGCCCCGTCGGCGGCCATCAACGGCTCGAAGACCCGGTCCGCGAGCGGCCCGGCGAGCAGGTACGCCACCGGGACGCTGGCGTCCCCGATCACCCGGGCGGCGGCCAGCACCCGGCCCAGCACCGCCGGTTCGGTCTTGGTCTGGACCAGGGTCATGGTGGAGCTGTTCACGATCGGCAGGGTGAACAGGAACAGCGGCGCCACCACGGCGATCAGCCAGGCCGAAGGGGTGAGCGAGTGCAGCACCAGCGCCACCCCGCCGAGCGCCAGCCCGCCGAGGACGGCGTGGATCCGGCGGGCCGGTCCGCCCCAGGCGGTCATCACCAGGCTGCCGGCGAAGAGCCCGGCACCACCGGCGAACATCAGCAGGCCGAGGGTGTCGGCCGAGGCGAACGAGAGGATCAGCGGCTGCACCAGCACCCCGGCGAAGCCGAAGAGGAAGTTGTAGCCGCCGAACAGGAGCATGAGCTGCCACAGCCCGGTGTGCGCGCGCAGGTAGTGCCAGCCGGCGGCGGCCTCGCGCAGCACCGGTTCGCGCTTGCGTCCGCCCGCCGGCCGGGTCGCCTCGGCGGGGAGCCGGACCAGCAGCAGGGTCAGCGCGGCGACCGCGAAGCTGCCCAGGTCGACCGCGAGCACCCCGCCGATCCCGATCGTCACCACCAGCAGGCCGGCGACCAGCGGCGCGGCGATCTGGACGGCGCGGGTGACCTGCATCAGCCCGTTGAACCGGCCCAGGTGTTCCTTACCGACCAGGGCCGGGGTCATCGCCTGGTAGGCGACCTGGTGCACGGTCGAACTGGCGGCGCTCAGCGCGGTCGCCAGGTAGATGTGCCAGACCGCGAGGCTGTCGGTCGCCACCAGCAGGGCCAGCGCGGCGGTGCCGACCGCCGCGCCGAGGTCGGCCAGGAGCATCACCCGACGCCGGTCCCAGCGGTCCGCGACCACCCCGGCGAACGGGGCGACCAGCACCGCCGGCAGGCTGCTGGCCAGGAAGATCAGCGCGAACTGGGTGACCGACCCGGTCTCCTGGTAGACCCAGACGCCGAGCACGAACCCGGTCAGGCTGGAGCCGACCAGGGAGACGAGCTGACCGACCCAGACCGCGATCAGCAGGCGGGCGCGGACTCGTTCAGCCATGGTTGCTCCTGAGAGGACGGTGCCCGCCTGGCGGCGGGTCGAGGAAGCCGGCGCTGACGTACCAGGCCAGGTAGGTGTGGATCAGCGCCGGGTCCGCCGGTGGACAGGTGATGCCGGCCGCCGCCAGCGCCGCCTCGGTCCGGGTGCAGTCGAACCGGGGCTGGGTACGCCGGGGCGCCTCCGCCCCGAACAGCGGGGTGAACGGTGCCAGTGCCGCGTCCGGCCGGTCCAGCAGCGCGGCCCGCCACCGTGCGTACGGCACCAGCTCGACCGGGTAGCCGTAGTCGGCCAGCGCACCGGCCAACCCGGCGAAGGAGATGGTCTGGTTGTTGTAGTAGTGGAAGTCGTCGTTCCGGTGCCCGGGTTGCCGGGACAGGTGCCCGATCGCCCGGCCCACGTGGTCGACCGGGGCCAGGTCGGCCCGGTCGTCGCCGATCTCCGGGACCGCCCCGAGCTGCGTGAACGTCTTCAACAGCCGGCTGAAGTAGTCGTCGGCGTTGCCGACCCCGGTGGTCGCGTTGCCGGTGATCCGGGCCGGTCGGTGCACCCCGACCGTCAGGCCGCGTTCACGGGCGGCGCGGACCAGGGCGTCCGCCACCCACTTGGTCGAGTTGTAGCCGTCGCCGAGGCCGGTGCAGTCGTCCGGTGAGTCCCGTTCGTCGACCACCCCGCCGACCCGGTCCGGGGTGAGGAAGACCCCGAGGGTGGAGACGAGCTGCACGGCGGTCGGGCGGCCGGCGGCGGCGAGGCGGAGCACCTCGACCGTGCCGGTGACGTTCGCCAGCCGCAGCCGCTCGTACGGCATCAGGAAGTTGACCAGCCCGCCGTTGTGCAGCACCAGGTCGGTCCGGTCGGCGAGCGCGTCGAAGTCGCGGCGGCTCAGCCCGAGCGCCGGTGCACCGAGGTCGCCGGGTACGCCGACCAGGCGGGTCGCGTACTCGTCGCGCCAGAGGCCGTACCGGGTGAGGTTGTCACGTACCCGGTCGACGGCGGCGTGCGGGGTGGCGGCCCGGACCAGGCAGTGCAGTCGCGCCCGGCTGTGGTCGAGCCAGTCGGCGAGCAGGTGCGCGCCGAGGAACCCGGTGGCCCCGGTGACCAGCACCGTCTCCGGGGTCACCGGGGGTCGTCCGGCCGGCAGCCGGTCAGCGATGTCGTCGGGGAGCCGGGCGTCGTCGCGTACCCGGTCGGGGTCGAGCCGGCGGCCGGTGTCGCCGGTGCGGGCCCGGTCGATCCGGGCGGCCAGCCCGGCCAGGTCGGCGGTCTCGAACAGCGCCCGCAGCGGCAGGTCGACGGCGAGGTCGGCGGTGATCCGGGCGGCCAGCGGCCCGGCCAGCAGCGAGTGCCCGCCGAGGTCGAAGAAGTTGTCGCTGGCGCCGACCCGGTCCCGGCCGAGCAGGTCGGCCCAGATGCCGGCGAGCGCCCGCTCGGTCGCCGTCCGGGGCGGCACGTGGTCGGCGTCGGGCTCCCGCTCGGCCGGCGCGGGCAGGGCCGCCTGGTCGAGTTTGCCGTGCCGGTTCAGCGGCAACTCGTCCAGGACCACCAGGTGCGCGGGGACCAGGTAGTCCGGCAGTCGCTCGCGCAGCCCGGCCCGGAGACGGGTCGTCGCGGGCGCCGACCTGTCCGCCGGCACCAGGTACGCCACCAGCCGCGGTCCGGTGCCGTCGTCGCGTACGGTCACCGCGGCGTGGGCCACCCCGGGCAGGTGGGCGCAGGCGACCTCCACCTCACCGAGGTCGATCCGGTGTCCCCGGATCTTGACCTGCCGGTCGGTCCGGCCGAGGAACTCGATCGTCCCGTCCGGCCGGTGCCGGGCCAGGTCGCCGGTGCGGTAGAGCCGGCCGCCCGGCTCGCCGAACGGGTCGGCGACGAACCGGGACGCGGTCAGGCCGGGTGCGCCGAGGTAACCCCGGGCCGGCGCGGCACCGCCGAGGTAGATCTCGCCGGTGAAGCCGACCGGCACCGGACGCAGTCCCGGGTCGAGCAGGTGCACCCGTACGTTGCCGACCGGGCGGCCGATCGGGAGCTGGCCGAGGCCGGGCAGTTCACCCGCGTCCACGGTCGCGTACGTGGTGGCGCAGACGGTGCCCTCGGTCGGGCCGTAGTGGTTGTGCAGGCGTACGGTGCCGCCGGTCGCGCGGGCCCAGCCGCGTACGGTCTCGGTGCCGGCCGCCTCGCCGCCGATCATCATCGCCCGCAACCCGGTGTCGGTGACCGGGGCTGCGGTGGCCAGGTCCGCGACCCAGCGGGCCCAGAGCGCGGCGGCCGTGTCGACCAGGGTGATCCGCTGCTCGGCACAGAACCGGAGCAGGTCCGGGCCGGTGAGTTCGGCCGGGCGGCGGTGCAGCACCAGGGCGGCGCCGCCGGCCAGGGCGGGGAAGATGTCGCCGACCGAGGCATCGAAGCTCAGCGGCGGCAGCATCAGCAGCCGGTCACCCGGGCCGATCCCGTGCTCGTCGACAAACGCCCTGGTCAGGTTGACCGCGCTGCGGTGACTGACCATCACCCCCTTGGGGGCGCCGGTCGATCCGGAGGTGAAGATGACGTACGCGAGCTGGTCCGGGGCGGTGACCGGCAGGGGGACGCCGTCGTCCGTACCCGGATCTCCGCTTTCGACGGTGAGCACGGTGCCGGGGTGGTCGGCGAAACGGTCGGTGTCGGCCGGGTCGACCAGGACCACCGGGGCGCCCGCCTCGGCGAGCAGGGCGAGCAGCCGGGCCGGCGGGTGGGTCGGGTCGAGCGGCAGGTACGCGCCGCCGGCCCGGAGGATGCCGAGGATGCCGACGATCGCGTCGATCCCGGCCGGCAGCACCAGGCCGACCGGCACCTCGGGGCCGACGCCGGCCCGGCGCAGCCGTCGGGCCAGCCCTTCGGTGCGCCGGTCCAGCTCGCCGTGGTCGAGGACCAGGTCACCGTCGATGACGGCCGGGGCGTCGGGGCTGGCCACCGCCCACCGCCGGACCAGCTCGGCCAGCCCGCCCTCGGTCGTCCCGGCTCCGGCGATCGTTCCGACCGCCGGGTAGTCGTGGACGGTGTTGTTCCACTCCGTCAGTGCCTCGCGGTCGGCCGGGGTGCGCAGGTCCAGTTCGGAGAGCCGCCGGTCCGGCTCGGCGGTGAGCGCCCGCAACACCAGCAGCAGCCGGTCACCGAGCCGGGCCATGGTCGCCGGGTCGAACAGGTCACGCCGGTAGTCGAGCACCCCGTACAGGGTGGGGCCGGAGTCGAAGAAGAGCACGGTGAGGTCCATCCGGGAGCTGTCCCGGTCGAAGCTCACCGGCCGGACCGCCAGCGACCGCGACCGGCGCGGCGCGCCGGCCGGGTTCACCACGCACATGACCTGGAACAGCGGGTTCCGGCTCGGATCACGGGGCAGGTCGGCCAGTTCCACCACCTGGCTCAGCGGCAGGTCGGCGTGGTCGAGCGAGTCGACGCAGGTACGGCGTACCCGCTGGAGCGCGTCGGCGAGGGTCGGGTCACCGGAGAGGTCGACCCGCAGCGCCAGACTGTTCACCATCAGCCCGACCACGGACTGGAGGTGCGGGTTGGAGCGGGTGGAGACCGGTGAGCCGACGCAGATGTCGTCCTGGCCGGTCCAGCGGGCCAGCAGCACCTGCAACGCGGTCAGGACCAGCATGAACCGGGTGCAGCCGGAGCTGCGGGCCAGGCCGTCGAGGGCGGTGGTCAGCTCCGCCGGCACCTCGAACCGGTGGGTCGCCCCGGCGAATGTCTGCACCGGCGGGCGCGGCCGGTCGGTGGGCAGGTCCAGCACCCCCGGCACCCCGGCGAGCCGGTCGGCCCAGAACTCACGCTGTCGCCGGGTCAGCCCGGCGTCGAGTGCCCGCTGCCGCCAGAGCACGTAGTCCGGATACTGCACGGCCGGCGGTGGCGGGGCGGGCTCGCCCAGCAGACCGTCCAGCACCTCGCCGAGCAGGATCGCCAGGGACCGGTCGTCGGCGACGATGTGGTGCAGGCTGAGCACGAGCAGGTGGTCGTCCGGCGCGACCCGGACCAGCAGGGTCCGGGCCAGCGGCCCGCGTTCCAGGTCGAAGCCGGTTTCGATGAACGTACGGGCGAGCGTTTCGGCTTGCCGCTCCCGCCGGTCCGGGTCGGCGGTGCCGAGGTCGACGCTCTCGATCGGAATCCGGATCCGGGTCTCCCCGGCCGGGTGGACGAACTGCTCGGGGCGGCCGTCCCGGAGGCCGAAGACGGTCCGCAGCGCCTCGTGCCGGTCCTGGGCGGCGTCCAGCGCCGTCCGCAGCGCGTCCGGGTCCAGCGCCCCGGTCAGCCGGGCCGCGACCGCGAGCGCGTACGCCCCGCCGCCGGGGTCGAGGCGGTCGAGGAACCAGAGCCCCTCCTGGAGCGGGGAGAGCGGGATCGGGCTCCCCTCGGCCCGCCTCGGGATGTCGCTGCCCTGCCGGGCGGCGGCCACCCCGCGCCGGGCCAGCAGTTCCCGGATCAGCCGCTCCCGGGTGCCGGCGTCGACCTCGGTCACGACGGCTCGCCGAGCAGCGTACGCAGTTCCTCGGTGGAGAGCCCGGCCAGATCCTGCCGCAGCTCGGCGACCGTGACCACGTGTCCGGGGACCGGCTCCCGGTCCACCAGCGCCTGCGCCATCGCGGCCACCGTCGGCGCCTCGAACAGCACCCGGATCGGCAGCTCCAGCTCGAACGTGGCGGCGACCCGGCTCAGCGCCTGGGCGGCCAGCAGTGAGTGGCCGCCGAGCCGGAAGAAGTCGTCGTGTACGCCGACCCGGTCGACCCCGAGCACCTGCTGCCAGATCTCGGCCAGGATCTGCTCCACCGGGTTGCGCGGGGCGAGGCGTTCCGTGGCCACCGCGTCCCGCCAGTCCGGTTGCGGCAGCGCGCCCCGGTCGGTCTTGCCGTTGGCGTTCACCGGCAGCGCGGTGAGGGTGACCAGGGTCGCCGGCACCATGTAACCGGGCAGCCGGGTGGCCAGCCACGGGCGCAGCACCGACCAGAGGTCCGGGGTGTCGCCGCCGCCACGATCGCCGCCACGATCGGCGCCGTGCGCCGGCACCACGTACGCCACCAGTCGGGTGTCGTCCGAGCCGGCCGCCCAGGTGCTCACCACCGCGTCGACGACCAGGTCGTGCGCGCGCAACTGCTCCTCGATCTCACCCAGCTCGATCCGGAAACCACGGATCTTCACCTGGTGGTCGGTCCGGCCGAGGAACTCCAGCCGCCCGTCGGCGCGTTGCCGGGCCAGGTCGCCGGTGGCGTAGAGCCGGGCGCCGGGTCGGCCGCTGAACGGGTCCGGCACGAACCGGGAGGCGGTCAGCCCCGGTCGGCCCGGGTAGCCGCGTACCACCCCGAGACCGCCGATGTGCACCTCGCCGACCACGCCGACCGGGACCGGCTGGCCGATCCGGTCCAGCACGTACAACTCGGTGTTGGCGATCGGCGTACCCAGGTCGATGGCGGCCGGCGACGGCGCCACCGTCGTCGCGGCCGACCAGACCGTGGTCTCGGTCGGGCCGTAGCAGTTCCACAGCGTGGCGCCGTCGGCGGTCAGCGCGTCGGCCAGGTCCCGGGGCAGTGCCTCGCCGCCGCAGAGCCGCAGCCGCAGCCCGGCCGGCACGCCGCCGCTGGCCAGCAGCAGCCGCCAGGTGGCCGGGGTCGCCTGCATCGCGGTGATCCCCTCTCCGGCCAGGAGTTCGCGCAGCGCCGGCCCGTCACCGGTCACCGCCGAGTCCACGATGGTCAGCGGGGTGCCGCGCAGCAGTGGCACCAGCAGTTCGAGCACGGAGATGTCGAACGAGAGGGTGGTCACCGCCGCGAACCGGTCGGTGTCGGTCAGGCCGAGGTCGTCGTGGAACGACGCGACCAGGTTCAGCACCGAGCGGTGCGGCACCGCGACCGGTTTGGGGCGGCCGGTGGAGCCCGAGGTGTAGATCAGGTAGGCCAGCCCGTCCGGGTGGGCCGGCGCCGGAGCCCGGTCGGCCGGGGCCTCGGCCAGCTCGGCCGCGTCGTCGTCCAGGCAGACCACCACCGGTACGTCGGCGAGCAGGTCGCCGAGGCGCTCCCGGACCGCCCGCTGGGTCACCACCACCGTGGTTCCCGAGTCGTCCAGCAGGTAACGCAGCCGCTCGGCCGGCAGGCTCGGGTCCAGTGGCAGGTAACCGGCGCCGGCCTGCCAGGTGCCGAGCACCCCGACCAGCAAACCCACGCCCCGGTCCAGGCAGATCCCGACCGGGCTGTCCGGCCGCACCCCGCGCGCCCGCAGCAGGTACGCCAACCGCGCCGCCCGTTCGTGCAGCTCGGCCGGGTTCACCGCGCCGTCCGGGCCGCTGACCGCCGGCACCGGTCCCGCCTCCGAGTCGTCGGTCGGCAGCAGCTCCAGCACCGACGCGACCGGTGGCAGGCCCCGGGCGGTGGCGTTCCAGTCGACCACCGAGCGCCAGCGTTCCACCCCGGCCAGCAGCGGGATCTCGGCCACCGGCCGGTCCGGGTCGGCGAGGGCCAGGTCGAGCAGGGTGGTCAGTTGCCGGGTCAGCCGGGCGACCGACTCGGCGTCGAAGAGGGCGGTGTCGTACTCCACCGCCAGGTTCAGCCCCCCGTCGGCGGTCACCTCGCCGACCAGGGAGAGGTCGAACTTGGCGCTGCCGCTGTCGACCCGCAGCGAGGTGCTGGTCAGGTCGACCAGGCGCAGGTTGGCCGGCGGCGTGTTCTGCACGATGAGCTGGGTCTGGAAGACCGGGGCGTGGCCCAGGCTGCGCTCCGGCGCCAACTCCTCGACCAGCTTCTCGAACGGGACGTCGGCGTGGGCCAGGCCGCCGAGGGTCGCCTCGCGTACCCGGTCGACCAGCTCCCGGAACGTCGGCACACCGGCCACCGAGACCCGCAGCGGCAGGGTGTTGACGAAGAAGCCGATCAGCGGCTCCAGGTCGGCGTGGTTGCGCCCGGCGACCGGGGTGCCGATCACCAGTTCGTCCTGCCCGCTGGTTCGGGACAGCAGCGCGCTGAACCCGGCCATCAGGGTCATGAACGTGGTGGTCCCGCTGGCCTGGTTGAACTCCCGCATCCGCTGGACGAGCCCGGTGCCGAAGTCGAAGTAGTGCACTGCGCCCCGGTAGGACTGGCTGGCCGGGCGGGGTCGGTCGGTCGGGAGGGTGAGCAGTGCGGGGGCACCGCGCAACTGGTCCAGCCAGTAGTCGAGCTGCTCCCGCAGCGCGTCACCGGCCAGCTTCTCCCGCTGCCAGAGCGCGTAGTCGGCGTACTGCGCGGGCAGGTCCGGCAGCTTCGGCGTACGGCCGTCGCGCAGCGCCGCGTACGCGGTGTTCAGCTCGGTGAAGAGCACGCCGAGCGACCAGGCGTCGGAGACGATGTGGTGCAGGCAGAGCGAGAGGTGGTGGTCGTCGTCGGTGGTCCGGACCAGCCTGGCCCGGAACAGCGGGCCGTGGGCCAGGTCGAACGGGCGCCGCGCCTCCTGCCAGAGCAGCCGGGCCGCCTCCTCGGCGGTGCCGCCGGACAGGTCGGTGACCTCCAGCACCGGCTCGCCGGTCGGGCGTACCACCTGCACCGGCTCGCCGCCCGAGTCGGCGAAGGTGGTCCGCAACGCCCCGTGCCGGCGCACGATCAGCTCCAGCGCGGCGCGCAGCGCCGCCACGTCGAGCGGGCCGCGCAGCCGGAACGCGACCGGGATGTTGTAGACCGGGTCGCCGGGCTGGAACCGGTCCAGGAACCACAACCGTTGCTGTCCGGACGACACCGGGTACGTCCGGGGCGTGTTCACCCGCTCGGTCAACATCCGCGCCAGCAACGCCCGCTTGTTCCTCGCCGGGGAAGGAGAATCGGGCTCGGTCATGACGTCGCTCCTTGCTGGTCGGCCAGTTGGGGGACCGGTGTCCTGGGGTTCACCGGTGGCGGGCCGGGGACCGAGAGGCCGAACTCGCGTGCCGCCGCACCGACCCTGGCCCGCAGGGCGGGCGGGGTGTTCGCGCCGAACAGGCGCAGGTACGTGGCGACCGAGTCCCGGTCGTCGGCGAGGAACGGGAAGTCCGACGAGACCATGTGCCGGATGGCGAGCAACGGCACCGGGCTGTACAGCGGACGGAAGTCGTCGTTCCAGAGCCCCGCCTTGTCCGGCGGTCCACTGTGGAATTCGCCGACCATCAGCCCCTCGGGGACGTACCGGGGCTTGAGCCGTTCCTGGGTCTGGTCCACGATCGCGTTCGCCCGCTCCGGCGGCACGTCCGGCAGGGTGAGCAGGATGGTCTTGAACTGGGCGGCCGGACCACCGGTCGGCGGCAGCTCGCGGAACCAGTCGCGGTAGGTCAGCATGAGCTGGTCGAGCGTGCCCGGCTCGACGGTCTCGCCCCGGTGCACCGCGAGGTAGAACATGCCCCGGTCCAGCGACGCCTGGGCGAACGGGCAGACCGGTCCCTTGCGCCCCAGGTCGGGGTGGGGCCGGCAGAGGTATTCCCGGGCCCAGCGCAGCACACTGAGCAGCTTTGTCTCGACGCCCCGGATCAGCGGGTGGACCGCCTCGGCGGTCAGGTCGAACTGTTCCACCAGCACGCAGGCCGGCTGTTCGGGATGGATCAGCACGGTCGGGTCACCGCCCCGCCCGGCGGCGCGGCGACCGGCTCGCCGCGTACGCCAGACCGGCGCCGAGCGCCACCGCGCCGCCGGTCGCCGCCGCCCGCAGCAGCCGGTCCTGCCGGTCCGACCGGGCCAGGGCCTCCGCGTACGGGGTGGTGGTGTGCGCGACCATCGTGTAGAGCGGGGTCCAGTGGTCCGGCAGCAGGCGGCTGAGCAGCCGGTCAGCCGCGGCCCGCAGCGCGTACCCGGGGCGGTGCACCCGGTCGCGCAACTCGACGAAGTTGCGGGTGGAGAGGTCGGCCAACACGTCGGTGTGCGGCTTGCGCGCCGCCTCGTACGCGGCCAGCGCGGTCGCCCGGTCGTCCGGGTGCCGGTCGAGGCACTGGTCGAGCACCAGGCAGTCCTCGAAGGAGGCGTTCATGCCCTGCCCGTAGAACGGGTAGACCGCGTGCGCCGCGTCGCCGACCAGCACCACCCGGTCGGTGTGCCGCCACGGGCTGGTCCGGACCGTGACCATCTGGCCGGTGGGGTGGTCGAGAATCTCCTCCACCAGCCGGGGCATCAGCTCCTCGGCGTCGGGGAACTCGCGCCGGAAGAAGCCGCGGATCGTGGCCGGGTCGGTGAGCGTGGCGAAGCTGTGCGCACCCTCGAACGGCATGAACAGGGTGCAGGTCAGCGAGCCGTCGACGTTCGGGTGGGCGACCATCAACCCGTGTTCGCCGGGCCAGACGTGCAGCGCTTCCAGGCGTACCCGGGGTTGGCCGTCGAGACCGACCGGGATGGTCAGCTCCTTGTACCCCCAGTCCAGGAACTCCTGGCCGTGGTTGGCCCGCTGGCCGTACTGCAACTGCTGGCGTACGGCGGAGAAGGCCCCGTCCGCGCCGACCACCAGGTCGGCCAGCACCTCGTGGTGGGTGTCGTCGCCCAGGCAGGTGACGGTCACCGTCGGCGTCTCCCGGTCCAGCCGGTGCAGTCGCCAGCCGAAGTGGAACCGCACCCCGGGCAGCGACTCGGCGGCGTCGACCAGCACCGCGATCAGTTCGTCGCGGAGCACCGAGTGCAGGATCTGGTGCCCGTGCACCCCGTACGGCTGGAAGCCGACGGTGCCGTCGGGGGAGTGCACCACCCGGCCGCGCATCGGCACACTGCGTTTGAGTACGTCGCCGAGCAGCCCCACCTCCTGGAGGGCGCGCATGCCCCGGGCGGAGAGTCCCAGGTTGATCGAGCGTCCGGCGTTCCCGGGCGGGGCCAGTCGCGGGTCGTCGCGCCGCTCGTAGACGTCCACCGCGAAGCCCCGGCGGGCGAGGTACACGGCGGCGAGTGAGCCGGCCAGGCCGGCACCGATGATTACGGCACGGTCCCGGCGGTCGGTCGGGGACGGCGTGACCGTCATGAGCCCTCCTCGGCGATCAGCGTGTTCAACAGCTCGTCGATCTCCCGGTCGGAGAGGTCGTCGAGCGAGGCGAGCAGGTCCTGTGCGCTCGGTCCGCCGGAGGCGACCCGGTCGGCGGTGCCGTCGGGGCGGAGCTGACCGGCCGGGTCCACGACCAGGGCGGCGAGTTCGGCGATGGTCGGCGCGCTGAACAGCAGGCGCAGCGGCAGGTCGACGCCGAGGGTGGCGCGGATCCGGGCGATCAGCCGGGTGGCGGTGAGCGAGTGGCCGCCGAGGGCGAAGAAGTTGTCGTGCACCCCGACCTCGGCCGCGCCGAGCACCTCGCGCCAGAGCCGGGCGAGCTGCTCCTCGACCGGGGTGCGCGGCGCGACCGGTCCGCCGCCGCCGGCCTCCCGCCAGACCGGCTCCGGCAACGCCCGACGGTCGATCTTGCCGCTGCCGGTACGCGGGAACCGGTCCACCGGCACCAGGGTCGCCGGCAGCATGTAGTCCGGCAGGTGACTGGCGAGCGCCGGACGCAGGGTGGACCAGAAGGCGGCCGGATCGGGTACGGGCGCGGTCGGCACCATGTACGCGACCAGCCGTACGTCCTCGGCACTGGCCCGCCAGGTGACCACGACCGCGTCGCGGA
The DNA here is from genome assembly GCF_044901685.1 of Micromonospora sp. NPDC050397. Classification (NCBI taxonomy): domain Bacteria; kingdom Bacillati; phylum Actinomycetota; class Actinomycetes; order Micromonosporales; family Micromonosporaceae; genus Micromonospora; species Micromonospora sp. NPDC050397. Next base: position 546,189 of record NZ_JBJDPS010000004.1, read on the forward strand.
TCGTGTCCTGGGCCCGCAGCGCGGTCTCGATCTCGCCCAGCTCGATCCGGTAGCCCCGGAGCTTGACCTGCTGGTCGGCGCGGCCGAGATACTCCAGCCGGCCGTTGCGCAGCCACCGGGCCAGGTCGCCGGTGGCGTAGCGCCGGACGCCGGGTCGGCCGCCCCACGGGTCGGGGCGGAAGCTCGCCGAGGTGCGGGCCGGGTCGCGGTGGTAGCCCCGGGCGACGCCGAGCCCGCCCAGGTGCAGCTCGCCGACCGCGCCGACCGGCACCGGGTGACCGGCCGGGTCGAGCAGGTAGAGCCGGGTGTTGGCGACCGGGTCGCCGAGGTCGACCGGGCCGTCGCCGCCGACCCGCCCGGCGGTGGAGTAGATGGTGGTCTCCGACGGGCCGTACCCGTTGATCAGCGTGGCGCCGTCGCGACGCAGCTCGTCGGCGAGGTCGCGGTAGAGCGCCTCGCCGCCGCTGATCCGCAGCCGTACGCCGGCCGGCACCCCACCGGCGGCGAGCAGCATCCGCCAGCTCGCCGGGGTGGCCTGCATCGCGGTGACGCCCCGGGCGGCGAGTTCGGCGCGGAGCGCGGCGGCGTCGACCGCGAGACCGCTGTCGAAGAGTTCCACCCGGGCCCCGGCGAGCAGCGGCAGGACCAGTTCGACCACGGAGATGTCGAAGGCGTTCGTGGTGATCGCGGCGACCCGGTCGGCGGCGGTCAGGCAGAGCAGCCGGTCGAAGGCGACCAGCAGGTTGACCACCGAGCCGTGGGTGACCGCCACGCCCTTCGGCACGCCGGTGGAGCCGGAGGTGTAGAGCAGGTAGGCCAGACCGTCGCGGTGGCCGACCGGTTCGGGAGCGGTCTCCGGTTGCGCCCGCAGCCGGTCGAGCTGGCCCGGGTCGTCGAGCCGGATCACCCGGGCGCCGGCCGGCCAGCAGTCGCCGGTCCGGGCGGCGCTGGCCCGGTCGGTGAGCACCACCGGTACGCCGGCCGTGGCCGCCATCCCGGTCAGGCGGGCGGCCGGCAACTCCGGGTCCAGTGGCAGGTAACCGCCACCGGCCTGCCAGACCGCCAGCATCGCGGTGAGCATGACGCTGCCCCGGGCCAGGCAGATCCCGACCGGCACGTCGATGCCGACCCCACACCCGCGCAGCAGGTGGGCGAGGCGGTTGCGGTCGGCGACAAGCTGGGCGTACGTCAGTGTGGCGTCCGGTCCGGCCACCGCGACCGCGTCCGGGTCGGCCGGCGGGTGCCGCTCGAACAGCTCGGCGACGCAGGCGTACGGCGGTGGGGTCAGCTCCTGTGCCCGCCAACCGGCGACGATCTCGTCGCGTTCGGCCGGGCCGAGCAACGGCAGCTCGACCACCGGCGTCGCCGGCCGGAGCACCGCCGCCCCGAGCAGCGCCAGGTACGCGTGGGCGACCCGGTCGATCCTGTCCCGGTCGAACAGCGCGGTCCGGTACGTCAGCCGACCCCGCAGCCCGTCCGGCCGCTGCTCCACGGTGAGGGTCAGGTCGAACTTCACCGTGCCGTTCTCCCGCAGCTCCGGTGCGATCCACAGCCCGGCCGACTCGACCGGTGCCGGCGTCTCCTCCACCGCGAACATCACCTGCACCAGCGGCGAGTGGGCCAGGCTGCGCTGCGGCGCGAGCAGGTCGACCAGCTCCTCGAACGGCACGTCCTGCCGGGACTGGGCGTCGATCGCGCTGCTCCGGGCGGCGCCCAGCAGCTCGCCGAAGGTGGTCGACGGCTCGAACCGGCCGCGCAGGGCCAGGGTGTTGGCGAAGAAGCCGACCACGCCCCGGGTCTCCGGCCGGCTGCGTCCGGAGACCGGCACCGCGACCAGCAGGTCCGGCTGCCCGCTGAGCCGGTGCAGCAGGGACTGGAAGCCGGCGAGCAGCACGGCGAACTCGGTGGTGTCGGCGTCCCGGGCGAGCCGCCGTATGCCGACGGTCAGCTCCTCCGGCACCGGGAACGTGACGAGCCCGCCGGCCGGGGACTGCTCCGCCGGCCGGGGCCGGTCGGCGGGCAGGTCGAGCAGGGTCGGCGCGCCGGCGAGCGCGGCCTGCCAGTGGGCCAGGTCGTCGGCGAAGGCGGACCGCTGCGCCTGTTCGCGCTGCCAGACCGCGAAGTCGGCGTACTGGATCGGCGGTGGGGGCAGGTCGGGCGCCGCCCCGGTGACCGCCGTCCGGTAGCCGTACGCCAGCTCCCCGAACAGGGTGTCGAACGACCAACCGTCGGCGACGATGTGGTGCACGACCAGGACCAGCAGGTGCTCGGTCGGCGTCAGCCGGATCAGCCGTACCCGCAGCAGCGGTCCGGTGGCGAGGTCGAACGGTGCCCGGCCGTCGGCGTCGAGCAACTCGTCCACCCGGGCCGGCGCGGCGCCGCACAGGTCGGTGACCGGCAGCGGCACCGTCGAGGCCGGACCGACCACCTGCGCCGGCTCGCCGTCGACCGAGGTGAAGGTGGTACGCAGCACCTCGTGCCGGCCGACCAGCCAGTCCAGTGCCGCGCGCAGCGCGTCCACCCGCAGGTCGCCGTCGAGCCGGACCGACCAGGCGATGTTGTACGCGGCCGTCCCCGGTTCGAGCTGGTCCAGCATCCAGAGGCGCCGCTGGGTGGACGAGGCGGGCAGGACGAAGGTCTCACCGGTCATGGTTCTCCTCGGTGCCTGTGGTGGGGCGGGGGCCGGCGGGTTGACCGCCCGGCGTCGCCTCCGGGCGTCGGGTGTCCACCGCGACCAGCCGGAACTCGGCCGTCCGGCGCCCGCCGTCCGGGTCGGTCAGCCAGAGCTGCTCCGGGGTGGGCAGCATCTCGCTCAGCCGCAGGTGGGCGCCGGCCCCGGCGCCGTCGACCGTGCGGCGGACCGCGCGGGCGAACGTGTCCACCGAGGCGAGGCTGGCGAAGTCGAGGAAGAACGGCTTCTTCTCCACCGGGGTCTTCACGAAGACGTACCGGGGCAGGTCGTGCTCGCGCTGCCAGCGCCGGGCGCCGACAAACCGGTCCGCCTCGTCGGTGGTCCAGGCGAACTCCAGCCCGGCCGCCCCGAACCGCCAGCTCTCGCGGGAGATCACCACCCGGTCGACGGTGATCCGGGGGCGGTGGTCGGCCGGGGGGAGCAGGTCGAAACGCTGGATCAGTTGCAGCATCAGCGCCTCGCCGACGACCTCGGCCAGCGGCAGCGCGTGCCGGCCGTCCCGGGTCCGTACGGTGAGGGTGTTGTCGCGGGACTCCAGCACGCAGTCGGCGACGGCGACCGCCGTACGGGGGTCGAGTCCGCAACTGTCGTGCCCGAAGACCAACCGCAGGTCCCGGTCGGTGACGAGCTTGTCGGTGAGCCGGGACGGGGCGCCGCCCTCCTCACCGGTGGCGGCCAGCACGACCCGTGGACCGGGCAGGTCGGCCCGCATCGCCGCGACCAGCTCGGCCGGTTCCGGGTGCTGGGCCATGAAGAGCGCGGACCGCAGGGTGTTGACGCCGGGATGGACCTCGCCCACCACCCAGTGGAAGTCGCCCCGGGCGATCGCGGCGGGCCCGTCGGCGACCAGCATCACGTCCGGGCTGTGCTGGTAGGCGCCGATCCAGCCGGGGCGCGGGGCGGCGAAGGCGGCGCTGACCCGGTCGGCGATGCCGGTCGAGTCGAGCTGGATCCGGTGTTGGCCGTCGAGGTCCGGCAGGATCCGCCGCCACCGTTCCTGCAACCCGCGTACGACCGGTGCGATCAGCCGTTCCGGCAGGTCGAAGAGGAGGTCGTTGGCCCAGAGCCAGAAGTCGGCGAACGGTACGGTGCGCTGCCCGCCCCGGCCGACGAGTTCGTCGTACCGCTCCCGGCAGGCCCGGCCGAACAGCGCCGAGCCGGCGAAGGTGAACCAGCGGGCGCTCTCCAGCAGCAGGCCCAGCGCCGGCCAGAGGGTGCCGACCAGGTCGGTGGAGAGGGACACCCGTTCGCCCGCGCGGCAGTCCTCGTAGACCAGGGTGCGTCCGGCGTACACCCGACCGGCGCGGCGGGTCGGGGCGGCTCCGGTCAGCGTGGTGAAGGTCCGTTCCAGGTCGGCCAGGGCCTCACCGAGCCGGTCGGCGTCGCCGGCCGAGGCGGCGACCGCATCCCGGGCCCGTTCCAACTCGTCCAGCGCGCGCAGCGCCGGTACGCGTACGCCCGGCTCGGTGACCGCGTCCAGCCGCTGGCGGACCGACCGCTCGGGGAAGAGGTCCTCCTTCGGCACCTCCAGCGACCAGGTCACCCGGTGTGCGTCGCGCAGCTCGGCCAGCAGCCGGTACACCTGCTCCGACGAGTCGATCCCGGACTCCGGGTCGGCGACCAGTTCGACCGCGATCTCCCGGGCGGTACGCCGTCCGTCGGCGGCGGCCAGCAACCGGGCCACCGGCGGTGCCAGTGGTGTCGGCGGGGTGAGCGGCAACAGGAGCTGACCGTCCTGCACGGCCAGGAACGGCAGCCGGCGCGGGATCAGCCACGGTGCCAGCCGGGGGTCGCGGTTGACCAGCGCGTCGGCCAGCCCGGCCATCGCCCAGTTCTCGAAGTAGACCGTGCGCAGCGCGAGCCGGCCGGCGGCGTGGTCGATCCGCAGGCCGGTCCCGCCGGGTGCCACCGTGGCCCAGCCGACCGGGCCGAAGAAACCGATGGTGTCGTTCTTGGCGCAGTAGCGCTGGAGGTAGGTGGCGACCAGCGCCTCGTGCTGGCGGTGCTGGGAGTCCCGGCTGGCCGGATCCGTCTCGGCCCGGTGCAGCAGGGGGTCGAGGCCGGTCCGCAGGGCGTGCCGGTTCTGCCAGGTCACCGCCTCGCGCAGCAGCGGGTCGGCGGCGGCGTCGCGCAGCCCGGCGGTCCGCCGCAGGCTGGCCCGCTGGTACGACCGGGCGTACTCGATCCGGTTCTCGGCGAGCCGCTCGGTGGCGTCGGCGAGGGCGGCGCGCCCCTCGGTCAGCCGGGCGTCGAGCACCGGGTCGGCGACCGGGGGCAGGTCGTCCGGCAGGATGCCCTGGCGAACCTGCCGGTCGGCTCGGTTCCACCGGGACCGTTGTTCGGTGGGTGCGGCGCGGCGGGCCTGGTGTAGCCGGTCGGCCATCGCCCGGCGGGCCTGGAGCAGCCGGTCCTCGGCGGCCAGCAGCGCGTCGGTCCGTACGACGTGCCCGGGGTCGCCGAGCCGGGTCAGCGGCCCGACCGGGAAACCGGCGGCACGCAGCCCGACCCAGCGCCACATCGCCCACGGGCCGGGCCCGGGCCGGACCAGGTGAGCCGGTCCGCCGGCCGGCGGCGTCACCGGGGCGACCACGCCACCCCGGTACGCGGCCCGGTCCCGCGCGGTGATCCGGGCCGTCGGCGCGGTGGGTGTACGGCGCCGCAGGTCGATCTCGGCGGCGAGCCCGGCCAGGCTGTGCCGGTCGTAGATCGCCCGGACCGGCAGTTCGACGCCGAACCGTTCGGCGGCGCGGAAGGCGAGCCGGGTCGCGAGCAGCGAATTGCCGCCGAGGGCGAAGAAGTCGTCGTCCTCCCGGCCCACCCCGACCCGGAGCAGGTCGGACCAGAGCGCGGCGAGTTGGAGCTGGGTCGGATCGGTCAGCGGCCGGTCCGGCGTGGTCGCCGTGGGGGTGACCGGCGCGGGCAGCGCGGCCCGGTCGACCTTGCCGTTGCGGTTGAGCGGCAGCGTCGGCAGCAGCACGTACGCGGCCGGTCGCAGGTACGGCGGGAGCTGCGCGAGCGCGTACTCCCCGAGCGTGTCCTCCCCGAGCAGCCGCTCGTCGGGTGCCCGGGTCCCGTCGCGGGGGTCCGCTCCCGCCACCGGGCTGACGTACGCGACCAGCCGGCGGTGCTCGCCGTCGCCGTGCACCACCACGGCCGCCTCGCCGACCAGTGGATGGGCCCGCAGCACGGCTTCCGTCTCGGCCGGCTCGACCCGGAATCCACGGATCTTGACCTGCCGGTCGATCCGGCCGAGGAACTCCAGGGTGCCGTCCCGCCCCCAGCGGACCCGGTCCCCGGTGCGGTACATCCTGGCCCCGGGCCGGTCGGCGAACGGGTCGGGCAGGAAGCGTTGCGCGGTCCGGCCGGGTTCGCCGAGGTAGCCCCGGGCCAGCCCGGCACCCCCGGTGTACAGCTCGCCGGGCACACCGACCGGCACCGGTCGGAGCAGTTCGTCCAGGACGTAGACCGTGCTCCGCGGCACCGGACGGCCGATCGGCACCGGGGCCGGAACGGTCTCCGGGTCGGTCATCCGGTGGCAGCAGGTGAAGGTGGTGTTCTCGGTCGGGCCGTACCCGTTGACCAGCGGGCGTCCGGCGCGGACCCGCAGCGCGGCGCGGACCGCGCCCGGGTCGAGCACGTCGCCGCCGGCCAGGAGCTGGTCCACTCCGGCCAGTGCCGTCGGGTCCTCCTCCACGACCTGGTGGAACAGGCCGGCGGTGAGCCAGAGCACGCTGATCCGTTCGGCCCGCAGCAGTCGGGCGATCTCCACCGGGCCGAGCGGGTCGGGTGGCGCCACCACCAGCCGGGCACCGTTGAGCAGGCTGCCCCACAGCTCCAGGGTGGCCGCGTCGAAGGCCGCCGAGGCGAGGTGCAGCACCGTCTGGTCCGGACCGAGCCGCAGGTAGTCCGGGTGGTGCACGAGCCGGAGTACGGCCCGGTGCGGCACCGCCACGCCCTTGGGCGCACCGGTGGAACCGGAGGTGTAGTTGACGTAGGCCAGGTTCTCCGGCCCGGTCGAACGGTCCGGTGTGGTCCGGGGCAGCCCGGCCAGCTCCGGCCCGATCCGGTCCAGGTCGATCACGCGGGGGTCGTCGACCAGGGTGTCCTCGGTGGAGCCGGGACCGGTGGTGGCGGTCGCGGTCAGCAACAGCGGGTCGCCGCTGGCGGCGAGCATCTCCCGGCTCCGGGCCGGCGGGTTGCCCGGGTCCAGCGGCAGGTACGCGCCGCCGGCCTTGACCACGGCGAGCAGGGCGACGACCAGCCGTACCGACCGGGGCAGGGCGACCGCGACCGGCTGGTCCGGCCTGGCGCCCCGCCGGATCAGCAGGTGGGCGAGCTGGTTGGCGCGGGCGTCGAGTTCGGCGTAGCTCAGCGTGCCGTCGGCCCCGGTCACCGCGACCGCGTCCGGACTGAGCCGCACCCGCGCCGCGAACCGCTCACCGATCGTGGACCCGGTCGGGTCGGCGGTGCTCGTGGTCGGGGTCGCGGTGGACCCGGTCGGGTCGGCGGTGCCGGGCTTCGGGGTGGGGGCGCGACCGGCCCAGGTACGGGTGAGCAGGTCGTGTTCGTCCGGTCCGAGCAGTGGCAGGGCGGCCACCGGCGCGTCCAGCCCGGCGGCGAGCCCGAGCAGGCAGGTGGTGAAGTGCCGCAGCATCCGGTCGGCGGCGGCGTCGGTCAGCCGCCGACGGTCGTGGTAGAGCAGCACCCGTGGCACCGGTTCGCCGAAGACCAGGACGGTCACCGGCGGCCCGGGATGACGGAGCATCCGTACGGTGCGGGACCGCCAGTCCGGGACCGAGGCGCGCAGACCGGTCTGTAGGTCGCGGTGCTCGTACACGAGCAGGCTCTCGAAGAGCGGGTCGGCCGCGGGCTGTCCGGTCCAGTCCCGGACGGCGGTCAGCGGCGCGAGCTGGTGCGGCCGGACCGCGTCGATCTGGGCCCGTACGTCGACCAGCCAGTCCCGGACCAGCCGTTGTGGCCGTACGTCGATCCGCAGCGGCACCGTGTTGATCAACATTCCGATGATCGTGTCGGCCCCGTCGATCGAGCCCCGCCGGCAGCTCCGGACGGCGCCGAACACCACGTCCCGCTCGCCGCTGTAGCGGTGCAGCAGCACCGCCCAGGCGGCGTTGACCAGGGTGCTCAGCGGTACGCCGACCGCCGCCGAGGCCCGGGTGAGCGCCGCGCCGTCGGCCGGGTCGAACAGGTGGGTGAGTTCCCGTACCGACTCCGGGTCGCGCGGTGGGGTGGTGGTGGCCGGGTGCAGCGGCAGCGGGGTGGGCAGGGTGACGCCGTCCAACCGGGTCCGCCAGTAGCGCTGGTCGGCGACGAGCGAGCGCTGACCGGCCCAGGTCGCGTACTCCTGGAACGGGCGTCGGGCGGGCGCGGGGCGCGCGGTCCCGGCGCGGATCGCCCGGTAGTCGTTGAACAGCTCGGTCAGCAGCAGGTGCACGGACCGGCCGTCGAGGATCGCGTGGTGCAGGCTGAACACCATGGTGTGGTGGTCGTCCCGATGCTGGATCAGGGCGACCCGGACCAGCGGCGCGGTGGCCGGGTCGAACTCGTCGCGGCGGTCGGCGGCGAGGAACCGGTCGAGCCGGACCGAGCGGCTGTCCGGCTCCGCCGAGCGCCAGTCGTGGCGCCGGACCGCGATGGTCACCTCGGGTTGTACCCGTTGGCTGGCCCGCCCCGGGCCGAGCAGGGTGAAGGCGGTCCGCAGCGCCGGGTGCCGGCTGGCCGCCGCCTGCCAGGCGTCGGACATCGCGACCGGGTCGAGCGGCTCCGGCCAGTCGACCACCACCTGGAGGATGTCGACGCCCGATCCGGGCTCGTAGCGGTTGTGGAACAACAGTCCCTGCTGAAGCGCCAGCAGGTCGTAGCACTCGCCGTCCGATTCGACGGCGTTCGGTGGGTCCTTACTGACCTCGGGTGCGCTACTGCTGGTCGACCGCACGGTCTGCTTTCCTCCTTTGTCGGTGCGGTCGGCTTTCTTCCGACGCACCAAGAAATATCGTCGCTAAATGCGTCGGCGAGCACTTGGCAGGGAGTCTCGGCGGGCACGGCAAGTCGATCGGAAAGGCGGAAAAATCGCGGAGTGATCGGGGGTGACCAAAAAATACGAGAGGCATTCAGATATGTCAACACTGGGTCGGAACCAGGACAACTGCCGGTCAGGCGGGGTGATTGGGCCCGATTTGATTAGATTCTGTGTGACAAAAAGCCACGAAGTTGCCGTTACCTGGTCCTGTCCGAGTTAGTGCTACACATTCATGATGCCGGACATTTGGTAGCCGGAAATTAGTTGGTCACACTTTCGCTCCGGCGGACATATTCGTTACGGGAATGGAAACAAAATTAAATGGAGGGTACGGATCAGCGTCTTATGCGGGTGGCTCGCTCAATCCGGTCCTGCGCACACAAAAACGGGCGCCTCGAACAATCGAGACGCCCGTTGGGATAGCGGTACGGATCAGGTCTGGACGGCCAACCACTCCCGGAGCCCGCGCGGACGCGGGTCGGTCCAGACCTCGTCGATGTGGGCCAGGCAGGTCGCGCGGTCACCCTCGACGCCGACCGGGTGCCAACCCGGTGGCGGTTCCGAGCCGACCGGCCAGATAGAGTACTGGTCTTCGTCGTTGACAACTACGTGATAGCGACGCTGATCCTCGGTCTCTTCCACGGGCACACTCCACTGGTGGGGGGCTCAGCGGCCTGGGACGGTGACCGGTGACTATACATCGATCCCGCGCGTACGGTGCCGACCGAAGATCGGCGGCTCCGGCTCCCGCGCGGCTTGGGGGGAACAGGTGAGCGAGCGCGGGGGTGCGCACGGCTCGCGAGCGGACGAGCCCGCGGCCGAGCCGAGCCGGTCCGAGACCGACCTGGTCGTGGTCACCGGTGTCTCCGGCGGCGGTCGCAGCACGGTCGCCCGGGCGCTGGAGAACGTCGGCTTCTACGTGGTGGACAACCTGCCGCAGGCGCTGATGTTGGACATGGCCGAGCTCGCCTTCAAGGCCGGCGGGACCACCCGGCAGACGGCGATGGTGCTCGACGTACGCAGCCGCGCCTTCTCCACCGACCTGGCCGGCGCGATCCGGGCCCTCAAGGAGCGGGGCTTCCAGCCCCGGGTGGTCTTTGTCGACGCCGACGACGAGGTGCTGATCCGGCGCTTCGAGAGCGTCCGGCGCTCGCACCCGCTACAGGGGGACGGGCGGCTCGCCGACGGCATCGCGGTCGAGCGCGGCCTGCTGGAGGAGGCCCGCGAGCAGGCCGACGTGATCATCGATACCAGTCACCTCAACGTCAACCAGCTCCGCAGCCGGGTGGAGGAGCTCTTCGGCGGTGAGGACGCCCGCCGACTCAAGGTGACCGTGCTCTCCTTCGGCTTCAAGTACGGGCTGCCGCCGGACGCCGATTTTGTGCTGGACGCCCGGTTCCTGCCGAATCCGTACTGGGTGCCGGAGTTGCGTGAGCACAACGGGCGCGAGGAGGCGGTCAGCCGGTACGTGCTGGGCCAGCACGGTGCGGTGACCTTCGTGGAGACGTACGCCCGCCTGATCAACGCGACCGCGCCCGGTTTCGAGCGGGAGGGCAAGCGTTACCTGACCGTCGCCGTCGGCTGCACCGGCGGCAAGCACCGCAGCGTGGCGATCGCCGAGGAACTCGCCAGCCGGCTGCGGCAGGCCCGGCTCGCCGCCAACGCCCAGCACCGCGACCTGGGCCGCGAGTGACGGCGCTCAAGGTGGTCGCGTTCGGCGGCGGCCACGGACTCTCCGCGTCCCTGCGGGCCCTGCGGCAGTGCGCGCCCGACCTGGAACTCGACATCACGGCGGTGGTGACGGTCGGCGACGACGGTGGCTCCAGTGGTCGGCTGCGCGCCGAGCGCGGCGCGCTGCCCCCGGGCGACCTGCGCCAGGCCCTGGTCGCCCTGGCCGACGAGCGGCCCGCCACCCGGCGCAGTGCCGACCTGTTCCAGCACCGGTTCGCCAGCGACAACGGCTTCCGCCCGTCCGGCACGGACACCCTGGCCGGGCACGCGGTCGGCAACCTGGTCCTGCTCGGGCTGATGGAACAGCTCGGCGACCCGGTGGCCGCGCTCGACCACGCCGCCACCATGCTCGGCGCGGTCGGCCGGGTGCTGCCGATGTCGTGCCAGCAGATCGAGATCGAGGCCCAGGTACGCGGCGCCGACCCGGACCGGCCGGACGAGGTGCGGACCGTACGCGGCCAGCACGCGGTGGCGGTGACCCAGGGTCGGGTCGAGTCGGTGCGCCTCACCCCGTCCGGGCCCCGGGCCTGCCGGGAGGCGGTGGCCGCGGTGGGCGAGGCGGACTGGCTGATCTTCGGCCCGGGAAGCTGGTACACCAGCGTGATCCCGCACCTGTTGGTGCCCGGGCTGGCCGCCGCGATCGTGGCCAGCCCGGCCCGCCGGCTGGTCACCCTGAACCTCGCGGCGGAGCAGGAGACGCTCGGGCTGTCGGTCGCCGACCACCTGGCCGCGCTCCGGTGGTACCTGCCGGAACTGCGGGTCGACCTGGTTCTCGCGGACGGGAAAGCGGTAGGTGACCCCGAACCGGTCGATCGTGCGGCAGAATCGCTGGGTGCGCGGCTGGTGGTGGCACCGGTGGCTGTCCAGGACGGCAGTCCTCGGCACGATCCCGTCGCTTTGGGAGCCGCGCTGGTGCCTGTCCTGGGCGCCGATCGTTAAGCACGTACGAATCACCGGCATCACGCCGGAACCGGCCACGAGGTGACGACAATGGCGATGACAGCTGCGGTCAAGGACGAGCTGAGCCGGGTCGACGTGCCCAAACCCTGCTGCCGCCGGGCGGAGATGGCTGCCCTGCTGCGGTTCGCGGGCGGCCTGCACATCGTCTCCGGCCGGGTGGTCGTGGAGGCGGAACTCGACACCGGCGCGGTGGCCCGGCGACTGCGCCGCGAGATCGCCGAGGTGTACGGCTACCCGAGCGAGATTCACGTGCTCGCCTCCGGCGGGCTGCGCAAGGGCAGCCACTACATCGTCCGGGTGGTCAAGGACGGCGAGGCGCTGGCCCGCCAGACCGGGCTGCTCGACGTCCGGGGTCGACCGGTGCGCGGTCTGCCGCCGCACGTGGTCGCGGCGAACGTCTGCTGCGCGGTGGCCGCCTGGCGGGGCGCGTTCATGGCGCACGGGTCGCTGACCGAACCGGGCCGCTCGTCCGCGCTCGAGATCACCTGTCCCGGGCCGGAGTCGGCGCTCGCCCTGGTCGGGGCGGCCCGCCGGATCGGGATCACCGCCAAGGCCCGCGAGGTGCGCGGGGTCGACCGGGTGGTGGTCAAGGACGGCGACGCGATCGCCGCGCTGCTCACCCGGATCGGCGCCCACTCCAGCGTGCTGGCCTGGGAGGAGCGCCGGGTCCGGCGCGAGGTGCGGGCCACCGCCAACCGGCTGGCCAACTTCGACGACGCCAACCTGCGTCGCTCGGCCCGCGCCGCGGTGGCCGCCGCCGCCCGGGTCACCCGGGCGCTGGAGATCCTCGCCGAGGAGGCGCCGAACCACCTCACCTCGGCCGGGCAGTTGCGGTTGGAGCACCGCCAGGCGTCGCTGGAGGAGCTGGGCGCGCTGGCCGACCCGCCGCTGACCAAGGACGCGATCGCCGGGCGGATCCGGCGGCTGCTGGCGCTGGCCGACAAGCGCGCCCGTGACCTGGGCATCCCGGACACCGAAGCGGCGGTGACGCCGGACATGCTGGCCGTCTGAGTGGTCCGCCGGGAACGGCCGATCCGCGTGTCCCACCTCGACGGTGACGGGTCCGCCCACGAACGGGGTGGGTTTACGCCCCGACGCAACGCGGCACGGTCCGCTCCGATAGGGTACCGAGCGTACGGCGACGGGGCCGGAACCGGTTACCCACGCCGTATTCACCGCCTCGGGCGGTCAGGTCCTCGGACCGCGGCGGGGTGGCCGATCAGTATCGGCGGCCGACTCCTGCGGTCGGCGCGCACACTTCCGACGGCGATCGGGCTGAACGCCGCCGGACCAGACTGCGAGGAGATGGGCCTGTGACCATCCGGGTTGGCATCAACGGCTTTGGCCGAATCGGCCGCAACTTCTTCCGTGCGGTGCTCGCCTCGGGCGCCGACATCGAACTGGTCGGCGCGAACGACCTCACCGACAACGCCACGCTGGCGCACCTGCTCAAGTACGACAGCATCCTCGGCCGCCTGCCGCACGAGGCGAAGGCGACCGCCGACGAGATCACCGTCGGTGGCCAGACCTTCAAGGCGTTCGCCGAGAAGGACCCGAGCAAGCTGCCGTGGGGCGACCTGGGTGCCGACGTGGTGATCGAGTCGACCGGCTTCTTCACCGACGCGACCAAGGCCAAGGCGCACATCGACGGTGGCGCCAAGAAGGTCATCATCTCCGCCCCGGCGAAGAACGAGGACGTCACGGTCGTGATGGGCGTCAACCACGACCAGTACGACCCGGCCAAGCACAACATCATCTCGAACGCCTCGTGCACCACCAACTGCCTCGCGCCGATGGCGAAGGTGCTCAGCGACACGGTGGGGATCGAGAAGGGTCTGATGACCACGATCCACGCGTACACCCAGGACCAGAACCTCCAGGACGGCCCGCACAAGGACCTCCGCCGGGCCCGTGCCGCCGCGCTGAACATCGTGCCGACCTCGACCGGCGCCGCCAAGGCGATCGGCCTGGTGCTGCCGCAGCTCAAGGGCAAGCTCGACGGCTTCGCGCTGCGGGTGCCGATCCCGACCGGCTCGGCCACCGACCTGACCTTCACCGCCGGCCGCGAGACCTCGGTGGAGGAGGTCAACGCCGCGCTGAAGGCCGCCGCCGAGGGCCCGCTCAAGGGCATCCTGGTCTACACCGAGGACGAGATCGTCTCCAGCGACATCGTCACCGACCCGGCCTCCTGCATCTTCGACGCCGGTCTGACCAAGGTGATCGGCAACCAGGTCAAGGTCGTCGGCTGGTACGACAACGAGTGGGGTTACTCGAACCGCCTCGTCGACCTGGTCAAGCTGGTGGGTTCCTCGCTGTGAGCATCGGTACCCTCGACGATCTGCTGGCCGAGGGGGTGTCAGGTCGGCGGGTGCTGGTGCGCGCCGACCTGAACGTACCCCTGGACAAGGCCAGCGGGGCGATCACCGACGACGGGCGGATCCGGGCGGTGCTGCCGACCCTGACCGCCCTGCGGGACGCGGGCGCGGCGGTTGTCGTCTGCTCGCACCTGGGCCGCCCGAAGGGCGCGCCCGACCCGCAGTACAGCCTCGCCCCGGTGGCGACCCGGCTGGCCGAGCTGCTCGGCTCGCCGGTGACCTTCGCGACCGACACCGTGGGCGAGTCCGCCCAGGGTGCGGTCGCCTCGCTCGCCGCGGGCGAGCTGGTGCTGCTGGAGAACCTGCGGTTCAACCCGGGCGAGACCAGCAAGGACGAGGCCGAGCGGGGCGCGTTCGCCGACCAGCTCGCCGGCTTCGCCGAGGCGTACGTGGACGACGCGTTCGGCGCGGTGCACCGCAAGCACGCCAGCGTGTACGACGTACCGGCCAGGCTGCCGCACGTGGCCGGGCGGCTGGTGCTGCGCGAGGTCGAGGTGTTGTCCCGGCTGACCGGCGAGCCCGACCGGCCGTACGTGGTGGTGCTCGGCGGCTCGAAGGTCAGCGACAAGCTGGCCGTGATCGAGGCGCTGCTGCCGACGGTGGACCGGCTGCTCATCGGCGGCGGGATGTGCTTCACCTTCCTCAAGGCCCAGGGCCACGGGGTGGGCACCTCGCTGCTCGAGGAGGAGATGGTCGACACCTGCCGGGAGCTGCTGGCCCGGGCGGACGGCAAGATCGTCCTTCCGCTCGACGTGGTGGCCGCGACGGCGTTCGCGCCGGACGCCGCGCACGAGACGGTGCCGGCCGAGTCGATCCCGCAGAACCGGCTCGGGCTGGACGTCGGCCCGCGTACGGTGGCCGCCTTCGCCGAGGTGATCAGCGGTGCCAAGACGGTGTTCTGGAACGGGCCGATGGGCGTGTTCGAGATGCCGGCGTTCGCGGCCGGCACCCGGGGGGTCGCCGAGGCGATCACCGCGGTGAACGGGTTCACCGTGGTCGGTGGCGGGGACTCGGCCGCGGCGGTGCGCGCGCTCGGCCTGGACGAGTCCTCGTTCGGTCACATCTCTACCGGCGGGGGAGCCTCGCTGGAGTACCTGGAGGGCAAGAACCTCCCCGGTATCGCCGCCCTGGAGAACTGATGGCAGCTCCGGCACGCCGGCCGTTGATGGCCGGCAACTGGAAGATGAACCTGAACCACTTCGAGGCCAACAAGCTGATCCAGGAGCTGGCGTTCCGGCTCAACGTGCAGCAGCTCACCGACGTCGAGACGGTGGTCCTGCCGCCGTTCACCTCGCTGCGCAGCGTGCAGACCGCCATCGAGGGCGACAAGCTGCTGATCGGGTACGGCGCCCAGGACCTCTCGCCGTACCCGCCGGGGGCCTACACCGGGGACATCTCCGGGCCGATGCTGAGCAAGCTCGGCTGCCAGTACGTGGTGGTCGGGCACTCCGAGCGGCGGGCCTACCACCACGAGGACGACGTCCTGGTCAACGCGAAGGTGGTGGCGGCGCTCGGCAGCGAGATCACGCCGATCCTCTGCATCGGCGAGGGGCTGGACGTCCGGGAGCAGTCCCGGCACGTGATCCACTGCTGCGACCAGCTCGACGCGGCGTTGCAGGGACTCACCCCGGAGCAGGTGGCCCAGGTGGTCGTCGCGTACGAGCCGGTCTGGGCGATCGGCACCGGCAAGACGGCCACGCCGGAGAACGCCCAGGAGGTCTGCGGGGCGGTGCGCGAGCGGATCGCGCAGACCTTCGGCAAGGCCACCGCCGACCAGATCCGGGTCCTCTACGGGGGCTCGGTGAAGTCGTCGAACGTCGCCGCGATCATGGCTCAGCCGGATGTCGACGGTGCTCTGGTGGGCGGGGCGAGCCTGGATGCCGAGGAGTTCGCCAAAATCTGCCGGTTCCCGGAGCACATCGCCGCGTAGCCGGCCGCTATTGTTGACGGGCCCGTCACGAGAGGACTGACCCTAACCATGCTTCCGATCCAGTTCGCATACACGTTGATCGTGTTGCTGGTCATCACGAGCGTGCTGCTCACCATGCTGATCCTGCTGCACCGTGGCAAGGGTGGCGGGTTGTCGAGCATGTTCGGCGGTGGGGTGAGCTCCAGCCTGGCCGGTTCGTCGGTGGCGGAGAAGAACCTCGACCGTTACACGGTTCTGGTGGGTGTTGTCTGGTTTGCCTGCATTGTCGGCTTGGGCCTCTGGCTCAAGCTCGCGATGGCCAGCTAACCTGCCCGAACAGAGTCGCAATACCTGCGCGCGGCCCGTCTCCACGGGCCGCGCGCGTCGTTTTGCCGCACCGCGTCGCACCACGCCGCCGCCGTACCCGGTGGGGGTTTCCCTCCGAGGACAGGAGCGAGCAACCGTGCAGCACAACAACGCCATCCGGGGCACCCGGGTCGGCGCCACCCCGGCCCGGCCGACCGGCCGCACCGAGCCGGCGCCCCGCCGCGCGGTCACCTACTGGTGCGTCAACCGGCACGGGGTCGAGATCCCGCTGGCGGCCGATGTGGCTCCGCCCGAGACCTGGGAGTGCCCGCACTGCGGCCAGCCCGCCGGGCAGGACGTACAGAACCCGCCCGGACCGCTGCGGGCCGAGCCGCACAAGTCCCACCTGGCGTACGTGAAGGAGCGGCGCAGCGACGCCGACGGTGCTGCCCTGGTCGACGAGGCCCTGGCCGCGCTGCGCCGCCGTCGCGGCGAATCCTGACCGGAGCCCGACGGCCTGACCGAAGACCGCCGACCTGCCCCGGCGGCGAACTCCCCCGAATACGACAAACCCCCGGTCGGCCCGACGGTTGATCCGTCGAGCCGTTCCGGGGGTCCACGATCAGCGCAGGCTGCGGAAGCTGGGCTTGACCTCGGTCGCCGCCGCCTGGTCCAGCATCCACCGGGTGCGTTCCACCCCGTGTACGCCGGCCGCCGGCAACTGGAGCGCTCCGGCACCGGTGAGCGCCATCCCGACCGCCTTGGCCTTGTCCGCCCCGGCCGCCACGAGCCAGATCTCCTCGGCCGTGTTGATCGCCGGCAGGGTGAGGGTCACCCGGGTCGGTGGCGGTTTCGGGCTGCCCCGTACCGCACTGACCGGCCTGGTCTCGTAGCCCACCGGATGCTCGGGGAAGACCGAGGCGACGTGGCCGTCCTCGCCCACTCCCAGCATCAGCACGTCGAAGTGGGGCAGGGCGGCGGTGCCGGGCGCGACGGCGGCCAGGGTCTCGGCGTACCGGGCCGCGGCCGCCTCCGGGTCGTCGCCGTCCGGGCCGTCAGTGGCGGGCATCGCGTGCACCCGGGACGGGTCCAGCGGCAGCAGGTCGAGCAGGGCGGCCCTGGCCTGGGTCTCGTTGCGCTCGGGGTGGCCGGTCGGCAGGAACCGCTCGTCACCCCACCACACGTCGACCCGGGACCAGTCGACCGCGTCCCGGGCCGGCAGGTCGCGTACGGCGAGGAAGACCGCACCGGCGACCCGGCCACCGGTCAGCACCACCCCCGCCTCGCCCCGGTCGGACTGGGCGTCGATCAGCTTCAGCACCAACCGGGCGGCGACCACCTGGGCGAGGACGGACGGGTCGGCGTGTACCTCGACGATGGTCTCGCTCACCGGGCGGCCCCCGCGGGTCCGGCCGACGTGCTCGCGGCGGCGGCCGGTGTGGCCGACCGTCGGGGCGGTGTCGGGTCCTTCCAGATGTGCACCCGCTGGGCCGGGCGTAGGTCCAGACCGCCGAGCCCGGTGGCCGAGCCCAGCGCCTCGGCGTAGACCTGGTCGGCGTCGAGCCGCCGCAGTTCCTCGGCCAACTCGTCACCGAGCGGCCGGCGGGTCAGCGGAAGGTGACGGTCGGCCTGTCCGGTCCGCTCGAAGCTAGCGGTGTTGTTCTCCCGGGTGAGCACCAGTCGGTCACCGTTGGCGCAGCTCAGCTCCACCGAACGCATCCGGGCGTGCTCGGTGGTCTCCTCCCAGCGCGGGGTGATGCCCAGCCGGGCCCCGAGCCAGCCGATCATCAGCGCGGCGGTCGGGTCGGTACGCGGCGCGACCACAACCGCGTCGGTGACCCGGGCGGCGGTGGTGTCGAACGCGCCCGCGACCAGGGTGCGCCACGGGGTGATCCGCGTCCACGCCAGGTCGGTGTCGCCCGGCGCGTAGTCCTGGGCCCGCTGACGCAGCGCGTCGATCGGGTTGACCGCCTGCGCGGCGTCGGTGATCCGCCGGTCGGCGACGACTCCGAGGAAGTCGTTGGCGATCTGCGCCGGCGGGTCGCTGTGCCACCAGGTGACCACCGGTACGTCCGGCACCAGCAGCGGCATCACCACCGACTCGGCGTGCAGCGCGAGCCGGCCGTACATCCGCATCACGACCGCCTCGCACGGACCGAGCCGGCCGCCGACGACGATCTCGGCGTCCAGCCGGCTCTGCTCCCGCTCGACGTCGGAGCGGACCACGACCAGCAGCCGGCACGGGTGCGCCGCCGCCGCGATGGTCGCCGCGGCCTCGGCCTCGCGGACACGTTTCTCGTCCACCACCACGATCAGGGTGAGCGCCATGCCGCTGGCCACCCCACCCGCGCTGCGCCGCTCGGCGGCCAACGCCTTCACCACCTCGTTCCCGGTGGTGTCCCATAGGCCGATCAAAGGAGCCTCCTGGTCTGCTCGCTGGGCCCGCCGGTCCGCACGCTCACGCCCGCCGCCATGCCCGGCCCTCCCGGGCCAGCATCTCGTCGGCCGCCCGGGGACCCCACTCGCCGGCCCGGTACGGCTCCGGCTTCGTCTCCCGCCACGCCGTTTCCAACGGGTCGATCACCTGCCAGCTCTGCTCCACCTCGGCGGCGTCCGGGAAGAGCGTCCGGTCCCCGATCAGCACGTCGAGCACGAGCCGCTCGTACGCCTCCGGGCTGGACTCGGTGAACGCCTCGCCGTACTGGAAGTCCATCGCGATGTCGCGGACCTCCATGGTGGTGCCCGGGACCTTGGCGCCGAACTTCAGCACCACGCCCTCGTCCGGCTGGACCCGCACCACGAGCTGGTTGTTGCCGAGCATCTCGACGTCGGTGGCGCCGAACGGCAGGTGCGGCGCCCGCTTGAACATGATCGCCACCTCGGTCACCCGGCGGGGCAGCCGCTTGCCGGCGCGGATGTAGAAGGGCACCTCGGCCCAGCGCCGGTTCTGGATACCCAGCCGCACCGCCACGTACGTCTCCGTGGTCGAGTCCGCCGGGATGTTCTTCTCGTCCAGGTAACCGACCGCGCGCTGACCGGCCACCCAGCCGGGCAGGTACTGCCCGCGTACGGTGCCGGTCCCCACGTCCTTGGGGATGGTGATGGCACGCAGCACCTTGAGCTTCTCGGCCCGGATCTCGGTGGCGTCGAAGCTGGTCGGCTCCTCCATCGCCACCAGGGCGAGCAGTTGCAGCAGGTGGTTCTGGAGTACGTCACGGGCGGCACCGGCCGCGTCGTAGAACCCGGCCCGGGAGCCGATCCCGACGTCCTCGGCCATGGTGATCTGCACCGAGTCGACGTACTTGGAGTTCCAGAGCGGCTCGAACAGGTTGTTCGCGAACCGCAGCGCCATGATGTTCTGGACGGTTTCCTTGCCCAGGTAGTGGTCGATGCGGAACACGTCGTCCCGGGTGAAGACGTCGTCGACCAGGTCGTTCAGCTCCTTGGCCGAGCGCAGGTCGGAGCCGAACGGCTTCTCCACCACCACCCGGCGCCAGCCGCCGGACTTGGCGTTGTCCGCCATGCCGGTGCGGGCGAGCTGCTTGAGCACCACCGGGAACGCGGCCGGCGGGATGGAGAAGTAGAACGCCGCGTTCCCGGCAATGCCGTGGGTGGTACGCAGTTCGTCCAGGGTCTCAGCGAGGGAGTCGAAGGCGTCGTCGTCGTCGAACGACCCGCCGACGAACTTGATGTTGCCGGCGAGCCGGGACCAGACCTCCTCCCGCCACGGCGTCCGGGCGCCCCTACGCGCGGCCTGGTACGCCAGCGACTCGAAGTCGCCGTCACCCCAGTCCCGCCGGGCGAACCCGAGCACCACGAAGCCCGGCGGCAGCAGCCCCCGGTTGGCCAGGTCGTAGACGGCCGGAATCAGCTTCTTCTGCGCCAGGTCGCCGGTGACACCGAAGATCACCAGAGCGCACGGCTCCGGGATGCGCGGCAGCCGCCGGTCCTGTGGATCGCGCAGCGGGTTCACGGCGCCTCCTTCTTCCTTACTCAGCCCCGGACTCATCTCAGCTCCGCAGCTCTCGAACCGCGGCGAGCAGCTCGGCGATGCCGGCCGCGCGGTCGGTCAGGTGCAACCGGAGCACCGGCCGCTCCCGCTCGGCCAGCGCCTGCCGGTCCCCGGCCGCCTGCGCCGCCTGCAACTCGCCGAAGCTGTACGGCTTGCCCGGCACCGGCAGGTCCTCGGCCACCGCGCCGGTGATCTGCAGGTACGCACCGACCTGCGGGCCACCCTTGTGGTACTGGCCGGTGGAGTGCAGGAACCGGGGTCCCCAGCCGAAGGTCACCGGGCGGCTGGCCGCCTCGGCGAGCAGCGGCCGGAGCCGCGCGGTGTCGGCGTCGGCGAACCGGTCCAGGTACGCCATCACGGCCAGGTAGCCGTCCGAGCCGAGACCGTCGAAGAGCCAGCGGAGTACGCCCGCGAGGTCGCCGGGGGCACCCGAGGGGGCGTGCACCTCGACCGATCCCTCGGTGAACGACGGTGCCTCGGTCGGCAGCCCGCCGGCCAGGATCCGGTTGGTGTTCTCCTTGGACTCGGTGACGTTCGGCTGGTCGAACGGGTCGATGCCGAGCACGACGCCGGCCAGCGCGGTCGCGTACTCCCAGGCCAGGAACTGGGCGCCGAGCGGGCCGTTCACGGCGAGGTGGGGCGCGATGCCGCCACCGGGCGAGGTGCCCGGGGCCAGTGCCCCGCCGTAGGTCACGGTGAGCACGTCCGAGCCGGTGGCACCGGGTGCCTCCGGCGACTCGACCACGACCGGCAGGATGCCCACGCCGCCCTTGCCTGTCGACTCGGCGATGAGCTGTTCGGCCCAGTCGCCGAGCCCGTCGATCCCGGTGCCGTCGGGCACCAGCGAGATCTTGTCCCGGCCGCCGGTGGCGGCGGTGCCGAGCGCGGCACCGAGCGCCAGCGCCGGGTTGTCCTTGTCCCCGGCGAGCGCGGCGGACAACTCCTCGGCCTGGTCCAGCAGCTCCGCCACCTCGACCCCGGCCAGCGCCGAGGGGACCAGCCCGAACGCGGTGAGCGCCGAGTAGCGGCCACCCACGTTGGGGTCGGCCAGGATGACGAAGGCGCCCATCTCGGCCGCAGTGTCGGCCAGCGGCGAACCGGGGTCGGTGACCACGACGAAGTGCCGTCCGGCCTCCGCCTCGGTCAGGCCGGCGTCCAGGAACGCCTGCCAGTACGCCCGGCGGTGGCTGTCGGTCTCCACGGTGGAGCCGGACTTGCTGGCCACCACCACGACCGTTTGCAGCAGCCGGTCGCCGAGCGCGGCGCGGACCTGCCCGGGGTCGGTGGTGTCCAGCACGGTCAGCGGCTTGCCGAGGGTACGGGTGATCACCTCCGGCGCCAGCGAGGAGCCGCCCATTCCGGCCAGCACCACGTGGTCGAGGTCGGCCAGCTCGGCCTTGAGCTCGGCGAGCTGGGGGAGCAGTTCGCGGCTGTTGCGGTGGGTGTCCACCCAGCCGAGCCGGATGCTCGCCTCGGCCTGCGCGTCCGGCCCCCAGAGGGTGTCGTCCTTGCCCGCCAGGCGGCGGGGGGCGTCGTCGGCGACCAGGGCGGCGCGGGTGGAGCCGGGCGCGGAGGCGTCGATCGCCTCCGCGCCGTAGACCGTGAGTCCGGCCGCCGCCTCCGCGCTCCCCAGGTCCTGGGTCACGGTCACGCGTTACCCCCAGCCCGCTGGGCTGCCTGGGCGTTGTCCTGGGCCGCCTGGTTGGGGTGGCCGGCACCGGAGGCCGCGGCGGTGAGCGACTTGCGTACGCCGTCGAGCAGCTCCTCCCAGCTCGCCTCGAACTTCTCCACACCCTCGCGCTCGAGCGTGTTGATCACGTCGTCGAAGTCGACGCCGACCGCGATCAGGTCGCCGAGGACCTTGCGGGCCGCCTCGTACGAGCCGGTGACGGTGTCGCCGCTCCCGGTCTCGCCGTGGTCGGCGTACGCGTGGATGACCGCCTCCGGCATCGTGTTGACCGTACCGGGGGCGATCAGCTCCTCGACGTAGATGACGTCCCGGTAGTCCGGGTTCTTGGTCGAGGTGGAGGCCCAGAGCGGGCGCTGCGGGTGGGCACCGGCGTCGGCGAGCGCCTTCCACCGGTCGGAGGAGAAGACCTCGGTGTACCGCTCGTATGCGAGCTGCGCGTTGGCCACGGCGGCCTTGCCCTTGAGCGCGACCGCGCCCTCTTTGCCCGCGCTGTCGTTGGCCTGGTCGGCTATCCGATCCAATCTCTTGTCGACCTCGGAGTCGACCCGGGAGACGAAGAACGACGCCACCGAGCCGATCTTGCTGAGGTCGTGGCCGTTCGCCTTCGCCTGCTCCAGACCGGCCAGGAAGGCGTCCATGACCTGCGAGTAGCGGTCCAGGCCGAAGATCAGCGTCACGTTCACGCTGATCCCGGCGGCCAGGGTCGCGGTGATCGCCGGCAGACCGGCCTCGGTCGCCGGGATCTTGATGTAGAGGTTCGGCCGGTCGACCAGCCACCACAACGACTTCGCCTCGGCGACCGTCTTCTCGGTCTCGTACGCCAGCCGGGGGTCGACCTCGATCGAGACCCGGCCGTCGACACCGGCGGAGCTGTCGTACGCCGGCCGCATCACGTCGCTGGCCCACCGCACGTCGTACGTGGTCAGCATGCGCACGGCCTCTTCGACGCTGACGCCGCGTACGGCCAGGTCCCGGAGCTGCCAGTTGTACTCGTCGGCGTCGCTCAGCGCCTTGGCGAAGATCGTCGGGTTCGTGGTGACCCCGACCATGTGCTTCTCCCGGCGGAGCTGGTCCAGCCCGCCGGAGCTGAGCCGCACCCTTGAAAGATCATCGAGCCAGACCGCGACGCCCGCCGCGCTGAGCTCACCCAACCTGTCCGTCATGTGCTGACCTTCTCTCAGTTACCGGTGGTGGAACCAGTGATCTCGCCGACCCGAGCCAGCGACGCGTGGGCGGCGGCGACGATGTGGTCGGGAGTGAAGCCGAACTGCTCGAAGAGCACGGTGTGCGGGGCGCTGGCGCCGTAGTGCTCCAGGCTCACCGTCTCGCCCAACTCGCCGACCAGGTCCCGCCAGGACATGGCGATGCCGGCCTCGACGCTGACCCGGGCCCGTACGGAACGCGGCAGCACCGACTCGCGGTAGGCCGAGTCCTGCTCCCGGAACCACTCCTGGCAGGGCATCGACACGACCCGGGTCGGGGTGCCGGCGGCCTCCAGCCGGTCCCGGGCGGTGAGGCAGAGCTGCACCTCGGAGCCGGTGCCGATGAGGATCACGTCGGGCTGCGAGGTGGACGCCTCGGCCAGCACGTACCCGCCCTTGGCCACGCCCTCGGCCGACGCGAGCGTCTCCCGGTCGAAGGTCGGCAGCGGCTGGCGGCTGAGCGCCAGCGCGGCCGGCCGGTCGGTGTGGGTGAGCGCCTGCCGCCAGGCCCAGGCGGTCTCGTTCGCGTCGGCCGGTCGGACCACGTCCAGGCCGGGGATGGCGCGCAGCGCGGAGAGGTGCTCGACCGGCTGGTGGGTCGGGCCGTCCTCGCCGAGGCCGATCGAGTCGTGCGTCCAGACGTAGACCACCGGCAGCTTCATCAGCGCGGCGAGCCGCACCGACGGGCGCATGTAGTCGCTGAAGACCAGGAAGGTGCCGCCGTAGGGGCGGGTGCCGCCGTGCAGCGCGATGCCGTTGAGGATCGCGCCCATGGCGTGCTCGCGGATGCCGAAGTGCAGCGTGCGGCCGTACTCGTGACCCGGGAAGTCCTTGGTCGCGTACTCGGCCGGGATGAACGACGGCTCGCCCTTCATCGTGGTGTTGTTGCTCTCGGCCAGGTCGGCCGAACCGCCCCAGAGTTCGGGCAGCACCGGGGCGAGCGCCTCCAGCACCTTGCCCGAGGCGGCCCGGGTGGCGACGCCCTTGGCGTCCGCCGGCCAGGTCGGCAACGCGTCGGTCCAGCCGGCCGGCAGCGTACGGGTGGAGAGCCGGTCGTGCAGCGCCTTGCGCTCCGGGAACGCCTGCGCCCACGCCTGGTACGCCTGGTCCCACTCGGCGTGTGCGGCCTGGCCGCGCTCGATCGTGCCCCGGGCGTGCGCCAGCACCTCGTCGGCGACGGCGAAGCTCTGCGCCGGGTCGAAGCCGAGGATCTTCTTGGTGGCGGCGACCTCGTCGGCGCCGAGCGCCGAGCCGTGGATCTTGCCGGTGTTCTTCTTGTTCGGCGCCGGCCAGCCGATGATGGTGCGCAGCGCGATGAACGACGGCCGGTCGGTGACCTCCTTGGCCGCGGTCAGCGCCGCGTAGAGGGCCTCGACGTCCTCGTGGTAGTCGCCCTGGTCGGCGTCGCCGGCCCGCCAGTCGACGGTCTGCACGTGCCAGCCGTACGCGGCGTAACGGGCGGCCACGTCCTCGCTCTTGGCGATCCGGGTGTCGTCCTCGATGGAGATCTCGTTGTCGTCGTAGACCAGGACGAGGTTGCCGAGCTTCTGGTGCGCGGCCAGGGCACTCGCCTCGTGGCTGATGCCCTCCTCGATGTCGCCGTCGGAGGCGATGCACCAGATGTGGTGGTCGAAGACGGACTGGCCCGGCTCGGCGTCCGGGTCCAGCAGGCCGCGCTCGCGGCGGGCCGCCATCGCCATGCCGACCGCGTTGCCCAGACCCTGGCCGAGCGGGCCGGTGGTGGTCTCGACGCCGACGGTGTGCCCGTGCTCGGGGTGACCCGGGGTGAGCGATCCCCACTGGCGCAGCGACTTCAGGTCGTCCAGACCCAGCCCGTACCCGCTCAGGTAGAGCTGGATGTAGAGGGTGAGGCTGGAGTGCCCGGCCGAGAGCACGAAGCGGTCCCGGCCCGGCCACGCGGCGTCGGTCGGGTCGTGCTTCAGCATCCGGTTGAAAATCAGGTACGCGGCGGGAGCGAGGCTCATCGCCGTGCCCGGGTGGCCGTTGCCGGACTTCTCGACGGCATCCATGGCCAGCACTCGGACGGTGTCTACGGCCCGACGGTCGAGGTCGGACCAGTTCAACGGTGATGACGTGGGTCGTTTGGCAGCCACGATGTCTTGTGCTCCTCGGCGGTGGGCAATGGTCGGAACCCTCTGGGATGACCCTAGCGACCCGGCCTAAACGTGCGCCCAGGGATCCAGATGCCGATACTCTCGACCCGGGTGATCGGGTTGTTCGGCTGGCGTCACGGAGATGTGACCGCCCGCACCCTTGACGGGTCGCCCGGTCAGCCAAAACGACGACGCGTAGGCTGTCGCTCGGCGTGCTGACCCGAGTCGAGTCGCCGCCGAATCCGATCTCCCGCCTCGATGCCGGAAGGTGGCAATCCGTGAGCACGATCACCGAGCGCCCGGTCGCCACCAGCCCCGCCGGGGCTCCGGTCGCCGAACTGGCGGCCGGGTCGACCAGCCGGGGTCGGGACTTCGGGGCGGTGGTCCGGGCGTACGTGTCGCTCACCAAGCCCCGGATCGTCGAGTTGCTGCTGATCACGACGGTGCCGGCGATGATGCTGGCGGCGCAGGGCCTGGGTTCGCTCTGGCTGATCGTGGTGGTGCTGGTGGGCGGTTCGTTGTCCGCGGGCGCGGCGAACGCGTTGAACTGCTACATCGACCGCGACATCGACCAGCTCATGCGCCGCACCAAGCGGCGCCCGCTGCCGACCCACACGGTGGCGCCGCGCAGTGCGCTGATCTTCGGACTGACCCTCGGCGTGCTGTCGGTGTCGCTGATGGCGGTCTTCACCAACTGGCTGGCCACCGCGCTCACCCTCGGCGCGATCGTCTACTACGACCTCGTCTACACCAAGTGGCTCAAGCGGACCACCTCGCAGAACACCTTCTGGGGCGGTATCTGCGGGGCGGCGCCGGTGCTGATCGGCTGGGCCGCGGTGACCGGCTCGCTGTCGCCGGCCGGCTGGGCGCTCTTCGCGGTGGTGTTCTTCTGGCAGATGCCGCACTTCTACGCGCTCGCCATCAAGTACAAGGACGACTACGCCCGGGCGGGCATCCCGATGTTGCCGGTGGTGGCGTCGATGCGCCGGGTCAACCTGGAGATCGTGCTCTTCGCCTGGCTGACCGTGGCGGCGTCGCTGGCGGCCTGGCCGCTGGGGGAGGGGCTCGGCCCGGTCTACGGCATCACCGCCGTGGTCTCCGGCGCGATCTTCGTGCTCGAGGCGCACCGGTTGCAGGGTCGGTCCCGTCGGGGCGAGCCGCTCAAGCCGATGCGCCTGTTCCACTGGTCGACCACCTACCTGACGATCCTGTTCGTCGCGGTGGCGCTCGACGCGTTGGTCTGAGTCGGGACGCGTTGCTCTGGGCCGGGACAGGTCGGCCCGGGCCGGACCGTAATCGAGCAGCATAACTGAAGCGAATAGAGCCGGTTCAATCTGATCTGGTCCGTTATGCCGGGGTATGGCCTACTCGGGCGGGGTGAGTCGGATCGACTCAAGTTCGAGTCTGGTTCGCCCCCATTTGCCGCTCAATGGTGGGTGTCTATAACGGATAAATAGGCATAAACCACCTGTGCTCTGTCTTAAATCAATGGGTAATTGGCATCACAAAATCCTGACAAGTGGGAGCCAGGTGAAGTCGCCTCTGCTTAGGCTTCGGCTCATGGCAGATGGTTCTCATACGACGCTGACGAACGAACAGACCGCCGCGCAACCGGCCCCCAGTGGCCTGGTCGCCGGCATCCGGACGTTCGCCGCCGGTCACGGCGGCGCGAAGGCGGTCATCGAGTACGTCGGCAAGCGCGGAGCACGCATCGTCCTGGTGGGGGAGGACGGCGTGTGGGGCGACCAGTTCGCGGACGGCACCGATGTCGCCCGACTGGCGTGTGAAACAGCGGGGGTAACGATCGAAAACGAGTGGGAGCGGGAGTTGATGGACCAGATGCGACCGAGCAACGACCTGTGGCGGTCGATGGCGCGGCGCACGATGGCCCGTTGACAACCTTGTCCGATAACGGCGCGACCCGGGGGCAACCCCGGGTCGCTCTCATTACCTGCGCCGAGTTGCCGGAACTCGACCCGGACGACCGGCTGGTGCTCGGGCCGCTGGCCGCCCGGGGCGTACACGTCGACCGGGTCGTCTGGGACGCCCCCGACATCGACTGGTCCGGGTACGAACTCGCGGTGCTCCGCTCGACCTGGGACTACGCGCCCCGTCGGGAGGAGTTCGTCACCTGGGCCGCCACCGTGCCCCACCTGGCCAACCCGGCCGAGGTGGTCCGCTGGAACACCGACAAGCGCTACCTGGGCGAGCTGGCCGACGCGGGCGTACCGACGGTGCCGACCGAGTGGGTGCCGCCGGGCGGGTCCTGGCAGCCCGCCACCGACGGCGAGTACGTGATCAAGCCGGCGATCAGCGCCGGCAGCCTGGACACCGGCCGGTACGACCTGGCCGACCCGGCCCAACGTGAGCTGGCCCGGCGGCACGTGGCCCGGCTCGGCGCGGCTGGCCGGTTCACCATGGTGCAGCCCTACCTGACGGCGGTGGACACGGTCGGCGAGACCGCGCTGCTCTTCCTGGCCGGCCCGGACGGACTCCGGTTCAGTCACGCGATCCGCAAGGGCGCCGTGCTCACCGGCCCGGACCAGGAGACGACGGAGCTGTTCCGAACCGAGAAGATCGCCGCCCGGACCCCTGGGCCGGTGGAACGGGAGACCGCCGAGCGGGTGCTGGCAGCCCTGCCGGGTGGAACGGACCGGCTGCTCTACGCCCGGGTGGACCTGATTCCGGGGTCGGACGGAGCGCCCGTGTTGGTCGAGTTGGAGTTGACGGAGCCGTCGTTGTTCCTCGCGTACGACGCGGGTGCTGCGGGGCGGTTGGCTGACGCGATCGTGGGTCGGCTGTCCTGAGGGTGGGGTCTGTGCGTGTGGTGGGTTGGGGGCGGCGTGCCCACTCTGGGCCGTCAGGCTTGATGCCCGCCGTGGGCACGCCGCCCCCAACCCCCTGGTCCACCTGTGGCTGAACGGGATCGACGAGGCGTACTCGTGATGCCCCGCCTTGAGCGCGAAGCCCCCAATGTCACAGCCCCAACGCCGCCGCGGCGCTGCCGTGACCCGATCCCCCCGCGCGTGCCCGCCCCGCCTGACTCGTCGATCTAGGGGAAATCGTCGTTGTTTGGTGATCAACTCGCGAGGTTTTGCCCTAGATCGACAAGGGTGGGGGTGGGGGCGGGAGGAGGGGTGGGGGAGGGGTGGGGGGTGGGGGTTTTGGGGAAGTGGGGGAAATGGTGGGGGTGGTGCGGGAGGGTGGATATCGGGCGTGTTGGTGGCCCGGGTCGGTTCAGTGGGAGAGGGCGGGGGCGGGGGTGGTGGACGTGGCGAGCTGGTCGGTGGGGGCGAGCGGGGCCGTGGGGGCGGGCGGGGTGGCTGGTTGCCGCTCGCGGGTCGCCCAGACCATGGACAGGGTGGCCAGCCAGACCAGGCAGGCGCCGAGCATGTGTGCCCCGACCAGCAGCACGGGCAGGTGGGTCAGGTACTGCACCAGCCCGATCAGCCCCTGGGCCAGTTCGACCGCGAGCAGCACCTTGGCGGCGCGTACCGCGAGCGCCGGGGCGTTTGTCGCGCGCAGCGCCAGCAGCAGCCCCACGGTCAGGCCGACGAGGAGGAACACCAGGTCGGCGTGGAACTGGGCGATGGTCTCCGGGTCGAGGCCGTTGCGGGCCGCGATGGCGTCACCGGCGTGCGGGCCGCTGCCGGTGACCAGCACGCCGACCACGATCACCGCGCCGCTGACCGCGGTGGTGAACCAGGTGAGGGTACGGATCGGGGCGGGCACGGTGAGCCGTACCGGCCCGTCGGGCTCGTCGACCCGGCGCCAGAAGGCGTACGTGGAGAGCAGCAGCAGCATCGAGACGATGAAGTGCACGCCGACGACGCCCGGGTGCAGGTGCATCCGTACGGTGATCCCGCCGATCACCGCCTGGGCCGCCACGCCGAGCAGCACCGCGCCGGCCAGCAGCACCAGTGACCGGCGGCGGGGCCGGTACAGCAGGGCCGCGAGCAGCCCGAGGACCGCGATCAGGCCGACGGCGCCGGTGAGCGTACGGTTGCCGAACTCGATCGCGCCGTTGATGCCCAGCGCGGCGGTGGTGGTGTACGACTCGTCGGTGCAGCGGGGCCAGGTGGGGCAGCCGAGCCCGGAGCCGGTGAGCCGGACGGCGCCCCCGGTGACCACGATGACGACGTTGGCGACCACCGAGGCGAGCGCGAGGCGGCGCAGGAGCGGAATGCTGACCGGGAGGCGGCCGAATCGGTTCACGGCGGTAATCCTACGTAGCGTAGTGCTCGGCTCCGTCGGGGACCGGCGCAAACCGGTGGTCTGGATCACTCGGGGTACGGTTTGCGGTCGTCTCGGGAAATACGTAACGTTGGCGTAGTGAAAAACGTGGCGGCGCTCTCTGAGCATGATCCGGTGGCCGGTTCGGCCGCCGGTGCCGCCACGTCGACCAATTCCCCGTCCGTGACCGCCGATCGCAACCGTGACTCCGTGATCCCCGATCGTGCCCGTGAATCCGCGAACGCCGACCGTGCCCGTGAATCCGTGATCGCCGATCGTGCCCGCGACATCGCCGACCGCACCCGTGACCGGGTCACCCACCTGCTGCTGGCGCACGGCGCCTCCACCGCCGCCGAGCTCGGCGCGGCGCTGGGGCTGAGCCCGGCGGCGATCCGCAAGCACCTGGACGCGATGCTCGTCGACGGGGACGTGGTCTCCCGCGAGCAGCCGCTGCGCGGCCACCGTGGTCGGGGCCGTCCGGCCAGGGTGTTCATGCTCACCGACTCGGCGAAGGTGCGGTGCGGCACGCACACCTACGACGGCATGGCCACCGCCGCGCTGCGCTGGATCGCCCGCCAGGGCGGATCGGGCGCGGTGGACGCCTTCGCCGCCGAGCAGGTGTCCGCCCTGGAGGCCCGTTGTCGGGCCGCCCTGGAGGACGCGGGCGACGACCCGCTGGCCCGCGCGGAGGCGCTTGCGGGCGCGCTCACGGCCGAGGGCTACGCTGCCAACGCGTCCACGATCGCCACCGGTGGCCAGCTGTGCCAGCACCACTGCCCGGTGGCCCACGTGGCCGCGGAGTTCCCCCAGCTGTGCGAGGCCGAGACGGCGGTCATCTCCCGCCTGATCGGCACCCACGTGCAGCGTCTGGCCACCATCGCGCACGGCGACGGGGTGTGCACCACGCACATTCCCGCTCAGTCGAGGCGTGCCCAACCCGGTAATCCCGCCACCACTGTGAGGACAGATAGATGACCGAGCAGATCGTCCAGCCGATCTCCCAGGAGGAGCACCTCGCCGCCCTGGGCCGTTACGAGTACGGCTGGGCCGACACCGACACCGCTGGGGCGACCGCCCAGCGTGGGCTCTCCGAGGCCGTGGTGCGGGACATCTCGGCCAAGAAGAGCGAGCCCGAGTGGATGCTCGACCTGCGGCTCAAGGGCCTGCGGCTGTTCGACCGCAAGCCGATGCCGGCCTGGGGCGCGGACCTCACCGGGATCAACTTCGACAACATCAAGTACTTCGTACGGTCCACCGAGAAGCAGGCGGCGAGTTGGGAGGACCTGCCGGAGGACATCAAGAACACGTACGACCGGCTGGGCATCCCGGAGGCGGAGAAGCAGCGCCTGATCGCCGGTGTGGCGGCCCAGTACGAGTCCGAGGTCGTCTACCACAAGATCCGCGAGGACCTGGAGGAGCAGGGTGTGCTCTTCCTGGACACCGACACCGCGCTGAAGGAGCACGAGGAACTCTTCAAGGAGTACTTCGGCACCGTCATCCCGGTCGGTGACAACAAGTTCGCCGCGCTGAACACCTCGGTCTGGTCCGGTGGCTCGTTCATCTACGTGCCCAAGGGCGTCCGGGTGGACATCCCGCTGCAGGCGTACTTCCGGATCAACACCGAGAACATGGGCCAGTTCGAGCGGACCCTGATCGTGGTCGACGAGGGTGCGTACGTGCACTACGTCGAGGGTTGCACCGCGCCGATCTACTCCTCCGACTCGCTGCACAGCGCGGTCGTCGAGATCATCGTGAAGAAGAACGCGCGCTGCCGCTACACGACCATCCAGAACTGGTCGAACAACGTCTACAACCTGGTCACCAAGCGCGCCGTGTGCCACGAGGGCGCGACCATGGAGTGGATCGACGGCAACATCGGTTCCAAGGTCACCATGAAGTACCCGGCCGTCTACATGGTCGGCGAGCACGCCAAGGGCGAGGTGCTCTCGGTGGCCATGGCCGGCGAGGGCCAGCACCAGGACGCGGGCGCCAAGATGGTGCACGCCGCGCCGCACACCTCCAGCTCGATCATCTCCAAGTCGATCGCCCGGGGCGGTGGCCGCACCTCCTACCGGGGGCTGATCCAGGTGCTGGAGGGTTCGCACCACAGCAAGTCGACGGTCAAGTGCGACGCGCTGCTGGTCGACACCATCTCCCGCTCGGACACGTACCCGTACGTCGACATCCGCGAGGACGACGTGGCGATGGGGCACGAGGCCACCGTCTCCAAGGTCAGCGAGGACCAGCTCTTCTACCTGATGAGCCGGGGCATGAGCGAGGACGAGGCGATGGCGATGATCGTCCGCGGCTTCATCGAGCCGATCGCCAAGGAACTGCCGATGGAGTACGCCCTGGAGCTCAACCGCCTGATCGAGCTGCAGATGGAGGGCGCGGTCGGCTGACGCCGGCCCGCGCGTACCCCCGACTCGGACCTCGCCCAAGAAGACTCAAGGAAGAGATGACTACCCAGGCTTTCGCGCCGCCCACGACCAAGTCGCAGGCGCTCCGCTCGTACGACGTCGCCGACTTCCCGGCCCTCAACGGGCTCGAGGAGGAGTGGCGGTTCACCCCGCTCAAGCGCCTCCGTGGCCTGGCCACGGCGGACACCTCGGCCGCCACCGGCCGGGGGGTCACCGTCGAGCACGGCGACCTGCCGGCCGGCGTGTCGGTCCGGTTCCTCGAACCGACCGACGACGCGGTCTTGTCGGTGCTGGTGCCGTTCGACCGGATCAGCGCGCTGGCCCACGGCGGTGCGGCCCGGGTGGCGCTGGTCGAGGTGGCGCCCGAGGCGGTGCTCGCCGAGCCGGCGGTGGTCCGGCTGCTGGGTGCCTCTCCCGAGGAGCTGTCGCTGGCCCGGACCCAGGTCCGGGTGGGGCGGTTCGCGGAGGCGACGGTCGTGCTCTCCCAGGAGGGCTCGGTCACGCTGGCGGACAACGTCGAGGTGTCGGTCGAGGAGGGGGCGAAGCTGACCCTGGTCACCGTCGCCGACTGGGCCCCGGACGCGGTCCAGGCCCAGCACCTCAAGATCAGGCTGGCGCAGAACGCCCGGGTGACGCACGTCCAGGTCACCGTCGGCGGCGACCTGGTCCGGCAGTTCACCAGCGTGGAGTACACCGGCCGGGGCGGTGAGGCAGAGCTGTACGGCCTCTACTTCGCCGACGCCGGTCAGCACCTGGAGCACCGGCAGTTGGTCGACCACACCGTGCCCGACTGCCGCAGCTACGTCGGCTACCGGGGCGCCTTGCAGGGCGACGCGGCGCACACCGTCTGGGTCGGCGACGTGCTGATCCGGGCCACCGCCACCGGCACCGACACGTACGAGATCAACCGGAACCTGGTCCTGTCGGACGGGGCGCGGGCGGACTCCGTACCGAATCTCGAGATCGAGACCGGCGAGGTGGCCGGCGCCGGCCACGCCAGCGCGACCGGCCGCTTCGACGACGAGCAGCTCTTCTACCTGATGGCCCGGGGCATCCCCGAGGCCGAGGCGCGCAAGCTCGTGGTCCGTGGCTTCTTCGCCGAGCTGATCAACAAGATCCCGGTGCCGGAGCTGCGCGAGCGGCTCGGCGACACGATCGAGTCCCGGCTGGCCAAGGCGGGATCCTGATGATCAGGATCTGTGCGGCCGAGGAGCTGCCCAAGGGGGCCGTGGTACGCGCGGAGGTCGACGGCACCGAGATCGCCCTGGTGCACGCCGACGACGACGCCTTCTACGCCATCCGGGACGAGTGCTCGCACGCCTCGGTCGCCCTCTCGGAGGGTGAGCTCGACGGCTGCACGCTGGAGTGCTGGCTGCACGGCTCCCGCTTCGACCTGCGTACCGGTGAGCCGAGCGGTCTGCCGGCCACCGAACCCGTGCCTGTTTATCCCGTCGAGGTCCGCGACGGCGATGTCTTCGTCAGTCTTACGCCAAGCAATGGAGTTACCCCGTGAGCGTTCTGGAGATCCGTGACCTGCAGGTGTCGGTCAAGCTGCCCGAGGGTGAGCTGAAGCCGATCCTGGCCGGTGTCGACCTGACCGTGCGGGCGGGGGAGACCCACGCCATCATGGGTCCGAACGGCTCGGGCAAGTCGACCCTGGCGTACTCGATCGCCGGCCACCCGAAGTACGAGATCACCGGTGGCGCGGTCACCCTCGACGGGGTCGACGTGCTCTCGATGACCGTGGACGAGCGGGCCCGCGCCGGGCTCTTCCTGGCCATGCAGTACCCGGTCGAGGTCCCCGGCGTCTCGGTGGCCAACTTCCTGCGTACGGCCAAGACCGCGGTCGACGGCGAGGCGCCGAAGCTGCGTACCTGGGCCGGCGAGCTGCGTACCGCGATGGAGCGGCTCCAGATGGACCCGGCGTTCGCCCAGCGCAACGTCAACGAGGGCTTCTCCGGTGGCGAGAAGAAGCGGCACGAGATCGTGCAGCTCGAGCTGCTCAAGCCGAAGGTGGCGATCCTCGACGAGACCGACTCCGGTCTCGACATCGACGCGCTGCGGGTGGTCAGCGAGGGGGTCAACCGGGTCCGGGACACCGGCCAGACCGGCCTGCTGCTGATCACCCACTACACCCGGATCCTGCGCTACATCAAGCCGGACTTCGTGCACGTCTTCGTCGGTGGCCGGATCGTCGAGCAGGGCGGCCCGGAGCTGTCCGAGAAGCTCGAGGCCGAGGGTTACGAGCGGTACGTCGCCGGAGCCGGCGCCGCGCGCGCCTGAGACAGGAAGCTGCCAGAGATGACCACGATCGCGATCCCGCCGGGCATGCCGCAGTACGACGACGTGCCTCGCTTCGACGTGGAGAAGGTGCGCGCCGACTTCCCGATCCTGGGTCGGGAGGTCAACGGGCACCCGCTGGTCTACCTGGACAGCGCGAACACCTCGCAGAAACCCCGGCAGGTCCTCGACGTCCTGCGCGAGCACTACGAGCGGCACAACGGCAACGTGTCCCGCTCGGTGCACACGCTCGGCACCGAGGCGACCGAGGCGTACGAGGGGGCCCGGGCGAAGGTCGCCGCGTTTGTCAACGCGCCGAGCCCGGACGAGGTGGTGTTCACCAAGAACTCCACCGAGGCGATCAACCTGGTCGCGTACGCCTTCTCGAACGCCTCCACCGGTGTGAACGGTGACCCGAGGTTCCGCCTCGGCCCCGGTGACGAGGTGGTGATCTCCGAGATGGAGCACCACTCCAACATCGTGCCGTGGCAGTTGCTCTGCGAGCGGACCGGCGCCACCCTGCGCTGGTTCCCGCTCACCGAGGGCGGGCGGCTGGACGAGTCCGGGGTCGAGGAGCTGATCAACGAGCGGACCAAGCTGGTCTCGCTGGTGCAC
Source organism: Micromonospora sp. NPDC050397 (assembly GCF_044901685.1). Taxonomy (NCBI): domain Bacteria; kingdom Bacillati; phylum Actinomycetota; class Actinomycetes; order Micromonosporales; family Micromonosporaceae; genus Micromonospora; species Micromonospora sp. NPDC050397. The sequence continues at coordinate 580,765 of NZ_JBJDPS010000004.1, forward strand.
GTCTCCAACATCCTCGGCACGGTCAACGCCACCTCGCGGATCACCGCCCGGGTGCGTGAGGTCGGCGCGCTGCTGATGCTCGACTGCTCGCAGTCGGTGCCGCACATCCCGGTCGACGTGGTCGACCTGGACGTCGACTTCATCGCGTTCACCGGGCACAAGATGCTGGCGCCGACCGGGATCGGCGTGCTCTGGGGTCGGGCCGAGCTGCTCGCGGCGATGCCGCCGGTGCTCGGCGGCGGTTCGATGATCGAGACCGTGAGCATGGCGGGCTCGACCTTCGCGCCGCCACCGGCCCGGTTCGAGGCGGGCACGCCGCCGATCGCCGAGGCGGTGGCGCTCGGCGCCGCGGTGGACTACCTGACCGCGATCGGCATGCGGTCGGTCCAGTGGCACGAGAAGGAGATCACCGCGTACGCCCTGGACGCGCTCGGGACCGTACCCGGGCTGCGGATCTTCGGGCCGGTGGTGCCGATCGGCCGGGGCGGCACGATCTCGTTCGCGCTCGACGGGGTGCACCCGCACGACGTCGGGCAGATCCTGGACGACCAGGGCGTTCAGGTGCGCGTCGGCCACCACTGTGCCCGCCCGGTCTGCGTCCGGTACGGCGTACCGGCGACAACCCGCGCCTCGTTCTACCTGTACACCACCACGGCCGAGATCGACGCCATGGTGGCTGCCCTCGAGCAGGTGCGAAAGGTATTTGGCTGATGCAACTCGACCAGCTCTACCAGGAGATCATCCTGGATCACTACAAGCACCCGCACGGTCGCGGACTGCGTGACCCGGCCGACGACTCCGGTCAGGTGGCCGAGGCGCACCACGTCAACCCCACCTGCGGTGACGAGGTGACGATGCGGGTGGCGGTGGCCCGGGGCGTGCTCTCCGACATCTCGTACGACGGCATGGGCTGTTCGATCAGCCAGGCGTCGGCGAGTGTGCTGCACGAACTGCTCAACGGTCGGGGAGCCGACGAGGCGTTCGCCGTACACGCGGCCTTCGTCGAGCTGGTCTCCGGTCGCGGGCAGGTGACGCCGGACGAGGAGGTGTTGGGTGACGGTGTGGCGTTTGCCGGCGTCGCCCGCTACCCGGGCCGGGTGAAATGTGCGCTGCTGCCGTGGATGGCGTTCAAGGACGCCGCGGTACGCGCCGGTGTGGGCGTGAGCCCGGAGGTGAAGGCATGAGCGAGCGCAGCGAGGTGCTGGAAGGCATGAGTTCCGAGGAGAGCGTGGGTGCGACCGGTGCGGCTGAGGTCGCCGCGACCGGTGCGGGCGACGCCGTGACGGGTGAGGCGGTTGCCACCGAGACCGCCGCCGTCAGCAAGGCCACGATCGGTGAGATCGAGGAGGCGATGAAGGACGTCGTCGACCCCGAGCTGGGCATCAACGTGGTCGACCTGGGTCTGGTCTACGGGGTGCACGTCGGCGACGACAACATCGCCACCCTGGACATGACGCTGACCTCGGCGGCCTGCCCGCTGACCGACGTGATCGAGGACCAGACCCGGCAGGCGCTGACCACGGGTCCGGGCGGCGGCCTGGTCGCCGACTTCCGGATCAACTGGGTGTGGCTGCCGCCGTGGGGCCCGGACAAGATCACCGACGAGGGCCGGGACCAGCTCCGCGCCCTGGGCTTCAACGTCTGACGTCTGTCGTCGGCAGGAACGCGGAAGAGCGGCCGTCCCGTCCGGGACGGCCGCTCTTTCCTTGTGCCGTGGCCGGGGCGTCAGTGGGCGTAGACCTCGAACTCCCAGAGCGAGAAGCCGAAGCCGGTGCCCCGGGTGAGGCCCTGCATCCGGACGTACCGGGCCTGGGTGGTGGCGAAGTCGACGTTGTCCGTACCGCCGTCACCGGCGGTGGTGGACCAGACCGGGGTCCAGGTGGTCCCGTCGGTGGAGACCTCGATCCGGTACGAGCGCGCGTACGCCGCCTCCCAGGCCAGTACGGCCCGACCGACCGGGCGGACCGAACCGAGGTCCACGGTGATCGACTGGTTGTCCGACCAGGAACTGGCCCAGCGGGTGCCGGGGTCGCCGTCGACCGCGCGGGCGGCTCCGTTGCCGGACTGGTTGCTGGACGCGGATGCCGTACGCCCGGCGGCCAGGTTGGTCACGTCGTCGCCCCGACCGGCCGGGAAGGAGACCACCTGCTGGTACGTCGGCCGGTTCTGCCAGGCGATGGTGGCGTGCTTGATCCCGCCCAGCGGTGACTGGATGATCGCGTCGGCGCACCACTGGTCCCCGGCGGAGCAGCTCGCGTCGCCGGGATAGGTGACGTTCACCGGCTGGGCGGCGGCGGTGCGCAGCGTGTCGAGCAGGATCTGGCGGCAGGAGGCCAGGTCGCCGCCACCGCAGTAGGTACGCCCCAGGCCGCCCTGGACCGGGTCGCCGAGCACCGCACGCAGGTCCTTGTCCACGTAGCCCCACCAGCCGTACTGGAAGGAGGAGCCCTTGTGCGCCTGGGCCTCGTTCGCCGAGGTCGGCAGCGTGGAGACGTCGCCGCGTTGGTGCCCCGAGGGAGATTCGTTCACCTGGAGCGCGTTCACCAGGGCCTGGTAGAGGTCGGCCCCGAGCGGCGCCTTGAACTGGCCGTTGACCAGCAGCGGCCACCAGGCGTCGAAGACCCGGATCGCCTCGGCGTGCTGGTAGACCTTGGAGCCGCTGGCGGTCTCCACCCGTAGCGCGCCCGCCTGTCGCCAGTTCTTCACCCGGGTGATCTGGGCGGCCAGGTTGGGGTCGGTCACCGGCTGGCTCTCCAACACCCGGATCAGCTCGTCGAGCACCTCGATCCCGCGCAGGTCGGTCAGCCCGGCCCGCTGCACCAGGCTGGTCAGCGACGCCCGGTCGAACTTCTGACCGGCGGCGAGCGCGGCCCGGACCGGCTTGTCCAGCAGGTCGCCCCGGTGCACGGCGCCGAAGCTGAAGTTGCCGTCGGCCGCGCCGAAGTCCTTGGCCTGCTTGTTGTTCCAGCTCACGTAGTAGTCCTGGTCGACCGAGTTCGGGTGGGCGGCGGCCGGCAGGTAGCTGGCCGTGTTGGCCGCCGGGTCGAAACCGGCCCACTCGTACGCGGGTTCGGCGCGCTGCGGCAGGTTCGGGTTCGCCCCGGCCGCCCGGACCGGGTTGAGCCCGGAGTTGAAGTACGCCGAGGAGTCCGAGTTGACGTAGAACCAGTTGAACGCGTACCCGATGGTGGAGGCCGCGTCCTTGAACCCGGTCGGGGTGCCCATCAGCGCCGGGTCGTTGAACATCTGGAACCCGATCGCCGAGTCCGCCTCGTGCCGGTAGGTGGAGCGGAGCGAGGTGAACGCGTACGGCTGGCCGCCGACCGTGCCGCGCCAGGCGACCAGGCCGAGCGCCGTACGCCAGGTGACCAGCCGGTACGAGCCGGCCGGCGTGCCGTCGGCCACGCTCGGGGTCCAGGAGTTGACGTGCGAGATCTCCTCCATCGGGCGGCACTGCCCCCGGAAGCGGTAGTGGTCGCTGGCCAACGTCGGCGTACTGCCGTCCGGGGTGCAGAGCGGGACCGCGTACGTGTCGGTGATGTCCTGGTTGGAGGAGGTGGCACTCCAGGCGTAGTCCTGTCCCCGGCCGAGCAGCACGTAGAGGTTGATGCCGGCGAAGGCGGCGCCCCGGGCGCTGATCCCCGGCCCCTGCAACTCCTGCACCATCAGCAGTTGCGGGGAGAAGTAGCCGGTCTGCGGGCCGAAGACGGCGACCGGGTGTCCGGTGGCGGAGTGTTCGGCGGAGATCACCGCCGCGTTCGACATGCCCCGGCTGGCCGGGGTGATGGTCAGCCCGGACAGTGCGGCGGCGAGTTCGGAGGGACCGCCGACGGCGCTGGTGGCCGAACCGGTCTGGTCGGTGACCACCGGTTCGACCCGGGCGGAGCCGGCGTCGGGCAGCACCACGCTGGGCGCGTCCGGGGACGCGGCGCCGTACGGGAAGCTCTGCCCGTCGTGCAGGGTCAGCACCGCCTCCGGGTCGTTCTCGGCGCGGAACGCGGTCCAGACCCGGTCCCCCTCGACCGGGCCGTACTTCGCCCGCGCGGCGATCCGGACCAGCGCCGACTGCATCTCGGTGCCGCCACCGCCGCCGAACAGCCCGCCGACCACACCGGCGATCGCGATCAGGTCGGTCATCAGGAACGGCTTCGGGCCGCCCGCGTTGGTGATCGCGTCCAGGTGGCCGGTGAGCACGTACTCGCCGGGGCAGTTGCGGCCCGCCATGCAGACCCCGATGTACGCGTTGATCCCGTCGATGTACTGGCGTACGTCCTGGTAGAGCTGCTCGCCCCGGGGGCCGCGCTGGCGCAGCGCCTCGACCTGGGCGGTCAGGTCGGCGTCCCGGTACGGCGAGTTGCGCCAGACGCTCTGCTCCAGCGCCCGGTTGCCCGGTGCGCCACCGGCGAACGGGGTGAGCGTGCCGCGCCCCACGTGCCGGAGCAGGTCCATGGTGAAGAGCCGGTCCTCGGCCCCGGCGTAACCGGCGCCGTACATGGTGCCGGCCCGGGTGGTGCCGGTGATGTGCGGTACGCCGGTGGAGCGGTCCCGCACGATGGTCACGTCTGAGCGCGGGGAGTAGGTCCGTTCGGCCTGGCCGCCCGGCACGCCGAAGGCGGCGTCGTTGAAGAAGTTCCCGATCTGGTCCTCGCGCAGTCCGGCGTAGCCGTAGACCAGGTTGGCGTACTTGCCGAGCTGGTCGCCGGAGTGCCGGGGCAGGGTGCCGAACGCCTGGTTGCCGAGAATCTCGACGAGGGTGGCGTTGCCGTTCTGGCCCGGTGGCAGGATGTCGGCGCACTCGCCGAGGCAGTAGTCGCCGGCCGCGAAGCTGGTGGTGCCGGCGGCCGGGGCGGTGGGCGGGGCGGGCTCGGGCGCGGCGGTGACCCCGGTGGTGGGGCCGGCGAGCAGGGCGGCGGCCAACGTGGTGACCGCGACGGCGATGGTGGCCGTCGCCCGGCGGGGCAGGACGCGTCGGGACATGCTGATCCTCCTGGCGGTGGGATCATTACATGAAGAAACTTCGGGTACCGGATGCTAACCGGTGGCTCAGGAGGATGGAAAGACCTAACATCGTCGATACCTGCCCGACATCCGGTCCCGTTCCGCGCCGGTCGGCGGCGCGCGTACCAGCACCGACCTGTCCGATGTGGAGCGCGGCGGTGCAGGGCGGCTGAAGTGTAAGGAAGGGCCCCTTATTAACGCATAGCGTTAATAAGGGGCCCTTCCTTACACGCTTAACCGGCGTGGTACGCCTGGATGATGGTCTGCTCGATGCCACTACCGCCGCTCGCGCCGGCCTTCACCCGCAGCGAGACGGACTGCCCCGTCTTCACCGTCGGCAGCTCGGCCCGGAAGTCGTCGCCGTCCCGGCTCACCCGTGCCGTACGCCAGGTGGCGCCGTCGTCGGTCGAGGTCCAGACCTGGAACGACTCGATCCGCTGGGCCGCGACGCCGTTCGCCTGCCGGACCTGGAAGCTGCCCACCCCACCGGTCGGGCGGTTGGCGGCGTCCAACGGGAGCGCGTAGTCGACCGAGAGCAGCGGCAGCGGGACGCTCCGGGTGCCGCTCGGACCGGCCGAGCGGAACGTCCACGAGGTGCTCACCCGGGTCGAGATCGGCAGGATCAGGCCGGTCTCGACGTCGAAGGTCAGCCGGTAGTCCGCAGCCGAGCTCGGTACGGTGAAGTCCGCCAGCGAGGCGGCCCGCTCGTCGACCAGTCGACCGTCCCGGTAGAGCGACAGCTTCCGGTTGACCCCGATCGTGCCGGCCGCCAGGCAGTCGGCCCGCTGGTGCCGGTCGGTCAGCATGACCAGGTCGACGTGGATGTTACCGCTGGTCCGCGACGGCGCGGTGGCGCAACTGAACGCCGCGCCGGAGGGGTCGTCGTACCAGTCCGAGTGCAGCGGCTGGCGGGCCCAGATCTTCGACTGCCGGCTGCCCGTACGGTAGACCCGGTCGCCCTCGGCGGCGGTCAGCCCGCCGTAGATCCCCTCGTCCTTGTAGGTGTAGCCGGGGGTCACGTAGTCGGTCCGGTTCACCGGCAGGTCGTACGTCCGGTTCTGCAACACGGCGACCGAACCGTCCGGGGTGAAGCCGCTACGCCGCAGCGAGGTGACCATGCCGGGGGAGTCCATCTGGTTGAACCGCTGGTCGATCCGGGCCAGCCGGGCCCGTTCCGCCGCCGTCACCCGGTAGGTCGGGTCGGCCGGCACACCGTTGTCGTACGCGCGGACCACGTCGTAGTGCTCCGGGGTGCCCCGGTCGCCGGACGTGTCCAGGGCGAAGCCCGCGTACGACCGCAGCGTCCCGACGCCGGGGCGCTCCATCGGCTCCACCGACACCTTCGCCTGGCTGCCGAAACCGTTGACGCTCTGCCACCAGAACAGGCCGTTGCGCGAGGTCTGGACGTTGGTGAACTGGACGGCGCCGGTGGTGGTGGCGACGTGGTCGACGGTCGCGGTGACCGGCTTCGCCCGCGCCGGGTCGAGCGTCATGACGCGGTCGGCGGTGACGGCCACGTCCGGGTCGCCGACGAGGGCGCCCTGCTGGTTGTCCGTCTCCGGGTCGTAGGCGGTGTACCCGGCGGTGATCGCGTACCGGCCGGCGGGGACCCGGAGCGTGACGGGCCGACCGGCGACGACGAAGCCGCCACCGCCGTAGACGGTGGGGTCGTCGAGGTTGGTCACCGACACACCGACCCAGTTGTCCGCGCTCGGCGGCAGGTCGGGTGTGGCCACGGTGTTGATCGTCAGGTCGTGACTCGGCGCCTCCACGTAGAAGGTCACCGGCGTACGCGACACCAGCTTGCCCCGGCTGCGGGCGGTGACGACGGCGGCGTACAGGCCGGGCCTGGCGGCCAGCGCCGTACGGTCGACCCGCAGCGTGGTGCCGGCGGAGGCGCCGGGCCGTAGACGTACCCGGGTGTCCGACAGCGACGCGGTGTGACGCGGCGCGGGCGCTCCCGCGTGGTCGGTGACCGTGACGTCGAGATCGAGGTCGACGGTGGCCGAGCGCGCGTCACCGGTCCAGCTCAGCTTCGTCGTGCTGGACCCCTGCTGCGGGTACGGGAACGTGCCGAGCGCCACCACCGGCTGGTCGCTGACCGGGCCGGAGAGGGTACGGGCGGCGTTGAGCCGACCGGCGCCGACGACGTACGGGTCCGTCTCCGACAGCGGGTCGGCGGCGCCGACGAGTCCGGCCTTGAGCCGGTCGGCGGTCCAGTCGGGGTGCCGCTGGGCGAGCAGCGCCGCCGCTCCGGCGACGTGCGGGGTGGCCATCGAGGTGCCGTCGGCGGCGGTGTAGTACCGGTCCACCGGCGCGCCCATCGTGGTGCCGCCGGCCCGGCCGGCGACGATGCCGACGCCCGGTGCGACGATCTCGGGCTTGGCCGCGCGGGTGTTCACCAGCGGTCCCCGGCTGGAGAAGTCGGCCAGCTTGTCGGCGTTGTCGACCGCGCCGACCGTCAACGCGGCGCCGGCGGCGCCGGGCGAGGAGATCGCGCCGCCACTGTTGCCGGCGGCGATCACGAAGAGCGCGCCGGTCTGCTTGGTCAGCGCGTCGACGGCGAGCGAGAGCGGGTCGGTCCCGTCGCTGGCGTCCGCGCCGCCGAGGCTCATGTTGACCACGTCGGCGCGGGCGGCGGCCCACTCCATCCCGGCGATGATCTGCGAGTCCCCGCCGGCGCCGTGGTCGTCGAGGACCTTGCCGACGACGAGCCGGGCGGCCGGGGCGACGCCCCGGCGCTGGCCGTGCGAGGCCGCTCCGGTGCCGGCGATGATGGTGGCGACGTGGGTGCCGTGGCCGAACCGGTCGACGGCGTCGCCACCGTCCACGGTGAAGTCGGCCCGCTCCGCGACCTGACCGACCAGGTCCGGGTGGCTGAAGTCGGCGCCGCTGTCGAGCACGGCGATCCGGGTGCCCTTGCCGGTGTAACCCGCGTTCCACGCCTCGGGGGCGGAGACCTGGCTCAGGTTGCGGTCGAGGTTCCTGTCGACCGTGGTCGCCCGGACCTTCCGGTCGAGCCAGACCTTCGTCGCCCCGGCCAGCAGGTTCTCACCGGCCAGCTTCGCGGTGGTCGGGCTCTTCTTGGGTACGTGTCCGGCCACCGCGCCGATGCTCGCCAACGGCCGTACGTCACCGAGGCTGGCCAGCTTCGCCTTCGCGTCCGACCGTACGATCACCGGGAGTTCGGTGCTGTTGGCGTCGTCGTAGCCGTCCTCGATCAACGCGGTGACGTCGAACAGGGTCGGGTCGAGGACCGAGCCGACCCGCCCCGCGACGCTCGCCGGGATGACCCGTACGTGCCCGTCGACTCCGCAGCTCTGCTGGAACACCCCGTTCCGGTCGATCGGCTCGACCCGCACCCGGGGACATCCCGTGCCGGTCGTCTCGACCGTGACCACGTCCCCGGTCAGCAGCGTGACGGTGTACGTCTTCCCGGTCGGGGTGGTGCCCCCGTCGGCCAGGCTGGGACTTGCCGGTACGAAGCCGACCATGGTGGACAGCAGTGCGACCGCTGGTAGCCAGCGCACTCTCCTGAGCATCTTGCTCCTTTGTGTCGAAAGGGCCGCTTCGTGTGCGGCGTGAGGGTGATCTTAGGCACGTGAAGCTTCGCAAGATCACCTCGTCTGCCGACATGGTGAAATCCGATCGCCGCGAGGCCGGCCCGGCTGCCACGATGCGCTGGTGAACGACTCAGCCGATGCCCTGGTCGCCGGCCTGCTCGCCGGCTACGGCGTGGCCATCCCGTTCGGCGCCATCTCCGTCCTGGTCGTCGCGTTGACCGCCCGTACCTCGTTCCGGGTCGGCGCCGGGGCGGGACTCGGGGTGGCCCTCGCGGACGGGCTCTACGCGGCGGTCGCCGTACTCGGCGGCACCGCGCTGGCCGGGATGATCACGCCGCTCGCCGGTCCGCTGCGCCTGCTGGCGGTGGCGGTCCTGCTGCTGCTCGCCACCCACACGGTGGTGAGGGCGGTCCGGCAGCACCGCGACCCGTCGACCACCACCCGGGACGGCCGGGACCTGACCACACCCGGCCGGGCGTTCGGTGTGGTGCTCGGGCTGACCCTGCTCAACCCGACCACGATCCTCTACTTCGGTGCGCTGATCCTCGGCCGACAGGCGTCCGAGCCGCTGACCGCCACCGGTGCGGCGATCTTCGTGGCGGCCGTGCTGACCGCCTCGGCGAGTTGGCAACTGCTGGTCGCCGGCAGCGGGTCGCTGCTCGGCCGGCTGCTGGCCAGTCCCCGGGGGCGGCTCGGCACCGCACTTGTCTCCAGCACCCTGATCGTGGTGCTCGCCGTGCGGCTGCTACTCGCCGACTGAGCGTCGGGCCGGGCGACCGCCGCCCGGTGCCGGCGTCCGGTGCCGTACGGTCGGGGGATGAGCAGTCGACCCGCCGCCGGCGGCGGCCGGTGGGTCGACGTCGACCCGGTCCGCGTCGCCCGCTGGATCGACGGATTCACCGCGCGGCACGGCCCGCCCGGGACCATCGTCACCGGGTACGGCCTGCTGCTCACCGCCCCGGACGGCGCCACCGCGGAACTGCACCGCCCGCCGGGTACGCCGCCCGCCACCGACCTGCCCGGCTTCCTGGCCGAGGCGACCACCGCCCGCCGGCTCGGCCTGCTGCTGGCGCGCAAGGGTGCGGTGGCGGTCGGAGTCGCCGACGGAACCGAACTGGTCACCTCCAAGGTGGACAGCCGGTACGTGCAGGGCCGGACCGCCGCCGGTGGCTGGTCCCAGCAGCGGTTCGCCCGGCGTCGGGACAACCAGGCGAAGGCGGCGATGGCCGACGCGGTGGAGCTGGCCCTGCGGCTGCTCCTGCCGGCGGTCGGCGGTCTCGACGCGGTGGTCGCCGGTGGGGACCGCCGGGCGATCGACACCATCCTGGCCGACCGGCGGCTCGCGCCGCTCGCCGCGCTGCGCGCGGACCGGCTGCTCGACGTACCGGAACCCCGGCACGCGGTGCTGGTCGACGCGATCACCGCCGCCCGCGCGGTACGGGTGCTGGTCCGCGACCCGGAACCGAGCGCCCCGGAACCACACCACCTGGAACCGAGCGCCCCGGAACCACGCGCCCCGGATGGCGTCGGCTGAGCGCACTGGCTACCCTCCCGCCATGGCTCAGCGCGCCCGCTCCCGTTCCCGCTCCCTGCCGGCGGCCTGGCTGCCGCTGGACCGGGAGGTGCGCCGACCGCTGCTGACGGTCGTCGGGCTGGCGCTGGCCCTGCTGCTGGCCGGGCTCGGCATCGGTGGCTTCTTCCTGTTCCGTCCGGCGCAGGAGCCGGAGGCGGCGGCCCGGGTCGCGGTCGACTCGTTTGTCCAGCGGCTGATCGCCGGCAACTACGGTGGGGCCTACGACCAGCTCTGCTCCGACTCCCGGGAACGGCTCGACCGGGAGCAGTTCAGCGCCGACATCGGCGGCCGGCCGGCGGTCCGTTCGTACCAGATCGACAAGATCGAGAGAATCGACCGGGACTTCTCGGTCAGCGTCACCCTGGCCGATCCGAGCGGGGCGAGCGAGGCGCACGTCTACCGGGTGGTCGAGGACCGGGGGAGCTGGCGGATCTGCGGGGACCCGATCCCGGCCTGACCGTGCCGTACCGGGGTGCGAACCCGTCCGGGGTGGCTGAGCTGGGCCGACGCCGTGGACCGATCATGGGGGCAAAACCGGCGGGGGCCCGCGCGGGCGGCCCGGTACACTGGGGGTGTGCTGCTCTGCGAAGGCTGAACCGCCCCGCGCCGGGGGGACCGCGTCCCCACCGGCGCGTCTTTGTGCCTGAGTCAGCCTTCGACCCCGAGAGTGAGTCCCACGAATGATCACTGTTTCCGGCCTGGAACTGCGCGCGGGCGCGCGGATCCTGCTCTCCGACACGACCCTGCGGGTCCAGCCGGGTGACCGGATCGGTCTGGTCGGGCGCAACGGCGCGGGCAAGACCACCACGCTGAAGGTGCTCGCCGGTGAGGGGCAGCCGTATTCCGGCGAGATCGACCGCCGGGGCGCGGTGGGTTACCTGCCGCAGGACCCGCGTACGGGTGATCTGGAGGTCACCGCGCGGGACCGGGTGCTCTCCGCCCGTGGTCTTGATGTGCTCATGGCGCAAATGGCGGAGATCGAGGCGAAGCTCGCGACCTCCCCGGACGACCGGTTGGTCCGCCGTTACGGCGCGCTGGAGGACCAGTTCGCCTCCCTCGGTGGCTACGCCGCCGAAGCCGAGGCGGCCCGGATCTGCGCCAATCTCGGCCTGCCCGACCGGGTGCTGGCGCAGACGATCGGCACGCTCTCCGGTGGCCAGCGGCGCCGGATCGAGCTGGCCCGGATCCTGTTCCGGGACGCGGCCGAGAACAACGGCGGCATCCTGCTGCTCGACGAACCGACCAACCACCTCGACGCGGACTCGATCACCTGGCTGCGCGGCTTCCTCGCCGGGCACAAGGGCGGGCTGATCGTTATCAGTCACGATGCCTCGCTGTTGGAGGCCGTGGTCAACAAGGTGTGGTTCCTGGACGCCACCCGTTCGGTGGTCGACGTCTACAACGTGGGTTGGAAGACGTACCAGGAGCAGCGGGAGACCGACGAGCGTCGGCGGCGCCGGGAGCGGGCCAACGCGGAGAAGAAGGCCGGCGCGCTGATGGCGCAGGCGGACAAGATGCGGGCCAAGGCGACCAAGACGGTGGCCGCCCAGAACATGGCCCGTCGGGCCGAGAAGCTCCTGACCGGCCTGGAGGAGACCCGGGTCGCGGACAAGGTGGCGAAGGTACGGTTCCCGAGCCCGGCCCCGTGCGGCAAGACCCCGTTGACCGCCGCCGGCCTGTCCAAGTCGTACGGCTCGCTGGAGATCTTCACCGACGTCAACGTGGCGGTCGACCGGGGTTCCCGGGTGGCGATCCTGGGGCTCAACGGTGCCGGCAAGACCACCCTGCTGCGAATGCTCGGCGGGTTGTTGAAACCGGACACCGGGGAGGTCCGCCCGGGGCACGGGTTGCGCCTGGGTTATTACGCCCAGGAGCACGAGACGCTCGACGTGGAGCGAAGCGTGCTGGACCACATGCGCAGTGCCGCGTTCGAGCAGTCGGACACCGAACTGCGCAAGATCCTCGGCGCCTTCCTCTTTTCCGGCGACGACGTGGAGAAGCCGGCCGGGGTGCTCTCCGGCGGTGAGAAGACCCGGTTGGCGCTGGCCACGCTGGTCTGCTCCGGCGCGAACGTGCTGCTGCTCGACGAGCCCACCAACAACCTCGACCCGGTCAGCCGGGAGCAGGTGCTGGACGCGATCGCCCGTTATCCCGGCGCGATCGTGCTGGTCACCCACGATCCGGGCGCGGTGCTGGCACTCAAGCCGGACCGGGCGATCCTGCTGCCCGACGGTGACGAGGACGCCTGGAGCGACGACCTGCTCGAATTGGTGGAGCTGGCTTGAGTCGGTCTCACGTACCGGTGGGCGTCCGGGTGGGACCGTCCACCGTCGAATCACGTCCGGACGGTCACAGGTTGCGACCGTCCGGACATACACCGAAACCAACATCCTGCCCCTGATGAGGGCTTTCCCTCAGCGCGCAATCGCTGAATCGGGAAATTGACACTGCTGTGCGTGTCGGTTGGCGAAGAGTTGATATCTGGCGCATGATCGTTCGAGGCGGTCTAATAGGTGGGACCGTATCGAACCGCACAGTCTGGGACGTGAGGAATCAACATGGCAGCCACCGGCACAGCCACCAGCACTGAGAAGGGTCGCCGGATCGTCGGAGCCGAGCGTCAGACGCTCGCCAAGGACTTGGTCAAGCGGTACACGTCCGGCGAGAGCATCCGCGCCCTGGCGGCCTCGACCGGCCGTTCCTATGGGTTCATCCACCGGGTGCTCACGGAGTCCGGCGTTCAGTTGCGCCAGCGCGGCGGAGCTCGCCGTCGGAAGAAGGCGTGACCCGCTTCTCAGCCTGGCCCGCGCCCCTCGCAGTGGGGACCGATGGTGACCGCTGACGGCGGGGTGCGGCTCGTTTGCGACGGGCCGGTGGCGACGGTGACGTTGTGCCGGCCCGACGTGCTCAACGCGCAGACGCCCGCGATGTGGCGGGCCATGCGCGACTTCGCTCGTGACCTGCCCGGCGACGTGCGCGTGGTGGTCGTACGCGGCGAGGGTCGGGCGTTCTCGGCCGGCCTCGACCGAGCCGTCGCCGGTGCCGGCGGGCCGGACTCGTTCGCCGAGTTGGCGGCGTTGCCGGCCGACCAGGCAGACGACCGGATCGCCGGCTTCCAGGCGGCCTTCACCTGGCTGCACCGCCCCGACCTGATCTCCGTGGCCGTCGTGCAGGGGCACGCGATCGGTGCTGGCTTCCAGCTCGCGCTCGCCTGTGACCTGCGGGTGCTCGCCGACGACGCGAGTCTGGCGATGGCCGAGGTGACGCTCGGGCTGGTCCCGGACCTGGCCGGGACGAAGCGCCTGGTCGACCTGGTCGGTTACGCGCGTGCGCTGGAGATCTGCGTGACCGGCCGACGGCTGGACGCGACCGAGGCGCAGCGGATGGGGCTCGCCACCGTGGTCGTACCCCGGGGCGACCTGGACGGCGCGGTGGCCGACCTGACGGCGGCGGTACTGGCCGGGGACCGCAACGCGGTGATCGAGATCAAGGCGCTGCTGGCCGGCGCCGCCGGGCGTTCGCCGGTGGAGCAGCAACGGGCAGAACGTGAGGCCCAGATGCGACGTATAGGCGATCTGACGGGGCGCGGCGAATAAATAAGGAAATTGTAAGGAGTCGTCGGGAAGAGATAACTTACCTCTCGGGTTGACTTAAGGGTCGTGGAGAATCGGATCGGACCGCTCCGGCGACAATTAGCGACACGGAGGTGACGGGTGTCGAACCCGATGGCGGGCGGCGGCATGGGCGGGTGGAGCACACTGCGCTCGATGCGGAGCCGGGACGAGGTCCGGAGCCATCAGCTCAGTCGGGGAGCCACCCGCAGGATCGTCGCCTTCGCCCGGCCGTACCGGCGGGACATCCTGGTCTTCCTGGTGACCGTGGTCCTCGCCGCCGTGATCGGCGTCGCCACGCCGGTGCTGGCCGGCGACGTGATCAACACGATCACCGCGGGCGGTTCGGAGGCGGGTGGGGCGGTCGTCCGGCTGGCGCTGTTCATCGCCGGGCTCGCCGTGGTCGACGCGCTGTTCTCGCTGGTGCAGCGGTGGTACTCGGCCCGGATCGGCGAGGGCATCATCCTCGACCTGCGCACCCGGGTCTACGACCACGTCCAGCGGATGCCGTTGCAGTTCTTCACCCGTACCCAGACCGGTGCGCTGGTCAGTCGGCTCAACAACGACGTGCAGGGCGCCCAGCGGGCGTTCACCTCGACCCTCTCCGGCGTGGTCAGCAACATCATCCAACTGGTGCTCACCGCCGTCGTGATGTTCACCCTCTCCTGGCAGATCACCGTGCTCTCGCTGCTGCTCCTGCCGATCTTCGTCATCCCGGCCCGCCGGGTGGGCAAGCGGCTGGCCGAGATCACCCGGGAGGCGTACAACCTCGACGCCCGGATGAACGCCACCATGACCGAGCGGTTCGGCGTCTCCGGCGCGCTGCTGGTCAAGCTCTTCGGCAAGCCCGAGGTCGAGGCCGGCCGGTTCGCCGAACGGGCCGAGCGGGTACGCGACATCGGGGTGCAGACCGCCATGTACTCCCGCACCTTCTTCGTGGCGATGCTCCTCGTCGCCTCGCTGGCCCAGGCGCTCACCTACGGCCTCGGCGGCTGGCTCGCGGTCAACGGCTCGGTCAGCGCCGGTACGGTCGTCACCCTCGCCCTGCTGCTCACCCGCCTCTACGGCCCGCTGACCGCGCTCTCCAACGTCCGGGTCGACGTGATGAGCGCACTGGTCTCCTTCGACCGGGTCTTCGAGGTGCTCGACCTGAAGCCGGCGATCGAGGAGAAGCCGGACGCGGTGGCCATCCCGAGCGGTTCCGGCCGGCTGGAGTTCCGCGACGTACGGTTCCGCTACCCCAGCGCCGCCGAGGTCTCCCTCGCCTCGCTGGAGGAGGTCGCCGCGCTCGACCGTACGGTCTCCGAGCCGGTGCTGCGCGGGGTCTCCTTCACCGTCGAGCCGGGCCAGATGGTGGCGCTGGTCGGGCCCTCCGGTGCCGGCAAGTCCACCACCTCGATGCTGGTCTCCCGGGTCTACGACGTGACCGACGGCGCCGTACGCGTCGGCGGCGTCGACGTCCGGGACGCCACCTTCGACTCGCTGCGCGACGAGATCGGTGTGGTCACCCAGGACTCCCACCTGTTCCACGAGACGATCGCCGAGAACCTCCGGTACGCCAAGCCGGACGCGACCGACGACGAACTCTGGGCGGCGTTGCGCGGTGCCCAGGTGGAGGAACTCGTCCGGGCCCTGCCCGAGGGGCTCGACACCCTGGTCGGCGAGCGTGGTTACCGCTTCTCCGGCGGCGAGAAACAACGGATCGCGATCGCCCGGCTGCTGCTCAAGGCACCGTCCATCGTCATCCTCGACGAGGCCACCGCGCACCTCGACTCCGAGTCCGAGGCGGCGGTGCAGCGCGCGCTGGCGGTGGCGCTGACCGGGCGTACCGCGCTGGTGATCGCGCACCGGCTCTCCACCGTGCGCGACGCCGACCAGATCCTGGTGCTCGACCACGGCCGGATCGTCGAGCGGGGTCGGCACGAGGAACTGGTCGCGGTCGGCGGGCTCTACGCCGAGCTGTACCGCACCCAGTTCGCGGTCGCCGACTCGCCGAAGCCCTACCTGGACGTGGTCGGGCCGGAACCGGTGACCACCGTGGCCCGGCGCGAGTACGACCCGGAGTGAGCCTCGTCGGTCGGGCGCGACGGTCGCGCCCGTACCACCGCGCGTAGCTCGGCGAAGGTCTCGGCCAGCCGGTCCGGGGTGTAGTGGGCGTTGAGCCCGCTCGGGTTCGGCAGCACCCAGAGCCCGGCCCCGGCCAGCCCCTCCGGCTGCGGTCCGAGCGCGGCACCGCGTCGTTCGAACGCGACCCGGTAGGCGGTCACCCCGACCACCGCCACCCAGGCCGGTCGGTGGCGCCGGACCTTCGCCCGCAGCCGGCGCGCACCCTCGACGAGTTCGGCCGGGGTGAGTTCGTCGGCCCGGGCGGTGGCCCGCTCCACCAGGTCGGTCACGCCGAGCCCGCAGGCGAGCAACTCCTCCTGGTCGGTCGGGCCCAACAGTCGCGGCGTGAAGCCGCTGCGGTGCAGCGCCGGCCAGAACCGGTTGCCCGGACGGCCGAAGTGCCGACCGATCGCCGCCGAGTAGAGCCCCGGGTTGATGCCGCAGAAGAGCACGTCCAGTCCGGGCGCGATCAGGTCGGGGATGGTCCGCCCGTACGCGAGCGCCAGCTCGGCCCGGGTCGGTCGACTCGACCCGGGCTTCTGCGTGGCCGGCTCCGCTGCCGGCAGTCCGTCCACCTCGGCGGCGAGCCGGTTGACCGGGCCGACGGTCCTCGGGCGCGGTGGCACGTCAGATCCCGCGCAGGGCGCCACCGTCGACCGGGATGGTCACCCCGGTCAGGTAACTCGCGGCGGGGGAGAGGGCGAACGCGGCGACCCGACCGAACTCGGCGGGCTCGCCCAGCCGGCGCATCGGGATCGCCGACTCCACGTCCGCCCTGGCCCGTACCGGGTCGTCGCTGGCGGCGAAGATCTGGCGGTTCCGGTCGGTCATGATCCGCCCCGGAAGCAGGCTGACAAAACGTACGCCGCGCGGGCCGAACTCGTCCGACATCTCCTTTGCCACGGCGGCCAGTCCGGGGCGCAGCCCGTTCGAGATGCCCAGGTTGGTGATCGGCACCCGGACCGAGCTGGAGAGCACCAGGCCGATCGCGCCGCCGTCGGGCAGCACCCCGGCGACCGTACGGATGGCGCGGACGGTGCCGAGGAAGACCGTCTCGAACGACTCCCGCCACTGCTCGTCGGTCACCGCGTGGGCGGTGCCGATCGGTGGGCCGCCGACCGAGATCAGGGCGCCGTCGACCCGGCCGAAGTGCTCGTGGGCCGCGTCGACCAGGCGCTGCGCGATGTCCGGGTCGGCCAGCGTCGCGGCCAGCCCGGTCGCGTGCGCGGCCCCGCCCAGCCGTTCGACGGCCGAGGCCACCCGGTCGGCGTCCCGGGCGGCGATCACCACCCGCGCGCCCTCCGCCACCAGTTGCTCGGCGGTGGCGAGGCCGAGTCCGTTCGAGGCACCGGTCAGCAGGTACACCCGGTCAGCGAGTCCCAGATCCATGTCCATGATCCTGCCGTACCGGCGACCGTGGCTGCCACCCGTGTCCGTCGCCCCCGACCGCCCCGGACCGTCCGGGCCGGGCGCCGCTACCCGCGCCGGCCGGGGCGCAGCAGGCGGACCCGGCCGGCCACCTGGAGCACCAGCGCGCCGCCGGCCCGACCCAGCGCCGGTACACGCCGACGGGCGGGCGCCGAGGCGCCGTCGTAGCGCCAGCTCGCCTCCCGTACGGCCAACTCCTCGGCCGCCGCGGGCGCCAGCCGACCGTCGGCCGCCAACTCCCGGCCCAGGTCCCAGCCGTCCCGCAGCGAGCCGTTGGTCGGCCGGGCGGCGGCCCAGGCGTGGAAGGTCGGCCGCCACCCGGCACCGAGTGAGGTGACGAGCATCGGCCAGTGGCGGGCCACGTCGCCGGCCCGCTTGTTCAGCAGCGCGACCCGGGCCACGCCGACCAGCCGGCGGTCGAACCCGTCCGGCACCGAGGCGCCGGAGACCAGGGTCGCCACCAGTTCCGCCTGCCGGGCGGCGAGCCGCTCCCGACCGGTCGGCCCGTCGGCGCTCACGTGACGGCCGGGTAGCCGGAGGCGGCGGCGATCGCGTCGAGTTCGTCGCGCAACACCTGCGCCGGCGGGTAGTGGCCGTCCCGTTCGAGCAGGAGCGCCGGTGGCCGGTGCCGGGCGCAGAGTTCGCCGACCAGGTCGAGCACCGGGGCGGGGACCGGGTCGGTGTGCGTGTCGTGGTAGATGCCGTCGTGCTCGGCCCCACCCGCGACGTGCACGTACGCGACCCGGTCCAGCGGCAGCCGGTCGAGCAGGTCGACCGGGTCGGTGCCCCGGTTGCGGGCGTTGGCGTAGACGTTCGCGACGTCGAGCAGGAGCAGCGCGCCGGTCCGGTCGAGGATCTCGGTGAGGAAGTCCCCCTCGTCCAACTCGTCGTCCGGCCAGTCGAAGAGCGCGGCGATCGGTTCGAGCGCGAGCGGCACCGGCAACTCGGCCTGGGTCCGGCCGATGTTCTCCACCAGCGCGTCCACCGCGTCGCGGGTACGCGGCACCGGCAGCAGGTGACCGGCCTCGACCCCACCGGCCCGGACGAAGGCGATGTGCTCGCTGACCAGGGGGGCGCCGAGCAGTTCGGCGACCCGGGCGAGGTGCGTCACCCGGGCCGGCTCGACCGGTTCGGCGCCACCGAGGGAGAGCCGTACGCCGTGCGGTACGACCGCCGCCCCGCGCTGGCGCAGGGCGGTCAGCGCCTCCGGAGCCGGTCCGGTGGCACCGACCGTCTCGGCGACGACCTCGACAAAGCGGAGTCCGGGCAGTTCGGCGACAAAACCGGAGATCTCCGGTCGCCAACCGATGCCGACGCCGTACGCGGGCAGGCTCATCCGCCGCAGCCTCCGCCGCAACCGCCGCCCCCGCAACCTCCGCCGCCCCCGTCGCCACCGCTGCCGCCACCACCGTCGGAGCCGCCGCCGCTGTTGCCGCCACTGGCGAGATTGCGCTGCACCTCGGCCTGGTCGGCGAAACCGGGGTCGAGGCTGTAGAGGGCGGCACCGCCGAAGAGCGCGACGCCCATCGCGGCGCTGGTGGCGCCGTAGGTGTCGTAGGCCGGGGAGGAGGAGGGGTTGAGGTGGGTGTGCTGGCCGCGCAGCGACCGTACGGCGCCGCGCGCCGCCCGGGTCTGCTTCGGCACCTTGAACAGCAGCACCAGCGTGATCACGGAGAGCACGGCGAGCACCAGGACGAGGAAGAGCACCGCCTTGTCACCGGCGATCCCGGCGACGAGCCGGACCGCACCGAGCGCGAGCAGGCCGAGCAGGAGCAGCGGGAAGAAACGGGCCGCCCGGCGCTGTTCGGTGGTCGGCGTCAGCCCGTCGTGTTCGAGCTGCCGCCGCAGGTCCTGCAGGGCGGACCGCACCCAGTGGTTGGTGGCCAGGTTACGGGGGCGGATCCGCTGCCCGGCCGCGTTGTAGACGGCCTGGTCGAGTGGGGTGGCTCCGGTCGGCATCGGGCCGGAGGTGGTCAGGGAGTGGCCGGGGGTGGTGTCGATCGAACCCGCGGCGCGCAGCCCACCGAGTGCGGCGTAGATGGCGAGCTGCTCCCCGCCGTTGAGGTAGGCGGCCTGCTCCGGCGTCAGTTGACGCGACGCCAACTCCCGCCGGCCGGCGAAGACGACGGAGCGTTGCACCACGGCCGCGAGGATCAACAGACCGGCGGCGGCCAGGTACAGGAAGAGGAAGGTCGGCCCCGAGATCCCCCAGGTATCCGCAGGTGCCGCGGCATCGATCAGCATGCGCCCATTGTGGAACAGCATCGCCACCACCCGCGTCTCAGCTCCCGCCGCCGCCCCCGCAACCGCTGCCGCCCCCGCAGCCACCGCTCCCGCTGTCGCCGGTGGTGTGGTCGCCGTACGAGTGGGAGGGGCTGGCGGAGCCGGCGTCGCCGGTCGGACCGGAGTACGCCGACCGGCGCTCGTCGTCGGCCTCCCGTGCCATCTCGGGGTCGAGCGTCGAGATGACCCCGACGCCGTACAGCGCGACGGCCATCGCGACCGCGTCCGGGTCCTGCTCGCGCAGGTCCGGTCGGGCCGCCGGGGCGAGCTTGCGGTTGGCGCGCCGGAGTTGGACGAGGATGGCGCTGGCGGTCAGGCTGCGGCGGGGGATGCGGGCGATCAGCGCCAGGTACGCCGCCCCGACCAGGGCCAGCGCCAGCCAGAGGTAGCCGACCGGTGCGCCCTGGCCGATCCCGATGCCCAGCCGGGCGGCACCGACCGCCAGCAGGACCAGCATCAGCCAGGCGCCGCCACGGGCGGACCGGCGTACCTCCCGGCCGAGTAGCAGGCCGGCTCGTTCCAGCCCCTGCCGCAGTTCCACCACGGCGCCCTGGACCGCCGGGTCGGCCCGCAGCCACTGCTGGGACAGGCCGGTGCCGGCTGCGGCGTACACCGCCTGGTCGAGCCGGCTCGCGCCCGGCGGCAGGGGGCCGGTGACGGTGAGCCGTCGGTCGGCGGTCACCCCGACGGCGTCGACCCGGCGCAGGGCCGCCAGGGCGGAGTAGACCGCCAGCCGCTCGCCGCTGTCGAGGTAGCCGGCCTGGGCCGGGGTGATCTCGTCCAGCCGCAGCTCGGAGGGTTGGTCCAGGACGCGTCGCCGGTGTACCAGCGCGCCGACGAAGACGATCGCGGCGGTGCCGAGGTAGTACCAGATGAAGAGAGGGACGTGCCGCATCGGGGGCTTCTCCTCGCCGTGTCGGGGAGATCAGGGCTCCCTAGTGTGCGGCACCGCCGCCCGCGGGTCGACGTACCGCCTCCTCGACCAGGTCCAGCACGGGGCCGAGGTCGCCGGCCGGTCGTCCCATGGCCAGGTGCAGCACCAACCCGTCGTACGCCAGCTCGAGGAACTGGGCCAGCCCGTCGATCGGTACGTCGTCGCGCAGCACCCCGGCGTCGCGCTGCCGGACCAGCCGGTCCCGGGTGGCCGTGGCGATCGCGGCCGAGCGTTCGGCCCAGCGCTTGGCGAACTCCGGGTCGGTACGCAGCCGGCGGGACACCTCGAGCTGGCTGCCCAGCCAGCCGGCGGTCTCCGGGGAACTGGCGCTGGCCAGCAGGTCCCGCATCACCTGGACCAGACCGTTGCGGGCCACGGTGGAGACCATCGCCACCGCGTCGTCCTCGGCGACGGCGAGGAAAAGCGAGTCCTTGTCCCGGAAGTGGTGGAAGATCGCGCCACGGGAGAGGCCGGTTGCTTCTTCCAGGCGGCGGACTGTGGCACCCTCGTATCCGTACCTGGCGAAACAGGCCCGCGCCGCCGCGAGGATCTCGTGGCGGCGAGCGTCGAGCTGGTCCTGGCTCACTCTGGGCACGTCTCGATCGTGTCAGGTACCGCCGGCCATTGCAAACCGTACGTACGGCTTGCTTACGGGACGGATAGGCTCCCGGTCGTGACCACCCCCGACGCGCCGCCCGGCCCGCTGACGGTCGCCGCGGTCCAGGCCGAGCCCGTACCGGGCGATCTGCCCGGCAACACGACCACCGCCGCCCGACTGGTGCGCCAGGCCGCCGACGAGGGCGCGACGCTGGTCGTGCTCCCGGAGCTGTTCCTGCCCGCGTACCATCCGCCCGCCCTGCGGGCCGACCCGGCCGGGACCGACCTGGCCGCCGACGACGGCGGCCGGATCGACGACCCCCGGCTGGAGCCGCTGCGGGCCGCCGCCCGCGACCGGCGGGTCGTCGTGGTCGTCGGTGCCTCGGTACGGCACACCGACCACCGCCGCACCTGTTCGTCGGTGGTGCTCGACCGCACCGGTACGGCCCACGCCGCGTACCAGAAGCAGCACCTCTGGGGGCCGGACGAGCCCGAGCTGTTCACACCCGGCGAGCGGGGCGCGACCCTGCTGGTCGACGGCTGGCGGCTCGGCCTCGGGGTCTGTTACGACGGCTGCTTCCCGGAACACGCCCGCGCCGCCGCCGCCGACCGGGTCCACGGTTACCTCTGCCCGAGCGGCTACCTGACCGGCTCCGAGCACCGGCGTGACCTCTACTACGCCGCCCGCGCGCTGGACAACACCATGTACGTCGCCTTCGCCAACTCGGTCGGCGGCAGCGACCCGTGGCGGTTCAACGGCGGTGCCGCGCTGTACGACCCGGAGGGCCGTCCGCTGGTACGGGCCGACGACGACGGTGAGGCGGTTGTCGTCGCGGTGTTCGATCCGGTGGAACTGGTCCGGGTCCGGTCGACCCACCGGATGCTCGCCGACCGCCGACCCGATCTGGGCGGCGAACGCGCCCTGCTCACCGCCTGATTCGCCGCACAGCAAATGGGGAAGGGCTGTTAACACGTGGGGTCTGTTGTCGGACGCCCCGGTTCCCGTAGGGTGCGCGAGTGCCACTGCTGCTCCTCGACCTGGACAACACCCTGCTCGACCGGGCGGGACCGTTCC
Organism: Micromonospora sp. NPDC050397; assembly: GCF_044901685.1. Taxonomy (NCBI): domain Bacteria; kingdom Bacillati; phylum Actinomycetota; class Actinomycetes; order Micromonosporales; family Micromonosporaceae; genus Micromonospora; species Micromonospora sp. NPDC050397. The sequence goes on from NZ_JBJDPS010000004.1 coordinate 602,933, forward strand.
GCGCCTGGGGGCAGCGTTTCCTGGCCGAAATCGGGGCGCCCGAGACGGACATCGACTGGCTGCTCTCCATCGACGCGGACGGCCTGACCGACCGGTGGGACGTGGCGGACGCCATCCGCGACCGTTACCGGTTGCGTACGCCGTCGATCGACCTGGTCGAGTCGTTGCACGACGGGGTGGTGGAGCACACCCGGCTCGATCCGCTGATCGCCTGCGCGTTACGGATCGCCGACGACGCGGGCTGGGTGCCGGTGGTGGTGAGCAACGGCGCCGTACGCCAGCAGGACGCGATCATCCGGCGGACCGGACTCGACCGGTACGTGGCCGACTGGGTCATCTCCGAGGAGGCCGGCGTCAGCAAGCCGAACCCGCGCATCTTCGTGCTCGCCGCCCAGCGGGTGCGGATGCAGTTACGCGGCTCGTGGGTGGTCGGCGACAGCCCCGAGGCCGACATCGGCGGCGCCGCGGCGGTCGGCCTGCCCAGCGTCTGGCTGCACCGGGGCCGGAGTTGGATGGAGTCGCGCTTCGCTCCCACCCGGACCGCCGACGGCCTGATCCCGGCCGTCTCCGCCGTCCTCGCCGGCTGACCGCCGGGCGCTGGTTATTCGGTTGACGGCCGCACCGTCGGCCGGTGAACATGTGCGGGTCGCGCCCGCGTACCCGGCACGTCCCGGGTCGAGAAGAGGAGGAGGTCGAGTCATGGCTGTCGTTGTCGTGCGCCCATACCCGCCTTCTTCCATCTCGATCGAGGGATTCCTACCTTGCGTGAGTACGACCAGGTCCCATCGGCGCGGGAGCGCCGCAACCGTCGCTTCGACGACGACGAACCACAGTTCCTGAAGCGGTCCCGGCATGCCACGCCGGCCGCGTTCGACACCAACGCCGACACCGACACGCCCGACACCGGCGACCGCTGGTCGAGCTGGGACCAGGCGGTGCACGGGCCGAAGCCGTATCCGGACTGGCTGGTCACCGAGCTGGCCGCGGTCGACCTCGAACTGGGCGTACTGAAGACCGGCAAGGAAGCCGACGTGCACCTGGTCCGGCGTCAGGTGCCGGGCAGCGACCGGTCCTGCCTGCTCGCGGCGAAGCGCTACCGGGACGCCGAGCACCGGCTCTTCCACCGCGACGCCGGTTACCTGGAGGGGCGCCGGGTGCGGCGGTCCCGGGAGAACCGGGCGATGGAGGGGCGTACCGCGTTCGGCCGGCAGATGATCGCCGGTCAGTGGGCCGCCGCCGAGTTCGACGCGCTGGTCCGGCTCTGGCAGGTGAGCCAGGAAGTGGGCAGTGTGGCGGTGCCGTACCCGGTCCAGTTGATCGGCACCGAGCTGATGCTGGAGTTCGTCGGCGACGCCGAGGAGGGGATGGCCGCGCCCCGGCTGGCCCAGGTGCGCCCGGAACCTGCCGAGCTGCGCGGTCTCTGGGACCAACTGCTGGACGCGCTGACCGTGCTGGCCCGGGCCGGGCTGGCACACGGGGACCTGTCGCCGTACAACCTGCTGGTGCACGAGGGGCGGTTGGTCCTGATCGACCTGCCACAGGTGGTCGACGTGGTGGCCAACCCGCAGGGACGGGAGTTCCTGGCCCGGGACGTACGGGTGGTGTCGAACTGGTTCGCCGCCCGGGGGCTGCCCGGCGGGTTGATCGACCCGGAGGGGCTGACCAGCCGACTGCTCGGGGAGGCGGGCGTACGTTGAACCGGCGCGGCCAGCGCCGGGTGGGCCGACCGGCCCGGCCCGGCGCTGCGCCGACCCGCCGCTGCGGCGCGGGCTGGACACGCCGCCTCGGCGACAGTTACTGGAGGTAGCTCTCCACCTCGTTCTTGCCGCGGTCGCCCACCGTCTCCGGGTCGTTGCCGGCGGTCCGGGCGGCGCGGCGGCGGCGGAGCAGGTCCCAGCACTGGTCCAGGGACTCCTCCAGGCTGCGGAGCCGGGCGCGCTCCTCGTCGGTGGTCTTGTGGTTGGCCTGTTCCTGGGCGCGGAGCTTGTGCTCCTCCTCGACCAGTTCGTTGATCCGGCTCAGAATCGTGCTGTCGTCCATGCGCAGAGCCTGTCACAGGCCCGGGTGCGCCGTCCGCGTTCCCCGCCCCGGGTGTGCTTTGCCACCGCTCGGGCGGGGTGTCCGGTTCGAAGCTGTACGGAACCTTGATAGCGGCCGTGACTTTGCTAACGATCGGTTACCGGCTGGTGATGCGCCATCGCGGCGCAGGCAATGTTGACCGGTGACGGACGATCGGACCCGATTTGGCAAGGTAGGACGGCTGCTGCTGTACGGCGTACTGGCCGGTGCGGTGCTCGCCGCCTCGGCACTGCCGGCCGGCGCGCTCGCCGGTGTTGTGTTCAAGGCGGCCAGCGGGGCGTACGAGGACCTGCCGGCGGACCTGCGGGTCCCGGCGACGGCGCAGCGCTCGTACCTGTACGCCAACGACGGCAAGACGCTGTTGACCACGTTCTACGACGAGAACCGGGTCGACGTCCCGATCACCGAGATCGCCACCAGCATGCAGCAGGCCATCGTCGCGGCCGAGGACACCCGGTTCTACGAGCACGGCGGGGTGGACCTGCGCGGCGTGGTGCGGGCGTTCGTGGCGAACTCGAAGAACGGCGGGGTCGAGCAGGGCGCCTCGACGCTGACCATGCAGTACGTGCGCAACGTGCTCAAGTCAGACCCGAATCTGACGCCCGAGCAGCGGGCCGCGGCCACCGCCGAGACCAAGGGCCGCAAGATCCAGGAGATGCGGTACGCGGTCGCCCTGGAGAAGAAGCTCTCCAAGCAGGAGATCCTGGACCGGTACCTGAACATCGCGTACTTCGGCGCGGGCGCGTACGGGATCGCCGCCGCCAGCCAGCGTTACTTCGGCAAGCCCGCGTCGACGCTGACCCTTGGCGAGGCGTCGCTGCTCGCCGGCCTGGTGCAGTCGCCCGACGCGGACAACCCGATCAGCGGCGACAAGCAGGCGGCGCTGGACCGGCGGTCGTACGTGCTGGGCGCGATGGCGAAGCTGAAGATGATCACCGACGACGAGGCGAAGCGGATCGCCGCCGAGCCGCTGGCCCTGCACCCGACCCAGGCGCCGAACGACTGCGGCGCGATGACCTCCGGGCACGGCGACTGGGGCTTCTTCTGCGACTACTTCCGGCAGTGGTGGAACGCCCAGCCGGCGTTCGGCGCGACCGTCGAGGAGCGGCAGCAGGCGCTGCGCCGGGGCGGCTACACCATCGTGACCTCGCTCGACCCGAAGATCCAGGCCGCCGCGTTGGCGCAGACCCTGACCGTGTACGGCTACGACAACAAGCGCGCGGTGCCGATGGCGGCGGTGCAGCCCGGTAGCGGACGGGTGTTGGCGCTGGCGGTGAACCGGCACTACAGCCTCGACGCCAACCCGAACGGCCAGCAGAACTACCCCAACACGGTGAACCAGTTGATCGCCGGTGGTGGCGCGATCGACGGTTACCAGGCCGGCTCGACGTTCAAGATGTTCACCATGCTCGCCGCGCTGGAGAACGGGCGCAGTCTGGACACCGGCTTCAACTCCCCGGCGCAGTTCCACAGCGACTATCCCGACCACGGGCCGAACAGCTGCGACGGCTTCTGGTGTCCGGAGAACGCCAACCCGGACTGGATGGACGGCTACCGGACCATGTGGACCGGCTTCGGCCGGTCGGTCAACACCTACTTCGTCTGGCTGGAGCAGCAGGTCGGCGCCGAGAAGGCGGTGGAGATGGCGCAGCGGCTGGGCATCCAGTTCCGGGCCGGGTCCGACGCCGACCGGGCCAAGGAGAGCGCCGAGGACTGGGGCGCCTTCACCCTGGGCGTCGCCTCGACCACCCCGCTCGACCTGGCCAACGCGTACGCGACGCTGGGGGCGGAGGGCGTCTACTGCAAGCCGTTGCCGGTCAACTCGATCACCGGCCCGGACGGCAAGGAGGTCGCCGGCATCGGGCCGAGCTGCAACCGGGTGCTGGACGCCGACATCGCCCACGCGGCGACCGACGCCGCCCGTTGCCCGGTCGGCCAGCAGTCGAGCTTCGGTGCCTGCGACGGCGGCACCGCGACCGGTGTCTCGGGCATCCTCGGTGGTCGGCCGGTCGCCGGCAAGACCGGTAGCTCGGAGGAGAACGCCACCGAGACGTTTGTCGGCTTCACCCCGGAGCTGGCCATGGCGGCGATCGCCGCCAACCCGGACGACCCCGGTGACTCGGTCGGCTCGGCGGTGGCGTCGAAGGTTGTCGACGCGGTCGCGCACGCCATGGCGACGGCCCTGAAGGGCAAGCCGAAGACGGAGTTTGTCCCGCCGAGCACCCTGATCGCGTACGGCGCCGACGGTCACCCGAACCAGCCGGCGAACCCGGACCGGTCGGCGAACCCGGACCAGGGCGAGGAGAACCCGCCGGCCGACCCGGACCAGCCGGTCGTCCCCGGGCGCCGCAACCGCTGACCGGTCGACGGCACGCGGAGGGCGGGCCGGGCGCGGTGAGGTCCGCGCCCGGCCCGCCGTTTCGGGGTCAGTTGGCGTAGAAGCTCTTGTACTGCCCGGCGCCGTACGTGCGCAGCGTGCCCACGCCGGTCGCCTGCCCGGTGCAGTCCGTGGTCCGGTAGAACGTGACGTTGTCGAAGCCGCTGTAACCGGCGTGGCTGTCCGCGGTCGCGGGCAGCGCCGCGCACTTGCCGGTCGGGGCCGGGACGTGCAGGACGGGCGTGGTGAAGGTTCCGCTGTAGAAGACGAGGCCGGAGTGCGGCGCCGCCGCCGCGGGCGCGGCCGCGACGCCGATCCCGCCGGCGACGATCGCCGACGCGATCACCGCGCGACCGATCCTGGCTGTCGTCCGGTTCATGAGCAACCTCCCGAGATATCGATGTACGACTCAGTGATGGTTGCCCGATTTAGTTGAAAGCGCAAGCACTTCGAGGTGAACTCCGTCCCCGCCCGTCCTCCCTCGGCGGGGTCAGTTCCAGGGGTTGGCCGGGCTGTCGTTGATCGCCACCCAGAACCGGCCGCCGACGGGGAGGTTGCCGTTGGCCCAGAAGGACCATCCGCCACCGTCGTGGAACTCCGCCATCCGCCAGCCGGCGCCGAAGTTCGTGGCACAGATCTGGTCCGCCCGGGCCAAGGAGGTCAGTTCGCTGCCGCGTACCGACGGGGTGAGCTTGACCTCGCCGTACGCCCAGGTGTGCATCCCGGCGACGGGTACGCCGGCCGGCGCCGGGCGTCCGTCGCGACGCAGGCAGAGGATGGGGACCGAGACGGTCGAGGGTGCGTCACCGAGGTACGGGTTGGTGATCGCGTTGGAGCCGACGTGCACCAGATCGGCCGTACGCTGTTCGAGGTTGGCCCAGGTCATGCCACTGTGCCCGGGGACCGGGGCGGTCGTGCCCAGCTCGACCCACGCGGTCCAGGTGATGTTCCACTGCTGGTACGGGCCGTCGTTGCAGGAGCGGTTGACGGCGATCCGTGACCCGCCGAAGTTCTTCGAGGGGTTGTCCAGGCAGACGCCGGTCGCCACGTTCCTGATCCGGATGCCGACCAGGCCCATCGCCGGCTGGTTGCCCGGCGCGGTGAAGTTGGTGACGTACCACTGCTGGTGGGTGCCGCCGTTGCAGGCGATGACGTACGCCCGGTCGCCGTTGGTGTCCAGGCACTCGGGCGTGGTCCGGGGCTGGACGAACTTCCGGTCGGCGGGGGCTCCCGGGACCGGCTCGAACCTCCAGTTGTTGAGCCATGCGTTCTCGTCGCACAGGCTGGGTAGCACCTCGTCGAAGTTGGCCTGCAGGCAGCGCTGCTGGGCCTGGTTGACGATGGTGGTCTGCGGCTGGTCGGCGAGCGCGGTGCCGGGTGCGACCAGGAGTGCGGCGGCGGCGAGCAGGCAGCCGGCCAGGAGTCGGCTGACGAGCGGTTTCACATGTTCCTCCAGTGAGGTGCGGACGGTGGTGCTGGTCGCCGACGGGACGGGCGCGGGACCGTCCATGATCGACAACCCGTCGAAGTAAAGCAGCGTCGACCGGTTCGGGCCCTCGTTCTACTGGACGTACGTCCAGCCAAATAGGTCGAGTGCGTGGACCGCGTTCGTCCGGTATGGACGGTCTCGTCGGGCGTCAGTGCATCGACATCACTCATTGACAGGGTGGAAATAAGTTTCTATGGTGGGCCACACAGGAAAGCGCTTTCCTCAGGATCTTACCGAGCAAAGGGCGACGTTCCCCCGGCGTCGGCCCCGTACCGCATCGCGCCTGTCAGCCACCTCGCGCAGCCCCGTACCGCATCAGTCGTGACCCGCCCGGCGCGGACCCGCCGCCGACCCGGTGGCCGGCTCCGGCCTGCCCGCAGCGCGCCCCGACGGCCGTCGACGGCCGCGTCCCGGGCGGGCCGACGGCTGGCGCCCCGCGCCGGGCGGCCCACCACCCGGAAGGCGGAACCGTGACCGCACCCACCCCCACCACCCCACCGACCCGAGCCCCACGCTGGTCCGCGCTGGCCGCGGCCGGACTGGCCGCCGCGCTCGCCGCCGCCCTGGTCGCCAGCACCGGCGCCGCGCAGGCGGCACCGCTGTTCGGCGACACCTTCGACGACGGCAACCACAACGGTTGGAGCGCCTCCGGCGGTTCCTGGAGCGTCGTCACCGACGGCAGCGGCGTGCTCCGCCAGGCCGGCACCGGCGCGGACGCGCGGGTCCGGGCCGGCACCGTGAGCTGGACCAACTACACGGTCACCGCCCGGGTGAAGCCCACCGCCTTCGGTGCCGGCGACCGGCTGGCCGGCGTCGTCGCCCGGGCGCAGGGCAGTAGCAGCTACTACTACCTGGGCGTACGCGGTGACGGCGCGGCCGTGCTCGGCAAGGCCGCCGCCGGCAGCCACACCATCCTGGCCAGCGCGGCGCTGCCGGTCACCGTCGGCACCTGGTACGCGCTCAGCCTCCAGGTCAGCGGCGGCACCCTGACCGGACGGGTCAACGGCGGCGCTGCGCTCACCGCCACCGACGGCCAGTTCGCCAACGGGCAGATCGGCCTCTTCGGCCGGTACGCCGCGGCGAACTTCGACGACGTGGCGGTCGAGTCCGGGCCACCCGGACCGACCCCGTCCACGCCGACGCCGACCACACCGGGACCGACGCCGGCCACCCCGACGCCGACCACACCCGCGCCGACCGGCACCCCGACCACCCCGGTCGCCGGGCCGGCGGACGGCTTCGCCAGCGTCAACGCGCTCGGTCAGAACGGCACCACCGGTGGTGCGGGCGGGCCGGTGGTCACCGCGTCCACCACGGCCCAGTTCCTCGACTACATCGCCCGCCCCGGCCCGTACGTCATCCAGGTGGTCGGCACGATCACCCTGCCCACCGGCACCAGCGACGGCATGCACAACGTCACCTCGGACAAGACGATCGTCGGCGTGGGCGCCACCGCCACCCTCTCCGGCGGCGGGCTCAACATCGGCCTGCCGGTCAGCGACACGGTCACCTCGCCGCCGCCGGACGCGGTGCACAACGTGATCATCCGTAACCTGCACCTGACCGGGGCGACCGACGACCTGCTGAACGTGCAGATGTTCAGCCACCACGTCTGGATCGACCACAACGAGTTCTCCAACGGCGACGACGGCGCGGTGGACATCAAGCGCGGCTCCGACTTCGTCACGGTCTCCTGGAACAACTTCCACGACCACGACAAGACCCTGCTGCTCTCGCACGACGAGGACGCCGGGGCGCAGGACATCGGCCGGCTGCGGGTCACCTACCACCACAACTACTTCAACCGCTCCGACCAGCGGCACCCCCGGGTGCGGTTCTCCAACCTCACCCACGTCTACAACAACTACTACTACGACAACAGCTACGGGGTCGCGTCCACGTACGACGCGGGCGTGCTGGTCGAGGGGAACTACTTCTACAGCGTCAACAACCCGGGACGGGTCGAGTTCAGCGGCGACCTGGGCCGGATCGTCGAGCGGGGCAACGTCCTGGTCGACTGCAACCACCCGATCGAGACCCGGGGCACGGTCACCGAGCCGAGCACGTACTACGGCTACCGGCTCGACCCCGCCGCCGACATCCCGACCATCGTCCCGGCCGGTGCCGGGGTGGGAAAGCTGGGCTGAGCCGATGAACCCGTACCGACGCCCCGTGCCGTACCCGACCGCGCTCGGCGGAGCGCTGCTCGCCCTCCTCCTGGTGGTCTCCGCGCTCGTCGTCACCGGCGGCTCGGCGCGCGCGGCCACCCTGTTCGGCGACAACTTCGACGACGGCGACGCCGCCGGCTGGAGCGCCTCCGGCGGTAGTTGGAGCGTCGCCACCGACGGCAGCGGTGTGCTGCGCCAGGCCGGCACCAGCGCCGACGCCCGGTCCCGGGCCGGCGCGACGAACTGGACCGACTACACCGTGCGGGCCCGGGTCAAGCCGACCGCGTTCAACGGCGCGAACCGGTTCGTCGCGCTCACCGCCCGGGTCCAGTCCGCCACCAGCTACTACTACCTCGCCCTGCGCGGCAACAACACGGTCGAACTCAAACGGCTGAGCAACGGTACGGCGACCACGCTGGCCAGCGCCGCCGTCACCGTCACCGCCGGCACCTGGTACGGGCTCAGCCTCCAGGTCAGCGGCAGCACGCTGACCGGGCGGGTGGAGAACGGCCCGGTGCTGACCGCCTCCGACAACCAGTACGCCGCCGGCCAGGTCGGGGTGGCCACCTTCTACGCCAGCGCCCACTTCGACGACGTGCTGGTGGAGACGACCGGCGGCCCGACCCCGACGCCCACCACCGCCGGGCCGACACCGACCACGCCCGGCCCCACCCCGACCACGCCCGCCCCCACGACACCGGCACCGACCACGCCGCCGCCGACCGGAAACCCCGTACCGGGGCAGCCGGACGGGTTTGCCAGCGTCAACGCGCTCGGCCAGAACGGCACCACCGGCGGGGCGGGCGGCCCGGTGGTGACCGCCACCAACGCCACCGACTTCCTGGACTACATCGACACCATCGGTCCGCTGGTGATCCGGGTGCAGGGAGTCATCCGGATCAGCAGCAAGCAGGGCGTACGTCCGAACAAGACGATCATCGGGGTCGGTGCCAACGCCGAGATCACCGGTGGCGGGCTGGACTTCTACCGGTCGTACAACGTGATCGTGCGCAACATCAACTTCACCAACGCGGAGGACGACGCGATCAACGTGGGGCAGGAGTCGCACCACGTCTGGATCGACCACAACCGGTTCGCCGGGGCGGTGGACGGCTCGGTCGACATCGTCCGGGGCGCCGACTACGTCACCGTCTCCTGGAACCACTTCGACCACTCCGACAAGAGCATGCTGATCAGCCACTCCGACGGGGCCGGCTCGACCGACATCGGCCATCTCAAGGTCAGCATCCACCACAACTTCTTCGACCACTCCCGGCAGCGCCATCCGAGGGTCCGCTTCGGTGAGCCGGTGCACGTCTACAACAACTACTTCCTCGGCAACGACCTGTACGCGGTCGCGTCCACCGAGAACGCGGGCGTGCTGGTGGAGGGGAACTACTTCGAGAACGTGCCGTTCCCGATCTACTCCGCCAGCGGGTACGCCGACAGCGGACCCGGCCGGGCGGTGCAGCGGAACAACATCTTCGTCAACTCCGGCGTACCGGAAACGACCGGCACGGTGGTCGAACCGAGCACGTACTACCCGTACCAGCTCGGCCCGGCCTCGGCCGTGCCGGCCGCCGTCACCGCAGGCGCAGGGGTCGGCCGAATCAGCGCCTGACCCACCGCTGCAATGAAAGGAAGGGCCCCTTATTAACGCTATGCGTTAATAAGGGGCCCTTCCTAACGTGTCTGGCGGCGACGGTGCCGGCGCTGCCGTCCGGCAGCGGGCTGGGGCGGGCGTGCCCGGGTCAGCCGGTTAACCTCGAACGGTGACAGGACAAGCCGCCACCAGCCAGCCGTCATCGCCGTTCGGACCCGACTTCGTTGCCGACCCGTACCCGACCTACGCGGCGCTGCGCGAGGCCGGCCCGGTGCACCAGATGACGCTCCCGGACGGGAGCACGGTCTGGCTGGTCACCCGCTACGCCGATGTCCGAGCGGCCCTCGCCGACCAGCGGCTCTCCCTGGACAAGGCGAACTCGGACGGCTCCTGGCGTGGTTTCTCGCTCCCTCCGGCACTGGACGCGAACCTGCTCAACATGGACCCGCCCAACCACACCCGGATCCGCCGGCTGATCAACCAGGCGTTCGGCCCGCACCGGATCGCCGGCCTGCGGCCCCGGGTGGAGGCCGCCGCCGAGGCGCTGCTCGACCGGATCGCCGACGACGGCCAGGCCGACCTGGTCGCCGATTTCGCCGGTCCGCTGCCGGTCACCGTCATCTGCGACCTGCTCGGGGTCCCGGAGGCGGATCGCGCGGCCCTGCGTGGTTGGACCGACGTGATGCTCAGCCCGCCCGCCGACGATCCCCGGGCCGGCGCCCGGGTCATCCTGCGGTTGCAGGAGTTCCTGGTCGGGCTGATCGCGGACAAGCGCCGGGAGCCCGGCGACGACCTGCTCTCCGCGATGATCGCCGCCCGCGACACCGAGGCGGACGTTAGCACCGAGGCGGCCGGTGGTAGCGGGGCGGCCGGTGGTAGCGGGGCGGCCGGTGGTAGCGGGGCGGCCGGAGGCACTGCGGCGAACGGTGGCAGCGGGGCGGCCGGTGGTAGCGACCGGCTCAGCGAGGACGAGCTGACCTCGCTCGCCTTCCTGGTGCTCTTCGCCGGCTACGAGAACTCGGTGCACCTGATCGGCACCGGCATCCTCGCCCTGCTACGTCACCCGGACCAGCTCGACGCGGTGCGTACGGCACCCGAACTGCCGGCGGCCGCGGTCGAGGAGCTGCTGCGTTACGAGCCGCCGGCACCGGTGGCCTTCCGCCGCTTCCCGCTCACCGAGGTCACCATCGGCGGGGTGCGCATCCCGGCCGGTGCCGCCGTCCTGGTCAACGTCGCCGCCGCGAACCGTGACCCGCTCCGGTTCGACCAGCCGGAGCTGCTCGATGTCAACCGGGCCGACAGTGGTCACCTGACCCTGGGGCACGGCATCCACTACTGCGTCGGCGCCCCGCTGGCCCGGCTCGAACTCCAGGTCGCGATCGGTGCCGTGGTCCGGCGTTTCCCGAAGCTCGCGCTCGCGGTCGACCCGGCCGAGCTGTCCTGGCGCCCGAGCTTCCGTACCCGTGGCCTACGCACCCTCCCGGTCACCTTCTGAACGTAAGGAAGGGCCCCTTGTTAACGCTATGCGTTAACAAGGGGCCCTTCCTTACGCGGGGATGTGGGTGATGTCGGGGTGAGCCGGGGAGGGGCGGTCCAGCAGCGGCTGTGGCCGGTGCCGCAGGTGCTGCTCGAAGAACGCGGTGACGTACGCCCGCAGCGACGACGTGATCCGGGTCGGGTCGACGGTGCCGATGCTGTCGGTGACGAGTCCGGGCGGCAGGTCGAAGGCCCGTTCGAGCTGGGGGATCAGGGCTGGGTAGTCGGTGAAGGTGAAGTGCTCACCGTGCGGGATGTAGAGGTCGCGTTGCCAGCCGGTGGAGTGCGCCCAGAACGCCGCCCAGTCCACCGCGTCCCGGTGGGTGTGCGGTACGCCGCCGCTGACCCCCGCGCCCATCAGCAGGAACGGCCGGTCGAGTCCGCGTACGGTCACCTCGCCCAGGTCCCCGGTGGAGAAGCTGTAGGCCATGCTGCCGTCCATGTTGATTCCCGCGTCGACGCGCCGGTCGACCAGCATCGTCTCGGCGGTGGTGAAGCCACCGGCGGAGTGGCCGAACATGCCGACCCGGGACAGGTCGAGCGCCCGGACGAGCCCGTCCGGTAGGCGGCGGGACTCCGCGTCCGGGTTGCGTCCGGCGGCGAGTTCGGCGAGCTGGTCGAGGACAAACCGGGTGTCCCCGACCCGGGTACGGATCAGCGCGTGGTTCAGCCCGGTCGGGTCGCCCTCGGGAAGGTGCTGCACCTCGATCCGGCCACCGGGGAACTCGACCTCGGGTGTCTCGTACGTGTGGTCGACGGTGACCACGACATACCCGCGACTGGCCAACTCCTCGACCAGGACCGTGCCGAGTGCTCGCGGCACACCGCCACCGGGGGAGAAGAGCACCACCGGGTGGCCCCCGGGACGGGTGCGTACCGGCGCGCCGGTACGGGCGTGGGTGTTGATGCCGGGCCAGTCGACCCGGCCGGGGGCGAGGCCGAGCTGGGCGTCGCCGCGTACGCCGAACCGTTGCGCCGCGCCGGCCGGGAGGTACGGCGTGACCGGCTGGCCACCGCCGGGCCGGGCCGGGTACCAGAGGCTCACCATCAGTTCACGGCGCCGCTCCGGTCGCCACGGATCGGCCCGGTGCTGGTCGACCAGGTGCAGTTCGGTGCTGCCGATCGGGTACGGCCCGGTGGGCCTGGGCAGGACCAGCCGCAGCGGCTCGGTGGCGGCGGGTTCCGGTGGACGGGCGAGCGCGGTGGCCGTCGGCACGTTGACGGCCGAGGCGACCAGGGCGAGGGTGAGCGCGCCGAGCAGGGCGCGCCGGGTGTGGGTGCTCATGCCGACAAGCCTGCGGGCGCCGGCCGCGCCGCACATCTGTCGAAGGGATCCGGGCGACACCGACGAAGGTGGCACCCGGATCCCGGCGGAGTTCAGTGGACGACGTCGTAGACGAGCTTGGTGATGCCGTTGGCGTACGTCTCGGACTCGACCAGCTTCAGCGACTGCTTCGCCTTGTCGGTCTCACTGAACATCCGCTTGCCGGCCCCGAGCAGCACCGGGAAGACCAGCAGGTGGTAGCGGTCGATCAGACCGGCGTCGCCGAGGTTGCGGGCGAGGGTGGCGCTGCCGTGGATGAAGATCGGCCCGCCGTCGGTCTCCTTGACCTTCCCGACGTCGTCGAGCGAGCGCAGGATCGTGGTGTCGCCCCAGTTGTCGACCAGGGCATCCTCGCCGAGGCTGGTCGACACGACGTACTTGGGGATCTCCTTGACCGAGGCGAAGTCCGCCATGTCCGGCCACACCGGGGAGAACGCCTGGTAGCTGGTCCGCCCGAACATCAGCGCGGTGGCCTCCGCCATCTCCCGTCCCTTGATCTCGTACGCCTCGGGACGGAACTCGATGTCCTTGTAGGTCCAGCCGCCGCTGCGGTGGGGCTCGGTCGCGGTGCCGCCGCCGGGGGAGTCGACGACGCCGTCCAGCGAGACGAAGGCGGTGTAGATCAACGTACGCATTCTCGATGTCCTATCCGTGATCCGAGTTGCCGCGAAAGGAAGGGCCCCTTGTTAACGCTATGCGTTAACAAGGGGCCCTTCCTAACACAGAACCCGTGCGTGCGGGTGTCAGCTCGCGATCATGCGGCGCAGGACGTACTGCAGGATGCCGCCGTGGCGGTAGTAGTCCGCCTCACCCGGGGTGTCGATCCGTACGATCGCGTCGAACTCGATCCCGGTGTCGGTGCTGACCCGCACGGTGCGTGGCACGTCGCCGTCGTTGAGCGCGGTCACCCCGGTGATGGTGAACGTCTCGGTGCCGGTGAGGCCGAGGGTCTCGGCGGTCACGTCGACCGGGTACTGCAACGGCAGCACGCCCATGCCGATCAGGTTCGAGCGGTGGATCCGCTCGTAGGACTCGGCGACGACCGCCCGTACGCCGAGCAGCATCGTGCCCTTCGCCGCCCAGTCGCGCGACGAGCCGGAACCGTACTCCTTGCCGGCCAGGATCACCAGCGGTACGCCCGCCTCCTGGTACGCGACCGAGGCGTCGAAGATCGAGCTCTGGTCACCGGTCAGGTGGTTGACCGTGAAGCCGCCCTCGACGCCCGGCACGAGCTGGTTGCGCAGCCGGATGTTGGCGAAGGTGCCCCGGATCATCACCTCGTGGTTGCCCCGGCGGGAGCCGTACGAGTTGAACTCGTGCCGAGCCACGCCGTGCTCGGCCAGGTACTTGCCGGCCGGGGAGTCGGCCTTGATCGAGCCGGCCGGCGAGATGTGGTCGGTGGTGACCGAGTCACCGAGCTTGGCCAGCACCCGGGCGTTGGTGATGTCGTCGACCGGCTGCGGCTCGCGGGCCATGCCCTCGAAGTACGGGGGCTTGCGCACGTAGGTCGAGTCACCGGCCCAGGCGAAGGTGTCGCCGGTCGGGGTCGGCAGGCCCTGCCAGCGCTCGTCACCGGCGAAGACGTCGGCGTAGTCGGCGGTGAACATCTCGCTGCGCACCGCGCTGGCGATGACCTCCTCGATCTCCGTCGAGCTGGGCCAGATGTCGCGCAGGTAGACCGGCTGGCCGTCGGAGCCCGTGCCGATCGGCTCGTTGGCCAGGTCGATGTCCATCGTCCCGGCGAGCGCGTACGCCACCACCAGCGGCGGCGAGGCGAGGTAGTTCATCTTGATGTCCGGGTTGATCCGGCCCTCGAAGTTCCGGTTGCCGGAAAGGACCGAGACGACCGACAGGTCGCGCTCGTTGACCGCGGCGGAGACCGCCTCGGGCAGCGGGCCGGAGTTGCCGATGCAGGTGGTGCAGCCGTAGCCGACCAGGTGGAAGCCGAGCTTCTCCAGGTACGGGGTGAGGCCGGCGCGCTCGTAGTAGTCCATGACCACCTTCGAGCCCGGCGCCAGGGTGGTCTTCACCCACGGCTTGCGGTTCAGACCGCGGTCGACCGCGTTGCGGGCGAGCAGGGCCGCGCCGATCATCACCTGCGGGTTCGAGGTGTTGGTGCAGGAGGTGATCGCGGCGATCACCACGGCGCCGTGGTCGAGTTCGAACTCGGTGCCGTCGTCGCCGGTGACCCGGATCGGGGCGCTGGCGCGGCCCTTCGCCCCGGTCGCGGCGGAGACCAGGTCGCCGGGGGCGTCGTCGGGGTCGGTGATCCCGTTGGCCGGCGGGTCGCTGGCCGGGAAGGACTCCTCGCTCGCCTCGTCGGCCGGGCCGTGCGCGACCGGGTTGTCCTCGCCGACGTAGTTGATCAGCGCGGAGCGGAACAGCGTCTTGGCGTTGCCCAGCGGCACCCGGTCCTGCGGTCGCTTCGGTCCGGCCAGCGACGGCTCGATCGTGGACAGGTCGAGTTCGAGCCGCTCGGAGTAGTTCGGCTCGGCGTCCGGGTCGTGCCAGAGGCCCTGCTCCTTGGCGTACGCCTCGACCAGCGCGACCTGCTGCTCGCTGCGGCCGGTGAGCTGGAGGTAGCGAATCGTCTCCGCGTCGATCGGGAAGATGGCGACGGTGGAGCCGTACTCCGGGGACATGTTGCCGATGGTGGCCCGGTTGGCCAGCGGCACCGCGCTCACGCCGGGACCGTAGAACTCGACGAACTTGCCGACCACCCCGTGCTTGCGCAGCATCTCGGTGATGACGAGCACCAGGTCGGTGGCGGTGGTGCCGGTGGGGGCCTCGCCGGAGAGCTTGAAGCCGACGACCCGGGGGATGAGCATGCTGACCGGCTGGCCGAGCATGGCGGCCTCGGCCTCGATGCCGCCGACGCCCCAGCCGAGTACGCCCAGACCGTTGACCATCGTGGTGTGCGAGTCGGTGCCGACCACGGTGTCCGGGTACGCCTGGCCGTTGCGCTCCATGATCGTACGGGCCAGGTACTCGATGTTGACCTGGTGCACGATGCCGGTGCCCGGCGGTACGACCTTGAACTCGTTGAACGCGGTCTGGCCCCAGCGCAGGAACTGGTAGCGCTCGCGGTTGCGCTCGTACTCCAGCTCGACGTTGCGGGCGAAGGCGTCCTCGCGGCCGAACAGGTCGGCGATGACCGAGTGGTCGATGACCAGTTCCGCCGGGGCGAGCGGGTTGACCCGGGTCGGGTCGCCGCCGAGGTCGCGCACGGCCTCACGCATGGTGGCGAGGTCGACGACGCAGGGCACACCGGTGAAGTCCTGCATCAGCACCCGGGAGGGGGTGAACTGGATCTCGACGCTCGGGTCCGCGTCCGGGTCCCACCCGCCGAGCTGGCGGATGTGCTCGTCGGTGATGTTCGCGCCGTCCTCGGTGCGGAGCAGGTTCTCCAGCAGGATCTTCAGGCTGTACGGCAGGCGCTCCTGCCCGGTCACCTTGTTGATCCTGAAAATCTCGTAGCTCGCGTCTCCGACGCGTAGCTGGCTCTTCGCACCGAAGGTGTCGAGGCTCGCCACGTCGTACTCCTTCACGCTGTGTTCGTTCCGGCCGATGCCTTCCGGCCGAAGGGCGACCGTGAATAGTCCTGAGCAGTCTTTCGTACGTGTTACCGCCGCGCGCGGGTTAGGTAACACTTACCAATCGGCTCCTTCGGCTATTCAAACCGTACGTCCGTCTTGCTATTGGCGCAAGCCGGTGGACGACCGACGTACGCCGGGTCCGGTCGACACCCACCCCGGTCACCGGCGCGGGACGGCCCGTACGGTCGGCCCCGGCACGGTCGTCGGTGCTAGGGTGCCGCGAGTGACCGACGCAACCGTCCACCTCGCTGCCCAGCCCCGGATCGACACCGTCGCGACCGGGTTCTTCACCGACGACCGGCGACTGCGCAGCGACTACGCCGGCATCGCCTGGATCGGTGGCGAGCCCGACCCCGACACCGGCCTGATGGGCCCGGAGTACAAGCGCCGCGGTGTCGACTCCCGGCTCTTCCTCCCGGACACCCACTGGTACGACCTGGACGCCCTCGAAGACGTCGAGGTGCAGCTCAGCGTCTCCCTGCTCCAGATACCCGGCACCGCCCAGGGCACCCAGGGCCTGGTCGGGGCGATCGCCGACCCGGTGATCGAGTTCTACGAGCACCCCGAGGGTGGCACCGGCGTCGGTCTCTGCCTCTGGGTGCACGGCGACATCTGGTCCAACGTCGGCCTCTCCTACCGGGTCACCGTGCTCTGCGCCCCGAACGCCGTACGCGAGCCCGGGGCGGACGGCGAGGGGATCACCCACGAGACGACCCCGTCGTCGGACGGCTCCGACGCGGATGGCGGCGCGGGCGGCGGAGGCGGCGGGGGCGAGTAGCAACCCGACGATTCCGCCCCGGGTGCACGACGAGGGACCCGGGCGCACGACGAGGGACCCGGGGGAGATGTGAGGGACCCGCAGAGACGACGAGGGGCCAGCTCGGATGAGCTGGCCCCTCGTGTCTACCGCTGTGCTGTTCGGTTGTTGTCATCCGGTGACCCGGATCAGGCCGAGTAACCGCGGGTGGCGATCCAGTTGGCCATGTCGATCGTGGTCATCCAGTACGACGAGTTGTTCGGGTTCGCCGGGTCGGAGATCTTTACCTGGCGACCGTCGTCCTGGTAACCGACCACGGCCAGGTAGTGACCGCCCTCGTAGGAGTGCGAGACTCCGTCGGTGTCGGTACCGGTGCCGATGATGTTGGCGACCACGGCACGGTTGTCGTCGACCGCGCGCTTGACGTCAGCCTGGAGCTTGTCCATTTGCTCCGGCTTGGCCTTGCCGTCCGGGATGGCGGTGGTCTTGTAGACGTTGCCGCCGACCACGTCGTTCAGCACCCGGGTGGTGTCCTCGGCCGAAGCGGTGCCCTCGACCGTGGTACCCAGCTTCTTCGCGACCTCGTCCTGGCTCAGGTTGTGACCGTCCGCGCTCAGCGCGATCCGGGTCGAGGCCGGGCCACACCAGAAGAAGTTCGGCTGTGCCTGGTAGTCGACCTTCAGCTCCTTGGCCGACTTGCCCTTGTCGCGGTCGTGACCCTTGTCGCGGTCGTGACCCTTGTCCGAGTCGTGTCCCTTGTCGGAGGTGACGTGGGCGACGGTGACCATGGCCGGAGCCTTGGTGGGAGCCGGAGCCGCGTGCGCGGTGGCACCCAGCGGGCCGGCGATGGCGCCGCCGACGAAGGCGAGACCCGCGGCGGTCATGGCGCCCTTACGAACTGCGGAAGTCTTTGCGATGGCCGGTAGCCACTGACTGAAGGTAGTCATGATGGTTGCCTTCCAATTGGGGGTTCCCGCACCTGGGGGAGGAGCGCGGGGGTGGAGCGAAGCGCGCGGGACCATGGGGGTGGTCGGCGCGTCCGGGGTGTAACGGGTCCGGCTCGGAAATCATTCCGGGGAGGCGTCACCCGGTGGCCGGCACGGAGCTACCCCGTAGGTGCTCCGGCGTTCGGGGGATGTAACCGGTCCGGCCCGTCAAACATTCCGGGGGCGGGGCCCCGGGGGCCGGTCACGGAGGCGTACCTCCGGGTGCTCCGGCGTACGGGGGTATAACCGATCCGGGGCCCCCGGCATTCCGGGAGGCATCCGGATCGGCGAGTTGATCAAGCAGGTTCGGGCGTCGGGGCGACGGAGTGGCGGGACATACCGGACATATCGCTCAGGATGGGTCATCGGTAGGTGGGGCGAGGGCCGTCGCCTCGGCGTGCCGGTCCCGCAGCCGGGTCCGGATCTGATCCGGCGTGTACGCCCGCCGACGCCGCTCGGCACGCGCGATCACCACCCCGGTGGCCGCCACACCGACCACGCCCGCCAGGCCAACTATCTTCCACCAGCGCATCCGCCTAGGGTAGTCGAGTGGTCGATACGAGCATCAGCCTCGATGAAGCGGTCGACGTGACCCGTACCGGGGACCTGTGGATCTTCCGGGGACGTAGCGTGCCGGACCGGGCGATCCAGTTCACCACGAACAGTCCGGTCAACCACGTCGGCATGGCCGTGGTCCTGGAGGACCTGCCGCCGCTGATGTGGCACGCCGAACTAGGCAGGTCGCTTCCGGACATGTGGTCCGGAACCCACCAGCGCGGGGTGCAACTGCACAACCTGCGCGACGCGGTCTGCGTCTGGGCGAACCGGTACGGCCAACGCGCCTGGCTCCGCCAGCTCGAACCACCGGCCGGACGCCGGCACGAGGACGCGGTGCTGCGTACGATCGCCCGGCTCGACGGGACCCCGTTCCCCTCCACCGCCCGGATGGCGTGGCGCTGGCTGCGCGGCCGGGTGCCGGCGGTGCGACTCGACGGGGTGTTCCGCCCGGAGCGTCCGGATCACGCCGAGTCGGTGCCGCAGGCGCCCGGGGCGGCCGGCGCGCCCCAACGGGACAGTGTGCTCGAAACCGCCTACTGCGCCGAGGTGGTGGCCGTGACGTACGAGGAGATGGGGTTGCTGCCGGCCGGGCGCCGGCCCAACTGGTACGACCCGGGCCGGTTCTGGAGCGGCGACGACCTGGAGCTGACCGACGGCGCCCGGCTCGGCTCGGAGATCACCGTGCGGATACCGGCCCGCTGACCGGAACGAACCGTTATTACGATCCCCGTGCCGGGTGACCCACCACCGCCGGGGACGACGGTCAGCCGCGTCGCGCGCCGTCCGGCCAGAGGACCGTCACCGGCAGGCCGCGTTCGTGCGCCGCGCGTACCACGTCGGCGGTGTCGCCGACGTCGACCGACGGACGTCCGTCCCAGACCGCGACGAGCATCTCGCTGCGGTCGAGCAACTCCTCGCTCGCCGCCATGTACGCCTGCCGCCCGGAGCGGGCGTACGGCATGTAGTCCACCTTGGCCGCGAGCCCGAGCAGTTCGTCGAAGTCGGCCCGGTTCTCCCGCTCCACCGCCTGCTGCCGGTAGTCGGCGGCCGGGATGACCGCCTCGTACGTGCCGTTGAGCGCCAGCACCTGCCGGGCGAAGAGCTGGTCGGCACCGTTGGCCAGGCAGGTGATGCCGCGCAGCCCCGGACCCGCGTACGGACGCAGGTGCTCTTCCAGGCTGGCGGCGACGAGTTCGGCGGTGCCCCGGGCCAGTACCACGTGACCGGTGACCCCGATTCGTGGCATGACCCGTCGTCCGTTCGCCGTCACGCTTGCCGTACCCGCACGATCCGGAACCCGGCGTCGGCCAGGATGACCGGCATCTCCCGGATCGCGTCGTGGTTGCGTGCGCGCATCTCCGCCCCAAGGGTTTCCCACGGCGTCATCGCCGGGTGCAACCGTCGGCTGTCGTCGCGGAGGTCACCGTACCGCCAGCCGTCGGCGGTCCGCTCCCTGATCCAGCGTTCGTGCTCCAACAGGGCGAGTCGTTCGATCTCCGCCTCGGCCAGTGTGTACTCCTCGCCCGGCCCGAGCCGGGGAGCGAGCACACAGCCGATCTCGCGCAGCTTGACGCCGAAGTCCTCGGCCTGGGCCCGGTTGGCCAACCGCAGCGTTTCGGGCAGATCCTCCCACGGCACCAGGGCCGGGGTGTTCCACGGAGCCTCGCGGCGCCGCTGCCGGGCCGCGACGTACCCCTCGTGGATCACCCGGGCCAGGTCGTCGCCGATCAGTTCCGGATCGCAGGCTGCCCGGACCACGCCGTAGAGGCGCAGGGTGCCGGAGAGGTCGTCCAGCACCCGTTCGCCGTGGCCGCCGAAGGCGTCCCGGAGGCTCGCCAGTCGATCCAGCCGGACCAGCACCGAGCCGGGCGCCCCGTGCCAGAGCTGTTCGACGGTGAGTGCCGTACGCAGCGCCCGCTGCTCGTCGTCGTAGCAGATGAAGACCCGGTCCGGCGGCAGCGGGAACCCGGCGGCGAGCAGGTCGGTGAGGTCGCCGTCGTAGGTGGTGATCTCGCAGACCCGGGACAGGAACGGAAAACGCTGGGTGAGTTGGTCCCGGGCGGTGGAGGCCGCCTCGTCGACCAGGGCGAGCGGGATACGCCGCTGGTCGTCGGGGTCCCGGACCCGCCACCGTCGGGCCAGTTCCACCAGTACGGACCGGCCGAACGTGGTGGCGCCGAGCACCACCACCCGGGGCGGTTCGCCGCCGACCGGGACCGGCGGCTCCTCGGTGAACAGCTTGCGGGCGGCCAGGTCGTCGATGTGGAAGAACTCCACCCGCGCCCCGGGCTGCCCGGCCAGGCCGAGGTGTCGGGCCTGGAGCGCGAGGCAGAGTTCGGGGTCGGCGACCTCGGCGTACACCGAGAGCGGACTGCGCCTGCCGTGCCGGCCGTGGCGGGCGGCGGCGAGTGCGATCGCGGTGTTCGCGGCGCTGTCGTCGGTGCAGGCGTAGAGCGCGCGGGCCCGCCCGACCCCGGCGGCCCCGAGCACGTCCGGGTCCCGGGCGGGGCGGGCGACGCGGCGGATGTCCGGCGTGGTCGCCACCGCACCGGAGGGGACGGTGACGACCCGTTCGCCGTCGGCGCGCAGCCGTCGGGCGAGCGTGTTGGCGACCATGCCGTCACCGCAGACGATCACGTGGTTGCGGGCCTGCCGGACCCGCAGCCGACGCAGCTCGGTGGCGAAGACCAGCCGGCCGGCCTCGATGAAGGCGTAGAGGGTGACGGCCGGGGCGCTGAACCGGGCGATCTGCAACAGCAGCGGGAACCTGCCCCCGTCGTCGAGTGGTGGCGAGCCGAGCACGAACAGTTGCAGGTCGTAGTAGAGCAGGTCGAGCGGGTTCGCCTCGCCCTTCAACCACTCGTCCAGGCCGAGGTAGCCGCAGACCAGGGAGGCGATCCCGATCGCCGCGAAGAACAGCCGCAGCACGTCCATGGTGGGCGCGCGCGGCGGCTCGCCGAGGTTCCTGCCGGGCACGGCGCCTCCCGTGGGGGTCGGGTATCAACGCAGCGTCATCGTACCGTTGCGATTCGCCCCGTCCGTGATCGCCGACTGCCGGGTACCCGTCAGCCGGGGAGCCGGGGGCCCGCCTCACGCTGCGCCGCCAGCCAGGTCTCCACCTCGTCGGCCTGCCTCGGCAGGCCCGCCGAGAGGTTGACCGCGCCGGCCGGCGTGACGAGTACGTCGTCCTCGATCCGGATCCCGATACCGCGCAGCTCCTCCGGGACCAACTCGTCCTCGGCCTGGAAGTAGAGGCCCGGCTCGACGGTGAGCACGTTGCCCTCGCTCAGGGTGCCGTCCCGGTAGTTCTCCTTGCGGGCGTGCGAGCAGTCGTGCACGTCGATGCCGAGCATGTGCCCGAAGCCGTGCAGCGTCCACCGCCGGTAGACCGTCGAGGTCTCGTCCATCGCCTCGTCCACGCTGACCGGCAGCAGGCCCAGGTCGGCCAGCCCCTCGGCGAGCACGCGCATGCACGTACGGTGCACGTCCTTGAAGCGCACCCCGGGTCGGATGAACTCGATCCCGGCCTGCTGGGAGGCGTACACGATGTCGTAGACCTGGCGTTGCAGCGGGCTGAAGGTGCCCGCGACCGGCAACACCCGGGTGACGTCGGCGGTGTAGAGGTTGCGTCCCTCGACCCCCATGTCCATCAGCAGCAGGTCGCCCGGACGGGTGAAGCCGGTGTTGCGGACCCAGTGCAGGGTGGTGGCGTGCTCGCCGGACCCGACGATCGAGGCGTAACCGACCTCGTTGCCGTCGTGCCGGGCCCGCAGCGCGAACACCCCCTCGATCAGCCGCTCGGCGACCGGCCGGTCGGCCGGCAGCACCCGGGCGACGTCCTCGAAGCCGTGTACGGTCGCGTCGATCGCCTCCTGGAGCTGGGCGATCTCCCACTCGTCCTTGACCAGCTTCAGCTCGCTGATCACCGCGGCCAGCTCCCGGTCCCGGCCGAGCCGGGCCGGTCCGCCGTCCCGGCTCTCCGCCACGTCGTACGCGCGCACGGCGGCGTCGACCGAGGAGTCCAGACCGCGCAGCACCCTGGTCCGCCGGGGCGCGCAGTCGGCCAGCGCGGCGGCGAGTTCGGTCAGTGGCGCCGTCTCCACGCCCAGCTCGGTCGACTTCTCGGCCAGCGTGTGCCGGCGGCCCACCCACAGCTCGCCGTTGCGGCTGCGGAAGAACTCGTCGGTCTCCTTGGAGTTGCGCGGCTCGGTGTAGAGGGTGGCGTCGTGTCCGGATCCGTTCGGGCGCAGCACCAGCACGCTGTACGGGTCGTGGTCACCGGTGAGGTACGCGAAGTCGCTGCCCGGCCGGAACGGGTAGATGTTGTCGTTGACCCGGGTCTTCTCGGTGCCGGTCGGGATCACCAGGGTCTCCCCGGCGAACGCGGCGGAGAGGGCGGCCCGCCGCTTGGCGTAGTGCGGCGCCTCGGGTCGGGGGGCCACCGTCAGGGCCCGGTCCCGCCAGCCCTGGCGCATGAAGGCGAGGAACTTCTCCGGGTAGTCCGGGTCGTGCGACTCGACGCGGGTCGTCTCCGGCGTGATCTCGCTCTGCTTGTCGCTCATCTCGCGCTCCTCCCGGGCCAGCCTGCCTTCAGACGTTACCGCGCCGTCCGAGGATCGGAACTCCCAGCGGTGCCGGCACGGGTGTCCGGTGCGCGTGGAAAGATGACCGCCATGTGCGGACTCCTGGCCTTTTTCAGCGCGCGCGGCGACGCCAGCGCGCACCGAGACGCCCTTGCCGGCGCGTTGGAATGCCTGCATCACCGGGGACCGGACGAGACGGGTGTCGAACTCATCGCCGACCCGTCCGGTACCCAGGCGGACGCGATCTTCGCGCACAAGCGGTTGTCGATCATCGACGTGGCGCTGAGCCACGAGCCGTTGCCGTACGCCAACGGCCGCTACCTGCTCACCTTCAACGGCGAGATCTACAACTACCTGGAGTTGCGCGAGGAGCTGGCCCGCGATTTCGGTGCCACCTTCGCTACCCAGGGTGACGGCGAGGTCATCGTCGCCGGGTTCCACTACTGGGGCGAGCAGGTGCTCAACCGGCTGCGCGGCATGTTCGCGTTCGTGATCTGGGACCGGCAGGAGCGGCGGGCGTTCGGCGCCCGGGACTACTTCGGCATCAAGCCGCTGCACTACCTGGAGACCAACGACGGGGTCTACCTGGCCTCGGAGAAGAAGGCGCTGCTGCCGTTCGCGCCGGCCGCGCACGCCGGTGACGCCGGGGTGGACGGGGCCAGCCTGTCGCACTACCTCACCTTGCAGTACGTGCCGGAGCCGGGCACCCTGCACCACGGCATCCGCCGGATCGGCTCGGGGGAGTACCTGACCTGGACGCCCGGTGGCCGGATCGACGTCCGTCGGTGGTACCGGCCGGTGTTCCGGCCCGCCCCGGTCGACGACCAGCAGCGGCTCTACGACCAGATCCGGGACACGCTGCGCGAGAGCGTACGGATGCACATGCGGGCCGACGTGCCGGTCGGCTCGTTCCTGTCCAGCGGCATCGACTCGACCGCGGTGGTCGCCCTGGCCCGGGAGTTCAACCCGAACATCCTGACCTTCACCGTCGGCTTCGACGTGCCGGGCTACTCGGAGATCGACGTGGCCCAGGAGTCGGCCCGGCACCTCGGGGTGACCACCATCGCCACCAAGATCGGGCCGCAGGACATGATGGATGCCCTGCCGAAGATCGTCTGGCACCTGGACGACCCGGTCGCCGACCCGGCCCTGGTGCCGCTCTACTTCGTGGCCAAGAAGGCCGCCGAGCACGTCACCGTGGTCCTCTCCGGCGAGGGCGCGGACGAGTTCTTCGGCGGCTACACGATCTACCGGGAGCCGCTCTCGCTCGGCGCGGTGAACGGCCTGCCCGGCGGCATGCAGCGTGGGCTGCGGGCGGTCTCGAAGGCCATCCCGCAGGGGGTCAAGGGCAAGAGCTTCCTGGAGCGGGGCACCACCCCGATCGAGGAGCGCTACTACGGCAACGCGCGGATGTTCACCGAGGAGGAGAAGCGGCACCTGATGCGCCGCTACGACCCGAGCGTGCGCTACACCGACGTGACCGCCCCGATCTACGCCGAGGCCACCGAACTCGACGACGTCACCAAGATGCAGTACATCGACCTCTACACCTGGCTGCGCGGCGACATCCTGGTCAAGGCCGACCGGATCTCGATGGCGCACTCACTCGAGGTGCGGGTGCCGTTCCTGGACCGGGAGGTCTTCGACGTCGCCGCCGGTATCCCGGTGGACCTGAAGCTGCCGCCCCGCTCCGACGCCACCAAGTTCGCCATGCGTCAGGCGCTGCGCAACGTGGTCCCGCCGCCCATCGTCAACCGGCGCAAGCTCGGCTTCCCGACCCCGACCCGGGTCTGGCTGCGGGGCGAGATGTACGAGTGGATCCGGCACATCTTCGCCACCTCCGGCGCCGGTGACCTGCTCGACCTCTCGTACGCGATGCGGCTGCTGGACGAGCACAAGCGCGAGGAGGCGGACCACTCGCGCAAGGTCTGGACCGTACTGATCTTCTGCATCTGGCACGCGATCTTCGTCGAGCGCACGCTCGACCCGGGTATCCAGCGCAACCAGTCGGCCCTGCTCACCAAGCCGGTGGTCGGCTCGATGGTGGCCTGAGACCGGGCCGCGATCGGCCGGGCGCCGATCCGAGCGGCACCCGAGCAGTACCACAGCAGTACCGCAGCAGCACCCGAGCCGGGCCCGACGCGTGACGCGTCGGGCCCGGTCCGCTTCGTCCCGAGGGGTTACGGGCTGGTGCAGGTCACCGTCGGTGCGGTGTTGGTGGCACCGGCACTGCCGGTGAAACCGAAGGTGGCGGTGGCGTTGGCGGCGAGGTTGCCGTTGTGACCGACATTACGTACGGTCACCGCTGATCCGCTCTGGGTGTAACTGCCGTTCCACAGGCTGCCGATCGTCTGCCCGTTCGCCCAGGTCCAGCGGGTGGTCCAGCCACTCAACGCCGAGCTGCCGGTGTTGCGTACCGTGACCTCGCCCTGGAAACCGCCGGACCAGCTACCGGTGGTCCGGTAGGTGGCGGAGCAGCCCGCGTTGCCCGGCGGCGGGGTGGTCGGGTTCGGTGGCGCCGTGGTCGGGTTCGGTGGCGGGGTGGTCGGGTTCGGCGGGTTGGAACCGCCCGGCCCGACCCCGGTGACCTCGCCGTTGCCGCCGTCGAAGACCACGTCCGAGCAGCCGAAGAAGTTCTCCTGGCTGTCCGAGCGGACCCAGCGGGAGTAGATGATGTGCCGGCCGCTCTTGCCGGACGGCAACTGCCCGCTGAAGTAGTAGTGGCCCTCGTTCGTGCCGACCCCGCCGCTCTGCGGCGGGTTGGTCACGGTCAGGAACGGTGTCTCCAGGTCGCTCCAGGCCAGCGCCCGGGTCGGGCTCCAACTGTCCTTCGTCACGTAGAAGTAGAAGGTGCCCGGGTGGTGGGCCCAGTTGCTGTACTTGAAGTTGAAGTTGCCACCGGAGGTCAGGTGGGTCAGCGGCCAGTCGTTGCGGGCCAGGTTGTAGCCGCTGAAGCTGGCGTTGCCGCCGCTGCAGAGCTGCCCGTCCGAGACAAAACCGGTGGTCCGGCCGGCGGCGTCCGAACGAAGCACACTGAACCAGTTGTAGAGCGAGTTCGCGCCGCTCTGGTTGACCGCCGCCGCGCAGGCCGGGTTGTTGGGCTGGATGTCGCCGCGCGGGCTGAGCCCGTCCTTCCAGCACAGGAACGTACGGCTGCCGGGTGCCATGGCGGCACCGTGCGCGAGTGCGGCGTTGGGGGTCACCACCGTCATGATGCCGGCGGCGAGCATGGCCACGGTGGCGAGCACCGTGACTCTGCGGAAGGGTTTCACCGATGTCTCCTTACTGAGGGCCAGTGCCGCAGGCGGGTGGGTACGCCGGTGCTGCGGCCTACCAGTGGGTGCCCGCGAGCCGCGGGAACCTGGTCGACAGACCGGTACGGTGTCGTCGGCGCCCGGTCGGCGTCCCCGGGGAAGGGCATCCCTGAAGGAAACCGGGGTGGGAGGGCAGGCGGCGACCCGGTGTCCGGTCCGATCACGGACGGGTCTGCTGCTCGCGTGGCCCCTGCGGCATCCGGCACGGCGCGTTAGCCCCCGCGCTGTCCCGGTACGCGCCAGTGCACCACGGATGGCGGATCCACGCAATAGCTGATCGTCGATGGCCACCGGTACGGCGGGTCGGCTGGCCGTCCGGTTACCCGCGACCGGACCGACCCGGCATGCTGGGCGGGCCGCCCGGCACACTGTTCGGGCTACCGGGGTGGCCCGGACGGGCGCCGTACCGGTGGTCGGGCGGCGGGACGGAGGCAGGGTGGCGGGACGGAGGCTGGGCATGGGGTACGCGGTGGTGATCGGCGAGGCACTCGTCGACCTGCTCGACGGGCGCTGTGACGGGGAGGCGGTCTACCGGCCGGTGATCGGCGGCGCACCCTTGAACGTCGCGGTCGGGATCGCCCGGCTCGGGGCGTCGGTGGAGTTCGTCGGGTCGGTCGGGGACGACGTACTCGCCGGGCGGATCCGGGACTTCCTCGCCGACAACGGCGTGGGACAGCGGGGGGTGCTGACCGTACCGGCGTCGACCGCGCTCGCGGTGACGACCTTCGCCGGGGCCGAACCCGACTTCCGCTTCTACGGCGAGCCGCCCTCGTACGGCCTGCTGGATCCCGACGCCCTCGACCCCGCCCTGGTCGGTGGGGCCGCCGTGCTCTACTGCGGCTCGATCGCCCTGCTCCAGGCACCGGTGCTCGCCGCCGCCCGCCGGGCCTGGAGGCTCACCGCCGGCCGGCGGGTCTTCGACCCGAACGTACGTCCCCGGCTGTTGCCCGACGCGGCGGCCATGGGCGGGCTGCGGGACCTGGTCGACGAGTTCGCCGCCACCGCCGACCTGGTCAAGCTGAGCGCCGCCGACGCGGACCTGCTCTACCCCGGCGAGTCACTCGACCGGGTCGCCGGCCGGCTGCGCGCGCTCGGCGCGGGTGCCGTGGTGATCACCCGCGGTCCGGCCGGAGCACTGGTCGCGGCGGGGTCGACGCCGGTGTCGGTGCCCGCCCCGGCGGTGGCGGCGGTGGACGCGACCGGTGCGGGCGACTCGGTGATGGCGGCGCTCGTCGCCGACCTGCTCCTGGCCGGTCCGCCGGCACCCGACGGCTGGCCGGAGCGGGTCGGGTACGCGCTGCGGGTCGCCGGACTGGTCTGCGAGGCCCCGGGCGGCGCGGTCGCCATGCCGACCCGGGCCCAGGTCGCCGCCCGCTTCCCGGACCCGTCCCCGGGCACCGGTGGCGGGGATCAGTTGTCGCCGGAGAGCTCCGCATAGCCGAGCCGGACCGCCGGCAGGGTGACCTCGGGGCCGAACGGGGCCCGGGCGGCGACCCGCTCGGCCGGTGCGTCGTCGGCGTGCCCGTCGCGGATCAGCCAGGCCAGGGCGGAGAGCTGCTCGTGCTGGGCGCGTACCTGGTCGGTGTCGAAGACGGGGCCGTGACCCGGCACGACCACGCTTCGCGGTGTGGTCAGCCGGAGCAGTTCCGCCACCGTCTCCGGCCACTCCAGCGGGTAGCTGTCGTCGAACGACGGCGGGCCGGCGGACTCGACCAGGTCACCGGCGACCAGCAGGTCCGCGTCGGGCACCTGCACCACCAGGTCGCCGTCGGTATGCCCACGCCCGAGGTGGCGCAGGACCACCAACCGTCCGCCGAGGTCCAGCGTGGACTCCAGGTGCACGGTGTGGGTGGGCGCGAGGATCTCGGTCCGGGCCAACTCCTGCGCGAGCGCCGGTTCCCGGGTGCGCATCTCGTCGTACGCCTGCTGGCGAACCTGCTCCGGGTGATCCCGCAGCCGGGCGACGGTCTCCCGGTGGGCGTAGATCGGCCCGGCCGAGGCGGCGACCAGCGTGGCGTTGCCGAAACAGTGGTCGAAGTGGTGATGGGTGTTGACCAGCGTCCACGGGAGCGGTGTCACCGCGCGGGCGGCGGCGACCAGTTCGGTGGCCTGGGGCCCGGTCGAGAGCGTGTCGACCAGCAACGCCGCCTCGTCCCCGACGACCAGGGTCACGTTGACCTCGAGTACGGGATGACGCAGCAGGTAGACCCGCTCGCCGATCTCGGTGAATCCGGTGCTCATGGTGTCCGCGACGCCCTCTCCACGAACCGGGACCGGTCGACCAGCGCCCGCTCCACCCGTCCCTGCGCCACCGTGGCCGAGCCGTCGGTGACGCTCACGTCGAAGTGCAACCGCCGGCCGGTCACCTCGGTCAACCGGGCCTGCGCCACCACCGTCCGGCCGACCGGGGTCGGCACGGTGTGGTCGAGTTCCACCCGCAGGCCGACCGTGGTCATGCCGGGCAGCAGTCGGGTGGCGGTGGCCGCCACCGTGGCCGCCTCGGCGAGCGCCAGCACCCTCGGCGTGCCCAGCACCGGCACGTCCCCCGAGCCCACCGCGAGGGCGGTGTCGGTGTCGCTGACGGTGAGTTCCACCCGGGCGGTCAGACCGGGTGCGAAGCCGGATTCCGGCGGTTGTTCCATGGGTGCAGCTTAGGGCCTGCCCCGGCGCGGGATGATCGGCATGACCCGGCCGGGGTGGGTCGAGTCGTCCGACCCGACCCTGCGCGAGCCGTCCGGCTCGGCGGGCGGTCGGGCTCTCAGCCGGCGGTCCGGGCGGCGCGGGCGCGGGCGGTCAGTTCGGCCGCCAACGCCCATGCCTCGGCCAGGTCCCGGTCCTGAGCCGAGGCGCCCGGCCCACCGGCGGTGTCCGCGTGCACCGTGGCCAGTCGCAGCAGGCGCTGCACCGGCCCCTGCACCACCCGGACACTCTGGATCCGCGCGTACGGCACCACCATGAGCTGCCGGGTGAGCAGCCCCTGTCGGACGGCGAAGACCCGCTCACCGAGCCCGGCGCCGAGCGCGGCCCGGGTCACCGGGTGCACCCACCGGGCGCGCGGCGGTGGCGGGGCGAGCGGCGCGGTCAGGTCCACTCCGGGCAGCACCTCGGCCATGACCAGTTCGGCGGTACGCGGGTCGCCGACCGGGAGCAGTTGGTCGGCCCGGTTGTTCGCGTCCGCGTCGAACGACAGCCCGGCCACCTCAAGCCGGAGCCGCAGCCAGCCCTTCGCCCGCCAGAGCAGCGGCCAGGTCGCCCCGACCGCCTGCACCCGCTCGAACGGCACCGTCTGCGCCCGAGTCTCGAGCAGTCCGTGCCGTACGCGCAGGGCGGCGTCGTCGCGGGCGAGTTGGAAGTTCCAGTCGGCGAGCACCCGGCGCAGCGGTTGCAGCAGCACACCGGCCATCGCGGTCAGGGTGCTGGCGACCGCGATGAAGGACCAGGATCCCTCGTTGAGGAACTGGATCACCACGAACGCCATGCCGAACGGCAGCAGCATCGCCTGCGGGGTGAGTAGCTGGCTGACCAGCAGGTCCCGGTTGGTCACCGAGTGCAGGTGCCGGCGGGCCGGTTCGGCCGGGAGCGGTGCCCCGACCACCTCGGCGCCGGGCAGGCCGGACGGGTGGGCGCCGGACCGAACCGGTGCCGGGGTACGCGCGGCGAGGCTGAGCAGGCGTTCGCGCAGCGCGACGGCGTCGGCGACCGCGACGTACGCCAGCGGGGCCTCGGTCTTGCCCCCGCCGACCACCTCGAGTCGAAGCTCGGCCAACCCGCTGAGCTGGGCCAGCAGTGGACGGACCACCTCCACCGACTGGAGCCGCTCCAGCGGGATCGCCCGGGTCCGCCGCCAGAGCAGCCCCTCGTAGATCCGCAACTCCCGACCAACCACGTGGTAGCCGGTGTTGTACCAGCTCACCAGCGACAGCACGACCACGCCGAGCAGCAGTACGACCACCATGCCGGCGTACCAGCCGAGGCCCACCCGGCCCAGGGTCTGCCAGGAGAGCGCGGCGATGATCACCACGAGCGAGTTGGCCCCGTGCAGCAGCGGGCTCAGGGGGTGCAGCCGCCGCCGTGGCTCCTCGCTCGGCGCCCCGGGTGGGGGCGGTTCGGGCGGGAGCGGGCCGGATGGGGGCGGTTCGGTGGCCGGTCGGTCGGGCACCGGGGGCTCGGTCACAGGCCCTCCGCGCGGTCTTCGCCGAGTGCGGTGAGCCGGTCCCGCAGCCGGGAAGCCTCGGCCGGGCGCAATCCCGGCACCCGCGCGTCGCTCGCCGCCGCCGCCGTGTGCAACTGCACCGTGGCCAGGTCGAACGCGCGCTCGAGCGGACCGGCGCTGACGTCGACGAACTGCATCCGCGCGTACGGCACGATCGACAGCCGACGGACCAGCAGACCGTGCCGGACCAGCAGGTCGTGGTCGCGCTCGGCGTAACCCCAGGCGCGTACGGCCCGGACGATCGCCACCACCCGCCAACCACCGAGCAGCACCACCAGGCCGACCCCGAGACCGAAGAGCCAGTGGCCGGACAGGGCCCAGCCGATCCCGAGGCCGAGCAGCAGCACCGCCAGACCGGCAGCGAGCCGCAGCACCTCGACCCAGACCAGGTCGCGGGAGACCGGCTGCCACCGTACGGTCTCCGGCCACGGCTCCAGCGGGCTGGTCGGGCCGGGATCGATGGGCCGGGCCGGGCCGGGGGCGTCGGCGTGGGCCGCGTTCTCCGCGGCCGGTGCCGGGCCGGGGGCGTCCGGGTGGCTCATCGGGTCACCCCGAGCGGGTGGCCGCCGCGAACCGGGACACCACGATGGCGGAGATCGCTTCGCTCGCTCACGGTTCGAGCGTAGGCGATGGGTCCATCGGTGCCACGTCACGGAGGAAACCGCGTGCGTCCAGGAAATCGCCGAGACTCTGCCGGTGCGCGGCGCAGGCGAGCCAGGTCTTGCGCCGGTCGGCGGTGTGCAGCCGGGGGTTGTTCCAGCGCAGGGCCCAGACGGCGGCCTCCCGGCAGCCGCGCGCCGAGCAGACCGGGGTCGTCGGTGGCGGGTCGGAGTCGGTCACCCGGCGAGTGTACGGAGGTCGACTGTGTCGCGGTCGACGCGTGCCGTGTCGGAGTCGTCGCAGACGGTGTGTTGGCGCGGGACGCCGAAGTCGACGGGAGGGCGGGCGAGAGGTCGCCCGGTTCCGACACGGGCATTAAAGCGCCGGGCGACCACGGGGGGAGCCGCCCGGCGACGGCTGAATCGTACACGTCACCTGCCCGGTCCTGTCTACCCACGCGCGCTGATTTGTGCCGGCGTCGAGGGGTGGACACGTCGCGCCGGACCGGCCACGGCGACAAATGGTTCTTCCGCCACCCGACTTCTCAGCCGGACGTGCGAGGCTTGGTGCGGCAGTTCGTCAGCCGACATTCTGATCACGCGACCCCGCTGTGGAGGACCGGTGGCCCAGCCGACCACGCCCGACGCCCCGACACCTACCGATTCCGCCAACGGCGACCCCGCCACGGGCAGCACCCCGGCGGAGGACGCGACCCTGCTCGAACGCGCGTTGTTCGAGGTCAAGCGGGTGATCGTGGGTCAGGACCGGATGGTCGAGCGGATGTTCGTCGCCCTGCTCGCCCGGGGTCACTGTCTCCTGGAGGGGGTCCCCGGCGTGGCGAAGACCCTGGCGGTGGAGACCCTCGCCAAGGTTGTCGGCGGTACCTTCTCCCGGGTCCAGTTCACCCCGGACCTGGTGCCCGCGGACATCGTCGGAACCCGGATCTACCGCCAGTCGAGCGAGAAGTTCGACGTCGAACTCGGACCGGTCTTCGTCAATTTCCTGCTCGCCGACGAGATCAACCGGGCTCCGGCCAAGGTGCAGTCGGCGCTGCTGGAGGTGATGTCGGAACAGCAGGTCTCCATCGGCGGCCAGACCCACCGGGTGCCGAACCCGTTCCTGGTGATGGCCACCCAGAACCCGATCGAGCAGGAGGGGGTCTACCCGCTGCCCGAGGCGCAGCGCGACCGCTTCCTGATGAAGATCCTGGTCGGCTACCCCACCGACGCGGAGGAACGCGAGATCGTCTACCGGATGGGGGTCAGCGCGCCCGAACCGGTGCCGGTGTTCAGCCCGACCGAACTGGTCGCCCTGCAACGCAAGGCCGACCAGGTGTTCGTGCACAACGCGCTGGTCGACTACACCGTACGGCTGGTGCTCGCCACCCGTGCCCCGGCCGAACACGGGATGCCCGACGTGGCCCAGTTGATCCAGTACGGCGCCAGCCCGCGCGCCTCGCTCGGCATCGTACGGGCGACCCGTGCCCTGGCCCTGCTGCGCGGCCGGGACTACGCGCTGCCCCAGGACGTGCAGGACATCGCCCCGGACATCCTGCGGCACCGGCTGGTGCTCAGCTACGACGCGCTCGCCGACGACGTGCCCGCCGACCACATCGTCGGCCGGGTGATGTCCACGATCCCGCTTCCCTCGGTCGCCCCCCGGCAGAACGCCGGACCGGTACCACCCACCGCAGCGCAACCGGCCGGTGCCTGGCCGGGACGGTTGCCGTGACGCCTGGCATGGCCAGCCGGTCGCGGTTTTCCCCCGGCACCGGTTCGGCGGCCGGCACCGGTTCGGCGGGTGGCACCGGTTCGGCGGGTGGCGTCGGGTCGGCGGGTGGCGTCGGGTCGGCCACCGCCGATGCCACGTCGGGTCGGGCCGAGGCGGTCCTCTCCCGGTTGCAGCTACTGGTCACCCGTAAGCTTGACGGGCTGCTGCAGGGCGACTACGCGGGGCTGCTGCCGGGGCCGGGCAGCGAGGCGGGGGAGTCGCGGGAGTACCGACCCGGCGACGACGTACGCCGGATGGACTGGCCGGTCACCGCGCGTACCACCCTGCCCCACGTACGCCGGACGGTCGCCGACCGGGAGTTGGAGACCTGGCTGGCGGTGGACCTGTCGGCCAGCCTGGACTTCGGCACCGGGCAGTGGCTCAAGCGCGACCTGGTGGTGGCCGCCTCGGCGGCGATGGTGCACCTGACCGTGCGGGGCGGGAACCGGATCGGTGCGGTCGTCGGCACCGGCGGCGTGGGCGGTGGCACGCGTACGGTCACCGGTGCGGCCGGCGCCCGCCCCGGCGTCCTGCGGTTGCCGGCCCGACCCGGACGCAAGGAGGCGCAGGGCCTGCTGCGGGCGATCGCCTCCACCGAGATCCGGCCCGGCCGCAGCGATCTCGGCGCCCTGGTCGACATGCTCAACCGCCCGCCCCGACGACGCGGTGTGGCGGTGGTGATCTCCGACTTCCTGGCTCCGCCGGAACAGTGGGGCCGGCCGGTGCGCAAGCTGGCCGTCCGGCACGACGTACTGGCGATCGAGGTGGTCGACCCGCGTGAGCTGGAGTTGCCCGACGTCGGGGTGCTCTCGCTGGTGGACCCGGAGACCGGCGCGCTGCACGAGGTGCAGACCGCCGATCCCAAGCTGCGTCGGCGTTACGCCGAGGCGGCATCGAGCCAACGGGCGGCGATCGCCCATCAGTTGCGTGCCGCCGGTGCGGCGCACCTGCGGCTGCGGACCGACTCAGACTGGCTGCTGGACATGGTGCGTTTTGTCGCCGCGCAGCGGCACGCGCGCACCAGGGGGACGACAAGATGATCCGTTTCTTGCAACCGTGGTGGCTGCTGGCCGTGCTGCCGGTGTTCGCCGTCGCCGGGGCGTACGTCTGGCGCCAGCTACACCGCCGCGAGTACGCCATCCGGTTCACCAACGTGGACCTGCTGCGCACCCTCGCGCCGAAGGGACTGGGCTGGCGGCGGCACGCGGCGGCGAGCGCGTTCCTGCTGAGCCTGCTGGTGCTGGCCACCGCGATGGCGCGCCCGTCGGTCGACACCGAGGAGCCGCTGGAGCGGGCGACCATCATGCTCGCCATCGACGTGTCGCTGTCGATGGAGGCTGACGACGTGGCACCGAACCGCCTGGAGGCGGCGCAGGAGGCGGCGAAGCAGTTCGTCGCGGAGCTGCCGCCGACGTACAACCTGGGTCTGGTGTCGTTCGCCAAGTCGGCGAACGTGCTGGTGCCGCCGACCAAGGACCGCCCGGCGGTGACCCAGGCGATCGACGGCCTGGTGCTGGCCGAGGCGACCGCCACGGGCGAGGCGGTCTTCACCTCGCTGGAGGCGATCCGGTCGGTGCCGGCCGACGGTGCGCAGGGCGTGCCGCCGGCCCGGATCGTGTTGCTCTCCGACGGCTTCCGGACCTCCGGCCGATCGGTGGAGGAGGCGGGCGCGGCGGCGCAGGCGGCGAACGTACCGGTGTCGACGATCGCCTTCGGCACCGACTCGGGCCAGGTCGACATCGGCGGGCAGGTCCAGCGGGTGCCGGTCGACCGGATGGCCCTGGCCCAGCTCGCCGAGACCACCCAGGGCTTCTTCTACGAGGCCGCGTCGGTCACCGAGCTGAAGCAGGTCTACCAGGACATGGGCAGCTCGATCGGGTTCCGGACCGAGCCCCGCGAGGTCACCCAGTGGTACGCCGGGACGGCGCTGCTGCTGGCGCTCTGCGCGGCGGCGATGAGTCTGCTGTGGACGTCCCGGCTGCCCTGACGACAACTCCGGCCGGGCCGGTCAGCCGTACCCGGCTGGCTGGCCCGGGGTTGTCGGACGGTGCGGTCGGGCTTACGGGGTGCCGCTGACCAGGACGAACAGGACCAGCACCCACATGGCGGCGAGGGTGAAACCCAGCGGGGCGACAAAACGGTTCATGGCGTGGCTCTCCGGTGGCGGCTCAGGCGGCCCGCGCCGGCAGGACCGGGCCGGCAGGGGCCTGAGGGGTAGGGACGCGCACACGAAGTCGTGGCCGGGCGGCTCCACACGCCCCGACGCCGGACGGCGTCGGGTATCGCACCACGATCAGACCCACCTCGGCGGGGCCGTGGTGGGCGGGTGGTGTGCGGAGCGAGGCTGTGTCAGTTCATCCGTGGAGTCGTGGCTCAGCGGGACTGACGAGCGGCCCGGCCACGACTAGGAGGATCGCTACTTCGCACAGCGATCACCTCCACTAGCCGAACCGGACCGGACGGTGACGATCGTACACCCGTCCCGCCGTGTCGCGAAGTTGGCCGATCATCCGGTGTGTGCCCTGCTGAACGGCTTCTCCGTGGCGGACGACGGTGGGACGTCCGGCGACCGGGCGGGCGCGGGTGCGTACTCTGCGTGATCGAGGCGGCGGGTGACCAGGAGACCGAGCACCGCGGCGACGAGCGGGAGCCAGGCCAGCCGGGCGGCGACCCAGCCGGGGTGCGTGGGCACGGTGTGCAGGCCGGGCAGGGCCGTGCCGCCGGCCAGTCGGGCACCGAGCACGGTCACCGCGACCAGTGCGGTCTGGTGCCACAGGAAGACCGGCAGCGCCACGGTGTTGAGCGCCCGTACCGGTCTCCACCAGGCCGGTCGGCCCAGCAGTCGGGTCAGGGCGGGCCGGAGCAGCAGGACGCAGCCGATCTGGGCCAGCACGAGGCAGACCGTGAACATCGACGGCGGGTCGAGATTGGACCGTCCGGCCCCGGGCACCCCGACCGCGCTCGCCGGGTAGCCGGCGAGCAGCACCAGCGCGGCCATCCCGGCGACGCCGCCGAGGGCCAGTCGCAGCCCGGTCCGCCGACCGGCGCCGCCGCCGTCGACCAACGCCATCCCCAGCAGGTACGGCACCAGCCAGCCGGCCAGCACGCCGACCGGCACCAGCCAACCCGGTACGCCGTCCGGGCGCAGCCGTCCGGTCAAATCGACCGTGGCGACCAGGAGCAGCGGCGGCAGCGCCACGGCGGTCGTACCGTGCCGGCGCAGCGCGGCGCGCAGTGGCCGGGTGAGCAGGACCAGGGCGACAAACGGCAGCAGGAACCAGAGCGGGCTGACCACCAGCGTGGCCACGGTCCGCACGGTGGCGGTCGGTACGCCGGCCAGCAGCGCGACCGCCAGCACCACCGCCCAGCCGCCGAGCAGTGTGCCGACCGGCGCGACCAGCCGCCGCAGCCGCCGGCCGAACCACCGCCGGTGCCCGCCACCGGCGTCCCGCGCGTGACCCGCCCCGGCGTGCGGCCGGTCCACGATCGCCGTCGCGCCGGAGTCGAGCGACCGGGCGGAGGCGTAACCGGCGGTGAAGAAGAACAGGCCGAGGGTCTGCAACAGCCAGGTCACCGGCGCCAGCCAGGGCATCAGGACCAGCGGGCTGGCCTGGGCCAGTGCGCCCGTCGGGGTCGCCACCAGCGCGGTCACCAGCCAGTGGCCGAGCACCACCCCGCCGATCGCGTACGCCCGTACCCCGTCCACGCTCCGGTCCCGGCTCATCGCGGCGTCCCCGGGGAGCGCCCGAGCGCGACCGCCGACACCGCCGCCAGCGTGCCGGTCCCGGGCACCAGGTAACCGTCGTGCCCGGTCACGCCGTCCACCGGCAGCGGGCGCGCGCCGAACGCGGGATCGGCGGGCCGGGTGCCGTGACCGAGACCGAACAGGCGCAGTCCCGGGACGCGCCGGATCCAGTCGTCCGGTGCCTCGGCGGCCCAGACCCGGGCCCGGCTGCGCAGCCCGCTCACCCGACCGGCGCCCATGCCGACGCCGCCGACGCTGACCAGGTCGGTCACCTGGGCCGGCAGCCGGGGCGCGGCCAGGCCGAGCAGCACCGCGCCGTAGCTGTGCCCGACCAGGGTGATGGTCGCCGTGGGGCGGTGCGCGGCGAGCAGCCGGGTCAGGTCGGTCAGCGCCACGGCACCGCTGCGTGCCCTGGTCTCGCGGGCGGCGGCCCAACCGAGCCCGTCCGGCGGGTCGTAGCCGAGCCAGGCGATCACCGCCACCCGGGCCGACGGGTCGTCGGCGCGCAGCCGCCCGTACAGGTGACGTGCCTGGACCGCCGGGGCCCGCCGGGCGACCCCGCCCAACCCCCGGTCGAAGTCGCGCAGCGTGGTGTCCACCCCCGGGACCAGGAGCACGATCCGCTCGGCGTCGGCCAGGTCCCCGAGCACCTCGACCGCGCGCCCGTCGCCGCTCGGGTCGAAGGCGAGGAAGTGGCGTCCGTTCGCCGCCCAGTCCGCGTACGGCGCACCGGCCGCCCGCATCGCCGCGCCCACCGCCGGATACGCCTCGACGAACCCGGTGACCGGGGCCGGCGCGGCAGCCGTGGCGGCCGGCGGTGGATAAAGCAGTGCCAGCCCGAGCAGGAGCAGCACCGGGCCGCGAAGTGGTGGGCGTCGAGGCGTCAGCCGTCGTCTCATCGTGGTCCCCGTCCGGTTGTCGCCAACCGGGAGCCGGTCGACGTCGACCGGAAGAATGCGGGTCGGACCGGGGCGTACGCGTCACCCCACGGAGCCGTTCCCGGCGTAGCCCCACGGGGTCACCCGACGCCGACCCCCGCTACCGGGGCCGGGGCTACTCGCCGGCCGCGACCAGGCCGGACTCGTACGCGGCGACCACCGCCTGGGCGCGGTCGCGCAGTCCCAGCTTGGCCAGGATCCGTCCGACGTGGGTCTTCACCGTCTGCTCGGCGACCACCAGGTCGGCGGCTATCTCGGCGTTGGAGCGGCCGCGCGCGATCAGCCGGAGCACCTCGGTCTCCCGGGCGGTGAGCGCGGCCAGCGAGGTCGGCCGGGGCCGGTCCGGCGCGGGTCGGGCGGCGAACTCGGCGATCAGCCGGCGGGTCACCGCCGGGGCGAGCAGGGCGTCCCCGGCGGCGACCACCCGTACCGCGTGCACCAGGTCGGCGGCGGGCGCGTCCTTGAGCAGGAATCCGCTGGCCCCGGCCCGGAGCGCCTCGAAGACGTAGTCGTCCAGGTCGAAGGTGGTCAGGATGAGCACCCGGGGGCGGGTGGCGGCCCGGTCGCCGAGCAGTTGCCGGGTGGCGGCGAGCCCGTCGAGCACCGGCATCCGTACGTCCATCAGCACCACGTCCGGGTCGAGCCGACGGGCGGCGGCGACCGCCTCCGCCCCGTTGGCCGCGTCGCCGACCACCAACAGGTCGGGTTGGGCGGCGAGCAGCGCACCGAAGCCCTGCCGGACCATCGCCTGGTCGTCGGCGATCAACACCCGGATCATCGGGTCTCCCCGGTCTCGTACGGCAGGACGGCGGTCACGGTGAAGCCCTCCGGTGTCGGCTCGGCGGTGAAGGTGCCACCGAGCAGCCTGGCCCGTTCCCGCATCCCGACCAACCCGTGTCCGGCCACCGGTGGCGTGGCGCCGGGCGGACCGCCGGAGTTGTCGACGCGTACCCGCAGGTCGCGCCGGCCCGGTCGGAGGGTGACCCGGACCGGGGCGCCCGGGGCGTGCCGGGCGGCGTTGGCCAGCGCCTCCTGCACGATCCGGTACGCGGCCAGCCCGACCGCCTCCGGCGGGCTCGGCGCGTCGGGCGGTGGTGGTTCGGTGGTCATCGACACCGTCATGCCGGCCCGTTCGGCGGTCCCGACCAGCTCCGGCAGGTCGGCCAGGCCCGGCTGCGGCGCGGTCTCCGGGGTGCCGGACTCGCTGCGCAGTACGCCGAGCAGCCGGCGCATGTCGGTCAGCGCGCCCCGGGCCGAGGCGGCGATCGCGGCGAACTCGGTCCGGGCCGGTTCCGGCAGCTCGTCGAGCCGGTACGGCGCGGTCTCCGCCTGCACCGCGATCATCGACATGTGGTGGGCGACCACGTCGTGCAGTTCACGGGCGATCCGGGTCCGCTCCTCCAGCACCGCCCGCCGGGCCTGGGCCAGCTCGCTCAGCTCGGCCTGTTCGGCCAGGGCCCGCTGGCTCTGCCGGCGGCGCCGTACCTGGTCGCCGACGGCGAGCACGGCCACGACCAGCACGACCACGCCGTACGCGTTCGCCCGTTCGCCGACGAACAGGAAGACCGGGACCAGGGTGAGCAGCCCGGCCCAGGCGGTCATCCCGACCGGCACCCGGACGGCGAGCAGCACGAGCACGAACAGGAAGCCGATGATCTGCACCGGGTTCCACGGCCACGGCTCCCGTAAGGTGGCCCCGGCGGTGCCGAGGAAGAGCATGAGGTAGCCGAGCCGCCAGGCCAGCAGTGGCCAGCGCGGCGCCAGCGCCACCGGGAGGCTGGAGCCGACGGCGAGCGCGAACGCGTGCGACCCGGTCAGCCCCCGGTTCTCGACCAGGTACTCGTTGGCGGCGGCGGTCAGGCCGATCAGCGCGAGCAGCAGCACCGGGACCAGCCAACCCCGGATCCGGCGCCACCAGCGCGGCGGCACCTCCGACCGGTATGTCCGGTCTCGGCCGACAGAGAGCCGCCGCAGGTCACCCAGCGTGGCGCGGATCGGGTCGGCGGGTTGCTCCATCATCGGCAGGGTACGGCGCGGGAACCGCCTGGTCGTCCCACTCCGGTGGGATCCTGCTTGTCGTACCCCGGTATGACCTGCCGCCCGGCCCCGGGCGGCGGACGACCGGCGCCGGGTGACCATCGGCCCCGGTCCCGGTCCGGTGGCGTGGCGCGGTCTGACCTGGCCCGCGTTACTGCTTACCTACGGGTAGCGCCTAATCTCCAACCCGCACCATCCGCACCGGCGACCGGGTCACGTACCACCGGAGCCGGAGTGTGTCCGTACGTCTAGTCACAAGGGGGAGAGACCATGGCCCGCACCGTGCTGGTGACCGGGGGTAACCGCGGCATCGGTTTGGCCATCGCGCAGGCGTTCGCCAAGCAGGGTGACCGGGTGGCGGTGACCTACCGGGGCACCGCCCCGGCCGACCTCTTCGGCGTCCAGTGCGACGTCACCGACGCCGCGGCGGTCGACGCCGCCTTCACCGCCGTGGAAGCCGAGTTCGGACCGGTCGAGGTGCTGGTCGCCAACGCCGGCATCAACAAGGACACGCTGCTCATGCGGATGTCCGAGGAACAGTTCACCGACGTGATCGACACCAACCTGACCGGCGCCTTCCGGGTCGCGAAGCGGGCGGCCACCAAGATGGTCCGGGCCCGCTGGGGTCGGATGATCTTCATTTCGTCGGTCAGCGGCCTGCTCGGCAACGCCGGCCAGGTCAACTACGCGGCGAGCAAGGCCGGTCTGGTCGGCGTCGCCCGTTCCATCACCCGGGAGCTCGGCAGCCGTAACATCACCGCCAATGTGGTCGCCCCCGGATTCATCGACACCGACATGACCGCCGCGCTCTCCGACGACCTCCGGGAGCAGTTCCGCAAGTCGGTCCCGGCCGGTCGGTTCGCCGCCCCCGAGGAGGTCGCCAGCGTGGTCACCTGGCTCGCCAGCGACGCCGCCGGGTACGTCAGCGGTGCGGTCATCCCGGTCGACGGCGGCCTCGGCATGGGGCACTGAGCCGGGCCACGGATCACCCGGTCCACGCGCTGCCGGAACGAGGGAAAGCGCGGGACCGACTCCCGCCCACCGGTGCGGGGACCGGCGTCAACCGGTCACATCACGCAGATCAACGTTTGGAGGAGCTACACGTGTCTGGACTCCTGGCCGGTAAGCGGCTGCTCGTCACCGGCGTCATCACCGACCAGTCGATCGCCTTCTCGGTGGCGAAGCTCGCCCAGGAGAACGGCGCCACCGTCGTGCTCACCGGGTACGGGCGGCTGTCCCTGGTCGAGCGGATCGCCAAGCGGCTGCCCGAGCCGGCGCCGGTGATCGAGCTGGACGTGACCAACGCCGAGCACCTGGCCGGCCTCGCCGACCGGGTACGTGAGCACGTCGACGGGCTGGACGGGGTGGTGCACTCGATCGGCTTCGCCCCGGCGAGCTGCCTCGGCGGCGGGTTCCTGGACGCACCCTGGGAGGACGTGGCGACCGCGCTGCACGTCTCGACGTACTCGTACAAGTCGCTCGCCATGGCGGCGCTGCCGCTGATGGCACCGGGCGGCTCGGTGGTCGGGCTCACCTTCGACGCGACCAAGGCGTGGCCGGTCTACGACTGGATGGGCGTGGCCAAGGCCGGGCTGGAGTCCGCCTCCCGCTACCTGGCACTGCACCTGGGTCCGAAGGGCATCCGCAGCAACCTCGTCTCGGCCGGGCCGCTGCGGACCATGGCGGCGAAGTCGATCCCCGGGTTCGAGCAGTTCGAGGAGGCCTGGACCGAGCGCGCCCCGCTGGGCTGGTCGCTGACCGACCAGGAGCCGGCCGCGCGGGCCTGCCTGGCGCTGCTCTCCGACTGGTTCCCGGCCACCACCGGCGAGATCGTGCACGTCGACGGTGGCTACCACGCCCTCGGCGCCTGAGGCACGAGGCGGGACCCCGTGTTACCGCGCTCGCTATAGCCCGGGGTCCTGCCGCGCCGCCGACGCGGCCGGGGAAGAATATTCACCATGGCGTACGAGGCAGTGCTGCTGGTCGGATTCGGGGGTCCGGAGCGGCCCGAGGACGTGTTGCCCTTCCTGGCGAACGTGACCCGGGGGCGGGGGGTGCCGCCGGAGCGGCTGGCCCAGGTCGCCGAGCACTACCAGCACTTCGGCGGGGTCTCCCCGATCAACCAGCAGAACCGGGAACTGCTCGCCGCGATCCGGGCCGACTTCGCCGCGAACGGGCTCGACCTGCCGGTCTACTGGGGCAACCGGAACTGGCACCCGATGCTCGCCGACACCGTGGCGCAGATGCGCGCCGACGGGATCGGCACCGCGCTCGCCTTCGTCACCAGCGCGTACGGCGGCTACTCCTCGTGCCGGCAGTACCAGGAGGATCTGGTCGCCGCCCGTTCGGCGGTCGGCCCCGAGGCGCCGATGATCGACAAGCTGCGCCAGTTCTGGGACCACCCGGGTTTTGTCGAGCCGCACGCGGACGCGGTCCGGGCCGCGCTGGGCACGCTCGACCCGGCCCGCCGGGACACCACCCGGCTGGTCTTCACCGCCCACTCGGTGCCGACCGCGATGGCCGCCGCCGCCGGACCGACCGGCGGGCGGTACGAGGCGCAGTTGCGCGAGACCGCCGCGCTGGTCGCCGCGGCCGCCGCCCCCGACCTGCGGTACGACCTGGTCTGGCAGAGCCGGTCCGGCCCGCCGCACGTGCCGTGGTTGGAGCCGGACGTGAACGACCACCTGGAGCTGCTCGCGGCCGACGGGGTCAGCTCGGTCGTGGTCAGCCCGATCGGTTTTGTCTCGGACCACCTGGAGGTGGTCTGGGACCTGGACACCGAGGCCGCCGCCACGGCGAAGCGACTCGGCCTGGACTTCGCCCGCGCCGGCACGCCCGGCACCGATCCCCGGTTCGTCTCGATGGTCCGGGAGCTGGTGATCGAGCGGGTCAACCCGCCGGATACGTCGCCGCGACGACGCCTCGGTACGCTCCCGGTCTGGGACACCTGCCCGGCGGGCTGCTGCGTGCCGGCGGCACGGCGCCCCTGACCGCTCCCGCCGGGCGGGAGAAGCCCCGGTGGGCGGGGCCGGACGGGTCTAGCTGGTGTGGCGAGG
The DNA here is from genome assembly GCF_044901685.1 of Micromonospora sp. NPDC050397. NCBI lineage: Bacteria > Bacillati > Actinomycetota > Actinomycetes > Micromonosporales > Micromonosporaceae > Micromonospora > Micromonospora sp. NPDC050397. Next base: position 645,662 of record NZ_JBJDPS010000004.1, read on the forward strand.
GGATGGCATGAGGGAACGGAAGCCCGTGCAGAGCTGGCTGACCGACATGGACGGCGTGCTGGTGCACGAGGGACAACCGGTGCCGGGGGCACCGGAGTTCATCAACCGGCTGCGCGCCTCCGGCAAGCCGTTCCTGGTGTTGACGAACAACTCCATCTACACGCCCCGGGACCTCCAGGCCCGGCTGGCCCGGATGGGGTTCGAGGTGCCCGAGCAGGCGATCTGGACGGCCGCGCTGGCCACCGCGCAGTTCCTCGCCGACCAGCGCCCCGGCGGCACCGCGTACGTGATCGGCGAGGCGGGGCTGACCACGGCCATGCACGCCGTCGGCTACATCCTCAGCGACTACGCCCCGGACTACGTGGTGCTGGGCGAGACCCGCACCTACAGTTTCGAGGCGATCACGAAGGCGGTCCGGCTGATCGAGGCCGGGGCCCGCTTCATCTGCACCAACCCGGACGTCACCGGCCCCTCGAACGAGGGTCTGTTGCCGGCGGCCGGCTCGGTCGCGGCGATGATCTCGAAGGCCACCGGGGTCGAGCCCTACTTCGTCGGCAAGCCGAACCCGATGATGATGCGGTCGGCGTTGAACACCATCAACGCGCACTCCGAGTCCACCGCGATGATCGGTGACCGGATGGACACCGACATCCTCTGTGGACTCGAGGCCGGGCTGGAGACGATCCTGGTGCTGACCGGGATCAGCACCAAGACCGAGGCGGAGCGCTACCCGTACCGGCCGTCGCGGATCGTCAACTCGGTGGTCGACCTGATGGACGAGATCTGACGACCCGGGTGGCCTGGGAGAGTGGTGCTCAGGCGGCCAGCGGGGCGTTGCAGGCGGCGACCAGGGCACGCCGACAGGCCACGGTGAGCGGTCGCAACGCCGCGTCCCGCTGCTGCGCCTCGTAGTTGTTCACCGCCCCGCCCGGTGCCACGTGCTCGGCCAGCGCCAACACCTGGTCGAGCACGCTCGCCCGGGCGAAGAGCCGGCGGGCCCGTGGGTCGAACCCGGGCGGCAGGTCGGTGCCGCCGTCCGGTCGGCGCAGCGCGGCCAACGCGCCGGCCAGTTCGGGCCGCCAGTGCGCCACGTCCAGCCGGGTCAGCGCGGCGGTCGCCTCGGCCAGCGCGGTGGAGAGGTCGGCCTCGGCCTCGGCCGGGCCGGGATGCCCCAGCGACGCGGCCGGGGCGCTCTCCGGCAGCGGGTAGACCCGCCACAGCACGGTCTCGAAGGTCATCCCCGAACCGGAGGTGTGCAGCCGCACCTCCGGGATCAGTCCCAGGTCCCCGGCGATCACCGCCTCCCCCGCGAGCAGCGCGGCACCGGCGAAGGGGCCGGGGCCGGGCAGTCCGCGCGGATCCCCGGGCGCGGGCAGCACCAGCCGGATCTCGTCGGGGGAGAGCTTCGACAGGGTGGGCAGGGCGTCGGCGAGCGGCACGTCGGTCCAGGTGCCGGGAGCGTCGGCGACGAGGTGTTCCTCGTCACCGGCCACCTCGTCGGCGACCTCGTCATACGGCACCAGCCCGGCGCGCCATGCGCGTACCCAGGCCACGAACCGGCTCGACCGGCGCGGGGCAAGGGTCGCCGCGCCCGTTGCGGGGGACATGCAGGCAAGGGTACGTGTTCGCCGCTGCCGTGTCTCGGGTGCCGGCGGGGCGCGGCGCGTCTGCGTTACTGATCACCCGAATCGGGTTAGCGTCGCGGCCATGGGGAGGATGTACGGCGAGGACGTGCTGGCCGGGGACTGGCGGCGACGCCGGACGGTGCCGGAGGTGGACGCCGAACCGGACCTGGTGGTCGAGGACGCCGACTCGGGTTTCTGTGGTGCCGTGGTCGGTTTCGAGTCCGGTGCCGTGGTGCTGGAGGACCGCCACGGTCGGCGGCGCAACTTCCCGCTGCTGCCCGCGGCCTTCCTGCTGGACGGCTCGCCGGTGACGCTGCGCCGCCCGGCGCCGAGCGTCGTGCCGGCCGCCCGGAAACGGACCGCCTCCGGTTCGGTCGCCGTCGCCGGGGTACGCGCCCAGGTCGCCAAGGCCAGCCGGATCTGGGTCGAGGGCATCCACGACGCCGCCCTGGTGGAGCGGATCTGGGGCGACGACCTGCGGATCGAGGGCGTGGTGGTGGAGCCGCTGGACGGCATCGACGAGCTGCCCGCGCGGGTGCGCGAGTTCGGTCCCGGTCCCGAGCGGCGGCTCGGCGTGCTGGTCGACCACCTGGTCGCGGGCTCCAAGGAGAGCCGGATCGTGGCCGGGGTGACCTCGCCGCACGTGCTCGTCACCGGGCACCCGTACGTGGACGTCTGGCAGGCGGTGAAACCGGCGCGGCTGGGTATCGAGGCGTGGCCGGTGGTGCCACCGGGGCAGCCGTGGAAGGAGGGGGTCTGCGCGGCGCTCGGGGTGGCCGAGCCGGCGCAGCTGTGGCGGCTGATCCTGTCTCGGGTGTCGAGTTACCAGGACGTGGAGACGCCGCTGATCAACGCGGTCGAGCGCATGATCGACTTCGTCACCGTACCGGGCTGAGCGGGTGGTTCCGTCGGCCCTTGACCCCGGGGTCGAGGCTGACGGGCATGGATGGCGGCGGCTCGGCGGAGCAAGGCGGGCGGCGACCCGCCCTCGGGTGGCAGCCTGTGGGCGCCGATCGGCTTCCATCTTGTGCTCCCAGACCTGCGCGCAGCTCGCCGGCCCGGACCGGGACGTGCTGACGGTGACTGGTCGAGCTATGTTCGACCAGGTGGCGCTCGGCCTGATCCCGCTCGTCCCTGGCACCCTCGCGATCCGTCACCTCCACCCCGGACCGGCGATCGACCAGACCGCGCGCGAGCCGGACCCGCCACCGGCCGTCGCCCGGGTCGTCTGAGCGGACCTACCCGTCGCTCGCCGGAAGGGAATGTCCGCCCCGTCGCGTATAACTCTGCCGACGGTTGCGGCCGAGCAGCGGGGCCGCAGGAGAGACGGAGGGCCGGTCGGGATGGGTTACTGGGGCAGGATGCTGGTCGCGCGGTCCGCACGGCCACTGTCGGAGCTGTCGGCGGTGCGGGAGGTCGACGTCCTGGACGAGAAGATCTTCCAGGACGGTTGGCGGTGCGCGCAGCTCGACGGCGATGTCCGGAAGGCGCTGCCTGCCCTGGTCACCGGGACCGGGGCGCCGGCACTGACCGCGTACATCCTGGACAGTGACGCCGCCGTGGTGGAGGCGCTGACGCCGGGTGGGGTGTCGTGGCAGGCGTACCTGCACGAGGCGACGGCGCTCGAATACCAGGCCCCGCCGCTGGAGCATCCGGTCGACGAGGTGGTCCGGCGGGCGCTCGCCTGGTCCGCCGAGGCGGGGGTCACCGCATCCGGGGCCGCACTCGGGGCGGCGTTCGGCGCGCACAACGACACCGCCGAGGAGACCCTGGACGAACTGCTCGCCGCGTTGGGGCTCGTTCCGGTCGGTGTTGTCCAGTCGGCAGCCGACTGAACCATGGCCGCCGACCGGACCACCGCCCGGCTCAGTCGAGCCGGTCCGGGGCGCGGGTGAAGACGAAGGTGGCGATGTCGAGCGCCCGTACGGCGCCGGACGGGTCCCGGCGTACGGAGAGGATCTCGCCGTCGTTCATGCCGGAGCGGCCACGCCACCGGTCCGCGTCCAGTCGGGTGAACCGCCACGTCAGGCCCCCGCCCGGACGGGGCAGCCCCATCCGAAGCTCCTCGGTTTCGGCGTCCCAGGTCGCCTCGAACTCCCGGCCCATGAACCACCAGCGGCCGGTCAGTTCGGCCACCGCCGGCTCGGGCGGGCCGCTCGCCGGACGCCAGGCGCGCACCGGGTCCGGCTCACGGTCGAGCACCTCGGTCAGCAGTTGCCGGGTCGCCGCAACGATCGAACCATGGCGGAAGCCGTACGCGTTCGCGAAGGTGACCGCGCCGGTCCGGGACGGCCGGTGCACCATCAGACCGGCGACGTAGCCGGGCATCGAACCGCCGTGCCCGACGTAGACCCGCTCGCCGCTGCGGGTCAGTTCCAGGCCGAGCCCGTAGCCGGAGCTCCACGAGTCGAGGTCGTTCATCAGCACCGGGGAGCACATCTCGGCGACCGTCTCCGGGGCGAGCAGTGTCGGGTCGGGATCGGCCAGGAACGCCGCCCACCGGGCCAGGTCGGCGGTGCTGGCCCAGAGTTGCCCGGCCGGTGCCATCGCACCGGTGTCGGTACGCGGCTCCTCGCGCAGCGTGCCGTGCCAGGGGTGGACCACGTAGCCGGGGGCGAACGGCTCCTCGGCCTGGTAGGACGTACGGTTCATGCCGAGCGGACCCAGTAACCGGCTCCGGAGCAGCTCCCACCACGACGTGCCGGTGAGCCGTTCCAGTACGCCACCGAGCAGCCCGTACGCCAGATTCGAGTAGTGGAACACCCGGTACGGCGGATGGGTGAGCTTCTCCGGGGTGAGCCCCGCGATCAGGGCGGCCAGGTCGGACCCCTCGGACCGTTCCCACCAGCCGGCGCTGTCCGGTTCGCGTTGCAGGCCGCTGGCGTGGCCGAGCAGTTGACGCAGGGTGACCGTGCCCAGCGGGGTGCCGGGCAGGTGCCGGTCGAGCGGGTCGTCCAGCGCCAGCCGGCCCTCGTCGCGGAGTTGGAGCACCAGCGCGGAGGTCATGGTCTTGGTGATCGAGCCGATCCGGTACTGGGTGCCCGGATCGGGTGGCGGCTCGCCGGCACCGGTCACGTGGGCGAGCACGCCGTCGCGGACCACCCCGGCGACAAACGTGGGCACCGCGGCGGTCGACTGGGTCTCGGCCACCAGGGTGTCGAGACGTCGGGTGGTCTCCAGCAGCAGCGCCATGGTCATCGGCCCTCTCGGTCGATCGGTACGGCGTCGGTTCGTCGGTTCCGTTGCTTTGCCGGCTCGTCGGCTCGTCGGTTCGGTGCTTTTTGCCGAGTCGTCGGTTCGCTGCTTCTTGCCGGCTCGTCGGGTTGTCGGTTCGTCGCCCCGGCACTCGGCGACCGCATCGGTGATCTTACCGATCGGGCCGGAATCCGCAGGTCGTCGCCGCGTGCGTCGCCGTGACAGGATCGGGTTATGGAGCCCCTCCTGTGGATCGTGCTCGGCGTCCTGCTGCTGGTGGCCGAGGTCTTCACCACGACGTTGGTTCTGCTCATGTTCGGTGTGGCCGCGCTCGCCACGGCCGGTGTGGCGGCGCTCGGTGCCCCGCCGCTGGCGCAGGTGCTGGTCTTCGGCGCGGTGTCGGCGCTGACGGTGTTCGCTGTCCGCCCGGTGATCAGGCGGCACCGGCGGTCGGCCCTGGAGAGCGGCGAGAAGCCGTTCGGCACCGAGGCGATCGAGGGTTCCGAGGCGCTGGTGCTGGAACAGGTCGACGCCGGCCACGGCGTGATCAGGATCGACGGTGAGATCTGGACCGCGCGTTCCTACGACGCGTCACAGGTGTTCCAGCCCGGCGAACGGGTCCGGGTGATCGAACTCAAAGGTGTGACCGCCATGGTCTGGCGGGACGATTCCTCGAACGACGCGACACCCGATACGAAAAGGTGAGTGATATGGACGTGGCGATAGCGGTGCTGCTCGCCGCCGTGGCTCTGTTCGTGGTGATCACGTTCGCCAAGGCGGTACGGATCGTGCCGCAGCAGCGGCAGGACGTGGTCGAGCGGCTCGGCAAGTACAAGCGCACCCTGCAACCCGGACTCAACCTGCTGGTGCCCTTCATCGACGCGGTCCGGACCAAGGTCGACATGCGCGAGCAGGTGGTCAGCTTCCCACCGCAACCGGTGATCACCTCGGACAACCTGGTCGTCTCGATCGACACGGTGCTGTACTTCAAGGTGGTCGACTCGGCGAAGGCGACCTACGAGATTTCCAACTTCCTCCAGGCGATCGAGCAGCTCACCGTGACGACCCTGCGCAACGTCATCGGCTCGCTCGACCTGGAACGGGCGCTGACCAGCCGTGAGGAGATCAACCGGCACCTCTCCGGGGTGCTGGACGAGACCACCGGCCGGTGGGGCATCAAGGTCACCCGGGTGGAGATCAAGGCGATCGAGCCGCCGCCGAGCATCCGTGACTCGATGGAGAAGCAGATGCGCGCCGAGCGGGACCGGCGGGCCGCGATCCTCAACGCCGAGGGGCAGAAGCAGTCCCAGATCCTGACCGCCGAGGGGGAGAAGCAGGCCGCCGTGCTGCGCGCCGACGGCGACCGGCAGGCCCGGATCCTGGAGGCGGAGGGTCAGGCCAAGGCGATCCGTACCGTCTTCGACGCGATCCACCAGGCGAACCCCAGCCAGAAGGTGCTGGCCTACCAGTACCTCCAGGCGTTGCCGCAGATCGCCAACGGCCAGGCCAGCAAGATCTGGGTGGTTCCGGCCGAGTTGACCAAGGCGCTGGAAGGACTCGGCGGCGCGCTCGGTGGACTGGCCCAGACCGCCGGGGACGTGCCCGCGCCGGAGGCGTCGAGGACGGCGAGCGACGTCGAGCGTGAGGCCGCCGAGGCGGCCCAGGCCGCGGCAGCGGCGGCCCAGGAGGTGCACGACCAGGTACGGGCGGCCGAGGCGCAGGTCACCTCACGGCCCGGGGCGGCGAAGGGGCTGCCCGCGCCGGAACCGGTGTCGCCGGCCAGTCTGCTCGACGACACCACCACCGACCGGGAGCCCACCGACCGGGGCTGACCACGTTGTCGCCGTACCGCCCGGGGTGACCCCGGGCGGTACGGCAACCCCGGCGAGCGGGTCTGTCCCTCGCCCCTGACCCCGACAACCGATACCGCTGACCCCCACATCCTGGGACAAAGCCGGCGCTGGACCGGCACCGACGGACCGTCAGCCCACCGGCCTCGTCGCGAATTTGGTTCGCGAAAACGGCGAAGCCCGGCGCCGCCCGGCCCTGGTTTGTCACGATCGGGCTGGAGCGCAGCGGTGACCGGTGGGCGGGGCGGCGGCACGAACCCCCGCGCGACCTCCCGGGAGTGGAGCGAGGGGGCGTCATGGGACAGGCGATGAAACCCAAGCGACCGGTGAGGGGCGCTTCCGCCGTACCCCGGCCGTTGGACCGCCCGGCCCGACCAGCCGGCGGCTTCCACCTGCTCCCGTTCTTCGAGGAGGGCTCCGAGCCGCAACCGGCCAGCGACACCTCGTGGGCCTGGACGCTGCGCCGGTTCGCCCGCGGAGCGGTCTGGATCCTGCCCGGATCCGCCCTCGTGTACGGCATCGTCACGCTCGTCGGCGACGGCCCCACGCCGGCCTCGGCCGACGGGCGCAGCTTCCCGCTGGTGCTCTGGACGATCGCGATCTGGCTCGGCCTGCTCGGGCTGATGGCGGTGACCGCACTGCTGGTCACCGCGCGCAGCCGGGGCACCGCGACCGCCGGCCTGCTGGCGGCGTTGGGCGGCGCGATGCTGATGCTCCCCTTCGCCGGGCTCCCCGAAGAAACCACCGTGTACGCCGGAGCCGGCCGCGCCCTGGCCCTCTTCGGCGCCGGCCTCTACACCGTGGGTTGGCTGCTGACCGGGTGGGCGGTGCTGCACTCCGGCGTGTTCAGCTACTCCGACGGATGGCTGCTGATGTTCGCCGCCCCGATGCTCGGTGTCGCCGGCATGTTCCTCAACCTGCTGCAAACCCTCGGCGCGTTCCTCGTGCTCGCCGCCGGACTCGGGATCGCCTGGCGAGCCGGTCGGCTGGTGCCCGTCGTCGGGCGGGCCCGGTTGGTCGAGGCGATATCGGGCGAGGCCGAGGCGGTGGCGGCCCGGGTCACCCCCGGCGGCCAGCTCGCCGGCCCCTGAGGTTGGCGGGATCCCCGGCTCGGGGGTCCAGGTTGGACAGAGGAGGACGGCCTGCGCGGGGCGATGGGACGAGGTCGGCCGGTCGTCGGCGGGTGCCCCCGCGTCGGTGTGGCTCCGGGGATGCGCTAAGGTTTCCTCACCGACGCGGGGTGGAGCAGCTCGGTAGCTCGCTGGGCTCATAACCCAGAGGTCGCAGGTTCAAATCCTGTCCCCGCTACAACTGAAAGTGCAGGTCAGAGCCCCGCCCCCAAATCGAGGGGGCGGGGTTTTTGATCTCCTTCCGGGCACAGTCCGGGCAGACGAAACACCACGAGGCGACACGGGATAGCAGTCCATCGATTTTCGCTGTGTCGGTCATCGGTTGGACGTCGGACTCTCTCTATGTCAGGGGAAGTTGATGTTTCGTTCGGGGGCATCCTCGAACTCAAGTCCATCGATCCCGTCGTGATGGCGGCCCGAGACTGGTCGAGCAACGCCATGCCCCGACTGCCTTGCGGTCGATCAGGTCCCTCTCGTCGCTTGGCAGGTTCGGGAGCGAAGGACGCCGAAGCTGTCGTACCGGTGGGGGATGATGGTCCAGGCGTGGCTCTTAGCGGTCACTCGGTGCTGATGGGGATGGATCACTTCGACTCGTGATGTCGGTTGATAGTGGGTCGCGGGTCTGTACGCCACGGGTGGCGGCGGAACGGTCCTGGAGCATGCGTACGGGGCGGTGCTCCTAGTAGTGCTTTGTCACTTTTTGGTGAGCATCCGTTACCTTTTGCTGGCTGGGTCGTGTGTGGTGTGTGGACCCCCTCGATGTTCACCGGTTGCGTGATGAGCTGGCCGGTTTCGCTGGAGACGTGTTCAGGTCGTTGACTCGGCTCGGTTGGCGGGACCGGGCGGTGTCGTATCTTCAGGGGCTGATGATCGACGGACGGCGTAAGTCGGTCCAGCCGATGGCCGGCCGACTCCCGGGCGTGCATGACCAGGCGTTGAACCACTTCGTGACGAACAGCCCCTGGGATGTGACCCCGGTCCGCCGGCAGTTGGCCTGGCGGATGGACGTGGCTGTGCAGCCCCTGGCCTGGGCAGTGGACGACACCGGCTGGCTCAAGTGCGGATCGGCCTCGCCCGGGGTGGCACGGCAGTACACGGGCACGGCCGGCAAGGTCACGAACTGCCAGATCGGGGTGAGCGTCAACCTGGTCACCGACACCGCCTCCTGCCCGGCCGACTGGCGACTGTTTCTTCCGGCCTCCTGGGATCCAGCCCTGAACACGGAAGGTGACGTCATAGGCCGTCGGGCGAAGGCCGGAATTCCCGACGACGTAGGGCATCGGGAGAAGTGGCGCCTCGCCCTGGACATGCTCGAGGAGATGACCGGATGGGGACTGAGACCACCCCTCGTCGTGGCCGACGCGGGCTACGGCGAAGTCGGCGACTTCCGCCAGGGCCTGGAAGACCGCGCCATGCCGTATGTGGTGCAGGTCGCCCACACCGTCACCGCCTACCCGCAGGACACGGTCCGGGTCGCCGCGCCGTACTCGGGCAACGGCCCCTACCCGCGCGTCATCTACCGACAGGCCGCCACAGCCGTCAGAGAACTGGTCCTGTCCGCCGGCCGTGGCGCCGCCCGCCCCGTGCGCTGGCGCACCGGGAGCCGCCACCGTAACCGGCAACCACAGCCGATGCGTTCACACTTCGTCTTCCTTCGGGTCCGCCCGGCCGGCAACCCACACCGCCGCGCTCATCCCGGCCAGGACCTACCCGTGCGCTGGCTCATCGCCGAATGGCCACCCACCGAAGCCAAGCCCACCAAGTACTGGATCAGTGACCTACCCGCACGCACACCCCGCACCAGACTGGTCCGACTAGCCAAACTCCGCTGGCGCATCGAACACGACTACCGCGAACTGAAGACCGGCCTCGGCCTCGACCACTACGAAGGACGCACCTGGCAAGGCTGGCACCACCACGTCACTCTCGTCTCCGCCGCCCACGCCTTCCTCACTCTGCAACGCCTCGACCCAAAAGCAAAAGCGCCGGCCTGACCCTCTACGCCGTACTCCGTGAACTACAACGTCTACTCGTCCGTCTGGCCGGCGCCTGCCCCACCTGCTCAACACGGTTCCCCACAACAAAACCCCGCTACCCGCTCAGATCAATGACAAAGCACTACTAGGCGCCCATCAAGGGGCCGCGGTCGGTTACGCCGGAGGGGTTGCTCGTGGCGCGGTGGTGCAGGATGAGGTTCTCCAGCGCACTGACCCCGGCCACCACCATGATCAGGACCATGAGGGCGGCCAGCGCGGGCAGCAGGGTGGCCACTGGCAGCAGGACGAGGCAGAGAGCGGCGGGGCCGATTCGGCGCCAGGTGAACTCTCGGCGGATCCGCCAGTTGGTGTAGGAGAAGGCGGCGAGGAACAGGGCGCAGCCACCGAAGAGCAGGCCCGTCTCGCCAATCTGTAGTGGCTCGGTGGGCATCATAATCACTTGGCCGAGGCCTACGGCGACCGCGATGATCGCGAGGTCGAACAGCAGGTGGCCATAGACAAGGAGCGACCTCTGGAGGTCCACCTGTTGATTAGACTGCTGGAGGTCCACGTGTCGGTTCGACTCCTCCAGTGCCCGCCGGAAGGTCGTCACGCCGTATACGAAGTATGCCCACCAGAGTGCGCAGATCAGGGCGTACCCCGTGCCGACAGCCACCGTTCGGGTGACGGTGAGCGGGATGCCGACGGCCTCTTCCCCGACCTCGATGATGGACTCGCCGAGAACCAGGATGATCAACAATCCGTAGCGGTGTGTGTAGTGCGCCGTATGAAGCTGAATCGTGGCCAGGGTCCGGCGCGTTACCCAGGGGCTTGCCAGGTCGACGATGGCGGCGGCCGCCCAGAGGACGATCCTGGGCGTACCTTCCACCACCGCGCCCGCGAGGAGTAGCGGCCCGGACAGGAATCCGGCTCCGAAGGGGCCGTGGAAGAGGGCTCGCCGGATCGGTAGGTTGCGCAGCACCAGGACCCCCAGTACCACGCGCATGGTCAGGAAGGCGGCGGCGAACAGCGGGCCCCGGGCGCCCCACGCGCCGGAGATTGTCAGCGCCAGCAGCATGGCGCTGAATCCGAGTGTGAACAGGCCCACCCGGTCCAGGGGATTGATCACGTCGCGCTGGTTTGCGTAGAGAATGATGCCGGTCCAGGCCCAGTAGACCATGGCGAAAAGGATTAGCACCCGACCTAGGCCCGACCAGCCGTGGTCCTCGCGCAGGATGCGGGTGAACTCGGTGAGCGAGAACGCGAGTGCTAGGTCGACAAAGAGTTCTTCCCAGGTGACCCCCTTATCCCGCTGCTGGGACCGCACCGTCACACCATATCGAGATCCGAACTGCTTGAAGGTCGGATTCATCGCGCTGCGGGGTACCGCACGCGCAGTCTCGGTTGGCCGATGGGACGCCCTGGTGTCCCGTCTCAGTTAGGCCGGTGTGCCGGTGAGTCGCCTGGGTGCACGACCAGGGCTTGGACGGTGTGTCTGAGCTACTGGGGCGTGTGGCGCTGCTCCATGTGCTTCCGCTGGTCAGGGGTACAGGTCGCGACCGTAGGTAGCGGGGTCGAACAGGACACGCAGGATCAGGAGGGCCAGGTCCTCGTAGGTGGTGTGGGACATCTTGCGGCTCGCGTGACGCGCTGGTTGCGAAGCCCGCGTCCGGGTCCGTTGCTGACGGTGGGTGGGTCGGTTGAAGGTCCAGCCGAGGCCGCTAGAGCGGTGTGCGCCGGTCACCGCCCAGTCCGAACGCGATCACCGCCGTACCTGCCCTGCTCAGAGCATCGCGAATGCTGGACGGATCGAACACCGAGTCGGTGACAGTACGGGCCGTGGGCGCGTCACGGAGCCGGGTCCGGGTACGGATACGGGCGCTCACCTGATACTGCGCCCGCGCCGACGCGGTGAGTAGGGTCAGTCCGGTGCGACCGGTCGCACCGAAAACGGTGACCTTCCTGCGGGCCGCCGGTGTGCTGCTCGCCGCAGCACACGGTCGGCGAGCCCGGAACGTTCGCGGATCGGGTCAGGTCCGGCGCCGCGAGCGGACTTCGATTCAGTCGGAGGTGCGCCACAACGGCACTTCGGTTGGGCGGGATGCCCATGTTCACGGAGGCGCGTGCGCCTCTCCGAACTGCTCATCAGGCCGGGGTGGTTGCCGGCGAGTCGCCAGCGACCGGCGAGTATCGAGATCCGGGCCGGGCCCGCGCCCGGATGGCCGTCGGCGTCCTTGCTCCGCGTTGCCAGTTAGAGGATCAAGGCTCACCGTGCCGCGCGTGGGGTGGCGGACACCGCTTCATTTGCGCAACCGGCCGGCGTGTCCACCGCGCCGGCTTGAACCGGTTCCGGGCGGTCGGTGGCCCGCGGACGTTGAGCGATCTTCAACGCCGCGAAGATCGCCAGGAACAGCATCGTGTAGATGGCCATCAAGGCGGAGGTTTCGTAGATGTCAGCAGCATGCCAAACGTGTCCTGTGGCGTCGGTGACCTGGGTGGGTACGCCGTCGTGGCCGCCGGTCAGGTAGGTGACGACGTAGTCGAGGGCGACGACCGTGTACGCGAGCACGGGCAGCAGCCAGTAGGACCTGGGTAGTGGTTCCGAGTACTTCGGTTGGGCGCCCCACCGTCGCTGGTAGAGCGCGAAGAGCTGGTAGAACAGGTAGACGGTGACCGACCAGCCCAGGAAGTTGCTCAGCGGCACCCCGAAGAATCCGCCGCCGTCCTCCCAGAACCAGCGTCCGCGCAGTGTCGAGGACTGGGGGTCCATGGAGAGATCCCAGGCGACCATGACGAAGGAGGCGATCAGCGGCGTTCCGACGGTGACGAGCCAGCGGGATCCCCGGCGGACCTCACCGAACAGGATGGTGCCGATCACCCAGGCCGCGTAGCCGATCGCGAAGTAGGCCGGACCAATGAGTACGGGCACCAGGAACAGTTTCGGGCCCAGGTCGTCGGTGTAGTGGTAATTTCCGAAGGGCACCCCCGTGAGGACACCTAGGTTTTCCAGGGCGTTGCTGACGACGAGGGCGAGGAGCACGAACATCAACACTCCGCGACACCGGTAGAACAGCAGTCCGTGTACCACGGCGAAGACGAGCTCCGCGAGTAGGCTCAGCACCGTCAGTAGCAGGCCCGGTAACGGCAGTGGTACGAACGTCACCACCGCGTCGACCGCTACTGCCACCCAGAGAACCCACATCAAGCCAACCCGCGGCCTCTTCTGAGCTGTTACAGATGACATCACCAGGGTCCGTCTCACGTCGTGTCTCATGAAGTCGTTCTGCTGACAACGATCTGGCGCCCGCCGCTCTCGCCCAGGACGCCGTTCGGTCCTGCTCAAGCTGGACACGCTCGGCGTCCGGGCTCAGCAGACCTCAACGGACTATGGCAGGAGCCAACTCAGGGCGATTGGTCCGGGATGCCGGTCAGGCGGAGGGCAGGCTCTGGTTGGCCAGGCGGACCCGACCGCGGGCCACCGTTCTGCCTTCGGCGTCGTTGATCTCGACCTCCCACAGCTGCAACGACCGGCCGATCTGCGCAGGTCGTGCGATTACGACGAGCGTGCCCGCACGTACCGGCCGCAGGAAATCGGTGAGGTTGTCGACGCCTACCGCGAACTGGCCACGCTCCTGCACCACGGCCGACGCCCCGAGGCTGGCGGCGGACTCGATCGCGGTCGCCCAGACACCGCCGTGGACAACTCCCCACGGCGTGTGATGGCGTTCGTCGACGTCGAGCTTGCCGCGAACAATGCTGTTCAGACCCTTCACGGCCAGTTCCTCGAGCCGCAGTCCAGCGGCAGCGAGGAACGTTCCCGAGGCGATCGGGTACGGATCGGCCACGCTTGCACTCATGCTTATGTCCTTTCCTGGTACGGTGACGGGTTCATCGCACGGCGACATGCGGCGGCGTCCGGACGCGCGACATGCCCTTCGTCAACCTCGCCGTCGCTCGGCCCGGCGCGCCAGTGGTCTGCGGAGAGCATAGAGCAAATGAAAACGGAAACCAGTATCAAGAGGCTGCGGGGACTGTCATGATGCTCGGCGGGCTTTTCCGCCGCCCTGAGTCCTCGGCGGCTGCTGGACGACTGACCCGAGGTAGGCGTCGATGCCATGGATCTCGCCAAGACTGCCGCCGCGCCAGGCCAGTCGGGGCCCGGAGTTCGTCGATGAGGTCGAGGCTCTCGCCGTTGACGGCCCCGTCGAGGAACCGGCGGACGACCTCCGTGTTGGCACTGGTCCTGGCGCTGGTGGCCATGGTCCTTCTCCTTTCTGGCCACCGGTGTTTCGAGGTGGCGGTTCGGGCAGTTGGCCGACAGCGAGCTGTGCTAGGTGGCTCAAGCCGCACTGGTCACCGAAGGGCTTGTCGGAGCGGGAGTCCCGCGTCGGGGTCACAGCCACGCTCCACGGGCAGGTGGCCCCCGGTGTATCAACCGGTTAGTCCAAAGATTAGATGGCGGGACGATGGACTGTCAACTGGAAGGTTGGTAGGTATTGTTTGTTGCATGTTTCGAGACTCAGACGCCACGCGCGCCCGGCTGCTGAACGCCGCTGCGGCCGAGTTCGCCGCACACGGCATCGCCGGGGCACGGGTCGACCGGATCGCCATCGCGGCCCGGGCGAACAAGGCGCAGATCTACCACTACTACGGCAGCAAGGAGGCGTTGTTCGAGGCGGTGTTCAATGCCCTTGTCGCCGAGGCCGTACGCGAGATTCCGATCGACGTGCAGGACCTGCCCGGCTATGCCGCCACGCTCGCTGATGGCTACGACCGCCACCCTGAGGTCGCCCGGCTGGCCACCTGGTACCGGCTCGAACGCGCCGACAGCGGCCCACTTCCCGCCGTCGTGGACAGTTTCCATGACAAGATCGACGCGATCAGGCGCGCCCAGGCTGACGGGATCCTCCCCACGCACTACACCCCCGATGCGCTACTGGCTCTCATTCTGCACATCGCCGCGCTCTGGACCACCACATCCCCCGAGTTCAACGCCGCCACCGCGCCATGCCCGCCTGACCAGCGACGCGACATTGTCGCGGACGCCGTCCGTCGCCTACTGGACTGAACTAGCGGGGCACAGCGGCCACCCGAGGTCTTCCAACACCCATTCCGGTAGCGAGGGCAAGAGCCACAGCTTGATCGCAGCAACGGGGCTGCCGGCAATGGCTGCAGGTCGGCTCTGCGCACCCCCACTCCCCAGACTCACGTACCCTTCTGCGACATCTGCCTTAATCCCTGGCTGCCGGTCAGACACAGCAGGGCAGGCGGTGACGTGCGTGCGGGCACGGCGCCGTCGGAACCAGAAGCCTTAGGAGCGATGGATCTTACGGTGCCGTGCCCGCACGTTAACGAACCACCACTGGCGGGGCGTTCGTACCCACGCTGGCCAGTTCGGGCCGAAGGCCAGGAACCGGCGAGTTCCTGGCCTCCCTGCGCTGCAAAATCGCTCGCGGGAAGTCAGCGCGGTGAGTCGTCGTCAAATTGCCGGATGCCGGCTGCGAACCATGCCTGGTTGCCCTCGTTTCGGATGAGCAGCACAGGCGTCGCGCAGGAATCCGGCGGCGGGGGCGACAGCACGTCGTCGATGACAAATTCGCCGTCTTCACTCAGGGGGACGGCTCCTGTGTTGCGATCGACGAACGGAGCGAGGTTTTCGCAGATGAGTGTCGCGAACACGTTGAAACCGACTGCCTCTCCGGTGGGCCCGATCATGAGGGCGGTCCCGACCGTGTCGCCTCCGGCGAACACAAGACCCTTCGCGTGGACCTTGATCCTTCCGTCGGCGTTCACCTTGGCCTCGAGGGCACCGATCCGCCAAGGCTGGGCGGCGGGTTGCACCCCTCTGACGACGTTGCGGTTGACGGTGTCCGCTACGAGATCCTGCCCATTACCCGCGGAGACAGGCTGGACCCCGATCCCGCCCTTGAATGTGACGAGCGTGTGGTCCGCTGGGGGACTGCCCGCGTCGGCGCCGCCATCACGCTGGGCCACCTCGACCCTCGGACCCTTGCCGTGGACGTTGTGGGCCATCGAAGGCGTGCTTGCGACCAGAGCCAGCACCACGCCGACTCCCGCGACGCCTGCGAAGGTGGAGAATTTACGCATGTCTGTCCCTTTCTCGGTGGACAACTCAACTCTGATCCTCTCGGCATTTACGTGAGTTTTTTCCGCGTAGTCCCCTGAACCCCTTAGATGGGTGGATTATGGCCACTACGAACACCTTGTGTTACATCTGGAGGTAGCCTGCGCGGCGTCTGTAGGCGGAGCGGATCCGGGCAACATGATCGACCTGCGGGCCGTGCTGGGGGTCGGCCTGCTGCCGAGACCGCTCGGACCGTCGGGAAGCTGCCGCAGAGCGGGTGCATTCGGATCCTCTGGGCTGCCACGGTGGTAGGCCACGGGTCGCGACCGGAGGTCGTACTTACCGGAAAGCGCAGACTGTTGGCCTGAATCTGTAGGTGCGGTCGACCGAGACGGCCGCCGGGGCCCGCCTCGTCTTTTCTCGCGCACGCACATGATCTGGGAGCCGCAGGTCATCGTTCACGTGCGGGCTGTGGAACCGACCCTTGCTCCGGGAAGGGAGACCGCCCGTTTGCTCCAAACGCCTCCTTGATTCTGGTCACGGCTGGTGGTCTGCCGGAACGTGAGATCTCCATATCCGAGCAAATCCCGTGAATGCTCCATATCATGAAGAAGGGGATGAAAGGGCTGTCGGTGTGTGGGCCGCCCAGGAGCGAACACCAGAGAGGACGGAGTGGGCGGAGCCGATGGGCAGGCGGTCTGACCTCATCCGCGACCTGCAGCGGCCGAAGCCGATCACCTTTGTCGAGTTCTTCTTCGATCTGGTCTACGTGTTCAGCCTGTTTCGGCTGTCGCAGATGTTGTCCGAGCGGCTGCACTGGGTCGGGGCATACCAGACGCTGATCGTACTGATGGCGATCTGGTGGGTCTGGGCCTACACCAACCTGCTCACCGACAGCCTGGACTCACGAACAATTCGGTTGCAGCTGTTGGTGATTGGCTCCACCTATGGTGCCCTCATACTCTCGACCGCCATCCCGGAATCGTTCGAACAGCGAGGACTGCTCTTCGCGATCAGTTATATCGCGATCAACCTGGGCCGCGCCTCGATTCTCGCGATCGCCCTGCGCCGGGACGAACTTGGCCTCAGGCCACTGCGTACCACGTTCTGGTTCGTCATCTCGGCGGTACCGTGGCTCGCCGGGGCGATGGTAGAGGGCGACGCTCGTCTGATTCTCTGGGGAGGAGCCATCGCGATCGACTACCTGGCGGCTCTCGTCGGGTGGCCGACACCCCGACTCGGACGTACCACGAGCCGAGAACTGAACCTCGCGAGCCAGCACTTCGCCGAGCGGTACCGCCAGTTCATCCTCATCGCGCTGGGTCAGACAATCGTGGTGACCGGACAAGCCGTGCATGACCACGATTTCAGCCTTCACCGGGGTGCCGCCGCCACCCTGTCGTTCGGGATCACCGTCCTGTTCTTCTGGATCTACTTTCACCGCATCCGGGAGAAACTCGGCCCGACCTTCGCCGGGATGCCGGATCCGCAGGTTCGGACAAGGGAGGCCGGACTCGCCCACCTGCTCATGGTGGCGGGCATCGTCGCCGTCACCACCTCGGATGAACTGGTGATCTCGCGGCCGACCCATGCGGCTCCGACCGTCTGGGTCGCGGTCTTCACCGCCGGTCCCGTCCTCTTCCTCGCCGGACACGCTCTACTGGGACGCCATGTGTTCGTCGGAGTCGCCGCCCCACGGCTCATCGGGCTCGGTGTACTCGTCGCCTGCGCTCCCGCGCTGGTCGGGCAGCCCGCCCTTCTGGTTACCGGAGCGGTCGTTGCCGTCCTGGCCGCGATTGTGGTCTGGGACCTCATTCACGCCGGCGTCAAGCCTGGAGATCAGGATCTACCACGTCGGCTCTGACCACGTCCCTGTCCAGTCGCGTGGGCAATGCGGCTTGATGACGAGCGCGAGCTACCTCTCCACCATCAGACGTCGATGAGATCAGGCGACCCGAGTGCGGATATCTGCGTCCCTGCCGCTGATAACGGCACTTGCGGGCAGCACCGCGGCTGATCCGCGTCCGCCCCCGTGCGCCCGGCTGGGGTGGTTGTGGTGGTGGGAGCCGCCCGGGTGGGGCGTCGCTGTTGAGCGACCACTTCCTGTATCTTCCGGCCGTCGACTGACCGGTTAGGAAAAAGCTACGTGGCTGGTGGCAGCATCGTCAACCATGGTCAGCAGGCTTTGTGTGCGAGATCGCTCCGTCCCTCGGTCGCCCCTGGGTTCGCGTGGTCCGCTGCCGGCTCAATGCTCGGATCGCGAAGGCGGTGGACGAACCTGACGTGGCTGATCCCGATCTACGGGCGCTCGCTCGGTCGGAGCACCGGTCGGAGCGTGGTTGGCGACTTGGTGGCTGGACCCATGCGGTACGAGGCCTACTTACTAACCGAATAGTTGACTTTCGGGTGTGGGAGATGCTTTAGTTCAACTAACCGGTCAGGAACTAAGCCGGATGCCGTCAGCTTCCGGGCGGTGGTCTTCCACCATGCCCCGGGGAGCGAGTCTTGATAGTGAGGAACGAAGATGAAGGACAAGACCAGCTCGGGAGAGCGTCGCGGGACGCGGACCCTGATCGCGACGGCGGCGGCCGCGACGGCGCTGGTCGCCACCGCTTGCTCGTCGACGACGGCCGATCCTGCACCGGCCGAAGCAGAACGGCCGCGCGTCGGGATCGTGCTCGGCGGTGGCGGCGAGACGGGCATCGCGTGGCAGACGGGCGTGCTCGCCGCTCTGGGAAACCAGGCGCAACTGACGCCTGACGTTGTCGACGTCGTCGTTGGGACCTCTGCGGGCGCACTCGCCGGAAGCTACTTCAGCGCGGGGCTCGACCTCAACCAACTCGTGGAGAAGGAGCGTTCGGGTGACGTGAAGACGGCGCCGGTGGCGGCGGGTGGCGGCATGAGCGCGATTCCCACGGAGATCATCGCGGCGCTCGGATCAACCGAGGGGACCATCGAGGAACGAGGCCGGGCCGTCGGGACACTGGCGATGAAGGCGCCGGTCCCCATCTCCAGCGCGGACTTCGTCGCGTACGTCGGGACGATGCTGCCCGGCGCGGACTGGCCCGAGCTCGACTTCCGCCCCACCTCCGTGACCGCCGAAACCGGCAAGACCGTGCTCTGGAAGCGCACTGACGGCGTCCCGCTTGCCGCAGCGGTCGCGTCCTCCGCCGCCGTCCCCGGTTTCCTCCCGACCGTCGAGATCAACGGGCAGCACTACACCGACGCCCCGCGAACGTCCTTCGCCGCCGACCTGGTCGCGGAAAAAGACCTGGACGCCATCATCTACATCGGGATGCCGACCCCGAACCTGTCGAACACAGTCGAGGAGGAGGCGCTCAACAAGCTCGAGGCCGGGGGTCTCCAAGTGATCCGAATCACCGGCGGGCCCGACGCGCCGGAACTCATCCGCGAGGCCCTCGACCCGAAAATCCGTCCGCGAGCGGTCGAGATCGGCCTGCGCGACGGAGCCGCAGCAGCCGCCAGTGTCGCCAAGATCCTGCACCGCTGATACGAGATCGGTGGGGTTGGCGTCGGTGTTCTTCGCCGCCGACCCCACCGATGTGATCTGCCACAGTCCGAGGCGCGTGTCCATCACGTGCCAGCCCGTGTGTGAAAACGAAGCGGCGAACCGGAGGGTGAGCGGGGCGAGCCATCACCGGAAAACACCTCCCGTCGTGGCAACGGCCCTTGCCGACGCCTCGGCGCTCGCACAGGGCTGGCCGCGGCGACATCGATTCCCCGTCCGGACGGACCGGCTGCGGCGGGGTGAAACAGTACGGGCGTGAAGCTGCACCCGGGGCAGGTGATCGATTCGGCCGGGAACCGCTATGCAGCAGGAGAGTGGGCCAGAAGAGTTAGGACGAGCCGTCCTGCTGATCGGGGCCCCTGCTCGTCGGGCTGGCGTCCGGCGTCAGTAGCGCCTTGACCGCTTCTGTGAGGATGCGCCGGCGATGTGTCCGAGAAACCTTCGCAAACTGACCCTTCAGCTCCGGAAACACGAATGCCCACAGGAACGACAGGTGTAGCACGAGGTTCAGCAGATCGGCTGGCCGATACCGTGAGGGAAGAATTCCAGCCTTCTGTGCTCGGCGGATCTGCTGTAGTTCGTCGCGGATGGTGTCTGAGAGCACTTCGATCTGTTCGGGGTCGCCGGTGCGTTCGAGGCGGTACCAGGTGGCGAGGCGGGCGATGCGGGGGTCGTCCTCGTAGCGGTCGAACAGCCGCCCAGCGTAGCCGGGTAGGTCATTGACGTCGATCGGCACCTCGCTTGCTGTCCGGCTCACGATCGCGTCCAGGACGGCGTCGAACAGCTGCTCCTTGCTGCCGAAGTAGTGATAGATCTGTGCCTTGTTGCTCTTCGCGGCGGCGGCGATCCGCTCGACGCGGCCGCCCGCGATCCCATACGTCGAAAACTCGTCCGCGGCGGCGTCAAGCAGCCGTTGCTGGGTGGCCTGGGCGTCTCGAATCATCCCGACACTCTATCCGACTAACCGGATAGATGAAAGCGGTGGCTGAGCCGTGTTGGGCACGTTGACGTCGGCGCCTCTGCGACGGTGTGACCGGGACAGCCGCGGAACCGGTGATGCCTGACAGGCCGGGCTCGAAAGAGCCGTTATTCCCTGGCCCGGCGCCACTGCCTGGGCTTTTGTCCTGCCCAAACCCGCGGCCCCTGCCCCTCGGCAGCGCGGGTGAATCAGGCATGGGGTTGGTCGAGTCGATGTCGAGATCGGTTGCGTGGGTCGCTCTACTGGGTTCGTGCCTTCGCTGCAACTAACCAGATAGTTGCTACCTGTCAGCTTCAGGATGAACTCGCCTCATCGGTCTGTCGGTCCGGCCTGGCTGGGGCATCCATCGTCGGGCGGCCTCCTCGCTTGAGCCGCTGCTGCCGCCGCTCCGCGATGAACACGCCCCGCCATCGGGAACACCACGACCCCGGAAAGGGCCACTTCGATGTCCATCACCTCTCCCGCGTTCCCGCGCCGGCGACACCCGATGGCGACGGGCCTGGACTCCCGAAGCTCTCGATGCGCAGGGCGAGGGCAACCTGGTGCTGGCCCGGGACCGCCTGCCGAGTTCGCTCCGGTACGCGGACCAACTGGCTCGACGCCTCAGCGAGACCACCGGGAGCGCGTGACGGCCAAGGCCGACTGGTGGGATCCGCCATGCTCCCCTCCCGAGCGTGGCCGGCTGATCCGGTCGGAGCCCGCCGTTCCGACCAGTGTCTTCGGTGCCCACCGGTCGAACCGGCGGGGCGCTGCTCGCGGCGCGTACGCGACGAGCCAGGCTCGACGATACGCAGGAACAACGACCGCGTCTGGGGCCGCAGGTCGACCTGGGTGCGCGTCCCGTTGAGCCTCCACGGCTGCCGGCGGTGTTGGCTACGGCGACTGCCCGAACCAACACCGCCGACTCTGCTCGCCTTTCCTTCTCAGGCGTCGATCAGCTGTTCACGCGCCCTGCGTGACCTCGGTGTTCCGCCGCCGCGTCGGCGTGCAGGCGGCCACCGGCATGATGCCGTCGCTGCTTTGATCATTTGGGATAGGCTCTCCCTAGGTGCGAGTCCTTGATGGCTGCGGTGCGGGTGCTACCGATGGTGACCCAGAAGGATCGGCCCCGATCCCGTCGATGCTCGTATCATCCACCGGTATCGGCCTCCTCCAGGGATGAGCCGGCCGTATCTGGATCTGTCGCAGCGGCGCGTCGCGGTGCTCAGCTCAGGGCAGTGGTCAGTTCGGTGATGGCTCGGAGGACCCGTTCGGTCTGTTCCATGATCACGCCGTGACCGCCCTCGAACCGTAGGATCTTGGCGCCGGGGATGCGTTCCGCCAGGTGCGCGGAGTGGACGGGGTCGACGAAGTTGTCCTGGGTGCCGACCATCAGCAGGGTCGGTGCGGTGATGGAGGCCAGGTCGGCGTCGACGTCGATGGTGCAGGTCAGAGCGATTTGTTCCTTCGTACCGGGTGCCAGCGAGGAGCCGATCTGCCGTGCCATGTCGTTGAGGATTTTGTCCGGCAGGCTTTCTGCGGCCTGCTCGGTCAGACCGAAGGTGAGTAGTACTTTGCCGGTGACGTCGGGGCCCAGCGGTAGAGCCGTCTCGAAGATCTGCTGTCGAAGTCGTAGCCCCGCGCGTGCCCGGGAGAATCCGTTTACCGACACGAGGTGGGTCACCCGGTCGGGATACCTGGCGGCGACTTTGATCGCGATTGGCCCGCCGAGCGACGCGCCGGCGATCGCGAACCGTTCGTGACCGGCCCGCGTTGCGACGTCGGCGATTTGGCTGGCGATCACCTCAGCGTCGAGCGGGGAGGCTGGAAGGGGGCTGTCGCCTGATCCGGGCAGGTGGGGGAGCAGCAGGGTGTAGGACCTGGCCAGCTCTTTCATGGCCGGTCCCCAGGTTCCGTTCGGCGTACTACTGGTTCCGTGTACCAGGATCAGTGCCGGGCCTTGGCCCAGCGTCTCGAAGGCAAGTTCTTGCATGTCTACTCCTTGGGAGGTGTCGAGGCTGCATGTGATCCGGGCTGGCGGGGCCGGCCATGCCAGCCCGGGAGGTGGGGATGTTCAGGCTGGGAGGGTGATCGCTCCGAGTTGGAGGAGCATGCCGAGGACGTCCTCTCCGAACCACGCTTCTGCGATCTTGCCGTTACGGATGCGGTAGATGCCGATGCCGAGCCATTCGGCGTGCCGGCCGGTGGCGGGGGCGCCCATGAAGGGGCCGGTCTGGGTGCCGCTGTTGGTGAAGCGCAGTACGACCGTGTCGGCTTTGACGATCGTCTCGTGAATGGTGAGGCGCATGCCGGTGAAGGAGCCCTCGTGGGCGTCGGCGAGTTGTTTGCTGTAGGCGGGCAGACCGTGGGTCTCGCCGAGGCTGCCGCCGTGCCAGCGAAGGTCGTCGGCCCAGAGTTCGGGCAGGATGTCGAGGTTGCCGCCGTTGATGACCTCGTCGACGAAACGGTGCACGACCGCCGCCGGGTCGGTGGAGAGGATGCCGAGTGGGTCGAGTTCCTCCGGGGTGGCGTCGGGCCGGTCGGCTGAGCGGGAGAACTCGGCCCACTGGGCGTCGGATTCGGCGAGCGCTTGGGCGGCCTGGCGTGCGCCGATCATGGCGTCGGTACCGAGGAGTAGCCGTACCGGGGGTTCGTCGATTCGGCTGAGTCGCAGGACGGCGTCGGCGACGAGGGCGGGGTCGCCGCCGACGGTTCCACGGATCTGCGCGAGCAGGTCGGCGAACGAGCCGACGGTGGGTTGATAGGGGGCGCTGACCGGCGGGACGGTCATGGATGTGCCGGCCCAGTCGGTCTGGATGCCGCCGGGCTCGATCGCGGTGACCTTGATGCCGAGTGGCCGGACCTCTTGGGCGAGGACTTCGGTGAAGCCGTTGACCGCCCATTTGGCGGCCTGGTAGGCGCCGAGGCCGACGGTGCCTACCAGGCCGCCGAGGGAGGAGATGTTGATGATTCGCCCGGCGCCTTGTGCGCGGAGGGTCGGGAGTACGGCCTGTGCGACGTTGACGACGCCGAAAAGGTTGGTGTCGACCTGTGCGCGGAAGTCGTTAGGGTCGGTGTCCTCGATCGCGGAGAGGTTTGCGTAGCCGGCATTGTTGACGACGATGTCGATCCGGCCGAACGCGTCGAGTGCCCTGGCAATGGATGCCGTGACGGCGGGGAGGTCGGTGACGTCGACCGCCGCGGTCCGCAGTGCGTCGGGGTAGCGCGTCACCAGTTCGCCCAGTGCCTCGGGCTTGCGGGCGGTGGCGAAAACGCGCTCGCCCGCACGGAGAGCGGCCTCGACGACCGCCCGACCGAGCCCGCGGCTCGCTCCGGTGACGTACCAGATCTTCGGTTCCATGGTCAGCTCCGTTCGGTGAGTAGGCATCCCTAGGGTTCGGCCGGGCCGTTATGGCTGGCCGGTCCCGGCGGGGCCAGGGATGACAAGGCGTCGTACGGCATCCGAGGGCCATGGCGCTCCCCGCGGTTACCGTCGGGTTTCGATTGGTTCCTCCGTGCGGGGTCGTGTCGACCGTGCGAGACCGACTGCCAGGCCGATGCCGCTGAGGGAGACGATCGCGGCGGTCAGGAAGCCGCCATGGATGCCGGTGGCGATGGCGATTCGCTGGCTCGCGCCGCCAGCGGTGAGGTGGCTGGCGACTGTTGATGTGACCGTGATCAGCAGGGCGCCTCCGGCTGCTCCGGCGACCTGTTGGACGGTGTTGAGGATCGCGCTGGCGTGTGGGGAGAGCGTGGTGGGTGTCGCGTTCAGGCCGACGGTGAACAGGGGGGTTATCAGGAACGCGATGCCGACGTTGAGCAGGATGTGGGCTGCGATCGCCCAGCCGTAGGGGGCGTGATCGGTGGCGGCGAGCGTCCAGAACGTCGCCGAGAGCACGATCGCGCCCGGCAGCAGCGCGGCGCCCGGGCCGTGCCGGTCGGAGATGCGGCCGACGATGGGGGCGAGGACCCCTGCGGTGATGCCGCCGGGAAGCAGGGCCAGTCCGGTCTGGGCGGTGGTGAGGCCGCGTACCTCCTGTAGGTACAGCGGGAGCAGAAGCAGGGCGCCGAACAGGCCGATCATCGTGAGGGCGAGCAGTGCCACTCCGGTCGCGAAGCCCGGCGAGCGGAAGGTGCGCAGATCGACGAGTGCGCGGTCGCCGAGCCGCAGTTGCCGCCGGGTGAACAGGGCGAGTGCCATGACACCGACCGCGAGCGACGCCCAGGCGGCCGGGGCGCTGTTGGAGCTCGCGGTCCCGCCGAGGCGGGCGAGACCGACGATGACGCCGCTGAACCCGGTCGCGGAGAGCAGGGCGGAGACCAGGTCGAAGCGCGCCGGCTTCGGCTCGGTGACGTCGCGGACGACGAGAAGTCCGAAGACGAAGGCGGCCGCCGCGATCGGGAGGGTGAGCCAGAACAGTGCCCTCCATCCCAGGGCATCGACGACCAGGCCGGAGACGGTCGGGCCGACAGCTGGGGCGACCGCCATCACCAGCGTGATCCCGCCCATCGTGCGACCGCGAACGGCGGTCGGGACGAGCGTGGCGACCGTGGTGAGCATGAGTGGGGTGATGATGGCGGCACCAGTCGCTTGGACCACCCGGCCGATCAGGAGTGTCTCGAAAGCCGGGGCGGTCGCGCTCAGAAGGGTTCCCGCCAGGAACAGGCTCATGGCGGTGGTGTAGAGCGGGCGCAGCCGGAAACGGCGGGCGAGGAACGCCATGACCGGGATGACGATCGCCATCGTGAGCATGTAGCCGGTGGTCAGCCACTGCGCCGAGGTTGCCGGTACGGACAGGTCGTGGGTGAGCGGCGGGATCGCCACGGTCATGACCGTCGCGGCGAGGACGACGACGAACGTGGCGGCGAGCAACGCCGTGATCACCGCGGCATCCGGCCGCGCGAGCCGGACCGGCGGCCCGGAGGGCGCGGCAGGTTCTGCCGCGCGACGGGAGGCGGTGAGTGTCATGGAGCGTCTTTCTGTACGGGGCCACGGTTTGTCCGCGCGGGGGTCGCGATGGGGGCCTGTCGTCGTGGCCGGTGGCGGAACAATCTCTTCGCCACCGGCCACGGTGCGTTCAGCGGACCCGGTCGAGGAGGGTGTTGATCCAGTCGGTCGTACGCTGGAGGGCGATCTCGCTCAGTGGGGTGGCCATGTTGGTAAAGGCGTGCGCGCCTTCGGGCCACACGTCGAGATCGGCCTCCCGTCCGGTGAGGCGCAGGCGGGCGGCGAGGATGATCGAGTCGTCGCGGAGCGGGTCGAGGTCGCCGACCGTGAACAGCGTCGGCGGGAAGGCGGTCAGGTCCGCGAGGGCGGGAGAGAGCTGCGGGGTACGGCGCTGCTCGACGGTGTGGCCGGGCAGGCCCAGGTCGAGCAGGTCGTCGAGCCAGGCGCGGGTGAGGATCAGGGTCTGTTCGGTGGCGGTGGCGGCGCTCGGGGTCATGCCGAGGTCGTAGGCGCCGCAGTCGAGGTGGGCCCCGACGAACTTGCCGAAGGCGGGGTCGTCGGCGTCGCGCAGGGCGAGGAGGGTGGCCGCGGCGAGGTGCCCGCCGGCGGAGATGCCGCCGGTCAGGAGCGTGTCGGTGCCGAACTCGGTTCGCGCGTTGCGTCCTAGCCAGGATGCGACGGCGACGGTGTCGGTGATCTGGTCGGGCACGGTGACGTCGGGTGCCAGGCGGTAGTCGGGGCTGACGATGACGGTTCCGGTGGACCGGGCGATGCGGTCGTTGAGTACGTCGTCGTCTTCCGGGGCGCCGGCGGCCCAGCCGCCACCGTGGATGCGGTACAGCACGGCGCGGGGTGAGGGCGGGGAGAAGATGCGGAGTCGGATCGGGCCGCCGGGGCCGTCGACGTGCCGTTCGGTGGGGGTGATCTGGGTGCCGCCGAGGTTGTTCGCGGTGCCCGCGCGGAGGGTGGCCAGGCCCTCGGGCGTGTGCAGATCGGGGTGCGGCATTTGAGCGATCATGGCGTTGACCTGCCGCTGTGCGTCGAGGACGGCCGGGTCGATGCCTTCGACGAGCAGGCTGAGGGTCGGGTGGCTGGTCATGGTGCGTTCCTTCCGGGGGTGAGGGTTGACGAGTTGGGGTTGCCGCCTGTCAGGCGAGGAAGCCGCCGTCGACGGAGAAGTGGGTTCCGGTGATGTAGGAGGCGCGGTTGGAAAGCAGGAAACAGATCGCTTCGGCGGCCTCGGAGGGGTGGCCGGAGCGGCGCATCGGTACCTTGGCCTCGGCCCGTGCGGTGGCCTCGGGGTCGGTCTGCGACAGCGGCGTGGCGATGACGCCCGGCTGAAGTTCGTTGATTCGTACGCCGGTGGTCGCGTTCTCCAGGGCGGCGGCACGGGTGAGGCCGCGTACCGCGTGCTTCGTGGCGGTGTAGGCGGCGTAGTCGACGTGGCCCCGGTCGGCGTCGACGCTGGTCACGTTCACGATCGCCCCACCGCCGGCAGCGATGATCGCCGGGATCTGGTACTTCATTCCGAAAAAGACCGCGTCGAGATTGACGCCCATGACCTCGCGGTAGGCGTCGATGCCCAGGTCCATTAGCCGGGCGTGGCCGCCGGAGACACCCGCGTTGTTGACGGCGAGGTGAAGCGCGCCGCAGCGCTCAACCGCGAACGCGACGGCGGCCTCGACCTGGGCCGGATCGCTCACGTCGGCCGGGAACGCGTACGCCGTGCCACCGGTGGCGGTGATCCCGTTGGCAACTTCCTCGATAGGGGCCCGGCGCCGTCCGAGGAGGATTACGGTGGCGCCCTCGCGGGCGAGTTGCTCGGCGGTGGCCCGGCCGATGCCGGTACCGGCGCCGGTCACCAGGGCGGCCTTCCCCGCGAAGGGGTGGCGGGGATCAATCATCAGATGCTCCTGTGCCAAGGAAGTGAGTGAGGGGAACGCGGGAGGGGTCAGATGGTGAGACGCAGGCTGGTGAGGCGCTCGCTCTCGGTCCAGAGCCGGTTACCCTCGGCGGGGTCGTCGGCGCGGTCGGGCAGCGCCACCTGCTTCGGAGTGCCCGAGGTCTGGTCCCGGCCGGCCGGACCGTAGAAGCCGCCATTTGCGACGTCGGGGCTGGTGGCCGCGTACAGCGACGGCCAAGCCGCACCCTCGGGCGAACCCATCACGACATTGCGGGTCAGCGCGATCACAGCCCGGGACAGCAGGCCCTGGCTGTGCCGCTGAAGGTTCGTCACCGCCGATCCGGGGTGCACCACAACCGCTTCGATACCGGTCCCGGCCAGCCGGCGGGCGAGTTCCTGGGTGAAGACGACGTTCGCGCGCTTGGACTTCGCGTACGCCCGCATGGCGCCGTACCGCCGCTCGCTCATCAGGTCGTCGAGCCGTCCGATCCGCCAGGTCGCCGCGATCGCGCTGACCGTGACGATCCGCGCCGCCGATGAGCGGCGCAGCGCCGGCAGCAGACTGGCGGTGAGCGCGAAATGGCCCAGATGGTTGGTGCCGAAGGTCAGCTCGAACCCGTCCACGGTCGTCCGCCGCTCGGGCACGTTCATCACGCCCGCGTTGTTGAACAGCAGGTCGATCGTCTCCGAGGGGGCCAGCCGGGACGTCGCCGCGGCGATCGACGCCAGCGAGCCGAGATCCACGACGGCGGTGTCGACCAGCGCGTCCCGCTGCGTGCCACGCAGCTCGGCGACCGCCAGGTCGAGCTTGCCCTGATCGCGGCCGGCGAGGATGACCCGCGCCCCGTAGCGGGCGAGTACCCGAGCCGTCTCCAGACCGATGCCGCTGTTCCCGCCGGTGATAAACGCGGTACGACCGGTCAGGTCACCGATCTCGTCCGGGGTCCAGTGCCCGGCCGAGGCCGAATTCCGGGAGGTTCGTGCGCTCACGATGACTCCAATCAAGTGAACAGATAGTTGAAGAACGTCCGCCGCCGGTGCCGCTTGGTGTTGTCCAGGCAGGCCCCTTGTGGCCTGCTGTCGACTGACCGGTTAGGCAAAAGATAGGTCGCGACGCCGGTTCCTGTCAACTACTCGGTTAGTTAAAGGTTTGGTGGCGAGGTCGGCGGATCGAACCCAGCCTCGGATCGGCCGGGCGACTGAGCTGCGAGGACCCACCCGTAGTTTGGGCGGCCTGCCCCGCGTCTGAGGGAATCGGTCCGCCGCATCCTGCTACCTGAGGCGCAGTTCTGCGGCCAGCAGGAGCTTGAGGCCGTAGTTTTCCTGGCCGTGGCGGAAGCGGTCGATCATCTCGGCATCCGCCCTCCCGCGAGCGCCCTGCGTCCGGCACACGCCGTGTCGTCGATCAGCTTAGGACCGCCCGACTCCGAGGACGTCACTGTGCACCTGGACGAGTTTGGGCTCGGCCCTCTCCTGCTGCACCTGCTACCGCAGACTGCGGAATACCAGGTCGACGGAGTTCCGGGGCTGCGTTACCAGCAGGGTCGTAGGCACGTCCAGTTGGTGCTGCTCGAGACGACACCACGGGCGCGACTCATCTTCGCTGGCGTCAACGCGCGGACGTGGGCGGCCGCAGTACGGTTCGTCGATGAGTCCTATACAGACCAGTGCAGGCGGTGGCTGTGGCAGGGAGAGCACGCCTCAACGGTGTCTGTCGACGAGAAGAACCAGTTGAGGCGAATTCGGCGAGTCCGTGGTCCTGTTCACCTTGCAAGCTCGTTGTTCCGTCGGCACCGAGTCTTGAGCGGATCCTTGGGAGTCCCGACCCGTGGCAGCAGGGATCAGTGGAACCTGGAATGGATCGGGGGACCCTCCCCGGCCGAGGTCGGCACCCGGCTGCTCCATCCGATCTTCGGGCTACCCGGCCAATTTGATCTTCGGCATGTACGCGACGAATCGGCCGTGCTCGTCGAGCGCATGACCGACGAGCATCCGCCAACCGGTGACAAGCCCAACAAGCTCTTCCTTCTCCGTACGCCAGCGCCGACCCCGCAGGATGACGAGCGGGAGCGGCGGACGTTTCGTGGCGGCTGGACCGCGTGGGAGGCATGGGCCGCCGAACTGAAGTCACGACGTGGCCATTCGCGTCAGCGCCACTGAGTCACTCGCTCGCTCGGGTGTATGCCTGGGCCGCGTGGCGACCCAGGAAAAAATCTTGAAGAAATCCTGTGCCCCTCAGCCGACCCCTCTCAACCCAACCAGATACGCAACCACGGGCGCGCGTCTAGTTGGGTTGAGAGGGGTAGCGCCCCCCATGTGCGCGGCGCGACAGGGACTCTCGCCGTCCGCACTATGGAATCGTGAGCGTGTCAGCCGACGCGGAGCGAACACGAAGGCCCGCCCGCTGGTGGCCCTGAGAAAGCGCCAGCGGGCAGGACCTCATGCCGATATTCCTTGAGGAGAGCGTTACACATGAGTGACCTGTTCGCCCAGACTGGGTGGGCGACCATACTGGTGGCTGTCGTCCCGACGGCTCTGATCACCGTCTGCGTGGTGGTCGTCGCCCTCGCCGCACTGGCCGCGCGGCGCCCGGCCACGCGGCGGCACTACCTGGCCGTGATCACGCACCTGACCCGGTACGCCAGCGTCGTGCGAGGCCGCAAGTGAGCATCTCGACCGGTTCCCCCTCGGCCGCCTGGACGCGGGAGCGGCGGCTGCGCGTCCTCGGAGCACTGGAGCAGGCGGTCGACGGCCGAGAGGCCCGTCACCTACAGGAGGTCGTCACCGACAACCTGCGCCACCTGTGGAGAACCGGCGGCAAAAAGGGCGACGACAAGCCCGGGCGGCAGCCGGAGGAGGTATGGATCCGGGACGGGTTCGTGTTCACCTCGGCCGAGGATGCGCATGGTCCCGCGCTGCCGCGGCTGATTCAGTCGAAGGGACTGCAACTGCGCCTGTACCTGCTGATGCTGTTCGACGCCCAGTGCCGGCACGAGGCCGGAAGCGGAGCTCGCAACGTTCGGCCCGTGTCGCCTAACAACGGCCCGTACAGGTCCTGGAGCGAACTTGTCCTGTCCGCTCCCGACCGCAAGAACGCGCAGCCCATGCCGTGGCAGACCGTGCGCCGGCTGCGCGAGCGGCAGATCAAGGAGGCGTTGGTGGCGCTGGAGACCCAGCACCGGCTACTCGACGTCGCCATGGCGAAGGTCGGGCGGCGACGCCGCGACTTCGACAAGCTGACACTGCTTGCCGAGGACAGCAACCCGGACAGGCAGGCCCGCTACACCGTCGCCGAGGAGCAACACTTCTCCGTCCCTCGGGAGTTCTTCACGAACCTGTGGATCTTCGCCCTGACGGACACCGAGTTGGCTTGCTACCTGGCCTTGCGCTGGGCACAGGCGCAGGTTCAACCGTCCGACCACAACAGCTTCTTCATCGTCAGCCGCGAGCGAGAGACGAACCTGCGCCTCACCCGCACCACCTGGAACAGCATCGAACGATTGCAGGCATTCGGCCTCATCCAGCGCACCGACCACCCCGGGCGTGATCCGTACTCCGGCACGATCGAGAGCTTCCGCGACAAGTGGCAGGCCGGCGAGGTGATCCCTGCCCGGTATGCCTTCGTCAACGACGGCGTGCAACAACGTGCTCTGCCCACGGTGCGCGACGCCCTGACCAACCCCGTAGCACCGGTGAGACCCGACCCATTGAACGCACTACTCGGCACTACCACCTGACGTCCGGCGACTCGGAGGTGTACCCGGGAGCCCAGCCGGGCGGGTGCCTGGGCTTAGTAGTACGGTCGTCGGCTGGCGGCGGGGCCGACCTCAGCCTCCGCAAACACCGGGTCCGCCGCCGATACGGACTTCGCCTCGTCCGCGCGGTCCCGGCTGTGCACATCACCGGGAGCCGGGACGCTTCCTATCAGTCGAGGAAGGTACGCGAACGTACGGCGGCTACCTCCAGGACCGAAGGTAGAGGAGGCTCTCCCCCTCCCGAGAACACGTACCGGGGTGAACCGGTTGGGCCAGCGTCGAGCCGGTAGACACCTTGGCCGCCGGTGATATGCCAGCCGAGAGCCGGGGGCGCACCCCTTCTCGGGTCGCTGTTCCGCACAACGTAGATCAGGTATTCACACGCAGGGTTGAGCAGTGGCGCCAGTCCCGGATCCCGAGCCATTTCCGCGGACGCCTGCGTCAGGGGCATCCTGCCGCCCACGCGTACCTCATCTCTACGGCTGGTGCGGGGTGTCGGAGCAACCCACAACACCTCCAAGACCCGGACCGTCGTCAGCGTGTACCGCATCGAGGGTGCCTCCGGCTCGGGCGGCCACGGATATTCGACCATGGGTGTCGAGTCGATCGCCGATGCCCGGATGACCGCGTCGCTCTCCATGAGGAGATCGGTCCTGGTGTAGTCCTTGGCGGTCTGGACGAAGCTGTGTGGCGCCCGCTCCGGCTGGTGCTCCGGGCCGCACGCTGCGGGCCCTGGGATGCTTCCACTGCCCGTCACCATCGTCGCGGACCCGCCCACGGTGAGCAGTGCAAGGGTTACCAGGCCCACCAGGGCCAGCGGGATCCTCCTGAGCATCGCCCACCTCGCCCTGGTCGCCGCCGACCGTATTGATGGCTCGCGTGTTCACTGGTGCCAACGACTCGATGCCCTGCGACGGCCCGCCGGTCGGTCGGTCTTCCTTGATGAAAACCGACACCGCAGGTCGGCGTACGGACTCAGGTGGCCAGATAGGTACGGCTAGACCGAGGCGACCTCCACCCGGGCCGCGCTAGGTCGTCGCGCAATAACCCCAGCGAGTGCTACTACCATCATCGGGTGGACGCCTGCGATCAGTGTCCCTCGATGGGTTGGGGCTGTGTCGACAGTCACATCTGTTCCAAGATCATGTACGGGTGGCGCTCGCGGCAAGATCCTCATCCGGGCGTGGTCCGGGCAGACGTCCCGCTACAGGGCAACATGAGACGCCATCAGAGATCACGAAAAACCATGCCTGAGCTGGGAAAATAGACGCTCGACGCTCAGGGGTTTGAACCCTGGACGGGGCTCATAACCCAGAGGTCGCAGGTTCAAATCCTGTCCCCGCTACAAAGAGAACACCAGCTCAGAGCCCGTCCCCGCCTTTCAGGGGGCGGGCTTTTGGTCTCTGTTCCGGGCACACTTTGGGCACACGAAAGACCACCAGGCGACATGGGATAGCAGTCCCTCGATCTTTGCTGCATCGGTCGTCGGATCGACGTCGAGCTACCTTCGGGGAGGGTCGATCACCATCGAAAGCTCGGCGCTGACCGCGAGCGATTGGGCCTCGCGGTGGCCGGACCCCACACGGCGGCCGGCGAGGTCGGAAAGCTGGGGTTCCTGGCCCGGTGGCATCGCGACGGCGACGCCCTCGGAGGGGGACTGCGTAGATCTCCGTCTTCGACCAGGGCCCGGGCCGGGGTGCCGCACCGTCACGGCAGGGCGGTGCGGTCGCGTGCCGCAGGTTGCCGGTGAACAGGTTCAGCCAGGCACAGCGCTGCCAGTCCCGGTACGGGGCTGATGGAGCTTCCGTTCGGTGTTCGAGGTGGCGAGCCCTGCGGAAGCCAAGAGGGCAAGTTTTTCGGCATCGCCGGAGTTGGCGTCCGGATGATAGACGACCAGCATCAGGGTGCCGGTTCCGGAAATGCTTAGCCTTTCTCGGTTGAGGGTCAGTTCGCCGATTT
Source organism: Micromonospora sp. NPDC050397 (assembly GCF_044901685.1). Lineage (NCBI taxonomy): Bacteria > Bacillati > Actinomycetota > Actinomycetes > Micromonosporales > Micromonosporaceae > Micromonospora > Micromonospora sp. NPDC050397. Next base: position 678,575 of record NZ_JBJDPS010000004.1, read on the forward strand.
GCGGGTGATTCAGCCGGATCGGTGTTCCGCGTTGCCCGCGCACTTCGTGGCGGGCCCAAAGCTGACGGAATCGAGGGCTTGCCAGGGCCAGTTCTCCGGTCAGCTCGATGAAGCGCGGATCGTCAACATCGTTGCCCACGGCCTGTCGCAGATTGGCGATGAAGCATTCCGTGACGGCTTCCCATTCCGGGTGCAGGGCCTGCTCGGCCGGATTCAGGAACAGGTCTTTCAGTTGATTGCCCCCGGTGGAGAGGCTGGGAGAAAGTGCCTTGGCGAGACTGTTGGAGGCCAGGATGTCGAAGTACCGGTCCTCGATGAAAGCGGGCTGGACGAGGGAGTCGAGGAGTTTGAGCACGCCGGGTGGTGGGGTCTCCTTGCGCGGCCGGCGTCGGCGTTTGCGGGTCATCTCCACGGCGAGCGTCAGCAGGTGAGCGAAATGGTCCTCGTCGAGACGAAGGACCCGGGCGATGGATTCCAGCACCTGCATGGACGGGTTGCGGTTGCGGCCCCGCTCCAGTCGCAAATAGTAGTCGGCGCTGATGCCGGCGAGCATGGCCACCTCCTCCCGCCGCAGTCCTGGCACACGCCGTACACCGACGTCAGGGATGCCAGCCTGCTCGGGCGTCACCAACTCGCGCCGCGCACGCAGATAGGTGCCAAGGGCATTGGTTGTCTCACTCACCCCGCCAGTCTATGCCCTCCGCAGAGGATAGAGGGGGTCCTGCGATACCCCTGGCACGAGAGGGCACTCGTTGGCACAGATAATCGTGGGTAGCGTTTTCGGCGGCTCGTCCGTGCCAGGCATCTCAATAGGAGAGAAGACGCATGACCGTCACGTTGATCACCGGTGCCAACAAGGGCATCGGGTTCGAAACAGCACGCCAGCTCCTGGAGTTGGGCCATGTCGTTTACATCGGCGCGCGTGACGTGGAGCGTGGTGAGAGGGCGGCGGCAACGTTGGGTGCCCGGTTCGTGCAACTCGATGTGACCGACGACGCGTCGGTGAATGATGCGCTGGCGACGATCGGTTCGGCCGAGGGTCGGCTCGACGTTCTGGTGAACAATGCGGGCGTCCTCGCGAACGAAATCGTCGATGGCCCCACCGCTCTGCGGGCTTTCGACGTCAACGCCGTCGGGATCGTCCGGGTGACCGAGGCGGCGCTGCCGTTGCTGCGTAAGTCCTCGAACCCAACGGTGGTCACCGTTTCGAGCAGCATGGGTTCCTTCTGGGCAGTGACCAACCCCGACCGCCCGGAGTTCGCCATGCCGCTTGCGCTCTATGCGGCGTCAAAGGCTGCAGCCACCATGCTCACCATCCAGTACGCCAAATCCCAGCCGGGGATCAAGTTCAACGCGCTCGAGCCCGGCACCACCGCCACCGACATGACCGCCGCCTTCGGTGTCGGAAGGTCACCGGAAGAAAGCGCAAGGGTTGTCGTGCGCCTAGCCACGCTCGATAGCGACGGCCCGACCGGAACCCTGCAGGACGAAACCGGAGAACTTCACTTCTGACCGCACCGCGATTTCGGGTGAGGCGGCGGTGGCCGAGCCCTCATCCGGCATCGCCGCACGGGGCACAGAACGAGATTCGGACCGGACCAGGCCCTCCTAGGGTCACCATCTCATTGTTCGCACGCTCCGGTGCCGGCAACAGTGACGGCACGTCACGTCTCGGCTGTGACACGGCGCCACTGTCGGGTGGCTGCGGCGGCTGGTGGCATGGAGGCATGGAGGCATCGCGCCAGGCGCGGTGTGGACAGTCTCGACTCGGCGGAAACGTGTGAAGGAGTCCCTATCGTGAACAGAAGGACGAGTATCGCGTCTCGCTCCGGCAGGGGTCGCCCGCCGCTACGGCGACTCGGTTTCGCGGGTATCGCCCTGGTGGTCGGTCTGGTTTCGATCGTGGCGTGCACGTCCGGTACGGAAAAGGATCCGGGCGAAAGCGCGGACAGTGCCGCGCTGGAGCGGTACTACGGCCAGAAGCTGGAGTGGAAGGGCTGTGCCGACTTCGCCACCAGCCCGCGTGAGGCGGAGATCTTCGGAAAGGCTCCGGCCGAGTGCGCGTGGCTGAGTGTGCCGTTGGACTACGACGACCCTGAGGGTACCGGTACCACCGTCGCGGTCCTGCGTTTCGCCGCCCGGGGACAGTCGCAGGGCTCGCTGCTGTTCAACCCCGGAGGTCCGGGCGGCTCCGGCATTCTGGGTGCTCTGGGCGTCGCGGCTCAGATGACGAAGAGTCGGATTACCGAACGGTTCGACGTGGTCGGGTTCGACCCGCGTGGTGTTGGCGCCACCAAGCCCGCGGCCGACTGCTACACCGAGGGAGGCACGACCCGGGGCGACCAGGTGTTCCCGCTGATGACCCTGACCGCCTCGCTGACGGAGGAGGACACCCGGGCGGTGTTCGACCGCTGCGCCAAGGGATCCGGGGGTGTGGAGGGGCTGACGCAGATGGGTTCGCGCACGACCGCTCGTGACATGGACGTGCTGCGGGCGGCGCTCGGGGAGGAGAAGTTGACGTTCCTCGGTCAGAGTTACGGCACCCGGCTGGGCGCGCTGTACGCGGAGCAGTTCCCGCAGCGAGTGCGGGCGATGGTTCTCGACGGTGCCGTCGATCCGAGGCTGGGGACGATCGAGCGGCGGCTCTCGGCGTACGGGGGCTTCCAGCGTGCCTTCGAGGCGATGGCCGCCGCGTGCGCGCAGAAGGCGGACTGCCCGTTGGGGACCGATCCGAAGGCGTGGACGTCCACGTTCCAGACGATCGTTGCGCCACTACGGGGCGAGCCGGTGCCCGCGCTCGACCAGGATCTCGACTTCGACGAGGCGCTCGGTGGGGTGATGGCGGGCCTGTACAGCCCGGACAAGTGGCCCGCGATCGTGAGTGGTCTTACCGAGGTGCGGCAGGGGCGGGGCGACACGCTGCTGAGGCTGACCTTCGACCTCGAAGGTGGTGAGCCCGACTCCGTGGTCAACGGCAACGCCACCGAGGCGATGTTCGCGATCAACTGCATGGACGAGCAACGGCTCACCCCGCAGGACGCCACCCGGCTGCGGGTGAAGACCTACGAGGTGGCGCCCTTCATGAACCCCGGAGGAGACCCTGCGGCGGGCGCACGCGACGGATGCGAGTTCTGGCCGGCTCAGCCGACGCTCGGCATCCCGTACGCGCAGAACGTCCAGGGCCTACCGGACACCCTGGTCATCTCGATCACCGGTGACGCCACCACCCCGCACCAGGGTGCGATCAGCCTCGCCGACACCCTGGGCAGCGCCCTGCTGACCGTCGAAGGGCAGGGACACACCATCGTCTCGTCCGGGAAGAACGAGTGCGTCGACACCATCGCCGCGGACTACCTCATCGACCTCAAGCTGCCGGCCACCATGCCCACCTGCTCCATCTGAACCGGAATGATCCGGCGGCCGAGCCGTCGAAGAGAAAGGTTCGACCGATGACCCAGCACTCCGAAGAACCCTCCGTACACGGCGCAACCGAGACGTCCGGTCCGGCGGAGCGGACCGAGGCCCCGACCCTGGCGGAGGATCTCCTGCTCCTCCTGTTCCAGCCAAACTCCGGCCTCCGGTCGGGCACCGGAACCATCGCCGGAGAGAACACCCTCTTCTACACCCTGGCCGGAGCCGTTCTCGCAGATCTCGGGCTCGGCGATCACGTACGAACCGGCTCCGGTCGGGGCGGGACGAATCGGGTGGAGGCCGTCGAGGATCACCCTCCCTCGGATGACATCTTGCGCTCAGCGTGGGACTACCTCTCGGTCAAGCCCCGAAACGTACAGACGGTGCTCGCGGCGATCGGGCCGACACTGCGTAGCCCGCTGCTGGAAAGGCTCATCGGACGTGGCGACATTCGCCGGGGGACCCGTAGGGCGCTCGGCCTGTTCCGCACGGCCGTCCTTGAGGACGGCGGAACCGGGCGTCGATCACGCCTGCTCGCCGACGTCCGCGACCTGCTCGTCGAGGGTGCCGAGCCGCAGCCCCGTGTCGCCGCGCTCGCGGCGCTGCTCTCGGGGAGCGGCACGCTGCCCCAGTTCCACCGCGAGATCCCCTGGACCTCCCCTGTGATCGCCCGCGCCAAGGAACTTGAGGCGGGCAACTGGGGAGCCGGTGCTGCCGCCGAAGCGGTCGCCCGAACCGTCACAGCGACCATCGTCAACAACGCCGTCATCGCCACGGCCGCGCTTCCACAGAACTAAGGATCGATCCCACCAGGCTGTGCGGCGTCGGGGCTCGCGGTAGCCGATCGGGCGCGGCCGGCGGCGGCCCGGCCGGCGCCGCGCTCCGCCCAACGTGGTCGCACCGGCAGCGGTGAAGGCCCGTTCGAACGAACGTTGGCCCTGACGGCGGCCTGAGTTCGACCTACCGGTCAGGCATCCTGACCGATGATCGCGGTTACGCGGATCTCGACGCGCATTTTCGGCGCACCGAGGGCCGGAACACCGGTCTCCGTCCAGATGGGCGCGCGGTCGCCCATGCGCTTGCGGAATTGTTCAACCATGACGCGGTTGTGCACCTCGCCGATGAATTCACTGGATTCCGGGACGTGGTACGAGTTGACGGCGATCACGTCACTCCATGCCGCACCGGCCAGAGCGAGGGTTCGCGCAACGTTGTCGAAGGCCCGGACGATCTCGTCCTCCAGGGACTCCGGGAAGTTCCAGTCATCGTCCCACCCGCCCTGGCCCGACGTCTCGACGCGGTCGCCGACGCGTACCGCCTGGTTGTAGTGCATGTTGGTCAACTGCGTCTCGCCGTACCCGGGGGTGGCGTAGAACTTGACCTTGCTCATGATCCCTCCTCGATTAACTTCACGCGTGAAGTGACCATAACAGTGTTTTACTTCAAGCTTCAAGTGATCCCTGCTCGGTATCGTGGTGCCATGACCACCCGCGGCCGGAAGTCCCACGACGACGCCACCGACGAAGTGCCATGGCTGACCGCCGACGAGAAGGAGGCCTGGACCGGGCTGATCTCGCTGGTACTGCTGCTGCCGGGGCGGCTGGAGGCGCCACTTGCGCGCAACGCCGACCTGACTCTCTTCGAGTACCTGACGCTCAGCCACATCTCGGAAGCCCCGCAGCGCCGGTTGCGGATGAGCGAGTTGGCCTACCTGACCAACGGATCGCTTTCACGCCTTTCCAACGTCGTGAAGCGGCTGGAGCAGCGGGGCTGGGTGGAGCGGTCGCCGGACCCCCACGACGGCCGCTACACCATCGTCGGCCTCACCGTCACCGGCTACGAGGTAGTCGTCGCCGCCGCACCCACGCACGTGCGTGCGGTACGACAGGTCGTGCTGGACCCGCTCACCGCCGCCGACCAGCGGGCCCTGGCCCGGATCGCCGCCAAGCTGCGGGTGCGGCCCGCGGATTTCGGTCAGCGAGTGAAGTGAGCCGCGTCCTCTCGATCCTTCGGTCGATGTCGGGCGAGGCCAGACGGCAGGGGACCATCCGCATTGGCGCTCATTGCCAGTCGCGTTCGCGGGCGTAGCGTGCCGCCTCGTGGCGGGTGTGGGTCTGGGTCTTCTGCACGGCGTTGGAGAGGTAGTTGCGCACCGTACCCTGCGCGAGGTGGAGCCGGCCGGCGATGTCGGCGACCGAGTAACCCGAGCCGATCTCCTGCTCGGGTGGGCACAGGAGCACGCCGTGGAGCTGCGGGACCTGACGAACGGGCGCCCGCCCGGTTCGCGCACGGCCCGGCTTGGTACACGGGGAGACTCTCGGGCGCCGGTGGCGCGGATCCGGCCTGGGGATTTTTTCCCTGGAAGACCGGACCGGTGGGGCGTCTGGCGGGGCTTGTACCCGCGAAGTCCGAAAGCTGCGTACAGGTGGACTATCCGCCGCTCGCTCTCGTGCCGGGCGGATGGCCGGAAAGGCATCATTGCGCGGCTGGTGCGGTGGGAGACCGTTGCGGAGCTTGATCGGTTTATCGATGATGATCGCGATCGGTCCACTGTGCACAACCGAGTCAGGAGCGGCCATGCGCCTGTCCCGTACGAAAATTCACCGCGCCCTGCGAATCGGGGCCGTTGCCCTGGTCGCGGGCATGCTCGTCGCCACGGCCGGAGGCCCGGCCTCGGCCGACCGCTGGGGAGGAGGGGGCCCGCTCATCCCGCAGTACCCCAAGCCGACCAAGCCCTGCAGCGCGGCGAACCTCGGCGAGACGACCTTCGTCGTCAACGCCGCCGAGGTGAACCCCACGCTGACCCACTTCCTCGCGATCCACATCACCGCCGGCACCACGGGCGAGCACTCCGAGACCCTCGAGACGGTCAACGAGGTGACCACGCAGGTCGGGCAGAGCACCGAGATCACTGCGAAGGGAACGCTCGGCTTCGTCGAGGTCCAGGCGAAGGTGGGCTTCAGCGTCCAGACGACCACCTCGAGCACGAACAGCACGTCGGTCACCGACACGTGGAACTTCTCCCTGCCCGGCTACTACGGCCTGTACAAGGGCACCCGGGCGGTGGAGGGCACGTGGCTCGAATACCAGTGCTACCAGTTGCAGGGCGGCGGAGTTCCCACGCACCCGCACTGGTTCCAGGTCGGCGGGCTGGAGAGCTACAAGACCTTCTCCGTTCTGGAGGCGGGCACCATCGGCTGCGCCGACACTCCTCCGTCCGGCTCGGTGCGCTTCCAGGCGCGGCTCTACCTCGGCTGCTGACCTGTTCCGGACGCTCGGTCGGGAACTCCGGCCGAGCGTCCCGTGCGGGTACGCGGCGTCCGTCAGCGTCCAGGGTCCGGCGTCAGGTCGAGATCACGCCACAGCCGCGAGTTGTCGAACCACTGGTCGGAGAAGAGCAGGTGTAGCTGACGGCGGGTGAACGGCGGGGGCAGGATCTGTTCGGCCTCGGCCAGGCTGACGCTCCCCGAGGGAGGGACGAAGTCGCCGGCCGCTCCGACCAGGTCCCGTACCCTGACCGGCTCGGGATGGTTGGCGTGGTAGACGGCACCGGCCCGCAGGGGTCGGGTCGTCGCCGCCGCCACGACGATCCGCGCCAACTCGTCGACGTCGACCGTGGAGAGCCGGGCCTCGCCCTCGTCGACCCAGTTTCCCAACGCGGCGAGCAGGCCCAACAGCGTCGGCCGGAACCAGGCGTCCGCTTTCCCGGTGACGAACATCGGCCGCAGCACCGTGCCGTCGGCGGCGCGTACGACCCGCTCGGCGTCGAGTCGCGACCGGCTCGTCGGCGACACCGGCGTGGGCGGCACCTCGTCCTCGGCGAGGCCCCGGTACACGCCGTCGCCGTACACGGCCGCGGTGCTCAGGTAGAGGATGCGGGTGACGCCGGCTCGTCGGGCCTCGGCGACCAGCGCCGCCGTACCGTGGTGGTTGACCTGCTGGCAGCTCCGCTCGTCACCGCCGATCCGCGCGGCCAGGTGCACCAGGGTGTCGACGCCGTCGCAGATCCCGCCCAGTGACCGTGGTCGGGCTAGGTCGGCCGGGACCACCTCGATCTCGCCGGTCGGGCCGGGCAGTGGTGTGCGGTGGGTCAGCAGCCGGATCGAATGGTCGCCGGGGGCGCGACGGAGGGCGCGCAGCACCGCGCCGCCGACAAAGCCGGAGGCGCCGGTGAGCAGGATGCGGCTCACCCCGACCAGCCCACCGGCTGGGTGGCCAGTGCCTGCACGAACAGGCCGAGGTAGAACCAGGCGAGAAAGCCCATCGGCGGTGCGGGCGGCCACACCGCCGCCGCCCTGGACAGGAACCGCTCGCCGCCCATCCAGAGGAACCCGACGGCTGACAGCGGCAGCCAGGCCGCGAACGCGGCGACGCCGTCGACCCGCCAGGGTTCGAACGACAGCAGGGCGATGCTGGCGGCGCCGAGCGCGCAGCCCAGCGCCAGGCCGGCGCTGCCACGCGGGCCGACGACGTTGGAGTAGAGGTTCGCCCGGTCCACCCGCGCCCAACTGGTCTTGCGGGCGAACTCGAAGTGCAGGAAGACCAGGGCGAACATCAGTACGACCAGCCCGGCGGCCCAGGTCGGCCCGGTGTCGGTCCGGCTCAGGAACGCCAGCCACAGGTAACCACTGAGCAGGAGCTGAGCCGGGTAGCTGACCAGCAGGTTGAGGAAGAGGCCGTCGCGTACCGGCGTCGAGTGCCGTTCGAGCCAGACCAGGAAGCAGATGTAGCCGAGATCCAGCAGCAGCCAGCCGGCCAGCGGCGCCGACATCGGCAGGTTGAGCGCGACGACCGCGACCACGCAGGCGATCATCACCAGTCGCAGTTCGGCCACGCTGACCGCGCCTCGGGGCAGTGGTCGGCCCGGGTTGTGCACCCGGTCGTACGCCAGGTCCTTCTGCTCGTCGACGACCCGGACGAAGAGCAGGGTCAGCAGCACCGAGGCGATCTCGACGAGCAGGTGCGGGCCGAGTTCCCACCGACCGTCGGGCGACACAAGAGTGATCGAGCCCTCCAACGCCAGCACCCAGAGGATCGCGTAGGTGGCGTAGACCCGCAGCGGGAAGCGTTCCCGGGCGAAGGCGAGCAGCCGGTACGCCGTACGTCTCACGCGTCCTCCCCGACGAGCCGTATCCACCCCTGCGCGCCGTCCATCTCGATCGTCGCCCCGTCCGGGATACGGCTGGTCGCGTCGGGCACCGCGACGACGGTGGGGATGCCGAACTTGCGGCCGGTGATCGCGGTGTGCGAGAGCATGGTGCCGCGCTCCACGACCAGCCCCCGGGCCGACAGCATCAGGAAGAGCCAGCCGGGATCGGTCTCCCGGGCGACGAGGATCATGTCGTCGGTGGGCTCGGGGCGGTTGTCCGGGTCGAGCACCACCCGGGCGGTGCCGCGTACCCTTCCGCCGCTGGACCCGATGCCGTGCAGCGAGCCGGTTGGGTCGGCGACCACCCGGGTGGGCCAGTTCTCCGGGACGGTGCCCATGGTGGCGAAGTGCATCGGCAGCTCCGGTCCGGGTTTGTCGTGCTCGTCCCGGCGCAGTGCCGCCAGCGCCCGTAGGTTCTCGGTGGTGCCGGTGCCGTCGAAGTAGCCGAAGATCTCGTCCTGGGTCAGGTGCACCACGTCCGCCGGATCGTCGAGCAGTCCGCGCTCGGCCAGGGCGACGCCGAGCGCGGCGAACGTCCGCTTGGCGTACCCGAACAGCTCGCTGCGGCAGTAGCGGGAGTTCTCCCGGTGCCGGATGTAGCGGCGCTGTCGGTCCAGCAGCAGACGGAGCGTTAGCCGCCGCAGCGGCCGGCGGGCGAGTCGGCGGGCGAGCCGGTGTTCCCCGTCGGCGCGTCGGGCCGCCTCCTGGGCGCGCAGGCCGGCGACGGTGACGTCCTGGTGGGCGTACTCGGCGATGACCCGTACGAGTTGGTCGGGGCGTTGGCGCGGGTTGGGTCGTTCCAGCTTCAGCTCCTGCAGCCCTCGGTCGCCGTAGCGGTCCACGTGGTCGCGCAGGCGGTCGGCCAGGGCCTCGCCGTGTCCGCCCTCGACCATGCGGCGCCACACCTCGCCGGGCGGGTCGGCCTCGACCGACCGTCGCAGGGCCGGGTCGGCCCGGACCCGTTCGGCGAGGTCGACCAGGGAGTACAGCGCGGCGACGCTGTGGTTCTCCTCGTCACCGCAGAGCAGGTCGGCGGCGAGTCCCGACCCGTCGTCGGGCAGCCAGCGTGCGAAGAGCGCGTTTGTCACGCCGCTCGTGGTGGTCAGCAGCAGGTCGTTGACGAGGGTCCGGCCCCAGCGCCCACCGACCTCGCCCCAGACCCGGTGGAAGTCCTCGACGAGGGTGAGCGGGTCGGCGGGGTCCAGTTTCGGTGCGCGCCGGTTGGAGGCGAGCGCCGCCCACCAGGTTTCGAAGTCGCGCATCGACCGGTCGTGGGTGGCGGTGAGCCAGGCCCAGCGCGGCAGCGCGGCGAGTGCGCGCAGCCCGGCGGTCGGCGTCGGGGCGAGTACGTCGTACCGTCCGTCGGGGGAGGTCTGGTCGATGCCCATCATCCGCTCCCACGCGCCCCGCCAGAGCGGGAACAGTGGGGAGGTGCGGTGCAGCCGGTACCAGGCGCTCAGCGAGTAGTAGATCCGTCCGTGCAGCCGCCCGATCATCCGTTCGAGTTCCGGTTCGCGGCGGCGCGACTCGGCGGCGTCGAGCCCGTCGAGCCGGTAGAAGTCGGCGAAGATCGTCCGGTAGAACCGCTGCGCGAACGAGTACGTCAGGACGGTGCTGACGCCCGGGAAGCTCTCGGTGATGTTGGCGTTGCTCCACAACCGTTGCCGGGGCCAGGTCAGGACCACCGGGCGGCTCTGCAACACGTGCACCCGACCGTCCGGGGTGAACGTACCCTCGATGTCCTGCGGCTCGCCGAAGACGCGTTCGATCCGGTTGCCGAGCGCGACCAGCTCGGTCACCTCGGCCGGGGCCAGCACCGGGCGGGCGTCCGGTCGCGCGGTGTGGGTGCGGACCGTGCCGGTGGCGCGGTCGACGAAGTAGTGGTCGATCGGCACCCGTTCCTGCACCACCCCCTCGCCGATGCCGGGGCCGGCGGCGATCACCGGATCGCGGGCGCCGTTGGTGGGATCGGCGGTGAAGAGGACGAACGAGCGTTCGCCGGGCACCATCCGTTGGACGCCGACCGCGACCGCGAAGCCCCAGTCGACCGCTCCGTCGCCGGCGCGCGCGTGCCGGTAGAGCAGGCTCTCCGGGTTGAACGCGGAGGCCCAGCAGTGGCTGATCCGGTCGAGGAGGCGGTCGCGGGTCACGTACAGGAAGCTGTCGCTCATGCCGGCGAAGGCGTCCGCGGCCGAGTCCTCGCTCTCGTCGGCCCGCCGTCCGACCACGGCGGCGCGGACCGAGACGACGCCGTCGCCACCGAAGGCGACGTCGAAGGCTCGCAGCACCCGGTCGGCGAGGTCGTCCGGGAACGGGATGCCGGTCACCAGGTCGCGCAGTGCCCCGGCGTGTGCCGCCACCGAGTCGGGGTCGGTGGGGTCGATCCGGGCGAGTCGGTCGAGGATCTCCGCCCGGTGGGGCCGGAGCACCTTGGTGTAGCAGCCGGCCGGCAGGCAGAAGAACGGCGGTACGTTGACGCCGTGCCGGGCCAGCTCGCTCTGCCGGGCGAACTTCGGGCCGACCTCGGCGGGGTCGTGCAGCCGTCGGCCCCGGACGAGGACGGATGATCCTTCGGACACGCCGGTCACCAGACGTACGGGACGAGGCGACGGCGGCCGGTCGCGTAGGACGCGTAGCCCGGTACGGAGAGCATCAGTGACTCCTCCACCAGGATGCGCACCACCAGGGTCGGCACGAAGAACACGACCAGTACCGCGACGCTGGCGTTGCTGAGGAAGAAGAGGACCAGGGCGAGATGCGCCAGCAGCATGCCGGCGTACGCGGGGTGGCGGACGAAGCGGTAGGGGCCGCTGCGCACGATCCGGTGCCCGGCGACGGTGCGCACCTTGTGCGAGTAGAAGCCGCCCAGCTTCCGGATCGCCCAGAGCCGCAGCGCCACACCGACCAGGAAGACCGGCAGCAGGAGCGTCGTCCAGGGCGTGTGGTCGGGGCGCGCGGCGGGCACGTACAGTGCGGTCACCACCACCGCGACCCGGGCCAGCCCGTACAGCGGCGCGGTCCACCGGTCGGTGACCTGGACCTCCTCCCGGGCGCTGCGCACGGTGATCCCCGATTCCAGCAGGAGCCAGCCCAGGTACGCGGCGGCGAAGAGCGCGGCCAGCCGGTGGTCCGGGGCGGCCCACCGCGACGCCTCCCGGACCAGCGCGATCGTGGTCGCCAGGACGAGCACCCCGAGCGCGGCGAGCGGGAAGACGCGTAGGGCCGCGCGCATCGAGTCTCCTCGGGGGGTCACAGCGCGAACTCGGTCGCGGTGGTGCTGATCTCGTCCATCGTCCGCAGGGCGCGGCGCTGCTCGATCGCCGTGAGTACGTCGGCGTCGAACGCCACGACCACGATCGAGCACTGCGCGGTACGCCGTCCGGCCTGGACGATCGACGCGGTGACCTCGAAGCGGAGCCGGTCGGGCCGCTCGGTGTCGACCTTGTCCACGGCGTAGTGGACGGTGGCGTCGAGCGGGAACAGGAACTCCTCGAAGCTCGTGTGCCACGACTCCAGTACGTAGCGGTAGCCGCCCGCCGGCACGGTGTCGACGTAGTAGGTCTCGGTCACCGCGAGGATCATCTGCCGGGCCGCCTCGTGGATGAGCATGCCCGGGATGTGCCAGCCGCTGACGTGGTCGAGCACCAGTTCGTTGTCGTCGTGTACGACCAGCCGGGCGCTGAACCGGTGCTCGTCGGTCCGGCGGAGATCGGCGAGCAGTACGTTCTCCTGCCGTTGCTTGTGTACCCGGGCCGCCGGCACGGTCGTCCGGCCGCCGTGTCGTACGACGAGTCGGTCGGTCAGCCGCCGGTTCTGGATCAGGTGACTGATGATCGTCTCGTCGTCGGTGCTGACCCCCTGGCCGAGGATGACCCGGCACTCGCCACTGAGGTTGTCGTAGCAACCGGCGCGCAGCCGGGTGAGCAGCCGGGACACGGCGACCACCTCGGCGTCGCCCACTCCCGTGGCGAACCGGTCACCGACCACGAACAGGATCCGGTGCGATCGATCGTCCATGCCGGTTCAGGCGGTCGTGCGGTCGGACCGGCGGCGACGCTTCGCCCGGGCGGGCCTGCCGGGTTGCCGGATCGGCCGCCCACCGGGGCGCGGCGACCCGGCTCCGTCGTCCGTGCGCAGGACTCCGACCCACATACCGAACTCCAATCGTCTTGCCCGGGAATTCCACGAATGCCCCGCCGGTCGGCTCGTTTGCGTCGGCGGTTCGACCGGCGAATCCCCGGGCGGCGTTGACATTTACGAACATCAATGTAAAAAGGTTCTGGTCGTCGGGCCAGAGGTGCGTCGCGGGAGGTCGCGAAGGGGGCCTTGCGGGCTATCCGGCGGGACGGGTGCCCGGTACGGCGACGACGAGTTGGTCCAGCCCGAGGAGTTGCCGGTCGAGCCGGTCGATCCGGGCCGCGGCCCGCAGTGCGCCGGCCGCCACCGCCGTCACCTCCAGCGGCAGGCCCAGCCGGTGGTGGGTGCGTTCGACGTGGTCGAACAGCAGGTAGTTGAGCAGGGGACAGTCCTGCGCGCGGTGCTCCTCGACGACGGCCCGCAGCGCGGTGCCGTACGGCGGCCACAGCTCGCGCCACCGCCACTGCCGGGCGGTCTCCGCCGTCAGGTCGAGCACGTCCGGCGCGATGAGGTCGGCCTGCGCTCCGAGTCGTACCCGGTGCGCCGGGGTGAGTTGCCGGCTCCAGTGCTGCCAACCGAGGAAGAGGAACGAGGCCCGGTCGCTCTCCGGCACCAGTTCGCTGGTCGTGCGAAGGTGCAGGCTGGCCACCCGCAACTGGTCCGCCGGGTCCAGCGGGCCCGTGGCGAGCAGGTCGAGGGCGAGGTCGCTGGAGAGGTCGGCCAGGGTCTCGCCCAGTTGGGTGTCGACCGAACCGGGCGGTAGTTCGGCGCCGGGGCGCGGCGGCGCCTCGACCACCAGCCACCGGTCCTCCTCCATCCGTCGGCGCAGCCACTGCTCGACCTTGTCGAGCACCGCCGCCGTGGACTGGAACCAGACCGTGGTCGTGTCCGCGTCGGGACCGTCGTGCCGCCGGAACTGCCAGCGTGCGTCCAGGTCGGCGGCGCGCAGGCGACGGGCGAGCGAGGGCAGGATGTCGTTGAGCGCCAGGGCGTCGGCATCCTCGTCACTGAGCCAGGACGGGTGCTGTAGTCGGAAGCCGAGCCAGTTACGAGTCACGGTGGAGTGCCTCACAATCTGGATTGCCGCGCCCAGGCCGGGCGGGCTCGCAAAACGTATGCCCAGAACACTAGTTCGGCTTGCCGGGAAATTGACGTACGACGACCGCTGAAATGAAGGATAGGGAGGGTATAGGGACCCCTATGGGGTGCCGGTCGCGGTTGAGGGGGGTCGTCGGGGTGTGCACAGACGACCGGCCCTCGGTCCCGGCGAGCCGGGACCGAGGGCCGGTGCGTGGATGGTCAGGTGCCTACCGACGCTACGTCTCAGGCTTGACCGATGCTACGTCCGTGCGCGAAGAGGTTGTCCGGGTCGTAACGCCGCTTGACCCGCACCAGCCGGGGGTAGTTCTGCCCGTAGTAGGCCGTCTGCCAGTCGGGCACCGTGGCGCCCGGGAAGTTGACGTACGCGCCGCTGGCGATCGGCTCGAGCAGGGCCGCCGCTCCCGCCGCGAACGCCTCCACCGCCTCGGGCAGCCCCGGTGCGGGCTGCACCACCTCGGATGCGAGTCCGACGATGAACTGGGCGGAGCGGTGCACGTACGCGGTCGCGGTCGGACCGACCTGGTTGGCCACGCCCCCCAACGACATGCAGTGCAGGGCGCGTAGCTGGCCCGGCTGTCGGTCGGCGTCGAAGTGGCTGACCAGTGCGGTCAGTTCGGCCGCGTCGAACGGCCGGTCGGTGTACCGGTACTGCTCCCGCAGAAAGCCGCTGCGGTGCAGGGTCGCGTCCGGGTTGTGGCCCACCCGGTGACTCTGCTCCGGGGTGAGTTCGGCGCAGCCGTAGATGTTCCGCATCGCCTCCAGGTACGACAGGTCGGTGGCGAAGGACTCGGTGGGCCCGACCCCGACCAGGGCGGTCAGTTGCTCCAGGGCGGCGTCGAGTTCGGGCTTCGGCCCGAGGTATCCGCCGTTGACGAACACCAGCGGTACGTTGCCCGGGGCGGCGTCGGGCAGCATGAACATCAACTGGGCGCCGAGGTCGTGCGAGGCTTTCAGCGTCCACGTCTGCCAGGCGGCGAGCACCTCCGCCGCCTTCTCCCACGGCCACACCGTGTGGAAGAAGACCATCCGGGGTGCCTCGATCGGGCGTACCTCGAAGTCGACCACCACGCCGAAGTTGCCGCCGCCGCCGCCACGCAAGGCCCAGAACAGGTCCGGTTCCTCCTGCTCGGAAGCCCGCACCAGGCTGCCGTCGGCGAGGACCACGGAGGCCGACACCAGGCGGTCGCTGCCCACGCCGAACTTCCTGGTCTGTAGGCCGATCCCGCCGCCGCTGAGAAAGCCGCCGGGGCAGACCGTCGGGCAGGTGCCGGTGATGAGCTGCTTGCCCTGCGCCCCGAGGCCGACGAGCGCGTCGATCGCCTCCAGCCCCGGGCCGATGTGCACGGTGTCGCCGGAGACGGTCGCGTGCTTGATCCGGGTCAGGTCGATGACCAGGCCCGGACCGGTGGACCAACCCAGTACGGCGTGTCCGCCGCTGCGTACCGCGATGGGAATGCCACGGCTGCGGGCGTACCGCACACACTCCTGGACGTCCGACGCCGATTCGCAGTACGCGATCGCCCGTGGGTTGACCGCGTCGAACTCGGCGTACTGCAACTGCTTGGCGAGCTCGTAGCCGTCGTCGTCGGGGAGCACCAGGTCGCCCTGGAGACGGTCGGCCAGGGCGCTCCATTGGCCCGGTCGGCTGCCCGGCGCGGGCGATGCCGCGTCGCCGAGAGCCTCGGAGGCCGTCCCGGTTTCGGCATCCGACCGGAGGGCGTCCTGTCTGCTCTGCATGCTGATCTCCTCGATGGTGTGGGTTGGGCGGTGGGGGCCAGGGTGGTGGGGTCGCCGCTGTTCTGGTGCGAGGACACGGGTCAGGCCCGCGCGGCGAGACCCTCTCCGACGTTAGCCGCTGCCGGTGCGGCGGGTAGCCGGAAGAACGCGTGGTAGGCGTCGATCTGGTGTTCCAGCATGTGCCGGCCGGGGTGGACCCGGTGGCCGAGCGCCGCCGCCGTACGCAGCAGGGCCGTCTCCCGGGGCTGCATGATGATGTCGGCGACCACCGCCCCCGGTGGCAGCGCCCGGGGCGGGAACGGCAGCGCGTCCCCGGGCCGCAGGCCCAGGGCGGTGGCGTTGACCGCGATGTCGACGCCGTCGAGATCCGGCTCGCCGGAACCGACCACGCGTCCGGGCCAGTAGGCACCCAGCCGGTGCAGCAACCCGCCGAGCCGGCCGGCGTCGGTGTCGCAGACGGACAGCCGACCGACCCCCGCCGACAGCAGGGCGGCCGCGATCGCGCTGCCCGCGCCACCCGCGCCGACCAGGGTCACCCGCCGGTCCACGACGGTGTGTCCGGCCGCCGTCAGCCCGGCCACGAAACCGGCACCGTCGAAGTTGTCGGCCGACCAGCTGCCGTCGCTCTCCCGGCGGAGCGCGTTCGCGCTGCCGGCGATGGTGACCGTGCGGCTGACCCGGTCGGCGTAGCGGCAGATGGCCGTCTTGTGTGGCACCGTGACGAGCAACCCGTCGAGGTTGTCGACGCCCCGCAGCCCCCGGACCACCGCGCCGAGCTGTTCCGGCCGGACGTGCACCGGCAGCAGCACCGCCGCGACGCCGAGCCGGGCGAACAGCGGGTTGAGCAGCCCGGGCGCCTGGACCTGGGTGACCGGGTCACCGAGCACGGCGTACAGCCGGGTGGCGCCGGTGATGGTCGGCACGTCGTTCACGGGGCTGCTCCTCGGCGTCGCGGCGGGCGGGCGGTGGTCGCGCGGAGATCCGGTTCTCAGCTCGCGGACGCGCGCGGGCGGCTGGCCCGCCGCCAGCTCAGCTCGCTCGGCAGTTCGCGCCGGTGGGAGACCTTGAGCTTGCGGTAGACCCGGGTGAGGTGCTGCTCGACCGTGCTCGCCGTGATGTAGAGCTTCGCCGCGATCTCCCGGTTGGTATAGCCCATCACGGCGAGCGCCGCCACGCGCCGCTCCGACTCGGTCAGATCGGCCAGCCGGTCGGCGTCGCCGTTGGCGGTGAACGTCTCGCCGAGCTCGCTGCTGACCGAGAGCAACTCGTGGTGGAGCAACTCGGCTCCGCTCACCTTGGCGACGTGCAGGGCCCGCTGGAACACCACCCGTGCCTTGCGGTTCTGACCCAGCGCGTGGTGGGCGGTGGCCAGGTCGCCCAGGGTACGTGCCTGCTCGTACTGGTCGCCACAGTCTTCGAGCAGCTCCAGCGACTCGGTGAGCAACTGCGGTCGACGGCTGACCGGACCGGCGGCGGCCAGCACCCGCAGGATCGTGCCCCGGCCCCGGGCGTCGCCGCTGCCGGCCCGGGTGAGTTCGTCGCTCGCGAGTCGCCGGGCCTGGTCGCCGTTGCCCAGGCGGAGCCACGCCTCGGCGGCGCCCGCGCGCCACTGGACCGGGTTGGCCGCGTCCAGGCCCCAGCCCCGGACCAGCTCCCCGCAGGAGAGGAAGTCGGCCAGCGCCGCGTGGTGGTGCCGGATGGCCAGGTGGTAGTGACCTCGGGCGTAGAGGTACGACAGGCCGTACCTGCTCTGGAACATCGAGTCCTGCACGGGGAGCGTGAGCTGGGCGTTGGCGTCGTCGAACCGACCAAGGCGGGAGTAGGCCAGGATCAGGTTGGCCAGCGGCAGGCCGACCGCGATGCCCCACGCCTTCGGGGCGAGTTCGACGAGCGCGCTCCGCGCGTGGTCGACCGCGGCGGCGGAGTCGCCCAGCCCGAGCGCGATGTCGGACCGGGTCAGGGCGAGAACGGCCTGCCAGGAGGCGCTCGCCGTGCGACCGGCCCGTTCGCCGAGCCGGGGGGACCAGTCCGCGACCACGTGCAGCCGGTCGCCCCGGGTCAGGGAGACAAACGCGATCAACGCGGTCTCGTCCGCCCAGTCGGTGTGCCGGCCCAGTTCGAGGTCGCGCAGGGCCTGCTCGGCCCGATCGACGGCCTCGCCGACCTGACCACGGATGAGTGCGTTGGCCATCGTCGCGGTCGAGTGCAGCCACGGGTCGGCCATCGGGGCCACGCTGGTGACGTCGGACCCGCCCGGGGCGCGACGTCGTGCCAGCGGCGGATGGGCGTACGCCAGCCACAGCTCCAGGTCGCGTAGCTCGGCCCCGGCCTCCGGGTGCCGTTCGGCGTTGCCGCGGACGAGGTTGAGTGCCGCCAGCGCCTCCTCGGTGCGACCGTGCCAGAGCAGTTGCCGGACCAGTACGAGCGCGTCGCGCCGGTCGAGTACGTCCTGCCGCAGCGCGGTGAGCAGCGCGGCGAAATGGCGGGTGGCCAGCGCGGGATCGATCTCCCACTCGATCCGGGACAGCCGGGCCCGGACCGAGGCGATCTCCTGGGGCTCGGTGTGCGCCTGGAGGGCCAGTTCGAGATACTGAGCGGCCCGCGTCTTCTGGCCCGTCGCGCGGTCCTGCTCGGCGGCCTCGACCAGGACCGGCGCGGCCCACGCCAGTGGTTTCCGGCCGCCCGCCAGCAGGTGCGCGGCGACCGTCGACGCCGGTGCGCCCGAGTCGAAGAGGAGGTGCGCGGCCCGGCGGTGCAGCAGCGACCGGCTCTCGCCGGGGATGTGTTCCAGCACCGCCTTGCGCGCCGCCGCGTGCCGGAACGTGCCGGCCAGGAGCAGTCCGGCGGCCGCCATCGTGTACTGCGCCCGTTCCACCGCCTTCGCCTCGGCGTTCACCAGGTGCCGTGGGGACACCCGCTTGACGCCGTCGCCGAGGATGGCCAGGGCGCGGGCGACATCGAGCAGCAGTGGGTCGCTGCGGTGCAGACAGCTCAGGAACGCGGGACCGTACCGGTCCGATCTCGGCGCGGTCTCGTGTGTCTGCTGGATGAGGGCGTCCAGCAGCAGTGGGTTGCCACCGGTGGCGTCGTAGAACTCGCAGGTGAGTCGGGCCGCGTCGGCCTCGTCGGTCCGCTGGTGCAGCAGCTCCCGGACACCCTCGCGGGACAGCGGGGTCACCGGGATGTGGTGCAGGTGCGGCTGCCGGTGCAACTCGACCAGGAAGGGGGACGCGGAGCCGTAGCGTTCGTCGTCGGTGAGCACGACCAGGATCGGCGCCGTACGCACCCGCCGGACGAGTTGTTGCAGGAACTGCAACGAGGTGTCGTCGGCGTGGTCGATGTCGTCGATGGCGACGAGCAGCGGTCGCGCGGCGGCGAGCCGGCGCAGGTGTACGCAGAGCTGGTCGAACAGTCGCAGCAGCTCCGTGTCGGGAAGGCTGTCGTCGTGGTCGGTGGCCCGTGCGGTCGCCGCCTCGAGCAGGGCGGCGATGGGCTCGTCGAACGGCTCGGGAAGCGGCGCGCTGTGCAGGAGCTGGCTGATCACCCCGCCGGGCAGGGAGCGTTCCAGCCGGGCGCAGCCGGCGTGCAGGACCAGGGCGCCGTGTCGGGTGAGCCGTTCGGCGCACGCCTGCTGCAAGGTGGTGCGCCCGGTGGCGGGCGCACCGGTCAGCAGCACGACCTGGCCCTGTCCGGCGAACGATTGGGCGGCTAGTCGGTCGAGGAGCACGAGTTCTTTGTCACGCTCGATGAGGTGCATCAGTCAATCCCCCGAAGTGTTTGCCTGACGTCCCGATGGATCGATCCACCAGGACAGCAACCACCGACTGACGCTAGCAACGCGAATTGGGTGACCGGTTCGTTACCGCCCATCCGATGGTAACTGGACCATGATCGTCTGGCGTTGTCGCACGTGAATGGCGTGCGGGGCCGTGGTCGCGGGAGTTGTCGGCTATCCGTCCGCCTATCGACGGGGGATTTGCGTCAGTACCGCAAAGCGCGATGGATGAGAGGTCTACGGCTGTTGCCAGCATTTTCCCGTACGGGTCCGGCGAACGTCTGGACGAGGGGTACCGGAAGCATGCCAGTTTCACGTCCCGGAAACCAGACTGCCAACTGGTCGCAATGTCGGTCGACAAATCGTTCACCGGGCAGATTGTTGCGGAACCGAGTTGACGTCGACCGATGGTCGATGTGATGGGTCCGGAATTACTGCCCGATGGGTCGGCGTGTGCTTCCCGCCCGACCCATCGGGCCTAGCCTGGACGAGGACGCTTGTCCGGCTACCGCCGGTCCGGGACGGCCGGCCGACAACTCGGGGGTCGAGATCAGTTATCTGGGAATCGATGTCGGCGGTACGAAGGTGGCGCTCCGGGCCGAGGGGGCGGGGCGGGCGCCGTACGAGGTCGCCTTCACGTGGCCCGTCCCGAGCGTCGTCGGCCGCGACCTGGAGGCCCTGGCCGGGTGGGTGGACGCGGTGCGCGCCGAGTGGCCGGAACCGCTGGCCGGGGTCGGCGTCGCGATGCCGGCGACCCTGGACGGTGCCGGCCGGGTCGTCACCTGGCCCAGCCGGGCGGCCTGGACCGGGCTGGACCTCGGCGCCGAACTGCGGTCACTCTTTCCGGACGTACGGGTGTCCTGCGCCGACGACGGCGACCTGGCCGCCGCGGCGGAGGCCCGGGAGGCGGGCTGCCGGGACCTGCTCTACATCGGCATCGGCACCGGGGTCGGCGGCGGCCTGGTGCTCGACGGGCAGATCCGTCCCGGGCTCGGGCGCGGTTCCTGCGAACTCGGACACGTCATCGTCGACCGGTTCGGGCCCCGCTGCGACTGCGGGCGGCGCGGGTGCCTACAGGCGGTGGCCTCGGGACCGGCGATCCTGCGCCGGGCCGCCGAACTGCGGCACCAGCCGGTGACGTTCGCCGAGTTGACCGAGGCGATGGGTCGGCACCGGTCGTGGGCGCTCACGGCGGTGAACGACGCCTGCGCCGCCCTCTCCGTGGCGATCGTCTCGCTGACCGAACTGGTGCGACCAACGCTGGTGCTGATCGGCGGCGGTGTCGCCGCGGCCCTGCCCAGCCTGGTCCCGACCGTGTCCACGCTCGCCGCCGGGCTGGCCCGGCCGGGTCAGCCGGTGCCGCCGGTGCGCCCGGCGGCACTCGGCGGACTCTCCTCGCTGCACGGGGCACTGCTGCTGGCCCGGGGCCTGTAGCCGATCGGAGCCCTCAGTAGCGTCGGCGGGGCATCGCTTCGAGGGTGTCCAGGACGGTCTCCTCGGGGACGTCCTGGACCAACTCCGCCCCCGCCGGCCCGTCGAGTACGAAGGACAGGCCGTTTGTCGCCTTCTTGTCCAGTCGCATCAGGGCGACCAGATCCGTTGCCCTGACCCCCTCGGGCAGCGCGGTCGGCAGGTCGTAGTGCCGGACCACGTCGAGGTGCTCGGCCACCCGTTCGGCACCGATCCGGCCGAGCGCACCGGCCAGCCGGCCGACGAAGACCGTTCCGACGGCGACGCCCTCGCCGTGGCGCATCGCGAAGTCGGTGGCCCGCTCCAGGGCGTGACCCAGCGTGTGCCCGTAGTTGAGCAGGTGGCGCAGCCCGGTGTCGCGTTCGTCGGCGGCCACGATCTCGGCCTTGCGGGAGACGCTCGCCGCGATCTGCTCGGTCAGGGCAAGCCCCCGCAGGTCGCCCGCGCCGATGAAGTGACAGCGCGCGATCTCGCCGTACCCGTTGGTCCATTCCCGCCGGGGCAGGCTGTCCAGGTACTCCGTGTCGCAGAGCACCGCCCTCGGCTGCCAGTACGCGCCCACCAGGTTCTTGCCCTCGGGCAGGTTCACCGCCGTCTTGCCGCCGACGCTCGCGTCCACCTGCGCCAACAGCGAGGTGGGCAGGTGGATGACGGGCACCCCCCGGTGGTACATCGCGGCGGCCAGCCCCACCGAGTCGGTGGTGGTGCCACCGCCGCAGGAGACGACCACGTCGGCCCGGGTGAGCCCGAAACGCGCGAACTGTCGACACAACTCCTCGACGCTCGCCAGCGTCTTGTCGACCTCGCCGTCCCGGGCCGGGATCCGGATCGACGGCACCCCGGGATCGGGTGTCCACTCCGGCGGGCGTGCCGACACCACGGCCGCCCGGCGGGCCCCGGTGGCCGCGACCAGCTCCGGCAGGAGATGGCGCACCCCCGCTCCGATCGACACCTGGTACGCCTGGTCGCCGAGGGCGACGTCGATCTGCCGGTAGCTGCCGGGCATCGCGATCTTCCTTCCGTCGGCGGTGCCGTACGCGTCGCCGCGTCGACCACCCGACCGACGATAACGCCGACGTCCGCGCGCACCCGGGAATCGGTCGGGCGAACCGGGACGGGCGACGAATTCTGGGTGGCCATAGGGGGGTCGGTAGGGGATTTCCCACCCTCGGTGACGACGACACTGGCTCCACGCAGGTGACTCGTAGGACCGAGGGATGTGTCCACTTTGTTGCGTACGGATCTGATCAGGCCCCTGCCCGAACTGTTGAGGACCAACGCGCTCCGGTTCGGCGACAAGACCGCCTTTCTCGACGCGCGCCGCGCCGTGACCTACGCGGAACTCCACCGCCGTACCGGTCACCTGGCCGGGCACCTGTCCCAACTGCGCCTGCAACCCGGCGACCGGGTGGCGATCCTGCTCGGCAACCAGGTCGAGACGGTGGAGAGTTACCTGGCCATCGTTAGGGCCAGCGGCATCGGCGTACCGCTCAACCCCCGCTCGACCGCGACGGAACTGGCCTATCTGTTGCAGGACAGCGACGCCCGTTTCCTGATCACGGACGCCGCGCACCTCGAACAACTGCGCGCGACGATCGACGCCCGCCCGGGGCTGCGCGTACTGGTGACCGGCGACGGCGGGGTCCCGGCGGACGCCCCGGCCGGCGCGCTCTCGTTCGAGGCACTGGCCCGCACCGAACCGGCCGTGCCGGCGCGCGACGACCTCGGGCTCGACGACCTCGCCTGGATGCTCTACACCTCGGGCACCACCGGCAAGCCCAAGGGCGTGCTGTCCACCCAGCGCAACGGCCTCTGGTCCGTCGCCGCCTGTTACGTGCCGATCCCGGGACTCTCCGCCGAGGACCGGGTGGTCTGGCCGCTGCCCCTGTTCCACAGCCTCGCGCACATCGTCTGCGTGCTCGGGGTGACCGCGGTCGGTGCCACCGCCCGGATCGTCGACGGCTTCTCCGCCGACGAGGTGCTCCGCGCACTCCGCGAGGAGTCCGCGACGTTCCTGGCCGGTGTTCCGACCATGTACCACTACCTGGTACGGGCCGCGCGGGAGACCGGCTTCGAGGCACCCCACCTGCGGATGTGCCTGGTCGGTGGCGCGATCACCACGGCGGCGCTGCGGCGCTCGTTCGAGGAGGCGTTCGGCGCCCCGCTGCTGGACGCGTACGGCAGCACCGAGACCTCCGGGTCGATCACCATCAACTGGCCGACCGGCGCCCGGGTCGAGGGCTCCTGCGGGCTGCCCGTACCCGGGCTCGGGGTGCGCCTGGTCGATCCGGAGACCGGGGTCGACGTCGCCGACGGCGGCGAGGGCGAGGTCTGGGTACGCGGCCCGAGCGTGATGACCCGGTACCACAACCAGCCGGAGGCGACCGCCGCCGTGTTCCGCGACGGCTGGTACCGCACCGGCGACCTGGCCCGCCGGGACGACGCGGGTTACTACACCATCACCGGCCGGATCAAGGAACTGATCATCCGTGGCGGCGAGAACATCCACCCGGGAGAGGTGGAGGAGGTGCTGCGCGGCGTACCGGGCGTCGCCGACGTGGCGGTGGTGGGCAAGCCGCACGAGATCCTCGGCGAGGTGCCGGTGGCCTTCCTGGTGCCCGGTCCGTCCGGACTCGACCCCGAGCAGATCTTCGCGGTCTGCCGCGAGCGGCTCTCCTACTTCAAGGTGCCCGAGGAACTGTACGAGATCGAGGCGATCCCCCGTACGGCGTCGGGCAAGATCACCCGGCACGTGCTGCTCGAACAGCCGGCCCGGCTCCGGGCCGCCGGCTCCGGGCACTTCGAGACCCTGTTCCGGCTGGACTGGATTCCGCTGCCGTCGGTGCCGACCGCCGACGAGCCGGCGGGGCGGTGGGCCGTGGCGGGTCCCGGCGCCGCCGACGTCGCCGCCGCGCTCGGGCGGCTCGGCGTCGCCACCCGGACCTACGACCAGCCCGCCGAAGCTCTCGGCGCGCTCGCCGGATCCGGGCCGGCGCCGGACGTGACGGTGCTGTCGCTGCCGCCGGGCGGGGCTGTCGACACCGCCCCGGGCGGGCCCGCGCAGGCCGTGCTCCGCGAGGTTGCCGGCCAGGTCGAGTCCTGGCTCGCGGCGACCCCGCCGTCCGCCGCCCGGCTGGTCGTGCTCACCCGGGGCGCCGTGGCCGCCGGCCCGGACGAGGACCCGGCGCTGGTGGCGGCGCCCCTGCTGGGCCTGGCGCGGCGAATGCGCCACGAGCACGGCGACCGGGTCGTCCTGGTCGACCTCGACGACGAGGTGGAGTCGGCCGGGGCGTTGCCCTTCGCCCTCCGCTCGGGCGAGCCCCAGTTGGCGGTGCGCTCCGGCGTCGTACTCGCCCCTCGGCTGGCGCACGCGTCGGCCGCCCCGGACCGGGAGCCGGTCCCGTTCGACCCGCGCGGCACGGTCCTGGTCAACGGCGCCGACACCCCGGCCGGCGAGGCGCTCACCCGACACCTCGTGGCCAGCCACGGGGTGCGCCACCTGTCACTGGTCAGCCGACTCGGCCGGGCCGACGAGCGACTCGCTGGCCTGCGTACGGAGCTGACCCGGGCGGGCGCGAAGGTACGACTGCTCGCCTGCGACCCGGCCGACCGCGAAGGACTGGCCGCCGTACTCGGGCAGGAGAAGCGCCCGCTGAGCGCGGTCGTACACGTGGCCGACGCCCCGGGCGAGGCGCGGCCGGACGACCTCGCCGCGGCGCTGGACGGCGCCTGGCACCTGCACGACCTGACGCGCGAGACGCCCTTGGCGGCGTTCGTGCTGGTCTGCTCGGTGACCGCGATGACCGGTGCCGGCGGCTCCGACGACGGACCGGCCGAGGCGGCCTTCCTCGCCGCCCTGGCGCAGCACCGGCGGCGGCTGGGGCTGCCGGGGCTCTGCCTGGCCTGGGGCGCCGACCCCGGCGACGCCGCGCTGCCCGGTATCTCCGGTCTGTCGGTGCGGGACAACCTCGCGGCGTTCGACGCCGCGCGTACGGTCGAGCAGACCGTCCTCGTCGCCATGCGACCCGATCCCCGTTCGGTACGTTCGGACGCGGTGCCGGCGCTGCTGCGCGACCTGATCGACGCGCCGACCTCCGGCGGCGCCCCGGACGACGACGCGACCGCCCGGCTGCGCGAGCGACTCGTCGGCCTCTCCGAGCAGAACCAGCGACAGCTCCTGCTCGACCTCGTCGGGACCGAGACGACCAAGGTGGCCGAGTCCGGTGGGGCGCTCGCCGTGGCGGACCCGGGCCGGGCCTTCCGGGATCGCGGGTTCACCTCGATCGCCGCGGTCCAGCTCCGTGACCGGCTGGTCCGGGCGACCGGGCTGCCGCTGCCGGCCACCCTCGCCTTCGACTACCCCACGCCGCTGGCGCTCGCCCGGTACCTGCGCACCGAACTGCTCGGCGAGCACGGCCAGCCGGACCAGGTCACCGCGGCCCAGCCGGTGTCGGACGACCCCATCGCGATCGTCGCCATGGGATGCCGACTGCCCGGGGACGTACGGTCTCCCGACGACCTGTGGCGGCTGGTCCTGGACGAGGTGGACGCGGTGTCGGACTTCCCCGACGACCGGGGCTGGGACCTCGACGACCTGTTCGACCCGGACCCCGGGGCGGTCGGCAAGTCGTACGTCCGCGAAGGTGGCTTCCTGCACGACGCCGGTGAGTTCGACGCGGCGCTGTTCGGTGTCTCGCCCCGTGAGGCGCTGGCCATGGACCCGCAGCAGCGGCTGCTGCTACAAACCTCGTGGGAGGTGTTCGAGCGGGCCGGGATCGAACCGTCTTCGCTGCGTGGCGCCGCCGTCGGGGTCTTCGCCGGGGTGATGTACCACGACTACGCGGCGGCGCTGACCCGGGTTCCCGAGGGCACCGAGGGCTACCTGGGAATCGGTACGGCCGGCAGTGTGGTCTCCGGCCGGGTGGCGTACACCTTCGGGCTGGAGGGACCGGCCGTCACGGTCGACACCGCCTGCTCGTCCTCGCTGGTGGCCCTGCACCTGGCGGCCCAGGCGATCCGGCAGGGCGAGTGCGCGATGGCGCTCGCCGGAGGTGTGGCGGTGATGGCCCAACCGTCACCGTTCGTGGAGTTCTCGCGGCAACAGGGGCTGGCGCCGGACGGGCGGTGCAAGGCGTTCGCCGACGCCGCCGACGGGACGGGCTGGTCCGAGGGCGTCTCGCTGGTGCTGCTGGAACGGCTCTCCGACGCACGACGCAACGGCCATCCCGTACTCGCGCTGCTGCGCGGGAGCGCGGTCAACCAGGACGGCGCGTCCAACGGCCTGACCGCGCCGAGCGGACCGGCGCAGCAGCGGGTGATCCGGCAGGCACTGGCGAACGCGGGCGTCTCCCCGCTGGAGGTCGACGTCGTCGAGGCGCACGGCACCGGGACCCGACTCGGTGACCCGATCGAGGCGCAGGCGGTGATCGCCACGTACGGCCGGGGACGCCCCGACGACCAGCCGCTCTGGCTGGGCTCGTTGAAGTCGAACATCGGGCACGCCCAGTCGGCGGCCGGTGTGGCCGGCGTGATCAAGATGGTGCAGGCGCTGCGCCACGGCAAGCTTCCCCGGACGCTGCACGTGGACCGGCCGTCGGGCCACGTCGACTGGTCGGCCGGGACGGTCGAGTTGCTGACCGAGGCCCGTGACTGGCCGGCGCTGTCCCGGCCCCGGCGGGCCGGCGTCTCCTCGTTCGGGGTCAGCGGCACCAACGTTCATGTCGTCCTCGAACAGGCGCCGCTCGACGAGGCGGGCCGGGTGCCCACCGGCGGCGGGCCCGCCGGGGTCGCCGAGCGTCCGACCGACCCGCCGCCGGTGACGCCGTGGCTGGTCTCCGGCGCGACCACGCAGGCGTTGCGGGAACAGGCGCGCAGGTTGGCCGCCGACGTCGCCGCGCGCCCCGAACTGGACCGTGACGACCTCGGGCTCTCGCTCGCGACGACGCGGGCGGCGCTGGCCGGGCGGGCGGTGGTCCTGGCGGAGAGCCGGGACGACGGTATCGCCGGCCTGGCCGCGCTCGCCGCCGACAGCTCCGCGCCGAACCTCGTCTCGGGCACCTCCGGCGGCGGGCGACTCGCGGTGCTCTTCACCGGGCAGGGCAGCCAGCGGGCCGGCATGGGGCGCGAGCTGTGCCGGGCGTACCCGGCCTTCCGCGACGTGTTCGACCAGGTCTGCGTGGCGCTCGACGAACACCTGGAGCGTCCGCTGCGGACGGTGGTGTTCGCAGAGCCCGGTTCGGCCGAGGCGGCCCTGCTGGACCGGACCGAGTACGCCCAGCCGGCACTCTTCGCCATCGAGGTGGCGCTCTTCCGGCTGCTCGGGTCGTGGGGCATCACCCCCGACTACGTGGCCGGGCACTCCATCGGCGAACTGGCCGCCGCCACGGTCGCCGGGGTGTGGTCGTTGGCGGACGCCGCCGCCCTGGTGGTGGCGCGTGGGCGGCTGATGCAGGCGTTGCCGGCCGGCGGGGCGATGGTGGCCGTGCAGGCGACCGAGGAGGAGGTCGCCGCAGTGCTGCGCGACGGCGTCGGCATCGCCGCCGTCAACGGGGCCACCGCCACGGTGATCTCCGGGGCCGAGCGGGCGGTCGACGAGGTCGCCACGGAGTTGGCCGCCCGGGGACGCAAGACCAAGCGGCTGCGCGTCTCGCACGCGTTCCACTCCCCGCTGATGGAGCCGATGCTGGCGGAGTTCCACCAGGTCGCGGACCGGCTGACGTACGCGGAGCCGGCCATCCCGGTCGTGTCGAACCTGACCGGTGCGCTGGCCGGTGGGCAGGAGCTGACCCGCCCCGACTACTGGGTACGGCACGTACGCGAGGCGGTCCGGTTCCGCGACGGCGTACGGAGCCTGAGCGAGGCGGGGGTGACCACGTTCCTGGAGATCGGGCCGGGCGGCGTGCTGGCCGGTATGGTGTCGGACTGCCTGGACCCGGAGACCGACCACACCGAGTCGGTCGCCACGCTCCGGGCGGACCAGCCGGAGCCGAGGTCACTGCTGCGGGCCGTGGCGCAGTTGCACGTGCGCGGGGTCCCGGTCGACTGGTCGGCGTACTTCGCCGACGCGGACGTCCAGCGGGTCGAACTGCCCACGTACGCCTTCCAGACCCAGCGGTACTGGTTGGACTCCGTCGCCGCCGAACCGGACCTGTCCGGCGTCGGGCTGGTCGCGGCGGACCACCCGCTGCTCGGCGCGGTGGTCAGCGTGCCAGACGGCGGCGGGGTGATCTGCAGCGGCAAGCTGTCGTTGCGGACCCAGCCCTGGCTGGCCGACCATGCCGTCGCCGGGGTGGTCCTGCTGCCCGGGACCGCACTGGTCGAACTCGTCCTGCGGGCCGCCGACGAGGTGGGCGGCGGTGCCAGGTTGGACGAACTGGTGATCGAGGCGCCGATGGTCCTGCCCGACCGGGGCGATCTGGTGGTCCGGGTGAGCGTGGCGGCGGCGGACGAGTCGGGTCGCCGGCCGGTGGCGGTGCACTCGCGGGCCGACGGTGCGGCACCGGAACTGCCCTGGCTACGGCACGCCTCCGGCCATGTCGGCCCGGACCACGAGACTCCCACGTTCGACCTTCGCGCGTGGCCGCCGGCCGGGGCGCGGGCCGTACCGGTGGACGGTTTCTACGCCGACCAGGCGGCGGCGGGTTATGCCTACGGCCCGGCCTTCCAGGGGTTGCGGGCGGTCTGGACCCGAGGCTCGGAGATCTTCGCCGAGGTCGGACTGCCCGAGGAGGCGGCGGTGCCGGCGGAGAGCTTCGGACTGCACCCGGCGTTGCTGGACGCCGCACTGCACGCGTCGAAGCTGGTACCGGCCGGTCCGGCCGGTCTGCACCTGCCGTTCGCGTTCAACGCGGTGGCACTGCACGCCTCCGGCGCCGCCCGGCTGCGGGTGCGGCTGGTGGCCGCCGGAGCCGACGGTCTGTCGCTGGAGGTGGCCGACGCGACCGGCGAGCCGGTGGCGTCGATCGGCGCGATGTCGCTGCGGCCGGTACCCCCGGGCTCGCTGGGTGTCGACGCCGACCCGGCCCGTGACGCGCTGTTCCGGATCGAGTGGTCCCCGCTCGGGCTGCCGTCGACCGACGACACCGGCCCGTGGGCGACGCTCAACACCGACCTCGCTGCTCACGAACGCACCGCTGGCCGGGTGGTGCCGGGTGCGGTCACCCATGCCGACCCGGCGGCCCTGGCCGAGGCCGTACGGTCCGGGGCGCCGGCTCCGGCGGCCCTCTTCGCACCCGTCGGTCAGCTCGACGCCGGGCCGGAGCGGGTCGGACGGGCCACCGCGCGGGTGCTGGAGACCATCCAGTCGTGGTTGGCCGAACCGGAGCTGGCCCCGACCCGACTGGTCGTACTCACCCGGGGCGCGGTGGCGGTGCACGGACCCGCCGAGGTGCGTGACCCCGCCGCCAGCGCCGTCTGGGGCCTGGTCCGTTCGGCGCAGTCGGAGCACCCCGACCGGATCGTCCTGATCGACATCGACGACGAGCGCGAGTCGTGGGACCGGCTCGCGGGCGCGCTCGCCACCGCCGAGCCGCAACTGGCACTCCGCGCCGGGGTCGCCTCGGTGCCCCGGCTGGCCCGGGTCGCCTCCGACGGTGGCCTGACCGCCCCGCCCGGGGTCGACGCGTGGCGGCTGGAGGTGACCACCGACGGCGGCACGTTGGCGGACCTCGCCCTGGTCGCCGCGGACGGGGTGACCGATCCGCTGCCGGCCGGTCAGGTCCGGTTGGCCGTACGGGCCGCCGGGGTGAACTTCCGTGACGTCCTGATCTCGCTCGGCATGGTGCCCGGCCAGAGTGGACTCGGGGGCGAGGCCGCCGGAGTGGTGCTGGAGGTCGGCCCGGGGGTGACCGGACTCGCACCCGGCGACCGGGTGATGGGAATGATCGCCGAGTTCGGTGCCTTCGGTCCGGTGGCGGTGACCGACGCCCGACTGCTGGTACGGATCCCCACCGGCTGGTCCTTCGCCCAGGCGGCGGCGGTGCCGATCGCCTTCCTCTCGGCCTACTACGGGCTGCGGGACCTCGCCGACCTGCAACCGGGCGAGTCCGTGCTGGTCAACGCGGCAGCCGGTGGCGTCGGCATGGCCGGGGTGCAGCTCGCGCGGCACTTCGGCGCCGAAGTGTTCGGCACCGCCAGCCCCGGCAAGTGGGACACGCTGCGCTCCGGCGGACTGGACGACGAACACATCGCCTCCTCACGGGACGCGGAGTTCCGTACCCGGTTCCTGGCGGTCACCGACGGGCGCGGGCTGGACGTGGTGCTCAACTCGCTGACCGGCGACCTGGTCGACGCGGGGCTGGCCCTGCTGCGCCCGGGTGGGCGGTTCCTCGAACTCGGCAAGACCGACATCCGTGACTCCGACCGGGTCGCCGCCGACCACGACGGCGTCGCCTACCGCCCGTACGACCTGCGGGAAGCCGGGCCGGACCGGATCGGTGCGATCCTCCGCGAACTGGTCGTCCTCTTCGAATCCGGGGCGATCACGCCGTTGCCGGTGATCGCCTGGGACGTCCGGCGGGCCCCCGAGGCGTTCCGCCACCTGAGCCAGGCACGCCACGTCGGCAAGGTCGTGCTGCGCATTCCGCGTCAGCTCGACCCCGACGGTTCGGTGCTGATCACGGGTGGCACCGGTGCGCTGGGCGCGCTCACCGCACGGCACCTGGTGACCGAGCACGGCGTCCGCGAGCTGGTGCTGACCAGCCGACAGGGCCTCGACGCACCGGGCGCGGGCGACCTGGTCGACGAACTGGCCGACCTCGGCGCCCGGGTCAGCGTCGTCGCCTGCGACGTGGCGGACCGGGCCGCACTGGAGCGGGTGCTGGCCGCACCGCCCGGCGGGCGTCCCTGGACCGGTGTTGTACACACCGCCGGGGTGATCGACGACGGGACGGTCACCGCGATGACGCCGCAGCGGTTCGACACGGTGCTCAGGCCCAAGGCGGAAGCCGCCCTGCACCTGCACGAGCTGACCCGGGAACTGGATCTGGCGGCGTTTGTCCTGTTCTCCTCGGCGGCCGGCGTGTTCGGCAATCCCGGACAGGCCAACTACGCCGCGGCGAACGCCTTCCTGGACGGGCTGGCCCAACACCGTCAGGCGCAGGGGCTGGCCTCGGTCTCCCTGGCCTGGGGGATGTGGGAGCAGCGGAGCACGATGACCGCCCAGCTCGACGACGTCACGCTCGGCCGGAACCGCCGCGACGGCATGACCGGCCTGCCCAGCGCCAAGGGCCTCGCGTTGTTCGACGCCGGAGCGCGGACGGCCGACGCGGCACTGGTGGCAGCCAACCTCGACCTCGCCGGGCTCCGGTCCCGGCCGGACGGGGAGCAGGTGCCGGTGCTGCTGCGCAACCTGGTACGCCGCCGCCGGTCCGCGCAGGCGGCGCCGGCCCCGGACGACGCGCTCGCCCGCCGTCTCGCCGGGCTGGCCGAGCCCGACCAGCTCCGGCTGCTGCTCGACGTCGTACGGGCGGAGGCGGCGACGGTGCTGGGGCACGCCACGGCGGAGGCGGTCGACGCGGAGCGGGCCTTCCGGGACACCGGCTTCGACTCGCTGACCGCGGTGGAGTTGCGCAACCGCCTCGGCGGCCGGACCGGACGGCGGCTCTCCCCGACCCTGGTCTTCGACTACCCGACACCGCTGACGCTCGCCCGTCACCTCCGGGCCGAACTGGTCGGTGCCGACCTCGCCGAGCCCGTGCCGGTGGCCACCGCACCGCAGGCGGCGCCGGACGAGCCGATCGCCATCGTGGCGATGGCCTGCCGCTTCCCGGGTGGGGCGGACAGCCCGGAGGAGTTCTGGCGGCTGCTGGCCGACGGGGTGGACGCCACCTCCGAGTTCCCGGAGGACCGTGGCTGGGATCTGGAGACGCTGTTCGACCCGGACCCGGACCACCAGGGCACGTCCTACGTACGGCGCGGGGCCTTCATCGACGCGGCCGGGTTCGACTCCGAGTTCTTCGGCATCTCGCCCCGGGAGGCGCTCGCCATGGACCCGCAGCAGCGGCTGCTGCTGGAGGCGTCCTGGGAGGTCTTCGAGCGGGCCGGGATCGACCCCGGTTCGCTGCGCGGCACCAACGTGGGCGTCTTCACCGGGCTGATCAACCACGACTACGCCAGCCGGCTGGGCCGCACCCCCGGCGAGATCGAGGGTTACCGGTTGACCGGGATCTCCGGCAGCGTCGCCTCCGGTCGGGTCGCGTACACGCTCGGGTTGGAAGGGCCGGCGTTGACCGTCGACACGGCCTGCTCCTCGTCGTTGGTGGCGCTTCACCTCGCGGCGCAGTCACTGCGCCAGGGCGAGTGCACGATGGCGCTGGTCGGCGGGGTGACGGTGATGGCGACCCCGGACAACTTCGTCGAGTTCTCCCGGCAGCGGGGGCTCGCGCCGGACGGCCACTGCAAGCCGTTCGCCGCCGCCGCCGACGGGACCGTCTGGTCGGAGGGGCTGGGTCTGCTGCTGGTCGAGCGGCTGTCCGAGGCGCAGCGGCGGGGACACCGGGTGTTGGCGGTGCTCCGTGGCACGGCGGTCAACCAGGACGGCGCCTCGAACGGCCTGACCGCGCCGAACGGACCCTCCCAGCAGCGGGTGATCACGCAGGCACTGGCGAACGCGGGTCTGACCACCCGGGACGTCGACGTGCTGGAGGCGCACGGCACCGGCACCGCCCTCGGCGATCCGATCGAGGCGCAGGCGCTGCTGGCCACGTACGGGCAGGGCCGCCCGGAGGACCGGCCGCTCTGGCTGGGCTCGGGCAAGTCGAACATCGGGCACACCCAGGGCGCCGCCGGGGTCGCCGGAGTGATCAAGATGGTGCTGGCGATGCGGCACGGGGTGCTGCCGAAGACCCTGCACGTCGACGCGCCGTCGCCGCACGTCGACTGGTCCTCGGGCGCGATCCGGCTGGCCACCGAGACGATGCCGTGGCCGACCGACGGCCCGACCCGCCGGGCGGCGGTCTCCTCGTTCGGCATCAGCGGCACCAACGCGCACGTCGTCCTCGAACACGCGCCGGCCGTCGACGGGTCGACCGGGACCGAACACACACCGGCCGGGACCGAACACACGCCGGCCGTCGACGGGTCGACCGAAGTCGAGCGGCGGCCGGCCGACGACTCGGCCTCGCCGGTGCTGCCCGTACTGCTGTCCGCCCGGACCCCGGAGGGGCTCCGCGCCCAGGCGGGACGGCTGGCGACGTACCTGGAGCAACGCCCGGGGTGGGCGGTCGCCGACGTGGCGCACTCCTCGCTGGCCGGCCGCGCGTCGCTGGAGCACCGGGCGGCGGTGCTCGCCGGTGATGCCGAGACACTGGTCGTCGGCCTTCGGGCGTACGGCCGGGGCGAGCCGATCGGCAGTGCCCTCGACGGTACGCCGCTGGGCGGCGGCGTCGCCTTCCTCTGCACCGGTCAGGGCAGCCAGCGCACCGGCATGGGACGGGAACTCTACGACCTCCACCCGGTGTTCGCCTCCGCCTTCGACGACGCCTGCCGGGAGCTGGACCGCAACCTGGCCGGACACGTGGACGAGCCGGTACGTGACGTGGTGTTCGCACAGCCGGGCTCGCCCGTCGCCGAACTGCTGCACCAGACCGTCTACACCCAGGCGGCGCTCTTCGCGATCGAGACGGCCCTGTTCCGCCTGCTGGAGTCGTGGGGCGTACGTCCCGACTACCTCGCCGGACACTCGATCGGCGAGGTGGTGGCGGCACACCTGGCCGGGGTCTTCTCACTGCCGGACGCCGCCGCGCTGGTGGCCGCGCGCGGCCGGCTCATGCAGGAGCTCCCGCCCGGCGGGGCGATGCTGTCGGTGCAGGCGTCGGTGGAGGAGATCGCGCCCCTGCTGGCCGGCGTGGAGTCCCGGCTGGGCGTCGCCGCGGTCAACGGCCCGCGCGCGGTGGTGGTCTCCGGCGACGACGACGCGGTGGCCGAGTTCGCGGCGCAGTCCGAGGCGCTCGGCTGGAAGACCCGCCGGCTGCGGGTCAGCCACGCGTTCCACTCGCCCCGGATGGAACCGATGCTGGACCGGTTCCGGGCGGTCCTGGGGGAACTGTCCTACCAGGAGCCGACCATCGCGGTGGTGTCGAACCTGACCGGTGAGGTGGCACCGGAGCGGCGGCTCCGTTCGCCCGAGTACTGGGTCGAGCACGTGCGCGGCACGGTACGGTTCCTCGACGGCGTACGCACCCTCGGCGACCTCGGTGTGACCACCTTCGTCGAGCTGGGACCAGACGCGGTGCTGAGCGCGATGGCGCGCGAGGGCCTCGGCGACGACCGTACGGTGAACTGGGCTCCGACCATGCGTCGCGACCAGCCCGAGGCGGCCACCCTGATGGCCGGGCTCGCCCGGGCGGCGGTGCACGGGGTCGCGGTGGACTGGTCCCCGCTGCTCGCCGGAGCCCGACTGGTCGACCTGCCGACGTACGCCTTCCAACGGCGGCGCTACTGGCCGGACGCCCCGGTGCCGTCCGTCGGCGCGGGTGACCTGTTGCCGTCCCCGGACCACCCGCTGCTCGGCGCTTTGGTGGCACTGCCGGGGACGCGGGGGCCGGTGTTCGCCGGGCGGTTGTCGTTGCGGACCCACCCGTGGCTCGCCGACCACACCGTGTCGGACGTGGTGGTCCTGCCCGGCACCGCCCTGGTCGAACTGGCCGTGCGAGCGGGCGACGAGGTCGGCGCGAACCAGGTCGAGGAGCTGGTCATCGAGGCGCCGCTGGTGCTGCCGGCCCAGGGCGCGGTGGCGCTGCGGGTGGTGGTCGACGAACCGGGGACGGACGGGCGCCGGGCGGTGGGCGTGTACTCGCGTCCGGAGGTTCCCGACCACGGCGGCTGGGTTCGGCACGCCGCCGGGGTGCTCTCCAGCGAGCCCGTCGAGCCCGTCGAGCCCGCGTTCGACCTCGCGGTCTGGCCGCCGACCGGGGCGGAGCCGGTCGACCTGGCGGACTTCTACCCGAGGATGCGGGACGCCGGACTCGCGTACGGCCCGGTGTTCCAGGGCCTGCGCGCGGTCTGGACCCGGGACGGCGAGGTCTTTGCCGAGATCTCGCTACCGGACGACCCGGGAGCGCCGGCCGGCGCCTTCGGGCTCCATCCCGCCCTGCTCGACGCGGCGCTGCACGCGGCGAGTTTCGGCGCCGTCGCGGTGAGCCCGGCCGGACACGTCACCCTTCCGTTCGCCTGGAACGACGTCGCGCTGCACGCGGCCGGCGCGGCGGCGCTGCGGGTCCGGATCGTGCCGGCGGGTGCCGACACCATCGCGCTGGCGGCGGCCGACCAGACCGGCGCGGCCGTGGTCTCGGTCGGTTCCCTCGCCTTCCGGTCGCTGTCGACGGCGCAGCTCGCCCCCGTGGCCGACGCCGGCCGCGACACGCTGTTCGGCGTCGAGTGGGTGCCGCTGGCCGGCACCGTGGCCGCCGAGCCGGCTGGGTGGGCCGTGCTGGGCGCCCCGTCGGCACTCGCGCCGTCCGCCGCCAGGGTCTTCCCGGACGTGACCGCGCTCGCCGCCTCGGTGGTCGCGGGCGGGTCGTTGCCCGAGGTGGTGCTGCTCGACCTGCCCCACCCGGGAGACGACGAACGGTCGGTGTCGACACCGGCGCGTACCCGGTCGTGGACCGGTCACGTACTGGCCGTGCTGCGGGCGTGGCTGGACGAACCGCTGCTCGAACCCGTACGGCTCGTCGTGGCGACGCGGTCGGCCGTGGCCGTGGTCCCCGGCGAGAGCGTCGATCCGCCCGCCGCCGCGGTCTGGGGCCTGGTCCGCACCGCCCAGTCGGAGAGTCCGCAGCGGGTCGTACTGGTCGACGTCGCTGGTCCGGCACCGGCCGTGTGGGCAGCGGCGGCCTCGGCGCAGCCGCAGCTCGCGGTCCGGGACGCGACGGTGACGGTGCCCCGGCTGGCCCGGCCGACCGTCACGAGGCCGTCCAACGGCACGGGAGCGTCCGGCGGCACGGGAGCGTCCGGGGCGGGTCGCGCCCTCGACCCACGGGGCACGGTGCTCGTCACCGGCGGCACCGGCAGCCTGGGCGGCCTGGTCGCCCGCCACCTGGTCGCCAACCACGGGGTACGGCACCTCATGCTGCTCAGCCGGGGCGGCACGAGCGCCGACGGGGCGGTGGACCTCGTCGCCGACCTCACCGCCGCCGGTGCCGAGGTGGTGGTCCGGGCGGCCGACGTGGGCGACCGACGCTCACTGGCCGAGGCGCTGGCCGCCGTCCCCGTGGAGCACCCGCTCACCGGTGTCGTGCACACCGCCGGGGTGCTGGACGACGGGGTCCTGGCCGCGATGAGCCCGGACCGGCTGGACACGGTGCTGCGGCCGAAGGCGGACGGTGCCTGGCACCTGCACGAGCTGACCCGTGACCTGGACCTGGCCGTCTTCGTCACGTTCTCGTCGGTCGCGGCGACCTTCGGCAACGCGGGTCAGGGCAACTACGCCGCCGCCAACGCCTTCCTCGACGGTCTGGCACACCTGCGCCGGGCCGAGGGTCTGGCGGCGAGCTCGATCGCCTGGGGCCTGTGGGAGGTGTCGAGTGGGCTGACCGCCGCCCTCGACGCGCGGGTGGCGGCGCGAGGACGGCGCGGTTTTGTCCTGCCGCTGCCGGTCGCCGACGGTCTGGCCCTGTTCGACGCCGCCGTACCCGGGGCGGATCCGGCACCGGTCGCGGTCCGGCTGGACCTGCCCGGTCTCCGGGCCGGCACCGACGTCCCGGCGATGCTGAGCGGGCTGGTCCGACCGCTGCGTCGGGTCGTGGCCGGGGCCGGCACGGTCGGCACCGACCTGGCCGCCAGGCTGGGTGCACTGGCCGCGGCCGAACAGGACCAACTGCTGCTGGAACTCGTACGCGCCTCCGCCGCGGCGGCGCTCGGGCACAGCTCGGCCGAGACGGTTCGGGCCGAGGCGGCGTTCAAGGACATCGGGTTCGACTCCCTGGCAGCGGTCGACCTGCGCAACCGGCTCGCCGAGACGGCGCGGGTCCGGCTGCCCGCGACGGCCGTCTTCGACTTCCCGACGCCGGTGGCGCTCGCCCGTCATCTGCGCGAGCACCTGCTCGGCCCGGTCGCGACGGCGACGGTGCCGGCGCTGGTCGAGTTGGAGCGGCTGGAGCGGACGCTGGGCGGCGGCGGATTGGACGACGACCTGAGGAGCCAGGTGCTGGGGCGGCTCCAGGCCCTCGCCGCCAACCTCGACCGCCGCGACGGGCTGGCCCTGCGCGACCTGGGCCTGGAGACGGCCACCGACGAGGAGATCTTCCAGCTCATCGACGAGGAACGCGGCCGGCCCTGACCGGCCGGACCGGATATCTCCCACCCATCCGACGTGGCCGGCCCAACGCCCGACCGGGCCGGTCACAGCTACGGCGGCAACCGCCGTCGGTGCTCACGAAGGGACCAAAAATGGACCTTGGGGTCGCGCTACCCAGCGCCGGAGAACTGGCCACCCCGGCGAACATACTGAGGTACGCCCAGGAGGCCGAGCGGCTGGGCTACGCCTCGATCTGGACGTACGAGCGGGTGCTGCGCCCGATCGCGCCGGTGGCGCAGCCCGGTGGCGGCCCGCCGCAGGCCCTGCCCGACTTCTACCGCACCGTGTACGACCCGCTGGAGACGCTCAGCTACCTCGCCGCGGTGACCACCCGGATCACGCTCGGCACCAGCATCGTCGACGCGCTGCTGCACCCACCGGTGGTGCTGGCGCGGCGCTTCGCCACCCTGGACCAGCTCTCCGGCGGCCGGGTCGTCGCCGGGCTCGGGCAGGGCTGGATGCGGGAGGAGTTCCAGACCGCGAACGTGCCGTTCCGGCGGATGGGGGCCGGCTTCGACGAGGTGGTCGGCGCCATCCGGGCGACCTGGGGCCCGGACCCGGTCCGGTACGAGGGCAGGTTCTACCGGATCACGCCGTCCGAGGTGAACCCCAAGCCGGTGCAGTCGCGGCTACCGATCCTGGTCGGCGCGATGACACCGGCCGGCATCGAACGGGCGGCCCGGATCGCCGACGGACTCAACCCGATCGCGTTCTCCGCCGAGATGCTGGTCGGCGCGGGTGCCCGGTTCCGTGGTGCGGCCCGTGCGGCCGGTCGCGACCCGGACACGTTGACGGTGGTCGCCCGGGCGAACGTCTCGATCACGAGCCGGCCGGTCGACCGGGACCGGCAGTTCCTCGGCGGCTCACCGGACCAGATCGCCGACGATCTGGCCAAACTGCGGGGCAACGGCGTCGACCACGTGTTCCTGGCGAACATGACCGCGACCGACATCGACGAGGAGATCGATCTGTTGGGCCGGATCCGCACCGCCACCGCCGGTCTCGACGTCGGCGTCGACTGAACCGTCGGCTCGCGCACCGCTCGCCGCGTCCGTGGCGGGCACCCTTTTCGAAACGGAGGATCCATGGCATCGATCACCCACGACTTCGCGGTTGAGGCCAGCGTGGACAAGGCGTGGAAGGCCCTGTCGGACGTCGGCGCCGTCAACCAGCTCATCACGTTCCTCGGTCCGGTCACCGTCGACGGCGACGTCCGGACGGTCGACATGGGGGAGTTCCTGATCAAGGAACTCATCGTCGCCGTCGACCCCGAGCAGCGGCGGGTCGCGTACAGCATCAAGGAGTCGCCGTACGAGTTGGAGCACCACCACTCCAGCATGCAGATCCTGCCCGCGGCGGACGCGGCGGACGGCTGCCGGATGGTGTGGACCATCGACGTCAAGCCGGACGCGACCGCCGACGAGATGGCCCCGGGCGTGGTGAACGCCGTCGAGGCGATCCGGAAAGCCCTCGCCGGAGAGTGAAAGGTGACAGCGCGTGACCTCAACTAATCCACTGCCGCTCGCCGGGACCGAGTCCACCGAGCGGTCGAATCTGCCGTCCCTGACGGGACTACGCTTCGTCGCGGCACTGCTGGTCTTCTTCGCCCACGCCTTCCTGCTGAACAACCCGCTGAACCTGGCCGTGCCGATCAACCCGTACGCGGACGAGGGACTGGCGAACGGACTGGCGAAGGTGTTCGCGCCGGCGGGTTTTGTCGGGGTGTCGTTCTTCTTCGTGCTCAGCGGGTTTGTCCTCGCCTGGTCGTCCCGACCGGGGGAGCGGGTGCAGGCATTCCTGCGCCGCCGGCTGCTGAAGATCTTCCCGAACCACCTGGTGGCGTGGGCGCTGGTCATGGTTCTCTTCGCCGCAGCCTACACGCCGCTGCACGCGTGGCTGCCCAACCTCTTCCTGGTGCACTCGTGGATCCCGTTGGACGACACCAACAGCAGCGTCAACGTACCGGCCTGGTCGCTCTGCTCCGAACTGCTGTTCTACCTGATGTTCCCGTTCATCATCCGGCCGCTGATGCGGATCAGGGAGAGCCGGCTGTGGTGGTGGGCCGGCGGCGCCGTCGCCGCCATCGCCGTGGTGGCCGTGATCGCGAGGTACGTCATCCCGGAGGGCACGCACTTCGTGCTCGCACCGCTGCCGTTGACGCAGATGTGGTTCGCCTACCTCTTCCCGCCGTCACGGATGTTCGAGTTCATCCTCGGCATCCTGCTGGCCCGGATCGTCCTGGCCGGGCGCTGGCCCCGGATCGGGGTCATCCCGGTGCTCCTGCTCGCGGTCGCGGGCTACACCGCGGTGATCTTCGTGCCGGCGCCGTTCAACTTCGTCCTCGTCATGGTGGTGCCGATCGCGGCGATCATCGGTACGGCGGCGACGGCGGACATCCGGGGGTCGCGTTCGGTGCTGCGCACCCCGCTGATGGTCTGGCTCGGCACCGTCTCGTTCGGCTTCTACATCATCCAGGCGGTCCCCATCTTCTACGGCCGGCTCGAGCTGTTCGGCGGCGACACGTACAGCTTCCCGGTCGCCACGGCGTTGCTGCTGGGGCTCTTCCTGGCCACGTTGTTCCTCGGCTGGCTGCTCTACCGGTTCGTGGAGGCCCCGGTCATGCGCCGTTGGAGCCGCAGCCGCCGGTCGACCCCGCCGCTTCCCCCGGTCCCGGGCCTGGTGCCCGCGCCCTCCACCGGCACCACGACAGGAAGGTGAGCAGCCATGACGGCTGACGAAGAGCCCAAGACGGAAGAGGCCGTCGCGTACCCGTTCGGTGAGTACGACCGGCTGAACCTGCACCCCAACTACGCGCTGTTCCGCAAGGAACGGCCGGTGGCCCGGGTCAGCATGCCCTACGGCGGCGAGGCGTGGCTGGCCACCCGGTACGAGGACAGCAAGACGGTGCTCGCCGACCCGAGGTTCAGCCGGGCCGCCACCATCGGCGCCGACGTGCCCCGGGTGCGTCAGGCGTACGAGGATCCGATCATCGTGGCGATGGACCCGCCCGAGCACACCCGGCTGCGCAAGCTGGTGGCCAAGGCGTTCACCAGCCGGCGGGTCGAGCAGCTTCGTCCCCGTACGCAGGAGATCGTCGACGGTCTGATCGACGGGCTGCTCGCCGCCGGGGCCCCGGCGGACCTCGCCGAACGGTTCGCCTGGCCGTTGCCGATCACCGTGATCTGCGAACTGCTCGGTGTCCCCGCGGCCGACCAGGGTACGTTCCGCAAGCTGGTCGACACCTGGCTGTCGGTCGGCGACGCCCGGCCGCTGGAGGAGGTGACCGGTGCCCTCGGCCAGCTCCAGGGCTACATGTCGGAACTGCTCGAACAGCGTCGGGCGGTGCCGGCCGACGACCTGCTCTCCGCGCTGGTCCAGGCTCGTGACGGCGGGGACAGGCTCAGCCCCGAGGAGACGGTGATGCTCGGCATCACCCTGCTGGCCGCCGGGCACAAGACAACGGCGAACCAGTTCAGCAGTCACATCTTCGCCCTGCTGTCCAACCGTGACCGCTGGCTGGAACTGGTCGACCACCCGGACCTGGTGCCACGGGCGGTGGAGGAACTGCTGCGTTACTCGCCGCTGTCACCGGCATCGGACAACACCCGGATCGCGCTGGAGGACGTGGAGCTGAGCGGCCAGGTCATCCGGGCCGGCGAGGCGGTGCTGGTGAACTACGCCGCCGGCAGCCGGGACGAGACGGTGTTCCCGAACCCGGACGAGCTGAACTTCCACCGGGAGCGCAACCAGCACCTGGCCTTCGGCCACGGGCTGCACCACTGCCTGGGCGCACCGCTGGCCCGGATGGAGCTGCAACTGGCACTGGGCACCCTGCTCCGCCGGGTGCCGAGCCTGGACCTGGCCATCCCGGCCGAGGACGTGCCGTGGCGGAAGGACTCGGTGGCCCGCGGCGTCCAGTCGCTGCCGGTCCGCTGGTGAGCGGCGGTCTGTCCGGCGTCCGCTGGCGGGTCGTGAGCGACAGCGGGGCCTGCGCCGGGGCGGGTGTCTGCGCGAGCGTCGTACCGACCCGGTTCAAGCTGGTCGACGGTTACGGTGAGCCGATCGAGCCCGAGGTGGAGCCGGACGACCAGGTCCTGCTCGCCGCGAACCTCTGCCCGATGGGCGCGCTCCGGGTGACCGACGCGGCGACCGGCGAACTGCTGGCGCCGGAGGACGACTGACCGCCGCTCGTACCGGGCGGTGGCGGGAGCGGGCGGGGCCGATCGGCCCCGCCCGCTTCGCCGCGCCTGGACGAGATCAGGCGGTGGCGACGGCGGGCTGGCCGCCGGCCACCACCGGCCGGTCCGATCGGAGGAGCTGTTGACGCAGGTCGTCGACGAGCGCCGCCAGCTCCGCGGCCGTCCGCGCGGCGCCGAAGAGGTAGAAGTCCGGCCGGACGAGGACCGCGATGGTCCCCATCCCGCCGAGGTAGTCGAGGTAGACCCCCTCGGCGTCCACGACGGCCGGGGCCTGCGCCCCGGCCGGGTCGTCGGCCGGAAGCAGCCGCGCGAAGCGCACGCCCAACTCCTCCAGGAAGCGGAGCCGGTCGAGGTCCAGCAGGTCGTCCGGGGATTCCGTGCTGATCAGGGCGAAGCCGAGCCCGACCACCTCGTCGAAGAGCGCGGTCCGCCCGTCCCGGGTCACCCGACCCTGCGGCACGAGGTGCCCGACCGGCGCCCCGGGCGGGCGGAGCGCCGCGTCCTGTAGGAATCCCTCGGCCAGTGACTCGACCACGGACGGCGGCCGGGTCGGGGCGATGCCCCGTTTCCTGACCGCCATCATCATCTCGTCGCGGTCCGCCGCCGCCGCCGGATCCGTCTGGCAGATCACCCGGCCGAGGTTGACCGAGATCCCGATGGCGTGTTGCACGTGCTGCCGGCGCTCGACCGGGTACGTGTCCAGGGTCTGCTCGTCGGCGAGGCCGCGCAGGACCAGGTCGAGCTTCCAGGCGACGTTCGCGGCGTCGCGGAACCCAGAGGACATGCCCTGGGCCGCGAACGGCGGCATCAGGTGGGCGGCGTCGCCCGCGATGAGCAGTCGGCCGGAGCGCCACCGGTCGGCGAAGCTGGCCTGGAAGGTGTAGACGGCGTGCCGCTCCAGCGTGGCGTTGCCGGGGTGGATGTCGAACAGCCGCAGCAGGCGCCAGGCGGTCGCCGCGGTGTCGAACTCGTCGAGCGGCTCGCCGGCCGTACGCATGAACTCCCACCGGCGGTGGCCGGGACCGGCCGACACCGCCGTACGTGGCCGGGCCGGGTCGCAGACCTGGAGGTTGTTCGGCCGGAACTCGCGGGGCGGGTCCGGTACCACGTCACAGATCAGCCAGTCGTGCTCGAAGCCCAGGTCGGTGACGGTCGTGGCGATCTCGCGGCGGACGAGGCTGTTCGCCCCGTCGCACCCCACCACCCAGCCCGTGTGCAGGGTCAGTTCGCCGCCGTCGCCGTCGAGCGCGACCACACCCACGCCGTTGCCGCCGGGGTGCAGCCGTACCACCTCGTAGCCGCGCAGCACCCGCAGCGTGGGCAGCGCCGCACCGAGGGCGGCGAGTTCCGCCTCCAGCCCGGGCTGGTACATCGAGGTGGAGTCGGGCCAGCCGGAGCGGCCGAGCCCCTCGGCGGCGTCGAAGTGCAGCAACTCCTGCCCGTCGGCGTTCTCCCAGGTGTAGTCCCCGGACGGCTCGCCGAACCTGCTGATCAGTTCACCGAGGCCGGCACCGGCGAGGATGCGCGCCGACTCGCCGTCGAAGGCCACCGCCCGGGGCATCGGGTACGGTCGCGGCCACCGTTCGAGCACCGTCACCGACCAGCCGCGTCCGGCCAGCAGGACCGCCAGCAGTTGCCCGACCGGGCCGTAGCCGACGATCACCACGTCCGGGTCGTCGTTGACGGACATCAGCCGGCCACCCCGAGGATGTCGTCGACGACGGCCTGGAAGTCGACCGGGTCGACCAACACCCGCACCTTCTCGTGCCCGCCGTCAACCCGCAGGTAGCGCCGACCGACCAGCACCATCTGGCCCTCCTCGAAGGACCGGGCCCGGATGACGGTGCCGGCCGCGACGATCTCACCCTCCCAGTTCCAGCCGGGGTCGTCCTCGTCCCCGCTGCCGCCCGCGCCCTCCCACTCGGCGAGCGTGCGCGGCTGGAGCCTGAACCGGTAGACCGCCTGCCAGTCACCGGCCTGGGTCTTGCGATCGACCACGTGGTACTCCCCCTGGGGGAGCACCCGGTACTGGCAGCCGTACTGTTCCTGCACCTCGGGACTGAGCAGCAGCGGGTCAACGTACCCGGGGCCGGCGAAGCCGACGTCGGTCAGCCACACCTCGCCGTCCAGCCGCACCCCGAGGAACATGTGCTCAAGGTCGGGCCCGAAGGCGCCACTCGGCCCGCGTACGCCGGACGAAAGCATGATCACGTCGTACCCGAGTTCGCGCAGGAGCCGTTGGAACATGCCGCTGAGCTCGAAGCAGACGCCGCCCTGGCGACGTACGACGACCTTCTCGAACGTCTCGTCCAGGTTGACGTCCACGTCGTTCAGTACGGCGGTGCCGAGGTCCGCCTGCGCGGAGTTGTTGAACGGGATCAACATCAGGTGCCTGCGATGCAGCTCGCGCAGGGTCTGCGCGTTCGGTTCGGTCGGGCCGTCGTAGCCGATCGCGGAGAGGTACGTTTCGACGCTGAACATGTCAGGCACTGCTCCCTGTGAGTAGCTTTTCCCGCAGGTGCTCGGCGAGCATCCGCGGCGTTGCGTAGTCGAACAGCAGGGTGACCGGGAGCCGCAGTCCTGTCGCCTCGGACAGCCGGTTGCGTAGTTCCACTGCCATCAACGAGTTGAAGCCCACCTCGAAGAACGGGTCGTCCGAGCCGATCGTGTCCTCGGTTCGCCCCTGCGCGCTCGACGCCTCGTCGCGTACGAGCGTGAGCAGGAGTTCGTCGCGTTCCTCCTCGGACAGTTCGACGAGTTGTTCGGCGAGCGACATCCGCTCCTCCTGGTCTTTCTCCTCGGCGAGCGTGCCGCCCGCGATCGCGGTTGTTTGGTGGAGCCAGTAGTGGTGGTGTTGGAAGGGGTAGGTGGGTAGTGGGGTGTGGTTTGTGGTGGGGGTGTGGTGGGGCCAGGTGA
>NZ_JBJDPS010000005.1:0-495158 GCF_044901685.1 Micromonospora sp. NPDC050397
CCGACTTTCGTGACGTGACGGGCGGTGTGTACAAGGCCCGGGAACGTATTCACCGCAGCGTTGCTGATCTGCGATTACTAGCGACTCCGACTTCACGGGGTCGAGTTGCAGACCCCGATCCGAACTGAGACCGGCTTTTTGGGATTCGCTCCACCTCACGGTATCGCAGCCCATTGTACCGGCCATTGTAGCATGCGTGAAGCCCTGGACATAAGGGGCATGATGACTTGACGTCATCCCCACCTTCCTCCGAGTTGACCCCGGCAGTCTTCGATGAGTCCCCGCCATAACGCGCTGGCAACATCGAACGAGGGTTGCGCTCGTTGCGGGACTTAACCCAACATCTCACGACACGAGCTGACGACAGCCATGCACCACCTGTGAACGGCCCCGAAGGACCCGACATCTCTGCCGGATTTCCGCCCATGTCAAACCCAGGTAAGGTTCTTCGCGTTGCATCGAATTAATCCGCATGCTCCGCCGCTTGTGCGGGCCCCCGTCAATTCCTTTGAGTTTTAGCCTTGCGGCCGTACTCCCCAGGCGGGGCGCTTAATGCGTTAGCTGCGGCACAGAGAACCGGAGAGGCCCCCCACACCTAGCGCCCAACGTTTACAGCGTGGACTACCAGGGTATCTAATCCTGTTCGCTCCCCACGCTTTCGCTCCTCAGCGTCAGTATCGGCCCAGAGACCCGCCTTCGCCACCGGTGTTCCTCCTGATATCTGCGCATTTCACCGCTACACCAGGAATTCCAGTCTCCCCTACCGAACTCTAGCCTGCCCGTATCGGCTGCAAGCCCGCGGTTGAGCC
The DNA here is from genome assembly GCF_044901685.1 of Micromonospora sp. NPDC050397. Taxonomy (NCBI): domain Bacteria; kingdom Bacillati; phylum Actinomycetota; class Actinomycetes; order Micromonosporales; family Micromonosporaceae; genus Micromonospora; species Micromonospora sp. NPDC050397. The sequence continues at coordinate 810 of NZ_JBJDPS010000005.1, forward strand.
GCGGGATTTCACAGTCGACGCGACAAGCCGCCTACGAGCTCTTTACGCCCAATAAATCCGGACAACGCTCGCACCCTACGTCTTACCGCGGCTGCTGGCACGTAGTTGGCCGGTGCTTCTTCTGCAGGTACCGTCACTCACGCTTCGTCCCTGCTGAAAGAGGTTTACAACCCGAAGGCCGTCATCCCTCACGCGGCGTCGCTGCATCAGGCTTTCGCCCATTGTGCAATATTCCCCACTGCTGCCTCCCGTAGGAGTCTGGGCCGTGTCTCAGTCCCAGTGTGGCCGGTCGCCCTCTCAGGCCGGCTACCCGTCGTCGCCTTGGTAGGCCATTACCCCACCAACAAGCTGATAGGCCGCGAGTCCATCCCAAGCCGAAAAAACTTTCCACCCCCCACCATGCGGCAGGAAGTCATATCCGGTATTAGCCCCCGTTTCCGAGGGTTATCCCAAAGCCTAGGGCAGGTTACTCACGTGTTACTCACCCGTTCGCCGCTCGAGTACCCCGAAGGGCCTTTCCGCTCGACTTGCATGTGTTAAGCACGCCGCCAGCGTTCGTCCTGAGCCAGGATCAAACTCTCCAACAAAAACTTGGAAAACCAATCCCGACAACAAAAAGTTGCCAAAGGAATCCAGACCAAACAGATCACAATAAAGCGACCAGCCGGCCCGGGGTAAAAATCATAATTGGCACTGGCTTATCAAGCACCCTGTTGAGTTCTCAAAGAACAACCACACACCAGACCACAAACCCCAACCAAGGGGCCCACAACCCGGGGCTTCATTCCCTTTATTCCGCGCCCTGCGTTCCCGCCCGGCGCTTTTACTACGTTACCCGGTCGTTTCCGCCGAGTCAAACCGGCGTTCCCGGTTTGTTTACTGCCACCCGACCGAACTGCGACCGGGCCCACTCTTACGCACACAGCAACTTACACCCTGCACGTTCGAGAGGATTTAGCGGGCCGTCCTACTCCCCCGGTGTTACCCGGCGGTTCCTGTCCGGTGCCCCGCTGACTTCGAAAAAGTTACCGGATGACCGGTTCAAAGCCAAATCGATCAAGGCAACTGGATATCGGACGGCCGTTCCCCGCTTGTCGACCCGGCCGTCGGGCGTACCCGGCGGGTGCTCCACCAGGCACGAATCCCCAGCACACCGACGGTGGTGCCGATCGCCAGGGAAGCCAGAACCAGGAACGCGTGAATCCACAGAAAGCCCGTGGGCGCTCCTTCGAGTACCTCACCGGACGCCCAGGAGCGCGGATCCCGCCAAATCGCCAGACCAAACCGGGGCCAGATGACCCACGTCCACACTCCGACTCCGGTCAAGAAGAGCGCCCAGCCTCGCGAAAGCCTCACGAGCGGCGAGTATGCCAGGTCAGGGGCGGTCCGGCGGAAGTCGAGGACCAGCCCGTACCGGCCCTCCGCTCGGACCCGTACCCGGAAATTGACCTGCCCCGGAACTCAGGCCCGTCTCCGGCGTGCCCGCGCCGACGCCGTCACCACCAGGGCTCCGAGCAGGAGCAGCAACACTCCGACCGCGAGCACCCAGCCGGAAGGCGCCAAGCGGTCACCGGTCACCGGCAGGTTCCCTCCGGATTTGCTCGGGCTGGGGGTCGGGGTGGAGGTGGGCGCGCCGGTCGGGCTCGCGCTGGGTGGGATCGGAAGCACCTCGAAGGTGACCCCGCCGGGTCCGAGGCTGTCGTCCGGGACCGGTGCCAGGCGGACGAGTGCCGGCCCGCCGGCCGCCACCTGCGTGGCCACCGAGATCCGCGCCACTGGCAGGTGGACCGGCGGAGCGTACGAGCCCGGTCGGTCGGCGCCGGCCGGACCGCCGGGCACGAGGATCACGGCTAGCGTCGCCCCGGCCAACACGATGGTGAGCGGACCCGGTCGAGTGCGCTTCGAGTGCCGGCTGCCCGAACGGACGACCATCGTGGTACCCCCTCCGCGACCTACGCCAGTACGGTCGGCGGGCGAGTCATCCCGCCGACGATCGCGGTGACCCGGGAGTTGTTCCCGTACGCCCACTTCCTCCGGGGACGTTAGCGAAGATTTATCTCGTATCAGGGCAAAATGCACGGACTGTACGGCGATCGTGAGCCTTACCGCCGCCGCTTTCCCACCGGCCGCTCGACCCGATCCACCTCGCTCTGGGCGTGAAACAGCGCTGTACCATGGCGCCCATGCGCTTACTGGTCACCGGCGGTGCGGGCTTCATCGGTTCGAACTTCGTTCGCCAGGCCCTCGACGCACTGGACTGTCAGGTCGATGTGTTGGACGCGCTCACCTACGCCGGTGACCGGAGCAGCCTGGCCGAGGTGGAAGACCGGATCAACTTCGTACACGGTTCGGTGACCGACGCGGCGACCGTGGACGACCTGGTACGCCAGGCCGACACCGTGGTCCACTTCGCGGCGGAGTCGCACAACGACAACTCGGTGATGGACCCGAGCCCGTTCGTGCAGACGAACCTGATCGGGACCTTCAACATCCTGGAGAGCGTGCGGCGGCACGACAAGCGGCTGCACCACATCTCCACCGACGAGGTCTTCGGCGACCTGGAGCTGGACGAGGACCGGCGGTTCACCGAGGAGAGCGCGTTCGACCCGTCGAGCCCCTACTCGTCGACCAAGGCCGGCTCGGACCTGATGGTGCGCGGCTGGATCCGTTCGTTCGGCGTACGGGCGACGATCTCGCACTGCTCCAACAACTACGGCCCGTTCCACCACATCGAGAAGTTCATTCCCCGGCAGATCACCAACGTGATCGACGGAATCCGCCCCAAGGTCTACGGCTCGGGCCAGAACGTCCGCGACTGGATCCACGTGCACGACCACAACACCGCGGTCAACGCGATTCTGGAGCGCGGCCGGATCGGGCAGACGTACCTGATCGGCGCGGAGTGCGAGCTGAACAACATCGTGGTGGTCCAGGAGATTCTCCGCCTGATGGGTCGCCCGGAGGACTGGTTCGACATGGTCGGTGACCGCCCCGGGCACGACCTGCGCTACGCGATCGACTCCAGCAAGCTCCAGGCCGAGCTGGGCTGGAAGCCGCAGTACCTGAACTTCCGCGACGGTCTCGCCCAGACCATCGAGTGGTACCAGCAGAACGAGAGCTGGTGGCGGCCGAAGAAGGAAGCCACCGAGGCGAAGTACCGCGAGATGGGTCGCTGACCCGAACCACGGAACCACGGAACGCGCTGCTCACCCCGGTGGGCGGCGCGTTTTCCGTACGCCCGGCGCGATGTCGTTGAAATCGGCCCGGCGGCATCCGTTGATACCCCTGGGGGGTAGGGGTATGGTGGTCGGAGTCAGGGTCGTGCCGTCCGGCCGACCCACACAAGCCACTCCAAGGGGAGCCACCGTGGAAACGACCTACCAGGTATCCGGAATGACCTGCGGCCACTGCGTCAACTCGGTCCAGACCGAGGTGGGCGCCCTGCCGGGCGTCAGCGAGGTCCGGGTCGACCTGGCCAGCGGCGCGGTGACCGTCAGCAGCGAGCAGCCGCTCGACGAGGCCGCCGTCCGCGCCGCGGTCGACGAGGCCGGCTACAACCTCGTCGGTTAGACGACGATGCGGACCGGATACAAGATCGGCGGCTACCTGGCCGGGCTGGCGGTGGTCTTCACCGCCGCCCTCGGCGTTGGCCAGGTGACCGGTGGTGGTCCGAAGCCGGAGGCCGCCACGGAGCGACCCGGCCATGGCCACGACGGTGCCGACACCGGTCGGAGCACTCCCGGGGCGCGGCCGGGTGGCCCGGTCCCCACCCGGCCGCCGGGCGGGCTCCAGGTCGCCCAGGACGGCTACCGGTTCGTCCCGCTCACCAGCACCCTGGTCACCGGGGCCACCGACGAGTTCTCGTTCCGGATCATCGGACCGGACGGCGCCCCGGTGACCGGCTACACGCCGACCCACGACAAGGACCTGCACCTGATCGTGGTGCGCCGCGACCTCACCGGTTTCCAGCACGTACACCCACGGATGGCCGGGGACGGGACCTGGTCGGTCCCGCTGAGCACCGAGGCGGCGGGACAGTTCCGGCTGATCGCCGACTTCCAGCCGCACGGTCTCGCCGAGAACGTCACGCTCGGCCTGGACGTACCCGCACCCGGGGACTACCGCCCGGTGCCGCTGCCCGCCCCGGCCCGGAGCGCGTCGGCCGGGGACGGCTACACCGTCACCCTCGACGGCGACCTCGAACCGGGTACGTCGTCCACGCTCACCCTGACCGTGAGCAGGTACGGCAGACCCGTCACCGACCTGGAGCCCTACCTCGCGGCGTACGGTCACCTGGTGGCGTTGCGCGACGGCGACCTGGCCTACCTGCACGTACACCCGGAGGGCGGGCCGGGCGACGGACAGACCCAGGCCGGCCCAGCGGTCACCTTCCAGGTCGAGGTGCCCAGTGCCGGGACCTACCGACTCTTCCTGGACTTCCAGCACCAGGGCACGGTGCGCACGGCCGAGTTCACCGTGCTCGCCGCCACCGCCGGCCAGACCCACGGTTGAGGAGATCAGCGATGACCACCGCCGGCCGCTCGTTACCCCGTTCCGCCGTACCGATCGAACTGACGATCGGGGGGATGACCTGTGCCTCCTGCGCATCCCGCATCGAAAAGAAGCTGAACCGACTCGACGGGGTGAGCGCGACCGTCAACTACGCCACCGAGAAGGCCAGCGTCACACTGACCGACGACACCGTCACCGTGGCGGAGTTGATCGCCACGGTGGAGAAGACCGGCTACACCGCCCAGGTGCCCCCACCGCCCAGGAGCTCCGGGCCGGGCGGGGACGCTCCGGAGCCGGTCGACGAGCTGCGCGCTCTGCGTACGCGATTGTGGGTTTCGTTGGTCCTGACCGTGCCGGTGATCGCACTGGCGATGGTGCCGGCGCTCCAGTTCACCTACTGGCAGTGGCTGTCGCTGACCCTGGCCGCCCCGGTCGTCGTCTACGGCGGCCTGCCCTTCCACCGGGCCGCCCTGGTCAACCTCAGGCACGGGGCGGCGACCATGGACACCCTGGTGTCGCTCGGCACCGCCGCCGCGTTCGGCTGGTCGCTCTGGGCACTCTTCCTCGGCACCGCCGGCACCCCCGGCATGGTCCACCCGTTCAGCTTCGACATCAGCCGCTCGGACGGCAGCGGCAACATCTACCTGGAGGCCGCCGCCGGGGTGACGCTGTTCATCCTCGCCGGCCGTTACTTCGAGGCCCGGTCCAAGCGCCGGGCCGGCGCGGCCCTACGGGCCCTGCTCGAACTCGGTGTACGTGACGTCGCGGTGCTGCGCGGCCCGACCGAGGTACGCGTACCGGTCGAACAACTCGCGGTCGGCGACCGGTTCGTGGTCCGGCCCGGCGAGAAGATCGCCACCGACGGGGTGGTCGAGGACGGCACCTCGGCGGTCGATGCGAGCCTGCTCACGGGTGAGTCGGTGCCGGTCGAGGTCGGGCCGGGTGATCCGGTCGTGGGAGCGACCGTGAACGCCGGCGGCCGGCTCGTGGTCCGGGCGACCCGGATCGGCTCGGAGACCCAGCTCGCCCAGATGGCGAAGCTGGTCGAGCAGGCGCAGACCGGCAAGGCGCAGGTGCAGCGGCTGGCCGACCGGATCTCCGGGGTCTTCGTGCCGATCGTGATCGCACTGGCGGTGGCGACGCTTGGCTACTGGATCGGCACCGGGCAGGGCACGACCGCGGCGTTCACCGCCGCTGTCGCCGTACTGATCATCGCCTGCCCGTGCGCGCTCGGCCTGGCGACGCCGACCGCGTTGCTGGTCGGCACCGGGCGCGGCGCGCAACTCGGAATCCTGATCAAGGGTCCGCAGGTGCTCGAGTCGACCCGCGCCGTCGACACGGTGCTGCTGGACAAGACCGGCACCGTCACCACCGGTCGGATGAGCCTGGTCGACGTTGTCGCCGTCGACGGCCAGCCGGTCGAGGAGGTGCTCCGGCTCGCGGGTGCGGTCGAGGCCGCCTCGGAACACCCGATCGCGCGGGCGATCGCCGCCGGTGCGGTCGATCGGGTCGGGGCGCTGCCGGCCGTGGCGAGCTTCGCCGGGCTCGGCGGGCTCGGCGTCACCGGTACGGTCGAGGGCCGGGAACTCGTCGTCGGGCGGGTACGTCTGCTCCACGACCGTGGCCTCGACCTGCCCGAATCGCTGGCTCTGGCGCGTACGGCGGCCGAGCGGGCCGGGCGTACGGCCGTCGCGGTGGCCTGGGACGGCCGGGTCCGGGCGGTCCTCGTGGTGGCGGACGTGGTCCGGCCGACCAGTGCCGAGGCGATCGCCACCCTGCGCCGGCTCGGCCTGACCCCGGTGCTGCTGACCGGGGACAACACCGGCGTCGCGAAGTCGGTGGCGGCCGAGGTGGGAATCGACGAGGTGATCGCCGAGGTGCTTCCGGCGGACAAGGTCGACGCGGTGAAGCGGCTCCAGGACCGGGGCCGGGTGGTGGCGATGGTGGGCGACGGGGTGAACGACGCCGCCGCGCTGGCCCAGGCCGACCTCGGGATCGCCATGGGCACCGGGACCGACGTGGCGATCGAGGCCGCCGACCTGACCCTGGTCCGGGACGACCTGGCAGCCGCGGCGGACGCGATCCGACTCTCCCGGCGTACCCTGCGGATCATCAAGGGCAACCTGTTCTGGGCCTTCGGTTACAACGTCGCCGCGCTGCCGCTGGCCGCCGCCGGCCTGCTCAACCCCATGATCGCGGGTGCCGCGATGGCATTCTCCTCGGTCTTCGTGGTCGCCAACAGCCTGCGCCTACGCGCCTTCCGCTGAGGTGTAAGGAAGGGCCCCTTATTAACGCTATGCGTTAATAAGGGGCCCTTCCTTACACAGCGGTGAGGCGGCGCCAGAGGAATTCCAGGATCAGCGCCCACTTGACCGCCCGCTGGGCGTTGTCCGCCGCCGCGCCGTGGCCGCCCTCGACGTTCTCGTAGTAGGAGACGTCGTGGCCGTACTCGCGCAGCAGCGCCACCATTTTCCGGGCGTGACCCGGATGCACCCGGTCGTCGCGGGTCGAGGTGACAAAGAGGACCGGCGGGTACGGCGGCGCCGCCCGTACGTTGTGGTACGGCGAGTACTCCCGCAGGAACGCCCAGTCGGCCTCCTGGTCCGGGTCGCCGTACTCGGCCATCCACGACGCCCCGGCCAGGAGCTTGTGATAGCGGCGCATGTCGAGCAGGGGAACCGTCGCGACGATCGCGCCGAACAGCTCCGGGTAGCGGGTGAGCATCACTCCCATCAGCAGGCCGCCGTTGCTGCCGCCCTCGATGCCCAACCGACCGCGCTCGGCGATCCCCCGGTCGATCAGGTCGGACGCCACCGCCGCGAAGTCCTCGTACGCCCGGGGTCGTTTCTCCCGCAGCGCGGCCAGGTGCCAGCGGGGACCGTACTCGCCACCGCCCCGGATGTTCGCCACGGCGTAGGTGCCGCCCCGGGCCAGCCAGCCCCGTCCGATGATCCCGTCGTAGCCGGGCGTCATCGACACCTCGAAGCCGCCGTACCCGGTGAGCAACGTCGGGCCGGTGCCACCGTCGGTCGGCCCGACCACGAAGTACGGCACCCGGGTGCCGTCGGCCGAGACGGCGAAGAACTGCCGGACCGACAGACCGGTCGGGTCGAAAAAGGACGGTGCCTGCTTGAGCGTGCTGATCGTGCCGCCGACCCGGCCGAGGCGCAGCGTCGCCGGTTGGAGGAAACCGTCGGTGACGAGCATGAACTCGTCGCTGTGCTCGGGGTTCGTGTCGAGTACGTCGGTGTGGTCGAGGCCGGGCGCCTGGTCGAGCACGGTCCGCTGCCAGCCGCCGTCACTCGGTGTGAGCACCTCCAGCCGTTGGCGTACGTCGTCGAGCACCGCCACAATCAGGTGGTTGCGGGTCCAGGCGTGGTACCTGAACGAGGTGGTGGGTCCGGGCTCGAAGACCGGGGTCAGCTCCCGGCCACCGGCGAGGAAGTCGTCGAACCTGCTGACCAGCACGGTCCCACCGGGGTAGGTGACGGCGCCGACGGCCCACTCCGAGCGGAGCCGGATCAGCAGCCACTCCCGGTGGACGTCGGTCCAGGCGTCGTCGGGCACCTCGATCCGGACCCGCTCGCCCGAACCGGTGAGCAGGAACTGCTCCGAACGGTAGAAGTCGATCATCCGGCTGACGAAGTCCCGCTCGAATCCCGGCGTCGGGTCGTGGCCCGCGCTGACCCCCACGTCGGTGACCTCGCCCTGGTAGACGATCTCCGCGTCATCCAGTGGCGTGCCTCGTCGCCACCGCTTGACCTGGCGGGGGTAACCGGAGTCGGTCAGTGACCCGGGACCGAAGTCGGTGCCGACGTAGACCTGGTCGACGTCGATCCAGTCGACGTCGCTCTTTGCCTCGGGCAGGGTGAACCCGTCCGTGACAAACGCTCGCTCGGCGAGGTCGAACTCGCGTACCACCACCGCGTCGGAGCCGCCCCGGGAGAGGCTGACCAGCGCCCGCCGGTAGTCGGGGCGGAGCAGGGACGCGCCCTGCCAGACCCAGTTCTCGTTCTCCTGCCGGGCCAGTTCGTCCAGGTCGAGCAGGATCTCCCAGTCCGGCTCCGACGCCCGGTACCGCTCCGGCGTGGTACGTCGCCAGAGCCCGCGCGGGTGCGCCGCGTCCTGCCACAGGTTGTGGAACAGCTCCCCGGACCAGCTCGGATAGGCGATCCGGTCCTTCGCGTCGAGCACCTCACGGAACTGGTCACGCCGCTGCGCGTACGTCTCGTCGACGGTGAGCCCGGCGAGCGTCTCCGCGTTCCGGTCCGCCACCCAGGCGGTGGCCTCGGTGCTGTCCAGGTCCTCTAGCCAGTTGAAGTCGGCCACCCGTCGTCCCCTCCCGCAGTCGGCGTCGGCCCGCCGCCGAAGGGAAGGGTAGGGGGTCCGGGTCAGTCGTGCGCCCCCCGTCGGGAGTAGATCTCGTCGACAAACCGGCGGCGCAGCGGCGGCACCCGGCTGGTCAGGCCGAAGTAACCACGGGCCGCCATCAGCGCGAGCCGACCGACGACGGGTCGGTAGAGCGGGTCGTCGCCGCTGGTGCCGTTGTTCGCGAGCGAGTCGGCGACCCGGGCGAAGCCATACGGCAGCATCTCCACCTCGTAGTCGGCGACCGCCTGCGGCAACGGCTTCTCCCCGGCGGCGACGGCGACGAGTTGACGGCAGAGCAGGGCGGCGTCCCGGAGCGCGGTGTTGGCGCCGACACCGCGACCGGGGGTCATGGTGTGGATGGCGTCGCCGATCAACGTGACGTTGCTCGACTGCCAGGGCGGGACCGGCTCGGAGGTCGCCACCTTGACCGGGATGCAACTGTGCGGGTCGCTCAGGGTGAACAGTTCGCGCAGGTGGGGGTGCCAGTTCGGGGTTAGGTCGAGGGCGAGCCGGACCAGTGCCTCGCCCCGCATCCGCATCACGTCCGGCGGGAACCGGTGGTGCGCGCTCCAGATGATCAGGTTGATGTAGTCGCGGGTGTTGTCGTAGAGCAGCCCGGGCCAGCGCTCGATCAGCGTCGCCTCGTTGCCGCCGACGCCCGCCTTCGGTACGCCGTACCGGTCCCAGTTGAACTCCATCACGTGCAGTACGCCCATCAGCCCGCCGGCGCCGAAGATCAGCGAGATGCCCTCGCGGATCTCGTCGGTGAGCAGTGACCGGGTGTGTTCGGTCAGCGGGATCTTGGTGGCGATGTTGATGCTGCCCGCGTCCTGGATCCGCGCGTGCGGCAGGTACTGCCGCCGGATGGCCGAGTGTGTTCCGTCGGCGGCCACCAGCAGGTCCCCGCTGACTTCGGTGCCGTCGGCGAAGAACGCCGTCACCCGACCGTTCGGGTTCTGCTCGTAGTGGGTGAAGGTCTTGTCGAAGTGGACGACGTCCTCCATGCCGGTCAACAGGACCTGCCGCAGCGTCATCCGGGAGACCGCCCGGTCGCTTTCGACCGGATCCGTCTCGGTCTCCGGCCGCAGCGGGAACGAGGCGGTCACGCGCATCTTCTCGGTGAGTACGTTGAAGTACCTCGGCGAGCGCGCGCAGGTGGCCATGTAGACCGCGAAGAGTTCCGGCGACAGGCACTCCCGCAGGGCCCGGTTACCGGTCGGCCCGACGCCGATCCGGTAACCGTGCAGACCGTCGCCGCGGGTGCGGTACCGCTCGTAGACCCGTACCGCGATGCCGGCGCGCCGCAGTCCGTGCGCCAGGCACATCCCGCCGGTGCCGGCGCCGATGATGATGACCTCCGGTGCGTTGGCGGACATCAGCTTGTCACTGACCGCTGCGCTGCACCGGCACCACCGCGTCCCAGGTGTAGAAGCACCGTGCCATGGCGTCGCGCGGCGACCGCCAGGTGGACAGGTACGGCGTGGTGCAGGTCGACAGCCGCTCGTTGAGCTGCACGAAGAGCGGGTGCGCCGCCGCCGCGGGCAGCCCCGCCGGACCGGCCCCGTCCAGTTCGACCAGGTGCAGGTAGAGGTCACCGAGGCTGTAGAGCGACCGGTGTCGCGCGCCGGTGATGGCGGGCAGTTCGGTCTGGTCCGACTCGGCGAAGATCTGCGCGATCCGCTCCTCGGCGCCCGGTCCCGTACGGTCCTCCGGGCCCGGTGCGATCCGGCCGACGATCAGTAGACGGTTCATGACGGTGCTCCCTCCGCTGACGCTGCGCCGACCGGCCCGGGTGTTGCGCTGCCGACCGGTCCGTTGCTCTGCCGACCGGTCCGGGTGCCGACCCGACGGCTGACGTCGATCACCTTGCGGGTCGGCGCGTCAACCCTTCGTCACCGTTCGTCTGCCCATGCGTTGCTCCGTTGACGGAACCCACCCGTCCGGCCGCGCGTTGCTCCGGCGACCAAACCCACCCGTCCGCGCGTTGCTCCGGCGACCAAACCCACCCGTCCGGTCCGGCCGTGTGAGATCCGGCACGCTTCGCGGTCGCGGGAATGCCTCCGGGACCGGCCCTCTTGTCGAGGTTGCCCGCACGGCCGCGCGGCTCCGTACGATCTCTGCGCCACAGACCCCGGAAAGGGGCCCCATGACCACGGTCGAACCACGGGTCGACGCCGCCGTCGCGGACGTAGGACCCAACGGACGAGACGTACCGCCCAAGGAGCTGGATGTAGCCGCGCACGGGCAGGACGGGCAACTGGACCGCCGCCAGCAGCGGCGGCTGGTGCTGGTGCTGGGCTCGCTGATCGCGGTGGGTCCGCTGACCATCGACATGTACCTGCCGGCGTTGCCCACCATCTCGGCACAGTTGCAGACCACGACGGCGCAGGTGCAGCTCACCCTCACCGGAACGCTCGCCGGGCTCGCCCTCGGGCAACTCCTGGTCGGGCCGCTCTCCGACGCGATCGGACGGCGCCGTCCGCTGCTCGCCGGCATGATTCTGCACGTGGTCGCGTCGGTGCTCTGCGTCGTCGCGCCGAACATCGCGGTGCTGGGCACGCTGCGCGTACTCCAGGGACTGGGTGCGGCGGCGGCCTCGGTGGTCGCCTTGGCGGTGGTCCGGGACCTGTTCAGCGGCTCGGCGGTGGCCCGGCTCTTCTCCCGGCTGATGCTGGTGATGGGGGTCGCCCCGGTGCTGGCGCCGACCCTCGGCGGTGGGCTGCTGCGCTGGACCGACTGGCGGGGCGTCTTCGTCGCGCTCGCGCTGTTCGGGCTGGCGCTGATCGCGGTGACCGTGTTCGGGCTCCGGGAGACCCTGCCAACGGAGCGTCGGCGCAACGGTGGTCTGGTCGGCACCCTCCGGGTGTACGGCGCACTGCTGCGCGACCGCACGTACGTCGGCCTGGCGCTGGTCGCGGGGCTGGCGATGGCGGCCCTGTTCGCGTACGTCTCCGGCTCGTCCTTCGTGTTCCAGGAGCAGTACGGGCTCAACGAGCAGGAGTTCGCCGTGGTCTTCGGCGCCGGTGCGGTTGGGCTGATCGGGGCCACCCAGTTGAACGTACGTCTGCTGCGCCGGTACACCCCGTTCCAGATCCTGCGTGGGGCGCTGGTCTGCGGCACCGTGCTCGGGCTCGGGCTGCTTGTTGTCGCGGCGACCGGATTCGCCGGGCTGCCCGGCGTACTGGTGCTGCTCTGGGCGGTGCTCGCCACCGCCGGGCTGGCGCTGCCGAACGCGCCCGCGCTCGCCATGGCCCGGCACGGGGAGGCGGCCGGCACGGCCGCCGCGCTGCTCGGTGCGGTGCAGTTCGGGGTCGGCGCGATCTCCGCGCCGCTGGTCGGTGTCTTCGGCACCGGCAGCACGGCGATGGCCCTGGTGATCGCGGCGGGCATGCTGGCGGCGGTGGTCGCGCTGGTCACGCTCACCCGTCCGGAGGAACTCTCCGACATCGACAACACCGCCCCGGCGGCGGCCCACTAACCGCTCTCGCTGTGTAAGGAAGGGCCTCTTATTAACGCATATGCGTTAATAAGGGGCCCTTCCTTACACATCAGTTGTCGGCGAGGAGCTCGGTGAAGGGGGTGGGGTTGGCGAAGGGGTCGGTGACGGTGGCCGGCTCGCGCTGGTCGATCTGGGCCGCGAGTTCACCGGCGGCGCGGTTGATTCGGTTCGCCAGTCCGCCCTGGACGGACTCGGTGCCCCAGTCCTCGGAGGCGGCGAAGACCCCGGTCGGGACCACCACCGCGTGCAGGTAGACGAACATCGGTCGGAGTGCGTGTTCGAGCGCCAGCGAGTGCCGGGCGGTGCCGCCGGTCGCCGCGACCAGGACGGGCTTGTCCACCAGAGCGGTGTCGTCGAGTACGTCGAAGAACGACTTGAACAGCCCGCTGTACGACGCGTTGAAGATCGGCGATACCGCGATCAGCCCGTCGGCGGCGGCGACACTGTCGATCGTCTCCCGCAGCCCGGCCGAGGGGAAGCCGGTGAGCATGTTGTTGACCAGGTCGTGCGCGTGGTCACGCAGCTCGATCACGCGTACGTCGAGTTGGCTGCCGCGCCGTCGCGCCTCCTGGGCGGTGGCGGCGGTTAGCCGGTCGGCCAGCAGTCGGGTGGACGACGGCTGGCTCAGCCCGGCCGAGACCACGACCAGCTTGCGCCGCTTCACCGCCCGGCCCCCGCCACCGTGCTGCCGCCGGCCGTTGATCCCGCCGTGCCGCTGTCGGCCGTTGATCCCGCCGTGCCGCTGTCGGCCGACGAGCCCGACGCCGCGTCGAGCAGGGCGGCGTCGCGGGCGGCCTTCAGGCTGGCGTGCGTCGGCGCGTCCGGTACGTGCGCCGGCCGGAGCGCGTCCAACTCCCTGCGCAGCACCGGAACCACCTCCTCGCCGAGCATGTCGAGCTGCTCCAGCACCGTCTTGAGCGGCAGCCCAGCGTGGTCCATCAGGAAGAGCTGACGCTGGTAGTCGCCGACGTGCTCGCGGAAGGTCATGGTCCGGTCGATCACCTGCTGCGGGCTGCCCACGGTGAGCGGGGTCTCCCGGGTGAAGTCCTCCAGCGACGGGCCGTGCCCGTAGACCGGCGCGTTGTCGAAGTACGGGCGGAACTCCCGGACCGCGTCCTGCGAGTTCTTCCGCATGAAGACCTGCCCGCCCAGACCGACGATCGCCTGGTCGGCCCGGCCATGGCCGTAGAACTCGAACCGCCTGCGGTAGAGCTCGATCATCCGCTGGGTGTGCTCCATCGGCCAGAAGATGTTGTTGTGGAAGAACCCGTCGCCGTAGTAGGCCGCCTGCTCGGCGATCTCCGGGCTGCGGATCGAGCCGTGCCACACGAACGGGGGCACCCCGTCGAGCGGGCGTGGCGTCGAGGTGAAGGACTGCAACGGCGTACGGAACTTGCCCTTCCAGTCGACCACGTCCTCCCGCCACAACCGGTGCAGCAGACCGTAGTTCTCGACCGCGAGCGGGATGCCGGCCCGGATGTCCTTGCCGAACCAGGGATACACCGGCCCGGTGTTGCCGCGCCCCATCATCAGGTCGACCCGGCCGTCGGCCAGGTGCTGGAGCATCGCGTAGTCCTCGGCGATCTTGACCGGGTCGTTGGTGGTGATCAACGTGGTGGCGGTCGAGAGCACGATCCGCTCGGTCCGGGCCGCGACATAGCCGAGCATCGTCGTCGGCGACGACGGTACGAACGGCGGGTTGTGGTGCTCGCCGGTGGCGAACACGTCCAGTCCCACCTCTTCGGCCTTCAGCGCGATCGTCACCATCGCCTTGATCCGCTCAGCCTCCGTGGCGGTTTGTCCCGTGGTGGGATCGGTGGTCACGTCACCGACGCTGAAGATCCCGAACTGCATGTCTGCTGCCCGCCTCGTCTCGACCGGAGTTTCTTCAAGTTTGAACTACACCCTGGAACCAGGCGTAGCCGCCCCCTATTCCGGTTCCCCGTGGCGGGTTGTCTACCCCCGCTCAGCCCACCTCCGGCACGGCGGCACGGGCCGGCGCCGCCCCGGCCACGGCCGGCAGCGGGGCGGACCGGGGCGGCCGGCGCAGCACCAGCGCCAGTCCGGCGAGGATGACCGCAGCGGCCAGGGCCTCGCCCGGCCCGACCCGCTCGCCGAGCAGCAGCCAGGACGCGGCCAGCCCGAAGACCGGCACCAGCAGACTGAACGGCGCCACCCGGGCCACCGAGTAGGTCGCGATCAGCCGGTTCCAGAGGCCGAAGCCGACCAGCGTGGAGACGTACGCGACGTAGGCCACGGCCAGGATGCCCCGCCAGGAGAGCCCGGTGATCGCGTCGAGCACAACACCGGGTCCGTCGACCACACCGGCGAGACCGAGCAGCGGGATCGGCGGCACCAGGCTGGACCAGACCAGCAGTGACAATGGTCGGGTCTCACCGCTGGCGCGTACCACCACGTTCGCCACCGCCCAGCTCGCGGCGGCGAAGAGGGTGAGCGCGAAGCCGACGACGGTGGCGTGGCCGCCGCCGTCCAGCGCGAGCATCGCGATCCCGACCGAGCCGACGAGTACGCCGGCAAGCTGCCAACCCCCCGGCCGCTCCCGCAGCAGCGCCGCCGCGAGCAGCACCGACACCAGGGCCTGCGCCTGCAACACCAGCGAGGCGAGGCCGGCGGGCATGCCCGCGTCCATCGCGGTGAAGAGCACCCCGAATTTCAGTACGCCGAGCACGAGCCCGTAACCGACCACGTAACGCAGCCGGGCGGTCGGACGGGGCACGAGCAGGACCAGCGGTACGGCCGCGACGACGAACCGGAGCGCGGTCAGCACCAGCGGCGGCAGGTCACGCAGTCCGATGTCGATGACAACGAAGTTCACGCCCCAGATGGCGGCGACGAGCAGGGCCTGGAACCGGTGGGTCAGCTTCACCGGGTAACCGTCCCCCGGCGTGACTATGAAGGTCCAGTTCATTGTTCTTAAGCGTCGTTGTAGCGTGGCTTCATGGATTTGGACGTACGGCGGCTGCGGGTCCTGCACGAGGTGGCCCTGCGGGGCGGGGTGACCGCCGCCGCCAACGCGCTGCACGTCACCCCGTCGGCGGTCTCGCAACAACTCGTACAGCTCTCCCGGGAAGCCGGCTGCGAACTCGTCGAGCGATCCGGACGCGGGGTGGTCCTCACCGCCGCCGGACAGGTGCTCGCCGCGCACGCCGAACGGATCCTGCACGCGGTGGAACACGCCGTGGCCGGTCTGGCCAGCCTGCGGCAGCGGGTGGACGGCACCGTACGGGTGGCCGCGTTCCCCTCGGCGGCCGGTGCCCTGGTCGCCCCGGCGGCGGCGCGGGCCATGGCCGAACACCCCGACCTGGACGTACGGATCATCGAGGCGGAGGACCAGCAGAGCCAGCTCGACCTCCGCTCGGCCACCATCGACGTCGCCGTGCTCCAGGAGTACGACCACGTGCCGGCGAACCGGTTCGACGAGCTCGAACGGCACCCGATCAGCACCGACCCGATGCACCTGGTCACGCCGACCGGCTGGGGTCGGGCCACCCGGCGGCTGGCCGACCTGCACGACGTGCCCTGGGTGGCGAGCGCGGAACACACCCCGTGCGGCCGATCCACCCTGCGCGCCTGTCATCTCGCCGGGTTCGAGCCGGACATCCGCCACCGGGCCGTGGACTTCGCCCTCACCCTCGACATCGTCGCGGCCGGGCTGGGCGCCGCGCTCGTACCCGGGCTGGCGCTGCGGAACGTGCCGGCGGGAGTGGACGTACGCCCGCTCGACGAACCGGTCACCGGTCGGCAGATCTTCGCGGTGACCCGTACCCGGGGTCCCGGGCCGCTGCGTCCGGCGATCGACGCGCTGCTCCGGGCGCTGGCCGCCACCCCACTGCCCGCGCCCACCTCGGCGACGCCCGGACCGCTCGCCGGTCAGTCCTCCCCGGTGGTCGAGGGGGCGGCCAGGTAGCGCGAGTTGGTGACCGCCATCGTGCGTACCTGGTCGGCGCCGAACCCGGCGTCGAGCAGCCGGTCGGCGAAGAGCGCGATGCCGTCCTCGACCGGTGGGTTGAACGGCTGTCCCAGGTCGCTGGAGAGCACCGAGTGCTCGGGCCCGACCGCCGCGATGTTGTCGAACAGCTCCTGCCAGCCCACCTTGCCGGTGTACGCCGTGGTGAAGCAGCGTTCCAGCAGCACGCCCAGGGCCGCCAGCTCCCGCTGGCGTGACACCGGCAGCCGCTGGCTGGTGAACTCCGGGTGGGTGACGACGATCCGGCGTACGCCCTCCTGCCTCGCGGCCTCGACCACGGCGAGGATCTCCGCGCCGGCCAGGTGCCCGGTGGCGAGGACGAGGTCGTGCGCGGCGATGACCCGCAGCACCTGACGCACCCGGTCGAGGACCCGGCCCGCCCGGTCCAGCACGTCGACCGGCTCGACCTCGATCCCCCGGGCGGCCAGGTCGTCCTGCACCGCGCGCCACATCGGCGGGGTGGCACCGGGCGGGTCGTGCGCGGCGGACTCGCGTTGGTTGCGGGCGTCCACGGTGGGCAGCCAGACGATCCTCGCCCCCTGCCGCCCGGCGATCTCGACGGCGGCGGGGTTGATGCCACCCATCGTGCCGTTCAGGGCGACCGCACCGAGTACGTCGACCCCCGGCACCACCTTCCGCACCACGCTGGCACGCTCGGCGGTGGCCACGTAGTGGGACTTGAGGACAAATCCGGCCAGCCCCACGGTGGCGAACCGCCGGGCCAGTTCGAGATCGTCGACGCGGCGCTCGATGACGTCCGGTGCGACGTGCACGTGCGTGTCGTACGCCCCGGTGACCAGTGCGCGGGCACTGGCCGACGGGACGGGGTGGTCGGGCATGGCGCTCCTCCGGCCGACGTACGGGCCCCTATTCCATCGCGCCAAGACCATGATGGACAACAATGTTCTGCCCGTGACATAAGACATATTCGTCCTCTACGATCGCGCACAGGACGTCTCGGACTGATCGATGACGGACAACTGCTGATTCCCGTACGCCCACGCGTCCGTCGGCGCGTACCGGCTCGGCGGAACGGGGGAGAGCGATGGTCGGGCGTACGCGTCTGCTGGCAACATCCCTGCTGGTCATGGCCCTGACCGGCGTTGCCGGCTGCGGCGGGGAGAGCGGACCGGAGGGTGCGGAATCCGGCCGGGCCCCGGACCGGGTCACGTACATGACCGCCTTCGGCGCGGTGGGGCGCGACGCCTTTGCCTGGGTGGCGCGAGAGAAGGGTTACTTCGCCGAGGCCGGTCTGGAGGTGGAGATCAAGGAGGGCGCGGGAAACGTCACCAACCTGACCGCGCTCCGCTCGCAGCAGGCGCAGTTCGCCGCCCTCGACTTCACCGGCGCGGTGATCCAGGCGGGCAAGGGCGAATTCACGGACTGGCGCGCGGTGGCCGCCATCCACCAGCAGACCCTGGTCTCGATCATGACGACGAAGGACACCGGGATCACCACCCCGAAGGACCTGGAGGGTCGGACCGTCGCGGCGGCCTCGGGCTCGGTCAACCAACTCCTCTTCCCGGCGTACGCCCGACTGGCCGGGTTCGACCCGAACCGGGTCACCTTCCAGAACGCCCAGACGACCGCGCTCAACGGGCTGATGGCCGGTCGCAAGGTCGACGCTCTCGGCACCTTCCTGCTCAGCCGGAGCGCGCTGGAGACGGCCGCGAAGAAGGAGGTGGTCGTGCTCCCGTACAGCGACTACCTGGCCAACCTCTTCGGCAACGCCATCATCACCACGCCGGCCCTGTTGGAGCGGGATCCCGACCTGGTCAAGCGGTTCACCGGCGCGGCGCTCAAGGGGCTGCGCCACAGCGTCGAGCACCCCGAGGAGGCGGCCGGCATCCTCAACCGGGTCAAGCCCACGTACCCGGTGGCGGCCGGCGTGGCTGAGATCAAGGCGATGACCTCGGCGGTCACCCCGGCCGCCGGTGGGCGGATCGGCACGATGAACCGGGAACGGGTGGCCCAGACGATCGCCGTACTGGCCGAGTCCGGGCTCGTCCCGGCCGGGCTGACACCCGAGGCGGTGGTCGACTTCGGCATCGTCGAACAGTCCTGACCGCGGATCGGGGGCGGGGATCAAGATGAGTGGGTCGGGACTCCGGTGGGGCGGGCTGGTGTCGGGCGCGCTGCTTCCGTTGCTGGGCGCGCTGCTCGCGATCGCCCTCTGGTGGGGGACCGTCGCGGTGTTCGACGTCGACCCCTTCTTCCTGCCCGCACCGCCGGACGTGGTCGAGGCGTTCCTCCGGCTGCCCGACTACCTGCTCCGGGCCACCTGGGTGACCATGCTGGAGGCGGTGATCGGCTTCGGCATCGCCACGCTGGGCGGGCTCGCCGTCGCCCTCCTGCTGGCCGCGAGCCGGGTGGTCGAGCGGATGACCCTGCCCCTGTTGGCCGCGACAAACGCCGTACCGAAGGTCGCCCTGGCCCCGCTGCTGCTGGTCTGGATGGGGTTCGGCAGCGAGCCCAAGATCGTCATGGTGGTGCTGGTCTGCTTCTTCCCGATCGTGCTGTCGACCATGGCCGGCCTCACCTCGACCCCGGTCGAACTGCACGAACTCGCCCGTTCGCTCTCCGCCTCGCGCTGGGGCACCTTCGTCAAGTTCCGGCTGCCCTGGGCGTTGCCCCAGGTTTTTGTCGGCCTCAAGGTGGCCATCTCGCTCGCCATCATCGGCGCGGTGATCGGCGAGGTGGTCAACCCCGACCGTGGCCTCGGTGCGGTCATCGTCAGCTCCGGGACCACCGCCGACACACCGCTGGCCTTCGCCGCCCTGGCCCTGCTCGCGATCCTCGGCGCCGGACTGTTCTATCTGGTGGTCGCGGTCGAGCGGCTGACGGTACCGTGGGCCGGAGAGGTCACCGCCTGAGCCGGGCGGGCACGAGCCGAGACCGGGGCGCCCACGCCGGAAACTCGGCAAAGGGTTGCCATCCGCAGGTCGATCGCGCTACGTTGAGCCCAGCTACCCCATCAACGCGTCGGTGGTCAAGCCCGACCGGGAAGCACAAACCACACTTTCCCGCACGATTCTCCGTGCACACCGGCATACCGCGTTAAGCCGGCCGGCAACGCCGGACTCAGCGTCACCACACCAAAGGGGACATTCCCGTCGCGGAAGACATCCCCCGTTCCGCTGTACGTCGGCGACCGACGCCGACCAGCACCGCCCGCCCGTACCGAGCCGTGACGCTCGAACTGGCCGCCGTCGATCCGTCCCGGGTCGGCGAGCGGGGGCACGGCGACCCAACCATCTCCAGGGAGAAAGATGCCTCCTACCCAACCGCTGGTGGACCAGCGGACAAGCAGCACCCGCCGAACCCGACGCCCGTCCGGGCCGGTCGGCAAGCGGACCACCGCCCGGGCGACACACGACCGGACGCCCGCTCCCGAGGGTCCGGCCGATCCACTGGTACGCGACGAAACGGCCGTACCCGTCTCCGGGGTGCTCGACGTCAGGGAGAACCGCGCGTTCATCCGTACCTCCGGTTACCTTCCCGGCCCGGACGACGTGTACGTCTCACCCGCGCAGCTACGGGAGTACGGCCTGCGCCGGGGGGACGTGGTCACCGGCACCGCTCGGGCCAGCCGGGACTCGGACCAGCGGCGGGAGCCTCGGCACGGCCTGGTCCGGCTGGACACGGTCAACGGGACCGACCCCCGGCAGGCCCGGCGTCGACCGGACTTCCAGCAGCTCACGCCCCTCTACCCGCAGGAGCGGTTGTTTCTGGAAACCGAGCCGCACCTGCTCACCACCCGGGTGATCGACCTGGTGATGCCGATCGGCAAGGGCCAGCGGGCGCTGATCGTGTCACCGCCCAAGGCTGGCAAGACCATGGTCGTGCAGGCGGTGGTGAACGCGATCAGCCGGAACAACCCGGAGTGCCACATCATGCTGCTACTGGTGGACGAGCGCCCCGAAGAGGTGACCGACATGCAGCGCTCGGTACGCGGTGAGGTGATCGCCTCGACCTTCGACCGTCCGCCACAGGAGCACACCGCCCTCGCGGAACTGGCCATCGAGCGGGCCAAGCGACTGGTCGAACAGGGCCGGGACGTGGTGGTGGTGCTGGACTCGCTGACCCGGCTGGCGCGCGCGTACAACCTGATGGCCCCGTCGAACGGACGGAGCATGTCCGGTGGTGTCGACTCGACCGCGCTCTACCCGCCGAAGCGGTTCCTCGGTGCCGCGCGCAACATCGAGAACGGCGGTTCGCTGACCATCATCGCGACCGCGCTGGTCGACACCGGGTCACTGATGGACACGGTCATCTTCGAGGAGTTCAAGAGCACCGGCAACGCCGAGCTGCGGTTGGACCGGAAGATCGCCGAAAAGCGGATCTTCCCCGCGGTGGACGTGCAGGCGTCCGGGACCCGGATGGAAGAGGTTCTGCTGGCGCCCGACGAGGCGGCCGTCGTCGCCAGGCTGCGCCGGGCGCTCTCCGGGCAGGGCCCGCAACAGTCGATCGAGTACCTGCTCGACCACCTCCGGCGCAGCCGCAGCAACGTCGAGTTCCTGACCCGGGTCGCCACGGCCGGTTCGTCCAGGCACGGCACCGCCCGTTGATAGATCGATAAACTTGACTATGTTGAAACGGTTCGATACGTTGCGCGAGCGGTAGGAAAACCCTTTCCACGCTCGGTGTACCCCGTCCGCACACCGGGCGGATCCGGTCATCGAGACACAGGTCAGGGAGGACCAATGACGCTCACCACCACCCGTACGCCGGTCGGGGTCCGACCCCGACGGCGCTGGCCACGGCGGGGTCTGGCCACCGCGGTCGTCGCGGTCGTGGCCGTCGCCGGCGCGGCGACCGGCCCAGCGCCCGCCTCGGCCGCCACCTTCGTCGACGCGGGCAGCGGCTGCGGCAGTGGTTCGTACCAGGCCGAGGCGGTGCAGAACGGTGGCACCTGGACCGCCCGCAACGGCGGCAGCACGGTCTACACCGGCAGCGACATGCGCTCCGCGATGCAGGCCGCCGTCAACAGCCTCACCTCCGGACGTACCTCGAAACAGCGGGTGGTGGTCCGGGGTTCCGGGTCGATGAACGCCGGGTCCCGGCTCTCGCTGCCGAGCTACACCGTGCTGGACGTCTGCGGCACGATCAACGTGACCGGGTCGGGCTCCGGCGACCAGGCGCCGGTCTACGCCCGGGGCGCCACCGACATCGAGGTGCAACACCTCACCCTCACCGGGTCGCCGCAGTACGGGATCTTCATGCGCAACGTCAACAACCTGATCCTCGGCCAGATCGACATGCGGCTCTCCGCCGGCCTGGGCGTCCGGATCGACAACCACGGCGGCGACCGGGCGGTGAAGGTCCGCAACATCAGGATCGACAACGTGTACGTGCAGGGCACCAGCAGCCAGGGCGTGGAGACGTACGGGGTGGACGGGCTGACCGTCGGCACCGTCACCGCCCGGAACACCGGTGAGTCCGGACTGCTGCTCAACGACACGATCAACGCCACCGTCGGCACCGTCGACGCGGAGAACGCCGGCACCGGCACCGGGTACGCGGCGTTCCGGATGGCCAACCGCAACGGCCGGGTCGGCAGCTCCTACCCGACGAACATCCGGGTCGGAAACGTGGTGGCCCGGGGCGGTGGACGCGGGATCTTCTGCGTCTCGGAGAGCGGCGGCGCGGTGATCGACCGGGTCACCATCTCGAACACCGGCAACAACTCGATCCTGCTCGAGAACTGCTACAACGTGACCATCGCGGCCCAGTCCGGCACGGTCAGCGGCGGCGGTGAGGTACGGGTCGCCGCGCGTACGGAGTTTCCGATCTCCTCCGGTATCACCCTGCAGAACCTGACCGTCAGCAACACCAACATCACCCAGAACCCCTGCGGAGGCAGCAACAACGTGATCCGCAACGTCACCCGGGTCAATTCGACACTGAACTGGTGCTGAGCGGCTCGTCGTCCCGGGGCGGGTAGTGGAGCAGGCCCTGCCCGGCCCGGGTCACGGCGGACGCGTGACCGAACAGCCCCGGCAGGCCCCCGGTGTGCAGGAAGACGGTACGCGTACCCGGGTCGATCTCGCCGTCGCGTACGGCGGCGACCAGACCGGCCATCGCCCGCCCGGTGTAGATCGGGTCCAGCACCACCCCGGTGCTGCGCGCGGTCAGCTCCATCGCGCTGGCGGACGCCTCGGTGAGCTGGCTGTAGCCGGCTCCGACCTGGTCGTACCGGATCCGGAGCTGGTCCGGGCGGACCTCGGCCCGACCGAGCTGGCCGACCAGCGCGGCGACCGCCGTGGCCGGCTCGGCCAGGGCCCCGGTCTGCACGCCGAGCACCCGGGACGGCCCGAGCGAGGCGACGAGCCCGGCCATGGTGCCGCCGGAACCCAGCGCGACCACGACGAGTTCGAGGTCCGGCACCTGGTCCAGCAGTTCCTCGCCACCGCGCAGATAGCCGTACGCACCGGCCGCGTTCGAGCCGCCGAACGGGATCAGCACCGGACGGGCGCCGTCCCGGCGCAACCGGTCGACCACCCGCTCGACCACGTCGGCGAAGCGCTCGTCGTCCACGTCGCCGGCCCAGTGCGCCTCGGCGCCGAAGAGACCGTCCAGGGCGACGTTGCCGGAGCTCGTCTCCCCGGGCGCGCCGCGCAGGACGAGCACCACCCGCAGCCCCAGCCGGGCGCCGGCCGCGGCGGTGAGGCGGGCGTGGTTGCTCTGCGGCGCACCGGTGGTGACGAGGGTGTCCGCGCCGGCCGCCAGGGCGGCACCGACCGTCCATTCGACCTTGCGGACCTTGTTGCCGCCCCCGCCGAGGCCGCCGAGGTCGTCCCGCTTGATCCGGAGCGCGTCCCGGTCGAGTCCGATCGCCTCCGCCAGGCGGGGAGCGGACTCGACCGGGGTGGGCCAGCTTCCGAGCGTCACCTGCTGGTCCGGCGCCACTACCGGTCCGTCTGCCATCGGGATTCCTTCCGCCGTACGGGGTGGTTGCCGCCCCGACGATCCCGCAGCCGCCGAACCTCCTGGCAACCAGGGGTGGGGGTCAGCGGCGGTTCGGCAGTGCCCGGGCGACCCGTCACGCTCTCCACGTGAATCTTGGCACTTGTCGAGATGGAGCATGATCCTCACTAAACGTGTGCTCTATTCACATAAGCCCGCCTTGACCTGATGGTCACCGTACCGTGACTTTCAGTGGCTGCACCGACGCAGCCCGCGCGCCCCTGGTTGGTGCGAACGTGTCCTGTGAAAGGCGGGAAGCGTGATGCCCAGGTTCCAACGGAGAAAAAGGGACTTCACCGAGCCCAGAGCGTCGACAAGGCGAGGCTCCCGATCACTGCTGACCGACAGTCTGCTGGCCGGCGGCCTGCTCGCCGGGGCGGCCGGACTGATCGGCGTCGCCCCGCTCGCCACCGCCGGCACACCCGCCGGTACGGCGATGGAAGCGATCGCAATGGCCGCTCCCGCTGACGAGACCGACGGGGGCGGCTCGGACCACTCCTGGCACGACGGGCGTGACGAGGTGAAGTTCGTACCGTGTGAGAGCGGGGAACTCGTCGGCGCGATCGCGGAGGCGAACGCCAACGGTGGCGGCAACCTCCGACTCGCGCCGAAGTGCACCTACACCCTCACCGGGTACGGGGAGAACCAGGCCGAGGGCGACCGGACCGGCCTGCCGGAGATCTGGCAGCCGATCGTCATCGAGGGCTCGGGGGCCACCATCACCCGGGACGCGAACGCGCCCGAGTTCCGCTTCTTCACCGTGCGCGCCGGCGGGGACCTGCACCTGAGCGACGTCACCCTGACCAACGGACGCGCCGGCTCCGGCGGCGGCATCCGGATCGACCACGACGGCACCGCCGTGGTCGAGCACGCCACCATCACCGGAAACGCCGCCGTCGCGCCCGACGGGAGTGGCGGCGGGATCTTCAACGACGGCCACCTGACCCTCACCGAGAGCAAGCTCAGTGACAACCACGCCACCGGCCCCTCGGGCAAGGGCGGCGGCATGCTCAACGGTGGGGTGCTGGCGGTTAAGTGGACCGAGTTCACCAAGAACAGCGCCAACGAGTTCGGCGGCGGGTTCGCCAACTTCCAAGGCGCGGCTGACCTCAGCGAGAGCACCTTCGCCCACAACCGGGCCGGCGACGGCGGCGGCATCGCCAGCGTCGCGGCACGTACCAAGGTCTGGACCATCAAGGTCACCGACAACACCGCCAACACCGGCGGCGGCGTCGCCAACAAGGACGCCACCATCACCCTCCGGGACGCGACCATCGACCACAACACCTCCACGGTTGCCGGCGGCGGCGTCTCCACCATCCAGGGTCTGCTGACCCTCGACGACAGCACCGTCGCGGCCAACACCACGGGTGGGGACGGTGCCGGCATCTTCAGCGAGCGGTCGAACCTGCTCGTCCGCACGAGTGAGAGCAGCCGCAACAAGGCGGTCGGCCTCCACTCGAAGGGCGGCGGCCTCTCCGCTACCGGCGGAGACGTGCGTCTGTTCAGGAGCAAGGTGATCGAGAACGACGCGACCGAGCAGGCCGGCGGCGTCTTCACGCCGGACGGCGTGGTGAAGGTCGACGACGAGACCGTGATCGCCGGCAACCACCCGTGCGGGGGTCTCCGGGAAGAGGGCGACGACTGCGTCGCCTGACCTGGTCCACACCGCGTACAGGAGCAGGGCACCCGTCGGGTGCCCTGCTCGTCGCCGACGCCGCACCGTCCCCGGGCCGGCACCCTGGCCGGTGCCCTGGTCGCCGACCCGGACGACGGCTCGAACGACACCTGCTCGATCAACACCTGGACGACGACTCGAACAAAAAAACAGGGAAGATGACCAATTGGTCATCTTCCCTGTTCGAGAAGGTGCGCCCGAAGGGACTCGAACCCCTAACCTTCTGATCCGTAGTCAGATGCTCTATCCGTTGAGCTACGGGCGCAGGTGCTCGATCAGCATACACACACCGATCTCGCGCGGAGACTCCGGGATTCGAACCCGGGAGGGGCTTTAAGACCCCAACCGCATTAGCAGTGCGGCGCCATAGACCAGACTAGGCGAAGTCTCCCCGGTGGCCCAGCAGACCACCGCCGACCGAGAATACAGGTCTCCCACCGGGCGGGGCAAAGCGAGTATCCCGCGAGCCGTCGGGCGGCACGCCGTACTGCGGTGGGGGCTGGTCCGGCCCGCCGCTTCACGGGAGGTGAACCTCGATGAAGCGGACTAGGCTCGCTTGGCATGGAGGAGCAGCCGCCCACCGAACCGACGCCCGGCCGCCGCCGCCCGCAGGCGAAGTCGGCGCCGCGCTCCCGTACCCCGAAGGCAGCCTTCACCCCGCCGGCACCGCCGCCGTCGCCGGAGACGCCGCCGGGCCACCCGCCCACGCCCCGGACCGCACCTGCCGTCCTGTTCCAACCGCCGCCGGAAAGCCCGCCCACTGGTGCGGAACCCGTCGCCGAGGCGGCAGCCGCGCCGGAGCCCGAGCCGACCACGGCGAGCCCACCGGCAAAGGCGACAAAGGCGGCCACCCCGAGAAAGACGGCCACCCCGAAGAAGGCGACGGCGAAGAAGGCCGCCGCAACCGGGAGGACAACGGCCAGAAAGGCCGGTACGGAAACACCGGCACCACCCCAGACGGGAGCGCAGGAGCAACCGGACCCGGTCCCCGCCCGGCAGCCGATTGTCGCTCGGCTTCTCGATCATCCCGGGTTCACCCCCGAACTGCTCGCCCTCGCCGCCGTCGACAGCGTTGGTCCGGCCGCCGAGTCCTGGGTCCGGCGGACCCGGGCCAGCTACCCGACCGCTACCGCCGACGGGTTGGCCCGGTTGGCGACCAGGCGGTTCGTCCGGCTGGCGGGTGCGGGTGGCGCGGCCTCGGCCGCCGCCGGTCTGCTCGCACCGCTCACCGAACTGGCGGCCGTCTCCTGGGCCCAGGCCGCCCTGGTCCTGCATCTCGCGGCGGCCTACGGGCAGGATCCGACGGACCGGGAGCGCGCGGTGGACCTGCTGGTGCTGACCCGGGTGCACCCGGACGACCAGAGCGCTCGTGCCGCCCTCACCGCCGCGTCGGAGGCCACCCCGGACGGCGACGGCGGCGCCCCGCACCGGATCGCCGAGCTGGGCTGGCGGCTCGCCGCACCGCTGGCCGCGCAGGCCGGCGGCTGGCTCGCGCTGCGGCTGGCCGCCCGGCTGCTACCCGGTGCGGCGGTGCTCGCCGCCGCTTCGCGGGACTCGACCGCCGCCGAGCGCTTGGCCGCCCGGGCGATCGCGCACTACGGCCCCGCGAAGATCCGCGCCAGCAGGTCTTAGGAGCCTTACAGCCAGTCGAACCAGCTTCGGGGCAGTGCGGCGTAGCCGACGAAGGCGACCACGTCGAGCAGCGTGTGGGCGACCACCAGCGGCAGCACCCGCTTTGTCTTCAGGAAGACAAGGCTGAAGAGGACCCCCATGATCGCGTTGCCGACAAAGGCGCCGAAGCCCTGGTAGAGGTGGTACGAGCCGCGCAGCAGCGCGCTCGCCGCGATCACCGTTCCGATCCGCCAGCCGAGTTCGCGCAGCCGGGTCATCAGGTAACCGACCACCACGATCTCCTCCAGGATCGCGTTCTGGGCGGCGGCCAGCACCAGCACCGGGACCGCCCACCAGATGTCCGGCAGGTTGGCCGGGACGACACTGGCGTTGATCCCGAGCTGGGCGGCGACGAAGAACAGCCCGATGCCGGGCAGTCCGATCAACGCGGCCAGCGCCGCTCCCAGGCCGAGGTCCGAGCCCGGCCGGCGGGCGTCGAGCCCGAGCGTGCCTCGCGCGTCGCCCCGGTCCCGGTTGAGCAGATGTACGGCGAGCAGCACCGGCACCAGCGCGAACAGGATGTTCAGCAGTTGGTACGTGAGGTCGAGCCAGGGTCGGGCCGACTGGGAGGCGTTGAGCGTCGCGGTCTGCTGGGAGAGCGGCCGGTCGGCGGTGAGCCGGCCGATGATGTTCACCGCCGCGTAGACCGCGGACTGGCCCAGGGAGACGCCGAGGACCAGCAACACCTCGGTGCCGAGCGTCCGGCGCGACACCGGCCTGGCGAGATCAACCGTCACCCGACCACTCTGCCTCAAGCCGCCACCGCGCGACCGCCCTGGCGAGCCGAAATCTTGCGGCCAGACCGGCTGATCCGATCATCGATCCGTACCCGATCGCACAATCTGTGCGACCAACATCCACGGAGAGTGTCCATCCTGATCGAGACGGACAGCCCAATCGTCCCGCCATCCGATCAGCTCGTACGTGCGCCGGACGCACGTCGTCATCGAGAAGGGCGCAATGGACAACCTGGCGCAGGTGTTGAAGGAGAGCTGGACCCTGGTCGAGGAGGACCGGGACAAGATCGCCGGACATTTCTACGCCCGCCTCTTCCTCTCCAACCCACGGCTGCGAGATCTGTTCCCGATCCAGATGGACGGGCAGCGGGACCGGCTGCTGGAGGCGGTCATCACGTCGATGCAGACGCTCGACGATCCGGAGCGGTTCGACGACTACCTACGCGGCCTGGGTCGCGATCACCGGAAGTACCACGTCGACCCGGACCACTACGCGCTCGTCGGCGAGGCGCTCATGGTGGCCCTGCGCGCCGCCGGGGCCGAGCAGTGGACGATCGAGTACGACCAGGCGTGGCGGGACGCGTACGCCCTGATCGCGGAGAAGATGATCGCGGGAGCGGCCGACGACCCGAACCCCCCGTTCTGGCACGCCGAGGTGTTGACCCACGAGCGGCGGGGGCGGGACGTGGCGGTCTTCACCTGTCGCCCGCTCCAGTATCCCCTGCCCTACCGCGCCGGCCAGTACGTCAGCATCGAGGCCCCCCGCTACCAGCCGAGGCTCTGGCGGACGTACTCGATCGCGAACGCGCCGACCGAGGAGAACGTGCTCGAGTTCCATGTCCGGGCGGCGGGCGCCGGCTGGGTCTCCAGCACGCTGGTTCGCAAGATCAAGCCGGGCGACCTGCTCCGTCTCGCCGCGCCGATGGGTTCGATGACGCTGGACCGCAAGTCGAACCGGGACATCCTCTGCGTGGCGGCCGGGGTGGGCCTGGCCCCGATCAAAGCTTTGGTGGAGGAGTTGACCCTCTACAACCGCACCCGTTGGGTGCACGTCTTCTTCGGCGGCCACAGCCAGGACGAGTTGTACGGCCTGACCGAGTTGTACGAGATCGCCGCCCGCCACCCCTGGCTCTCGATCCTGCCCTCGTGCAGCGCCGACGACGCCTTCACGGGTGAACGCGGCGACCTGGCCGAGGTGCTCGCCCGCTACGGGCCCTGGACCACCCACGACTGCTTTGTCTCCGGCTCGGCTCCGCTGGTCCGCTCGATCCTGCGCACCCTCGCCCAGCACGAGGTGCCCCCGGCCAACATCCGCTACGACACCTTCGGCGACCTGTAACCAACACCGCGCCACCCCCGATCCAAGCCCCTCCCCCCCAGCCGGGTATCGGGCCCTGCCGGCAGGGCCCGATACCCGGCCCCCTTTTTCCCGGCTCAGTACCGCCAGGGGGTGCCGGTTTCCCGGTACTCCTCCACCGGGACGAGGGGGATGCTCGGGTCCATCCGGTCGATGTAGAGCTTGCCTTCCAGGTGGTCGATCTCGTGCGCCACCAGCCGGGCCATGGCGAACTCGAACGAGGTGATCGCCCGACCGCCGTCCCAGCGGGCGTGTTCGACGTCGATCCGGAGCGGGCGGGCCACCAGGCCGCGCTGGTCGAAGAAGGAGAGGCAGCCCTCGTACTGCTCATCGGTGTCGCGGGCGGCGTCGACCACCCGGGGGTTGAGCAGTACGACCGGGTCAGCCTCCCGGTCCGGTGGCCGGACCACCGCCGCCGCCCAGGGAATCCCGAGCTGCGGGGCGGCGAGACCCACGCCCTTGCTGAACGGGTGCAGTTCGTCCAGGCGGTGCAGCGCCGCCCGTAGCTGGAACAGCACGTCGCGGGCGGTGGCCTCGTCCTGGGGCAGTTCGAACAGCCGGGCCGGCTGGCGCAGCAGCGCGGCGCCCCGTTGCACGATCCCGGCGGCGCGCATCCGGTCACTGGCCCGCAGTTCGGGCTCGGCACCGGTTGTCGCCTGCTGGGCCCGGTAGCGCCACTCCAGCCGGTAGCGGGCGTTGAGCGGCGGTTCCTCGGTCGACCAGTCGTAGATCGCCCGGCCGTCGGCGTCGTGCCGGACCAACGGCGTACGCAGTGGGCCCTCCTCGGCCGAGAGGGTGGTCTCCACCCCCCACACCTGCGGGTCCAGGTCGAGCGGGAGGTTCAGCCGGACGGCGAGGTGCCGGGTGGGCAGCCGGACGGCCCGCTGGAACCAGTGCCCCCACTTCTCCTCGCCCACGGTGTACGCGTACTCGATGGTGACCCGTTCGCCGGGGTAGAGCGGGAAGCGGCCGTTGGCGTTCTCGAACAGGAGCCAGACCTCTTTGAACGCGTCCCGGTCGTGCTTCTTCCGCCAGTCCATCGGTTCGGGGTTCTCCTCGTCGCCGCAGACCGCCTGGAGGTCGAGCTCGGCGAAGGTGAGGGGGTGTTCCCGGTGGTGCCGGTTGGACCGCCCCGGGTCGCTGGGGTAGCGGTCGACGGCGACCCGGACCAGGTAGCGGGTGACCGGTTCGGTGCCGGCGTTGTAGAGCGCACGGCGGATCACGCACCGGTACGCCTTGTCCTCGTAGGTGAGGGTGGCGGTCTCCTGCTCCACGATGAGCCCGGTCCCCGGGGGGAACCACTGCTCGGGTACGGGCGGATCCCGGTGGGCGATCAGGTTCGACCGGGCGTGCCGGAGTTCGTCGTACTCCTGGAAGCGTTGCCAGATGGCGCCGGACGCGCTGAGTACGGCCTCGGCGCGGCGGGCGAAATCCTCGGTCGGCCGGTGGCGGCGGCCTTCCACGTGACTGACGTATGAGGGGTCGAACCCCATCCGGGCGGCGAGCTGCTTCTTGGTCATGCCCCGCTCGACCCGCCGTTTGGATAGTTCGGCCGCGAACGAGTCGGCAGCCCGTTCGATGGGCGAGGTGGTCATCAGGTTCCTAAGGGGCCGGGAATCTCAGTCTGCTGGCCGACCCAGTCAACGGGGCAGGAGTGCCGCGTTAACGACATTTGGCTTGACAATTCTTTCATCATCATCGATCCTCGCCCAGCCCGTACCGCCTGCTCAGGCCGCTTCCAGCCCCCCTCACCGGTCACTCCCGGTTAACCGTCAGGGGGACCGGGTACCCCCGCCTCGACCACGTTGGGTGATCTCGGTCGGCATTGGTGACGAACGGCCTCCGGCACCTCCTGCTGTGGTTAGGCTTGCCTTAGTGCTAACGTGGCGTCGGTACGGCGACCGGAGGGCGGGTGCGGTGACAGCGGAGATACGACGGCTGACCCAGCCGCGCTCGCTCGTTGACCCGAGGGCTCTCCCGATCGGGACGAGCACGCCCGGAGCCGCGTACACCATCACGTCGTGCCAGATTGGTCACATTCGGTGACCGCCGTGATCACCGGGCGGGCGTACGCCGCCGCCCCGCTCGCGCCACTGAACGCGACGCTGCGCACCATGTTCGGCACCGACGACCTGCCCGGCCTGGTCCCCGGACTGATCGTGGAGGACGATCGGGGCTGGCTCCCGGCCAGCGAGCTGATCAGCGGCGACCGGCTGCCCGAACTGCTCGCCGCGGCACGACGCTCCTGGCAGGCCACCCCGCACGCCGCCGCCGCACTGCTCTGGAAGGCGTACACCTACTGGTTGGCCCTGCCGACGGTGGTCGGCTGGGCGTCCGCCCGCCGGGTGCCCCTGGTGCGCGCGTCGGACGTACTGATCCGGGTCGACACCGACCGGGCGGCGATCACCCTCGGACTGCGCCGCGGCACCACGATCGCGGTGCTCCCCACCGACCCGCTGGCGCTGGCCGGGCTCCCCGAGGTGCGGGTCCTCGCCGACGAGGCGGAACTCCTCACCGCGCTGCGCGAATCGATGCTCGACGAACACCTCACCCCGTTGCTGGACGCGATCCTCGCCCAGGTCCGGATCGGTGCTCGTACGATGATGGGCTCGGTCGCCTCGGGCGTCTCGTACGGCATCCTGCGGGCCGCCGACGGACTGCCCGGCACCTCGGCCGAGAACGTCGGGACGCTGCTCGCCGCGCTCGACCTCGCCGACCTGGTGGACCTGGTGCCCGGACCAAACGGTGAGCCGACCGTGCAGCGCAAGACCTGCTGCCTCGCCTTCACCCTGCCCCAGCCGCGCATCTGCAAAGGCTGCTGCATCCGCTCCAGCTGAGGTGTAAGGAAGGGCCCCTTGTTAACGCATAGCGTTAACAAGGGGCCCTTCCTTACCTGTGGGAGGGTTCAGGTGGTCAGCAGGGGGCGTACGTCCCAGATCCACACCCCGCCGGTCAGCGTCGGCTCGATGCCGGTCAGGGCGACCATGCCGGCCCGTAACGCGTCGGCGCGTCTCTGCGGGGCGAGCACCACCACACCTGCCCGCCACGAGCGCAGGTCGGTGAGGGCTTCGGTACGCCGCCGTTGGTCGACCCGGGGCACGGTGCCGGTCCGGGCAATCGCGTCGAAGAACCGGCTGGTCGGCGTCGGTGGCGCGGAGAAGAGCGCCACCCTTCCCTCGGGTCGCCCCGGCCGGGTGTCCGGCCCGAGAAAGTAGCCTCGGGCCAGCGGCAGGTCCAGTCCGGTCTCGGCGGACCACCGCAACGGGTCCGGATAGGTCGACGCGGGCAGCGGCAGGGCCACCAGACTCCGCCCGCCGGCGACGTACTGCCGCCAGGTGCCGGCGGTGACAAACGCCGGGGTGGGCGGGAGCCGCTCGACCGGGACCGGCAGCGGTGTGATCGGCAGCAGTGCCATCACGAGGACGGTCCCGGTGGCGAACCGGACCCCGGTGCGGTCGTGGCCGGGAACGTGGGCATCGTTCACGCGGGCATCGTTCACGCGGGCATCGTTCACGCGGGCATCGTTCACACGGGCATCGGACACACGGGCATCGGACACGCGGGCGACCGGATCGGCCGCCGCCGGGTGCCCACGGGCGAGTTCGGCCGCCCGGGCGCAGCCGAGCGCCAGCAGCAGGCCGATGATCGGAACGATCGCCAGGGCCCACCTGGTCGGCACGGCCGAGTCGAGCAGTGGGACGTCCTCCAGCACCGCCCAGACCGACGGAATGCCGGTGTCCCGTCCGCGCCAGTGGATCCTCGGGCCGAGCGACATGACCGCGAAGAGGAGGCCGGCGGCGGCCAGGCCGAGCACGACCGCGGATCGGCGTAGCCACCACACCAGGGCCACCACGAGTACGACCAGCGGCCAGCCGAGGTACGCGTTCTGCTCGCTCGCGTTCTGCGCCAGCCGAGCGGCGGTCGACCGGTCCCCGGCCAGCGACTGCCCCGGGAAGGTGACGTACGAGGCGAGGTCGGCGCCGTACGCCCGGATCGAGCGGGGCAGCCCGGAGTAGGACTGTGGTCCGAAGAGCTGGACGTAGAGCGGGTATCCGAGCAGGATCAGCGCCACCCCGGCGGCGAGCCCCAGACCGGCCAGGAACGTCCCGGCCGCGTACCGAAGCTCGGGCCGGCGGGCCACCACGACCGCCAGCACGACGCCGAGGCCGACCGCGGTCATCAGCAGGATCTCCAGGTTGATCAGACCCTGCCAGACGATCAGCAGCCCGAGCAGCAGGCCGTTGCGGGGCCAGCGGCCCGGCTCGCGCAGCCGCAGCACCCGCCAGACGATCAGCGGAACCATGAACTGACCGACGATGTTCGGGTGGCCGTTCGCGTGCGAGACCATCGCCGGCGCGTACGCGCAGAACAGCGCGCCGACCCAGGCCGCCCCTCGGTGGCGGACCAGGTGCCGGGAGAGCACGAGGTACCAGGTCGTGGCCGTGGCGAGGAGCGCCAACGTGAGGAAGACGTTGAAGGCGATCCTGGGTCCGCAGAGGAGGGTCACCGGCGCCAGCGGGACCGAGACCCCGAGTACGGAGGTGTTCGCCATGATGTTCAGACCGTCCGGCACGTTCATCCGGTCGGACCAGAACGGGTAGTCGCCCCGGCTGACCACCCGCGCCCCGTGCGCCAGCATCCACTCGAAGAACGCCTGGTCAGCCTCGTTCTCCCGAACCCCGGAGCCGGGCCGGAGCCAGAGTCCGGCGGTGATCCAGACGGTCAGTCCGAAGTAGCTCAGCAGCGCGGCGACGTCCGCCAGCGGACCACGCCGGAAGCGGTGTGGTGGCGTGGGCGTGGGCGTCTCCGGCGTGGGCTCCTTCGGTGGACCGGTGGCACGAAGATGAGAGGTAGTCATGTCTGTTCGGAGGGTAGCGAAGGCTAGCGGACGGCCGGGCTCGATCACCAGGATCCGCGTCTTCCATGCCCAAACGTCCGGAAGCCGGACGGTACGGATCGACGTAACAATCCGTTCGTGCCACGCCGATGCCTCAATTTCCCTACGGTCGTCCTAGATGGTTCACTCTGTCGGTCCAGGGTGCAGGTCGAGTTTCAGATCGCGAGGAATCGACGCATGGCAGAAATCACTGGGGATCAACGGGTCCAATCCGAGGTACTCGAAGGTCTCGCGACCGCCGTGAACCACCGCAGATGGTTCGTTGAGCTGGCGATGCCGTACCTGGGTGACAACCCGATCGAGATCGGCAGCGGTCTCGGCGACTACGTGCTCGAGTGGGCACCGCACTTCCCCCGGTTCACCGCCACCGAGGCCGACCCCGACCGGCTGGTGGCGCTCAAGGACCGACTCTCCGCCGAGTCCAACGTCGAGGTACGGCAGATGCTGCTCCCGCAGCCCGAGCCGGAGCACGGCGACTACAGCGCGGCTGTCTCGTACAACGTGCTGGAGCACATCGAGGACCACGTCGGCGCGCTGCGGAGCATGTCCGATCTGGTCCGTCCGGGCGGGGCGATCGTCCTCATCGTCCCGGCGTTCCAGTTCGCGATGGGCCCGGCGGACATCGCCACCGGGCACGTCCGGCGCTACACGAAGAAGACGATGCGGGCGGCGCTGACCGAGGCGGGCCTGACCATCGAGCGGTTGCACTACGCGAACGCGCTGGGTCTGATCGGTTACTACATGGCGACCAACGTCTTCCGGCTGATGCCGAAGGAGGGCCCGATGGTCAAGGTGTACGACACCCTGGTGTTGCCGGTGACCAAGGCCGCCGAGCAGATCGTCCGCCCCCCGTTCGGGCAGTCGGTCTTCGCCGTCGCCCGGGTCCCCGGCGAACCGACCGCCTGACCCGACCGCTCCATCCGACCGCTCCATCCGACCACTCGGCTGGACCGCCTGACCCGACTTCGGGTTGCGCTCAGCGGCCGGCACCGACACCGTCTACCCGTCCCCGGTGTCGGCGACGGCCGCTCACTGCGTGTCTGTCCCCCGGGTTCAGCCCTTGACCTGGTACGTGGGGCGGATCACCGCGCGGGCGAGGGTGTGGAAGGTCAGGTTGAAGCCGACGTACGCCGGGCTGGCGTCCGGGGTGACGTCGAGCTTCTCCACGTCGAGGGCGTGTACGGCGAAGAGGTAGCGGTGCGGCCGGTCACCGGCCGGCGGCGCGGCCCCGCCGTACTCCTGGGTGCCGTAGTCGTTGCGTACCGCGAACGCGCCTCCGCCGGTGGCTCCGGCCTTGCCGGCGCCCCGGGGCAACTGGGTGACCGAGGCGGGGATGTTCACCAGCACCCAGTGCCAGAATCCGCTGGTGGTCGGCGCGTCCGGGTCGTAGCAGGTGACCACGAAGCTGCGCGTCTCCGCCGGGAAACCGGACCAGGCGAGCTGCGGTGACTGGTCGTTGCCGCCGACGCTGGGGTGCGTGAACTCGGCGTCCAACGGCTCACCGTCGCGTACGTCGTCGCTGGTGACGGTGAACGCGGGCACCGGCGGAAGCACGTCGTACGGGTCCGGCGGAATCGCTCGGTCGAGGTTCATCGGGAAGTCCTTCCAGTGATCGGGTGACTCGGAGTCTTTCTACCCTGCCCCGGCCCACCTACGGCTGCCGGTGCCGAAAGACGTACGGACATCGGCGGGCGCGGGCTTCGCCCGAGCGGTCCGTTCGACCTGGTCCGATCGGCCCACGCGAGGTGGCACGGTTGGTCGGAAGCGGCCCGGAAATCGGCCGGACTGCCGCCGAGGTGGCGTCCAGCCCACTCCAAGGGTCGGGGCGTGCGGACCGCCGAGCGGGAAATGCGACATCGTGCGCCGGGTCGGCAAAAGGCGGTACGACCATGGACAGCAAAATCACCCAGGGTGTCGACAAATACTTTCCGTGATCATACAGCGACCATCACAAATCGAGGAAAGTAGCGGCGTTGGTCACGGTTTTCGCAGGCCAAGCGGGCTTGGCAAGAACATGAACGGACCAGTAACGTCAGCCCGTCTGGTCCGGCCATTAGTCACCGCGGGTGACACCGGAACAGACCCGCTGAGTCGTAACTGTTACGAGCCGGGGACCCACAGTAGTTTTGGGGTGAATCCGCGAGACATTCGCGGTAGGGCGAGCTTCCCGTCCGAATCCGTCAGCTAACCCGGTAGGCGGTATCGGAAGGAGAACATGCTCCGTGCAGCGCAGTATCTGCCGTGGCCCCTCCCTCGGCCACGTCCCCCGTCACCTGCTCAGGTCCGCCCGCGCGCAGGCGCGGCCGAAGACGCTGGATCACTAGGCCACCCGCGTACGACCGTCGACGCGAGCATCGCGAACGGTCGGTGACACGAGTACGCGCGACCGGCAGGTGGACGGAAACGTACGGCACTGATTTGTCGTACGCCCTCATCCGGTAACGCATTCCACCGCGCAAGGCGGTGGCGGATCAGCACGCCCTGATCCGGCAGCCCGGGTTGGCGGCCGATGCCGCCGGACCTCGCGCGCACTCGTCACGCGACCGGCCCCGGCAGAGACCCCACGCCATCCCGAATCATGTGCCCCCGATCGCAGATCGGCACATCTGCGGAGGAAATCGAATGAAGCATCGTCAGCAACTGCGACTGCGTCGCATCGTGACCGCCAGCCCGTACCGGGTCAGCGTTGTCTCCGCCGCGGTCCTCGCGGTGGGTCTGACCACCGGCATCCTGCTCACCCAGGGCCACGAGTCGGCCCTGCCGGACACCTCGGCCGTGGCCGTCTCCGAGAAGCTCGGCGGCCAGGCCGCCGGCGAGATCGCGCCCAGCCTCACCACCCCCACCCCGGATGCCCCGGCCCCGGTCGCCACCTCGGCCGCGCCGAGCCCCACGCAGTCGGCCCCGGCCGCCGCCAAGAAGGCCACACCGACCGCGGTCAAGGCGGTCAAGAAGGCACCGCCGGCCGCGAAGACGCTCGACTACGACTACGAGGCGCAGATCAACGGCTGGTACTGCGGCCCGGCGGCGACCCGGATCGCCCTGACCGCCCGGGACAAGACGCCGAGCCAGGACGCGGTCGCCTCGGCCCTGGGCACCACGATGAACGGCACCAACTCGGCCGACGACACCACCCGGGGCCTGAACAGCCTGGCCAAGACGAACTTCTACTCGAGCACCTTCATCCCGGGCACGCCGTCGCCGGCTCAGATGGACCGGCTCCAGGCCGATGTCGTGCACGCGATCAGCAGCGGGTACGCGGTGGTGGCGAACATCGTCGGCTCGGCGACCGATGTCGACGGCGGGTGGCACGCGTACGACGGGGGCCACTACCTGACCGTCGTCGGCTACCGCGACAACGGGCGGACCGTGCAGATCGCCGACCCGGCGTTTGTCAACGGGGTCAGCTCCTACTGGATGAGCACCATCGACCTGGCCAACTGGATGGCCAGCCGGGGCTACTCAGCCTGATCCTTCCTCCCCCCTGGCCCCGGGTGCCGACCGAACCGGTCGGTGCCCGGGGCTGCCCGTACCAGCGGGACGATGGCGGCGGTGCCACAACCATCCACGGACGTGCGCGTTGACACTGTCGTGACCATGGCCCGCGCCGACCAGGCGGACACCGAAGACCGTTGGGTCGGGGCGGCAGTCCGCGCCCCCGGTCGCCACCACGAGTCGGTCGCCGTGCGCCCGTACATCGAACGAAGGGTTCTGGTGATGGCCGTGCCGTGTCAGGTGTTGACCCCGTGAGCCGCGTCGACGAGCCGCTGACCCGCGCGGGGATCTGGGAGGCGGCGGCGATGACCATCGCCCAGCACGAGGACCGGGGTACGTCGTACGCCCCCGGCACCTGCGCCTGTTGCACCCCGGACGGCTGTGCGCAACTGCGCTGGGCGATGGACGTGCGCGCCGGGCGGGACCCGGAGTATCCGATGGGCGCCCCGGTCCCGCCCGACCTCAAGTCGCTCGGCTAGCGTGCCGGGTCGCTCGGCCAGCGTGCCGACCGGCCACGGTGGTCACTCCTCGGACGCCCCGACCGCGAGCCTGGCGAACTCGTCCATCCCGCCGTTCCACATAAAGTCCGAGGTCTGGCTCAACCCGATGGCGATCAGCCCCTGGTTCGGGTCGTTGAACCAGGTCGTGCCGTAGCCGCCGTCCCAGCCGTAGCGTCCGGGCACCGGCGAGACCGCGTCCGGCTCGACCGCGACCGCCATGCCCAGCCCCCAGCCCTTTCCCGACAGCAGGACACCGCCACCGGTGATCTGCTCACCGGTCAGGTGGTTCCTGGTCATCAGCTCGACCGACTCCGCCGACAGCAGTCGCTCGCCCCGGTGGACCCCCTTGTCCAGCAACAGCCGGGCGAAGGCGAGGTAGTCGTCGGCGGTCGACAGCAGCCCGGCGGAGCCGGACGGGAAGACGGGCGGGCTGGCCCACTCGCTCGGCGTGGAGACCGTACGCGACTCCAGCTTGCCGCTGGCGAAGTCGGTCATGTAGTAGCTGGGCAGCCGGCGGGTGTATTCGGCGGGCAGCCAGAACCCGGTCTCGGTCATGCCGAGCGGGTCGAAGATCCTGGCCCGGAAGAAGTCCCCGAGCGGCTGGCCGGCGGCCCGTGCCACCAGCACCCCCAACACCAGCGTCCCGACGTTGTACTGCCAGCGCTCGCCGGGCTGGCAGATCAGCGGCAGGGCGCCGAACTGCTTGATCCACTCGTCCGGGTCGTGCGGCGTACGCGGATCCGGCGCCCCCAGGACGAGCTGCCGCTCCTGTGCCGCGTGAACGATCGGGAAGGGCGGGTCGAAGGTCGGTTCGAGGATGACGCCGGAGCCCATCCGGAAGGTCAGCAGGTCCTCGACCACGATCTGACGGTCGGCCGGCACGGTCTCGTCGAGCGGCCCGTCGATCGACTTGAGCACCTGTCGGTCGGCCAACTCGGGCAACAGCCGGTCGACCGGCTCGGCCAGACTCAGCCGACCGTCCTCGACCAGCATCATCGTCGCGACGGCGAGGACTGGCTTGGTCATCGACGCGATCCGGAAGATGGTGTCGCGACGCATCGGCTCGGTGCGGTCGAAGTCGGTGAAGCCGATCGGATCGACCCGTACGTCGTCGCCCTTGGCCAGGAGGGTGACCAGACCGGGCAGCTCGCCCCGGTCGACCCGGTCGGCCATGGCGTCGTGCAGCCGGTCGACCCCGGCCTGCGTCAGTTCGCGTGTCATCTCGCAACCTCCGATGCGTACGGTCTCGCCTAGGGTCGAACCAGGGTCCGACAGATCGACATGCACTGCGATCCATTCTGGCCCGCCGACACCGAGTGTCGATACGTCCGACACCTTCTGTTTGACCGGCTCGCCGCTCCCCGCCTAGCCTCTGCCGCGTGTGGGGCATCCCGGACTACCGCCCGTACCCGCTGAACAGTGTCGAAGAGCTGGTCAACCGGCACGGCGGGGAGCTGGCCGCCCTGGTCGGCCGCAGACTCGACCGGACCTGGGGCCTGTCGTACGTCTGCGACGGTCGCCTCTGCCCGACGCTTCCGCTGGTCCTGGACTTCTCCGGCCGCCACCTGGAAATCACCTTCGAGGGTTGGG
Source organism: Micromonospora sp. NPDC050397 (assembly GCF_044901685.1). Taxonomy (NCBI): domain Bacteria; kingdom Bacillati; phylum Actinomycetota; class Actinomycetes; order Micromonosporales; family Micromonosporaceae; genus Micromonospora; species Micromonospora sp. NPDC050397. The sequence continues at coordinate 40,068 of NZ_JBJDPS010000005.1, forward strand.
ACCGGCTTTACCTCTCCTGGGACCAGCTCGACCTCGACACCGTGCCGGACGAGGACTCCCAGGACGATCCGGAGCTTGAGGTGGCGTGGCGCGAACTGGACCTGCCCGAGCTGCGGCGGCTGACCGGTGCCCGGATGCGGGAGGTACGCGTACTCCAGAACGATTTTTGCTTCGAGGGTGTCGACGGGCGACGGATCGAGGCGTGGGTGCTCGGCGGGCTGGAGTTCGTCTTCGAGCCGTCCGGCGCGGCGCTACAACTCTTCAACTCGCTGAACGAGCTGTCACTCGGCTACGAAGGCCCCAACTCGGGCTCCTGGCAGCGAACGGCACTCACCTTTTCGGGTTTCGGCACTTCCTGATCCGGATCGCTCGCGCGAATAATCCGGCGCGACGAACCCGGCCGGACGCGTCAGGTGAGATCGATCCAGTACCCCAGCTCGACCCGATCGGCCGGGATGACGATGTCCGCGACCTCGACCACTCGGTCACCCGCGTACGTCTGTCGGGCCAGCGTCATCACGGGAGTGCCACCCGGGATGTGGAGGGTCCGCACCTCGTCCGCCACCGGCATCCGCGACCGCACCCGCTCCCGGATGCCTGTGATGACCACACCCAGGCTGTGGAGCTGGGCGGTGTTGCCACCCGGCCACGGCTCGTTGTCCGGATTCGCGACCGGTGTGCCGGCCACCATGTCGAGCAGCAGGCACGATGTGGACATCTGCTGCGCGACACCGTCCGCGTGGAATACGAAGCGGCGCTCCAGCAGCATCGTCCCGGCCGGCACCCCGAACTGGTCGGCGGTGGTGATGTCGGCGGGCACCTCGGAGAACGCCTTGTCCAACCGGTACTCGTTCCACCTCACGCCTTGGTCGACGGTGAACGACGTCTCGGGTGGTCGATCGCCGCGTATCTGGTCCAGCTCACGGCGGTACCGCTCGGAGCCCAGTCGGCGGACGGGTAGCGCCGGTCTGACGAAGGTCCCGCGTCCCATCTCCGTGACGGCCAGGCCCTGGGAACGGAGCAGGGCGATGGCTTCGCGGGCGGTGCCGCGTGACACGTCGAACTCGGCCATGATGGCCGTCTCCGACGGCAGGATCGACCCGGCCGGGATTGCACCGGACATGATCCGGTGGCGCAGTTCGTCGGCGACCCGTCGATATCGAGGCCGCTCGTGCGGGGTAGGCACGCTCGTCACCGTACCTTCGATCAACGCGGTTCGGATGTTCGCCATCTCCTTCTAAGCCAGCCTATCTAGACGGGCAGTCTATACAGGTGCAACTTCCTGTTGAGCGGCCAGCACGGAGCGTTGATCTAGGGGTAGGTGACCCTGTGCTGGCCGCCGTACCCAATCGACGGAGGTAGTAGGCATGAACAGCACCCGCCGCAAGTACTTCTTCGGCCCACCCCTGGGCCCGCCCCCGGCGGCTTCTTCCACCCCAGCACCCGCTCCGGAGCCGGCGCTGGCGGTCGACCAGCCCCGCCGGGAACTGGTCTCGGCGGTTGTGGGACGCACGGCGGTCGACGGACCACGGGGGGCCACTTCCCGGCGGGCACCGGTTAACGGTGGGCGGTGGCGGTCGTGACCTCTGCAGTGGAAACCGTGCGGCGGGCATTGAGGATCAAGGCACGCCACGACAACGGCGCACGGTGCGAGAAGTGCACGGACCAGGGTGCCCCGACCTCAACTGGTCGCAGGCCCTGACCAAGGCCGGTGAGTGGTGATGGTCGTACTGCGCGGCAAGGAACTACGCGGACTGCGGGCCGCACCCAAACCATCGTGGTTGCGTGGCCGAGTACGTGGCCCTCGCCGCCGTGGAACGGGCCTTGGTAGCCGCGGGTCTTGGGCGATTAGCCGTCAGGACAAGCCTCTGACCCCGGCCGCGATCTGGTGGGCGGCGGCCCGGACCCTGCTCGGGCACAGCGAGGGACGGACCTGTCCGCAGTGCCGGCCGGACGGGTGCGATCAGCTCGACTGGGCGCTGCGGCAGCGGGCGGGCGGCAGGGCGGTGTCGGCGGCGCCGGTCCTGCAAGCTGGCGCGGTGCCGAGTTGACAGATGATTCGACAATCCCGAAGCCGGAGCATGCGCGTGCGGGTGAGGCGGAGGGTGTGGGATTCGAACCCACGAAGAAGATCGCTCCCCTTACCGGTTTTCAAGACCAGCGCCATCGGCCACTAGGCGAACCCTCCTTGGCCCCGGTCGCCGAGCCCGGCGGACCGCTGCCGCCGCCTAGTCTGCCATGAACCGGACGGTCCCGGATGTCACGGCCGGGACCATGTGCTGCCCTCGATGCGATCATGCGACCCGCGTCGATGAAGTCGGAACCCGGCAGGACTGGACATGCGGGCAGGTTTCGCCAGACTGGAACGATGATGGCGATCACTATCCCGGAGCCGGGTGGGCCCGAGGCGCTGATCTGGGCCGATGTGCCCGACCCCGAGTTGAGCCCGGGTGAGGTGCTGGTCGACGTACGCGCCACCGCGGTCAACCGCGCCGACGTACTGCAACGACAGGGGAACTACGCGCCGCCGAAGGGCGCGTCTCCGTACCCGGGGTTGGAATGCTCCGGGGTGATCAGCGCGACCGCCCCCGACGTGACCGGGTGGCGCGTCGGCCAGGAAGTCTGCGCCCTGTTGACCGGCGGTGGCTACGCACAGCGGGTGGCGGTGCCGGCCGGACAGTTGCTGCCGGTGCCCACCCCGGTCGGGCTGGTCGACGCGGCGTGCCTGCCCGAGGTCGCCTGCACGGTCTGGTCGAACCTGGTGCAGGTGGCGCGCTTGGGCATGGGCGAGACGCTGCTCGTGCACGGTGGCGGCAGCGGCATCGGCACCTTCGCGATCCAGCTCGGCGTCGCGCTCGGCGCCAACGTGATCGTGACCGCGCGCGCCGGAAAGCACGAGCCGTTGCGCAAGCTGGGCGCGTCGCATGTGGTCGACTATCGCGAGCAGGACTTTGTCGAGGAGGTCAAGAGCTTCACCGACGGGCACGGCGCCGACGTCATCCTGGACATCATGGGCGGTTCCTACCTCACCCGGAACGTACAGGCGCTCGCCACCCACGGCCGGATCGTGGTGATCGGCCTCCAGGGCGGTCGCAAGGGTGAGCTGAACCTGAACGCGCTGCTGATGAAGCGTGGAACCATCCACGGCACGGTGCTCCGGGGCCGGTCCAACAACGAAAAGGCCGCGATCGTACGGGGCGTGCGCGAGGAGATCTGGCCCCTGGTCGAGTCGGGCGCGATCCGCCCGGTGGTGGACCGGCGGCTGCCGATCACCGCGGCGGCGCAGGCGCACCGGCTGTTGGAGGAGAGCAACCACCTGGGCAAGTTGCTGTTGACCGTGGAGTGAGCGGTTACGGCTTCCCGGCGCCACGCAACATCAGGCGGGCGCCGGGCCCCTCGGTGGCCAGCTCGTCGCCCGGGTTGTTGAGCGTGCAGCGCTGCAACGACAGGCAGCCACAGCCGATGCAGTTGTCCAGGTCGTCACGGAGTTTGGTGAGCATCCGGATCCGCTCGTCCAGCCGCCCCTGCCAGCCGGCCGAGAGCCGGGTCCAGTCGGCGGTGGTCGGGGTGCGCGACTCCGGCAACGAGTCGAGCGCCTCCCGGATCTCGTCCAGCGAGATGCCGACCTGCTGCGAGATCCGGATGAACGCCACCCGGCGCAGCTCGCTGCGCTCGTACCGGCGTTGGTTGCCGCCCGTGCGTCCGGCTCGGATCAGGCCGAGTCGTTCGTAGTAGCGCAGTGCCGACGGGGCGACCCCGGACCGGGCGGCAAGTTCGCCGATCGTCAGTCCCTCCTGCATGTCGCCCCCCTCGACTTGAAGTCAACTTCAAGTCGCAGGTTATCCGCGTGACAGCCGCATCGACAACCGCGATGACGACGGTCGAGCTGCCCGTGGCACTGACGTCGGGCGGGCGCCGGTCCGGTTTCAGGCCGGAATCCCGCCGGGGATCAGCGGGGGCCTGGAGTGACGCTGCGGCGTCGGGCGCGCTCGCGACCGAGGATCCAGATCGCCTCGACGCCGTCCTTCCAGGTGATCTTCTTGCCCTCCTCGCGACCCCGGGCACGGTAGCTGATCGGCACCTCGTAGGGCCGGATCCGGCGACGGAGCAGCTTGCCGGTGACCTCGGCCTCCATGCCGAAGCCGCGCGACCGCACGTCGAGCGAGCGGTAGAGCGCCACCGGCAGCAGCTTGAAGCAGGTCTCAAGATCGCCAATGTACGAGTTGAAAAGTACATTGGCGGCCGTGGTGACCGCTTTGTTGCCCATGACGTACCAGAAGCTGTAGGCGCTGTGGCTGCCAAAGGTCCGATTTCCGTAGACAACCGTGGCCCGGCCGTCGAGTACGGGATCGAGCAGCTTCGGAATGTCCTGCGGGTCGTATTCGAGATCGGCGTCGAGCATGACCATGTACTCGCCCTCGGCATGGTCGACAGCGGTCCTGATGGCGGCGCCCTTACCGGCGTTGCGAGGGTGGGTGATCACCCGCAGCCGGCTATCGTCGGCACGACCGAGGATTTCGGCGGTGCCGTCGCGGCTGCCATCGTCGACCACCAGCAACTCGATCTCGCACGGGTAGTCGACCGCCAGTGCCTGTTTGAGGGCATCCGCGATGCGTTCTTCCTCGTTGAAGACCGGCATGAGGATCGAAAGCTTCACGGGAATCTCCACGGTGCGGACGACGGATCGGCCTTAGCCTAGCTGGTCCGACTGGGTGGTAGAGGCCGGCGCAGGCGCGGCGGGGTCCGCCCCGGTCAGCCGGGTGGTGTTTACTTCCCGCCATGCCGGCTCCAGCATCCGCGCTCCTGGTGGTACCGACCGTCGGATACCTGCTCCTGCTGTACGCGCTCCGACCGGATCCGGGCACCACCATCGGCCCCCGTCGGCTGGCCGCCGTCCGGGCCGCGCTGGCCACCGGTGGGTACGCGGTGCTCGCCGTCGAGCTGCTCGGCGCGATCGAGGCGCTCGCGCTGCCGGCGATCTCGCTCGCCTGGCTGGTCTTCCTGCTCGCCGCGCTCGCCCTGGCCGGCTGGCGACGGGGGCGTGACCGGCGGCGGCGGATGCCCCGGGGGCAGGCGACGTACCAGCCGTCCGACCGGCAGCCGGCACGATCGCGGGCACGGGCGATGGCACGCGCGGCGTCCGCCTCGGCGGGCGCCACCTGGCGTACGGCGAGCCGGGGCGAACGGCTGCTGGCCGGTACGGTCACCGGCCTGCTCCTGATCGATCTGCTCGTCGCGATCCTGGCCGAGCCGAACAACTTCGATTCGCAGACGTACCACCTGCCGAAGATCGAGCACTGGGTGGCCCAGGGCTCGCTGGAGTTCTGGCCCACCGCGATCCACCGGCAGGTCACCATTCCGCCCGGTGCCGAATACCTGCTGCTGCACCTGCGCCTGTTCACCGGCGGCGACGGGCTCTACAACCTGGTCCAGTGGCTCGCCGGGGTGGCCTGCCTGTTGCTCGCCGCCCGGATCACGAAGCAGCTCGGTGGTGGCCGGCGGGCCCAGTTGCTCACCGCGTTCCTGGTCGGCACCACCCCGATGGTGCTGCTCCAGGCCACCAGCACCCAGACCGACCTGGTCACCGCGGCCTGGGTGGGCTGCCTGGCGACCCTCGTCCTGGACGGGCTGGCCCGGCGCGCCGACGCCGGCTCGGTGCTCGCGCTCGGTACGGCGACCGGGCTGGTCGCGATCACCAAGACCAGCGGACTGCTCGGCGCCGGCCCGCTGCTCGTCCTCTGGGGCCTGGCGCAACTCCGCCTGGCTGTAAGGAAGGGCCCCTTGTTAACGCATAGCGTTAACAAGGGGCCCTTCCTTACAGCGGTGGGGCGGACCGGGCTCGGGTCGGTGGTCGTTCTGCTGGTCGCGGCCGTCGTGACCGGACCGTTCCTGTTCCGGGTGACGGCCGAGTTCGGCAACCCGCTGGGGCCGCCCCGGCTGCGCGAGTCCATCCCGATGCAGCGGCACGACCCCGGATCGATCCTGGTAAACGCGCTACGGATCGGGCAGACCGCACTGGACACGCCGCTCAGCGCGCTGCGGGACACCTCGGCCGGGGCGGTCGGCAGCGCACCGGCCGACGCGGTGGTGGGGGTGGCCGGGCTGGTCGGGGTGGATCCGCAGGACCGGGCCACCACGTTCGGCCAGACCCGCTTCCCGGTCCAGTCCTGGTATCCGGACGAGGACCGGGTCGCCTTCCCGATCGCCGGGGCGCTGGCCCTGCTCGGTGTGCTGTTCGCCCTGTTCCGGCCGCGCCTGCTCGGTCCGGCGCAGCCGGGTCCGGCTCGGGCGTACGCGGCCACGGTGGCGGTGACCCTGCTGCTGCACGCCAGCATGATCAAGTGGCAGCCCTGGGGGAACCGGTTGCTGCTCTACGCGCTGGTGATGGCCGTACCGCTGGCCGGGCTCTGGCTGGACTCGATGTTCCGGCGACGCGCCGCAGCAGCCGGAACTGAAGCCGGGGCCGGGGACGGGGCCGGGGACGGGGCCAGGGCCGGGGACAGCGACGAGGACGGGGCCGGGGCCGGGGCCGAGATCAAAGGCGGGGCCGACGCCGGAGCGCGGGGCGGGAGCGGAGCGCGGGGCGGAGGGCGCCGGGTCGCGGTCGTCGTGGCAGTGGCCCTGCTCGCCGGCTCCGCGCTGGCCGGAACGCTCGCCGTCTCGTACGGCTTCCCGCGTCGGCTGGTCGGCGCCGGCTCGGTCTTCACCACCTCGGACTGGGACACCCGGTTCCTGCGCCGCCCGACCTGGGCGGCCGAGTTCCGCTGGGCCGCCGAGCGGGTACGCGACAGCGACGCGCGACGGGTCGGCCTGGTGCAGCAGAACGACAACTGGGAATACCCCTGGTGGCTGCTCCTACGCGACGGCGACAGCGACGGCGACGGCGACGGCAACGGCAACGGCAACGGGAAGGGCGACGGGACCGGGGACCGCGCGGACGGCCGGCGGGAGATCGTGGCGCTCCAGTCAGTGCTGCCCGATCGTCCCCCGGCGGACCCGGCCAGCGTGGACGCGATCGTCTGCACCGGGAACCAGACCGTCTGCACCCGGCTGGTGCCGGCCGGCTGGCAGGTCGAGTTCCGGGGTTACGTCGGCGTCGCGCTACCGCCCGCCGCACGCTGAGCGGTCGACCCGTCGGGGGACCGGCGTGGTGAGTCCGATTCAGGCTGAGTGCCGACCCCGCCGGAGACCGGGAGACCGGGACGCCGGGAGACCGGGACGCCGGGAGACCGGGACATCGGGTCAGGCTCAGACGGCGACGACTGGACGCAACGACGGTCGGCGGGCTTCCTTCGGGCTGGCCGCGACCCGTGCTCCGGGTACGCCGGCGCCCTGGAACACCTGGTCGAGCAGTACGCCGAGCTGCGTCACCGGCTGGCGTCGACCGGCTCTGATCAGGTAACGCTCGCGGACGCCGTCGACGGCGGTCGCCGCGAACTCGACGGCCGGCAGTTTGGGGTCCGGTGCCCAGGTGACGTTGTTGAGGTGCCGGAGTTCGGTGTTGAGGTGCAGGCTCAGCCGCTGCAACAGGCGGCTCTGCTGGGTGACCACCAGCCGGTGGCTGGTGAGCAGGATCAGGTAGCCACCGGGGACCGGGGCGTCCGGCCGGGTGCAGCGGGTGACCAGCACGGTTGCATCGTCGGCGGCGACACAGCGGCGGAAGATCGGCAGGTGTCGGCTCAGGACCGGTGCGGCCAGCCCCGCCTCCGCCGCGGCCGGCAGGAACGTTCGGAAGAAGAGGTCCATGCGGTGCTCAACGAAGCGTCAGCGCGATCTGACTCGGCGTACGTATGGATGAATATGAAATTACAGAAGTTCCATGGCGGCAAGTCCACACTCGCCTGACCGGGATCGACTAGAGCAGTTCCACGATGGTGGCGTTCGCCATCCCACCGCCCTCACACATCGTCTGCAGGCCGTACCGGATGCCGTTGTCCCGCATGTGGTGCAGCATCGTGGTCATGATCCGGGCGCCGGAGCCACCGAGCGGATGCCCGAGCGCGATCGCGCCACCGCGCGGGTTGAGCCGCTCCGGATCGGCCTCGGTCTCGGCGAGCCAGGCCAGCGGCACCGGCGCGAACGCCTCGTTGACCTCGTAGACGCCAATTTCCTCGATGCCCAGCCCGGCCCGACGCAACGCCTTTGCCGTGGCCGGGATCGGTCCGGTCAGCATCGTCACCGGGTCGTCGGCGGCGACGACCGCGGTGTGGATCCGGGCCAGCGGGCGCAGCCCGTGCTCACGGGCCCACTCCGAACTGGTCACGGCCAGGGCGGCGGCACCGTCGGAGATCTGGGACGCCGAGCCGGCGGTGACCACCCCGTCGGCCCGGAACGGGGTGGCGAGTTCGGCCAGCCGCGCCAGGCTGGTGTCCCGGCGGATGCCCTCGTCGGCGCTGACCTTGCCACCGTCGGCCACCGGCACCGCCGTGATCTCCGCGTCGAACGCGCCGGAGTCCTGGGCTGCCGCCGCCTTTTCGTGGCTGGCCAGGGCGAACTCGTCGAGCCGCGGCCGGGACAGGCCCCACCGCTCGGCCATCAACTCGGCACCGACGCCCTGGCTGAACGGCACCGGCTCGTCGGCGGCGAAGCCACGCACCCCGCGATACCGGGCCCGCACCTGGTCGCCGTAGGGCAGCCCGTCCCGGCCCGGACCGGCGGGCGGCGCCTGGACATCACTGCCGGTCGGCACCTGGACGCTGCTACCCATCGGCACCCGGGTCATCGACTCGACCCCACCGGCCACCACCAGTTCCGCCTGGCCGGCGATGACCGAGGCGGCGGCGAAGTGCAGCGCCTGCTGGCTCGACCCACACTGTCGGTCGAGCGTGGTGCCGGGCACCGACTCCGGCCAGCCCGCCCCGAGTACGGCGTTGCGGCCCACGTTCCACGCCTGCTCACCGACCTGGGAGACGCAGCCCCAGATGACGTCGTCGACATCCTCCGGGTCGAGGCCGGTCCGTTCGGCCAGGGACCGCAACACGTACGCGGAGAGGTCGACCGGGTGCACGGTGGCCAACCCACCCCGGCGTCGACCGACCGGGGTACGTACCGCTCCGACGATGACCGCGTCTCTCATCCGAACTCCCCGGTAACTTAGCCTCCCTGCGATCGTACGCGGGCAGCGTCCGTACCCCGAGCGAGCGGGCTGGCATCCTGGATCGATGAACCCCGACCAGAGCGCACAGCCGGATCAGAGCGAGGACCCGTCCCGCTGGCGGGTGCGGCCGGCGCTGCCCGTACTCAAGCTCACCGGGGCGGTGCTCCTGGTCGCACTGGGCCTGCTGCTCGGTGCTGGGGATCCGGTGCCGATCGGCGCGACCGTGCTGGCCGCCGCCGTACTGCTCGGCTGGGCGGTCCGCGACCTGGTGGCGCCGGTACGGCTCACGGTCGACCCGACCGGGGTGACCGTGGTCCGAGGTTTTGCCGGCCGTCGACACCTCGACTGGGGCCGGATCGAGCGGATCGTGGTGGACGACCGGCCGCGACTCGGTCTGCGTACCCGGACCCTGGAACTCGACGCGGGTGACTCGCTGCACTTCTTCAGCCGGCACGACCTGGACGCCGAGCCGGGCGAGGTGGCGGAGATCCTGCGGGCGGCGAAGTTCCGCTCCGGCATCCACCACGCCGACCGCCCGGATCAGCGGTAGCGCGGAGCTCACCCCGACCAGCGGTAACGCGGAGGCCCCCGACCAGCGGGAGCGGCGGGCGCGCCTCCCACCGCTGCCGGACGGGTCAGCCGACCAGCAGCAGGGCGGTCCGCACCAGGGTCAGCCCGACCAGGGCGGCCACCAGCACGGCGCTGCCCGCGGCCTGGAAGACCGACCGGCGCATCCGGGGTGCGTAGGCGAGCACCAGCGCCATCAGCGCGCCGAACACCAGCCCGCCGAGGTGGCCGGCGATGGAGATGCCCGGCACGGCGAAGGTGAAGACCAGGTTGACCACGAGGACCGGCACCACCGCGGAGGTGTCCCGGCCCAGTCGCCGCATGATGATGAAGAGCGCGGCGAAGAGCCCGAAGATCGCGGTCGAGGCGCCGACGGTCTGCGCGTTGGGCGCGGAGAAGAGGTACGCGGCCACGTTGCCGCCGAGGCCGGCGACCAGGTAAAGGGCGAGGAAGCGCAGTGGCCCGAGAGTCGCCTCCAGGGTCCGGCCGAGCATCCAGAGCGCCCACATGTTCAGCAGCAGGTGCACGATGCCGTAGTGCAGGAACATGGCGGTGAAGAGCCGGTAGTACTCCCCGGCGGCCACCCCGTGCACGGGACCGAAGTTGACGTACGGCGCGTAGCCGAGGACCGAGCCCCACCGGGTGAGCGGGGTGCCACCACCCAACAGACCGCCGAGGCCGGAACCACCGGCCAGTGAGTCGCCGCCACCGGCCAGCGCCACCGAGATCAGCATCACCAGCACGTTGATGCCGATCAGGGTCCGGGTTACGTAACCGGCACGGCCGGCGGCACCGCCGCCGAAGGCGGTACGCGCCGGCCGGACACTGCGGCGGCCCTCCGCGACACACTCGGGGCACTGGTGCCCGACCGACGCCTCGCGCATGCAGTCCGGGCAGATCGGCCGGTCACACCGGGTGCACCGGACCCAGGTCTCCCGACCGGGGTGGCGGTAGCAGACCGGCGTGGTCGGGGGCGACTCGCTCACGCGGTCACCTCACTGCGCTCCGTCGACACCCGCCACCTCGCTGCACTCAGGGCGCTTGCACTCATGCAGCAAAAGGGTACCTCGGAGGGTGATCAGGCGCCGATGCGCTCGATCTGGACCCGCTCGATCACCACGTCCTGGCGCGGCCGGTCGGCCGGGTCGGTCGGGGTGTTCGCGATCGAGTCGACGACCTTGACCGAGTCCTCGTCCGCCACCTGGCCGAAGATGGTGTGCCGGTTGTTCAGGTGCGGGGTCGGGCCGACGGTGATGAAGAACTGCGAGCCGTTGGTGCCCGGCCCGGCGTTCGCCATGGCCAGCAGGTACGGCCGGTCGAAGCGCAGCTCGGGGTGGAACTCGTCACCGAAGTTGTAGCCCGGGCCGCCCCGGCCGGTGCCGGTCGGGTCACCCATCTGGACCATGAAGCCGCTGATCACGCGGTGCGAGATGGTGCCGTCGTAGTACGGGCCGCTTCCCGGTTGTCCGGTGCGCGGGTCGGTGTACGCCTTCGTGCCCTCGGCGAGCTCGACGAAGTTGGCCACCGTCTTCGGCGCGTGGTTCGGGAAAAGTTCGAGCCGGATCGGACCGGCGTTGGTGTGCAGGGTGGCGTAAATGGCCTCGGCCATCGGGTACTCCTCGATCGTCGTGGACCCGCCGGCCGGAGGGACGCAGGCCGGCAGGCACGGGTCAGTTTCCATGCGGATCCTCCCATGTGCCCGTTCCGGCCGTGCGGAGGCACCCAAAGGTGCAGGATGGCGAGGTAACAACACCCGAGGAGGTGGGGACCGGTGTTTGGTTTCGGGCGCCGCAGGTCACACGGCCAACTCGTCCGCGTCGAGCTGGGCGAGAGCTTCGGTCACTTCAGGCAGGCCGCCGGACACGCCGCGGAGGGCGTCGGCGCCCGGGTCGGCCCACGGGTACGGGCGGCCAGGGAACACCTCTCGCCCACCGCCGCCAGGGTCGCGCAGACGGCCTCCCACGGTTGGGAGGTGACCAGGACAGCGGTCGTGCCACTCGCGATCGCGGCCGTGGCCAACGCCCGCCAGACGGGCACCACCTCCGGTCAAAAAGGGTTCAAGAGCGTAACGGGGTCGAAGAAGATGAAGTTGGTCATGCCAAAGAACAAGCGGAAGTCGACCAGGGGTCGTCGACGCTGGTCGATCCTGACCGGGGTGCTCGCGGCGGGCGCGGTGGCCGGAGCCATCGGCGCGGTGGCGATGCGCCGCCGGCAGCAGGAGCCGTGGGAGGCGTACGAGCCAGCCCGGTCGACGGAGATCGCACGCGAGGACGGCCGGGCCGGCAACCGGATCGCCGATACGTCCACCGGCACCGGCCCGACCGCTGGCGGGCCGGCGGCGAGCGCCTCGAAGCCGAAGCCGGTCACCATCGAGAAGGTGCGGGACCGGGCGGCCACCGCCGGCGAGAAGGTCGCCAGCACCACCGGGGCGGTCGCCGACAACGCCAAGTCGACCGCGAAGGCCGCGGCGAAGCAGGACGGACTGCTCGGCACCGGGAGCACCTCGGCGGGGAACAGCCGAGGCTAGGCCCAGCCGCAGGTCAGAGCCAGCCGCAGGTCAGAGCCAGCCGTTGCGCCGGAACCAGCGGTACAGCAGCAGCGAGAAGCCCACCATCACGGCGAGCACCCCCGGGTAGCCGTACCGCCACTGGGTCTCCGGCATGAAGGTGAAGTTCATGCCGTAGATGCCGGCGATGGCGGTCCAGACGGCGGCGATACCGGCCCAGGCCGCGATCTTGCGCATGTCGTTGTTCTGGTCGACGGTCACCTGTGCCAGCCGCGCCTGGAGGATCGAGTTGAGCAGGTCGTCGTAGGAGTTGACCTGCTCGACCGTACGGGTCAGGTGGTCCTGGACGTCCCGGAAGTAGCGCCGGATCTCCTTGGGCACGTCCCGGTTGACGTTTCCCGTCAAGGTCATCAGCGGGCGTTGCAGCGGCACCACGGCGCGCTTGAACTCGACCAGCTCACGCTTCATCTGGTAGATCCGCTGGATCCGGCCGTGCGCCTTGAGCGAGAACACCTGGGCCTCCAGCGTGTCCAGGTCGGCCTCGACCTGGTCGGCCACCTCCAGGTAGAGGTCGACCACCCGGTCGGTGACCGCGTACGCCACCGCCCACGGCCCCTGCTCCAGCAGCTCCTTCTTGCCCTCCAGATCGGCCCGGACGGCGGAGAGCCGGCAGGCGTCGCCGTGCCGCACGCTGACCACGAACCGGGGGCCGATGAAGAGCATCACCTGACCGGTCTCGACCACCTCGGAGGTCTCGGTCAGCTCGCCGTGCTCGACGTAGCGGGCGGTACGCAGCACCAGGAAGCTGACGTCGCCGAAGCGCTCCAGTTTCGGCCGCTGTTCAGCCTTGACCGCGTCCTCGACCGCCAGCTCGTGCAGCCCGTACGTCTCGGCGATGCCGGCCATCTCGGCCTCGCCCGGCTCGTGCAGGCCGAGCCAGACAAACGCGTCCGACCCGCTGTCACCGGCGTGCTCCTCGGCGGCGGCGAGGGCGGAGGCGAAGTCCCAGTCGCCGGGCTGGCGCACCCCGCCGACGTAGAGCCCGCAGTCGACCACCCCGGTCCGGGGCGCGCCCGCCGGTACTGTCGCCGGGTGACCGGGCTCGGCGTTGAGCATCCGGCCCATCGCCCGTACCGGTGCGATCCAGGAGCGGGGCCGGACCCGGGCCCGCCCGTCATTACCCGCCCGGTCCTGATCGAGTCGCTCTGCCATGGTGGCCCGCCCCCCTCCGTCGTGTCGGTTCGCGGCTTTGCAGATTACGCCGCGAGCCGCCCCGTGCCGACCTGGCCAGAGAGTTCGGCGCCGGGTGGACCGACCGCGTCGGGGGGTAGAGTGCGGTCGGCCCACCCGGCGCCTTTGGGGGCGGGGGGCTATGCATTTGGAGGCCGTCGCGATGACCAGGCCGGACCGGCAAAGAGCTTGTCTGGCCGATAGCCGGGTCGGAAACGCGACAGGCGCTCGCAGCATTGTGAGCCGTTTGCCGGTCCGACGGGAGCCCCGGACCGGCAACGACGACCTTTTGTCGGATATCTGACAGTTTTGCGCTGAGTTAGGGACTGCCCGCTCGGTGCGGACCGCTCACTCCTGGCCGCGTACGGCGTCGACCGCCTCGGCGAGCCGGCGTACGCCCTCGCCGATCTGGTCGACCGTGACCGCCGAGTAGGCCAGCCGCAGCGCGTGGCGCCCGCCCTCGATCAGGAAGTCGCTGCCCTTGACCACCGCGACACCACGCTCGGCGGCGGCCGGCGCCAACCGGTCGACCAGCACGTCCGGCGGCAGCTCGATCCAGAGGAAGTAGCCACCGTCCGGCTCGTAGAAGCGCACCCCCGGGATCCGCTCGCGCAGCGCCTCGGCCAGCACCTGGGACCGCTCGCGCAGCGCCGTGCTGACCGTCGCGATCGAGCGGTCGATGTCGCCGGAGACGCAGAACTGGTAGACCGTCGCCTGTGCGAACATGCCGGGCGAGATGTACAGGTTGGTCGCCTTCTTGGCGATCTCGGCGATCAGGGCGGCCGGACCGACCAGGTAACCGACCCGGACGCCGGGGCAGACCGTCTTGGTGAAGCTCGACGCGTGCACCACCACGCCGTGCTCGTCGAGGGAGAGCATCGAGGGAAGCTGCTCGCCCCGGAACCGGATGTCCGCGTACGGGTCGTCCTCGAAGATCGTGAAGCCGTACTCGGCCGCGAGGGCGAGCAGCGCCCGCCGCTTCTCCAGCGAGAGGGTCACCCCGGCCGGGTTCTGGTAGTTCGGGATGATGTGCGCGAGCTTCGGGCGTATCCCCGACTCCAGCAGCTTGCCGAGTTCCTCGGTGTCGACGCCGTCCGGGTGGATGGTCACCGAGTGCAGGTCGCTGCCCTGCTGTTGCAGGTTGAGCAGAGTCCGGTCGTAGGTCGGCCGCTCCACCACCACCGCGTCGCCGGGCTGGACCAGGTGCTCGAAGAGGAACGCGTCGGCCTGCAACGAACCGTTGGTGACCAGCACCTGGTCCACCGCCACGCCGTGCTTCTTGGCGATCCACTCCCGCAACGGGGGGTAACCCAGCGACGTACCGTAGGCGGTGACGCCGGCCGGGTCCGCGTCCAGCGCGCGTACGGCCGCGGCCTTCAGCCCTTCGATATCGATGATGTCCAGCGACGGCGCGCCACGGGCAAAGGAGATCAGCTGCTCGGCAGTCATGACTACCCAGCGTACGGGTGACCCCGCCCGCCACGGCGGCGGCACGACGATGTCCGAATCCTGGAAGGCAAGGCGTCAACGGGTTCGGAACCCACGTCCGGAGCAGGGCAGGACGGTCGGCGCGGCACACGTCCGGGCCGGGGCGCCCGGGTGCTCCGCGAGGCGGCCGGCGTACCCGGAAAGGCCCTGTTCAGGACGGACATCCGGTGGTTAGTCTCGACCCGTGCCCACCGCCCCCCTCAGGTGTGCCGGAGCGCTGATCGTCGACGACGACGGTCGGATCTTCTTCCAGCGCCGGTCCCCGCAACGCAAGCTCTTCCCCGACACCTGGGACATCGTGGGTGGCCACGTCGAACCGGGCGAGGGGATCGAGGACGCGTTGTACCGGGAGGTGACCGAGGAGACCGGCTGGACGGTCTCGATCGTGCTCGGGCTGGTCGGCGAGTACACCTACACCCCGGCCGACGGGCTGACCCGGGTGGAGACCGACTTCCTGGTCCGGGTCGACGGTGAGCTGGCCCGGCCCCGGCTCGAAGCGGGCAAGCACACCGAGTTCCGCTGGCTGGGCGAGCACGAGGTCGGGGTGCTGGACGAGCACCGGGACGTCAACGACGGGCTGATCCGGCGGATCGCCGAGGACGGCTTCGCCGTACTGCGCGCGATCGGTCTCTGACCCCGGACGGGTGCCCGCTGCGGCTGGAAACCGCCGTTCTGTCCCCCGGGGCTATCCTCCGTTCGGTAGTCATTGACTGGAGGAGGATCTCGCGATGATCGGTTTGGTGCTCGCCGCAGGGGCGGGGCGCAGGTTGCGCCCGTACACCGACACCCTGCCCAAGGCACTCATCCCGGTCGACGGCGGGACGACGATCCTCGACATCGCGTTGCACAACCTCGCCGAGGTCGGGCTGACCGAGGTGGTCGTCGTGGTCGGTTACCGGGCCATCGAGGTCGAGGACCGCAAGGCGGCGCTGGAGCGGCGACACGGGGTCACCCTCACCCTGGTGCACAACGACAAGGCCGAGGAGTGGAACAACGCGTACTCGCTCTGGCTGGCCCGGGAGCAGTTCGCCGAGGGCGCGCTCCTGGTCAACGGGGACACCGTGCACCCGGTCAGCGTGGAGCGGACCCTGCTGGCCCAGCGTGGTCCGGGCATCCTGCTCGCGATCGACGACGTCAAGAAGCTGGCCGACGAGGAGATGAAGACCATCTTCGACGCCGACGGCCGACTGACGAAGATCACCAAGCTGATGGACCCGGCGGACGCGTACGGGGAGTACATCGGCGCCACCCTGATCGAGCCCTCCGCCGCCCCGGCCCTGGCCGACGCGCTGGAGGCGACCTGGCGCCGGGACCCGAACCTCTACTACGAGGACGGCTACCAGGAGTACGCGAACCGGGGCGGCGAGGTGCGCGGCGCGGCCATCGGCGACCTGGACTGGGTGGAGGTCGACAACCTGGCCGACCTGACCCGGGCCCGGGAGATCACCAGTTGGCAGTGGGCGCCGCAGGACAGCACCCCGGCCCCGAGCTCGGACAGTTAGGGGAGACGCGTGCCCCTACTGGCCCGTACGGTCAACACCCCCCTGTTCATCGAGGTACGTCGCGGCGCGGTCGCGGACCTCGGACCGCTCCTCGCCGACCAGCGGATCTCCGCCGGGGGTGACGTGGCGGTGGTGGTCGGCCCGGGACAGGGCGAGCGGATCGTCGAGATGATCCGTCCCACCCTCGGCTCCGCCGACGTCTTCACCGTCAGCGGCGGCACCCTGGACGCCGCCCTCGAACTGGGCGACAAGCTCCGCGCCCGCTCGTACGACGCGGTCGTCGGCATCGGCGGCGGCAAGACCATAGACACCGCCAAGTACGCCGCCACCCGCTACGCCATCCCGATGGTGAGCGTCGCCACCAGCCTGGCCAACGACGGCATCGCCTCACCGGTCGCCTCGCTCGACCACGAGGGTGGGCGCGGCTCCTACGGGGTGCACATCCCGATCGCGATCGTGGTCGACCTCGACTTCGTGGAGAACGGGCCGGACCGGCAGACCCAGGCCGGCATCGGCGACGCGGTCAGCAACATCGGCGCGGTGGCGGACTGGGAACTGGCCCACCGGGTACGCGCCGAGCCGATCGACGGGCTCGCCGTGACGCTGGCGCGTACCGGGGCCGAGGCGCTGGTCAACCACCCCGGCACGCTCACCGACGACGGCTTCCTCACCACTCTCGCCGAGGCGCTGATCCTCGGCGGCATCTCGATGGCGGTCTGCGGGTCGAGCCGGCCGGCGAGCGGCGGCTGCCACGAGATCTCCCACGCCATCGACCTGCTCTACCCGGGCACCGGCTCGCACGGCGAGCAGGTCGGTCTCGGCGCCCTCTTCTGTGCCTTCCTGCGCGACGACCCGGAGCGCTTCGGCCAGCTCGTCCGGTGCCTGCACCGGCACGGGCTCTCCACCACCCCGGCCGCACTGGGCCTGACCGACGACCAGTTCGTCGCGGCGGTGGTGCACGCTCCGCGCACCCGGCCGGACCGCTACACCATCCTGGAACACCTCAACCTGACCCCGGAGGAGATCCGTGGCCGGCTGGCAGACTACGCCGATGCACTCCACGACCACCTCCGCTGAGCCGTCCCGACCGACCGCCGCCGACTTCTACCGGGTGAACCGGGGCGGCGGCCTGTTCAGCGAGGCGCTCAGCCAACGGCTGGGGGCCGCCTTCGCGCTGGCGGGGCACCGGCTCGGGTTGAGCCCGACCGCGCTGACCCTGGGCAACCTGGTGCTCGGGCTGGCCGCCTCGGTCGCCGTGGTGGCGCTCGCCGGGCCGGTCGCCGACGGAGACGTACCGGCCTGGGTGGTCGGGCTGGTCGCGCTCGTCGGCTGGCAGGTGGCGTACGCCCTGGACTGCGCCGACGGGCAGCTCGCGCGGGTGACCGGGCGGGGCAGCCCGGCCGGCGCCCGGGTGGACATCCTCGCCGACGTGGCGGCCCAGATCGCCCTGGTCACCGCGCTCGGGGCGACGGCGGTGGCGCAGCGGCCGAGCACCCCGGTCTGGCTCGTCGCGGTGTTCGCCGGCACCTGGATGGTCAACCTGGTCACCTCGGTGATGCAGGCCGGGCCGAACCACGCCAGCATGGTCACCTCGACCAGCCTCCCGGTCCGGGTGGCCAAGCTGATCCGCGACTACGGCGCGGTGATCTTCGTGGCGGCCCTGGTTCTCATCCTCGCGCCGGCCGCCACGATCTGGCTCATCACCGCCTTCACCGTGGTCAACGGCGGCTTCCTGCTGGCCAGCATCGCCTTCTCCGCCCGCGCCACCCTCCGCTGAGGGGTAAGGAAGGGCCCCTTGTTAACGCTATGCGTTAACAAGGGGCCCTTCCTTACCTGCGGGCGAGGGAGTGGTAGGTGGCCAGGAGTTGGCTGGTCACCACTTCGGGGCGGAAGGTCTGGTCGTAGCGGGCCCGGGCCAGCGGGGCCAGGATGGGGGCGGCGACACGGGCGGTGGGCAGGGCGGCGGCCAGGGCGACCGGGTCCGGCGGCACCACCCAGCCGGCGGCGCTGCCCGGGTGGTCCATGCCGACCAGGTACGGCACCCCGCCGAGCGCCGTACCGAGCACCGGTCGGCCCGCCGCCAGCGCCTCGATCACCACCGTCGGCAGCACGTCGTGCCAGGTGGGTACGGCAATCACAACGGCGGTCGAACGTACGGCTGCCCAGACCCCGGGTCGGTCCAGCGGTCCGAGGTACTCGACGTCGGAGCGCTCCCGGGCGGCCTGCTCGGCGAGCGGGCGCAACTCGCCGTCACCGGCGATCCGGAGCGGGCCGAGCGAGCCCTCCGGGTGCCGCCGCCAGGCGTCGAGCAGCAGGCCGAGCCCCTTCTCGGGCGAGAGCCGGCCGTAGAAGAGGAAGCCGTCGCCCAGCGGTGCCGGCTCACCGGGGTCGGGAATCGCGTTCGGCTTGATCACGATCCGATCGTCCGGAATGCCGTACTCGCGCAAATGGTCGGCGACGGCCGAGGTGAGCGCGACAAACCGGTCGACCGAGCGCCAGGTCGGCCGGTGTACGGCGAGCGTGGTCGCCATCAGCGCGCTCTGCGCCCGGGAGCCCCGGTAGCAGCGGTGCACGATCGCGGGCACCCCGAGCGCCCGTCCCCGGCAGTCGTGACAGATCCCGCCGTCCCGGAAATAGAGTCCGGAGGAACAGACCTGTCGGTAGTTGTGCACCGTCTGCACCACCGGCACGCCGTGCCGGTGCGCGGTCCGCACCACCCAGGGCGACAGCAACGGGTACGGATTGTGCAGATGCAGGACATCCGGCCGATGCGTCTCGATCAGCCGGCTCAGCTCCCGCTGGGCCTGCGGTGCGTAGATCGGCGAAACCGGCAGCAGCGCCTTCGCGCCTTTCGACATCGCCGGGATCTCGTCGGAGCTGCGCAGGAACGGCAGCACCTCGACCCCGGCGGCGGTGAGCTGGGAAATCTCCAGATCGACCATGGTGTTCTCGCCGGACGGCTGGGCTTCGCGGTACCGGTTGTGCGCAACGACCACCTTCACGCGAGTAGAGGCTACCGTTAGTGACGTGCCCGAACTGCCTGAGGTAGAGGCGCTCGGTGCCTACCTGCGTGAGCGCGCGGTCGGCCGCCGGGTGGAGCGGCTGGAGGTCGCCGCCATCAGCGCCCTGAAGACGTACGACCCGCCGCCGAGTGATGCCGTCGGTCGGCCGGTGACCGGTGCCGGTCGTCACGGCAAGTGGCTCGACGTCCGGTTCGACGGCGGCCTGCACCTGGTGGTGCACCTCGCCCGCGCCGGCTGGCTGCACTACCGGGAGGCGTTTCCCTCCACCCTCCCGCTCAAGCCCGGCAAGGGCCCGATCGCCGTACGGGTCCGCCTCGACGACAGCTCCGGCTTCGACCTGACCGAGGCGGGGACCCAGAAGAAGCTGGCGGCGTACCTGGTCGGTGATCCGGCCCAGGTGCCCGGGGTGGCCCGGCTCGGCCCGGACCCGCTCACCGCCGACCTGCCGCTGTTCAGCCAACGGCTGCGGTCCCGGCGTGGACAGGTCAAGGGTGTCCTCACCGATCAGGAGATCCTGGCCGGGATCGGCAACGCGTACTCGGACGAGATCCTGCACACGGCCCGTCTCTCCCCGTTCGCGATCACCGACCGGCTGGACGACGGCCAACTCTCCGCGCTGCACCTCGCGACCCGACAGGTGCTCGGCGACGCGGTGGCCCGGTCGGTGGGGCAGCGGGCCGCCGAGCTGAAGGGCGAGAAGCGGTCCGGCCTGCGGGTGCACGGCCGTACCGGACTTCCCTGTCCGGTCTGTGGCGACACTGTGCGTGAGGTCTCGTTCGCGGATTCGAGTCTGCAGTACTGTCCGAGTTGCCGGACCGGTGGCAAGCCCCTCGCCGATCGCCGACTATCCCGACTTGTGCGTTAGGTGACCAACAATTGGCTGTGGGTAGAAACCGCCCGGGTGGAGATGAAATCTCCTTCGGACAGATCTGGCGAGAGCGCCATCCATCGGTATAGTGACCCGGTCCGAGGCTCTTTTCGCGCAGAGCCGGGTCGCACTCACCTCACCTTGGTGAGGCGTATTGTCCCTCCGGTCGACGCCCCTACCGGGGCCAGCGTGGGAGACTGAGACGGTGGGCGACCCGAGCCCTTTCGGCGATTGGGCGGCACGTGTCACACGGGAGGACGTAGGTGAGGTGACGACAAGCCTCCAGCGCCCGGTAACTGGCACTGGCCGGAATGGCCCGGTACGACACGTCGACAGCTTCGAAATCCAGCTGCCGACGACACCGCCGACGAATGGCGTACCCCGTTCCGCCTGGGCCAAGGTCAGCCGGCGGGTCTCCCGGTGGCACCGCCCGTACACGTTGATCCTGCTCCTCCTGGACTTTGCCGCGGCGGCCCTGGGAAGTTGGATCTCAATCCAGCGGTTCGAGAAGGCCACCGCCGGCTTCAACGACGCGGACGTGGACGCCACCTGGTTCCACACGGTGACCTATCTGCTGCTGCCGCTCGGCTGGTTGCTGGTGCTCTGGGGCAACCGTGCCTATGACCGGCGTTATCTCGGCATCGGCACGGAAGAGTTCAAACGGGTCGTCCGGGCCGGCGTGGTCGTCGCGGCGAGCGTCTCGTTCCTCGCCTTCACCACCGTCACCAATTTGTCCCGCCTCTCCGTCGGCACCGCGTTGGTCGGCGCGCTGGTATTTATTCTGATCTTCCGGCTGCTGGCCCGTTCCGTGCTGCACACGATGCGTCGCCGCAGTGGCCACGCTGCGCACCGGATGGTGCTGGTCGGCACGCTGCCGGAAGCGCTCGAGGTCTACACCGCGGTCACCCGCAGCCCGAGCGCCGGCCTGATCCCGGTCGCCATTCACCTCACCGACGGTTACGCCGCCGCCCGGGGGATCGAGACGCCGGTGCCGCTCTACGCCGGACGCGACGTGCTGTCGCTGGTCCGCGAGGTGGGCGGCGACACCATCGCGGTCTGCGGCTCGGCGAGTTGGGAGCCGGGCGAACTGCGCCGGCTCGCCTGGCAACTGGAGGGCTCCGGCATCGACCTGGTGGTCGCCCCGCAGCTCACCGACATCGCCGGGCCCCGGGTGCACATCCGGCCGATCGAGGGCCTGCCGCTGCTGCACGTGGAGGAGCCCACGCTCTCCGGTCCGGCGTTGCTGGCCAAGAACCTGCTCGACCGGGCCGCGGCCGGACTCGGGCTGCTGGTGCTCTCCCCGCTCTTTGTCGCGATCGCGCTCGCGATCCGGATCTCCGATCCCGGCCCGGTCTTCTTCCGGCAACCCCGGGTCGGGCACGAGGGACGGACCTTCCGGGTCTGGAAGTTCCGCACCATGTACGTCGACGCCGAGGACCGCCTCGCCGGACTGGTCGACCAGAACGAGACCGACGGCATGCTCTTCAAGATCAAGGAGGACCCCCGGGTCTTCCCCGTCGGCCGGTTCCTGCGCGCCAGCTCGCTCGACGAGCTGCCTCAGTTGATCAACGTACTCAAGGGCGAGATGTCCCTGGTGGGTCCGCGTCCGCTCCCCGCCGACGACGGCGACTTCCTCGGCGACGTACGGCGCCGACTGCTGGTCCGTCCCGGTATGACCGGACTGTGGCAGGTCTCCGGTCGCTCGGACCTCTCCTGGGACGAAGCGGTCCGGCTGGACCTCTACTACGTCGACAACTGGTCGTTGGCGTACGACCTCAGCATCCTCTGGCGCACCATCGGGGTCGTACTGGCCCGCAAGGGCGCCTACTGAGCGCGGCTCGGCTTCGCCTCGTCGGGGGGCCGACCCGAGCAGTACCTTTCGGGTATGGATCGGCTTGAGACCCGGGAACTCGTCTACTTCGTCGCGGTCGCCGAGTGCCTGCACTTCGGTCGTGCGGCGGAGCGGCTGGGCATCGCCCAGCCGCCACTGTCGCGGGCGATCAGCAGGCTCGAACGCCGGATGGGGGTCCTGCTGTTCGAGCGGACCAGTCGACGGGTCGGCCTGACCAGGGCCGGTGAGGTGTTCCTGGCCGAGAGCCGCAGGGCGCTCGCCGCACTGGACGGCGCGGTGCGGCGTACCCAGCAGGCGGCCCGGCCGGAGCGGCTGGTCGTCGCCGCCCCGTCCGGTACCGGCGCGGGCCTGCTGGCCCAGGTGCTGGAGGCGTACCGGGAGGAACCCGGTTCGGTGCCGGTGGAGGTGCTGTTCACCACCGACGCCACGGCCGCCCTGCGCGACGGTACGGCCGACCTGGCGCTGATGTGCGGCAACGACGATCTCGACGGTCTGGACACCGTCGACCTCCTCGACGAGGCCCCGGTCGCGCTCCTCCCCGCCGGCCACCCACTCGCCGGACGCGACAGCCTGACCATCGGCGAAGTGCGCGGTACGGGCCGGTTCCGCGAGCAGTCCCCGCCGGTCGGGCTGGGCGAGTTGGTCGACCGGGTGGCGCTCGGGGAACTGGTGGTGGTGCTCGGGGAGAGCGCGACCGCTCGGCTCGGACCGAACGTCGTCGCCGTCCCGGTGGTCGACGCACCGGGCAACCGGCTCGTGCTGGCCTGGCCGCACGCCAGCACGATGGCCGGGCGCGACCGGTTCGTCCGCAGGGCGGCGGCGGTGGTGACGGGGACACCGGAGATCCGGCGGACGCTCGGGGTCGAGGCCGGTCGGGTACCCGTACCACGGCTACCGGGCGGACGCACCGGTCGTGGCCACGTCCGGTCGGCGGTCAGATCTGGTTGATGCCGCCGTCCACGAGCAGTTCGATGCCGGTGATGTAGCTGCTCTCGGCCGAGGCGAGGAAGAGGGCCGCCGCAGCCTGTTCGGCCGCCGTGGAGGTACGTCCGAGCGGCACCGGCGCGGCCACCATCGCCCGGAACTCCTCCGGGGTGAGACCTTCCGGCGTGGCGGCCACCAGGGCCGGCGTCTCGGTCGCGCCCGGTGCGATGGCGTTGACCCGGATGCCCCGGTGCCTCAGTTCGTTGGCCCAGGTCCGGGTCAACGAGCGGATCGCCGCCTTCGACGCGGCGTAGACGCCGACCCCGGCCGTGCCCCGGCCGGCCGTGGTGGAGGTGGCGAGGATGACCGACGCCTGGTCGTTCAGCAACGGCAGGGCCTTCTGCACGGTGAACAGCGAACTGCGTACGTTGATCCGGGTGCTCTCCTCGTAGTGCTCCTCGGTCACCTCCGCCAGCGGGCTGAAGGTGGTGCGACCCGCGTTCGCGAAGAGCACGTCGATCCGGCGCTCGTCGGCGGCGACCGTCGCGAAGAGGCGGTCGAGGTCGGCCAGGTTCGTGACGTCGCCCCGTACCCCGGTGGCGCGGTGCGCACCGATCTCCGTGACCGCCCGGTCCAGTTCCTCCTTGCCCCGTCCGATGAGATAGACGTACGCACCCTCCTCGGCGAACCGCTGGGCGGAGGCGAATCCGATCCCCTTGCTCGCTCCCGTCACCACCGCGACCTTGCCGTCGAGCTGACCCATTTTTTGATCTCCCACTGATTCGCGTTCCGGGACGCGGGCGTCGGCTGACTCACCCGCTTCCCAGCGCACCTCATGCGAGCTGCGCAAACAATGATCAATCCGTACGAATCAATACCCTGGGTGTATCGATCGGGGCGGTGGGCGCGGAACTCGGAGGCGGCCGGCGCCAGTAGGTTGTCCACGTGGGGCCGAACCTCTCTGCTGTGCTCGCGATCGTCGCGCTGGTGAGCGCGCTCGGCGCCGCCCTGTTCGCGGTGGTACGACTGCGTGCCCGGCGCGGTATCGCCACCGCGACCCAACTGGCCACGTACGACGTGCTGCACACTGCCGGGCTCGCGGCCGAGCCGCTGCGGGCCGGTCTGGGGCCGGCGAGCGCGGCGAAGGCGGTACGGCACCTGCGCGCCCTGGTCGGCGCCGCCGGTCTGGCGCTGGTGGACGACACCGAGGTACTGGCGATCGACGGTCGGGGCGGACACCACGGCGCCCAGTTCGTCACGGCGGCGGAACGGGCGATCGGAGCGAACCGGTCGACCGTGCTCGGCGAGTCCGAGTTGCAGTGCGACCGGGTCGACTGCCCGGTACGGGGGGCGGTGGTCGCGCCGCTGACCGGCTCGGACGGGAACGCCGTCGGGGTGCTGGTGGCGATCGCGGACGGCCAGCCGGCGCCGGGTCTGGTCCAGGCCACGTTGGAGACCGCGCACTGGGCGAGCGCCCAGCTCGCACTCGCCGAGCTCGACTCGTCCCGGGAACGGCTGGCCCGAGCGGAGGTACGCGCACTGCGGGCGCAGATCAGCCCGCACTTCATCTACAACGCGTTGACCGCGATCGGCTCGTTCGTCCGTACCGACCCGGAGCGTGCCCGGGAGCTGATCCTGGAGTTCGCCGAGTTCACCCGCTACTCGTTCCGGGCGCACGGCGAGTTCACCACGCTGGCCGAGGAGTTGCGCTCGATCGATCGTTACCTGACCATCGAGCGGGCCCGGTTCGGTGACCGGCTCCAGGTGCGGTTGCAGATCGCACCCGAGGTGCTGCCGGTCACCCTGCCGTTCCTCTGCCTGCAACCGCTGGTGGAGAACGCCGTACGGCACGGTCTGTCCCGTAAGCCGGGACTGGGGATGGTGAGCATCGAGGCCCGTGACGCCGGTGCCGAGTGCCACATCACGGTGGAGGACGACGGGGTCGGCATGGACCCGGCGGTGCTCGCCGCCGGGATCGCCGAGGCAGCACGGGACAGCTCGGACGACGCCGGACAGCACGTCGGGCTATCCAATGTGGATGAACGACTCCGGTCGGCGTTCGGGGACGGCTTCGGCCTGGTCGTCGAGACCGGGCTCGGATCGGGTACGAAGGTGAGCATGCGGGTGCCGAAGTTCCACCGGCACGTACGGGTGAGCACGTGACCGGGTTGGAGGGAGGAGGGGGTGTGAACGGCTTCCTGCGGGTGTTGGCGGTGGACGACGAGCCACCGGCGCTGGACGAACTCGCGTACCACCTGCGGGCCGACCCCCGGGTGGCCCGGCTGCACACCGCGAGCGACGCCACCGAGGCGCTGCGTGTGCTCCGGGACGCCGACGTGGACGTGGTCTTCCTCGACATCCGGATGCCCGGCCTGGACGGGATGGAGCTGGCCCGGGTGCTGCGCCGGTTCGCCCGCCCGCCCGCGATCGTCTTTGTCACCGCGTACGACGACGGCGCGGTGGACGCGTTCGACCTCGGGGTGACCGACTACGTACGCAAACCGGTGCGGGCCGAACGGCTGGCCGAGTCGCTGCGCCGGGTGATCGGTGCCCGGGTGGTGCCGACCCATCCCGCCGCGCTGGCCCGCGCCGAGGAGGACCCGACGATCCCGGTCGAGCTGGCCGGTACGACCCGGATGCTGCCCCGCTCGGCGGTGCGCTGGGTGGAGGCGCAGGGCGACTACGCCCGGCTCTACACCTCGGACGCGTCGCACCTGGTCCGGGTCCCGCTGGCCACCCTCGCCGAGCGCTGGGCGGACGCCGGATTCGTCCGGATCCACCGCTCGTACCTGGTGCAACTGCGCCTCATCGCCGAACTCCGGCTGGCAAACTCCGGGTACGTGGTGGTGGTCGACGGCACGGAGTTGCCGGTCAGCCGCCGGCACACCAGGGAGCTGAAGGACAAGCTGGTCCGCGCGGCAAAACAGGACTGGAACCGTTAGGACGGGTTTCCGTGGAGGTTGGCGGGCGGGTACGGATCGAGCCCTGGTCGGAGGGGGACCTCGACCTGCTGCGCCGGATCAACGTACCGGCGATGAAGGCGCACCTGGGCGGGACCGAGAGCGAGGAGAAGGTGCTCGCCCGGCACCGGCGCTACGTCGACATCGGCGGTACGGGAAGCGGGCAGATGTTCCGGATCGTCCTGCTGCCGGCGGCGGACGGTGGCCCCGCCGAGCCCGAGGCGGTCGGCAGCGTCGGCTACTGGACCCGGGTCTGGCAGGACGAGCCGG
The DNA here is from genome assembly GCF_044901685.1 of Micromonospora sp. NPDC050397. Classification (NCBI taxonomy): domain Bacteria; kingdom Bacillati; phylum Actinomycetota; class Actinomycetes; order Micromonosporales; family Micromonosporaceae; genus Micromonospora; species Micromonospora sp. NPDC050397. The sequence continues at coordinate 66,355 of NZ_JBJDPS010000005.1, forward strand.
TGTACGAGATGGGCTGGAGCGTGCTGCCGGCGTACCAGGGCAGGGGTGTCGCCGCGGCGGCGGCCGGGGCTGCGGTCTCCCGCGCGCGGGCGGCGGGCGTCCATCCACACCTGCACGCCTTCCCGTCCGTGGTCAACGGCGCCTCGAACGCGATCTGCCGCAAGCTCGGCTTCCGCTTTGTCGCCGAAGTCGACTTCGAGTACCCGCCCGGCAGCATGATCCGCTCCAACGACTGGTGTCTGGAGCTGGCCCCGACCGGCTGACCCGCCGGCCCCACCTCGGGTGCCGAGAGTTATCCACAGGGGCGGCTCTTTCTCCACAGGTTATTCACAACCTGCCCCACCCCTCTCCATTCCGCGTCCCTAGAGTCGGAGGACATGAAGGAACGTCGGGTCCTGGTGGTCGAGGACGAGCGGACCATCGCCGAGTCGGTCGCGGCACGGCTGAGGGCCGAAGGCTTCGCCGTGGACCTCGCGGCTGACGGGCCGAGCGCGGTCGAGTCGGTCCGGCTGAACCCACCGGACCTGGTGGTGCTGGACGTGATGCTGCCGGGCTTCGACGGGCTGGAGGTCTGCCGACGGATCCAGGCGGACCGGCCGGTGCCCGTACTCATGCTGACCGCCCGCGACGACGAGACCGACCTGCTGGTCGGTCTGGCGGTCGGTGCCGACGACTACCTCACCAAGCCGTTCTCGCTGCGTGAACTGGCCGCCCGGGTGCACGCGCTGCTGCGCCGGGTGGACCGAGCGGCGAGCATCGGGCAGCAGATCCTCCGGTTCGGCGACCTGGAGATCAACCAGGCCGAGCGCCGGGTCCGCCGGGCCGGGATCGAGGCGCACCTCACCCCCACCGAGTTCGACCTGCTGGTCCACCTCGCCGGCCGACCCCGGACCGTGTTGCCCCGGGAGCGGCTGCTGACCGACGTCTGGGGGTGGGCCGACGGGTCCGGGACCCGGACGGTGGACAGTCACATCAAGGCCCTCCGCCGTAAGCTCGGCGCCGACCTGATCCGCACCGTGCACGGCGTCGGCTACGCGCTGGAGGTACAGCCATGAACGAGGCGATCTGGGCGTGGATCAACCGGGGACTGGACCTGCTGCCCCGCCCGCTGGACCCGGTCCGGTCGATCAAGGTCAAGCTCGGCATCCTGCTGGTCGCCTCCGGTGCGTCCGGACTGGCCTTCTTCTGGATCGGCATCGGCTGGATCCCGCCGTGGACCTCGGTGACCGCGATCTTCCTCGCCCTGCTCACCTCGCAGGTGCTCGCGCACGGCATGACCTCGCCGCTGCGCGAGATGACGGCGGCGGCGCGGGCGATGGCCCGGGGCGACTACACCCGTCGGGTCCGGTCCACCTCCCGGGACGAGGTCGGCGAGCTGGCGATCGCGTTCAACCAGATGGCGGCCGAGCTGGCCGAGGCGGACCGGCAGCGGCGCGAGCTGATCGCGAACGTCTCGCACGAGCTGCGTACGCCGATCACCGCGCTCCAGGGCGTACTGGAAAACATCGTGGACGGGATCGCCGAGCCGGAGCCGGCCACCCTGCGCACCGCCCTGGCCCAGACCGAACGTCTCGGCCACCTGGTCGCCGACCTGCTCGACCTCTCCCGGCTGGACGCCGGGGTGGTGCCGCTGCGCCGGGTCGACATCGACGTGGCGGACTTCCTGGACGAAGCGGTACGGCAGGCCGCCGTCAGCGCGAGCGGCGCCGGCCGGACGGTCGAGTTCCAGGTACGTCAACCGGCCGCGCCACTACACATCAAGGCCGACCCGTGGCGGCTGCACCAGGTCTTCGCGAACCTGCTCGACAACGCGGCCCGGCACAGTCCGGCGGGCGGCAATGTACTCGTGATCGCCGAACAGCGGGCCGATCGGCTCACCGTCGAGGTGACCGACGAGGGCGAGGGGATACCGGTGAGCGAGCGGTCCCGGGTCTTCGAGCGCTTCACCCGTGGCGAGCGGGCCGGTGACGGTGGCACCGGACTCGGCTTGGCGATCGCCCGCTGGGTGGTGGAGTTGCACGGCGGCAACATCACCGTCGCCGATCCGGCACCGACCGGCGGCGGCCGTCGGGCCACCGGTTGCCGGATCAGGGTCGACCTGCCACTCGGGCTGCCCAGGGTGGCGTTGGCGACGGCTGCCTGAGCCGACCAACAACGCTCCCGCCGCCCTCGGTCCGCCACCCGGCCAGCACCCGGCAGCGCTCGTCGTCACCTCGCAACGGCCGTCAGCGCCGTGTTTCCATCGGAGGCAAGCATGACCGCCCGTCCACCGTCCGACCTGTCTTCCGGCACCACACCGGTGCCGGTTAGTGAGCCGACGGCCGTACCGGCATCCGCTCCCGCAACCGCCACCACCCCGCCGCCCGCCTCCGCAACCGCCGCCACGGTCCCACCGGCATCGGGATCGGGATCGGGATCGGGAGGAGCGTCTCCGGCATCGGCGCCACCGGCAGCGGCACCGGCGCCAGCACCAGCACCAGCGCCAGCGCCAGCACCAGCGCCAGCATCTGCACCGTCAGTGGCGGCGGCAGCGGCGGCTACTTCACCGTCGGCCGCTGCGGCACCGTCGGCGGCGGGGCCGGCAGGGCGTCCACCGCTCGCGCGGCAACCGTCAGCGGTGCCGACACAATGGACGATGCCGGCCCGGCCGCCGCTCGCACCCGCGCCGCCGTCGATATGGCGGCGACGCTGGCCCGGACCAGCGGCCGGCGCGTCACCGGTGGTGCTCACCCTGATCGCCGTCGCGGCGGTGATCGCCGCCGCCAGCATTCCGTTGGACCGGGGCGGCGTCGGCTGGCTGGTCAGCACCGTCGCCGGCACAGCGGCACTCGGCACGGCGATCCGCTGGCGGACCGGTACCCGGTCGACCGCCAGCACCCCGACAACAGCGAGCGACCCGGCAACGGCGAGCACCGTCACAACGGCGAGCGACCCGACAACGGCCAGCACCGTCACAACGGCGAGCAACCCGACAACGGCCAGCAAGCCGACGGCCGACGACCGGCAGGTCGCCGACGTTGCGGCGAGCGTGGACACCTCCGACGCCGGACCGACCACCGGCCGCCCAGCCGGCAGCGGCAACCCGGATCCGGGGACAGCCACTGGCAAAGACCAGGTACGGTCCGGCGCCACGGGGGCGCCGGACCGTACCGGAGCGCTCGAACCCGTACGGCTGCCCCAAGCCCGACCCGGTCTCGACCGGGTGCTCTGGGCGGCGGCGACGGTGGCGCTGGTCAGCGTCGGCACGTTCCGGGCCGCCGGCTGGCTCTTCACGCTCTGCCTGCTCGCGGCGGCGGTGACCGGATGCCTCACGGCGTTCAGCGGAAAGAGCCTGCCCGGCATCTTCTTCTCCGTCCTGCTCGCGCCCGCCGCGGTCTTCCGGTCCCGGCGCTGGGCGGCCAGCGGGATTCGGCAGGCCGATCGGACGGGGCAGACGGGGTTCGGCCGGGGCCTCGCCACCGCGGCCGTCTCGATCGCGCTGCTGGTCGTCTTCGGCGCGCTGTTCGCCTCGGCGGACGCGGTCTTCGCCAACCTGCTCGACGCGCTCCTGCCCGAACTGTCGGTGGCCACGGTGTTCCGCTGGATCTTCGTCGGGGGCACGGTCGGGGCGGGACTGCTCGGAGCGGCGTACGTCCTGAGTTCACCGCCGGACCTGAGCGGTCTGGAGCGGGCTTCCCGACACCGGTTGCGGCGGATGGAATGGGCGGTGCCGGTGGCCCTGCTCGACCTGCTCTTCGCCGCGTTCGTGCTGGTGCAGCTCACCACCCTGTTCGGCGGCTCGGAGCACGTCCTGGAGACCGCCGGGCTCACCTATGCCGAGCACGCGCGCAGCGGCTTCTGGCAACTGCTCGCGGTCACCCTGCTCACCCTGCTGGTGATCGGCGGCGCGGCCCGGTGGGCACCCCGCGACACTCCCGCGCAACGGCTGCTGGTCCAGCTCCTGCTCGGCGCACTCGCCCTGTTCAGCCTGGTGGTGGTCGCCTCCGCGCTCTACCGCATGAACATCTACACCCAGGCGTACGGCGCCACCCGGCTCCGACTGCTGGTTGCCGTCTGTGAACTGTGGCTGGGGGCGGTGTTCGTACTGATCCTGGTGGCCGGCGTACGGCTGCGGGCGACCTGGCTGCCCCGACTGGTGCTGGGTGCGGCGGTGCTCGCCCTGCTCGGGCTGGCCGTGGCGAACCCGGACCGGTTGATCGCCGACCGGAACGTGGACCGGTTCTTCCAGACCGAGAGACTGGACCTCGGGTACGTCTCTGGGCTCTCCGCCGACGCCGTACCCGCGCTCGACCGGCTGCCCGACCCGCAGCGCGACTGCGCGCTCCGGGAGATTGCCCAGCACCTCTCCGACCATCCCGACGACTGGCGTGGTGCCAACCTGGGCCGCTACACCGCCTGGCAACTGCTCCTGGACGACCCGGTCACCGGCCCCGGCCAGCACTACGGAACCTGCCCCACCTCACGCTGAAAGGTTAGGAAGGGCCCCTAGTACAACCGAATGCGATAACTAGGGGCCCTTCCTTACCCCGCACTTGACAATCGGCGGCGGGGAGTGAGACTGCCGGGTGTGGCCGCTTTCGTCGATCCGTCCCCCGATCCGGCGGCACCGCTGGGTGCACGGCGGTCCCGGATCGTGCTGGCCGAGGTGTCCCGGCGTGGTCCGGGTCCGGAACGGACCCGGACCGAGCTGACCCAGCAGACCCGGGTCGGCGAGGCGCTGGTACGCGGACTCGTACGCGCACAGCTCGCGCTCGCCCTGCGACTGTCCCTGGTGGTGGCGATCGGACTCGGCGGCCTGCCGTTGATGTTCGCGATCGCCCCGGCCGCCGGTGAGGTGAAGCTGTTCGGGGTGAACCTGCCCTGGTTGCTGCTCGGGGTCGGCGCGTTCCCGTTCCTGGTCGCGGTCGGCTGGGCGTACGTGCGGTTGGCCGAGCGTAACGAGCAGGACTTCACCGACCTGATCCAGCGACCGGAGCGCTGAGTGGAGAATCCGTACCTGGTCCCGGCGATCGTCGCGGTCACCCTGATCACGGTCGCGATCGGGTTCTACGGGCTGAAGCTGGCCCGGACCACCTCGGACTTCCTGGTCGCGTCGCGTACGGTCAGCCCGAACTGGAACGCGGCGGCGATCGGCGGCGAGTACCTGTCGGCGGCCTCCTTCCTCGGCATCGCCGGGCTGATCCTGAAGTACGGCGTGGACGTGCTCTGGTACCCGGTCGGTTTTGCCGCCGGTTACCTGGCCCTGCTGCTCTTCGTGGCCGCCCCGCTGCGCCGGTCCGGCGCGTTCACCCTGCCCGACTTCTGCGAGGTCCGGCTCGGCTCGCGCTGGCTGCGCAAGCTCGCCACCCTCTTCGTGATCTTCATCGGCTGGCTCTACCTGGTGCCGCAGTTCCAGGGCGCCGGGCTGACCCTGACCACGGTGGCCGGCGGCCCGTACGAACTCGGTGCGCTGCTGGTGGGGGCGGTGGTGACGACAAACGTGGCGCTCGGCGGGATGCGCGCGGTCACCTTCGTGCAGGCGTTCCAGTACTGGCTGAAGCTGACCGCGCTGGCCGTACCGGTGATCTTCCTGGCGTTGCAGTGGCAGTCGGACGGCCGTCCGGCGGTCACGCCGCCGGACGGGCCGACGTTCCGGACCGCGATCACCGTCGTGGTCGAGGAGCCGGCGACCCTCACCCTGCCCGACGGCGAGACCCGGGCGGTACGCCCCGGCGACGAGCTGACCTTCGCCGCCGGTGACCCGGTGCCACGGGTGTCCGGGGTGATCACCGACGGGCCGGACTGGCTGCTGCCGAGTGCGGCGGGGAGTCAGGACCGGGACCTGTTCGCGACGTACTCGCTGATCCTGGCGACCTTTCTCGGCACGATGGGACTGCCGCACGTACTCGTGCGGTTCTACACCAACCCCGACGGCGCCGCCGCCCGCCGGACCACCCTCGTGGTCCTCGCCCTGGTCGGCATGTTCTACCTGCTCCCCACCCTGTACGGCGTGCTCGGTCGGGTCTACACCCCGCAGTTGCTGCTGACCGGGCAGACCGACGCGGTGGTGGTGCTCCTTCCCAGCGCCGCGCTCGGGGGCGGCCTGACCGGTCAACTGCTCGCCGCACTGGTCGCGGCGGGCGCCTTCGCGGCGTTCCTCTCCACCTCGTCCGGCCTGCTCACCAGTGTCGCCGGGGTGATCTCCACCGACGTGCTCGGCCGGGGCTCGGTACGCGACTTCCGGCTGGCCACCCTGGTCGCCGGGGTGGTGCCACTGGTGCTGGCGCTGAACGTCTCGGGACTCGACGTGTCGCAGGTGGTGGGGCTGGCGTTCGCGGTCGCCGCGTCGAGCTTCTGCCCGCTGCTGGTGCTCGGCATCTGGTGGCGGGGACTGACCGACCTCGGCGCGGCGGCGGGCATCCTGGCCGGCGGCGGAGCCTCGATCCTGGCGGTCCTGGTCACCGTGGTCGGGCCGCCGCTCGCCGGGTGGCCGGCGACCCTGATCGCCCAGCCGGCCGCGTGGACCGTGCCGCTGGCCTTCACCGTCATGGTCGCGGTCTCGATGGCGACCCGTCGCCGGGCCCCGGTCGACGTCGGCGCCACCATGCTCCGCCTGCACGCCCCCGAGGCACTGCGCCTGTAGCCGACGACCGGCTCGTAGTGATCTAGGTATCACCCGGACCGACTCATGATCAAAAACGCCCGGTCCTGCAATAACCTCGGCTCGCACCGCACCCTCCACCCACACCGCCCGCAGGGAGTTCGCGTGTCGGCACTGCTACGACGGGCGCTCGGCGTCCACGTCGATCCCGGCGAGGGTGACCCGGTCGCGCGCCGCCTGTCGGCAGCCGCCGCCCGCCGTGACTGGCCGGCGGTACGGGAGATGTTCGACGGGATCACCGACCCCGACGACAGGTCGTTCTACACGCACGTGGTCGGCGTCGTACCGGGCGTGGAGAAGTGGCTCACGGCCGTGATCCGCGACGAGCCGTACGACGCGACGGCGCTGCTGCTCTACGGCTACCGGATGACCATCCTCGCCTGGAAAGCCAGGAGCAGCGCGGGTGCCGAACATGTCACCAGGGAGGGCTGGAGGAAGTTCTTCGAGCGCCTCCAGATCGCCGAGGAGGCACTCGACCAGGTGGTCCTCAAGGACCCGGACAACGTCACCGCCTGGTACACGATGATGATCACCAGCCGTGGGCTGCAGTTCGGCGTGGCCGAGACCCGCCGACGCTTCGACGAGGTCGTCTCCCGCCACCCGGGCCACCTGCGGGCACACCAGCAGCTACTCCAACAGCTCTGCGTCAAGTGGAGCGGCTCGCACGAGGCCATGTACGCGTTCGCCCGCGAGTCGATGAACCGGGCACCCGCCGGCAGCCCGCTGGGCAGCCTGGTCGCGATGGCGCACCTCGAATACTGGTTGCGCACCTCCGGTCGCACCGGGCGGCTCGACTTCCGCCTCAACACCCGCCACTTCCGCACCCCGAAGGTCCGGGACGAACTGCGCGAGGCGCTCGACCGCAGCGTGCGGCACCCGGACTACCAGCGGCGTCCCGGCTGGGCACGGGTGCACAACGAGTTCGCCACGGCCCTGGTCCTGGCCGGCGAGCACGCCACGGCAGCCGAACAGTTCCGGACGATCGGGCCCCACCTCACCGACGTGCCCTGGGTCTACCTCACCGCCGTGGTGCCGTGGCAGCTCTCCTCGCGGGGCTACCGGAGCCTCACGTACCTGCTCAGCGCCTTCGACCGTCAGTCAGGGCCAGGCCGGTGAGCTGACAGCCGTCGGTCGCCACGACCGTACGAGCGTTTTGTCCTCCGGAGCCGCTGATCGACCGGACCACCGAGGCAACCGAGATTCCGTACGGGCACAGTGACAGATCGGCACGGCACGGGCACGATTCGGCGCTCCGAGCGACTACCGTCAAGGGATGATCGGGGCTGAGCATGCCGCTCTCGCGCTGCGCGGGCTGGGCAAGCGGTTCGATGCCAAAGTCGCCGTGGCCAGGGTGGATCTCGAAGTGCCGGCGGGTTCGTTCTACGGCCTGCTCGGGCCGAACGGCGCCGGGAAGACCACCACGTTGTCGATGGCGGTCGGCCTGCTCCGACCCGACACGGGCGGGGCCTGGGTGCTCGGCCACGATGTCTGGTCCGACCCGGTACGCGCCAAGCAACTGCTCGGTGTGCTGCCCGACGGGGTACGCCTGTTCGACCGGCTCAGCGGGGCCGAGTTGCTGGCGTACCACGGGCTGCTCCGGGGCATGGAGCGGACGGTGGTGGACCAACGCGCGGGCGAGTTGCTGGACGTACTGGCGCTGGCGGACGCGGGCCGGACCCTGGTGGTGGACTACTCCGCCGGGATGAAGAAGAAGATCGGCCTGGCCTGCGCGTTGCTGCACGGGCCACGCCTGCTCGTCCTCGACGAGCCGTTCGAGGCGGTCGACCCGGTCTCCGCCGCGCTGATCCGGGACATCCTCCAGCGGTACGTCGCCGGTGGCGGCACCGTCGTCTTCTCCAGTCACGTGATGGAGGTGGTCGAGCGGCTCTGCAGCCACGTCGCGATCCTCGCCGAGGGCACCATAAAACGGGTCGGCACCCTCGCCCAGGTGCGCGGCGACCGCTCGCTGGAGGAGGTCTTCGTCGAGGTGGTCGGTGGTCGTACGGCCACCGGGGAGGAACTGGCGTGGCTCTGAGCCCGCAGGGCGCGGTCACCGGCATCCATCCCGTCTCGCCCCGGCACTTCGTCCGGCTCAAGCTGCGCATGATGGCGAACAGTTTCCGGGGCCAGGGCTGGCGGATCGCGCTCTTCGTCAGCGGCGTCCTGATCGGAGGATGGTTCGCCGCCTCGGGCTTCACCCTGCTCGCCCTGCCCGGCCTGGTGGGCAGCCGGGAGATGGCCGGCATCGCCGGTGCCTTCGGCGGCGCGCTGCTGGTGGTGGGGTGGCTGCTGTTGCCGCTGATCTTCTTCGGGGTGGACGAGACGCTGGACCCGGCCCGGTTCGCCCTGCTCCCGCTCTCCCGGCGCACCCTGCTCAGCGGGCTGCTCGCCGCCGCGCTGGTCGGGGTGCCGGCGGGCGCCGCCCTGCTCGCCACCGCCGGCCTGGTGCTCAGCGGCTGGGCGCTGGGCGGTTGGGGTGCGGCGGTCGTGGCCGCGCTGGGGATCGTCGCCGGCCTGCTGCTCTGCGTCACCGCGAGCCGGGCGGTGACCAGCGCTTTTGCCAACATGCTCCGGTCCCGCAAGGTCCGCGACCTGGCCGCGATCCTGCTCGCGGTCTGCGCCGCCCTGCTCGGCCCACTCCAGGTGGCGGTGCTGAGCGGGGTCGGACGGGCGGACTGGGACCAACTCGCCGGGATCGCCCGGGTGTTGAGCTGGACCCCGGTCGCGGCGCCGTACACGATCGGTCTGGACGTGGCCGAGGGCCGGGCCTGGGCGGTCCCGGTCAAGCTCCTGATCACCGCCGTCACCATCGCGGCGCTGCTGCGCTGGTGGTCGGCCTCGCTGGAGTCGGCGATGCTCGGCACGGCCAACGCCGATCAGACGGCGCAGGCGCGGGGGCCCTCGGCGCGGGCCACGTCGACCAGTGCCCAGCTCTTCCCCCGGGTGCTCGGCTGGCTGCCGCGCGACCGGTACGGCGCGCTGGTCGCCCGGGAGGCCCGTTACTGGTGGCGGGACACCCGGCGACGGGCCAGCCTGATCACCTTCTCGGTGGTCGGCATCTTCGTGCCGGTCACGGTGAACCTGGGCAGCGAGGGGCTGACCTCCGACACCAGCGGTCTGACCGCGTCCCCGGTGGTGGTGAGCCTGTCAATGATCTTTGTCGGCGTGGTCGCGGCGATCACCCCGGCGAACCAGTTCGGCTGGGACGGCAGCGCGTACGCGGCGAACGTGATCGCCGGGGTGCCCGGTCGGCAGGAGCTGCGGGCCCGGGTGGTGGCGTTCTCGCTCTACGTCGTCCCGCTGCTGGTGGTGATCGCGGTGATCCTGGCGTTCTTCCGCCGTGAGCCGGGCTGGATCGGAGTGCTCGCCGGGTCGCTCTTCGCCGCGTACGGCAGCGGGCTGGCGGTCACCCTGTACGTCTCGATCCTCAGCCCGTACGCGCTGCCGGAGAGCACCAACCCGTTTGCCATGAACAGTGGCGCCGGGGTGGCGAAGAGCGTACAGGTGCTGTTGGCGATGGTGATCGGTTCGGTGCTGGCGCTGCCGATGGTGGTCGCCACCGCGTTGCTCGGCGACGTCTGGCTCTGGCTGGCGCTCCCCGCCGGACTGGGGTACGGCCTCGGCGCGCTGGCGCTCGGCATCCGCCTGGCCGGCGACGTGCTGGACCGGCGGATGCCCGAACTGCTGGTCGCGATCACCCCGCGCCGCTGACCGGCGACAATGGGCCGGTGAGCGGAATCGAGATCATCATGGCCGGCTGCGGGTGTTTCACGTGAATCCAGAACCGGGTGCCCGGATCCACGACAGCGACCCGTTCGCCACCCCGGACGCAGACCGGTCGCCGCTGCGCCGCGTACGTGGCCGGCTGGCATCGCCGGTCACCCTCTGGACGGCCGGCGGCGCGAGCATGCGTACGCCCGGCGGTGGGAACGTGAGCGCGCCCGGCGGGGGCGGGCACGCGGCACCGGCGGGATTGACCGTCTCGTCGACCGTGGTTGTCGACGGCGAGCCGGGACGGGTGCTCGGCCTGGTGGACGAGGAGTCGGACTTCTGGACGGCCGCGTCGGCCACCGGCCGGTTCGCGGTCGCCGTTCTCGGCCCGGCACACCGACAGCTCGCCGACCGGTTCGCCGGCCTCTTTCCCGCGCCCGGCGGTCTCTTCGCCACCGGCGAGTGGACCGACACCGGGTACGGGCCGGTGCCCGCCGACGCCGGGGCCTGGATCGGCTGCCGCCTCGACGCCTCCCGGGAGTACGGCTGGTCACTGCTGGTGGAGGCGACCGTCGAGCTGGTCGAGCTGGTCGGCGAGAGCGTGCCGATGGTGTACCACCGGGGGCGTTACCGGGGGCTGACCGACTGAGACCGGAGCGGCCGGTAGTCGTACCGTCGCCGATCAGCGGCGTGACCGGGGTCACTGGGCGCAGCCAGTAGCCCGTTCGGCGCAGCCGACCGCCGCCCCCACCGCAGGTGCTTCCCGGCAGGTCGGCCGCCTCCTTACGGTGCGCGAAATCCCCCACACCTGCGAAGGTGGTGACTCCCCATGTCCACGGATGCTCCCGCACCGGCGAGCGCGCCGGATCGGTACGTCGCAGTACAACAAACGGACGAGTTCAGCGGGCTCCGCAAGGCGCTGCGCAGCTTCGTCTTCCCGATGACGGTGGCGTTCTTCCTCTGGTACGCCCTCTACGTGATCCTCTCCGCGTACGCACGCGGCTTCATGAGCACCAAGCTCTTCGGCAGCAACATCAACGTGGCCCTGCTCTTCGGGCTGCTCCAGTTCGTCTCCACGTTCGTGATCGCGTGGCTCTACTCCCGGTACGCCGACCGCAAGCTCGACCCGGTCGCCGACCGCATCCGGGAGGAGCTGGACAACGGGACCGACAAGGGGGATGAGTCCTGATGGAAGCCCTGTTCGCCGCGGCGGCACCCACCGACAGCACCGCCCGTACGCTCACCATCACGCTCTTCCTGGTCTTCGTCGCGGCCACCCTCGGCATCACCATCTGGGCCAGCCGGCAGACCAAGACCGCCACCGACTTCTACGCCGGTGGCCGCTCGTTCTCCGGCTTCCAGAACGGCATGGCGATCGGCGGCGACTACATGTCGGCCGCCTCGTTCCTGGGCATCGCCGGCATCATCGCGCTGTACGGCTACGACGGCTTCCTCTACTCGATCGGCTTCCTGGTCGCCTGGCTGGTGGCGTTGCTCCTGGTGGCCGAACTGCTGCGTAACTCGGGCCGTTACACGATGGCGGACGTGCTGGCGTTCCGGATGCGGCAGCGGCCGGTCCGGACGGCGGCGGCGGTCTCCACCATCACGGTGTCGATCTTCTACCTGCTGGCCCAGATGGTCGGCGCGGGCGCGCTGGTCGCGCTCCTGCTGGGCATCCGGCCGGGGACCACGTTCCTGGGCATGGACGCCGACGCCGCCAAGATCGCCACCATCATCCTGGTCGGCGCCCTCATGATCATCTACGTCACCGTGGGCGGCATGAAGGGCACCACGTACGTCCAGATCGTCAAGGCGTTCCTGCTGATGACCGGCGCGCTGGTGATGACCCTGCTGGTGCTGGCGCACTACAAGTTCAACCTCTCCGCGCTGCTCGGCGACGCGGCGGCGACCTCCGGCAAGGGGGACGCGTTCCTCGAACCCGGCCTGCGGTACGGCGTCGAGGTGGCCGGCAACGCCACCCAGACCTTCTACAACAAGGTCGACCTGCTCTCGCTCGGCATCGCCCTGGTGCTCGGCACCGCCGGTCTGCCGCACATCCTGATCCGTTTCTACACCGTGCCGACCGCCAAGGCGGCCCGTAAGAGCGTGCTCTGGGCGATCGGCATCATCGGCACCTTCTACCTGTTCACCCTGGCCCTTGGCTTCGGCGCGGCGGCCCTGGTGGGCGGGGAGGCGATCACCGCGCAGGACAAGGCCGGCAACACCGCCGCGCCGCAGCTCGCGCAGGCCCTCGGCGCCGACTTCCTCGGCGGCGACCTGGGCGGGGCCACCCTGCTCGCGATCATCGCCGCGGTCGCCTTCGCCACCATCCTGGCCGTGGTCGCCGGCCTCACCCTGGCGTCGTCGTCGAGCCTGGCGCACGACTTCTACGCCAACGTGATCAAGCGTGGTGAGGCGTCGGAGCGGCAGGAGGTACGGGTCGCCCGGATCTCGGCGTTCGTGATCGGCGCGATCTCGATCGCGCTGTCGATCTTCGCGCAGAACCTGAACGTCGCGTTCCTGGTGGCGTTGGCCTTCGCGGTCGCCGCCTCCGGCAACCTCCCGGCCATCCTGTACAGCCTGTTCTGGAAGCGGTTCAACACTTCCGGTGCGGTCTGGGCGATCTACGGCGGTCTGCTCAGCGCCGTACTGCTGGTGTTCTTCTCGCCGGTGGTCTCCGGGGCGCCGACCTCGATGTTCCCGGACCAGGACTGGCAGTGGTTCCCGCTCTCCAACCCGGGCATCATCTCCATCCCGCTCGGCTTCCTGGCCGGTTGGGTCGGCACGATCGTCTCGAAGGAGACCGACGAGGAGAAGTACGCCGAGCTTGAGGTACGGGCGCTGACCGGACACGGCGCGCACTGACCCCGGCTCGGTTGACGTACGACCGGTGTCCCGATCGGGGCCGGACGACCGCGCGGTCGTCCGGCCCCGAATCGCTTCTCACCGACACTCCAGTTCGGTCACGCGGTGCGACGGGTCGGCAACCGGGCGGTACGAGTGGGGCGGGAGTGGACAACGCCGCCCACCCAACACCCTTGGGAGATCGGCGTACTGGGTAGGCTGGCACCATGGTGGTAGCCCAGCGATTCGGAGAAGGTCACCGCATCCTCGTCACCGGAGGCGCCGGCTTCGTCCCGTCTCACCTGGTCGACGCGCTGATCGCCCGTGGCTGCACGGTGGTGGCGGTGGACAACTTTGTCACCGGGTCGAAGGAGAACGTCGCCCACCTGATCGACCACCCGCGCTTCACCCTCGTCGAGGCCGACGTCTCCGAGGGGCTGCCCGAGCACCACCCGGCCGTCGCCGCGCGTTTCGACGCGATCATGCATCTCGCCTCCCCGGCGAGTCCGACCGACTTCGCCTCGCTGCCGATCGAGATCCTGCGGGTCGGCTCGATCGCCACCCTGCACCTGCTCGACCGGGCCGTGGCGGACCGGGCCCGGTTCGTCATGGCCTCGACCTCCGAGGCGTACGGCGACCCGAAGGAACACCCGCAGACCGAGTCCTACTGGGGCAACGTCAACCCGGTCGGCATTCGCAGCGTCTACGACGAGGCCAAGCGCTTCGCCGAGGCCGCCACCATGGCGTACCACCGCTTCCACGGCCTGGACGCGGGAATCGTCCGGATCTTCAACACGTACGGGCCACGGATGCGGCCGGACGACGGTCGGGCCATCCCCACCTTCATCACCCAGGCGCTGCGCGGCGAGCCGATCACCGTACACGGCACCGGCGCCCAGACCCGTTCGATCTGTTACGTGGACGACCTGGTCCGGGGCATCCTGCTGCTGCTCGACTCGACCGAGACCGGTCCGATCAACTGCGGCACCGAGCACGAGGTTTCGATGCGGGAGCTGGCCGAACTGATCGTGTCGCTGACCGGCAGCAAGTCCTCGGTCACCTATGTCGACCGGACGGCGGACGATCCGGAGATGCGCCGGCCCGACCTCACCCTGGCGCACGACCGGCTCGGCTACACGCCCTCGGTCGCCCCGGAGGAGGGGCTCCGCCGCACGATCGAGCACTTCGGCCACCGCCTCGGCTGATCCGCCGCGTCGTACGGTAATTCGGGGCGAATTACGCCGTTTCGGCGGTTGCTGACGGGCGACCCTTGGCTCGGCTACGTACCCTGGGGCACATGTCAGCCAGTGCGTCCACCGGCCCCTCGTCCGCCAACGTCTATCCCAGATCGAGCGGCGGCAGCTCCGGACGTGCCACCGTGCCGGGCTCCGACTCCGCCGGCTTCCGCCCGGCCCGGGGCAGCGCGGCCCCCGGCCAGACCCGCAGGTACGGCAGCCCGGCCGGACCGGGTGGTCCCGGTGGCCCGGGTGGTCCCGGTACGCCCGGCGGCCCGTCGCGCCAGGGTCCCCGGCCACGCTGGGGCCGGATCGCGCTGGTGGCCGGCGCGGCGCTGCTCGTCCTGGGACTGGTCGCCGCCGGCGGCGCCTGGCTGTACGTCCGCGGGCTCGATGACGATCTGGCCCGTACCGACCCGTTCTCCCAGCTCACCGGCGACCGGCCGAAGTCGGTCAGCGGCGCGCTGAACATCCTGCTGGTCGGCAGCGACTCACGGGACCCGGACGCGCCGGTGGACCGGTCGAGCCAGTGGCGGGCGGACACGATCATCGTGATGCACATTCCGGCCGACCACAAGGAGGCGTACCTCGTCTCCCTCCCGCGTGACCTCTACGTGCCGATCCCGGACGGGGCCGGGGCGGACTGCGCCAGCGGCGAGCGCGGAAAAATCAACGGCGCGTTCGCGTTCGGCGGCCTGCCGCTGGCCGTACGCACCGTCGAGTGCGCCACCGACGTACGGATCGACCATGTGATGGCCATCGACTTCGGCGGCTTCAAGGAGGTCACCGACGCACTGGGCGGGGTCGACCTGACCGTCGAGCGGAGCATCACCTCCATCCACAAGCCGTTCCGCAAGTTCAACAAGGGCGTCAACCACATGAACGGCACCGAGGCGCTCGACTGGATCCGGCAGCGCAAGCAGTTCCCCGACGGCGACTTCGCGCGCATGCGCCACCAGCAGGAGTTCCTGCGGGCGTTGATGGACAAGGCGGTCAGCTCGGGGACCCTGACCAACCCGGCGAAACTGAACTCCTTCCTCAAGTCCGTCACCGCCGCCGTCACGGTGGACGAGGGTTTCTCCCTGGTGGACATGGCGGTCGAGTTCCGCAACCTGCGCGGCGAGAACCTGAAGTTCTTCACCAGCCCGCACCTGGGCAGCGACACCATCAACGGGGAATCGGTGGTGGTTTCGGACCGGGAGAAGGCGCTGGCGATGTACCAGGCGATGGCGGCGGACAAGATGGCCGACTGGGCCGCGACGACAGAGAAGCCGGCCAGCCCGCCGGCCAACTGATGGCGCAGTCGGCGCCAATGGCCCGACCGTTGACAATTACCACGGGTATCGACTCACTCCAATACCCATTGTGACCACAGCACTCCGACCAGGCCGGAATCCACGCCCCGGCGGTCGGCCCCGATCCGAGAGTGAGTTGACCAACCCGGACGGTGAGCAGCGCCGTTACCGTCCCACCACGCATTGTTTCGCGCAGGTGGTCGACGGCGGTGCAATCGTTGTCGTCGTCCGATCAGGACCCCGGGTCAGTAGCGCGATCGCTGACACGACACATGCTTGAAACGTGCAAAGCTCGCCAGATCCCAATTGTTTCCGTACAGTTGGCTCGCCCCCGTCGATCCGCGCCCTGGAGCGAGAATGCCGGTTCAGACCCGCCGACGTCCCCCGTCGTCGGACCCGACCGTGACGCCGACCCGCAGCGAGAACACCTACGGTTCCGCCAGCAAGACCGGCGGCACCGGCAAGCGCGCCCGGCGCAAGGACCCACTCTGGGCCCGACTCACCCTGATCATGGGTGCCGTGCTGATGGTGAGCAGCGGCGTCGCGATCGTCGGCAGCAAGGCCCTGATCAGCCAGGCCACCAGCAGCATCGAGCAGGAGAACCTGCTCGGCGGGGCGGGCAAGACGGAGGCCGAGGGCGGCAAGGACCTCAAGGGTCCGATCGACATGCTCCTGCTCGGGGTCGACGTCCGTGGGTCGTGGGACCCGGAGGACGTCCGCGCGGACACCATCATCGTGCTGCACATTCCGGCCAGCCACGACCAGGCGTACCTGGTCTCGCTGCCCCGGGACACCGAGGTCCAGGTGCCGGCGAACAAGCGGGCGAACTGGAACGGTGGCACGGCCAAAATCAACAGCGCGTTCGAGATCGGGGCCCGCAACGGGGGCGGCTGGGCCGGCGGCGCGCAGCAGATGGCGGC
Organism: Micromonospora sp. NPDC050397; assembly: GCF_044901685.1. NCBI lineage: Bacteria > Bacillati > Actinomycetota > Actinomycetes > Micromonosporales > Micromonosporaceae > Micromonospora > Micromonospora sp. NPDC050397. Next base: position 83,000 of record NZ_JBJDPS010000005.1, read on the forward strand.
CACGATCAAGAAGCTCACCGGGATCAGCTTCGACGGCGCCGCGATCATCGACTTCGGCGGCTTCCGTAAGGTCATCGACGCGCTCGGTTCGGTGCGCCTCTGCGTGGACCAGCAGGTCGAGTCGTACCACATGAAGCTGGTCGACGGTAAGCCGATGTGGAACGCGGACGCCAAAAAGACCGGCAAGCCGATGAAGCCGGTGGTGCACAAGGTCGGCTGCAAGGAGATGGAGGGCTGGGAGGCGCTGGACTACTCCCGCCAGCGCTACGGCCTGAAGAACGGCGACTACGACCGGCAGCAGCACCAGCAGCAGCTCATCAAGGCGATGGCGAAGAAGGCGATGCAGGACGGGGCGGCCACCAACCCGCTCAAGCTCAACAGCCTGATGAAGGCGGCCGGCGAGACGCTCGTCCTGGACACCGGCTCGGCAAACGTGCCGGACTTCGTCTTCACGCTGCGCGGCGTCGCCGCCAACGACATGGTGATGCTCCGCACCAACGACGGCTCCTTCAACTCCACCACGGAGGGCGCGGAGGAGCGCGAGCAGCTCAAGCCGATCAGCCTGGAGATGTTCAAGGCGGTCAAGGAGGACCGGCTCGCCGAGTTCGTCGCGGCGAACCCGAGCGTGGTCTCCACCAAGAAATAGCTCCACCAGAAGTAGCTCCACCACGAAGTGGGCAGAGCGGGCAACAAGACGGCCGGGCAACGCTACAAAGGCCGCCGAACGGGTAGGCCGGATTCAGGCCGGACGTGGGAAATCCTCACGCGGCAGGGGTCTGGGAGGCTGCCACGTTCAGGAGTAAGCGGGTCAACCCGGCCAAGTCGGGACGCTCGGCAAACAAGACCGATCCACCGTCGGATTCGGCCGTCGGCCGGTCGAAGCCCGTACGCCGTGGTGCCCGATGGCCGAAAATCCTGCTCGGTGTCGGGATCGCCCTGGTACTGATCGCCCTGGCCGCCGGTCTCGGGCTCCAGGGCGTGACCAAGCGGTACGACCACAGCGTGGCCAAGGAGCTGCTCCTCGACCCGGGGTCGCGGCGGGACCGCCCCTCGACCAACGGTCCGCTCAACTATCTCCTGGTCGGTTCGGACCGGCGAAACGCCGCCGAACAGTCGGACCAGCGGGCGGACACCATCCTGATCGCCCACATACCGGTCGGGTTGGACCGGGCCTACCTGATCTCCGTACCCCGGGACCTGCTGGTGGAGATCCCACCCTCGCCCTCGAACGCGTACGGCGGGGGCTCCGACAAGATCAACTCCGCGTTCCACTTCGGCGGGGGCGGACAGCCCGGCGCGCGCCTGCTCTCCGCGACCCTGACCCAGGTCACCGGTCTGCGGTTCGACGGCGCCGCGTTGATCGACTTCTCCGGGTTCCGCAAGGTGATCGACCTGCTCGGCGGCGTACGCATGTGCGTCGACACCCAGGTCCGGTCGATCCACACCAACAACGTCTTCACCCCCGGATGTCAGGAGATGGACGGCGCCCGCGCGTTGGACTTCGCCCGGCAGCGCTATGACCTGCCCGGCGGCGACTTCGACCGGCAGCGGCACCAACAGCAGTTGCTTCGGGCGATCATGGACAAGGCCAGCGCGGGCGACCTGCGGACAAACCCCATCAAACTCGACCAGGTGATCCGGGCGGTGGGAGCCTCGTTCACCGTCGACACCAACGGCATGCCAACCGAGGACCTGCTCTTCTCCCTGCGCGGGCTGCGCTCGGACGGGATGAAGGGGATCCAGGTGCCGTCGCGGTCGGAGATGATCGGCGAGACCTCGTACGTGGTGCTCGACGAGGGCGCGACCGGCCTGTTCCAGTCGCTCCGCAGCCCCGACATGGATAATTGGGTGCAAGCTAACCCAAAATGGGTCAACACCCTATAAGGCCTACAGCGCCCAACTTCGCCGGACCGCAGGCGGGGCTCTAGGCTGGTTGCCGTGAACGGATCAAGAGTGCCCGCGGTCTCCGCGACCGAGGTCGGCGACGACGTGTACCTGCTCGACGTGCGCGAGCCCGACGAGTGGGAGGCCGGCCACGCCCCCGGCGCCCATCACCTGCCGATGATGGAGGTGCCGGCCCGCCTCGCCGAACTCCCCACCGACCAGGACGTGGTCGTCGTCTGCCGCTCCGGCGGACGCTCCGGCCAGGTGGTCTCCTACCTGCTCGGCAACGGCTGGGACAACGTACGCAACCTGGACGGCGGGATGCAGGACTGGGCGGCGGCCGGTCGTCCCCTGGAGAGCGAGAACGGGCAGCCGGCCCGCGTGATCTGAGATGACCGCACCCCTGGTCTTCGCACATCGCGGCTCCTCGGCCGCGTTGCCGGAACACACCCTCGCCGCGTACCTGCGCGCGCTCGACGAGGGTGCTGACGGACTGGAGTGCGACGTCCGGCTGACCCGCGACGGGCACCTGGTCTGCGTGCACGACCGGCGGCTGGACCGCACCAGCAACGGCCGGGGACGGGTGAGCGCCCGTACCCTGGCCGAGCTGGACCAACTCGACTTCGGCTCCTGGCACAGCGCCTCGGCCGGCGAGGACCTGCCGACCGACGTACCGGCCGACCCGAACCGGACCCGGCTGCTCACCCTCGACGGGCTGTTGCGCGCGGTCCGCGCCGCCGGCCGCCCGGTCGAACTGCTGATCGAAACAAAACACCCGACCCGGTACGGGGCCGACGTCGAGCGCCGCCTGGTCGAGTTGCTCCGCCAACACGGACTGGCCGAACGTGGACCGGACGACCTGGTCCGGGTGACCGTGATGTCCTTCTCCACACTGGCCGTACGCCGAATCCGTGATCTGGCCCCGCAACTGCCCACGGTGCTGCTGCTGGAGGTGCTGCCGCCCTGGCTGCGGGCGGGCCGGTTGCCCTTCGGCACCCAGATCGCCGGGCCCGGCATCGGGCTGGTCCGGGCACGTCCGAGGCTGGTGCCGGCGCTGCGCGAGGCCGGTAACCGGGTCTACGTCTGGACCGTCAACGAGCCGGCCGATCTCGACCTGCTGCTGGAGGCCGGGGTGGACGGCGTCATCACCGATCGTCCGGCGCTGATCCTGGACCGACTGGGTCGCTGAACGCACCCCCCTCGGCGCGGGGACCCGGTACTGCCCAAAGCCGATGCGAGGAGGCAGACTCGGGTCATGCCGGAGCGTCCCGATTACCCCGCCCTCATCGCCGGCCACACCGTGATCATCGAAATGATCAACTCGGGCGATGCCGCGCTGCCGGTCCTCAGCCACCTGCTCCGGGTATCCCAGCGGTCGCTCGGCGCGGCCGGCATGGCCTTCGTCGAGTACGGCCCGGCCCGGGGCAGGATCATCGCCGCCTCCGGAAGCGCCGAGTGGGCGCTCGGTCGGGCGGTGCCGCTGGACGACCCGGCCACCGGACGGCTGCGTACCGGCGCCCGGGTGCAGGAGATGCGGGTCGACGCGCTCTCCTGGGAGCTCGCCCGCCAGCCCGACGGCTCCGACCTGCGGCGGATGGCGGTCGCCCGGGCCGAGATCGGCGGCGTGATGATCGGCAGCCTGCACGCGTTCTACCCGGACGGCGGCGAGGACAACTGCACGGCCGAACACCGCGCCCTGCTGACCTACGTCGCCTCCTGCGTCGCGCACATGTACGGCGACCAGACCGGCCTGCCGATCCACGGGGACGCGGCGGTTCTCGCCGCGCTCGCCGACGGGCTGGCCGTCACCGATCGGGACGGTCTGGTCCGGCTCTGGAACCCGGCCGCGACCCAGATCACCGGTCGCGGCGCCGACCAGGTGCTCAACCGGCCGCTACCGATCCCGCTGCCGCCGCCCGGCCAGGTGCTCGACCACCGGCTGCCGGACGGGCGCTGGATCAAGATCACCTCGGGCGAGCTGCCCGGCGCGATCGCGCTCCGCGTGGTCACCTTCCGCGACATCACCGACCAGTTCCGGGTCGACCAGGAGACCGACCTCTTCGTCGCGGTCACCAGCCACGAACTCCGTACCCCGGTGACGGTGATCAAGGGGTACGCCGACACCCTCACCGACCACTGGGACTCGCTGTCCGAACCCGACCGGCGCCAGGCCGCCCGGGTGATCGGTCAACGGGCCGGCGAACTCGCCCGCCTGGTCGACCGGCTGCTCTCGGCGGCAACCGACGCCGGCCCGGTCGGTGGCGCTCCGCCCGTACCCTTCGACCTGGTCGAGGCACTGCGGGCGGCGGTCGCCGACCTGCCCGCGCACCTGCGCCGCCGGTTGGTCCTCGCGCTGCCGGCGGACCTGCCCAAGGCGCTCGGCGACCGGGCCAGCCTGGCCACCGTGCTGACCGAACTGGCCACCAACTCCGACAAGTACTCGCCCGCCGATTCCCCGGTGGAGCTGCGCGCCGACGCCGACCGGCGCACGGTGGCGTTCCGGGTCAGCGACCGGGGCGTCGGAATCCGACCCGAGCATGTGGAGCGTGCGTTCGAACGGTTCTGGCAGGGCGAGTCCGGCGACCGACGGCGCTACCCGGGCGCCGGACTCGGGCTCTATCTCGTCCGTCGGATCGTGGAGCGGCAAAATGGATGGGTTTCCCTGCGTCCCCGGCCCGGGGGCGGTACCGTCGCAGAGGTGCGGCTGCCCCGAGGGTGAGCCGCGCCAATGGATCCGGCGGTGTCCGAGGAGGCACGTCCGTGGCAACGGGGATCGCTGAACGCTCGTGGTGCGTGGTGGTCCCGCACGAGGCGAGCGGCGCACGGACAGCCCGCCAACGGCTGGCCACCGAGCTTTCCGGGGTCATCCCGGCGGCACTGCTCGCCGATGTGGTGGCCGTCCTGGCCGAACTCGTCGGCAACGCGGTCCGGCACGCCGATCCGCTGCCCGGTGGGGTGGTCCGGGTGGCCTGGCGACTGCGACCCGGCCCGGACTCGCACGTGGTCGGCATCCGGGTGACCGATGGCGGCGCGGCCACCTCGCCCCGGGTCAGGCCGGTCGGGCTGGACGCCGTGGACGGGCGTGGCCTGCACATCGTGACCGCGCTGGCGACCCAGTGGGGGGTCGAACGGGACGGGCTCGGCCAGAGCGTCTGGGCCGAACTCGCCACCCCCGCCGACCAGCGCCTGGTCGCGCTGCACTGAGCGGATTCAGGTCCCGGAGGGCCGACCGGCCCGGTGCCGGCGTGGGAATCATCTAGGCTGTCTCGCCGTGAGCAAGCGTCGAAAGCAGACCCGGTCCATGGCCGAAGCCAGTTCGAGCAGCGCCGTCGCCGGCGGCCAGCGACCGGCGCGCGAGAAGCGGGAAAAGGTCCGGGACGTCTTCGTGCCCCGGCCGTTCGAAGGGCTCGCCGACGAGGCCGAGTGGATCGCCCTGCGCGAGCTCGTGCCGGCCGCCTCCGCGCCGCTGCGCCTGCACCCGGACCTGGTCGAGAAGTACGGCGACCGGTCGGTGACGCTCTCCACCGTGCTGCCGATGGCCTGGCCGGCGATGACCAAGCCGGACGGGCGGGTCTTCATCGGTCTGCAACGCCACGACCAGTCCGGTGACGTCTCCCGGGATCTCGCGGTCGCCCTGCTGGCCGCCCTGGAGGCCGAGCCGGGACAGCAGGTGATGGTGCCGCCGCTGCCCGGTGTCGGTCCCCGGTTGCAGGACCTGCTGGCGACCGACCGGCTCGACATCACCATGCACGAGGGTTTCGACTACTGGCTGGACGCCGACGCGACCGACGACCCGAACGTGCAGTCCTCGCTCGAGCGGGCGAACGCCTCGATCTACCCGACCGTGCGGCTGGCGGCGGCGCCGGCCGCGTACTGGACCCAGGTGCCGGAGAAGAGTCACGTACGTTGGGTCCTGCCCGACGACGAGGACGCCGCGCTCGACGCGCTCTCCCGGCTGAGTGCGGCCGGCGAGCTGACGCTCGGCGAGGGCACCCGGTTCGCCGGCATGTTCCGGGCACACGGGCGGCTCGTACCGGTCTGGGACCTGCCCCGCGCGCCCGAGGCGGGCGAGTGGGAGACCCCGTTGGCCGACTTCGCCAAGCGGTACGCCGCCGCGCTCGCCGACCCGGCACCGCTGGACGGCGCCGCCCGTCGGGCCCGCCAGGGGCTCGTGGGACGCCAGCTCACCCTGCGCTGAGCCGGGGCGGTGGCGCTCCGCCGAGTCGCACCGCCACCACTCAGCCTGCGCTGAGCCGGGGCGGTGTGGCCGGCACCGGCGCCGGTTCGCGGACCAGCGGATCGCGGACCAGCGGGCAGGACATGCACCGGGGTCCGCCCCGACCGGAACCGAGTTCGGAGCCGGCGATCCGGATCACCTCGACACCGGCTCGTTCGAGCTGCGCGTTTGTTTCCACGTTGCGCTCGTACGCGACGCAGAGCCGGGGCGCGATGGCCAGCGCGTTGTTGCCGTCGTCCCACTGTTCGCGTTCGGCGGTGACCGGGTCGAGGCCGGTGTCGATGACCCGCAGCACGTCCAGGTCCATCGCGTCGGCGGCGGCCCGTAGGAACGGCGCCGGCCCGTCGACCTGCGGCTCGCCGTCCGGGCCGGCGACCACGGTGTACGCGGTCAGGGTGTCGGCGACGTTGGCGTACATCAGCACCAGGTCGACGTCGACCATCGTGCAAATGGTGTCCAGGTGCATGGTGGCGCGCTCCTGAGCGATCGGCACCACCAGGATGGTGTGCGCCAACCGGGCCTCGAAGACCCGGCGGGCCAGCCGCTCGGCCCCGGCCGGGGTGGTCCGCTCGCCGACCCCGACCGCTATCACCCCGGGGGCGAGCAGCAGGACGTCGCCACCCTCGATCCGTTCGAGTCCGGGTTGGTAGACAAAGGGGGTGCCGCCGAAGCGGGGGTGGTGTCGGTAGATCGCGTCGGTCAGCGAGGTCTCCCGCTGCCGGGCGGGCATCGTGAGACTTGTCACTGCGGCGTGGTCACGGATCCAGGTGGATGAATCCCGGGTGAAGAGAAGGTTCGGCAACGGGTCGATGACAAACTCGTGCCGGTCGAGCAACGTGTAGACCAACCCGCCGGGACGGTCCCAACTCGTACGGAGTTCCTCGTGCGCCAGCCCGCTGACGAGTACGTCGGCGAGCGCGGCCGGATCGAGGTACGTCAGGTGGTCCGCCACCCGTCGCCGGAGGGTCTCGCCCAGCCTCGGGTCGCCCAACACCTGTTCGGTCAGTTCGGCTCGGGCGTCCGGCAGCGCCAGTGTCTCGGCCAGCAGGTTCGCCAGGTAGAGCACCTCCACGCCGCGCGCCGCGAGCGCCGCCGCGAAGGCGTCGTGCTCCTCCTGGGCCCGGCCGACCCACGGGATCGCGTCGAACAGGAGCGAGCCGTTGTTCCGTGGCGTGAGCCGGGCCAGTTCGCCTCCGGGCCGGTGCAGCAGCACGGTACGAAGTTGGCCTACCTCGCTGTCGACGAAGTGTGTCACCATCGAAGCGTAGGGCAGGACTTGTCACCATCCGGGAAAACGGGCTGGGGGTGAATGTGGCATTCATCCATACTCACTCAGCGGTTCGTCTTGCAGAACCACCCGTGTGGCCACGTACGGTAGTGAAGACATAACCCGAGGGACCTTTTGCCGGAGGTCACGATGACTGTGTTTCCTGCGCGCCGCGCGGTACCCGCCGCCCGTGCCCTACCCGCACCGCCGTCCGGACCGTCCGGGACACTCGAGACCGTCCGTCCCACCCCATTGGACTGGGCCCGTCGCCGTCGCGCCGAGCGCGAGGCACGTCGGGTCGAGGCGGCCGGTGCCCGCGCGCTCAACCAGCTCGACCACCTCGGCCCTTCCTGGCACGTGATCGACTTTCCCCGGGCCGACCACTCGACGCACCCGCTCGACCTGGACCGGGCCGCCCGTGACGACCGCGCCAGCTTCCTCGCCATCGGACCCAGTGGACTCTTCGCGGTCACCATCGCCGACCACGGCCGGGCCCGCGTGATGATCGCCGGGGACGTGGTGCAGATCAACGGCAAGCGCCCAACGTACGTCGCCGAGGCGCGTCGCGACGCCAAGCGCGCGAGCAAGGCGCTCTCCACCGCGGTCGGCCACGCCATCCCGGTCACCCCGGTGCTCACCTTCGTCGGCTCGGGCGTGATCAGCGTCTACGGCTTGCCGAAGGAGTGTCTGGTCGCGACCCACCGCGAACTGGACCGCCTCCTGGTGGCCGGCGGCAGCCGGATCAGTGCCGCCACCGCCGAGAAACTCTCCCAGGTCGCTCAGGCGCCTTCCACCTGGTTGAACGGCCCCTACCGGTCGGCCGCCGACTACCGCTGGTACGACGGCGGCCGAACGGCCGCTGACAAGCGGGCCGGCCACCGGTAACGTCACGAGCCAACGTCACCTATCGGGGCGGGCGTCCGCTTCGTCCCCGTGCGACACCGCTCCACCCTGCCCGGGTTGGCGCGGTGTCGTGGCTCGCCGTCGCGACGCCCCCACCCGGGGTAGTACCGATTCGTCGCGGATCGGCTAGCGTAGGTGCGGTTGGTGGAGTGCATAGGAGGCGCGGTGGCCCACGTCGAACTCTCACTCACGGAGGCGTACGTACCGCGCGGCAACGACACCTCACCGGGTCACGAGTCCGACAGCTTCGCCCACTGGTCCGCCAGCGTCTCCCGGGCGGCCGAGCCGTGCCTGCTCATCGACCCCCGTGCCACCATCGGGGCGATCTCCGCCTCCTGCTGCACCCTGCTCGGTCTGAGCGAGCCGACCGAGGTGGTCGGCCAACCACTGCTCGGCGGCGAACTCCGCCTGCTCGACTTCACAGCGGCCCGGAGCGAGCTGACCGACCAGGAGGCCGAAAAGATCCCGCCACTGCTCGCCCTCAGCTCCGGGCGGCTCGCCCGTGGCCTGCTCCGGGTCCAGACCGGCGCCACCCCGGCCACTGACACCACCGTCGACGCGATCTCCACGCCACTGCTGGTCGGTGGCGCCGTCGCCGGCTCCCTCACATTCCTCGCCAAGGTCTGACCGCCCCGCCCGCTGTGGCGCTCGCCGCACACCGAGGAGTTGGGTGGTCACCCCGGCTCGCCGTAAGGTGCCCTCATGTTGGATATCGCTCTGCTCCCGGAGGAGTACGCGGTGTGCCGGCTACCGGCCGGCTCGACGCTCCCGGCCGGCCTGCTGAGCGGTTCGGCGGATTCCGGCGTCATGTCGGTGACCTGGACCGCTGACGAGGTGTCGATCATCTGCCGGACCGACCGGGTGCCCGACGGCGCCACGGTCGAGACCCCGTGGCGCTGCCTGCGGGTGGCCGGCCCGCTCGACCTGGCGCTGACCGGAATCCTCGCCTCGCTGGTCGTGCCGCTGGCCGACGCCCGGGTCAACATCTTCGCCTTCTCCACGTACGACACCGACTATCTGATGGTGCCGGCGGTACGGCTCGCCGAGGCCCTGGCCACCCTGACCCAGGCCGGGCACCGCGTCTCCGCCTGAGCATCTATCCGGGCGACGGCGGTTGGCCCTACCATGGGCTCGGTCAACTGATCGGCCACTCCGTCTCGGCTCAAGGAATCGGCCCGTGCTCCGCGCACCACTTTCGCGTACCGCAGTGGCCCGCCGGCTCGTCGCCAGCGGCCTGCTGCTCGGTTCCCTCGCCCTGGCCGGCTGTGGCACCCCGCCCGAGCTCCGGGACCCGCCGGGCAGCCAACTCCCGTCGCCGGCCACCGCCTCCGCCACACCGACCACCACCGACGCACCCGGCGTCCCGATCACGCCCGCGCGCACCCCGAGCCCCACCCCCGGCTTCGACGAGAGCACCGCGGTCGCCTGCCAGGGCCGCCCGACCGGTGACCAGGTGGTGGCCCTGCTGCGCCGCTCGTCCGACCTGATCCCGCGTGATGTCAAGGTGGACGTGCCGGCTCCCGGGCCGCTCTGCGCCGGGGACTGGCAGTACACCGTGCTCCAGGTGACCGGCCGGGAACCCCTCCAGGTGGTCAGCAGGGGACCGGCGACGTCGCTGACGCTGGTGACCGCCGGCACCGACGTGTGCAGCATCCCGGTGCGTACGGCGGCGCCGGCCGGTATCCGTACCGCCGCCTGTGAGTCGCCGCCGATGGTGCCGCCGCCCGGCGGGTACACCACGCCGACGCCGACCACCGGTGCGTAGGCTGGGCGACATGCCCGGCATACCGCCCACCCGGTTCGTCTACCTCGGTCCCGAAGGCACCTTCGCCGAGCAGGCGTTGCGCACCATCCCCGCCGCCGAGCGGGGCAGCCGTACGCCGGCCCGCAGCGTGCCGGAGGCCCTGGACGCGGTCCGGCTCGACGACGCCGACGCGGCGCTGGTGCCGCTGGAGAACTCGATCGGCGGCGCGGTCGGGGTGACCTTCGACGAGATCGTCGACGGCGCTCCCCTGATGATCGCTCGCGAGGTGGTGTTGCCGGTCGAGTTCGTCCTGGCCGCCCGCCCCGGTCGGTCGCTGGACGAGATCCGCACGGTGGCCGCGCACCCGCAGGCGTCCACCCAGTGCCGGGGCTGGTTGCGGGAGCACCTACCCGACGCCACCGTGGTCGACGTGCTCTCCAACGGCGCCGCGGCCGGTGCCGCCGCCTCCGGCGAGCAGGACGCGGCGATCTGCGCGCCGATCGGGGTGGCCCGGCACCGGCTGACCACACTGGCCGAGAAGATCGCCGACCACGGCGACGCGGTGACCCGGTTCGTGCTGGTCACCCGGCCCAGCTCGCCACCGCCGCCGACCGGGGACGACGTGACCTCGCTGGCAGTCTTCATCGCCCACGACCGGGTCGGCGCGCTGCTCGCGGTGCTGATGGAGCTGGCCGTACGAGGGGTGAACCTGACCCGGATCGAGTCCCGCCCGACCGGCGAGGCGCTCGGCCGCTACGTCTTCTTCCTCGACTGCACCGGGCACGTCGGCGACGACCGGGTCGGCGAGGCGCTGCGCGGGCTGCGCCGGATCTGCGCCGACGTACGTTTCCTCGGGTCCTACCCCCGGCACCGCTGGGGGGTGACCCCGCACGAGCGACCGGTGCCGGCGCCCCCCGGTCTCTCCGACGCGGACTATGCCGACGCGACCGCCTGGCTGGCCCGGCTCCGGGCCGGCGAGCTGAGCTGACCGGGTCACCGGTCACCCCGGCGACCGCCCGATCGCGCCGCCCGCCGGCTCGTCGGGGTGACTGCCGGCCGGTCGGGGTGACCGGTCCGGGCCACCTCGACCGGCACCGCCGCGATCAGCTCAACAGGCCGCCGAGCAGGCCGCCCTGCTGCTCCTGCTGGCCGCTGCCCTGGACCGGCGGCTCCTCGGACGGCTGGACCACCACGAAGCCCTGTCCGGCGAAGCTCATCGTGAAGGCCTCGCCGGTACGCCGACCGAGCAGGGTGCCGAGCCCGAGCTGCTCGGCCCGGTGGTAACCGGTCTGGAGGCTCGCCGACCAGCAGACCGCCGCCTGCGGGTCGACGTACGTGGGCTGGTCGACGTTGAGCACCACCGGGGTGCCCTTGGTCGTGATCGCGATCCGGCCGTAACCGCTGAAGACGCAGTTGAACAGGCCGGACGAGGAGGCCATGCCGGCTCCGCCGACCATCTTGATGTCGTACTGGAGGGTCGAGTCGAAGGCCAGCACGCTGGAGCCGTTGATCGACAGCGCGTCGCCCGGCTCCAGGTCGATCAGGTGCACGTCACTGGCGTAGTCGGCGAGGAAGACGTCACCCTGGCCGACGACCTTCATCAGCGGCACGCCCTCGCCGGTGAGCTTCTGCTTGAGGAACTTGCCGATGCCACCGGAGCCGAGCGCCTGGAACTGCACCTGCCCCTGGTACGCGACCATCGAGCCGGCGCGGGCCATCGCCTCGCCGTTCAGCTCGATCTTCAGCATCTTCGAGTTCTGCAGCCGCATGCCGGGCTGGGCGGACTCCTTCTCCAGGTTCTCCGCGGAGAACAGCGCGCTGCGCATGGGTGTTCCTCCTGCTAGGGGTTCTTGCCCGAGCTGCCACGGGACGTTGCCGAGGATAGGCAACGGGAGCAAGAACGCCTCGGCTCAGCCCCAGCCGAGCGCGTGCAGCCGCGCGTCGTCGATCCCGAAGTGGTGGGCGATCTCGTGCACGACGGTGATGGCGATCTCGTCGATCACCTCGTCGTCGTTCTGGCAGATGCGCAGGATCGGGCGCCGGTAGATGAAGATCCGGTCCGGCAGGACACCCGCGTAGTCCCAGCCTCGGCTGGTCAGGGCGTGGCCCTCGTAGAGCCCGAGCAGCTCCGGACCCCCGGCGGGCGACTCGTCCTCCACCAGGATCACCACGTTGCTCATCAGACGGAGCAACTCCGCGGGCACCTCGTCCAGTGCCTCGCCGACCAGTTCCTCGAAGCGCTCGCGGCTCATCTCGACCGGCACGCTCACCATTGTGCCCGATTCGCGGGCGCACGACCGGTCCCCGGAGACCGTACGGAAGAGCGCGGTGCCCCGGCCACCGTAGCGCCGGTCGTGGGCCGGACGCGTACGGGAGAGGCCGCGAACACCGCGCTCAGTGGAACGGTAGGGCGATCCGCCCGGGTCAGGAGGAGAGGGTGGCGACCAGGGAGATCTCGGCACCCGGGGAGAGCAACCGGGAAATCGGGCAGTTTGCCTTCGCACCCTCGGCGAGCTTCTGGAACTCGGCCTCGTCGATCCCCGGCACATCGCCGACGGTCTCGAGGTCGATCCGGGTGACCGAGAAGCCACCGTCGGTCTTGTCCAGGTGGACCTTGGCGGTGGTCTCCACCGAGGTCGGGGTGAAGCCGGCGTCGGCCAGCCCCTTCGAGAAGGCCATCGAGAAGCAGCCGGCGTGAGCCGCGCCGATCAGCTCCTCGGGGTTGGTCCCCTCGCCCTCCTGGAACCGGGACTTGAATGAGTAGTTCCCCTCGAGCCCGCCGTTGCCGGTGCGGACCGTGCCGGAACCTTCGGTCAGATTGCCCTGCCAGCGGGCGGATGCGCTACGGATTGGCATGACCACGACGCTAGCCGAAAGCGGCCGGCGAAGCGACGGAGAGGGGTGGACCCGCCGCCGAGCGCGCCGCCCCTCACGTGACCCGGGCTGGTCAGGAAGCTGTGTCATGATGCGGCGAGGACCGCGCTACCCGGAAAGGGCTCGGCCATGGCCCAGGAGTACCCGATTCCCCGGCAGGATCAACGGTCGGACGGCGTCGCCATGGTGGAGTGGGGCGACCAGGCCGAGACCGGGCGGCCCGGCGGCCGGGGCGACCTGCTGACCCGACTGGCCCGCGACGCCCGGCTGGTGCCGGTGGTCGGCGGTCTGGGCGCGGTCGCCGCGTTCGCCTCCCTGGTCGGCGAGTGGACCGTCACCCGGGTGCCCGGTGCCGGCGCGGACGGCCTGCCGGCGGGGCGGGTGCCGGCCGGCATCGCCGAGGTGGGCAACTTCGGGACCGCGCACCTGGTGGGGGTCTCCGGCGTCGTCTGCTGCCTGGCACTGGTCCTCTTCGGCTCCCCCGGCAGCCGACGCAACGCGCGCGTACTCGGGTTGGCCATCTCCGGTGCGCTGCTCGCCGTACTCGTCGCCGCGACGCTGACCATGGACGACACCGCCCGGCTGGGGCTCTACGCGACCGACCCCAACCTGCGCATCGAGTACGGGCGCGGCCTGGTGACGGCGTACGTCGCCACCGGGCTGCTCGGACTCGCACTGCTGCTGGCCGGGCGGGTGGGCGTACCCGTGCCGGTGGAGGACCGGCCGGCGGCCGGCGCGACCGACGGTCCGGAGCCGGCCGGGGTCGAACCGGAGAGCCCCTTCTCCTGGCGTCGGCAGGGCACCGGCGATCCGGACGACGACCTGGACGAGGGCCCGCGTGACCTGACGGTCGGGCCGACCGCCCCGTTCGCCAGCCCGGAGCCGCCCGACCCCCGCTGACGTCGCCGACCGGCGGGGCCGGGGCGGGGCGACCCGGTGGGCCCGCCCGGGGCGATATCGCGGTGACCGCCCGGTGCCGCTGCCGGTAGGCTCACTTCCCGTGATTGACCTGCGTCTGCTTCGCGACGAACCGGAAACCGTCCGTGCCAGCCAGCGTGCCCGTAGCGAGTCCGAGTCTCTCGTCGACGACCTGCTGCACGCCGACGAGCGGCGGCGGGCCGAGGTCGGGCGGTTCGAGGCGCTGCGGGCCGAGCAGAAGCAGCTCGGCAAGCAGATGCCTCGGGCTACCGGTGACGAGCGGACCGCGCTGTTGGCGCGTACCAAGGAGCTCTCGGCCGAGGTGAAGGCGGCCGAGGCGGCCGTCACCGACGCCGAGGCGGCGCTGCGCCGGGCGCAGTTCGCGGTCCCGAACGTGGTCGAGCAGGGCGCCCCGCCCGGCGGCGAGGACGACTACGTCGTGCTGCGCGAGGTCGGCGAGCGGCCGGTGATCGAGAACCCGCGCGACCACCTCGAGATCGGTGAGGCGTTGCGGGCGATCGACGTCGAGCGCGGCGCCAAGGTCTCGGGCAGCCGGTTCTACTACCTGACCGGGGTCGGCGCGCTGCTCCAGCTCGGTCTGCTGCAACTGGCCGTCGCCCAGGCGGTGGAGTACGGCTTCATCCCGGCGATCACCCCCGCGCTGGTCAAGCCGGAGTCGATGGAGGGCACCGGCTTCCTCGGCGCGCACGCCAGCGAGGTCTACCGGCTCGAAGCGGACGACATCTTCCTGGTCGGCACGAGCGAGGTGCCGCTGGCGGCGTACCACTCGCAGGAGATCCTGAAGCTGGACGACGAGCCGCTGCGCTACGCAGGCTGGTCGTCGTGTTTCCGCCGAGAGGCCGGCTCGTACGGCAAGGACACCCGGGGGATCATGCGGGTGCACCAGTTCGACAAGGTCGAGATGTTCTCCTACTGCCGGCCGGAGCAGGCGCACGACGAGCACCTGCGGCTGCTGGCCTGGGAGGAGGAGATGCTCGCCAAGGTCGAGATCCCGTACCGGGTGATCGACGTGGCAGCGGGCGACCTCGGCTCCAGCGCGGCACGCAAGTACGACTGCGAGGCGTGGGTGCCGTCGCAGGGGCGCTACCGGGAGGTCACCTCGACCTCGAACTGCACCACCTTCCAGGCCCGCCGGCTCAACGTCCGGTACCGGGACGAGGAGGGCAAGCCGCAGTTCGCCGCCACGCTCAACGGCACGCTGGCGACCACCCGTTGGCTCGTACCGATCCTGGAGAACCACCAGCAACCGGACGGATCGGTACGAGTTCCCAAGGCGCTCCAGCCGTACCTCGGCGGCCGGGACGTGCTCGAACCGAGCTGACCGCCGGCCCCACCCCAGCGCCACGACCGACGACCGGCCGCCCGATCGACCAGGGCGGCCGGTCGTCGGTGTTCCCGGCGCCGGTCCGCAGTATTAGTCCGGAAGTCATGGGCACGTCGCACCGAGTGAGATACGTTTGCTCCCCCGCCGTCGCGGACAGCCCCGGACTGGACGAATCCCACCAGCTCGGAAGGGCTGGAGGAGGCGGGCGAGGAGGAATCATGCCCCGACCCGGACTGCCCAAGCTGATCGCCACCGACCTGGACGGCACCCTGGTGCGCAGCGACGACACCGTCTCGGCCTTCACCCACGAGGTGCTCGACCGGGTGCGCGCCGCCGGCATCCCGGTGGTCGGTGCCACCGGTCGTGGGCCGCGCCTGGCCGAGTTGAGCCGCAACGACATCCGCGCGGCGGACTTCCTGGTGATGGCCGGGGGCGGTTGGGTGGTCGACCAGACCGACCCGCTCGGGCCGGTGGTGCTGCGGGAGGAGCGACTTCCCGGCACGGTGCTGACTGAACTGCTGGCCGCACTGGAGGCGGGCGTCGGCCCGCTGACCGTGATGGTGGAGGCGCTGGACACCCAGGACGCCCCGCTCTGGGGTGACTTCGACCCGACCTGGCCGTACCCGGACCGGTTCGAGGCCCGGCCCCGGATCGACTGCTGCTCGACCGACGTGATCAAGGCGTTCGCCCGTACCCCGGACCACGACGTCGACGCGCTGCTCGACGCGGCCCGGCGGATCGTACCGCCGGAGCAGGCCACGGTGACCCAGGCCGGACTCGGCTTCATCGAGATCTGCCCGCCCGGGGTGGACAAGGCGACCGGGCTGGCCGTCGTCGCCGACCGGCTCGGGGTCGACCCGGCCGAGGTGCTGGTCTTCGGCGACATGCCGAACGACCTGCCGATGTTCGAGTGGGCCGGCTGGGGCCGGGTGGCCGTCAGCAACGCGCACCCGAGCGTACGGTCGATCGCGGACGAGGTCACGTTGCGCAACGACGACGACGGGGTCGCGGTCTACCTGGACCGACTACTGTCCCGTTGATGGATCAACTGCCCCGGCTCGTCGCCACCGATCTCGACGGCACCCTGGTACGCGAGGACCGGGCGGTCAGCGCCCGTACGGCCGACGCGCTGGCCCGAGCCACGGCGGCGGGGACCCGGGTGGTGCTGGTGACCGGTCGACCGATCCGTTGGCTGGCCGGGGTGTACGAGCAACTGCACGCGCCCGTACCGGCGATCTGCGCCAACGGCGCGGTGGTCTACGACCCGGTCGAGGACGTGGTGCTGCGCGCCGACCCGCTCGCCCCGGAACTGCTTGCCGAGGTCGCCCGGCGGCTGCGGGCCGAGGTTCCCGGGGTACGGCTGGCGGTCGAGATCACCGACGGGCGGCAGATGCGGCACGAGGCCGACTGGCCACTGCGTTGGGAGGTCGGTGACCCGGCCGTACGGCGCATCACCTCGCCCGAGGAGCTCTTCTCCGTACCGGCGGTCAAGCTGCTCGCCCGCGCCGGCACCCAGGACCCGGACGTCTTCGTACGGGTGGTGGCGGGGGCGCTGGCCGGGATGGCCGAGGCAACCCACTCGTCGTCGTCGGGACTGGTGGAGATCTCCGCCGCCGGGGTGACCAAGGCGGCCGGGCTGGCGTGGCTCTGCGCTCGCGACGGTGTGCGGGCCGACCAGGTGGTGGCGTTCGGCGACATGCCGAACGACCTGCCGATGCTCGCCTGGGCGGGTCACGCGGTGGCGGTGGCCAACGCGCATCCGGCCGTGCTCGAAGTCGCTGACGTGGTGACCCTCAGCAACGAGGAGGACGGCGTGGCCGCCTACCTGGAGGACCTGCTCCGGTCGGTCGAGCCACCGGCACCGGTCTCCGGCCCGTAGCCCGCGCGGGCGGCCGGCGGGTTTCCGCCGCCGCCCGTACCGGTGGCGGTCAGAGGTACTGGCCGGTGTTCGGGTTCTCGCCCGGCTGACCGGCGCCCGGGATGCCCGGGATCATGCCGGCGCCCTGGGGGCCGATCGGGAGGGCCGGACGGCCGCCGCGCATCTGCTCCAGTTGCAGCCTGGCCGCCATCTGCTGGGCCACCAGCGCGGCCTGGATGCCGTGGAACAGCCCCTCCAGCCAGCCGACGAGCTGGGCCTGGGCGATCCGCAGCTCGGCCTCGCTGGGCGTGACGCCCTCCTCGAACGGCAGCGAGAGGCGTTCTAGCTCCTCGCGCAGTTCGGGGGCGAGACCGTCCTCCAGCTCGACGATCGACCGCTGGTGGATCTCCCGGAGGCGGTGCCGGCTCGCCTCGTCCAGCGGGGCGGCCTTGACCTCCTCCAGCAACTGCTTGATCATGCTGCCGATGCGCATCACCTTGGCCGGCTGCTCGATCAGGCTGCCCGGGTCCTCACCCTGCTTGTCACCACCGACCGGCACGGTGCCGACCGGCTGACCGTCCGGGCCGACCACCACCACGGTGCCGGGCCGGCCGGCCTCCGGGCGACTCGACTCGTCGTTCTGCTTCTCGGGGCGCGAGTTCTCGGGGCGCGAGGCATCCGTCATTACCCCATTTTCGCGCAGTGCGCGTACCTGCCGCCGCCCGGTACCGGGATACCGTCTGGCCGTGTACCCCGATCCCCGAGCGGTTCTCACGCGTACCGCGCCCGCACCCGACTCCACGGTCCGCTACGGCGACGGACCCGAACACCTGGCCGACGTACGGCTTCCCGCGCCCGTCGACGGCCCGCCCCGCCCCCTGGTGGTGGTGATCCACGGCGGCTTCTGGCGGGCCGAGTACGACCGAGGCCACACCTCACCGCTCGCCGCCGACCTCGCCTCGCGGGGCTATCCGGTGGCACAACTGGAGTACCGGCGCACCGGGCAGGTGGACGGCGGCTGGCCGGGCACCCTCGACGACGTACTGACCGGGGTGGCGGCACTGCCGGACCTGGTCGAGCCGCTGCTCTCCGGCACCGGCAGCAGCTCCGGCAGGGGCAGCGGGCGGCCGGGGCCGATTCTGCTCGGGCACTCGGCGGGTGGGCAGCTCGCGCTGCACTGCGCCCGTCACCTGCCGGGTCGGGTGGGTGGCGTACTCGCGCTGGCGCCGGTCAGCGACCTGGCCGAGGCGTACCGGCTCGACCTCGACGGTGGGGCGGTGGCCGCACTGCTCGGCGGCGGGCCGGACGAGTTCCCGGGCCGGTACGCGGTGGCCGACCCGTTCCACGCTGCCGTGGAATCGTCCGGCTCTGATCGATCATCGCAAGTGGCAGAATACTCACCCACTGTGATTCTGCACGGGGCACTCGACGCACAGGTGCCGGTCGGGATGAGCCGTCGGTACGCCGCCGTGGCCGGATCCAATTGCCGGCTGATCGAGCTGCCTGAGTGCGAGCATTTCGGGCTCATCGATCCCGAATCACCCGCCTGGCACACGGTCACCGACGCACTACTTTCGCTTCATCGGTGACGTCTCATTCCGTGAACAGATGATCGACTGACATTGACTCAGCGTCGTCAAACCGGTAAAACGCGGAGGGGCTGTGGGTCGCCCATTGACGTTCGGGGAGGAACAACCTGTGTCGCAGATGGACCGCAGGCAGGCACTCAAACTCTTTGCCGCACTCGGCGGCACGGGGCTGGCCGCCGCGTGTAGTACCGACACCGGGACGGAGGCGGCTGACGGTGGACCGGTCAGCGACCAGCCGATCCGGATCGGTCTGATGGCGCCACAGGCCGGTGGCTACAAGCCGATCGGCGACGAGATCGCAAAGGGCTTCCAGCTCTTTCTCGACCTGAATGACGGGCGGCTGGGGGGCCACCCGGTCGAGCTGCTCCGGGCCGACGAGGGCGAGACGGCGCAGACCGGCAAGGCCGCCCTGGACGGGCTGCTCAAGCAGAACGTGCTCGCCCTGACCGGGGTGGTGAACTCCTCGGTCATGCTCGGCATCCGGGACGCGGTCGAGCAGGCCAAGGTGCCACTGGTCGGCTCGAACGCCTCACCCTCCTCACTGCAGAGCGTCGTCTACATCTGGCGCACCTCGTACGTCAACGACGAGCCGGGCCGCGCGCTCGCACCGTACGTGGCGGAAAGGGTGACCCGGGGGCAGAAAATCGCCATTATCGCCCCGGACGGACAGAGTGGCCAGGATGCGGTGGCCGGCTTCCGGGAGGGATTCCCGGCCTCCGATCCCCGAATCTCGGCGCCGGTGCTCTGGACCGAATTCTCCGCCAATCCCGGCAAGGGCGCTTTCTCCGCCAAGATCGAACAACTGCAGGACCGGAACCCGCACGCGATCTTCTGCTTCTACGCCGGTGCCGCCGCGGTGGAGTTCCTCAAGCAACTGCGCGCTTCCGGTTACCGGGGGGCGATCTACGCGCCCGGGTTCCTCACCGAGGGCACGGTGCTCGACCAACTCAAGCCGGAAGAGGCGGAAGGAATCATCACCGCTCTCAACTACTCCGCCGACCTGAACAACTCGGCCAACCGGCGGTTCGCCTCGGCGTTCCGCAAGGCACACGGCGCCTCGCCGACGACGTACGCGATGGCCTCCTACGACGCGGCGCAGGTGTTGAACAAGGCGATCCGGCTCGCCGGGACGCGCCCGAACCCGCAGCAGGTGAACCTGGCGCTCGGCAAGGTGGGGCAGATCGACAGCCCGCGCGGGCCGTGGCAGTTCAACCAGCCCCGTACGCCGCAGCAGAAGTGGTACCTGCGCAAGGTCCAGCGGGACGGTCAACTCCTGTCGAACGTACTGGTCAACGAGCTGGCGACGCTCGGATAGTCGCACCGGCGGGCGGGGAGACCGCGACGCGGCTCCCCGCCCGAGAACGGCTCAGGCCGGCGAGAACGGCTCAGTGACGGCCAGACCGACTCAGTGACGCAGTTCGGCGATGCAGCACTTGACGCTGCCGCCGCCCTTCTTCAGCTCGCCCAACTCGACCGGCACCGGAACGTAACCGGCCGCCGCGATCCGGCTGGCCAGCCCGGTGGCCTCGCTGTTGAGCACCACGTGCCGACCGTCGCCGACCAGGTTCAGGCCGAAGGCGAGCGCGTCCGCCTCGTCGGCGAGCACGGCGTCCGGGAAGAGTTGGGCCAGCACCTGTTGGGAGGCGGCCGAGAAGGCGCCCGGGTAGTAGACGACGTTCCGGTCGTCGAGCGCGGCCAGCGCGGTGTCGAGGTGGTAGAAGCGCGGGTCGACCAGGCGCAGTGAGACCACCGGGCGGCCCAGCGTCTCCTGCGCCTCGGCGTGTGCGGAGACCTCGGTACGGAAGCCGTACCCGGCCAGGATCGTCCCGCCGTTCGCCTCCGGCAGGTACGCGAAGTCACCCTCGCCCTCGTTGGTCACCGTCGGGGCGACGTACCGCCAGCCCTGGGCCTCGTAGAAGGCACGGTGCAGGGCCGCCTCGGCGGTCCGCTGCTCGTACCGGAAGCGGGCGCCGTAGACGGTGCCGTCGACCACGAAGGCGCCGTTGGCCGCGAACACCATGTCCGGCAGGCCGGGTTCCGGCTGTAGCACGTGCACGGTGTGGCCGAGGCCGAGCAGGGTCTCCCGCATCCGGTCCCACTGCTTCACGGCCAACTCGACGTCGACCGGCGCGGTGGGATCCATCCACGGGTTGATCACGTACTGCACGCCGAAGTACTCGGGCGCGCACAGGAGATATGTCCGCTTTCGCGGGATCCGCCGCTGGTTCACGGATACCAAGGGTAGGTACCCTGGACCTGCACAAACAGCCGGATCTGTTGCTTGCAAGAGGCGGAACGTTGCAGATAGACGAGATAGATCAGCGAATCATTGCGTCCCTCGTCGCGGACGCGCGCCAGTCGTACGCGGAGATCGGCAGCCGGGTCTCGCTCTCCGCGCCGGCGGTCAAGCGTCGGGTGGACCGGCTGCGGGCCGGCGGGGTGATCCGCGCCTTCACCGCCGTGGTGGACCCGGCGGCGGTGGGCTGGACCACCGAGGCGTTCGTCGAGCTCTTCTGCACCGGCCGGACCACTCCCGCGCAGCTCACGGTGGCGACCCGGCGGCACCCGGAGGTGGTCGGCGCGTACACCGTCTCCGGCGAGGCGGACGCCCTGGTCCACCTCCGCGCCGCCGACATCACCCACCTGGAGCAGGCGCTCGAACGGCTCCGCGCGGAACCGTTCGTCACCTCGACCAGGAGCATGATCGTGCTGTCCCGGCTGGTCGACTCGCCCACCGTGATCCCCGCACCGACGGCCGGCTGACCTCCACGAACCCGTCGTCCCGCCCGCCCGGGGCCGCCGCCGCACGCACCCGGTCAGCGCGGACCGGGCGTCGCGTCGCTGCCACCCCAGCTCAGACCGCCGAGTCCGGCCGCCCGATGGAAGCCGGGATGTTCGCGTACGTCCGCGCAGATCTCCTCGTCCGGGCCGACCGCGCCGCAGAAGAGCGGTTCGATGTGGTTCCAGGTGTCGGCCCGGGAGAGCAGCGGCGCGTGCACGCCGACCTCGGGACGGAGCACGCTGAGCCCCTCGGCGTAGCTGACCGCGTGTGCCCGCGCCTCGTCCAGGTTCGCCGCCGGAAAGGTCAGGTGCAGCGTGTAGCGGGTGTGGGTGGCCTGCTCCGGCCAGGTCGGGCCGGACTGCCGGGGGAACTGCGGAGGACGCTTCAGGGCGTGCGCCACGGCCGCCCGGACCGGCTCGGAGACGTCCGCTCCGTCAAGTACGGCAAACAGGTCCGCCTCCCGCTCGGGTTGGGCATAGTGGGGCTTGTGCCAGTGTGGCGAGCGGTTGTCGATCACCAATACCTCCCGGTACGCGCGCGGTAGCGTCCTATGTCGATATTTCTCGTGAAACAGGGTGACGAAGCAGTCACAGAGAGCATGCATGGGATTTCTCCTGGATGCAACGCCGCAAATCGGGATGGACCGCTAGACCCTCCTTGATCGACCAAGTTCGGATCACCGGCAAGTGGAACGCGAGCCGGGGTTCGTGCGTCGTACCGGCCATGACTCGCAGGCGTACACCCCGTCCCGCGCTTGTCGTCGCCGGCTGCGCGCTGCTCACCACGCTCGCCCTGGTCGCCGGCAGCACCTCGGCACCGGAACGGCACGAGCCGAGACCGGATCCCGGTGTGCCGGCCGGCGGCATGCGACTCGTCGCCTTCGACTCGTGCGCGGAGGCGCTGACCGGGCTCAGGTCGGCCGCGAAGGCGTACGTCGGGCCCTGGGGTCTCGGGGGTGACGTCGTCCCCATGCTGGACGCGGCGGGCGGTGCGGGCCGGTCGGCGGCCCAGCGGGCGGCACCCGCCGGGGCGGCGCCGCCACCGGCCGCGCCCGAGGCAGCCGCCGACGCGGCGGCGGGTTACTCCGGCACCAACACGCACGAGGCCGGCGTGGACGAACCCGACCTGGTCAAGACCGACGGCCGTCGGATCGTCACGGTCAACGGCGGAATCCTGTACGTGATCGACCCGGTCAGCCGGCAGCGGACCGGCCGGCTCGAACTGTTCCCGCCCGACGACCCGGGCCGGTGGAGCGAGAGCAACCTGCTGTTGCACGGCGACCGGGCACTGGTCCTGGTACGCGACGGCTGGGGCGGCGTGGCGACGCCGGCCGTCGGTCGACCCGCGATCGTGCCCGGAACCGGCGAACTGCCACCCTCGCCGGACACGGTCAGCGGCCCACGGCTGATCCTGGTCGACCTGACCGGTGCGCCCCGGGTCATCGCCCAGTACCGCACCGACGGCTCCCTGGTGGACGCGAGGCAGGTGGGCGCCACCGTACGGATCGTGGTCCGCTCCGCGCCGCGCCTGGTCTTCCCGTACCGGGAGACCGGCAGCGACGACGACCGGATCGCCGCCAACCGCGACATCATCGACCGGGCGCCGACCGAAGCCTGGCTTCCCCGCTACGAGATCACCACCGGCGGCACCACCCGGACCGGGCAGGTCGGCTGCGACCGGCTGGTCCGCCCGGCGCACTACTCCGGTGCGTCGATGGTTACCCTGCTCAACTTCGACCTCGGCGCCCCCACCCTGGACGACGCCGCCCCGCTCGCGGTCGTCGCGGACGGCGACACCGTCTACAGCACCGGATCCCGGCTCTACCTCACCAACGACCAGCGGTGGCGGTTCGCGGGGAGGGAAGACATCGGTGGCTTCGCTCCACAGGAGAGGGACGAGGTCACCGAGATCTACCAGTTCGACACCGCCGGCTCGGGCCCGGCGCGGTACCTCACCGCCACCACCGTCGAGGGCTGGCTGATCAATCAGTACGCGATGTCGGAGTGGAACGGCCACCTCCGCGTCGCCACCACCACCGGCCAGATCCGGGGCGGGGACCGGGACTCCAGTTCGACCGTGTACGTGCTGCGGGCGGACGGCCGCACACTGACCGAGACCGGCCGGGTGACCGGTCTGGGCAAGGGAGAGCGGATCTACGCCGTACGGTTCGCCGCCGGCACCGGGTACGTCGTCACCTTCCGCCAGACCGACCCGCTGTACACGGTGGACCTGACCCGTCCGGAGGCGCCGAGGGTCACCGGCGAGCTGAAGATCACCGGATACTCGGCGTACCTGCATCCGATCGAGGAGGGTCGGCTGCTCGGAATCGGTCAGGAGGCCGACGGACAGGGCGTCACCCAGGGGACCCAGCTTTCGCTGTTCGACGTCTCCGACCTCAGCCGGCCCCAGCGGCTGGCCCAGCACCTGATCCGGCAGGGCCACTCGGAGGCCGAATCCGACCCGCACGCCTTCCTCTACTGGCCGGCACAGCGGCTGGTCGTGGTGCCGCTGACCGAGTACGGCACGGCCCGGACCAGGCCAGGCCAGCTTCCCACCCAGGGTGCGCTGACGCTGCGGCTGACCGAGCGCGGCTTCACCCCGACGGGTCAGATCGAGCACACCTCGAAGGCCGGTCCGGAACGGAACGGCATGATCCGACGGTCGCTGGTGGTCGGCGACACGCTCTGGACCGTCTCGGACGCCGGTCTGATGGCCACCCGCCTCTCCACCATGGACAGCGCCGGCTGGGTCGAGCTGTCCTAGCCCGGCTCAGAGGTACATGCCGGTACGGTGTTCGCCGGTCTCCCGGTTGGTCGGCTTGTCGCCCTCGCCGAAGAAGCGCTTGCCGCCGAACTCGCCGTGCAGCCGGTCGTCCAACTCGTCGGCGAGACCCGTCATCACCTGGACCGCCAGCATCAGGTGGGTGGCCTGGAAGTTCCGGCCGAAGACCGGGATGGAGGCCCAGACGGTGTCGTTGGTGCAGTAGAGCCGACCGATCGGCATCCGGTTGGTCAGCTCGGAGAGCTTGACGTAGAGCTGCTCGGTCGGCTCGATCTCGGTGAGAACCGGCGAGAAGACGTCGACCAGTGGCGGGTTGTCGCGGACCCGGACGAAGACCATCGCCGAGCCGGCCCGGATGTTGATGTCGCCGTCCGAGTCAACCTGCAACTGGTCCGAAGTGGACTTCATCATGGTCGAGACGACCGTGCGCACCCGCTCCTCCAGCGGGATCACGTCGTCGCCGGCCGCCTGGGCGGCCCTAGCGGCGGCCAGCGCCTCGGCCAGGTCGGCCTCGGTGCCGCCGGACTCGGACTCGGAGTCGGTATCGGCGGTCAGCGCGGCGCGGGCCGTACCGAGTGGCTCCACGGCGATCGGTTCCTCGTCGGCGTCCTGCGTCAGGTAGACCAGGAACGCCGGGTGCGGCGCGCCGTACACGTCGCGCAGTGTGCGTACGACGGTGGTGGCGAGGCGGCTCGCCTCCGACGTACCGCTGCGGAGCCCGAAATGCGGCCCGGACCCCTCGATCACACCGGGCGGCGACCAGCCGAGCGCGACCATCTCGGCGACGGCGCCCCGGTTGAGCCGGAAGCCCTCGGGCAGCGCGGCGTTACCGACCGCGCGGGCGCCGATCCGGCCCTCGGCACCGATCTCGATGCTGACCGAGTAGATGGCGTCACCAGTGCCGGAGGCGGTGGGGTCGAG
Organism: Micromonospora sp. NPDC050397; assembly: GCF_044901685.1. NCBI lineage: Bacteria > Bacillati > Actinomycetota > Actinomycetes > Micromonosporales > Micromonosporaceae > Micromonospora > Micromonospora sp. NPDC050397. Next base: position 108,103 of record NZ_JBJDPS010000005.1, read on the forward strand.
GGTGACCTCCAGTTGCGCACCGGGCGGCAGCGTACGCAGGGCAACGGCGAGCGCACGGGCGAACTCCTGCCATGCCTCGGTCACCTTGGCCTGAAGGTCCGCCGTGCTGGGCTCGTCGAGCAGGATCGACTCGTGCTGGACCGGCCAGGCGTCGCCGGCCAGCGGGGAACCGTTCGAGGCAGGCTCGGCCGCGTCCGACCCGGCCGCCGAGGGGTGCTCTGCGTTCATGATCGCCTCCGTCCGTCAGGCACACACCCTACCCAGCGCAACAGCCGCGCGGCACAGTGCCGACCCGCATCGGACACTCCCGGCGCTCGTGGTCCAGAGGCGCCGCCAGTGCCGGTACTGGACACAGCGACGCCCCCGCACCGGTCCAGGCGCGGAGGGCGGGTGAGATCTGCTAGCGGCGCTTGGCCAAACCGACGAACGCCTGCCACGCGTCCGGGCCGAAGGAGAGGACCGGACCGGACCGGTCCTTGCTGTCCCGTACGAGGACACGGGCGGTAAGGTTGTCGGCCACCTCTACGCAATTCCCCTGATTTCCGCTGCTGCGAGTGCTCTTACGCCACACAGGGGCCGGGTCAGTCATGATCGGTGATCGCCTTCGCTGTGAGGTCTTTGGACAGGTGCACCGACAGGGCCAACCCGGTGACGATCTCCCACGCTACTTCCAGCCGATCCAGGTCCGCGCCTTCCACCATCAGCCGTCCCCGCAACTGGTCATCGACGTAGCCCGTCCGCCCCTTCCCGGGAAGCGTGGCGAGAACGAATGCACCGGAAAGGCCAGCACTACGAGCACAACCAGGATCTGCACCTCCGGCACCCAGCGACGCCCCCGCGCCGGGGTGGGCACGGAGGGCGGGTGACGGTTATCAGCGCTGCTTGGCGAACCCGACGAACGCCCGCCAGGCAGCGGGGGCAATCGCCAACATTTCGCCCTCGCGGTCCTTCGTGTCTCGGACGAGCACAACGTCTGCGAGGTTGTCGGCGACCTCTACGCAGTCACCGTTACCACTGCCGCTGCTGCGGCTGCTCTTACGCCAAACGGCCTGGGAGAAATCCACGGTCACCCTTCCTTCTTCAACGCGTCTCGCGCCTTCATGATGAGCGCACGAGATTCCTCAGGGCTTGCGGCTGCCGCCCGCAGATGGTCGAACGCAAGGGTATACCGCGCGACCTCCGACTCTCGCTCGACGTGCAGGTCGCCCGTCAATGCCTCCGCGAAGACGATCGTCGGATGTTCCGGGAAGCGCATCACCGTGAACGCACCGTTAAGGCCGGGATGCCACACGACGGACTGCGGCAAGACCTGCACCGTCACGCCCTGCTCCGGCGTCGCGAGCCGGTCAAGCTGCTCAGCCAACACCGCAGGGCCGCCGATAGGGCGACGTAGGAGCGACTCGTCGAGAACCACCCAAAGGTCGAGGCCGTAACCGGTCATCCGACCCTGCCTCGCCATCCGGGCATCGACCAGTCGGTCAACCTCCTCCGGCGACTGCCACCTCGGGTCGCTCGCAAAGATCGCGCGTGCGTACTCGGGTGTCTGAAGTAGACCGGTGATCGCACCCCACGACCAGGTATGCAGCACCTGCGCCTCTGCCTCAAAGGCGACAAACGTGCTCAGGTTGTCCGTGATCACGTCTCGGTATTTGTGCCACCAGCCACGCTCACGCCCAGCTCGGGCGAGTTGCCAGTACTGCTCACGAAGGGCCGGCTCCACACCGTAGAGATCGAGCATCAGGAACAAGTCACCACGCCCGACGCCACTTTGTGCCAGCTCGATACGACTGACCTTGCCCTGGGAGCAACCAAGCTCCGCCGCAACCGCCTCGGCGGAGAGGTTCGCCGCGAGCCGTAGCGCTCGCAGTCGCAGGCCGAGCTGCCTGGCGCGAACGTTGGTCGTCCACTTCTCCGATGCCATACCGGGAGTCAACACGATGGATCAGTAAGGATCAAGCTACAGACCGTTGCGCCACCTTCGATGCATGATGCAATATGGAGACATCGAGGAATTGATGCATGCGAGATGGTGATGCGAATCCTCCACCGTCGCGGGCAACGAGGTAGGGAGTCGATATGAGACATCGGAAGCAGGAGTCGTCGCCGCCGGGCCAACAACACCGCCGTGTCTGGCGCGGCTTCCGCCGATACTGCGTGTGTGGTCTGCGCTGGCCGTGTCTCGACCGGGGAACGCCCCCAAAGGGCGCACGCTTGTATGGCACCGACCCGACACGGCGCCCCGCATGGGCCGATGAGCGGACGGTGAACCTGGGACCGATGCTCACGTTCGGCCAGCGTGTGGCCTACCGCGTGCCCCGGAACAGAGGCCGGAATGCTCGGTGATTCGCTCGTTGAGGTGGGCGACGTGATCCACGCGGAGAAGGACGACTATCGCCGGACCTGTGTGCCCGCCTATCAGGACAACATGGGTGACCTTCATTTGCGGGTGACGCAGGTACCGATCGACGCGGGGGTGTACGACACCGAGTGGGTCACCGTGCGCGGGATCGAGAAGCCGACGGGTAAGCCCGAGCTGCCCGAGGCGGTGTACGTGATTCGTCGGCGGGTCCTGACGGAGATCGAACGGCCCGCGCCGACGGGACCGGACTGGTGATCGAGCCGAAGCCGGTCGCGACCCGGCAAATTCACCTACCGCTGCGCCCCGTCTGGTGCTGCCGGCTCTGCGCCCAGCCGTGGCCGTGCGCCGACGCCCGGCTCGACCTGACCGTGAGCTTCCGACACCAACGGGTCGCGTTGATGCTCTACCTCGCGACGCAGTTCGTGGACGCCATCTCCGACCTGCACGTCTACGACGCCGCCCTCGGTCCACCACCGGACGTACGGGCCATCTTCGAACGCATCATGTGCTGGGCGCCGCCGGACCGTTCCACACCTCAGGTCGGGGGCCACGAAGCCTGACCCCGGACCGGCCCCGCCCTGGGCACGCGTCGTCTTCCCCCGTGGACGACGCCCCAGGGCGGGCCTCTCTACCGGCGGGGCGGCCCGGGTCAGGCGGCGTTGTCGGAGGCGGCGGGGCCGTCCGGTGGCGGCCAGGAGCGGGCAAGCGCCGCGAGCCGTTCGGCGGCCTGTGCCGGGTCCGCGCCGCGCCCGACCGCGATCCCCAACAGGTACGCCGTGACCGGCGCACCCGGACGCAGCACCTGGTGTGCGACATCCCGGGCGAGGTCGAGCACCACCGGGACGTCGGCCATGGAAGGGTCCAGCCCCAGCTCGGCGCAGGCCGTGCCCACCCAGTCGTCGAGGGTCCCCATCAGCCGGTCACCGTGATCCGGTCGGTCGGCGTGACCTGGTCGGAAATCCTCATCGTGTCGTCCACTCCTCGGCTCGGCGTACGTCGTCGTCAGTGTCGCAGTCGAACCACGGCGGCGGCCCCGATCCGGGCCACTGGATCTCGATCACGGTCAGTTCCGCGACCATGGCCCGGATCGACGCGCCGGCCAGTGTTCCGTCGCGCCGTTGCGCGAGGCGGTCGAGCGCGGCGGTCAGCGCGTCGAACCGCCAGACGCCGCAGAGCAGTTGTCGCCGCCCGTCGTCGTCCCGGTAGAGGACCCCGTCGGCCGTCGACCCGGCGAGTCGACCGGTCAGCAGGGCGACGGCTTCGGCGGTCAGCAACGGCAGGTCGGCGGCGAGCAGCGCGACGAACTCCGGCAGCTCGGGCCGATCGCCGCTGGCATCGACAGGGTCACCGGCTGGTCCCCGGGTATTGCCGGCGAGCATGGCGAGGCCGGCGGCGGTCGCGGCCACCGGTCCACCGCCCGGCGGGTCCTCGCGGGTGACCAGCACTCCGGGCGGCAGGTCGACGGCCGGGCCGACGACCACCCGTGGCGTCGCGAGGGCAACCGCCGTGAGCACCCGGTCCCGCATCGGGCGACCGGCCACCGGGACCGCCGGCTTGTCCACACCGCCCATGCGTCGGGCCGCACCACCGGTGAGCACCACCGCCGCCAGTCCACCCATCGGCCAACCGTAGCCGTATCCGCGCTCAGCCGGCGTTGCGGCGGGACGGTCGCCAGTCCCGGCGCGGTGCCCGGGAGCGGCGTGGTCGGGCGGCCCGCGCGTTCGGCGTGCCCGGTCCGGCTCGGCGCGGATCGGTGGTCCGTCGGCCCCGGCGACCACGCCGGACGGGCGACACCCAGCTCTCGTCCAGCGCCGACGGTGGCAGGCCACCGTTGAGCACGTCGGCCATGAGCTGCGCCATCGAGTAGCCGGGGTCGTCGGCGAGGGCCCGCTCCACCGCCACCGCCGCCAACGCGCCGTTCCCCCTGCGCCAGGCCGCGAAGGCGAGCAGGCCACCGGGCGCCGCCGCCAGCCCCGGCTCGGCCCGACGCAGCACGTCCGTCCAGAGCGCCGTCTGCCAGTCGTCCGGACCGATCCGCTCCCACGCGTGGTCGCGTACGTCCAGGTGGGTGAGGAGAACGGTCAGCCAGGCCACCTCGTCGTCGCGTAGCCGCGCCCGCGCGCGGTGCCGTCCCTCGGCGATGCGGACCGCCGCCAGCCCGGCGGAGCGGATCGCACGGATGCCGGTGGGATCGCTCGCCGGGGCGCCGGCCAGCAGGTCGAGCAGGCGCTGCCGGGCACGTACGGTGGCCTGACTCATCGCCTCGCGATCCGCGCCCTCGACCGGGGCGACCTGCCGGCTCAGCGCGGCCCGGTCGGGCAGCGCCACGTGACCGGCGAAGGTCGCGGCGGCGGCGACCGTGCTGGCGGCCGGGTCGAACGGCGTCCCCTCGGGCGGGCAGCAGCGGGGCTCCGCACACCGGTAGGACCAGTAACGGCCCTCGGTCACCCGCAGCGCGTCGAAGATCATCAGGCCCGAGCGCTGGACCACCGCCTCCATCCGGTCGACCGCTGGCGTGACGCGCTGGGCCGGGCCGTACCCGATGATGGTGACCGCCTGCGCGCCCTGCCGGCGGATCACCGCGGCCAGGTATTCGACCGCCTCGCGGAGCCGGGCCGGGTCCCCCGGCTCGGGCAGGTCACCCCGGGCGACAAAGACGATCCGGGTGTCCCGCATCGCGAGCAGCACCAGACTGTCGGCGGGATGGAACCCGAGCAGGTAGGGAACCGCGGAGAGCAAATCGGCGGTCGAGCGTACGGTGAGCTGCGGCGGATCGGTCGGGGTCATGCCCGGAGCCTGGCCCGGCGGGTGGTGTGATCGCCATGCCTCCCGCCAGCCCTGTGGACGACACGAGGTTATCCACAGGTACGGAAGGTAGTTTCCCTGCTCAGCCTCGCGACACCGGTACGGCATCCGGCCGAACCCGCGCGGTACGTTGCGCGGATGGACCTGGCGTACCTGCGGGCGCACCCACAGCACCTGCCCACCTTCCTCACCCACCAACGGATCAGGGAGACGCCGGTCGCGGGTGGCGACATCTGTGACGCCCGTCGGTTGACCCTGGACGACGGCAGTTCGGTGTTCGCCAAGAGCTGGCCGGAGGGGGCGGCGGTGCCCGTACCCGATGGGTTCTTCGCGGCCGAGGCGGCCGGGCTGCGCTGGTTGCGCGCGGCCGGTGCGGTGCCGGTGCCGGAGGTCGTCGCCGAGCTACCGGAACTACTCGCCCTGGAGTGGGTCGAGCCGGGGGCGGCGACCCCGGCGGCGGCGACCCGCTTCGGCCGGGAGTTGGCCGCGCTGCATCGGGCCGGTGCGCCCGCCTTCGGTGCCGACTGGTCCGGTTACATCGGTGCGCTGCCGCAGTCGAACACGCCGTCGACCGGACCGTGGCCGACCTGGTTCGCCGAGCACCGGTTGGCACCGTACCTCCGCCGCTCGGTCGACAACGGCGCGCTCGGACCGGCCGAGGTCGACCTGGTCGAGCGGGTGATGAACACCATCGACGGGTACGGCGGCGCCGAGCCCCCGTCACGAATCCACGGTGACCTCTGGCCGGGCAATGTGATCTGGGGCTCGGACGGACGGGTCTGGCTGGTCGACCCGGCCGCGCACGGCGGGCACCGGGAGACGGATCTGGCGCAGCTCGCGCTCTTCGGCGGCGCCCCCGAACTGCCCCGCATCATCGACGGCTACCAGGAGGTCTGGCCGCTCGCCGACGGTTGGCGGGCGCGGGTCCCGCTGCACCAGCTTCACCTGCTGCTGGTGCACACCGCCCTCTTCGGCGCGGCCTACCGGTCGGCGGTAAGCACGGCGGCTGGCTCCGCGCTGGACGGTTGACGGTATACCGTCGAACGATGGGCATCCCGGTGATCCAATCGACGGCCGCCGGACCGGCGCGGGCAACAACCCGGCCGGGGACGGACCAGAAGACCGAGACACCCGTACGACCGGAGGTCAACGGGTTGATCGACCGTTACCAGCGGCTCGCCACCGACCTGCGGGTCTCCCTGACCGACCGGTGCAACCTGCGCTGCACCTACTGCATGCCGGCCGAAGGGCTGCCCTGGTTGCCGAAGGACCGGCTGCTGACCGACGACGAGATCGTTCGCCTGGTCCGGGTGGCGGTGCAGAAACTCGGCGTGACCGGGGTCCGGTTCACCGGCGGGGAGCCGTTGATCCGTCCCGGACTGCCCGCCATCGTCGCCGCCGCCGCCCGGCTGGACCCCCGGCCGAAACTCTCGCTGACCACGAACGGCATCGGTCTGGCCCGGCTCGCCGGGACGTTGCGCGATGCCGGGCTGGACCGGGTCAACGTCTCGCTCGACACCATCGACCCGGACCGGTTCACCGCGCTGACCCGGCGGGACCGGTTGTCGGACGTACTCGCCGGGCTGGCCTCGGCCGCCGACGCCGGGCTGACCCCGGTGAAGATCAACTCGGTGCTGATGCGGGGTGTGAACGACCAGGACGCGCCGGACCTGCTCCGGTTCGCCCTCGCGCACGGTTACGAACTGCGCTTCATCGAGCAGATGCCGCTCGACGCCCAGCACGGCTGGGACCGCGCCTCGATGGTGACCGCGACCGAGATCCTGGCCGCCCTGAAGGCCGAGTTCACCCTGCTCCCCGACCCGGTCGAGCGGGGTGGCGCACCGGCCGAGACCTGGCTGGTGGACGGCTTCACCGCACTCGACGGCCGACCGGCCCGGGTCGGTGTGATCGGCAGCGTCACCCGGCCGTTCTGCGGCGACTGCGACCGGACCCGACTGACCGCCGACGGCCAGGTGCGGGCCTGCCTCTTCGCCACCGAGGAGTCCGACCTGCGCGAGGCGCTGCGGTCCGGCGCGGACGACGAGGAGTTGGCCGGGCGCTGGCGTACCGCGATGTGGGGCAAACGGGCCGGACACGACATCGACGACCCGACCTTTCTCCAGCCGGCCCGTCCGATGTCGGCGATCGGAGGTTGACCATGACATCACCGACCACCAACAGCACGACCGGCGTGTCGACGGTGAACGTGCGCTACTTCGCGGCGGCGCGGGCCGCGGCCGGGGTTTCCGAGGAGCCGGCTCCGGGCGGGATCGGCCTGGACGAGTTGGTCGACGTGCTCGGTATCCGGCACGGTGAACGGCTCGCCACCGTACTGAAGGTGGCCAGCTTCCTGGTGAACGGCGTGGTGCGGCACGACCGGCGACAACCGCTGCCGCCGGACGCCACGGTCGACGTACTCCCCCCGTTCGCCGGAGGCTGAGCCGCTCCGGGCAGCAGCCGCGTCGCCCGGCCGTTCGTTGACCCGTTGGTACGGGCAGCGCACGGGTGGGGGTGGCCGATGAGGATCGACCGCGCCGACGAACTCGTACGCGACCCGGAGGAGCCCGAACGGGCCACCTTCCTCGAACTCCTCTTCGACGTGGTGTTCGCCTTCGCGCTGACCCGGGTGTCGCAGCAACTGCTGGAGGCGATCGGCGACGGACGACGGATCGGTGTCATGGCCATTGCCGAGACCCTGGTGCTGCTGGTGGCGGTCTGGAACGTCTGGATCTTCACCTGCTGGGTGACGAGCCGGTTCAACCGGCTGGCCACCGCCATGCACCTGCTGTTCAGCGGGCTGATCGTGGCCAGTCTGCTGCTGGCGGTGGCGATGCCGCAGGCGTTCGGTGACCGGGGCATGCTCTTCGCCGCGGCGTTCGTGGGAGCGCAGGTCGGGCGCCCGATCTTCCTCGCCGTCCTGCTCGGCGGGCACCCCCGGCGGCGTAACGAGATCCGGCTGGTGTGCTGGGCGTCGCTGTCGGGCGTGTTCTGGATCGTCGGCGCGGTCCTGCCCCACGAGGTGCGGCTACCGCTCTGGGCGGTCGCGCTGGCCGTCGACTACCTGGGCGTACGGCTCGGTTGGCCGGCGCCGTGGCTCGGCCGCGAACAGAACGCGCAGTGGCGGCTGGCCGGTGCACACCTCGCCGAGCGTTACCAGCAGTTCCTCATCCTCGCGCTGGGTGAGTCGGTCCTCTTCATCGGGCTGACGTTCAGCGAGGGGCCGCTCGACTTCGGCCGTACGGTGGCCTTCCTCGTCTCCGTTGTAAGCACGCTGCTGCTCTGGCAGATCTACTTCCAGCGGGCCGGAAAGCTGTTGCCGGAGGCGATGGGTAGCACGCCGAACCCGGGCCGACTCGGACAGTCCTCGAACTACACGCAGTTTGCCCTGGTCGCCGGGGTGCTGCTCACGGCGGTCGCGAACGAACTGGCCATCGCCGACCCGCTCGGGGACACCCACCTGGCGTTCAGCGTGGTCGTGCTCGGCGGGCCGATCGTCTTCCTGATCGCCCGACTCCGGTTCGAGTACGAGGTCTTCGGCCGCTTCGCGCCGCCACTGCTCGTCGGGCCACTCCTGCTCGGCGCCCTGATCCCGGTGATGCTGCTCCCGCCCCCACTGGTCGGTCTCGTCGTGGCCACCCTGCTGCTGGCCGCCAGCGGCCTGGGCAACCTCTACCACGTCCGGAAGCGCGCCGTGACCACCCCGAATCCCCCGCTCTGACCGGGTACGGGCGGTGTGAGCAACGCGTACGGGCTGTGTGGCACGGGATCGGGGATCTCACGCTTGTGCGTGGCGCCACGCGCGGGCGGACCGGCCCATGACAGTATGCGGCGTGCCTCCGTTCAGCGCTGCATCTTCCGGCGGCTCCGTCATGGCCACCGGGTCCTTCGTCGCGGACCTGCACATCCACTCGAAGTACTCGCGCGCGTGCAGCCGGGACCTGACCCTGCCCAACCTCGGTTGGTGGGCCAAGCGCAAGGGCATCAGTGTGCTCGGCACCGGCGACTTCACCCACCCCGCCTGGTACGACCACCTGCGGGAGACCCTCCGCCCGGCCGAACCGGGGCTCTACCGGCTCAGCCCGGAGGCGGAGCGGGACATCGCCCGCCGGCTGCCGCCCCGGCTCTCCAGCGTGGCCGAGGCCAACCCGGTGCGTTACCAGCTCAGCGTGGAGATCTCCACGATCTACAAGCGGGACGACCGGACCCGTAAGGTGCACCACCTCGTCTACCTGCCCGACCTGGACGCGGTCGCCCGGTTCAACGGGGTGCTCGGCCGGATCGGCAACATCGGCTCGGACGGGCGGCCGATCCTCGGGCTCGACTCCCGTGACCTGTTGGAGATCGTGCTGGAGGCGAGCCCCGACGGTTACCTGGTGCCGGCGCACATCTGGACGCCGTGGTTCTCCGCCCTCGGGTCGAAGTCCGGCTTCGACGCGATCGCGGACTGCTACGCCGACCTCGCCGAACACATCTTCGCGGTGGAGACCGGACTCTCCAGTGACCCCGAGATGAACTGGCGGGTGTCCAGCCTCGACCGATACCGGCTGGTGTCGAACTCCGACGCGCACTCCCCCGCCGCGCTGGCCCGCGAGGCGACCGTCTTCGCCACCGAGGTCGACTACTTCGCGATCCGGTCGGCGATGCGTACGGGCGACGGGCTCGCCGGCACGATCGAGTTCTTTCCCGAGGAGGGGAAGTACCACGCCGACGGCCACCGCCTCTGCGGGGTCAACTGGGCGCCGGAGCGGACCCGTGAGGCCGGTGGGCTCTGCCCCGAGTGCGGCAAGCCGCTGACCGTCGGGGTGCTCAGCCGGGTCGAGGACCTTGCCGACCGGCCGGCGGGACACACCCCGTCCGGCGCGCCCCGGGTCACCCACCTGGTCCAGCTCGCCGAGATCCTGGGCGAGATCAACGGAGTCGGCCCGAAGTCGAAGACGGTCGAGGGCCAGCTCAACAACCTGGTCGCCGCGCTCGGCGCCGAACTCGACATCCTGACCTCGGTGCCGCTGGACGACCTACGGCAGTCGGGTGGCGAACGGATCGCCGAGGCGATCGGCCGCCTTCGCGCCGGTGAGGTGCGCCGGGTCCCCGGCTACGACGGCGAGTACGGCGTGATCAGTCTCTTCGCCCCGGACGAGCTGCGTGGCCCGGGCAGTGGCGCACAGCCGGACGCACTGTTCGACGTACCCGTGTCGGTGCCCCAGCCGCGACCGGCGGCGGAGTCGGCGCCGAAGCCACGGGCCAAGTCCGCCGCGAAGGCCGCCGAGCCGAAGCGTCGGCCCGCGCGGGCCGTGCCACCGCCGGCCCCGCCGATCGCACCGCCGCCGTCACCGCACGAGCCGTTCGAACCGATGCTGGCCGGGATGGAGGAGGTCGGCACCGGCCTGCTCGACCGACTGGACGCGATGCAGCGGGTGGCCGCCTCGGCACCCGGTGGGCCGCTGCTCATCGTCGCCGGTCCCGGCACCGGCAAGACCCGCACGCTGACCCACCGGATCGCGTACCTCTGCGCGGAGCTGAACGTCTTCCCGGAGCACTGCCTGGCGATCACCTTCACCCGGCGGGCTGCCGAGGAGTTGCAGGTCCGGCTGGACGGGCTGCTCGGCCCGGTGGCCGAGGACATCACCGTGGCCACCTTCCACTCGCTCGGCCTGGCCATCCTGCGCGAGCACCCGGCCGCCGCCGGCCTGCCGGCCGACTTCCGGATCGCCGACGACACCGAACGGACCGCCGCGCGCACCGAGGCCGGCGAGGACGACGCGGCGTACGTGAAGCTGCTTCGCGGTCAGGACCTGGTCGACCTGGACGAGCTGGTGACCCTGCCGGTGCGCGTGCTGCGCGAGGACCCGGAGCTGGTCCGGCACTACCGCGACCGCTGGCGCTGGGTGTTCGTGGACGAGTACCAGGACGTCGACGAGGTCCAGTACGAGCTGCTCCGGCTGCTCGTGCCGACGGACGGCAACCTCTGCGCGATCGGTGACCCGGACCAGGCGATCTACTCGTTCCGGGGTGCGGACGTGGCGTACTTCCTGCGGTTCTCGCAGGACTTCTCCGACGCCCGGCTGGTCCGGCTCACCCGCAACTACCGCTCGTCGGCGCCGATCCTGGCCGCCGCGGTCCAGGCCATCGCCCCGTCGTCGCTGGTACCGGGCCGGCGGCTGGACCCGGCCCGGCTCGACCCGGAGGCACCGCTGGTCGGCCGCTATTCGGCCGCGTCGGTCGCGGACGAGGCGAACTTCGTCGTACGGACCGTCGACGACCTGGTCGGCGGGCTGTCCCACCGGTCCCTCGACTCGGGCCGGATCGACGGCCGCAACTCGGGTGTCTCGTTCTCCGACATCGCCGTGCTCTACCGGACCGACGCGCAGGCGGCGCCGATCGTGGACGCGCTGGTCCGGGCCGGGGTGCCGGTGCAGAAGCGCTCGCACAACCGGCTGCGCGACCGGCCCGGGGTGGGGGTGATCGCGCGCGAGCTGCGGCACGCCGACGGGCTCGGCGGCTCACTGGCCGCCCGGGTACGTCTCGCCGGTCAGGTGCTCGCCGAGCGGTTCGCCACCCCGACCCTGGACGCGCCCGGCGGGGTCGGCCCGGACGAGATCCGCAACGCGGTCGACCTGCTCACCCCGCTGGCCCAGCGCTGCGGCGACGACCTGCCGCTGTTCCTGTCCCAGCTCGCCACCGGTGCCGAGGTCGACGCGCTCGACCCGCGCGCCGAGGCGGTCACCCTGCTCACCCTGCACGCCGCCAAGGGGCTGGAGTTCCCGGTGGTGTTCCTGGTCGGCTGCGAGGACGGGCTGCTCCCGCTCCGCTTCCCGGGTCGGCCGCCGACCGACGAGGACGTGGCCGAGGAGCGACGCCTGTTCTTCGTCGGGCTCACCCGGGCACAGGACCGGCTCTACCTCAGCCACACGGCCCGCCGGTCGCGGCACGGTCAGGAGAAGGAGACCGTACCGACGCCGTTCCTGGGTGCGATCGACGCCGGCCTCTTCGAACGGTTCGGCGACACCGAGCCGCGCCGCCCCAAGGACCGCCAACTCCGCCTGCTCTGACGCCTACCGCCCCGACGCCGGTCCAGATCTTCTGCTCTGGACACTGACCTGCCCCGACGCGACGGCCGGGGCGGGTCAGCCGAGCACCAGGGCGAGCAGGGCGCCGCCGAGCAGGGCCGGGCCGAAGGCCCACGTGCTGCCCCGATCGGCGCGCCGGGTCAGCAGCAGGACCAGCGCGATCGTGCCGTTGACCAGGTGCGGCAGGGCCAGGCCGAGCAACAGGACCGGCCAGCCGAACCAGCCCAGCGGCAGTCCGAGCAGGGTGGCCAGCTTCACGTCGCCGAAGCCGAGCCGGGAGCCGGGCAGGAGCGCGAGCAGCAGGTAGCCGGCGGCGCTGACCAGCGCGGCGAGCAGTGCCCGCAGCAGCGGTTCCGGGGTGCCCAGGAGAACCGAGGCGCCGACGAGCCCGACCAGCACCAGCACCGTGGCGACCGCCAGGAGCGGGTCGGGCAACCGCAGGCAGGCCAGGTCGATCAGGGCCAGGGGGAGCCCGACGGCCACCAGGGCGAGCACCGCCGGCAGTGCCGGGTCGATCCCGTCGGGGGTGGAGAGTGCGGCGGCGACCAGGGCGAAGGCGGCGGCACCGAGCGCCACCACCGGACCCGTACGGGGACCCAGACGCGCGCCGCAGCCCGGGCAGCGCGCGTCGGGGCGTACCCAACCGGGTCGGCCGCGCGGGAACGGGCGGGTGCACCGCTCGCAGGCCGACCTGGGGGCTGAGCCCGGCCCGACGGAGAGCCGGTGCACCAGCCACGGAGTGTTCACGCCGACCACCGCGCCCAACACCGTCGCGAGTACGGTCACGACGGACCCGGCGGACATGCGCTCGGATGTTATCGCCGCGTACCTCTCCGGTCGACCCCGTCCGACAGGTGGACGGCGGCGATCGGCCGGAGCCGGCGTGTCGGTAGGGACGGGCGTGTCGGGTCGGCTGACCGACAAACCCGGTGACCGGACACCGACGGGTCGGTACGGATCCGGCAAAGCCGGCACGATCCTCGGCGTCGGGCCGGTTCCACGAGGTGAGTCGATCGGGGGGTCACGCTACGGTGACCAGAGCATCGCCGTCCCGCCGAGGGTGGCCAGCCTCTTTCTCTCGTGCCAGGAGGACAGTCCATGTCTAACTACGGACCGCCCGGCGGGCCGTACCCGGGCCAACAGCCTGAGTCATGGCCCGGCCAGCAGCAGGGACCGCACCCCGGACAGCAGGAGCCGTATCCGGGACGGCAGGGGCCGGGCCGGGGCCCGGAGCCCTACCCCGGACAGCAGGAGTCATACCCCGGACAGCCGGGGGCGTATCCGGGCCGCCCGCAGCCGGGACAGGCACAGGGACAGCACCCCGGCCAGCCTTCGGGACCGTGGCCGGGGCAGCAGGCCGACGACCCGTACCGCCGGCCGCAGGGGGACGATCCGTACCGCCGGCCGCAGGCCGAGCCGCACTGGCAGCCGTCGGGGGAGCCGACCTCCCTGGCGTACCCGGAGGAGCCCTACCGGCCGGCGCGCGAACCGTACGCGCAGCCGCAGGATCCGTACCGGCAGTCCCGCGACCCGTACGCGCAGCCGTCCGACCCGTGGGGCGACGAGCCGCAGCCGTGGGGTGGTGGGCCGACGTCGACCCCACCGGGCGGCCCCGGCTCGCCCAGCGGCTACCAGGACTACCGTGACCAGGGTTATCCCGGTGGGCCGGGCCAGGGCTACCCGCCGGGTTACCCGGCACCGGGGCCGGATCCGCAGTGGACCACGGCGGGCCCGGTGCCGCCGCGCAAGGGCAACCGGGGCATGGTGGCGGTCCTGGTGGCGCTGCTGGTGCTCGTGGTCGGGGTCGGTGGCACCGCGCTCTGGCTGATCGGACGGGACACCGAGGGCTCGAACGGTACGACGACGGCGGGCGCGACCACCCCGGGCGCGGACCCGAGCGCGGCGGCCCCGGGCGCGCCGAGCGGGGACCCGGAGGCGGGTGCCCCGGCACCGGAGTCGTCGACGGACGCGCGGCTGGTCAAGGAGGGCCAGTGCGTCAAGAACGAGGGCGACGCGAGTGGCAAGCCGAAGCTGGCGATCACCCAGTGTGGGCCGAAGACGTACCAAGTGCTGCGCCGCTTCGACGGTGCCACCGACGGGGAGAACGACGCCAAGACGAAGTGCGCCCAGGTCGAGGGCTACACCGAGTGGTACTTCTTCAACAGCGAACTCGACGTGCTCGACTTCGTGCTCTGCCTGAAGTCACAAGGTTAGCCACTGGGCCGCTCACCGGACCCTTACGGAACCAGTCACAGAATCGTGGAAACTAGGACTGTCTAGCGTTATTGCTAGACAGTCCTAGTTAATTCACGAGACGACACGCGGTAGCCAGATCTACCTATTTCTAGCTCGGCGGCTAGACGTGCCGATACGGTGCAATGCGTGGATCCGGTCCGCAACCCGTACGCCCCCGGCGCCGGCCAGCGCCCGCCCGAACTCGCCGGTCGGGGGCGGGAGCTCGACGTCTTCGACGTCGTGCTCGAACGCGTCGCCCGGGGACGGCCGGAGCGGAGCCTGATGCTCACCGGGCTGCGCGGCGTGGGCAAGACGGTGCTGCTCAACACGCTCCGCTCGCAGGCGATCGGACGGCTCTGGGGCACCGGCAAGATCGAGGCGCGACCGGACCAGTCGCTACGCCGCCCGGTCGCCGCCGCGCTGCACATGGCCGTACGCGAACTCGCGCCGCACCATCGCGCGCCGGACCGGATCGACGGCTTCCTCGGCGTACTCAAAGCCTTCGCCCTGCGCGGCGGGCCCGCCGGCAGCGGTCGCGGCTCGGCCACCACGAAGCTGCGTGACCGCTGGCAACCCGGCATCGACGTGCCCGCCGCGAGCGGCCGGGCCGACTCCGGCGACATCGAGATCGACCTGGTCGAGCTGCTCACCGACGCGGCCAGCGTGGCGACCGACGTCGGCACCGGGATCGCCGTCTTCATCGACGAGATGCAGGACGTGAACCCGGAGGACGTCTCCGCGCTCTGCGCCGCCTGCCACGAGCTGTCGCAGATCGGCGCACCGCTGATCGTGGTCGGCGCCGGCCTGCCGCACCTGCCCGCCGTGCTCTCGGCCGCCAAGTCCTACTCGGAGCGGCTCTTCCGTTACCAGCGCATCGACCGGCTCGACCGGGTCGCCGCCGACCAGGCACTCTGCGCGCCGGCCGAGCGCGAGGAGGTCGAGTACGAGCAGAAGGCGCTCGACCTGCTCTACGAGAAGTCCGGCGGATACCCCTACTTCGTCCAGGCGTACGGCAAGGCGACCTGGGACCACGCGCCCCGCTCCCCGGTGACGGCGGCCGACGTACGGGTCGCCGCGCCCGAGGCCGAGGCGGAGTTGGCGGTCGGCTTCTTCGGCTCCCGGTTCGAACGGGCCACCCCAGCGGAACGCGAGTACATGCGGGCCATGGCCACACTCTCCCTGGTCGCCGGGGAAGAGACCGGGGTGGAGCGCGACGACATGGACGCCGCGGTGCCGACCGCCGAGATCGCCCGCGCACTCGGCCGCAAGCCGGCCAGTCTCTCGCCCGCCCGGGACGCGCTGATCAAGAAGGGGCTGATCTACTCGGGCGAGCGGGGCACCGTCGCCTTCACGGTGCCGCACTTCGGCCGTTACCTGCGCACCCAACCGGCCTGACCGGGCCCGGCCCGACCCGGACCGGCCTGACCCGGACCGGCCCGACCCGGACCGGCCCGACCCGGACCGGCGGTCAGACCCGGGACCAGGGCATCGGATAGTTGACCTCGCCGACCGGCACGACGCCGTCGCTGCTGACCGACGGCGGCAGCAGCAGGGCCTGCCACGGTGCGCCGAGCCCGGACCAGGGGCTGGTCAGCCCGTACCGGGCGGCGGGTACGAAGCCGAACCGCGAATAGTAGGCCGGGTCGCCCAGCACCACGACCAGCCGCTCGCCGAGTTCGGTCGCGGCGGCCAGGGCCGCCTGCACCACGTCGGTGCCGTAACCGACGCCGTGCCGCTTCGGCAGCACCGCGACCGGGCCGAGCGCCAGCGCCGGCACCGCGCCGGGCTGCACCCGCACCCGGGTGAGCAGTGCGTAACCGACCACCTCGCCGTCGACCTCGGCCACCATGGACAGCTCCGGCAGCCAGGCGTCGCTGCCGCGCAGGGCCTCGACCAGGTGCACCTCGGCCGGCACCGGCCGCTCCGGGGACGCGAAGGCGGCGGCGACCACCCGGCGGATCGCCGCTGCGTCGGCCGTACCCTCGGGCCTCAGCCGTACAGTCGTCACGCCTGGCGACGCTACCGGTACCCGTACCGGCCGCGCATCACGATTCGCCGACCACTTTCCCGATTCGTGCTGCTCACGCCGGGGTGACCGGCACGGACCAGTCCGACGGTTGCGGGGGTGGACGGGGCACCGAGCGGGTAAGACTGGTCTCATGAGACCCGTACGTACCGTCGCCCGCACCCTGCTGAGCGGCATCTTCGTGGTCAACGGCGCCCGGTCGGTGGCGGATCCCAAGTCGTTCGTACAACGGGCGGAGCGGGTCACCGACCGTGTCGCCCCGATGCTGGCCCGGGTCGACTCCCGGATACCGACCGACCCGACCTCGCTGGTCCGGATCAACGGCGCGGTCCAGCTCGTCGGCGGGCTGATGCTCGCCACCGGCCTGCTCACCCGCCCGACCGCGGTGGCGCTCGCCGGCTCACTGGTCCCGACCAGCCTGGCCGGGCATCCGTACTGGGCGGAGGACGAGGCGAGCCGGCGTCGGATCCAACGGAACGAGCTGTTGAAGAACGTCGCCATCCTCGGCGGCCTGCTCCTGGCCGCGGTGGACACCGAGGGCAGGCCGGGGCTGCGGTGGCGGGCCGGACACGCACTCGACGACGGGCGCCGTTCGGTACGACGTACCGTACGACATGCCGGACGGGGGACCCGGATGGTCGCGAAGTCCGCGCGCCGATCGCCGGTCGGTTCAATACTCCCCCGATGAGCTGCGTCGATATCGGGGCGTGTCGCCTCCGGTACGACGGAAACCGCGAAACACCTGAAACAGTCGCCCTGCGTTAACGCGGTGGAAATGTCGCGAACTAGTGTGGGATCGGACACGGTCGGATAACGCAGGAGGCGAACAAGTGGTGCGCCGTTCTAGGCTCCCAACTGGACCTGGGCGGGATTTTCGGGAAGTTCGACACGTGTACGGGGGTGGCCACACCATGCCGGCGACCGTCGGGAGACGGCTGGACCGACTCGACCCAGTCCGCCGTGCCACACGTGGCATCGATCGTCGAACCGTCGCCCGGCTCGGCATCATCGCCGCCGTCTGGTACGCCGCCTGGCTCGCCGTCGACGTGTTCGGGCGCCCGTACAACTTCTTCGACATGCGCATCTACCACGGCGCGATCGTCTGGTGGGCGAGCGGCAACGACCTCTACGCCTTCATCGCGCCGATGACCACGCTCGGCTTCACCTACCCACCGTTCGCCGCGCTGATGATGCTGCCGATGGCGTGGTTCCCGGTCGGTGTCGCCGGTTGGCTGAACGCGCTCGCCAGCATCGTCACGCTCGGCGTGGTGCTGACCGCCCTGTTGCGACCGATCGCCGAACGGCTGGGTGGCTCGCTCTGGTTCGTGGTGGGTATCGCCGTACCGCTGGCGGTGGCGATCGAGCCGGTCCGGGAGACGCTCGGCTACGGCCAGGTCAACCTGCTCCTCTTCGGCCTCATCATGGCCGACCTGGTGGCCCTGCGCTGGCGGGCGCACCGGGGGACCCGCCGGGGCCGGGCGGACAGCCCGCTACGCCGGTTCTTCTTCAGCGGCGCCTGGGCCGGTGTCGGCATCGGGCTGGCCACCTCGGTCAAGCTCACCCCGGCGCTGTTCATCCTCTACTTCCTGCTGACCCGCCAGTGGCGGGCCGCGATGACCGCGATCGGCACCACGATCGGCGTCACCCTGGCGACCTTCGCGATCGCCGGGCGCGAGTCGATGAGCTACTTCACCGGGGTGATCTGGGAGACCGAGCGGGTCGGCGCGGCGGACATGACGCCGAACCAGTCCCTGGCCGGGGTGCTCGCCCGGCTCTACGACTCGATCGAGACGCCGGGCCTGCTCTGGCTCTCGTTCGCCCTGGTCATCCTCGCCATCGGGCTCTCCCGGGCGGCGAACTCACACGCCGACGGTGACGAGCTGACCGCGTTCACCCTGGTCGGCCTGACCACCAACGTGATCAGCCCGATCTCCTGGTCACACCACCTGGTCTGGGTGCTGCCCGCGATCATCGTGCTGGCCGACACCGCGTTGCGCCGCCGCCGCGCCAGCCGTGGCCTGCTGGACCGGATCGGCCCGCCGCTCAACGGCGCGAATCCGATCGGGATGGTCGGCCTCCGGTCGCCGATCTGGTTCCCGACCCTGACCGGGCTCCGGCACGCGGTCGCCGCGGTCGGTCTCTACCTGCTCTTCGTGATCTCGCCGATCTGGCCGTACGAGCACAAGCTGCCCGAGGTGTCGCACTACCAGGACGGCTTCTTCGGCGCGCTGATGGAGAACTCGCTCGCGCTGGCGCTGATCGTGCTGGTGGCGACACTGCCGTGGCGCCCGGGTGCGGAACCGGCGTTCTACACCGAGCGGCGCCGGCTCAACCGCCTGCCGCTCTACAACCGGCCGCAGTGAGCCGGGCCGGGCCGCACCGAGCGGGCAACCCGCCCGCCCTCAGGGGCAGTTGACCCACTCCTCGGTGCCGTCCGCGAAGACCTGCCGCTTCCAGATCGGCAGCCGGGCCTTCACCTCGTCGACCAGCCGGGCACAGGCGGCAAACGCGGCCGCGCGGTGCGCGGTGCTCACCGCCGCGACCAGGGCCGCGTCGCCGATGGCGAGCGGCCCGATCCGGTGCGACACGGCAACCGCGTGTACGTCCGGGTCGGCGGCGATCTCGGCGGCCACCTCGCGGAGCACGTCCAACGCGCTCGGGTGGCCCTCGTACTCCAGGTTCTCCACCACGCGGCCGTGGTCGTGGTTGCGGACCACGCCCTGGAACGAGACCACCGCCCCGGCCCGGGGGTCGGCGACCGCCGCCTCGTGCGCGGCCAGGTCGAGTGGTTCGGTGGTGACCGCCACCCGGGTCACACCTGTGGTCGTCGGCGCGCTCACGATCTCCGCCTCTCCGTCCGTGGCCGGTGGTCCGACAGTCATGATCTCACTGCGGGCAGCAACGGCAAGGGTACGAGCGGCACCCGTGCCCCGACCTCGCCGCTGCTGCCCGGCTCGATCACGGCGAAGCCGTCGGCCTGCGCCAGCCCGCGCAGCATCGCCGAACCGACGTGGCGGACCGGGCGGGCGGTGCCGGTCACCGGGTCGACCCGGACCAGGGCCAGGTGGGTGTAGTCGCCGCGACCGGCGATCGGCTCGGCCAGGTCCACGTACGGCAGCAGTGGCGCCGGGCGGCCCTGTAGACCGGCCAGCAGGGGCGCGACCAGGGAGACCAGGGCGACGATCGCGGACTGCGGGTTGCCCGGCAGTCCGGCGACGTAGCGGCTGCGCCCGTCCGGCCCGGTCACCCGGGCCAGCAGCATCGGGAACCCGGGGCGCACCGCGACGGTGTTCACCACGTATTCCGCTCCGAGTTCGGCGAGCGCCGGGTGCAGATGGTCGACCGGGCCGTGCATGGTGCCACCGGTGGTGCAGACCAGGTCCGCCCCGGCCAGTGCCGTCCGCAGCGCGGTGACGTGCGCCGACAGGGTGTCCGCTACCGGGCCGATCACGTCGGACGGCGCGACCGTGGCGCCGTACCGGCGCAGCCAGGCCGGTACGGCCGGACCGAGCGCGTCGCGTACCTGACCGGCTTTCGGCGGTCCGGCGGTGAGCAGTTCGTCGCCGAAGACCAGCAGCGCGGCCCGGGGTGCCGGCCGGACCCGGAGCCGGTCGTAGCCGCAGGAGGCGGCCAGCCCGATCACGCCCGGCCCGACCGGGGTGCCGGCCGCGAGCAGTTCCTCACCCGCGTACGCCTCCTCGCCCGGCGACCGCCACTCCGGCGTGGTACGCGGTGTGCCGGTCACCCGCCCGTCGTCGGTACGGGTCGACTCCTCGATCCGGAGCACCTCGTCCGCGCCGGCCGGGAGCATGGCGCCGGTGGCGATCTCCACCGCGCTGCCGTCCTCGGTCAGCGGTGGTGGCGTGCCGCCGGCCAGCACCCGCCCGACCACCCGCCACGGTCCGGTGCCCCGGACCGCCCAACCATCCACGCTGGAGGTCGGGAACGCGGGCAGGTCGGTCAGGGTGGTGAGCGGGTCGACCAGGGTCAGCCCGTCCGCCTCGGCGAGGGACACCTCGACCGGGGGGAGGGCGTCCGCCTGACCGGCGGCGTACACCAGAGAGCGGGCCCGGGCCCAGTCCACGGGTAGGCCGTCGGCGCCCTGTCCCGTGACAACGGCGGGTTCGACGCTCACCGGGCCGGTCCCGGTCGGCTCTTCTTCACGTTCACCGATCGAGCCTATCGCCGTACGCCGTGGGTTTGGTCCCGGTCTAGGTCTCCTGGGCCGGCTGCGGGTGGTCGCCGCCGCGCAACTGGTCGACGGTGTGCGCCAGGATCGGTCCGAGCACGGCGAGCCCGTCCTTGGCCCCGCCGGTCGACCCGGGCAGGTTAACCACCAGCATCCGACCGGCCACCCCGGCGAGCCCCCGGGAGAGAGCCGCGGTGGGCACGGTCGCGCGGCTGTGTGCGCGGATCGCCTCGGCGATGCCGGGAATCTCGTAGTCGAGCACCGACCGGGTCATCTCCGGGGTCCGGTCGGTCGGCGTGACGCCGGTGCCGCCGCTGGTTACGACGACGTCCATCCCGTCGGCGAGGGCCTGCCGCAGCGCCTGCGCGACCGGCTCCCCGTCCGGCACGACAACGGGCTCGTCGACCTCGCAACCGAGGTCGCGCAGGCCGGAGACGAGTCGGGGGCCGCTGGTGTCGGCGTACACCCCGGCGGCGGCTCGGTTGGAGGCGACCACCACCCGCGCCCGGATCACGAGCGGTCCTCCGGTCGGGTCCAGTCCCCGGTCTTGCCGCCTTCCTTGCGCAGCACCCGTACCCGTTCGAGGGAGGCCGCCGGGTCGACGGCCTTGACCATGTCGATCAGCGCCAGCCCGGCAGTCGCCACGGCGGTCAGCGCCTCCATCTCCACCCCGGTACGGTCGGCGGTCCGGACGGTGGCGACGATCTCCACGGTCGTGTCGGTCAGCTCGAGGTCGACGGTGACACCGTGCAGCGCGATCGGGTGGCAGAGCGGGATCAGGTCCGGCGTGCGTTTGGCACCCATGATGCCGGCGAGCCGGCCGACGGCCAGGGCGTCGCCCTTGGGCAGGCCGTCCTGGCGCAACAGCCGCACCACCTCGGCGGTGGTCTGGAGTCGACCGGCGGCGACGGCCCGACGGCCGGTCACCGCCTTGTCCGAGACGTCGACCATCCGGGCCGCCCCGGCCCGGTCGACGTGGGTGAGATGCTCCGAGGTGGTCACGCCCACGACCCTATCGACCGGCGCCGTCCATTCGCGAGGCCCCGCACCGCCGTACGGGTGTCGACGACGCTCCCGGGGGAAATTGACTACTCCGCTGAATCGAGAGAGCATCCGCCGATAACGCCCGTGGGGCGGGCGTCCGGTGGGTGGTGCGGGGGCCGACCGGACGGCGAACAGCGCCACGGGATCGTCCTGATCGCCTGGCCACAGCGCGGTGCCGGAGGCGATACGCGGGTCGTCGGAGGCCGTTGTGAACGGTCACCGGTCACGGGAGCCGGATTCAGTCGATTCTCAATCGGCAAATAGGAAAAATGGCGCCGATCAGGACTGAGACATAAGCATTCAGTTCCCATATCAGGACGGAACGTAGCAAACCAGGTGAGGATTGGCGAATCCTGCGCATATCGACATTTAATGGTCTATATTTCGCGCCTTGCCCCATACGATTCTCCCGTCGAACAGCAACGATTCGAGCGCCGGACCCCCTCCCGCTCGATCGGTACGACGAGAGAGAGGAAGCGGACAATGAGCACGACCGACTGGCTCTGAGTAGACGTATCCGTGAACAACCGCGGGTCGTAGGCTGTCGAGACATACCGTCACGGGACAAGCACCGAGTGGCGACAAAGGACTGGTATGACTCGGACTGATCAGGACGACACTGGGACCGATCGGCGGCTGGTGCTGCTTGTCGGTCTCGTCGTCGTTTCTGCCGGCATAGCCGCAGTAATCAGCATCCGGGAGATATCGACCCACGGACTCCCGACCTTCGACGACCTCACCACCGCGGCCAAATTGACCTTCCTGGTGGTGGTCGGCGCCACTGTCAGCGTACGGATACGCATCCGTTCGACCCCACACGGAATCTCCTGGACCGAGGTCCCCATCCTCACCGGTCTCGCGTTCGCCCCGATCCCCTGGGTCATCCTCTGCACCGGCCTCGGAATCGCCATCGCCCGGGCGGCCGTCCGACTCGCACCGCTCAAACTCGCCTTCGGCGTCGCGAAGGACATGCTGCTCGCCACCGCGGCCGGACTGGTCTTCCTGCTGCTGGACTGGTCCTGGTCGCCCGAACGGCCCCTCTCCGAACGGATCCTGCCGCTGATCGCGGCGTACCTCGTGGTGGTGGTGCTGGACGAGGCGCTGACCCTGCCCGTCATCTCCCTGGCCAGCCGGGTCAGTCTCGGCAAGCTCTTCTCCGGTCACTGGGACCTGCGCCTGGCCAGCGGCATCGCCCGCCTCCTGGTGATCCTGGCCATCCTGCTGATCCTCCAGGCCGACCTCAGCCTGCTGTTGATCATCCCACCACTGGTGCTGAGTCTGCACCTCGCCTACTCGGCCCGACTACGCAGCCGGGCCGAACGCGACGCCTGGCAGCGGCTGGCACGGGCCACCGACGCACTCAACGACGTCGACCTGAACCAGGTCCTGCGCACCGCCGTACAGAGCGCGGTCGACCTGTTCTCGGCCGACCGGGTCGAGGTGACCAGGTACGACGGCGGGCGGACCATCCGTGGCGACAGCACCTCCGTCGATCTCGACGGCACCGCCCAGGAACCCCTCCCGAGCACCGGCACCATCATCACCACCGCGCTACAGGGACACGACGGCATCGAGATCGGACTGCTCCGCCTCTGGTTCCCCGGACCCGTGCAACTCTCCGAACGCGAGCGCTACACGCTGCACACGTTCGCCTCCGCGCTCTGCACCGCGATCCGCAACGCCTCGGCGTACGCCGAACTGACCCGGGTGGCCGACGAACACGCCCACGCCGCCTCCCACGACGTACTCACCGGCCTGGCCAACCGTCGCCACCTGCTCGAACGCGGCACCGAACGACTGGACCGGCGGCACACCGACGGTCTCGCCGCCGTACTGCTGATCGACCTTAACCACTTCAAGGAGGTCAACGACACGCTCGGGCACCCGTCCGGCGACCGGGTGCTGATCGAGGTCGCCGACCGGCTACGAGCCGTCGCCGGCCCCGACGACCTGGTCGCCCGGCTCGGCGGCGACGAGTTCGCCATCCTCCTCACCGGCCTGCCCGCCCCGGCCGTGGCCACCCACCGGGCCGAACGCCTGCTCGCCGTACTGCACGAGCCGATCGAACTCGACGGCATGCGGATCAGCGTCGAGGCCAGCGGCGGCATCGCGATCGCACCCAACACCGGCGGCATGGCCGAACTGCTCCGCCGCGCCGACGTCGCGATGTACCAGGCAAAACGTGGCGGGCTGCGACTCGCAAGCTACGCCGCCAGCCGGGACACCGCCGACGTCGGCCGGCTCACGCTCAGCGGCGACCTGTCCCGCGCGGTGGCCGAACGCCAGTTCACGGTCGACTTCCAACCGATCGTCGACCTCGGCACCGGCACCGTCGTGGCGGCCGAGGCGCTGGCCCGCTGGCAGCACCCCACCCACGGCACCATCGACCCACTGCGGTTCCTCGACGCGGTCGAACGCTCCGGCCTCCTGCCCGCCTTCACCGCCGCCGTCCTCGACCAGGCCATCGGCGCCGCCGACGAGTGGCAGGCCGCCGGCTTCGCACTGACCGTGGCGGTGAACGTCTCACCCCGCAGCCTGCTCGACGCCAGCTTCCCCGAAGTCGTACTGGCCCGGCTCGACGACCACGAACTGCCGCCCGAACGGCTCGTCCTGGAACTCACCGAGAACCTCACCCTCAGCCAGCTCGAAGTGGTCGACCGGGTCCTCGGACAACTACGCGACGCCGGGGTACGCCTCGCCCTCGACGACTTCGGCACCGGCTACTCCTCCCTCTCGGTGCTGTCCCGCATCCCGGTGCACGAGCTGAAGATCGACCGTACGTTTGTCATGGCGATGGAGACCTCGGCCGAGGCGGTCGCCGTGATCCGCTCCACCGTCGACCTCGGACGCAGCCTCGACCTGCTGGTCATCGCCGAAGGAGTGGAGAGCGAGCCGCAGCGCCGGGCACTCTGGGAACTCGGCTGCACCGCCGGCCAGGGCCACCTCTTCGCCCGCCCGATGCCGTCCCCCCGGGTGCTCGCCGCGCTGCGCCGGGGCGCCGACGGCCGGGCCGGCGCACTCGCCCCACCACTGCACGACGAGGGCGCCGTGATCCGGCTGTCCCCCGGACGCCGGACCGGCCCGCGCCAGCCCGACCGTCTGCCACACTTGCCCGCGTGATCCCCCAGGACCGGTCCACCCGCACCAGCCGCCGCTGGCACCGCCTGGACGGGGCCGCCGGTGGGACCGCGGCCGACCTGGCGCTCTACTCGGCCTCGGCGATCTTCGCCGCCGTCACCGCCGCCACCTCCACCCTGCTGCCACACCGCGCCTGGGGAAGCATCGCCACCGTCGGTTACCTGATCGCGGCGGCCGTCGCCGCCGGGCAACTCGTCGCCCACCGACGCGGCGCGAGGCGGCTCTCCGGCATCGCCGCACGGGCCGGGTTGACCGTAGTGACCTGGGCGACCACCGCACTGTTACCGATGGTGTGGCAGGCCGTCGAACGGGCCGACGGCCGGACCGACCGGGCCCAGGAGGAGGTGGTCGTGATCGAGCACGCCGGCATCCGCCTGCTCGACCACGGCACGCCCTACCTGGGACCGGACGCGATCAGGGCACTGCCGGCGGGCGAACAACTGCTCGGCTACACCCCGTACCAACCCGGGATGGCCCTGTTCGGGCTCCCCCGGGCGATCGCCGGAGACGCCTGGTGGACCGACGCCCGGATCTGGTTCGCCCTCACCACCGCCGTCGCCCTGGCCGTCGCGGTGGCGACACTGCGCGGCGGAAGCGGCCGGACCGGGGCCGGGCGGTCTCCCGGCCAGCCGGGCCCGGACCCGACCAAAGACCACTACCTGGTACGCGCCGTGCAGCTCGCCACCATCCTGCCGATCTGCGCCCTCACCCTCGCCACCGGCGGCGACGACCTGCCCGTCCTCGCCGGATGCCTGCTCGCGCTCGCCCTCGGCGCCACCCGCCGGTTCGGTGCCGCCGGAGTGGTGATCGGACTCACCGGGGCACTCAAACTCTTCGCCTGGCCGGTCGCGATCGTGCTGCTCGCGTACGCGGCCACCCGGGGCTGGCGCACCGCCGCCCGGTTCACCGCCGGGGCGATCGGCCTGCCCGTCGCCGCCCTGATCCCGGTCCAACTGGTCGACTCCGCCGCGCTGGTCGAGAACGTACTGCGCTTCCCGCTCGGCCACGGCATCGTGAGCAGCCCGGCCCAGTCCCCGTTCCCCGGCTACCTGATCGCCGCCGCGCTCCCCGCCGGACGGCTGATCGCCGCCGGACTGCTCGTCGCGGCCGGCGTCGCGATCGCCGTACGGCTGCTGCGCCGCCCACCCCACACCGCCGCCTCGGCCGCCCTGATCTGCGGGTACGGGCTGCTCGCCGCGATCGCGCTGA
Source organism: Micromonospora sp. NPDC050397 (assembly GCF_044901685.1). Taxonomy (NCBI): domain Bacteria; kingdom Bacillati; phylum Actinomycetota; class Actinomycetes; order Micromonosporales; family Micromonosporaceae; genus Micromonospora; species Micromonospora sp. NPDC050397. The sequence goes on from NZ_JBJDPS010000005.1 coordinate 134,175, forward strand.
TGCCCTCCACCCGCTTCGGCTATTTGCTCTACCCGATCGCGTTCCTCGCCTGGGCACCCGCGCTGCTCCCGACCCGGCCGGAGTCGGACCCGAACAGCGAACGGGACCGACCGGCGGCGGTACCGAGATGACCCCGACGCCCGGAATCCCGCTCCCCGCGCCCGGAAGCCCGCCCCCGAAGGACGGCGTCCAACTCGTCGCCGAGGACCGCCTCCCCTGGGACGTGGTCGCGGCCGTGGCGGTCGGCGGTGCACTCGGCTCCGCTGCCCGGTACGGCGTGAGCCTCGCCTGGCCGGCACCACCCGCACATTTCCCCTGGGCCACCCTGGTCATCAACCTGACCGGCAGCGCCCTGCTCGGCGTACTCATGGGCATCATCGCCAGCCGGACCGCCACGCACCCGCTGGTCCGGCCGTTCCTCGGCACCGGGGTACTCGGCGGCTACACCACTTTCTCCACCTACGCGGTGGAGACCCGGGGCCTGCTCGACACCGGCCGCCCCCTGCTCGCCGCCGGATACGTGCTCGGCACCCTGGCCGGCGCGCTGACCGCCGCCTGGCTCGGCGGTCGGCTGGGCGGCCGGCTGGCGACCCGATCGCGGGTGATGCCGTGAACCTGGTGCTGGTGCTCGTCGGCGGGCTGGTCGGCGCACCCTGCCGGTTCCTCGTCGACCGGATCGCGACCCGACGGCTGGGCGCAACGCTGCCCTGGGGGACGCTCGCCGTCAACGTGGCCGGCTCGCTGCTGCTCGGGCTGCTCGCCGGGCTCGGCGGCACCCTGCCGGGCTGGGTGGGAACGCTGCTCGGCACCGGCTTCTGCGGCGCCCTGACCACGTACTCGACGTTCAGCCACGAGACCGTACGGCTGGCCGGCGCCGAGGGCTCCGGACGCTGGCGGGCACCGCTCTACGTCGCCGCGACACTGGTCGCCGGGCTCGGCGCGGCGGCGCTCGGTTGGTGGCTCGGGGAGCTGGCCTAGGTCCGTCCTCGGTGTCGGGGACGGCTTTCTGCGGCGACTGGCCGGCGCTGGGCGGTGGTTGGGCGTACACCTGAGAGATGACCACCATCTACCGGGACCGGGCCGACGCGGGCGTGGCCCTCGCGGACCGGCTGGCCGAGCTGACCGGCCGACCCGACAACACCGTGCTCGGCCTGGTCCGTGGCGGCGTACCGGTGGCCGCCACGGTGGCGGAGCGCCTCGCCGCACCGCTGGACGTCCTGGTCGTACGCAAACTCGGCCTGCCCCGGGCGCGGGAGGTGGCGTTCGGCGCGCTCGGACCGGCCGGGGTTCAGGTGCTGAACCCGGAGCTGGCCGACCGGCTCGACCCGGAACAGCGCGAGGAGGTGGTCCGCCGGGAGATGGCGGAGCTGGAACGGCGCGAGCGGCTGTACCGGGCGGATCGGCCACCGTTGGCGCTCGGCGGGCGTACCGCCGTGATCGTGGACGACGGGCTCGCCACCGGCGCGACCGCCCGCGCCGCCGTCGCGGTCGCCCGGCGGCTGGGGGCACGCCGCGTGGTGGTGGCGGTGCCGGTGGGCTCGCTGGCGGCCCACGAGGCCCTGGTACGCGAGGCCGACGAGGTGGTCTGCCCGCAGATCCCGGACGACTTCGGGGCGGTCAGCCGCTACTACGAAGACTTCCACGAGGTCTCCGACGAGGAAGTTACGGCCACGCTCGGTGGGTGATGCCGACTCGACCCGGTACCGTCGAGTGATGCATCTGACATGTCCGAAGTGCCAGGGCGACATGCGCCAGTACGAGCGCAGCGGCGTCACCGTAGACCAGTGCGGCGAGTGCCGCGGGATTTTCCTTGACCGTGGCGAGCTGGAGAAGCTTTTCGAGGCCGAGGCTAACTGGAACCAGCAGGGCGGCACGCCGCCCCGTCAGCCGTCGGCCGCACCGGCCGGCGGATACGCTCCACCGCCGCCCCCGCCGGGTGCCGGCTACCCGCCGCCCCCGCCCGCTCCGGGGCAGCACCAGCCCGGCTACCCCGCGCCCGGCCACGCCCCGCCGCCGCCGGTCACCCACGGCTACCCGCCGGCTCCGGCCTACGGCCAGCAGCACGGTGGCTACCACGGGCACTACCGGCACAAGAAGCGCAAGAGCTTCCTCAACGAGCTCTTCGACTGATCAGCGGCTCGGTAGCAATCCCGGTCGCTGACCGGTAGTGGTGTCGGCCAGGTCCCGACGGGTCCTGGCCGGCACGCCCGGCTGTCAGCGGTCAGACGATCGCCATGTCGACGAACCGCGACAGGTGTAGCTGCGCCGCGACGGTGACCGTGTCGGTCGGCCCGTTCCGGTGTTTCGCGACGATGAAGTCCGCCTCGCCCGCGCGCGGGGACTCCTTGTCGTAGTAGTCGTCCCGGTGCAGCAGGATGACCACGTCCGCATCTTGCTCGATCGAGTTGTGCACGGCGATGCCGTTGGCGATGAAGTTGTGTACGCCGAGCACGGTCGCGTCGTACACCTCACGCTCGCCCAACGATTCGATCGCCCGCACCTCGTCCCAGAAGACGTCGTTGGTCGCGTGCAGCTCAACATCCGCAGACTCCAACACGTCGGCGATCCTGGCCAGTCGCGCCCTGCTGGGCGCGTGCTTCCATAGCGCGCTGCCAGAGAACTGAGTGCCAATCGCCGAGGCGAAGGCCCGCTGCGTGGCGTTCCGCTCGGTCAGAACTTCCCGCACCCGGTTCCACACCTCACGGGGCACCGTGTCGACGTTGACGTTGCTGGTCGTCGGTTCGATGGCGGCAAGCAGTCGGACACACGCCGCTTCCCGTGCGCCGTGGACTCCGATCTCCCGCAGGAAGCGCAGTTGATCGTCCCGCCCCGAGATGTCGAGGCTGTACTGCATCCGGTAACCGGCCTTCGGAACTGCCCGCAGTCGTGCGGTGATGCCGTACCGAAGCAGCAGGCGGGAGATGTCTTCGAGCATCCGACGGCTGGTCGAGGCGTAGTAGACCCGTCCACCTCGTCCGGTCTTGTTCACCGACACGGACCCGTCGGTCGCCCAGAGATGACGAAGGAAGAGGGTGATCTGCTCCTTCGGTAGTGAAGCGACCTCGGGCGGCACGAACTTCTCGTGCGACCGCAGTCCGAACAATCCGAGGCCGTCCAACCACTCGGCGATGGGGTTCCGCCGTCCCCGAGCGAGCCGATACGGGGCCGGTAGGCGCAGCGTGGTCACGCGGGCAGCGGCGTATTCGTCACGGACGGCGGTGATGCCGAAGTCCTTCGCCGCCTCGGTCACAGCGTCAAGGTTCTTCTCATCCTGGCTCGCGTATCGGATCGGCTGTCGACGGACAAACGATCCGTCTCCGAGCAGGTGCGCGAGCATCACCACCCTCGCCTCCGGCCAGGGCCGGATGTCGAGCGGCGGTGGAATGTGCCGGGGAGTAGCGATTCGAGAGCCGACCGTTAGTTCTCGCAGTGGAACCCAACCCCCGAACGCCAGGAACGGGTGATTGGCGGTTGCCTCGATCTGCTTGCCCGAGGCAAGCGTCAGCCGAAACACCTCGCGCGTGCCGCTCGGAAATACGTGCGTCATCGTCCGGGGCGTGTACTTCAGCTTCTCATCGAGGGCCCACACCGGAATCTCGCGGGTATTGCTGGCCAGCAGGTCGCCGAGAGTGACCTCCGCATTGGTGTCGGCCCGGATCACCCGCGTCTCGGCGGTCAGGCAGCCAGACTCCCGCAGGTCGGACAGTTGGGGCCGCTTGTCGGTACGTTGCTCCGGTCCACGGTTGAGCTGACTCACCGCGATGACCGGGCACTCCACCTCCTTGGCCAGCAGCTTCAGCCCTCGGGACAGCTCCGCGACCTCCTGCTGACGGCTCTCCGTACGCTTCGGCGAACTCATCAGCTGGAGATAGTCGACCACGATCATCTTTAGATCGTGCCGTTGCTTGAGCCGCCGGGCCTTGGCCCGGATCTCCATCAGGTTCATGTTCGGCGTGTCGTCCACGAAGAGCGGCGCCTCGCTGATCTCGCCCATGCAGCGGGCCAGCTTGGTCCAGTCGTCGTCGGAGAGCTGCCCGCTGCGCAGCACGTGCAACGGCACCCGCGCCTCGGCCGAGAGCAACCGCATGACAATCTCGACCTTGCTCATTTCAAGCGAGAAGATCGCCGCCGCCTGGTTGGCGCGAATTGCGGCATTTCGGGCAAAATCCATTGATGCGGTACTTTTGCCCAAACCGGGCCTACCCGCAACGATGATCAACTGGCCGGCGTGGAGTCCGTTGAGCAGCCGGTCCAGGTCGGAGAACCCGGTCGGCACGCCGGTCATCACCCCGCCCTGGGCGCCGACCGCCTCGATCTCGTCGAGGGTGGGCTGGAGCATGTCGGCGAGAACCGCGAAGTCCTCGCTCACCCGCTTCTCGGTGACGTCGTAGATGGCCTGCTGGGCGAGGTCGACCACGTCGTCGACGTCGCGCCCGCCACCGGCCGCCGAGCCGTATCCGAGTTGGACGATCCGGGTGCCCGCCTCGACCAGGCGGCGCAGCACCGCGCGCTCGCCGACGATCCGGGCGTAGTAGCCGGCGTTGGCCGCCGTCGGCACGCTCGCGATCAGCGTGTGCAGGTACGGCGCGCCACCGATCCGGGCCAGGTCACCGGCGTCGGCCAGCGCCGCCGCGACGGTGATGGAGTCCGCGGGTTCGCCACGACCGTAGAGGTCCAGGATCACGTCGAAGATCGTGGCGTGCACGGGCCGGTAGAAGTCGTTGGTCTTGAGGATCTCCACCACGTCGGCGATGGCGTCCTTGGAGAGCAGCATCCCGCCGAGTACGCACTGCTCGGCGGCGATGTCCTGCGGCGGGGTCTTGTCGAACTGGCCGTCGCGCTGCGGCGGTGGTCCGGCCGGGGGCCCCGACGACCTGGCCTCCGCGCGGACCTCATCGCTGATCGACACCGACTCCCCCCTCCGCTGGATCGGCCGCCTCTGAGCGAACCGCCGAGATGTGACAAGTTTTCGGGTTCGGGTCAGCCTTCGGCACGGTCCGAGGCTGTCGCGTCAGGGGCGTGGATCCGCCAGGTAACCATACGAAAGTCGAGGTCAGGACCCCAAACCCGGCGGTGGACGAGCCTCGGGACAACCTGTGGACAGTGGGCACCAGGGTGTGCGCAGCCCTGTGCACAGGCTGTGCATAACGCCTGGGGAAGGTAACCTGTACCAGCCGTGACTTGGGCGTACTCCGTCCCCACGGTGTGGAGGAAAGAAGTCCAGGGAGTTCCGTCCGAGCTGGCGCGATTTTGCCGGCTAAGAGATGTCTGTCCGGACGGTCGATTGCTATTCGATCTCAGAAAGGTCACGCTCCGGCCGTGGACTATCGGGACTGGGGGCGCGGTGAGCTCGCCCGCCCCGTGCGGCGACCAGCCGACGCCTGGGTCGACGATGGCGATCCGCGCCCCGGTGACCCGTACTCGCACACCGGCGAGGGTTATCAGCCCAGCAGCCGCCGTAGCGGCGCGCACCGCAGTGATCCCGACCGGTACACCCCGAGTTGGGCGCGGGGGTCCGCGGAGAACGCGGACAACGACAGCGGCCGGCACGCTGGCGGCGAGCCGGATCGCTCCTGGGCGGACGAGCTTCCGTACGACCCGCCCCGGACCGAGCCGACCACGCGGGCCGGCGGCAGCCCGGCCACGGACTACTGGACCGCGCCGAGCGCCTGGTCCAACCCCGAGCCCAGCACCGGCGGACGGCGCCGGGCCGAGGAGGACGACCGGCGGCCGGGTCGGGCGGGTCGGCACGCGGACGCCGACGACGACCGGACCGAGGACGACCGTCCCGCACGTCGGCCGGCGAGCGGGTACGCCGAACGCGGCACCCGCTCGGGCACGACCCCGAGGTCCGACAGCACCTGGAGCAGCGGCGGGGCGGACCAGGACGGCGGCTCGTCGAGCCGGGGCGCGTCGACGGGTGGTCGCCGACGCGCGGACCGGGACCGGTCGGATGACCTGCCCACCGGTGGTCCCGCCGAGCGGACCGACACCAGCCGGTGGAGCACCGGCGGTGGTGACGGCACCGGCCGGCAGTGGAGCCGCACCGGCAGACCCCGCTGGGACGATCGCGCGGTGGAACCGGGCCGGTGGGACCAGTTCACCGACACCGGCATCTGGCACTGGGGCGGCGAGGACGACCGCCCCGACGTACGCGATCCGGATCCTGGATCGCGCCGCGTGGAGCGCGACGAACCGGTAGGTCGGACGGAGCGCCGGGAACGGACCGGCCGGGCCGCCCGAGCCACTCCCGAGGAGCGGGCCGAACCCACCAGCCGGGGAGGCCGAGCCGCCTGGGCCACTGCCGAGGAGCGGGCCGAGCCCACCACCGCGGGAGGTCGGGCCGGACGAGGCACCCGGGGCGACCGGGACAGCCGGGCCGACGCAACCAGCCGGGCCGAGCGAGGCACCCGGGATGACCAGGACAGCCGGGCCGGACGAGGCACCCGGCCCGATGGAACCGGGCGGGCCGAACGCGGTGGCCGGAGCGAGCGTGCCGGCCGTGGCGAGCGCGCCGGGCGGGGCAGTCGTTCCGAGCGCCCCGAGTGGGCGGGACCGCGTACAACCGCCGGCACGGGTGAGCCGGTTACCCGGGGCCGTGGCTACCGTTCCGAACCCGACGAGGACCGTACGGGCTTCGGGTCGGCCACGGACGACCGGACGACGACTGGTTCGGCCACGGGTCGCCGGGGGTCAACCGACCCGGCGCCGGGTGGACGGAGTCGGGACCGGTTCGCCGAGACCGGCCAGTGGAACCGGGTGACCGACACCGGCGAGCGGCAGTCCGGGCGTCGGCGCCGGGCCGACGACACCGGTCAGTGGGACCGGCTCACCGACACGGGCGAGTGGGACCGGTTCGACGGGACAGACCGCCGGGGCCGCTTCGACGGGTCGGACCGTACTGACCGCGACGAGGCCGAGCCGAGGGTCTGGAGTTCGTTCACCGACACGGGCCAGTGGGACCGGTTCACCGACACCGGTGTCTGGGACCGCAGCGAGCTGGACGCGTTGGAGGAGCAGGAGCGCGGCGGCGGCGACGGTCCGTCGTGGCGTGATCGGGGGGAGACGTTCTGGTCCGGCACCCGGCTGGCCGACGACGACCCGCGCTGGATGGAGACGCCGACATCGGCACCCCGGTCACCGGCGGTCGCCTACCCGCGCCCGCCCAGGATGACTCCGCCGAGTCCCGCCGCACCGACGACCACTGGCAGCCGGGTCGCACCGGCACCGGAGGAGACGCGTACCGGACGGGGTCGGCGGGGTAGCGGTCAGGCTGGGCGCGTGGTCGAGGACGGCCGTGCCGCCCCGAGCACTCGTACGGCCCCGAGCAGTTCGCCCGGCCGGATCTCCCGACGGATCGAGGAGGATCTTCTCGACGCGGAGCCCGGCACCCATCTCGCCGCGGTGCTCTACACCGCCGCCTGGTACGCCGTACCGGTGCTGGTTTTCTTCGTCTGGTTGGTGACCCTGGACAACAGCCCTCCGCCCGGCTGTGTCACGGACCCCAGCGGGGGCGGCTGTGATTCGGACCGGGCGCAGGCGCTCACCACCATCCTCAGCGCCGCGCCGCGCTTCGGTGCGGCGTTGATGGGCAGTCTGGTGGTGGCGCTGCTGCTGCGCTGGGTGAGCAAGTCCTGGCGGCCGGCGAGTCTGGGGCTCGCCTCGGCGGTGGTCGGCGGCGGCCTCTCCACCGTGCTGTACAGCGTGATCACCGGCCAGCCGCTCGGCTGACGACGGGATAGGGATACGAGTGAGGGCCGCACCCGTACGGGTGCGGCCCTCACTCGTCAGTACCGGTTACTTGCCCTGCACCACGTTCAGGTCGAACTTGGCGGTGACCTCCGGGTGCAGCTTGACCCGCACCGGGTACGCACCGATCGACTTGATGTGGCCGGGAAGCTCCAGCCGGCGCCGGTCCAGGACGGGGCCGCCAGCGGCCTTGACCGCGTCGACGACCTCGGCCGGGGTGACCGAGCCGAAGAGGCGGCCGCCGTCGCCGGCACGCGCCCGGAGGCTGACCTTGAGCCCTTCGAGCTGGCCCTTGACCTCGGTGGCGTGCCCGAGGTCACGGATCTCGCGCGCCGAGCGGGCCCGCTTGATGACCGTGACCTGCTTCTCCGCGCCCTTGGTCCAGACGATGGCGAAGCCCTGCGGCAGCAGGTAGTTACGGCCGTAGCCGTCCTTGACCTCGACGACGTCGCCCGGGGAACCGAGGCCGGACACTTCCTGCGTCAGGATGACCTTCATGTCAGCGTCTCCTCTCAGCGGGCCGTGGCCGTGTACGGCAGGAGCGCCATCTCACGGGCGTTCTTGACCGCACGGGCGATCTGGCGCTGCTGCTGGGAGGTGACCCCGGTCACCCGCCGAGCGCGGATCTTGCCGCGGTCGGAGATGAACTTCCGCAGCAGCGCGGTGTCCTTGTAGTCGATGTAGGTGATCCCGTCCTTGTCGAGCGGGTTCACCTTCTTCTTCGGCTTGCGCAGTGCCGCAGCCTTTGCCATTGCTCTTGCTCCTGGTTTGCGATCTCGAGCGCTCGGCGGCGCCATCAGAACGGGGGCTCTTCGTCGAAGTTTCCGCCGCCCGAACCGGAGCCGGAGGAGGCCGGTGCTGCCGTGGCCCACGGGTCGTCGAAGTTGCCTCCGCCGCCCTGGCCACCACCGCCACCGCCACCGCCGGAGGCGCCGAAGCCGCCACCGCCGCCACCGGAACGCGACATCTTCTGCACCTTCGCCGTGGCGTACCGCAGCGACGGGCCGATCTCGTCGACCTCCAGCTCGATGACGGTGCGCTTCTCGCCCTCGCGGGTCTCGTACGACCGCTGGCGCAGCCGACCCGAGACGATCACGCGGGCACCCCGCTGCAACGACTCCGCAACGTGCTCCGCCGCCTGCCGCCATACGGTGCAGGCGAGGAAGAGCGGGTCGCCGTCCTTCCACTCGTTCGTGGCCCGGTCCATGAACCGGGGCGTGGAAGCGACCCGGAACTTGGCAACCGCCGCGCCGGACGGGGTGAAACGCAACTCGGGGTCATCAGTCAGGTTGCCGATGACCGTGATGGTGGTATCTCCTGCCATGACCAACTCCTCGCGCACTCATCAGACTCCGTCGTAAGGCTGCCAGAGCAGTACGACAGAGCCCTGAGGCTGATCCGGGCGTGCCGGGAAAGGACGCGCGTCAGCGCGTTTCCGGCCGGATGACCTTGGTACGCAGCACGGACTCGTTGAGTCGTAGCTGACGGTCCAGCTCGGCCACCGCAGCAGGCGATGCCTGCAGGTCGATGACGGCGTAGATGCCCTCGGCCTTCTTGTTGATCTCGAACGAGAGGCGCCGGCGGCCCCACACGTCGAGCTTCTCCACCGAGCCACCCGCGGTCCGGATCACGTTGAGGTACGTGTCGAGCGACGGGGCGACGGTGCGCTCCTCGAGGCTTGGATCGAGGATGACCATGATCTCGTAATGACGCAAGACGTGCTCACCTCCTATGGGCTAGCGGCCACGGTCCTTCCGTGGCAGGAGGTCGTGCGTCGTTGCCGCGCACTCCGGCGGGGGGACCCTCGGGCACACAGACAACCTGACCAGACTACCCGGTGGGCGTACCGGGACGTTCACCGGGCGTACGGGTGTTACCAGGGGCCCCTTCCCGTCGAAGATCGACAGGAAGGGGCCCCTCCTTGCAGAGCCGCGGGGCGCCTTATCCGCATTCTTTGGGTGGGACCTGGGGAGGAACGACCACACCGATGAGGTTGGATAGGAGGCGCCCCGCGGAGCCTACTGAGTTGTCATCTTACGCCACAACAGTCCGTGTTGCTCGTTGAGCGACGATAGCCCGAATTGCCCCAGCTCCGACGCCTACCACGCAGACGGTGGCAACAAGCGCGAGCAGACCGGTCACGCCGGACCTTTCGGGCCCCTTGCCCGGTGCCGGGAACTCTGCCGCCGGACCGGCGGACCAGGCGGACGGAAGGGCACTCCCCTCCGCCGCGCCGGGCCGCGCGGCGGAGGGGTGCCATCGATCAACGTCTGTCGTACGGTCGACCGCCGGTACCACCTCGACCCGTACCGCCGGATCGACGATCCGGCAGGACGCCCCCGGAACCGGGACCGCCACGGGATCGGCGGACGGTTCGGGCGAGCACCGCACCTGGAGCGCTTCGACGCGCCGGGCATCGCTGCCGGTGACGCCGTCCCGCTCGGAAGCGCCGGCCGTCGGCCCGACCGCGACCGCTGTCGCCAACGGCGGCGCGCCCGCGAACAACGCGGCGACGGCCACGGTGGCGTGGCGGTGACGGATCAGCGGCGGCACTTCTTCATCCCTCGGTCGGCAGTGGTTCCGGGCCCGGTCCGATCAACCGGGCCATGAGTCTCACCAGTGCTAACGACCGGCACACCGGGCGGTAACGCGGTATCCCCCGAGGCGACGGCGGACGCCGGCCGTGGTCCGCCGCGATGTCGGGTGACGGTGTCGGGACGTAGGCTCGCCCTCATGCGTATCGGAGCCCACGTCGATTCCGCGGACCCGTTGGACGAGGCAACCCTCCGGAAGGCGGACGTCGTCCAGTTCTTCCTCGCCGACCCGCAGGGTTGGAAGCCACCGGAACCGCGCGCCGACGCCGACCGGTTGCGCGCCGCCGAGGTCGACGTCTACATCCACGCGCCGTACGTGATCAACGTGGCGACGCCGAACAACCGGATCCGGATCCCCAGCCGCAAGCTCCTGGTCGACCACGCCAACGCGGCGGCGACGGTGGGCGCGCGCGGGCTGGTGGTGCACGGCGGGCACGTCAACAAGGGCGACGACATCACCAAGGGCTACGACAACTGGCGCAAGACCTTCGCGTACGCGGCCGAGACCGGCGGCTTCGCCACTCCGGTGCTGATCGAGAACACCGCTGGCGGGGAGAACGCCTGTGCCCGCCGGTTCGACTCGCTCGCCCGACTCTGGGACGCCGTCGGCGAGTACGGTGTCGGCTTCTGCCTTGACACCTGCCACGCGCACGCGGGCGGTGAGGACCTGCTGGACATCGTCGACCGGGTCAAGGCGATCACCGGCCGGATCGACCTGATCCACGCGAACGACTCGAAGGACGGGTTCGACTCCGGTCGCGACCGGCACGACAATCTGGGACAGGGAAGAATCGACCCCGACCTGGTGGTCGCCGTGATCCGAGCCGCTGGCGCCCCGGTTGTCGTGGAGACGCCGGGCGGGGCCGACGGTCAGGGCGCGGACATCGCATATCTGCGCGACCGCGTGGGCCGGTAGGGGAACAGCCTGATGACAACGGACCAGTCAAACGCCACCGACGTGCCGGCCGACGCGGCGCGGGCGGCTTCCGGCACCGCGAACGGTACGACGAACGGCGGGTCCGGACCCACCACCAACGGATCCGCGACCCACGAGCCGACCGACGTCGCCTCGACCAGCACCCCCACACCGGCCGCCACCACCGACCCGGCGAGCAGTACCGAATCCGCCGCCAAGACCGATACGGCCGCCAAGACCGAAGCGGCCAGCAAGACCGAGCCGACCGCCGAATCGGAAGCCGCCGCCAAGACCGAGCCGAGCGGCAAGACCGAGCCGACCACCGGTCCTGCGGACAGCACAAAACCAACCGTGATCGACCTGGGCACCGTCGGCCCGGCCGGCGCCACGGCGGCAACCGCGTCCCCCCGGACCGGCTGGCGGCGGTTCTGGCCGATCGGCCGTACGGCACCGGCCGGGGTCGCGCGCGCCGTGACCGTCGAGGGCGGGGGGACCGAGGCCGAACCGGTGGACAAGTGGTCCGCCTTCGGGCCGGCACCGGAATCGGTCCCCGGACCGGTCGGCCGGGTCGGCCGGGCGATCGGTCGCATGCTGGTCCACGAGTGGAGCCTGGCGACCCTGGTCGGTCTGGCGCTCGCCGTCGCCATGACCTGGCCGACCCTGCGCTACCCGCAACACACCATCCCGCAGGACATCTGGGACCCGACCCTCCAGGCGTGGCAGATGTCCTGGTCCGGGCACATCCTGCTGACCAATCCGGCGCTGCTCTGGCAGTCGAACGCCTTTTACCCGGAGTCGTGGAGCTTCGCCTTCTCCGACACCCTGCTCGGCTACGCGCCGGCAGGGATGATCGGGGACGGTCCGATGGCCGCCGTTCTCCGCTACAACATCATCTTCGTGCTGGCGCACGCGCTCGCCGCGATCGGCGCGTACGCGTTGGTGCGTCAGCTCGGCGGCGGCAAGATCGGCGCGGCGGTGGCCGCGGTGGCGTACGCCTATCCGCCGTGGCTGCTCTCCCAGTCCGGTCACCTGCACGTGCTCTCCAACGGCGGGATTCCGCTGGCGCTGGCGATGCTGGCCCGGGGACACGGCTGGTCGCTGCGACACGGGTTCCGGCCGGAACGTACCCACGCGGGCTGGGCGCTGGCCGGGTGGCTGGTCGCTGCCTGGCAGCTCAGCCTCGGCTTCGGCATCGGACTGCCGTTCGCGTACTTCCTGGCGCTGATCATGCTCGTCGCCGTGGTGACCTGGTTCGTCCGGCGTACCTGGGTGTGGAAGGAGCGCCGGCCGCTCGGGATCCGGCTGCTGTTGGCCGACATCTGGGGAGCGGTGATCTTCGCCGGAATCGGCGCGCTGCTCGCCATCCCGTACTTCAAGGTCGCCGAGCTGCACCCGAACGCCAAGCGTACGGTCGGCGACCTCGCGCTCTACTCGCCACCGCCCAGTGGGTTCGTTGTCGCCCCGAAGGAGTCGCTGCTCTGGGGTGGCGTGCACGACGCGGCCCGGGCCGGGCTGCCGTGGGCGCCGGAGAACACCCTGCTGCCCGGCTTCGCGCTGTACGCGCTGGCCCTTGCCGGCCTGTTCTTCTCCGTCTGGACCGTACGGCAGCGGCTGCTGCTGCTCGCCTCGGTGCTCGCCACCGGCATCCTCGCCATGGGCACCGAGTTCTTCGGCGGCAGGTTCACCTACCTGCCGCTCTTCGAGAACCTGCCCGGTTGGGACGGGCTGCGTACCCCGGGTCGGTTGATGATCTGGACGACGCTGCTGCTCGGCGTCCTCGCGGCGGGCGCGGTCAGCGCGTTCGCCAAACGGGCCCGGGACATCTCGGCGGCCGAGCGGATCCCGCCCCGACCGGGTCCGTGGCTGCGCCTGGCCACCCTGCTGCCCCTGGCCCTGGTCCTGGTCGAAGGGCTCAACTCGACCCCGACCCCGATCGTGCCGGCCCAGCCCGCAGCCCTGCGTACGGTCGACGGCCCGCTCCTGGTGCTCCCGTCCGACCAGGGGACCGACCAGCACGTGATGCTCTGGTCGACCAGCCGGTTCCAGGACGTGGTGAACGGCGGCAGCGGGTTCACCCCCGACTCGCTGGCGGAGGTGCGCGAGCTGACCCAGAGCTTCCCCGACCAGCCCAGCGTCGACTACCTGCGTGGGCTCGGCGTGAAGACGGTGGTGCTGCTCAAGGACCGGGCCGTCGGTACGCCCTGGGAGCAGGTGGCCGACCGGCCGGTGGAGCAGTTCGGCATCCAACGTGAGGACCGGGGCGACACCATCGTCTTCCAACTCGCCCAGGGCTGAGCCGTCCACCCGCGCACCCACCGCGTGGAGGACAACAAACGAGACTGGCCCGGACCACCGTGACGACGGCGGTCCGGGCCAGTTCAACGTGTACGGGCTGTGGTGCGACTCGTACGGCTGGAGCGCGGGTGTCGGTCAGGCCACCGGCACCGGCTGACCGGGAGACGGCGGCTCGGGCGCGGCCCCGGACCCGTCGGCGCTCCTGCCCGTACGCCAGCGGGTGAACCAGGGCGCGTCCGGGGCCCCGTCGAGCACCCCGCCGTCCGGGTCGTCGTCGTAGGTCGCGCGTACCGGGTCGAGTTCGGGTCGGAGGATCTCGCGCACGATCAGCACGCAGAGGACGACCACCGTGACCCAGCGGAGCGTGGCGGCGAGCACGAACACACCCTCCGGGAAGACCTGCTTGCCCGAGGCGCCGAGCAGTTCGCCGTAGAAGGCGACGAAGTAGCAGACCTCGGCGAGTTGCCAGGCGAGGAACGCGCCCCAGCGCGGCCGGGCGAGCACCAGCAGCGGCAGCAGCCAGAGCGTGTACTGCTGGGACCAGACCTTGCTGAAGATGAGGAACGCGGCGACGACGAGGAAGGCGAGCTGCGCCAGCCGGGGCCGGCGCGGCGCCACCGCCGCGAGCACGGCGACACCGACACAGGCCAGGATGAACAACGCGTACGTCAGGTAGTTGAGCGTCGGGTCGACGTGGTTGCTCAGCCACTGGAACGGTCCCTGGTCACCCGGGGTGCCGCTGGCCCACTTGCCGTCCAGGTAGCGGCCGATGTACCAGAGCGTGCCCCAGTCGATCGGCCGTTCGCTGTTCAGCTCGAAGAAGCGGTTCCAACTCTCCCGGTACAGGATCGCCACCGGTAGGTTCACCGCCACCACGGTGGCCACGGCCACGCCGGTCGTCACCAGTGCCTGACGCAGCCGGTTCGCCCGCAGTGCGAGCACGAGTATCGGCCCGAGGATGAACAGGGGGAACAGTTTCGCGGCGCCGGCCAGCCCGAGCAGGATGCCGGCCGCGACCGGCCGCCGTTTCGCCCAGGCGTAGAGACCGAACGCGGCGAGCCCGATGGCGAGCAGGTCCCAGTTGACCGTGGCGGTGACCAGCAGCGCCGGTGAGAGCGCGAAGAGTGCGGCGTCCCAGGGTCGACGCCGGCGCAGTGACAGCAGCATCGCCACGGTCGCCACCGCGAGCGCGCTGAGCACCAGCGCGTTCAGGTTGTAGAACCACATCCCCTGGTTGAGACCGGGCCGGGATTCACCGAGCGCGTGTACGGGAAGGCCGAGCGCGCCCATGAAGTAGCCGGTCACGACCGGGTACTCGACCGGGTGGTCCTGGTAGGGGACCTTGCCCTCGTTGAGGCCCTCGGCGTAGTAGAGCGCGAGCACGTCGGTGTAGCAGAGCCGGGTGTACTGGATGTTGTTCTGCCAGGCCCCGTCCTGGCACGGCGACTTCTGCACCCAGTGCAGGGCGAGGGTGAGGCAGGTCAGGGCCAGCACGATCCGCGCGGCCGTCCAGAAGACGCCACTGCGGTCGCCGCCGCCCCGGTTGACGCCCACGGCGTGGTCGCCGAGGGGGCCACCGATCGCCTCGGCCAGCCCTCGGACGAATCCGTCCGAGCGGGAGGGGTGGTCCACCTTCTCAGGCTCGTCGATGCCTGCCGTCGGCTGCGCGCTCATGAACAGGCATCCTGCCGTACGCGACCGTCATCCGTCCTGCCCGGCCCGGCCGTGTCGGACACCGGGCACGGAAACGGGCCGGCAACCGGGTGAATGCCCGGTTGCCGGCCCGCCGCGTTCATCAGTCTCGGGTACGCCCGGTGGGGGTCGGAACCACGCCGCCGCCGCCACCGCCGCCTGGGTTCTGCCCGCCCGGGTTCTGTCCCCCTGGGTTCTGTCCGCCCGGGTTCTGTCCCCCTGGGTTCTGTCCGCCCGGGTTCTGTCCCGGCGGATCCTGCCCCGGCGGGTTTCCTCCCGGCGGATTGCCGTTCTGCGGGCAGAAGAGCGGGATCGGGTTGGTGCAGGCCGGTGGCTGGCCCGCCGGCGGCGGGGGCGGCGCGGGCCGCTCGCCGTTACCGGCGTCCGGGTCACCGAAGTCCTTCGGCGGCTCCGGGAACTTCTCCACCTTCTGGCCCTTCAGGGCCAGGTTCATGAAGTCCTTCCACACCTCCGCGGGGAGGCCGGCACCGCCGATCCGGTTTCCTGCCTTGTCCTTGATCGCCTTCAGGTCGCCGACGTTGCCGACCCAGACCGCCGTGGCCACCTGTGGGGTGGCACCGACCATCCAGGCGTGCGCGTTCTCCGGGCTGGTCGGGCTCAACTCCCAGGTGCCGGTCTTGCCGGTGGCGGGCCGGTTGCCGCTGAGCTCGTCGTTGCCGACCCCCGGAATCTTCTCCAGTACGGCGTTGACGCTGTCCGCGACCTCCGCACGGATCCGTCGCACCGGCTTGAGCTGCTCGCCGCCGAGCTTCTTCCAGGCGCCGGTCTCCTTGTCCTTCTGCTCGACCTTCAGCACAAAGTGCGGCTTGTTGTAGATGCCCCGGTTCGCCAGGGTGGCCACACCGCTGGCGTGGTCGAGCACGGTGATCGCGTACTGGCCGAAGCCGACGTAGGTGTCGAACGGCGACTCCTTGCCCGAACCCTTGGTCAGGTCGTAGGGCTTGCCGTCGTCCGTCCACATGGTGGTGACGCCGGCAGCCTTCGCCATGTCGACCACCTTCTCCACGCCGATCTTCTCGGTGACGTGGTAGAACGGCACGTTGTACGACTGGATCGTCGATTCCGACAGCGTGCAGTACTTCGCGCAGCTCGGTTTGCGGCCCGCGTTGTTGACGGTCGGGCCACCACCGGGAACCTTGTAGTCCGTGGCGTCCCAGCGCGACTCGACCGCCATCCCCTCCTGGAGCGCCGCCGCCAGGGTGTAGATCTTGAAGGTCGAGCCCGGCGGGTGGCCACCGGTGAGGGTGCCTTCCAGGTTCTTGCCGGCGTAGTCGTGGCCGACGCCGTTGTCACCGCCGAAGTAGGCCAGCACCCCACCGGTCTTCGGGTTGATCGCCGCCGCCGCCGCCATCAGGTTGGCCGGCTGGTCGCTGAGATCGGAACCCTTGGCCTTCCGCCAGGCCACCGACTCCATCGCCTGCTGCATCTTCGGGTCGATGGTGGTGGTGATCTTGTAGCCACCGTCCCGGATCTGCTTGATACAGGAGTCCGCGTCGGCGCAGATCTTCATCTGCACCATCTCGTCGCGAACGTAGTTGACCACGTTGCCGACCGGGGTGTTGATGCCGCATTCGAGGCCGCAGTTGGCCGCGTCCTTCGGCTTCTCCTTGAACTTCGGGTACTCGGCGGGCTTCTCCTCCGGCTTCAGCCACTGCTTCTCGATCATGCCCGAGAGGACGTAGTCCCACCGGCCCTTGGCCGCCTCCAGGTTCTCGGCCGGGTCGTAGCCCTTGTGGCCGGTCAGCGAGTCCGGCTGCGGCTGCTTGATGACCGCCGCCAGCACCGCGCCCTCGGCGATGGTCAGCTTGTCCACCGGCTTGCCGAAGTACGCCTGCGCCGCCGCGTCGATGCCGTACGCGCCACGACCGAAGTAGATGGTGTTCAGGTAGAACTCCATGATCTTCGGCTTGGGGTACTTCTCGTTCAGCTTCGACGCGAGTACGGCTTCCTTGACCTTACGGCCGTAGCCACCGGTCAGCTCCATCGCGTTCCGGGCGTACTGCTGGGTGATCGTGGAGGCACCTTGCTTGCTTCCGCCGGTGAAGTTGTTCCAGGCGGCACGGGCGATACCGACGTAGTCGAGACCGCCGTGGGTGTAGAAGTTCCGGTCCTCGGCCGAGGCGACCGACCTCTCCACGTAGTCCGGGATCTGGTCGATGGTGACGAAGTTCCGGTTGACCTCGCCGAGCTTCACCAGCTCCTTCGTGCCGTTGTTGGCGTAGATCGTGCTGGAGAGCGGGAGCGTCATGTCCGCCGGCAGCAGCACCTGGGTGGAGTAGTAGGTCACGCCCACCACGCCACCGCCGGCCAGCATGATCAGCACGGCGAAGCCGGCAATCAGCCAGTTGACCCGACGACGGATCTTGGCCTTGCGCTGTGCCTCCGGATCTCCGCTGCCGCGCGAACCGCGCCGGCCCGGACCGTCGGGGCCGTCCGGGCCTCCCGGTCCGCCCGCGCCACCGGGGCGCACGCTCGCCCGACCGGCCATGCCCGCACTGCCCACCGAGGCCGAACCGACGCTGGCCCGGCCAGCCGGACCGGCGTAGCCACCGTCCGGGCCTGGCGGTGTGGCCCGGCCGCCGACCCGCGCCCGTCCCGGCGAGGCGGAGCCGACCGAGGCCGAACCCACCGAGGCCGAACCGACGGAGGCGGAGCCCCTCGACGCCGAGCCGACCGAAGCCGAACCGACGGAGGCGGAGCCGACCGAGGCCGCGCCTCTCGACGCCGACGCTCTGCCGGCCGACGCTCCCGGGCCGCTCGGAGCCGCGCCGCGAGCGCCGCCCACGGAGGCCGAGCCGACCGACGCGCGTCCACTCGACGCGGGACCGACCGAAGCGGCGCCCCTGGGCGTCGCCGAGCCTGATGATCCGTTGCTGCCGTTCGCACCGCCGTTGGCGGACCAACTTCCGGCCGCGCCTGCGGGCGCGGAGGAGCGGTAGGTCGGTTGGGCGTCCGGGTCCGGACGCCGGTACGGGTCGTCCGCCGCCGGTCCGGGTTCGCCGTTCGGCCCGGGACGGGCCTGACCGCGTGCGGAACTGGGGTCGCCGTACGAGTTCATTTGTCACACCCTGCCGGTCGCGGTGACGCGCGCGAGCGCTGCCACCGGGTTGCCGTGAGCTAGAACACGCTGCAAGCTTGGCCGGGATCGCCCATTGCCTGCAGCCGCTTCGGGAATTTCCGGACTTATCCGGTTAGGAATCCGCCACTCGCCCTGATATGTCGGGGGAACCGTGCTAAGGGCCGGGGGCGGTGGGTTCACCT
Source organism: Micromonospora sp. NPDC050397 (assembly GCF_044901685.1). Taxonomy (NCBI): domain Bacteria; kingdom Bacillati; phylum Actinomycetota; class Actinomycetes; order Micromonosporales; family Micromonosporaceae; genus Micromonospora; species Micromonospora sp. NPDC050397. The sequence continues at coordinate 152,703 of NZ_JBJDPS010000005.1, forward strand.
GCGCGCCTCACGCCTTCGCCGGGCGGTGGGTGCCCGGGAGCCGGTGGCCGCGACGGCTTCGCCGACGGGTGACTCACCCTGGTCGTTGGCGACGCCGTCCCGTCCGAGCAGGTACTGCTCGACGAGATGGTTCCAGTCACAGGCGCGGCACACCTCGACCACGTAGACCTGGAACTCACGCACAGTCATGGCGAGCACGGGCAACTCCGCCAACGTGCGCGCCTGTCCGGCGGACTGCTTGAGCTCATCGCCGTAAATGTAGTGGACGTGGGTGAGATTCTCGCGCCGGCAGATCGGACAGCGCACCTCGGTCGGCTCGCCGTGGAAGCGAGCGGCGTTCTTCAGGTACGGAGATGCGTCACAGACCTCGTACGTGCCGACCCGTCCGGCGTACACCTCGCGCAGTACCGCCCGCTTCTGGAGCGAGTAGTCCACCACCTGGCGCTGCGTACGCATGCGGTGAAGGGTACGCGGTTCGGGCGGGCGAGGCGACCACCGTCACACTCTGTAGCGACACGGGTGCCGAACAGGGTTTGCCCTCGTCACCCTCGTGGGTCTACGGTGCGATGTATCGGGCCGATACATCGGGTGGATTACCGGGATGCAAGCGGGGAATGGAGGGTTGGCGCCAAATGCTTGAACTCGCCGTCCTCGGCCTGCTGCAGGAGTCCCCAATGCACGGCTATGAGCTGCGCAAAGAGCTCGCCGCCAAGCTCGGCGCCATCCGGGCCGCGATCAGCTACGGCTCGCTCTACCCGACGCTACGCCGGCTCCAGGCCGCCGGTTGGATAGCCGAGGCGGCCGAGACATCGGTCACCAGCGAGGTGGTCCCCGCGCTGACCAGCCGTCGGGGTCGGGTGGTCTACAAAATCACGGCGGAGGGCAAGGAACGGTTCGCCGAACTCATCGCGCAGACCGGTCCGGAGACGTACGAGGACACCGGGTTCGGGGTTCACTTCGCGTTCTTCGCCCGTACCGACCAGGCCACCCGACTACGGATCCTGGAAGGTCGCCGACGCAAGATCGAGGAACGTCGCGAGGGCCTACGCGACGTGCTCGGCCGGGCGGCCGAACGCCTCGACGCGTACACACTCGAACTTCAGCGCCACGGGCTCGACGCCTGCGAACGCGAAGTCCGCTGGCTGGAGGAGCTCATCGCCAACGAGCGCTCCGGCCGGGCTCCCGCGGCACCCACGACGGGTGCGGCCGGGACCCCATCAACCGAGATAAGCCCGCCTCCGCCAGGGCAGCAGCCCAGCAATGAGCCGGAGCGGCCGTGATGAAGAAGGAGGCAAACGCGATGGGTTCCGTCCGCGTCGCCATCGTCGGTGTGGGTAACTGCGCCTCGTCCCTGGTCCAGGGTGTGGAGTACTACCGCAACGCCGACCCCAACGACCGCGTCCCCGGTCTCATGCACGTGACCTTTGGCGACTACCACGTCTCGGACGTGGAGTTCGTCGCGGCGTTCGACGTCGACGCCAAGAAGGTCGGCATGGACCTGGCCGAGGCGATCGTGGCCAGCGAGAACAACACCATCAAGTTGGCCGACGTACCGCCGACCGGTGTTGTCGTCCAGCGCGGTCCGACCCTGGACGGGCTGGGCCAGTACTACCGGGAGATCGTCCAGGAGTCCGACCGCGAGCCGGCCGACGTGGCGCAGGCGCTGCGGGACGCCCGGGTCGACGTGGTCGTCTCCTACCTGCCGGTCGGCTCGGAACAGGCGGACAAGTTCTACGCCCAGGCGGCGATCGACGCCGGCTGCGCGTTCGTGAACGCGCTCCCCGTCTTCATCGCCTCCGACCCGGCGTGGGCGCAGAAGTTCACCGACGCCGGCCTGCCGATCGTCGGCGACGACATCAAGAGCCAGGTCGGTGCCACCATCGTGCACCGCGCGCTGGCCAAGCTCTTCGAGGACCGTGGGGTCGAGCTGCTGCGGACGTACCAGCTCAACTTCGGCGGCAACATGGACTTCATGAACATGCTGGAGCGCACCCGCCTGGTCTCGAAGAAGATCTCGAAGACCCAGTCGGTCACCTCGCAGATCCCGCACGAGATCAACAAGGGCGACGTGCACATCGGGCCGTCGGACCACGTGCCGTGGCTCGACGACCGCAAGTGGGCGTACATCCGCCTGGAGGGTCGTTCCTTCGGCGACGTGCCGCTCAACGCCGAACTCAAGCTCGAGGTCTGGGACTCGCCGAACTCGGCCGGCGTCATCATCGACGCGGTACGCGCGGCGAAGATCGCCCTGGACCGGGGCATCGGCGGCCCGATCCTCTCGGCGTCGTCCTACTTCATGAAGTCGCCCCCGGTGCAGTACTCGGACCACGACGCGCACCAGTCGGTCGAGGACTTCATCGCCGGCAAGGTCGAGCGCTGAGCGATCGCCTGAACAGCCGGCGCTGAGCAGCGGTCAGCGCGCGCGAGGGCCGGGTCCACCACGGACCCGGCCCTCGCCGCGTCCGTGGTCACGGGGTCGGCGCGGTGACGCTCACGCCGTGGATCGGCCCGAGCAAAGCACCGTGGACCAGCCGAGCCGAGCACCGTTGATCGGCCGGACGGGGCCCAGGTCAGCCCCAGGCCCGCTCCAGCGCCACCCGGGCCTCGAGTTCCAGCAGGTGGCGCTTGCGGGGCAGGCCACCGCCGAAGCCGACGAGCTTGCCGTTGGCGCCGACGATCCGGTGACAGGGCACGATCACCGGGATCGGGTTCCGGTTGCAGGCCACCCCCACCGCACGGGCCGCGCCCGGGTCGCCCACCGCCAGTGCCACTTCGCCGTACGTGCGCATCTCGCCGTACGGGATGGTCGACATCTCGCGCCACACCGCCCGTTCGAAGGCCGAGCCCCGGAGCACGGAGAGCGGAACGGTGAATTCCGTCAGTTCGCCGGCGAAGTACGACCGCAACTGCTCGATCGCGTCCTGCCGCCACCGTCCGGCATCGCCCGGCACGGGTTCGGCCGGCTCCACCCCGGCCGGGACCGCGCCCTCGACCGGACCGAACTGCACCCCGCAGACACCGAGCCGGTCGACGGCGACGGAGAGTTCACCGATCGGTGAGTCGAGCAGGGTCCAGCGCATCGACCCAGTATCCAACCGCCGCCCGACTCGGGCCGGTGGAGGTGGACGGCGAGCTGGGTGGCGGACGCGACGAGGCTGCTCAGCACCGGAAACGGGCAGGCTCCCGGAAGCCCCGGCCTGCCCCGGCCGTACGTGCGATGCTGGCGCCAACCGGACTTTTTGCCACTCGGTTGTACTCATCTCCGCATTGGTACCGGTGTTGTCCGGCGAGCCGTGAGGCGTGCGTCACGTCTACCGATCCAAGCGAGGGTGACGTGTCATCCTGGCTACGGCGATGTCCAGGGATGACACGTCACCCTAGTAAAGGAAGATCGAAGATGACCAAGGTAGCCATCATCCTCGGCAGCACCCGGCCGGGTCGTAACGGCGAGGCCGTCGCCCGCTGGGTCCTCGACCTCGCGAGCAAGCGCACCGACGCCGAGTTCGAGCTGGTCGACATCGCGACCTACAACCTCCCCCATCTCGACGAGGCGATCCCGCCGTCGATGGGGCAGTACGCCAACGAGCACACCAAGGAGTGGGCCGCGAAGATCGCCGAGTTCGACGCGTACGTCTTTGTCACCCCGGAGTACAACCACTCCACCTCGGGTGCCCTGAAGAACGCGATCGACTACCTGTACGGCGAGTGGAACAACAAGGCGGCCGGCTTCGTCAGCTACGGCAGTGTCGGTGGCACCCGCGCGGTCGAGCACCTCCGCCTGATCATGGCCGAACTCCAGGTCGCGACCGTCCGCGCCCAGGTCGCGCTCACGCTGCACAGTGACTTCGAGAACTACAGCGTGTTCAAGCCGGCCCCGATGCACGACGACACCCTGAACACCGTGCTCGACCAGGTGGTCGCCTGGGGCGGCGCGCTCAAGACGCTGCGCAAGTAGCACCGCCGAATCCCCGGGTACGACCACGGGGCGACGTCCCGGGCGGGCGTCGCCCCTTCGTGCGCGCCGGGCTCAGCCCGCGATGCCCTGCTCCCGCGCCCAACGCAGCAACTCGGCCTCGGCCTCGTCCCGGTCCATCGGCCCACGTTCGAGGCGCAGCTCCTTCAGGTGGCGCCACGCCTGACCGACGAGCGGACCCGGCGGTACGCCGAGCAGCTCCATGATCGCGTTACCGTCCAGGTCGGGCCGGACCCGGGCCAGGTCCTCCTCAGCCTGGATCCGCGCGATCCGCTCCTCCAACGCGTCGTAGTCCGAGGCGAGTTGCCGCGCCTTGCGCCGGTTGCGGGTGGTGCAGTCGGAGCGGGTCAGCTTGTGCAGGCGGGGCAGCAACTCACCCGCGTCCGCGACGTAGCGGCGGACCGCCGAGTCGGTCCACTCACCCCGCCCGTAGCCGTAGAACCGCAGGTGCAACCCGACCAGCGCGACCACCTGGGAGATCACGTCCTTGGGGAAGCGCATCGCTTTCATCCGTTGCTTGGTCAGCTTCGCCCCGACCACCTCGTGGTGGTGGAAGCTGACCCTGCCGTCGCTGCCGACCGCCTTGGTGGCCGGCTTGCCGACGTCGTGCATCAGTGCGGCCATCCGCAGGACGAAGTCGCACTCCGGCCCCTCCAGCCGGACCGCGTTGCTCACCACGATCAGCGTGTGCTCGTACACGTCCTTGTGCTGGGCGTGCTCGTCGATCTCCAGCTTCAGGCCGGTGAGCTCGGGCAGGAACCGGTCGGCCAGGCCGGTGTCGACCAGCAGCCGCAGTCCGGTGATCGGGTCCGCGCCGCAGAGCAGCTTGGTGAACTCGTCCCGGACCCGTTCGGCGGTGATCCGGTCCAGGTCGGTGGCCATCGCGGTCATCGCCGCGTGGACCTCCGGCTGCACGGTGAAGCCCAACTGCGCCGCGAACCGGGCCGCGCGGAGCATCCGCAGCGGATCGTCACCGAACGACTCCCGGGGCGTGCCCGGCGTACGGATCACCCGGGCGGCGAGATCGGCCAGCCCACCGTACGGGTCGGTGAAGGTGTGTCCGGGGACGCTGACCGCCATCGCGTTGATGGTGAAGTCCCGCCGCCGCAGGTCGTCGACGAGGTTGGTGCCGTACCGCACCACCGGGTTACGGGTGATCTGGTCGTACGACTCGGCCCGGAAGGTGGTGATCTCCAGTCGCAGGCCCTCGCGCTGGGCGCCGATGGTGCCGAACTCCCGCCCGGTCTCCCAGGTCGCCTCGGCCCAGCCCCGGACGATCCGGAGGGTGTCGTCCGGGTGGGCGTCGGTGCAGAAGTCGAGGTCGTCGCCGAGCCGGCCGAGCAGCGCGTCCCGTACCGAACCGCCGACCAGGTGCAGCTCGAACCCGGCGCGGGCGAACCGGCGCCCCAACTCGTCGGCGACCGGGGAGACACGCATCAGTTCGGCGACGGCATTGCGCTGGGCGGCGCTCAGACCGGGCGCGACGGACTGGGCCGCGGCGGCGTCAGCGGCGTTCGGAGCGGAGGTTTCGGACATGGGAGCGCCAGCCTATCGGTCCGTCCGATCCGCTGTCCCGGCGGGCGGACCAGCGGTATCGGACTCGGCGCGGCGTGCGCCTGCACCGGTTGACTAAGGTCTGAGCAGTATCGGTGGGCACGCCTGCCCGCCGTACGGGTTGGGGAGGCCGAGATGGGCGACGGGCTGTACCGCAGCGCGAACGCCATGCCGCACGGGTCCGAGCCACCGCCGGACGGGGCGACACTCATCTCCATCGACTCGCTCGAGCAGCCGATGGTGGAGACCACCGCGCCGGCCCCGGAGCCGCCGGGCGAGGGCAACGCGGCCTCGAACAGCGCGGTGATGGCGATCGGCAGCCTGGTCAGCCGGGGCACGGGCTTCCTGCGTACGGTCGTGCTCGGTGCCGCCCTCGGCACCTTCGCGGTCGGCAACGCGTACACGACCGCGCAGATCTTCCCGGGCATGGTCTACGAGTTCCTGCTCGGCGGCATCCTGACCAGCGTGCTGATCCCGGTGCTGGTCCGGCGCCGCAAGGTCGACCCGGACCAGGGCCAGGCGTACGCCCAGCGCCTGCTCACCCTCGCCGTGATCGCCCTCGCGGTCGCGGCGGTCCTCGCGGTGGCCGGCGCCGGTTGGCTGGCCGCGCTCTACGGCGGCGACGACACCAGCCCGGATTTCCAGCCCCTGGTCACGAAGCTCTCGTACCTGATGCTGCCGATGATCTTCTTCACCGGCCTCTCCGCGCTGATCAGCGCGGTGCTCAACGTCCGGGGCCACTTCGCCGCCCCGATGTGGACGCCGATCCTGAACAACCTGGTGGTGATCGCCACCTTCGGCACCTACATCGCGGTCTTCGGCGCGAAGGTGATCCCGGCGGACGAGATGACCACCGGGCGGATCGCCCTGCTCGGCGGCGGCACCCTGCTCGGCGTGGTCATCCAGGCCGCCGGCCTCTTCCCGGCACTGCGCAAGGTCGGCTTCCGGTGGCGCTGGCGGTTCGACTTCCGCGCCCTGGGCCTGCGCGAACTGGGCCGGCTCGGGGCCTGGATGTTCTGTTACGTCGCGGTCAGCCAGATCGGCCTGGCCGTGCTGTTCAACCTGCTCAACCGGGCCGGGCACGAAAACGAGGCCGGCCCGCTGATCTACAACAACGTCTTCCTGCTGGTGATGATGGCGCACGGCATCGTCGCGGTGTCGATCCTCACCGCGCTGATGCCGAGGATGAGCGCGGCGGCGGCCGAGGGCCGCTACCCCGACGTCGTCGCCGACCTGTCCCGGGGGACCCGGGTGGTGACGGCGGTGCTGGCCCCGATCGCGGTCTGCTACGCCGTGCTGGCCAGCCCGATCTCGGTCGTGCTCTTCCGGTACGGCGCGTTCAGCGCGGAGAACGCCACCGCCACCTCGGTGGTGCTGTTGGTCGGTGCGCTGGCGCTGATCCCGTTCGCGATCAGCCAACTCTTCACCTTCGCCTTCTACGCGCTGCCGGACACCAAGACCCCGGCCCTGATCAACATTCCGGTGGTGGGAATCCGGGTGCTGGTGCAGATCGGGCTCTTCGCCGCGTTCAGCTCCTCGCTCGTCGCCGCCGGACTGATGCTCGGCAACGCGGTCTCGTACGTGGCCGCCGTGGCGATCACGGCCGCGCTGCTGCGCCGCCGGATCGGCCGGCTCGGCCTCGGCGAGATCATGAAGACGGTCGGCAAGGTGGTGGTCGCCGCGCTCGGCTCCGCCCTGGTCGGCTGGTTGGTGCTCCAGGTGCTTCCCGGTGGGTCCGAGCCGAGCTGGCTGGAGGCGGTGGTCCGCTTGATCGTCGGTGGCGGCCTGATCGGCGCGAGTTACCTGGGTCTGGCCCTGCTGCTGCGGATCCAGGAGATCAGTGAGGTCGTGCAACTCGTCCGTCGCAAGATCGGTCGCTGATCGCACCCGTCCGGGTCGGGGATGAGCTGTGGAAAAGCGGGGACGGGAGGAAGAGCGCTGACCCTCCGTCAGGTAGTTGAAATGAACCGATAGATTAGCTATTGCCGGTGGCGTCAAGGCGGATGACACCGGTCGTACCTGGACTGTTCGACCCACTCCCGGCACCGGGTCGGGTAGGCCCGCAAGATGACATGTCGGGGATGAGTCCATCCCAGGTAAGGTCGCTCTCGACAGGTGCGGAGAGCGCCTACGCTAAGGGATGGCGCCCAGCGTCCGGTTCACCGGCGATAGAGCGGAAAATCAATGCCCAGCAGCACGGGTCCATCGACTGCGACAATCATCGAGGGAGGACGGGTGACCCAGGTCGGCGAAGGTCAGGAGGCGGACGAGGTTGCCCCGCCCGTCATGGCCTTCGGTGCGCCCGCCGTCGGTGAGGTCCTCGCCGAGCGGTACGAGCTGGCCGAGCACATCAACGACGACAGCGCCGGCCGTCAGGTCTGGCGGGGCGTGGACGTCGTACTCCGCCGGCCCGTCGCGGTGGTGCTGCGCTACCCCGGCGGCGACTCCGCGATGGAGATGCTCCAGGCCGCGGTGACCGCGAGCCGGGTGATCCACCCCAACCTGGTCGGCGTCTACGACGCGATCGACGAGGAAGAGCGGGCGTACGTCGTACGCGAGTGGGTGGACGGGCACTCGCTGCGGGAACTGGTCGCCGACGGCCCCCTCGAACCGGCCCGCGCCACCAGCATCGCGCACTCCGTCGCCGGCGCCATCGCCGCCGTGCACGCCACCGGCATGGTGCACGGCAACGTCCACCCCGGCACCGTGATGGTCGGCGACGACGGCCGGGTGGTCCTGGCCGACGCCCGCGCCGACGGGGCCGACACGATCGAGACCGACGCCCGCGCGGTCGGCGGTGTCCTCTACTTCGCCCTGACCGGTGCCTGGCCGCACGCCGAGGCGCACCTCTCCGGCGGTCGTGGCCGATCGGCGCTGCCGGACGGGATGCGCGACGCCAACGGCGCCCTCGCCGCACCCCGTCAGGTCCGGGCCGGGGTGCCGGCCTACCTCGACGACCTGACCATGGACCTGCTCGACCCGCAGCTCGCGGTCCCCTCGGTCGACGTGCTCGCCGCCGAACTCGGCCGGCTCAACGCCGCCGCCGAGGAGCAGTACCTGGACAACAGCGGGCCGTTGAGGTTCGCCACACACGACGAGGGCAACCCCGGAGTGGCGCCGGCACCCGCCGGCACCCGCAAGATCGTGGCGGGGGTCGCCGTACTGCTGGTGATCGCCCTGATCGGTCTCTACTTCGGCATCAACGCGCTCTCCGACGACGGTGCCGGCACCAACACCGCCGCCCCGACCACCCCGCCCGGTGCCACCACCCCCAGCGGCGGCACGGACGCGCCGGCCGCGCCGCCGCAGCCGATCAAGATCGACGGCAGCAGCGTGCGCATCGTCAGCACCGGTACCGACCGGGGCGACGAACTCGACGGCGCCGCCGCCGTGGTCGACGGCGACCTGCGCAAGGGCTGGGAGTCCGACTCCTACAACGGCCCGAAGTTCGCCAACCTCAAGTCGGGCATGGGCGTGCTGATCGACCTGAAGGAGCCCCGGAGCGTCAAGTCCGTGACGGTGCACCTCCAGTCCAGCGGGGTGACCGCCGAGCTGAAGACCGGTACCGAGACCCTGCCCTCCAGCAAGGCCTCGGACGACCAGATCGTCAGGACCTACAAGACCATCGGCGAACCGGCGGAGAAGGCCGGGGCGAACGTGACCTTCAGCGCCTTCGAGTCGACCGAGAAATACCAGTACCTGCTCTTCTGGGTCACCGACATGACGCAGAACAACAAGGGCGAGTTCCGGCTCGGCATCCAGGAGATCGAGGTCGAGGGATAGTGACCGCCCGGCCGGCACGCGGCAGCGGACCCCGGGACCGGACCGGCTCATGACCGGGCTTCCGGTGCCGGAGGGGACGAGCAGCGCGCCGGTCGACGAGGCCACGGAGCAGCTCGTCCCGCTCACCGACGCCGAGTTGCTCCGCGCTCACGTCGGCGGCGACCGGGACGCCTTCACCCAGCTCTTCCACCGGCACCGGGACCGGCTCTGGGCCGTCGCGCTCCGTACGGTCGGCGATCGGGAGGACGCGGCCGACGCGCTCCAGGACGCACTGCTCTCGGCTCATCGCGCGGCGGCCCGCTTCCGGGGCGACGCGGCGGTCACCACCTGGCTGCACCGGATCGTGGTGAACGCCTGCCTCGACCGGATCCGGCGCCGGCAGGCACACCCGACGGTCCCACTGCCCGACGGCTCACGTACGGACGAGTCCGGGCGGTGGCCCGGCTTCGAGCCCGCCGCACCCGTGGCCGACCACGACACCGCGCTCGTCGTCCAGCAGGCGCTGGCCCAGCTCCCCGCCGAACAGCGGGCGGCGATCATCCTGGTCGACGTCCAGGGCTACCCGGTCGCCGAGGTCGCCGTGATGCTCGGCGTAGCCGAGGGCACCGTGAAGAGCCGCTGCGCCCGGGGACGGGCCCGGCTGGCCCTCATCCTCGGCCACCTCCGTCCCCGGGGGCCCGCCGTACCGGCGCCGAGCAGGTCCGACAAGCCCGTGCCGTCGGTCACCGCGGGGAACCCCCCGCCGGTCGGCGGCGTCCGATCAGGGTCGGGTCAGTCCGGGCGCGACGGCATCCAGGAGGAAAAGTGACCGCGGGCCAGTCCAGCGAGGTCGATTTCGACCTGCTGGCCGACTATCTCGGCGGCGCCCTGACGGGCACCCCCGACGAGGCGGCGGTCGCCAGGCTGGTCAGCACCGACCCGGAGTGGGCGGCGGCACACGAGACGCTGTGTCAGGCGTTCGACTCGGTCCAGCAGAGCCTCGACGGGTGGGCGGCCGACACCGGACCGATGCCGACCGACATCACCGACCGGCTCACCGCCGCGCTCAGCGACGCCGGGCCGCTGGTCCAACCCGCCGTCCCGAACCAGCCGGCGCAGGCACCGGCCCGCCACCTCACGGCCGTACCCGGGTCGGACGAGCGGGTGGACGACGGGCCCCGCACCGCCTCCCGGACAAACCGTCGTCGCTGGTCGCGTCTTGCCGGACCGGTGGCCGTCGCCGCCGCCGCGACCGCCTTCGCGGGCTTCGGGCTCAGCCAGTTCGGTACGCCCAACGAGTCGAACAGCACCTCCGACGCCGCCGGAAAGGCTCCGACCGTCAGCGGGATACCGTACGGCGCACCCGCGCAGGAACGGATGTTCACCAGCGGCACGGACTACGGTTCGGCCACCCTCGGCCAGGCCCTGGCCGCCCTCGGTCGGCAGGTCGGCGGCGGGGAGCGCGGCGGTGCCGAGAGCGTCAGCCCGCTCGGCAGCGGCCCGCCCCAGACCGAGGACCGCCCCTCGGCCACCAGCGGCGACCGGACGCCCAGCGGGCTTGCCCGCCTGGCGACGTCGCAGGACGCCCTGGCAGCCTGTCTCGAGGCGATCGCCCTGAGCCACGGTCGTGCCCCGGTCACCTTCAACGTGGTCGATCTCGCCGCGTACGAGGGCGTGCCCGCCGTCGTCGCGGCGTTCACCGACGGCGCCGGCACCCGTTGGGCGTGGGTCAGCGGTTCCGACTGCGGGCTGCCCACCTCTGGCCCCGACACCCGCTATCGCGTCCAGGTAGGGTGAATCCACTCCTCACCGGCCGTTTGGCCGGTGGCGTGACGTGACCCACCGGATGACCGGCAGGGGAATTTCCGCTTCGTAGTATGGCGTTCTGCTCATCAGTTGCCGGTCGCAGATCATCGACCGGCGTGCTGACCGGCATCGACGTACCGCACCGGTCGGCGACCAGACTCTCGGGAGACGGCAGTGGACGAGGTCCGCAACCTCATCATCATCGGCTCGGGGCCGGCCGGATACACGGCCGCCGTGTACGCCGCCCGCGCCAACCTGAACCCGCTGGTGATCGAGGGTGTGCAGTCGGGTGGCGCCCTGATGACCACCACCGAGGTGGAGAACTTCCCGGGCTTCCCGGACGGGATTCTCGGCCCCGAGCTGATGGACTCGATGCGCAAGCAGGCGGAACGGTTCGGCGCCGAGTTCATCACCGACGACGTCAGCCGGGTCGAGCTGACCGACACCGGTGAACCGGGTTCCGACGCGGTCAGCGTCGCGTACGTCGGCGAGACCGCGTACCGGGCGAAGGCGGTAATCCTCACCACCGGCTCGGCGTGGCGCCCGCTCGGCGTACCCGGTGAGCAGGAGTACCTCGGACACGGCGTCTCCTCCTGTGCCACCTGTGACGGCTTCTTCTTCCGGGGCCAGGAGATCGTCGTCGTCGGCGGTGGCGACTCGGCCATGGAGGAGGCGAACTTCCTCACCAAGTTCGCGTCGAAGGTGACCATCGTGCACCGCCGGGACAGCTTCCGGGCCAGCAAGATCATGGCCGAGCGCGCGCTCGGCAACGAGAAGATCCAGGTGGAGTGGAACAGCGTCGTCGAGGAGGTTCTCGGCGCGGACGGCAAGGTCACCGGGGTACGGCTGCGGAACGTACACACCGGTGAGGCCAAGGTGCTCGACGTTGCCGGTGTCTTCGTGGCGATCGGCCACGACCCACGCAGCGAGCTCTTCCGTGGCCAGGTGGAGTTGGACGACAACGGCTACGTCCGGGTCGACGCCCCGGGGACCAAGACCAACGTGCCCGGTGTCTTCGCCGCGGGCGACCTGGTCGACCACACCTACCGGCAGGCGATCACCGCCGCCGGCACCGGCTGCGCCGCGGCGCTGGACGCCGAACGCTTCATCGCCTCGTTGGAAGTCTGAGACAACCGGAACGTACGCCCGGAGGAGGGTCTTTCATGGGAACAACAAAGGCGGTCACGGACAAGAACTTCGTCAGTGACGTGCTCCAGTCCGAAAAGCCGGTACTGGTCGACTTCTGGGCCGAGTGGTGCGGACCCTGCCGGAAGGTCTCTCCCCTCCTGGAGGAGATCGCCCGCGAGATGGGCGACCGGGTGGAGATCGTCAAGCTCAACATCGACGAGAACCCGGAGACCGCCATGGCCTACCGGGTGATGTCGGTGCCGACCCTCACCATCTTCAAGGGCGGACAGCCGGTGCAGTCGGTGGCCGGTGCCCGTCCCAAGAGCGACCTGGTCAAGCTGATCGAGGCCGCGCTCTAGGTTCACAGAAAACGTGCGTCCCGTGCCCGCTCCCGGCCCGCCGGGGGTGGGCACGGTGCTTTCCGGTGTACCGGCGGATCCGCCCCGCTCTCCGAAAGGCCGGGAAGCAGCGGGCTCGGCGGTGGCACCGCCAAGGTCCGCATCCCGTCAACCCGGGGCGCCGGAGACCGGACCACGGTAGGCTCCGGAAGCGTCTCAACTCGCGGACGGGCGGCCTGCGGAAAGGACATCGCGGGATGATCCAGCCCACCCGCCGCAACGGTAGGCCGACCGATGATCACGCGTCGGTCCGGGTCAGGTCAACGTTGTACGGAATCGCGCGGAGGGAGGTCGTTTGTGCGTCCGGTTCGACGTGGTGACCGCGGTCCAGCCGTCACCGAGATCAGAGGCGTCCTGCTCGGCCTCGACCTGCTCCCCTCCGACGCCTCGACGCCGCCGGACGAGTTCGGTGCGGAGATCGAGCACGCGGTACGCGCCTTCCAGCAGAGTCGTGGGCTGAGCGTCGACGGCCAGGTCGGTGCCGAGACCTGGCGGGCGCTCGACGCCGCCCGCTGGCGACTCGGTGCCCGGACCCTGTACCACGCGATTCCCGACCCGCTCACCGGCGAGGACGTACGGACCCTTCAGGAGCGGCTGCTGGAGATGGGCTACGACGTCGGGCGGGCGGACAGCATCTACGGGGCGCAGACGGCCAGGGCGGTGGCCCAGTTCCAGCGAGAGGTCGGCCTCTCCCCGGACGGCACCTGCGGCCCGCACACCATGCACGCGCTGCGTCGGCTCGGCCGCAAGGTGGTCGGTGGCCGACCGCAGTGGCTGCGCGAGTCCGACGCGATCCGTCAGTCCGGGCCGAACCTTATGGGCAAGGTCATCGTGATCGACCCGGGCCACGGCGGCTCCGACCCCGGCGTGGTGGTGCCGGAGGGCGGGTTGCGCTGGTCCGAGGCGGAACTCGCCTACGACCTCGCCAACCGGCTGCGGGGCCGGCTTGTCGCCGCGGGCATGCGGGTGCACCTCACCCGTGGACCGATGCCGGCCGCGCCCCTGCCGGATCTGGCCCGCGCGGAGCTGGCCAACGAACTCGGCGGCGACCTGTTCATCTCGTTGCACGTCGACGGTCACGCCAATCCGGAGGCGGACGGGGTGGCCACCTACCACTACGGCACCGACAACGGCGTCACCTCCACCGTCGGGGAGCGGCTCGCCGGGCTGGTCCAGCGGGAGATCGTGGCCCGGACCGGGATGCGCAACTGCCAGGTCCACGCCAAGACCTGGGAACTGCTCCGACTCACCCGGATGCCGGCGGTACGGGTGGAGGTCGGTTACCTCACCTCGCCCACCGATCTGGCGCGGCTGGTGAACCCCGGGTTCCGGGACCATGTGGTGGAGGCGATCGTCGCCGCCGTACAGCGGATGTACTTCCCGGTCGAGCAGGACGTGCCGACCGGCTCGATCGACGTGAGCGAGCTACGCGCGGCGGTGGCCGCCGGGCGCTGAGGCAGCAGCGTCAGCCGGTGGTGGTGCGGGTTGCCGGGCGGACCGGACGGAGCAGGCTCTCCGGGCTCATCGAACCGAGCAGCTTCTCCAGCGCGTACTCCACGTCCGACTTCCACGAGAGCGCGGTACGCAGTTCCAGTCGCAACCTCGGGTAGCGCGGGTGCTGACGTACCGTCTTGAAGCCCACCGAAAGGAAGTAGTCAGCCGGCGCGACACAGCCGCCCGCCTCGTCACCCGCCTCGCCGAACTTCGCGTCGCCGAACGCCTCGATCGCCTTGATGCCACGCTTGGTCAGGTCGCGGGCGACCCCTTGGACCAGCATCCGGCCGAGTCCGCCGCCGGCAAAGGCGGCCACCACGTGCGCGGTGGTCAGCAACGCGGCGTCCGCCGAGACCGGCGAGGTGGGGAAGGCCATCGAGCGCGGCACGTACGCGGGTGGCGCGTACATGGCGAAGCCGGCCGGCATCCCGTCGACGTAGACGAGCTTGCCGCAGGAGCCCCATTCCAGCAGGGTCTGCGAGACCCACGCCTCCTTTTCGAGGCCAGGATCGCCGACGGCGCAGGCCCGGTCGGCCGAGACCGGATCAAGCTCCCAGTAGACACACTGCCGGCACGGGCGCGGAAGATCCTCGAGCGTATCGAGGGTCAGACTGACCAGACGTCGCGACATCGCCGTATCCCCAAAAATCCGGTCGGAGGTCCAAAGACCGCGAAATATCGCCACAGTCGCGCCTTGCCCCCAACGAGCGATCGTACGCCGGAACGTCGCGCCACGGGAGAGGTCGGACGGACCAGTACGCCCCGGAATGCGGGTCGGGGGCCGACCGGCGTCCGGGATGTGGACCCCGGGTCGGCTGTACGGACGAGATCGTCGACCGCGGATTACGATCGAGTTACCGGCGCTGTCTGGCTTATGGTTGGCCAGCACCAGCAACCTGCGATCAGGGATCGTCATGACCGAGCGCAGCGAGGAGAGGCCATGACCGGCACGACGCTCGACGACTATACCGACCGTTATGCCCGCCGGGTCCGGGGCATGACCGCATCGGAGATTCGAGCACTCTTCGCCGTGGCCAGCCGACCCGAGGTCGTGTCGCTCGCCGGTGGTGCACCGTACATCGCCGCGCTGCCGCTCGACGCGGTCGGCGAGATGCTCGGCCGGCTCGGTTCGGAGCAGGGCACCACCACCCTCCAGTACGGCATCGGCCAGGGCATGCTCGACCTGCGGGAACGCATCTGCGAGGTGATGGCGCTCTCCGGCATCGACGTCGGATGCGGCGCCTCCCCGGAGGACGTGGTGGTGACCGTCGGCGGACAGCAGGCACTCGACCTGATCTCCCGACTCTTTCTCGACCCGGGTGACGTGGTGCTTGCCGAGGGCCCCACCTACGTCGGCGCGCTCGGCGTGTTCCAGGCCGCCCAGGCACAGGTCGTGCACGTACCGATGGACTCCGACGGGCTGATCCCGGAGGCGCTGGAGCTGGCCATCGCCGAGGTCGCCCGCACCGGCCGCAGGGCGAAGTTCCTGTACACCATTCCGACGTTCCAGAACCCGACCGGCGTGACCCTCACCGACGAACGTCGGGAGCGGGTCCTGGACATCTGCGAGCGGGCCGGTCTGCTGGTGGTCGAGGACGACCCGTACGGCCAACTCAGCTTCGACGGCGACGCCCCGTTGCCGCTGCGCGCCCGTCGTCGCGACGGTGTCTTCTACCTCAGCACCTTCTCCAAGACCTTCGCGCCGGGGCTGCGGGTCGGCTGGATCCTGGCGCCGCACGCCGTACGCGACAAGCTGGTGATCGCGAGCGAGGCGCAGATCCTCTGCCCGAGCGCGTTCGCCCAGTCCGCGGTGACCAGCTACCTGACCACCATGCCCTGGCGGGAGCAGCTCAAGACGTACCGTGAGGTCTACCGGGAACGCCGGGACGCGATCCTCGACGCGATGCGCGACCTGATGCCCGCCGGCACCACCTGGACCGAGCCGGGTGGTGGACTCTTCGTCTGGGCGACGTTGCCGGACGGCCTGGACTCGAAGGCGATGATGCCGCGGGCGATCGCGGCCCGGGTCGCGTACGTGCCGGGCACCGGTTTCTACGCCGACGGCACCGGCACCGGCCACATGCGCCTCAACTTCTCCTTCCCACCACCGGACCGGATTCGTGAGGGCATCCGCCGGCTGGCGAGCGTGATGGAACAGGAAATGGCGATGCGCCAGGTCTTCGGGGCGGTCGAGCGACCCACCCACCGCCGTCGGGGACAGGCCGGCGCTGACGTTCCGGGTCCTGACTTGGCATGATTCCGGGCATGAGTACGCCCCCTGCCGACTCCGGGTTCCCGACCGACAAGACGCAGTATCCAGCCGCGCGCGCCATGAGCGATCTGCGCGTCCTGGTGCTCGCCGGTGGACTCTCCTACGAACGTGACGTGTCCCTGCGCTCCGGCCGTCGGGTGCTGGACGCACTCCGGACGATCGGCGTGGAGGTCGAGCTGCGCGACGCCGACAGCGCACTGCTGCCGTCGCTGGTGCTCGACCCTCCGGACGCGGTGGTGATCGCGCTGCACGGGGCGACCGGCGAGGACGGTTCCCTACGTGGCGTGCTCGACCTCTGCGGAGTGCCGTACGTCGGCTGCGACGCCCGTTCCTCCCGCCTCGCCTGGGACAAGCCGTCGGCGAAGACTGTCCTGCGCGAGGCGGGTATCCCGACGCCGGACTGGGTCGCACTGCCGCACGACCGGTTCTCCGAACTCGGTGCGGTCGCGGTGCTGGAACGGATCGCCGACCGTCTCGGGCTGCCCCTGATGGTCAAGCCCGCCCAGGGCGGTTCCGGACTGGGCGCCGCCGTGGTCCGGGACGCGGCCGCGCTACCGGCCGCGATGGTCGGCTGCTTCGCGTACGACTCAACCGCTCTGGTCGAGCGGTACGTGCCAGGAATGGATGTCGCCGTCTCCGTGGTCGACCTGGGCGACGGTCCCCGTGCGCTGCCGGCGGTCGAGATCGTTCCCCGCAACGGGGTGTACGACTACGCGGCCCGCTACACGGCCGGACTGACCACCTGGCACGCACCGGCCCGGCTCGCTCCCGAGGTGGCGGCGGAGGTCGCGGAGACCGCCCTGGCCGCGCACTCGGCACTCGGTCTCCGCGACCTGTCCCGAGTCGACCTGATCGTCGACCGGGACGGCCACTCGCACGTGCTCGAAGTGAACGTCTCGCCGGGGATGACCGAGACCTCCCTGCTCCCGCTCGCCGTCCAGGCCGCGGGTCTGGACTTCGGCAAGCTTCTCGGCTCGCTCGTGGTTCGGGCGGTCGGCCGGAGCGGCTGAGGTCCTGCCGCAGGTGCTAGCGCCGATCCCGCCGGGATCGGATGGGCACCGTACGACCGTTGCCGGCTCGGTCTCCGTTCAGCGGGCCGGCGACGGCCCAGGCGTGGGTCGGTCAGTGGGACGCCCGGACTCTGTCTCCTCCGGCGGCGCTTCGGCGTACGCCACCAGGGACGCGTCCGTCACCGATCCACCGCCTGCCGCGTTGTCCGAGATAGTTCCGTCGGCGTCTGTGGGGACAGCCCCTTTCGAGGCGGTGGCGGTCGTCGAGCTTCCACCCGGAGGGAGAGTCGCCCCGATGTCGTCCACGAACTCGCCCTCCACTTCGGGATCACCCGCCGTCTGGCCGACCGCCGCCTGCTGGGTCAGACTCGACGGTGCCTGCCACTGAATCCGGGGTGGCGCTGCCAGCGGACGGCCGCCGAACTCGGCCAACCATGCCGCCACATGCGCCAGGTTCTCCCGCCAGGTCGACTCGGGTATCGCGGGCAGGATGGCGTCCCAGAGCGAGAGAAACGTTCCGCGCAGTTGCAGTTGGCCGTATGGACGGGCCAGGAACCACATGTGCAGGTGCGCCGAGCCGTCGCCCCAGCGATTGACGTGGACCCGCGCGACGCCGTCGAGGGATCGGATGGCCCGCTCCAGGCGAACGGTCATCACGCCGAGTTCGGCGGCCAGCAGGTTGGGAAGGTCACCCAGGTCGAGATGTGACCGGGACTCCAGAATGAGCACCATCGGCAGCCCGGTGGGACGGTCCATGGCACGTACCCGCCAACGCTCACTGACCCAGATGTAGGCGTCATCCGGGGCGTTGCAGGAGAGGCATTCGGCCGAACCTTCGCCCTTGCGAGCGGGCTCGACGTCGACCGGGTCGTCGAGCTGCTTGACGCGAAGATCGCCCTCGAAGGGGAACGAGGGCCATTTGGCAAAGTCTGGAACAGAGAGAGGGGTGTGGGGCACGACGCTGACCCTAACCGAGTTGAACTCGGCTGTCCCTCCCCGTCTCGGGCGGTGAGTCACACCTGATCACGGTCGTCCTCGCCCTGTCCAGAGTGGTCCGTGACGCCCCGCTGACCGTCCGCTTCGCCGGTCGTCACTCGCTCCCGCCAGCGATGTTCAACGGCTTCACCGGACCCGGTGTCCGCCGGTGGCGTCGGAGACCGACCTAGCCGTCCGGCCGCCGAGGCCGCCGGTCCTCGTACCGGCCCACCCCACTCGCGGTCCCCGGTTGAGCACGGTCATCCACAGGCACGGACCCCGTTTCACGCGCGGTTTCACGTGAAACGGGGTCCGCCTGTGGAAAAACCCTGTGGATTACCGTCGCGGGGCGAGCCGAGCGCTCCGTCGGCCCTCCCAACGGGCCGTGCACGACAAAATCGCCTGCCAACCAGGCTGCTCGACCACCCTGGCGGCGCGGTCGACGTCGGCCTGTCCGGATGGTGCTCGCCGCTTCCGGCGCACAGAACGGCGTCGTGGGGGAAAGTTATCCACACCCCGCCACCGGTCGGGGGGCCCGCGTCCCGAGCGCCTGGGGATAACTCCATCCCCTCGTGCGAGCGCGGCGAGCGCCACAGCGATCTCTCGGGCTCCGGGGTCCCGGGGTCTCGGGTCCCGGGACCCGGGTCGAGGAGTCTCCCTTCACAGTGGGGGATCGTGGCGATGCCCCACGCTCGTCTTAAAGCAGGTCCCGCCGCACCCGGCCACCCGGGCTGCTCGACGTGACCAACGAGCAGCGAAGCAAGGCGTGACTGGCGGCCAATCGGAAAGCTCGCCGTTTCACGTGAAACACGAAACGGCTTGAAACTGTGGCAGAGGTAAACGACAGATGGGGCGCCGCAATCAGCCGCGTCATTCTCGCCACTTGGTAATGATCGGTTCGACGGCAGCGGGGAGAGCGGGGGGGAACCACGCGCAGCATTGAGTAGGGGCGGCAGCCGCGACCGAGCGGGGGCGTACGGCGTACAGCCGCGATCCGCGTGGTCGTCCCGACATTCCGATCGGCCACGGGATCGCGGCTCCGGACGCCCGCGCTGTGCCGAGTAGTCAGGGTGGGCGACCGTACCCATGTGGCCGCACCGCCGTGGCCGTTCGAGGACGTGGCTGTTCGAGGACGTAGCCGTTCGAGGGACGTAGCTGTTCGGAGGCATCACCGTTCAACGAGACGCCTTCGGTAAGGTCGCTGCTCGGCGGCCTCGCCGAGATCCGGGAAGCGTCTCGCCGAGGCCGGGGCAGTCGGGCCTGGCCACGAGGCTCACCCATGCGGCAGCCCGGCACACAGATGTCGCCCCCGAATGATCAAGGCAGTCAGCAGGCGCACCTTTGGCGACGAACGCGTACACACGCGCCCCCGGGAGAATTCGATCAGAGGGTAGGTGACGCTGCCACCAACACCGGCATGCCCGAAAAGGTGCCCTGTGAAAGAACAATGGCCGCGCGCCCAGTGGAACGGGCAGCACGGCCATCGAAGTGGTCCGGGGT
This sequence comes from Micromonospora sp. NPDC050397, assembly GCF_044901685.1. Classification (NCBI taxonomy): domain Bacteria; kingdom Bacillati; phylum Actinomycetota; class Actinomycetes; order Micromonosporales; family Micromonosporaceae; genus Micromonospora; species Micromonospora sp. NPDC050397. The sequence continues at coordinate 172,575 of NZ_JBJDPS010000005.1, forward strand.
CAGTCGGCGGAGTCCTGCTCCTCCATGCCGATGATGCCGACGATGCGCTCCAGGTCGTCGACTGACGCGAACTCAATGGTGATCTTGCCCTTGCTCCGACCGATGTCCACCTTCACCCGGGTGTCGAATCGGTCGGAGAGGCGATCAGCAAGGTCCGTCAGAGCCGGCGCGTGCGGCTTTGCCCTACGGGTCGCCGGAGCACTCTTGGTCGTACCGCCCTCGGAGGCGGCGAGCTTGACCAACTCCTCGGTGGTCCGGACCGACAGCCCCTCCTTCACGATCCGCTCGGCCAGCTCCGCCTGCGCGTCGAAATCGTCGAGGCCGAGCAGTGCACGCGCGTGACCAGCGGAGAGCACACCGGCCGCGATCCGCCTCTGGACCTGTGGCGGCAGGTTCAACAGCCTGATCGTGTTGGAGATCTGCGGACGGCTCCGGCCGATCCGGCGAGCCAGCTCGTCGTGGGTCGCCCCGAACTCCTCCAGCAACTGTTGGTACGCGGCCGCCTCTTCCAGCGGGTTCAGGTTGGCCCGGTGGATGTTCTCCAACAACGCGTCGCGGAGCATCGCGTCGTCCCGGGTCTCCCGGACGATCGCCGGGATCGCCTCGCGGCCGACCGCCTGCGCCGCACGCCAACGGCGCTCACCCATAACGAGTTCGTACTGCTCGTCGTCGAGGCGGCGTACGACGATCGGCTGAAGGAAGCCCACCTCCTGGATCGAGGTCTTGAGCTCCTCCAGGGCCTCCTCGTCGAAGATCTGCCGAGGCTGCTTCGGGTTCGGCACGATCGAGCCAACCGGGATCTCCGCGAAGTGCGCTCCCGGCACGGGGGCCAACTCGGGCACGGGTTCGATCGCCGGTTCGGGTTCGTACGCTTCCGGAACCGCCGGAGTGACCTCACCCTCGGCGGGGATCGGGGAGGTGCTTTCGATCCGGTCCGTGACGTCGTCCTCTGCGATCGCCACTCCGGACGCTGGCATCGGGGCAGTAGGGATCAGTGCCCCCAGACCCCGACCGAGCCCGCCCCGCGGACGGTTCTTCATCCCACGCCTCCCACCGAATCAAGCGTCCTATGCATTCCGGCCGACGGGGTCCTTGACCCCGCGCTCCGCGATCTCCTGAGCCGCCTCGAAGTAGCTCGTAGCGCCCCGCGAACCGGGATCGTAGGTCATCACCGACTGACCGTAGCTCGGAGCCTCGGATACCCGGACGTTACGAGGGATGACGGCCTGGAGCACCTTGTCGCCGAAGTGGTTCCGAACATCCTGCTCGACCGCGTCAGCGAGCCGCGTACGGCGGTCGTACATCGTCAGCAGGATGGTCGAGACGTCGAGGGTGGGGTTCAGGTGCTGCTTCACCAGGTTGATGTTGTTGATGAGCTGGTTCAGTCCCTCCAGCGCGTAGTACTCGCACTGGATGGGAATCAGAACTTCCTGGGCTGCGACGAGCGCGTTGACCGTCAGCAGTCCGAGCGAAGGCGGGCAGTCGATGAAGACGTAGTCGAACTGACCCGGGTACGCCGCGATCGCCCGGCCCAGCCGAGACTCCCGGGCCACGACGGAGACGAGCTCGATCTCGGCACCGGCCAGGTCGATGGTCGCCGGCACACACCAGAGGTTCGGGATGCCCTCGACCGCCTGGGCCACCTCCGCGAGGGGGACGTTCTCGATCAGGCAGTCATATACGTCAGGGACGCCAGCGTGATGCGGGACGTTGAGCCCGGTCGAGGCATTGCCCTGCGGGTCGAGGTCGACAACCAGTACACGATTGCCGTGCAGCGCGAGTGCGACCGCAAGGTTGACCGTGGTGGTGGTCTTTCCCACGCCGCCCTTCTGGTTCGCGACACACATGATCCGCGTCCGGGTGGGGCGGGGCATGTTCACCTCGCCGCTCGGGTTCAGGATTTGCACGGCGCGCATTGCCTCCATAGCCAAGGGGGGATCATCCTCTTCCCGAGACGTGGTTTCACGTGAAACGTACGCGTCCCCACCCGGATCGTCCGGGAAGGGTCCCGCCGAGGGCGGGGGCGTGTCTGTCGCGGCGACTTCCGCTGGGGCCGGCTCGCCGAACGGTGCGTCAACACCGATGGCTGTAGCCGACCCAAGTGTCTCCGCCGGTGGGTAGGTCGACAAAGCCGGTATCGCCGCGGACGGCGACGGCTCGGCGGGCGCCTGTTGTGGAACGTGTAGGCGGTCGGAGGATGCCAGCTCCACGGGTCGCTCGGGCGACGACGCTGGATTCACGGGCGCCACCTGTCTCGCTTCTCGGTTCGACCGATCACTTCGCCGTTGCGGAAGGCCGTACTCCCCAACGGGAGGAGCTTCCGGGCTCGGCGCCGAAGGCGTCCGAATTCGGCTGCCAGCAGCCCAGCCCTCGTAATCGGTTTCACGTGAAACATGGGCGCCATCGGAATGATGGCCCCTGGGGTCGGTTATCCCTTGATCGTCATGCCTACCGTTGTCATGCACCGTGTCATCCCTGCCAGCTTCGGACGGGTCGGCACCGCCAGCGCCCACAACATGCGCGCTTCCGGTTGTAGCCTACGGCCCGGCGAGAAACGGCAGGGGCCCACAGGGCCGCCGGCCGCCGCCCGGTCCACACTATCGACGCGCGGCCAGCCTACGACCGATAGGCCGACGAGACCATGGCTGCGGACAACGTCGACCGGGCGGCCGACAATTACACCTTGCCGAACGAGGCGGGCCGCCACGAACGAAGCCCCGTCACATCGAGCTGGTCGCCGCCGGGGCCGTCGCCGCCAAGGCATCATGCCGGGGCCGTCGCCGCCAAGGCATCATGCCGGGGCCGTCGCCGCCAAGGCATCATGCCGGGGCCGTCGCCGCCGAGGCCGTCACCGCCAAGGCATCATGCCGGGGCATCACGCCGGGGCAGGGCGGCCGGGGGCAGGGAGACAACGACTGCTTCGACTCGGAATGGATGGGTCCGAGAGACGAAGCGCACCGACCGCCGCCCGGATCGAGCCGATGATGGTTCGAATGGCTCGATCGCGGCGACCAGAGACCGGTTCGAATACGGCGACGGACCCGAGTGCTTCGAGTGGCCACGGGTTCGAGTGGTCCGAGCCTGCGGCTGGTCTCATGCCAAGTGCCAACGGCGAGACTGGCGAGCGAGCCCGCGTTTGCCGTTTACGACTCGTCGACCGGAGCGGCGGCGGAGTCAGCGACGTCGGGCGCGACCTGCGCCACGACGATCCGGCTCGGTACGAGTGGCGGCCCGACGGGTCGACCGTGCCGTACGCGAACCGGACGGTCCGACCGCCCGCTCCCGTACGATCTCCACCACCGTCGTCGCCGGGTCGAGCAGTCCGACGCCACACTGGTGGAGAACCGGATGCCCGCCGCCGAGCCGGGCGACCGCCACGGCGTGGTCCACGATCTCCTCGCCGGCGGACGATCCCTTCATCGCGAGCACTCGTCCGCCGGGCGCGGCGAGCGGCAGGCACCAGCCGGCAAGCCGATCGAGCGGTGCCACCGCCCGCGCGGTCACCACGTCCGCCAGCGCCAGGTCGCCGCCGATCCCGCCGCCCGCCACTTCCTCCGCCCTGGCACGCAGCACCGTGACCGAACTCTCCAGCCCGAGCGCGCTCACCGCCTCGGTGAGGAAGGCGGTCCGACGAGCCAGCGGCTCCACGAGCGTCACCGACAGGTCCGGACGGGCGATGGCGAGCACGATGCCGGGCAGACCGGCTCCCGAGCCGACGTCGACCACCGACCGCCCGACCGGAATCAGCTCGGTGACGGCCGCGCAGTTGAGCAGGTGCCGCTCCCAGATCCGAGGTGCCTCGCGTGGTCCGATCAACCCTCGGACCACGCCGTCGGTGGCAAGCAGTTCCGCGTACGCGACGGCCAGGTCGAGCCGTTCGCCGAAGAGCGTCTGCGCGGCGTCGGTGAGCTCGGCCGGAAGCGGGACAAGCGCACGGTCGACGGTTCCGCCCGTACCTGCCGGTCCGGCCGAGGTAGGCAGTTCGCCACCAGCGCTGGAGGAGACATCGTTGGAGGAGGCGTCGTCCGAGTCGGGGCGGTCAGGAAAAGCGGGCGGCCCGGGTGGCGTGACACCACCCGGGCCGGCAGCGGCACGAGCCGCAGGGTCGTACGTCATCGGCCGGTCAGGCAACCGGTCGGACGACGATGCGCCGGTTGGGCTCGACGCCCTCCGACTCGCTTTCGACACCACTGATGGCGTTGACCACGTCGTGTACGCACTTGCGCTCGAACGCGGACATCGGCTCGAGCCGTACCGACTCGCCGTGCTCCTTGACCTTCTCCACCGCGTTCTTCGCCACTGCGGCGAGCTCCTTGCGCCGGTTCGCCCGGTAACCGCCGACGTCGAGCAGCAGCCGGCTCGGCGTGCCGGTCTGCCGGAAGACGGCAAGCCGAGTCAGCTCCTGCAGCGCTTCGAGCGTGGCGCCGCGCTGGCCCACCAGCGGTTGCAGCCGACCACCCACGACCTCGACCATCGGACGACCGGCCGACACCAGCTCGTCGATGTCGCCGTCGTAATCGAGGATGTCCAGCAGTCCTTCGACGTAGTCCGCGGCGATCTCGCTCTGTCGGAACAGGTCGGCGTCGCTGGCACCCGTCGCGGACTTGCCGCTCTCCGTCCGCGCCTCGGCACCGTTGTCATCGGTGGCGTCGTCGATGTTGTCGTCGACTTCGAGCTGTGTGTCAACCGTGGCCGGTTCGGTCTCCTCAGCGAGGGTCTGCTCGGCGCGCGGAATGCTGGTGTCGGTCACGGTCTCATCTCCGTACTCGCTCGGCCGGACCTGTACGGTCCGCTGGTTCCCGGGCCCGGCGGGAGGTCGCCGAGTGCCACGGGCACGTCTTCTCGGGCAGTCTTGCCCGCAACCGCGACGATTCGCGGCGGAATCCGGATCCGGCGCCGGGCGCGCTGGCGGCGGCCTGGACCCGGGACTCCTGCGGGCTGCCGACGGGAACAGCCGCCGGCAGCCCGATAGCTCAACCCTGACGCTTGGCCGGACGGCCCTTCTTCGGATTCACCGGCTTCGCACCCGGCTTGGGTGCGAGCGCCTTGGTGTCGACCGCTGGCTTTGCCTGCGGCTGGGCGCCGTTGGCCTTGGTCCGGCCGAAGAGCCCGCTCGGCTTCGCCTGCGGGGCGGCCTTGCTGCCGGTGCCCGGACGGTTGTTGTTGCCGGTACGAGCGGCCGTTCCGGTACGGGAGGACGAGCCGGTGGTCAGGTTGGCGGTGGGCGGCGGCGGGTACTTGCGCAGCACCCACTGCTGCTGGCCGAGGGTGAAGAGGTTGTTGGTGACCCAGTAGATGATCACGCCGATCGGGAAGATCGCGCCGGAGATCAGCAGCGAGGCCGGGATGCCGTAGAGCATCAACCGCTGGATCATGCGCTGCTGCGGGTCCTGGGCCCAGCCGGTCTTGAGAATCATCTGGCGGCTGGTCAGGTAGGTGGTCGCCATCATGATGAGGACCAGGATGCCCGCGATGACCTTGACCGTGGTCGGGTTCGCACCGAGGTTGCTCAGTTCCGCCGCGCTGGACCCGAACCGACCCGAGATCGGCGCGGTGAAGAGCTTCGCGTTGGACGCGCTGTTGAACTGGTCCAGGGTCCAGCCGTAGATCGTCGGCTGCGGGTTGTCCGGGTTCAGCCGGCGGAGCACGTGGAAGAGTCCGAGGAAGACCGGGATCTGCAGGAACATCGGAAGGCAACCCATCAGCGGGTTGGCCTTCTCCTTCCGGTACAGCTCCATCGTTTCCTTCTGGAGCGTCTCCCGGTCACCCTTGTGCTTCTCCTGCAGCGCCTTGATCTGCGGCGCGAGGGCTTGCATGGCCCGCTGCGACTTGATCTGCTTCACGAAGACCGGGAAGAGGATCACCCGGACGGTGATCACCAGGAAAATGATCGAGAGGATCCAGGCCCAGTTCGTACCGAGGGCCGCTGTCGCCGGCACCCCGATCGCGTCCCACGCGGAGTGCCAGATCAGCAGGATCCACGAGATCGCCCAGTAGATCCAGTCGAGACTCAATTCGGGGCTCCAGTCACGTCGGCATGTCGGCGGCCGCCCGGCTCCGGCACCGGGTCATATCCACCAGGGTGGAAGGGGTGGCAGCGCGACAGCCGCCAGACCGCGAGACCGGTTCCCCGGAGGGCACCGTGCCGCGTCACCGCTTCAAGGGCGTATGCGCTGCACGACGGGTAGAACCGACAGCGGGCCGGCAGCGCCGGGCTTATCCAACGACGGTACGCGACGATGGCTCCTGCCAGCACGCGGGCACCGAGTGTGGTGGGTCGGGACCGCCCGGTGACCCCACTCATTCCGACCGCCGCCCGGGGCGGCGGGGACGTCGGGCCGCACTGATCGCACCGTCCAGGTCGGCCGCCAGCCGGTCGTACGACAGGTCGCCGGCACCGGGCAGCGCGCGTACCACGAGGGTTGCGCCGGCCGGGAGATCGGCGAGCCGGTCCCGGACCAGGTGCCGCAACCGACGGCGGACGCTGTTCCGGACCACCGCCGGGCCGACCGCCTTGGACACGACAAAGCCGGCGCGGGCCGGGGCGGAGTCTGGCTCCGCGCCAGCCGGACGCACCGGCTCTGGCGTTGCTGATTCGGGCGATGACGTGGGAGGTAGGTCGAGGTGCACCACAACCGCGCCCCGGCCGGCACGTCGTCCGGCGCGGACCGCCACGGTGAAATCACCGCTACGCCGCAGTCGCTGCGCGGCCGCCAGCACGACGTCTACATTCCGGACCGGCCCGGTCGACCGTCAGGCCGACAGGCGGTCGCGGCCCTTGGCGCGCCGGGACGAAAGGATGGCGCGGCCGGCGCGGGTACGCATGCGCAGCCGGAAGCCGTGGGTCTTCGCGCGCCGGCGGTTGTTCGGCTGGTAGGTGCGCTTGCTCACGTCAGGCTCTCCGTCTTCGTACGAACCCCGGTCGGTCGACGTCGGGGTCGGGTGGTGGTCCGCCACAGGCCGCCACACCGGGTGACCCGTGGTCGATTGCTGCCCGTGGTTGATCACTGCACGTGGTGCACGGACCGGCGTGACGCGGTATGGAGACCGCGGACAGCAAGCACCCATCACCCTAGCAGAGGGCGAGAGAGCAGCCGTTCAAGCCTACGCACGGCCCCGATGACCGTCAAACATCACCGAAACGCCCCCCAGGAAACGGGCAGCGCGGGACGACGGTGATCGAAGGGGCGGTTTTCGCCGATCTCCGCTCGGCCCGCACCGGTTCGACGGTTGAAGCGTTGTGGAGAACGCTGTTAGCGTGCCCGTTTGCCGGTCAGCGTCAGGGGGCTCTGTTGTCGCTGCTGGGCAAAACTGGACAAGCTGGTCGATCGTTCGACAGGTGAACCCGCGTCAGCACTGGTTCGACCGGGGGCAGGTCGGACAGGGGTCCGGCGGGGAGCCACAATCAGTCGATACACAGGTTGTGGATAACTTGTGGACGACGGTTCTATCAGGCGCCGAGGCATGTCAGGTCGTGCCTGTTCGAGAGCGGTGGCAGGCCCGGAACGGTCGACTGGCGAGACAGCAGCGGCGGCCGGGAACGCAGAGGCGATGGGGGTGGCGCGACGGTGGCCGACACGATCGACCTTGCCGCGGTATGGCTGGCCGCAACCGATGATCTCGCCGACGAGATCATTTCAGCACAGCAGCGCGCCTATCTCCGCCTCACCCGCCTGCGCGCCATCGTCGAGGACACCGCGCTGCTCTCCGTGCCGGACGCCTTCACCCGCGACGTCATCGAGTCCCGCCTCCGCCCGGCCATCACCGACGCGCTCTCCCGCCACCTCGGCCGGCCGATCCAGGTCGCGGTGACGGTCCGGCCGCCCGAGGACAGCCAGGGTCGCCCCACCGGCACCCTTTACGGCAGCACCCCCAATCCCGGCCCGAGCGGGTACGCGCCCGGCCCGGTGCCGAGCGGCTACGGCCCGACCCCCGCGCCGGGTGGATTCCCGCCCGGACCCCCGACGGACGGACCACGCGACGCCGGCCCGACGAACGGACCCGCCGAGCGGGTGCCCACCGGTTCGGCCCAGTTCCCGTCCACGCCGGTCGAACCGAACCGGATGGGCCTGATCCCGAACAGTCGCGACGGCGGACAGGACACCCTGTTCGGCGCCGGGTATCCCGACCACCAGGGCTACCCCGAGCAGTCGTACGCCGAGGCCGCCTACCCGGAGGGGAGCTATCCCGACCCGGGCCGCCCGGCCGCACCGCACCAGGAGCGGCGCAACCTGGACGACCGCACCGACCGGCTCGGTGGCAATCCGCACGGCCTCGACCCCCGGCAGCTCGAGCAGCGCTACCGCGACGACGTCGGTCCCGACGTCGTCCCGCGGGGTCTGCCCCGGGACAACGGGACGGACAGCGGACCCGGCCGGGGCAGTGCGCCGATCGACCACCGGCCCGGCGTACGGGACGACCGGCGGCTGGGCTTGGAGAACGGCAACAGCGGCGGCAACCGGCTGAACCCGAAGTACATGTTCGAGACCTTCGTCATCGGCTCGTCCAACCGGTTCGCGCACGCCGCCTCGGTGGCGGTCGCCGAGTCGCCGGCCAAGGCGTACAACCCGCTTTTCATCTACGGCAGCTCCGGGCTGGGCAAGACCCACCTGCTGCACGCGATCGGTCACTACGCCACCACGCTCGGCAACGCTCGCTCGGTGCGGTACGTCTCCACCGAGGAGTTCACCAACGACTTCATCAACTCCCTGCGCGACGACAAGACCAGTGCGTTCCAGCGTCGCTACCGCGATGTCGACATCCTGCTGATCGACGACATCCAGTTCCTGGAGAACCGCGAGCGGACCCAGGAGGAGTTCTTCCACACCTTCAACACCCTGCACAACGCGAACAAGCAGATCGTGATCAGCTCCGACCGCTCGCCCCGCGACCTGGCCACCCTCGAGGACCGGATGCGGACCCGGTTCGAGTGGGGGCTGCTGGCCGACATCCAGCCACCGGACCTGGAGACGCGGATCGCGATCCTCCAGAAGAAGGCGGCCCAGGAGCGGATGTACGCCCCTCCGGACGTACTGGAGTTCATCGCGTCGCGGGTGTCCAACTCGATCCGGGAGTTGGAGGGTGCCCTGATCCGGGTGACCGCCTTCGCCAGCCTGACCCGGGCCACCGTCGAGTTGTCGCTCGCCGAGGAGGTCCTGCGGGACTTCATCCCGGACGGCTCGGGTCCCGAGATCAACGCTGACCAGATCATGGTTTCCACCGCCGACTACTTCGGGGTGAGCCTGGAGGACCTGCGGGGTCAGTCCCGGTCCCGGGTGCTGGTGAACGCCCGCCAGGTCGCCATGTACCTCTGCCGCGAGCTGACCGAGCTGTCGCTGCCACGGATAGGTCAGGCGTTCGGCGGACGGGACCACACCACCGTCATGCACGCCGACCGCAAGATCCGCCAGCAGATGGCCGAGCGCCGGTCGCTCTACAACCAGATCGCCGAGCTGACCAACCGGATCAAGCAGAACACCTGAGCCCCAGCCGGGGTCGCCAGCGCACGAACCGCGTGCCGCGTGCGTACCGGCCGACTCACCTCACCGGGACGCCGATCCCGCCCGCCCGTCCACCGCGCCGCGCCGGCAAGGCCCGGTACGTCGCCGGATCGGCTTGGTCGGCCCGGTCCTCGACCCCGGATCATGCGCCCGGTTGCCGGTACCCGGTAGCGACGTACCCGCCGTACCGATCCACGTACCGATCCACAGGTTTTCCGAAACGGTTTCGGCGTCGCCGGAACCGGGTACGAGCGACGACCGGCCCGGTACGACGAGCGGTGGGCGGTGGATAGCCACAGGTTTTCCACACCTAGTTATCCACCGTCGGTGGACAACCGGTAGTGGCGATCTCCCCGACGATCCACAACCTGTGGACAACTTCTGGGGAAACCGCTGTGGACAGACACTCTCCGTAACCGAGTTATCCACCGACGGCCGCTCGCTGTGGATCGCCTGTTGAAGGTTCTGGGGACGGTGGTGATCGATACGGATTCGACTGTCCCCAGCCCTGGGGAGAAACCCGGTGGAGAACCGGTGGACAACCGGTGGATAACCGTGGACAACTGTGTACGGCCGACCGCCTGTGGATCAAAGGCCGGGTTTTACCCCAGGGTTTCCACAGCGAACCCACCGGTGGATAATGCTCTGGCCTGGCCAAACGTCGCTCATCCACAGTTTGCACAACACCGATGAAGACGATGAGTTTTATCTCTAAGACAACAAAAACCAATCATCACCGTTGGGCATTCTGTGGATTCACCTGATCGACTCACCGAAGATCCGCATCGAGACCGAACTACCGGGGTCGGGTGCATAGCCGATGACATCGCGGCCTAAGGTGCGATGGGGATCCGCACGGTTGGCCGGGCGGGCAGGCGCCACCCGGCATGAGACAGTGGTCGCTGACGTCGACGCGGAGGCAATGGCATGAAGTTCCGAGTGGAGCGCGACGCGCTCGCCGACGCCGTGGCCTGGACGGCCAAGAGTCTGCCGAACCGGCCCTCGGTGCCGGTCCTTGCCGGGGTGCTGCTGCGGGTCGCCGATGGCAGCCTGCACGTCTCCGGGTTCGACTACGAGGTGTCCAGCCAGGTGACGGTGGATGTACAGGCGGACGCGGACGGCGCCGCCCTCGTCTCCGGGCGGTTGCTCGCCGAGATCACCAAGGCGCTGCCGGCCAAGCCGGTGGACATCGCCGCCGTCGGCTCGCACCTGGAGCTGGTCTGCGGCAGCGCCCGCTTCACCCTGCCGACCATGCCGGTCGAGGACTACCCGACGCTGCCCGAGATGCCGGCCAGCGCCGGCACCATCGACGCCGCCGCGTTCGCCTCGGCGGTCGGCCAGGTGGCCGTCGCGGCCGGTCGGGACGAGACCCTGCCGATGATGACCGGGGTCCGGATCGAGCTGAACGGCAGCACCCTGTCGATGCTGGCGACCGACCGTTACCGGCTCGCCCTGCGCGAGATGCAGTGGCAGCCGGACGACCCGGAGATCAGCCTGAACGCGCTGGTGCCGGCGAAGACCCTGAACGACACCGCCAAGACGCTCGGCCCGATCGGCGGGCAGGTGACCATGGCGCTGGCCCAGGGCGCGGCCGGCGAGGGCATGATCGGTTTTGCCGGTGGCACCCGGCGTACCACCAGTCGCCTGCTCGACGGTGCGAACTACCCGCCGGTCCGGTCGCTCTTCCCGAGCAGCCACAACGCCGAGGCCCGGGTCACGGTGAGCACCCTGATCGAGGTCGTCAAGCGCGTCTCGCTGGTCGCCGAGCGGACCACACCGGTGCTGCTGAGCTTCAGCTCGGACGGGCTCGTGGTGGAGGCCGGCGGCACCGAGGACGCCCGGGCGAGCGAGGCGATGGAGGCGACCTTCACCGGCGAGGCGCTGACCATCGGCTTCAACCCCGGCTACCTGATCGACGGGTTGCAGAACCTGGGCGCCGCGACGGCGCTGTTCTCCTTCGTCGACGCGTTCAAGCCTGCGGTGATCTCCCCCTCGGGGGAGGACGGGGAGATCATCCCCGGTTACCGCTATCTGATCATGCCGATCCGGGTCACCCGCTGACCCAAGCCGGCAAGTAACACAAAGGGGAAACGGAAATGCAAATCGGCCTGGTAGGGCTCGGTCGGATGGGCGGCAACATGGCAGAACGCCTGCGCGCCGCCGGACACGAGGTGGTCGGTTTCGACCGTGACCCCGGGGTCACCGACGTGGCCACTCTGACCGAGCTGGCCGAGAAGTTGGCCGCACCACGGGTGGTCTGGGTGATGGTGCCGGTCGCCGTCACCGAGGCGACCATCGACGAGCTCTCCGGGGTGCTCTCCGCGGGCGACATCGTGATCGACGGGGGCAACTCCCGGTTCAGCGACGACGCGCCGCGGGCCGAGAAGCTGGACCGGTTCGGCATCGGCTACGTCGACGTCGGCGTCTCCGGCGGCGTGTGGGGTCGGCAGAACGGCTACGGACTGATGGTCGGCGGTGCGAGCGAGCACGTCGAGCGGCTGATGCCGATCTTCGAGGCGCTGAAGCCGGCCGGCGAGTTCGGCTTCGTGCACGCCGGCCCGGTCGGCGCCGGGCACTACGCCAAGATGGTGCACAACGGCATCGAGTACGGCCTCATGCACGCGTACGCCGAGGGCTACGAGCTGATGGCCGCCTCCGAACTGGTGACCAACGTGCCCGGCGTGATCAAGTCGTGGCGTGAGGGCACCGTCGTCCGCTCGTGGCTGCTCGACCTGCTCGACCGCGCGCTGGACGAGGACCCGGAGTTGGCCAACCTGCGCGGCTACGCCGAGGACACCGGCGAGGGGCGCTGGACCGTCGAGGAGGCGATCCGGCTCGCGGTGCCGATGAACGTCATCGCCGCCTCCCTCTTCGCCCGGTTCGTGTCCCGGCAGGACGACTCGCCGGCGATCAAGGCGGTGGCCGCGCTGCGCAACCAGTTCGGTGGCCACGCCGTCCACAAGAACTAGCGAACGGTGTACGTCCGCCGGCTCGAGCTGGTCAACTTCCGCTCGTACGAGCGGGTCGAACTGGATCTGGAGCCGGGCGGAAACGTCTTCGTCGGCGCCAACGGGGTGGGCAAGACCAACCTGGTCGAAGCACTCGGCTACGTGGCGACCCTGGCCAGTCACCGGGTCGCCACCGACGCTCCGCTGGTCCGGATCGGCGCGGGCTCGGCCGTACTCCGGTGCGCGATCGTGCACGACGGGCGGGAACTGCTGGTCGAGCTGGAGATCGTCCCGGGCCGGGCCAACCGGGCCCGGCTGGGACGGTCACCGGTGCGCCGGGCCCGGGACGTGCTCGGCGCGCTGCGGCTGGTGCTCTTCGCTCCCGAGGACCTGGAGCTGATCCGGGGGGATCCGGCCGAGCGGCGGCGGTACCTGGACGACCTGATGGTCACGAGGCAGCCGAGGTTCGCCGGGGTTCGGGCGGACTACGAGCGGGTGGTCAAACAGCGCAACGCCCTGTTGCGTACGTCGTACCTGGCTCGTAAGACCGGCGGCTCGCGGGGCGGCGACCTTTCCACCCTGGACGTCTGGGACGCACAACTGGCCAGGCACGGGGCGGAACTGCTCGCCGGGCGGCTCGAACTGGTCGCCACCCTGGCCCCGCACGTGAGCAAGGCGTACGACGCGGTTGCCGCCGGTCGCGGCGCGGCCGGGATCGCGTACCGGCCCTCGGTCGAGTTGCGCGATCCGGCGCCGGACCGACCGGCGCTGGAGGCGGCGCTGGCCGCCGCACTGGCACAGGCTCGTCCGAACGAGGTGGAACGGGGCGTCACGCTGGTCGGGCCACACCGGGACGAGTTGGCGCTCACCCTCGGTCCGATGCCCGCCAAGGGGTACGCCAGCCACGGTGAGTCCTGGTCGTACGCGCTCGCCCTGCGGCTGGCCGCGTACGACCTGCTGCGGGCGGACGGCATCGAGCCGGTTCTCGCGCTCGACGACGTCTTCGCCGAGTTGGACGCCGGTCGACGGGAGCGGCTGGCCGAGATGGTCGGCGGCGCGAGTCAACTGCTGGTCACCTGCGCGGTCGACGACGACGTGCCACGACTGTTGCGCGGCGCCCGGTACGCGGTGTCGGAAGGAGCGGTACGCCGTGGCGAATGAGCCCAGGCCCCGGCCGACCGAGGGGACCAAACCAGCCAACGGGTCGAAGCGGGGCGCTTCGGGGTCGGCGAAGTCGGTGGTGCCGCCGGAGCAGGCGCCCTCGTCCAGCCAGGCATCCCAGCCGGGCCCGGGGCGGTCCCAGACGACGCCGGAAGCGTCGGCTCAGGCGAGCGGCCCGGAACTGGCCCGTGCCGTACTCGACGCGGCCCGCGCCCGTCGGGAGGCCAACCGCCCGCAGCGGCGCAACCGGCCCGGCGCGGACGGCACGGGTGCCGAGGGCGACGACGGGCAGGGCCGCCGCCGGCTGCGGGGCTACTCCGGCCCCGGTCCCGACCCTCGGGACCCGCAACTGCTCGGCACCGTACTGGCTCGCCTGGTCAAGGCCCGGGGTTGGCAGCAACCGACGGCGGAGGCGACCGTCTTCGGTGCCTGGGAGCGGGTGGTCGGGCCGGACATCGCCAAGCACAGCCGCCCGGTCAAGCTGGAAGAGGGCGAGCTCACGGTCGAGGCGGAGTCGACCGCGTGGGCGACGCAGCTACGACTGCTGGCCGGCTCGCTGTTGCGGCGGATCGCCGGCGAGGTCGGCCATAACGTGGTTCGGAAACTGCATATCCATGGGCCGACCGCACCGTCGTGGTCGCGCGGACCGCGACGGGTGCGGGGGCGTGGCCCTCGGGACACATACGGCTGACCGCTGCCGCGCCACGTAGCCGCAGGGCTGCCCGACGGACGACCACCGCCTCCACCGGGGCCGCGACCGTCGCGGCTGCCACGCTCCGGCGTTGCCGGGCCAGCGCCACCCCGGCGGCGGCCGAGGCGACCGCCGCGACCGTGCCGGCCAGGACCAGGGTCTGGCGGGGGCCGGAGTGCTCGGAGAGCCAGCCGAGCAGCGGTGCGCCGACGGCGGCGGAGATCGAGCCGGTCACCCCGACAGCGGCGAGCACCCGCCCCCGCATCGCCCCGGCGGTGTCGAGCTGGGCCCGGGTGCCGACGGTGGTATCGATGATCACGGCGGCGGCTGCGATCGGCAGGATGAACGCGGCGAAGGTCCATGCGCCCGGGGCCAGCCCGGCGAGGATCTGGAGCAGGCTGCCCAGAATGCCGGCACCGACCAGGATGCCGTAGCCCAGCTCCCGACGCTGGGCGGCGACCAGCGCACCGATCACGGTGCCGATCGCGAAGACGGTCGAGAGCATTCCGTACCCGGAGGCTCCGGCGCCGAGCGGGCCGTCGCTCATCGCCGCCATGGTCACCTGGTAGTTGCGGCCGAGGCTGCCGAGGACGAAGGCGAGGGCGAGCATGGTCAGCACCACCGGCTGCCCCCGCAGGTACGCGAAGCCGGCCCGGACCCCGCCACGTTCGGTGGAGCGCCCGGAGCGCCCGGAGCGGGCCGACCCCGGTTCGGGGCTCGTCACCGCTGCTGCGGTGATCGCTGGCGCCGCTTCGGGCGAGTGCAGGTCCCGTTCCCGGATGGCGAAGAGTGCCAGCACCACAGCGGCGAAACTGATCGCGTTGACGACAAAGAGCGGGGCCGGGCCGGCGGCGGCGACCAGCACGGCGCCGACACTCATGCCCAGGATCCGACCGGCGGAGTTGGTGAGCGAGCCCAGAGCGAGCGCGTTGCCGAGGGTGGCTCGGTCGACCAGGGTCGAACCCCACCGGCCCATCACCGGGCCCTCCACGGCGGAGACCGCGCCACTGACGAGGGAGATCGCGTAGATCACCGGCAGTCCACCCGTGTCCGACCAGGCGACCGCCGCCAGCCCGAAGGCGAGCGCGGTGTGCATCACCTGGGTGCCGATCAGCAGGGGCCGGGCACGCAGCCGGTCGGCCAGGGCGCCGCCCCAGGTGCTGAGCAGCAGGCTGGGCAGCGCCTGGAGCAGGATTGTCCAGCCCATCGAGGTGACCGAACCGGTCTGCTGGAGTACGAACCAGTTGACACCGAGAACCTGCATCCAGGTGCCGATGACCGATACGAAGCCGGCGCCGGCCCAGATGCGGTAGTTGCGATGGCGCAGTGCAGCGAATGTGGCGCGCATGGCCGCGTGCCGACCCCCCTCGGACGGCGGCGCCGAGCACCCACCAGATTCCGGTTGGTCACCGACCGTCGGTGACGACCCGCAATACTGGCTCGCTCTGTAGCTAAACCATTACTTCTGGTGGTCGACCTCACGCCGCCGACGGTCGTACGGGTGCGTCCTCACCCGCCAACGGCGCGCGTACGCGGTGCGGGGCGGTACACGAGAACCGCGGCGTCAGAACGCTGGAACGGGGCGACCGGCCCGCTCAGGAGTCGGCGTAGACGGCAAAGCCCCGGTCGGCGCATCGGCGGTAGAACCCGGCCAGCACGCTCAGCTCCGAGCGGACGAAGCTCCACTGCGGGGCGGCGCCGGATTCGTCACGCAGCGCGTCGAGTCGGGTGTCCAGCCAACGCAACTGCTGCTCGGCGAGCCGGCCGTCGGCCAGTGCCGCGCGGAGCACGGCGCCCACCGTGTCGAAGGTCACCAAATCGCCGTGTTGGCGATGCCCGTCGACGAACCGCTCCAGGCCGCCGGCTATCCACGCGCAGCCGTCCGGGTCGATCACCGGGTCCTCGTCCTCCGCCGCCGCCTCTGTGGCGTACAGCACACCATCGAGGCCGAGCAGCAGATCGACCAGTTCGGTGTACGCGGTCGCCCGGACCGTACCGGTCTTGGCGATGTGACCGGCCAGCGCGGCGGTCGGCGCGGCGACCTCGGGCGCGTCGGCGAGGTCGCCGAAGTCCACGAAGTCGGCCGGGGCCACCGGGTCGTAGAAGCGGCCGGTACGCGGCCAATGCACCGCGACGTTGTCCAGCCCCATCGAGCGTCACCCTCCTGAGCACATACCGAGCCGGCCGTCCGAGGCACGGAGACAGCGACGCAAAGTTACGGCACGGCGAGCGGTTCGCGCGACCCCCACTGGTCAAGATCCGTTACCGGGTCGCGCCAAGATCCGTCTCCGGCTCGCGCTGCGCGCCGGAGAGCGGCCATGATCCGACGGATGGCGTGTGGGGGGAGTCGTGGGAGGCGGGGTGCGGCCCGCTACGGAGGTCTCAGGCGGTCCGCAGGGGTGCCGCGTACTGGTTCTGTCGTCTCGGCACAGTAGGATTGACGCCAGAGACGAGGACAAGGTGTGGAGCGACGACGCGGGCCGTACCGGCCTGTGCCACCAGTCCGCACCGGGTCCGAGCCGATCGCGATCCGCGGGCATCCGCGGCGACCGGCGCTTTCGGCCGTATCCGCAGTTTAATCGTGGTGCCGGTCCGTGTGCGCTGAGGTCGCCGTGCCCGCCAAACCCGCGCCCGCCGTGCCCTGGTGCCCGGATGGTGCGAGAAAGTGGCCAAGGTGGCAGCGCAGGACAAGCAGGATTACGGTGCCGACTCGATCCAGGTGCTCGAAGGTCTGGAGGCCGTCCGCAAGCGGCCCGGTATGTACATCGGATCTACCGGCGAGCGCGGTCTGCACCACCTGGTCTGGGAGGTAGTCGACAACGCGGTCGACGAGGCACTGGCCGGATACTGCGACACCATCCTGGTGACGCTGCTCGCCGACGGTGGCGTGCGGGTGGTCGACAACGGCCGGGGCTTCCCCGTGGACATCCACCCGAAGCTGAAGAAGCCGGGTGTCGAGGTGGCGCTGACCGTGCTGCACGCGGGCGGCAAGTTCGACGGCAAGGCGTACGCGGTCTCCGGCGGCCTGCACGGCGTCGGCGTCTCGGTGGTGAACGCGCTTTCCGTGCGGATGGCCCTGGAGATCCACAAGGACGGTTTTGTCTGGCGGCAGCGCTACGACAACTCCAAGCCGACGCCGCTGGAGAAGGGTGAGGCGACCAACCTGAGCGGCTCCTCGGTGGCGTTCTGGCCGGACCCGACGGTCTTCGAGACGGTCGAGTTCACCTTCGAGACGATCTACCGCCGGCTCCAGGAGATGGCCTTCCTCAACCGGGGGCTCACCATCCAACTGCGCGACGAGCGGGTCCAGGAGGAGGACGGCAAGCCGCGCGAGGTGACCTTCTGCTACAAGGGCGGTATCGCCGACTTCGTCCGCCACCTGAACGCCTCGAAGAGCCCGATCCACAAGACCGTGGTCGAGTTCGGGGCCGAGGAAGAGGGCATGTCGGTCGAGATCGCCATGCAGTGGAACGAGTCCTACGGCGAGTCGGTCTACACCTTCGCCAACACGATCAACACCCACGAGGGCGGCACCCACGAGGAGGGCTTCCGGGCGGCGTTGACCGGTGTGGTCAACAAGTACGGCGCGGAGAAGAAACTCCTCAAGGGCGACGAGAAGCTCTCCGGCGAGGACATCCGGGAGGGGCTCGCCGCGATCATCTCGGTCAAGCTGGCGAACCCGCAGTTCGAGGGCCAGACCAAGACCAAGCTGGGCAACACCCCGGTGAAGAGCTTCGTGCTGCGGGTCTGCAACGAGTGGCTGGTGGACTGGTTCGACCGGAACCCGGCCGAGGCCAAGATGATCATCACCAAGGCGTCCCAGGCCGCTCGGGCCCGGATCGCCGCTGCCCAGGCGCGCAAGCTGGCCCGTCGTAAGTCGCTGCTCGAGTCCGGATCGATGCCGGGCAAGCTGGCCGACTGCCAGTCGACCGACCCGCGCGAGTCCGAGGTGTTCATCGTCGAGGGTGACTCCGCCGGTGGCTCCGCCAAGCAGGGGCGGGATCCGCGTACCCAGGCGATCCTGCCGATCCGCGGCAAGATCCTCAACGTGGAGAAGGCCCGGATCGACCGGGTGCTGAAGAACAACGAGGTCCAGGCGTTGATCACCGCGCTGGGCACCGGCATCCACGACGACTTCGACATCGAGAAGCTGCGGTACCACAAGATCGTGCTGATGGCCGACGCGGACGTCGACGGCCAGCACATCCAGACCCTGCTGCTGACCCTGCTGTTCCGCTTCATGCGGCCACTGGTGGAGCTGGGGCACGTCTACCTGGCCGCCCCGCCGCTGTACAAAATCAAGTGGAACAAGAAGGGCGACGACGCCCAGTACGCCTACTCCGACCGGGAGCGGGACGGACTGATCGCGCTGCGGCAGCAGAAGAAGGCCAACGCCAAGCCGGACGACATCCAGCGGTTCAAGGGTCTGGGCGAGATGAACTACCCGGAGCTGTGGGAGACCACGATGAACCCGGCAACGCGTACGCTGCGTCAGGTCACGCTCGACGACGCTGCAACCGCCGACGAACTCTTCAGCGTCCTCATGGGTGAGGACGTGGAGGCGCGCCGGTCGTTTATCCAGCGAAACGCGAAGGATGTCCGGTTCCTAGATATTTAAGGCGAATCCTGGACACCAAGGTCTTGCCGGCGGCGTGGGTTCCGGTTGACCGAGGGTGGACATGAGGGTGACCGGTGGGTGTACGAGTACTTGAATCCACATGGTTATCCACAGCTTCGACGGTTTCCACAGCCGTTATCCACAGGGAAAGCGGCCGATTAGTCTGATAAGGGTTGACAGTGACGGATACTCCCGAGTCCTTCGATAGCGAGCCGGAAGCGGCTGCCGCCGGCGGAGCGGTGGTCCAGCACGACCGCATCGAGCCGGTGGGGCTCGAGGTGGAGATGCAGCGGTCCTACCTCGACTACGCGATGAGCGTGATCGTCGGTCGTGCCCTGCCGGACGTACGGGACGGCCTCAAGCCCGTACACCGCAAGATCCTCTACGCGATGTTCGACTCCGGCTACCGGCCCGACCGGGGGTACGTCAAGTGCTCCCGGGTGGTCGGCGACGTGATGGGCCAGTTCCACCCGCACGGCGACTCGTCGATCTACGACGCGCTGGTCCGGATGGCGCAGACCTGGTCGCTGCGCTACCCGTTGGTCGACGGCAACGGCAACTTCGGCTCGCCGGGCAACGACCCCGCCGCCGCGATGCGGTACACCGAGTGCAAGCTCGACCCGCTGGCGATGGAGATGCTCCGGGACATCGACGAGGACACCGTCGACCTCCAGGACAACTACGACGGCCGGGCCAAGGAACCGACGATCCTGCCGTCCCGGATCCCGAACCTGCTCCTCAACGGCTCCGAGGGGATCGCGGTCGGCATGGCCACCAAGATCCCGCCGCACAACCTGCGCGAGATCGGCGCGGCGGTGCAGTGGTGCCTGGAGAACCCGGACGCCGACGAGGCGACCACCCTCGACGCGCTGATCGAGATCGTCAAGGGGCCGGACTTCCCGACCTACGGGTTGATCGTCGGTCACCAGCCGATCCAGGACGCCTACCGGACCGGCCGTGGTTCGATCCGGATGCGTGCCGTGGTCGAGGTGGAGGAGGACAAGCGGGGGCGTACCTCGCTCGTCGTCAGCGAGCTGCCCTACCAGGTCAACCCGGACAACCTGGCCGAGCGCATCGCCGAGCTGATCAAGGAGGGCAAGCTCGCCGGCATCGCCGACATCCGGGACGAGTCCTCCGGGCGTACGGGTATGCGGATCGTCCTGGTGCTCAAGCGCGACGCGGTCGCCAAGGTGGTGCTGAACAACCTCTACAAGCACACCCAGCTCCAGGAGACCTTCGGCGCCAACATGCTGGCGCTGGTCGACGGGGTGCCGCGCACGCTCAACCTGGCCCAGTTCATCCGTTACTACGTCGAGCACCAGATCGAGGTGATCCGCAGGCGGACCGCGTACCGGCTGCGTAAGGCCGAGGAGCGGGCGCACATCCTGCGTGGTCTGGTCCGGGCCCTCGACGCACTCGACGACGTGATCGCCCTGATCCGGCGCTCGCCCACGGTCGAAGAGGCGCGGCAGGGCCTGATCCAGCTCCTCGACATCGACGAGATCCAGGCGACCGCGATCCTGGACATGCAACTGCGGCGGCTCGCCGCACTGGAGCGCCAGAAAATCATCGACGAGTTGGCGAAGATCGAGCTCGAGATCGCCGACTACAAGGACATCCTGGCCAAGCCGGAGCGGCAGCGGAAGATCGTTTCCGAGGAGCTTGGCGAGATCGTGGCCAAGTGGGGCGACGAGCGGCGTACGAAGATCCTGCCGTTCGACGGCGAGGTCTCCATGGAAGACCTGATCGCGCGCGAGGACGTGGTGGTCACGATCACCCGTACCGGTTATGCCAAGCGGACCAAGGTCGACCTCTACCGCTCGCAGCGCCGGGGTGGCAAGGGCGTCAGCGGAGCCACGCTGCGCCAGGACGACATCGTCAGCCACTTCTTTGTCGGCTCGACGCACAACTGGATGCTCTTCTTCACCAACAAGGGTCGGGTTTACCGGGCGAAGGCGTACGAGCTGCCCGAGGCGAGCCGGACGGCAAAGGGTCAGCACGTCGCGAACCTGCTCGCCTTCCAGCCGGACGAGCAGATCGCCCAGGTGATCCAGATCCCGGACTACCAGGTCGCGCCGTACCTGGTGCTGGCGACGCAGAAGGGCCTGGTCAAGAAGACCAAGCTGGAGGAGTTCGACTCCAACCGTTCCGGCGGCATCATCGCGATCAACCTTCGCGACGAGGACGAGCTGGTCGGAGCGGCACTTGCCGGACCCGAGGACGATCTCCTGTTGGTGTCCAAAAAGGCGCAAGCGATCCGGTTCAACGCCACCGACGAGGCGCTGCGGCCGATGGGCCGGGCGACCACGGGCGTTATCGGGATGCGGTTCACCGACGACGACGTCCTGCTGGCCATGGAGGTGGTCCGCGAAGGGATGGATGTCCTGGTGGCGACGAACGGCGGGTACGCAAAACGTACGCCGATCGAGGAATATCCGGTCCAGGGCCGGGGAGGAAAGGGTGTGCTGACCGCGAAGATCACGGAACGCCGTGGTGGACTGGTCGGCGCAGTAGTGATCAGCCCGGACGACGAGCTGTTCGCGATCACCAGTAACGGCGGCGTCATCCGGACTCCGGTGAAGCCTGTACGCCGTACACGCGATCGGAACACAATGGGGGTCAAGCTGATGGACCTCCCGGATGGTGTGACGATCGTGGCCATTGCTCGCAATGCCGACGAGCCTGACGAACAGGACTAGTTGATGACGGAGACACAGGCGAAGTCGGGGAGTGCGGGGACCTCGGCCAACCCGGTCGACGAGGAGGCCGCCGCCGGCGGCGCACCAGCGACCGGTCGCGCGGCCGTCGGCCGGGCGGTGGTCCCCGCCGACGCGCCCTCGCCGAAGTTCACCCGGGCACCTGGAATGCCACCGCCGCCGGACCAGCCGAGCGGTGAGGCGAGCCGTCCGGCGGAGGTAAGTGGTGTGGCCGTGGGGAGTGCCGCCCCCACACCCTCGGCACCCGCATCCGGGCCGACCGCCGAGGCGGGTACGTCGGCCAGCGGCGGCCCGGCCCCCGAGCGACCCGGTGCGCAGAGCCGGCCGGGAACACCTGGTCCGGCCGGCCGGCCGCAGACGCCCGATCGTCCGGGTCAGCCCGCTCCCGGTCAGTCCATGCCGGGTCAGACTCTGCCCGGCATGTCGGTGCTTGGTCAGCCGGCGTCGGGAACGCCCAGCGCCGGGCCCGCCGGCCAGGAGGAGGGGCGGGCCACCGGATCCGCTCGTCCGACCACCGGAGCGGGTCGTGGCTTCGGTGCTGCCGCCGCGGTCGGTGCGGCCAGGGTGAGCGAGGCGGTAAGGTCCGCCCGTGGCGCGGTCGGCAGCGCCGCGTCGCGCGGGCCGCGTCGGGCCAGGCTGAACCTCAAGCGGATCGACCCCTGGTCCGTCATGAAGTTCTCGTTCGCGGTGTCTCTGGTGCTCTTTGTCGTTGTGATCGTCGCAACCTCGGTGCTCTACCTCGCGCTCGACGCCATGGGCGTCTTCGAGAGTGTGAACAGCAGCCTGGCCGACCTGATCAACGCCGGTGGCGGTCAGAGTGACAGCGCCTTCTCGATCACGGCCAAGGGCGTGATCCTGAGTTCGGCGTTGATCGGGCTGGTGAACGTGGTGCTCTTCACCGCGCTCGCCACGCTCGGGGCGTTCGTCTACAACGTCTGTGCCGACCTGGTCGGCGGGATCGAGTTGACGCTCGCCGAGCGGGACTGACAATGCGTGTGACGCCGGGGCTCCGCGGTTGTGCGGTGGCCCCGGCGTTCTGCATTCGCCCACCGGCGGCAACGACTGCCATGCCAGCCCGTACGTGAGGTGTTGCCGCAGGTCAGCGTGGGGGTTCGCCCCTGATTTGAGGCGCTGACCAAAGGTGCGGTAACCTTGCTCGTCGCACGGGGCTATAGCTCAGTCGGTTAGAGCGCAGAGCTGATAACTCTGAGGTCGCTGGTTCGATTCCAGCTAGCCCCACTTTCAGACCGTCCGACAGCAGTCGAACGTGAGGGACTGTCATGTTCAAGAAGCTTCTGATCATCGCCAGCGTTGTCGGCGTGGCGGCATTGATCGCCAAGAAGGTCAAGGACTCCAACGACGAGCGCGCGCTCTGGCACGAGGCCACCACCGCGCCCGACCTTCGATAGTTCCCGAAACCTGGATCGACCGACCCGGTGGCACCAGTCACCCGGGGCCGTAGCTCAACTGGCAGAGCACTGCCTTTGCAAGGCAGGGGTTAGGGGTTCGAGTCCCCTCGGCTCCACCGAATATCGCTTCGACCGGGGCCCCAACGGTCTCAGGGTCACTGGCACAGTTTCGACACAGGTCAGCCCTGATCTTGCGGATTTGAAGCCCGTGCCGCTGCCACGGTACGTCCCCGACGGCGACCGTCAACAACCTGATCGCCACCTGCATCCAAGCCAGGGCCGACGCGACCCGACACGGCCGGCAGAAGCTGCCGCTGGACCGATACGCGCCACTTCACCGACCGGGATGGTCACCTCGACCTGACGTACCAGGGTGGGGCCCACCGTGCCCACGGCGGGGATCAAGCCTGACGGCCCAGAGTCGGCACGGTGGGCCCCACCCACCCCCACATCAACGCATCCGAGAAACGATCCCGGTGTCATAGTTCCCCGAGACAAACTCCTCGTTCTCCAACAACTCAGCAAAGAACGGCAGGTTGCACTTGGGCCCGGCCACCTCGAACCCGGCAACCGCAGCCCGCGCCCGCGCAATGGCTTCCGCGCGATCAACGCCGTACACGATGAGCTTGGCCATGAGCGAGTCATAAAACGGGGTCACCGTCGTACCCATGGCGTAACCGGAGTCGACGCGGACCCCTTCGCCCGTGGGCTCCACCCACGTCTTGACCACCCCGGGACCGGGCAGGAACCGCTTCGGGTCCTCGGCGTTCACCCGCAACTCGATCGCGTGCCCGCTGGGCACCAGCGCATCGGGATCGAAGTTCGGCGCCAGCCCGGAAGCCGCCCGCAACTGCTCCTCGACCAGGTCAACCCCGTAGACCAACTCCGTAACCGGGTGCTCGACCTGGAGCCGGGTGTTCATCTCCAAGAAGAAGAACTCACCGCTACCCGGGTCCAGCAGGCACTCGACCGTACCGGCGTTGCGATATCCCACCGCCTCACCAGCCCGCACCGCCGCCGCGAGAAAACGCTGACGCAACTCGGGCGAGACGGCCGGGGACGGCGACTCTTCGACCAGCTTCTGGTTGCGCCGCTGGACCGAGCACTCCCGCTCACCCAACGCCACCACCCGACCGTCGGCCAGGCCGAGGATCTGCACCTCGACGTGACGTACCCGGGGGAAGTAACGCTCGATCAACACCGAACCGTCGCCGAACATCCGCTCGGCGAACGCGCGGACCTTGTCGTACTCGGTGCGCAGTGAGTCGGCGTCGGTCGCCACCGCCATGCCCATGCCCCCGCCACCGGCCGCGGCCTTGACCATCACCGGGAAGCCGATCGACTCCGCCGCCGCCAGCGCCGCGTCGACGTCGGCGGCCGGGTCGGTGGTGCCGGGTGCCACCGGCACCCCGGCGGCGGCCATCAGGTTCCGGGCGTTGATCTTGTCGCCCATCGCGCTGATCGCGTCCGGGCCCGGTCCGACCCAGATCAGGCCGTTGGCCTCGACGGTACGGGCGAAGTCGGCGTTCTCCGACAGGAAGCCGTAGCCGGGGTGGATCGCCTCGACCCCGGTCGACTTGGCCGCGGCGAGGATCGCCTCGGCGTTGCGGTAACTCTGGGCCGGGTTCGCCGGTCCCACGCAGACCGCCTCGTCGGCCTCCCGAACGAACGGCAGGTCGACGTCCGCCTCGGAGTAGACCGCCACCGTACGTATGCCGAGTCGCCGGGCGGTGCGGATGACGCGCCGGGCGATCTCACCTCGATTCGCGACCAGCAGCGACTGGATCATGTCTTCTCCTCGGGGTCTCCGGGTCTCCTGACCGTGCAAGGACACCACGAGCACCCCCGGATCACCCAGTCCGGGTCTCGATGGACCCCCTCAGGAGACCGGACCGAGCAGGGCCGCGAGGGTCGCCGCCCGGAGCAGCGCGGCCCGGCGGCGCCGGTCGACCTCGCCACCCAGGAACGGGGTGGAGTTCATCAGGCCGAAGGCGGCGTGCGCCAGCACCCGTGCCTCCCCGGCGTCCAGCCCGGGGCGCAGCACGGTCAGCACCGACACCCACTCCTCGACGTAGAGCCGCTGCAACCGGCGGATCTGCCGGCGGGGCTCGTCCGGCAGCCGGTCCAGCTCGTGCAGGTGCAGCGCGATCACCGCCGGGTGGGCGAGCGCGAAGTCGACGTGGAAGTCGATCAACGACTCCAGGATCGCCTGCGGCTGCCCGGTGTGTTCGGCCACCCGCTGCCGGCCACCGTCGAGCAGACCCTGGCTGACCGGGGTCAGGGCGGCGGCGAGCATCGCCTCCTTGCCGGCGAAGTGGTGGTAGAGCGCGGGCCCGGTGACGCCGGCGGCGGATCCGATGTCGTCCATGGAAACGCCGTGATAGCCACGGGCGGCAAAGAGCCCGACCGCGATCTCCAGA
Organism: Micromonospora sp. NPDC050397; assembly: GCF_044901685.1. Lineage (NCBI taxonomy): Bacteria > Bacillati > Actinomycetota > Actinomycetes > Micromonosporales > Micromonosporaceae > Micromonospora > Micromonospora sp. NPDC050397. Next base: position 198,039 of record NZ_JBJDPS010000005.1, read on the forward strand.
ATTTCGTCCCGGCGCGACCGGCGCCGTGGGCTCGCCGGAGTCGCGCCCGGCGTCGCCCCTGTCACCTGCTGTTCCAGCGTCACAAGGCCAGCCTAGTCAGTTGTCAAACGGCAGCGGACAACAGCTTCGCCCGCCCACCGGCGTCCCACCAGATGGACGAACAATTCCACGTACGGTAAGGGTCCGCTCGCTCAGCCATCGGCGTCCAGGTCGTGCTCCTGACGCAGCGCCTCGGCCTCCTCGGTACGCCCGAGCCGCCCCAGCGCCTCGGCCAGCAGCCAGGCGGCTCGGCGTACCACCCCGGAGCCGGTCGGCAGGGCGGCGAGGGTGGTCCGCAGCAGGCGCTCCGCCTCGGGCAACCGGTCCAGTCGCAGCAACACCTCACCGGTCAGCAACTCGACCTGCAACGCCTCCCCGAACGCCTCGATCGACCGCAGCCGAGCCGGCACGTCCTCGATCCGGCGCAGCGCCTCCTCCGGCCGCTCGGCGGCGACCAGGGCACGGGCGGCACTGTCGGCCAACATCGACGACTCCCAGATCGCCGCCGGCTGCTCCGCGGCCTCCGCCGGCAGTCCGGCCAGCACCACCTCGGCCCGCGCGACCGCCGCCAGGGCGCCCTCGGGCTCGCCCGCCCAGTGCCGGGCGTCCGCCTCCCGCCGCCGCCCCCGGGACTCGTCCAGTGGCAGCCCGGCCAGCCCGAACGCGGTTGCCGCCGAGGCGAACCGCTGCGCCGCCAGCGCGTCCCGGTCCTGCGCGTACAGCAGGTCGCCGGCCTCCTCCAGCACCTGGGCGCGGGCCGCCAGGTTGTCCGGCCCGTCCAGGTTCTCCGCCAACTGGTCCAGCAGGGTCAGCGCGAGTTGGTCCTCGTCCAGCTCGCGGTAGACCTCGGCGAGCAGGTGCCGGCACCGGTCCGCGTCCCCCTGGTGGCCGAGCCGGTCCAGCTCGCGTACGGCCTCCTCGGCCACCTCGGCCGCGTCGAGCATCCGCCCGGCGAGCCGGTACGCGTTCGCCAGCTCGAACCGGAGGAACGCCGACCCGTCCACGATGCCCTGCTCGGCACAGATGCCGACCGCCTCGACGAAGTCCTCGACCGCGTCCTCCGGGCGGTGCAACGCCAGCGACGCGCGGGCCCGACCGATCCGGGCGTGCAGCACCCCGTCCCCGGTCGCGACCGACAGGGCCTCGTCCAGCGCGTCGCGTACCTCGGCCGGGTCGTCCAGGGTCTGCGCGTGGCAGATACACGCCGCCGCCAGCCGCTCGGCCGATCCGAGCGCCCGGTAGCGGTCGCGAGCCAGGGCCGCCAGCTCCCGTGCCTCCGGCTGCCGCTCCAGGGCCTGGAGGCAGATGGCCCGACGCAGCTTGATCCGCGCGTCCAGGTACGGGTCGTCCACCTTGGCCGCAGCCTCGGCCGCCAGCTCGACCGCGGCCAGCGCCTCGGTCCAGCGCTGCAACCCGGCCAACGCCATGGCGGACCGGTCGTGCATCGCCGCCGTGTCGGCCCGGTCACCATGTTCGGCCAGGTACGCCACCGCCGCCTCGACCAACGGAAGCCCCTCGGTCTCCCGCTCGGTCTGGCAGAGCAGTACGCCGAGCCGGCCGGTGACCACCCACTCCCGCCGTCGGTCGGGGATCTCCCGGTAGAGGTCGACGGCCCGGCGGACCAGTTCGACCGCGCCCGGCCGGTCCTCGTCCAGCACCCGCCGTACGGCCTGGAACTCGACCCAGCGCGCCTCGTCCATCGGGTCCAACCCGGCATCACCGAAGCGTTCCTCGAACACCCCCAGGACCGCCCGCAGGTGCTCGTACCGCTCGGTGTTCCAGTGCTGCTCCGCGAGGTCGAGCAGGTCCGTACCGGTCGCCTCGGTCGGCACCTCGACCACGACCGGCGCGGCGACCGTGGGAGTCCGGCCCGGGTCGGCGGCGTCCGAGCCGGCCCCACCGACCGGCTCGGCACCGGTCGGCCGGCTCCGGTCGCTGCGGCGGCGGGCGGTCGCCGACAACGGCAGGTGTTCGCCGATCGGCTCGGCCACCAGCCGCCGGGCGACCCAGGTGGACTGGGCGCTGGTGCCGTTGCGGTCGTCGAACCGCTCGGCGAGGCCGGTGGCGAGCCGGGCCAGATCCTCGGCGAGTACGCCGACCGGCAGGTCGGCCGCCGCCCGGTCACCGTGCCCGCGCCGGTGCACGACCAGCCCAGCGTGGCCGGCGCGGTCCAGCCGGCGCAGGACCAGCGCCGAGGCGGCGGCGAAGGACATCGCGTCGGCCGGCGACGGCGCCCGGTCCAACCAGTCCAGGTGCCGTTCGACGATTTCCAGGCCCCGGGACTCGTTCCCGGTCAGCGCGCAGAACTCGACGTGCTCGCCGATGCTGCCGAGGTCGGCTAGATTGCCGCGCAGCCGTCGGTACGCCTGCCGGTGCGCGTCCCGCGCCTGTTCGCGCCGCCCGGACCGGAGGTAGGGCACGAGCAGGCTGGTCAGGATCCCCTGCGGTTGCTCGTTGCAGGTGAGCTGCCCGGCGAGTACGGGTTCGGCGAGCGCCACCGCCTCCTCGATCTGTCCGGTGCCGACGAGGTGCCGGACCCGGCCCGACGGGTCGCAGCCGGCGCAGTCGGAGAGGTCGTCCCGGGGTGCGGTGACCCACTTCCGGTACCACTCCTCGCTCTCCTGTTCGGCTCCCCGGTGCCGGGCCACCAGGTGCCGGTACTTGTACACCGCCTGGAGGCTGTGCCCGCCCTCGCGGTAGCGGCGCTCCATGTCGTCGAGGACCGCGTACGTCCGTTCCAGCGGCACCTCGGGGAAGTCGAGCAACGCGTTGACCATGTGCTTGAAGTGCCAGAGCAGGGTCCGCACGAAGTGCTCGTGGTACGGCTGGGGGTTGCGGTCGTAGTCGGCCAGGCACCACGAGAAGGTGACAAACGACTTCGCCGGCTCACCGCCGTAGGTGTAGGCGCTGGTGGCGAGCATCCGTACGCCGAAGGCCAGCTCCTGGTCGTCCTTGGCGTCGACCTGCCGGATCAGTTGCTCGACCGCGGCGATCTGCCCGGCGCCGAACGGCATCTGGGCCACCTGCTGGTACGCCGCCCGGAGGTCGTCGTTTCCGCCGCTCACGGTCTTCACTCCTGTCCCGGGACGGCCCGGCCGAGCAGGCCGAGGAACGAGTTGTTGAGCAGGGCCGCGTCGGCCGGGCGGATCGGGTGGTAACCGAGCAGCAGCGCCTGCCCGTACAGCGCCTCGACGGCGAGCCCGACCAGCTCCGGGTCGCCGATCGTGGTGATCCGGCGGACCAGCGGGTTGCGGTGGTTGAGCACCAGTTGTGGCCGCTCCGGCGGTCCGGAGGAGGCGATCGCGTCGAGCACCCCGGCCCACAGCTCGTCGGCCCGCTGCCGGGTCGACTCGAGCTGGTCGTGCCAGGCCGCCGTCCGGCTGACCAGGTAGAGCGCCGGCAACGACACCGGGTCGTACGCGCGCAGCGCCACCTCGCAGCCGAGCCGGTCCAGTGACCGTTGGGCGGCGAGCAGGAACGGGCGCAACGCCAGCTCGACGCCCGGGTCGAGGGTGTCGAACCGGGTGGTGAGGTCGGTCGGCTCCAGCCGCTCGATCAACACGCTCCGGTCCAGCCCCGGCAACCGCTCGATGATCTCGGTGTCGTACGTGTAGCCGCCGTTGACCACGGCCAGGTCCTGTGCCGCGGCCACCGCGGCGAGCTGCCGGAACTCGTCGGTGGTCGCGGCGTAGCGGATCAGGCCGTGCCGGGACCGGAACTCGGCGAGCGTCATCCTTCCGGCGTTGGTCTCCATCGGCCACCACTGCTCGACCAGGCGCAGCATCTCGTCGTCGTGCAGCGCCAGCGCCTTCACGCCGAGGTGGTGCACCTGGAGGAACTCGCCGAGCCGGCGCGGGTCACCGCTGGCGAGGCGCACCAGCCAGCCACGCAGTTGGTCGCCGAGCGCCTCCCGGGTCGCTTCCAGCAGGCTGTCCTCGTAGAGCGCCTCGCGGCTCGCGGTGGGGCGCAGCTCACCGGCGTCGACCACGCAACGGGCGAAGAACGCCCACTCCGGCAGCAGCCCCTCCGCGCCCTCGGTGAGCAGCATCCGCTTCAGGTAGACCCGGTGGCCGACCCGGGCGGCCGGGTTCGCGGGACTGGGCAGCACAAAGGCGGCCCCGGTCAGTCCGGCCTCCGGTACGGAGAGCGGGATGACGTCGAACGGGGTGAAGCCGAGCGTCTCGCGCGCGTACCGGATCAGGTTCTCTCGGCGGGTGGCCGGTGAGGTGTCGGCGGCGGGCGACCACGGCGGCGGCCCGGTGGTGGTCTCCAGCTCGCCGACCCGGACCGTGATCGGCAGCAGCGAGCCGAAGAGCCGGGCCAGCTCGGTCACCGTCGGTACGGTGAACCACTGCTCGGCGCCGGGGCGCGGGACCAGCGTGACCGTGGTGCCCGGCTCGTCCCGACCGCTCCCCGGCGCGGCCAGCTCGACGCCGTAGCGGCCGTCGGTGTGGCCGGTCCAGAGCACGGTCTGCTGGTCGGCGTGCCGGGTGGCGACCCGGATCTCGTCCGCGACCAGGAAGCAGGAGAGCAGGCCGATGCCGAACTGGCCCAGGAACTCGTGCCGGGCGAAGCCCAACTCGTCCCGTTTGGAGCTGCGGCCGATGGTGGCGAGCAGTTCGTGCACCTGTGCCTCGGTGAGACCGATCCCGGTGTCGTGGATCCGGAGCGTGCCGTCACCGGTCAGCTCCGGCGGCTCGATCCAGACCACCGCCGGTGCTCCCGGGTCCGCCACCCGCCGGGCGGTGATCGCGTCCGCCGCGTTTTGCAGCAGCTCCCGGAGGTAGACCCGGGGGCTCGCGTACAGGTGGTGGCTGAGCAGGTCGACGATGCCCCGAAGGTCTACCTGAAAGGTGCGGTCCACGCGTTGTTACTCCCCAGTCCCGGTGCAGGCGCCCCACCGTACCGGTGATCACCGACACTCCGCCGCCCCTTAACCGGGCCGGGATTGACCCTCGACCTGGTCGAGCCCACAGGGTCACACCGGCAGGCAACGTCCGTGGAGTGAGGGAGCGCGATGACCGGATACCGGACCTCCCTTGTGGACGAGAACCCGGACGTACGGCAACCGCTCGGCGCCGCGTACGGCCGGCTCTGGGCGGCGGCGGTGACGTCGCGGTTCGGGGACGCGGTGCGTACCCCGGCGCTGGCCCTGCTCGCGGCGTCGCTGACCCGCGATCCCCGGCTGATCGCGGCGGTGGTCGTCGCCGGGCAGCTCCCTCCGCTGCTGTTCGGCCTGCTGGCCGGTGTGTACGCCGACCGCTGGGACCGCCGCCGGACCATGGCCATCGTGGACGCGGCCCGATCCGTGCTGGTCGGCGCGCTGGCGGTGCTGGTGCTGACCGGCAGTGTCGGCATCGGCGCGCTGGCCGTCGTCGCGTTCCTCCTGGCCGGGCTGGGCGCCCTCTTCGACGCCGCCGCCTTCGCGGTGCTGCCGTCGGTGGTGCCCGCCGAGCGGTTGCCGGCGGCGAACGGCCGGCTGGCCGCCGGTACGGCGGTGGCCGGCGGATTTGTCGGCGCCCCGGTCGCCGGTCTGCTCTTCGCCCTCGGCGCCGCGCTGCCGTTCGCGGTCGACGCCGCCTCGTTCGCGGTGGCCGCGCTGCTCGCGCTGACCCTGCCGGCGCACGGGGTCACCGATCCCGCCGCCGCATCTCGGCGGTCGGTGTGGCGGGAGGCGGGTGACGGGCTCCGCTGGATCCGGCGCGAGCCGACCCTGCTCCGGATCACCGCGCTCAGCGCCGCCAGCAACCTCGCGATCAGCGGACTGATCGCGGTGATGGTGCTCTACGCGCTGGAGGTGCTGCGGGTGCCCGAGGCCGGTTACGGGGCGTTCATGGCGACGGCGGTGCTCGGTGGGCTGGCCGGTGGGCTCGGTGCCGGCAGGCTCGCCGCCCGGGTTGGCCTCCGTACCGGGCTGCGCTGGGTGCTGACGGCGCAAACCCTGGCGTTGGTGGTGCTGGCGTTCTCCCGGCACCCGGTGCCGGGCGCGATCGCCCTCGCCGTCTTCTCCGCCGGCTCGACCACCTGGAACGCGCTCTGGTCCGGGTACGGCCAGCGTCACGTTCCGGCCGGACTGCTCGGCCGGGTCGGCAGCGCCCAGCGGGTGGCGGGACTCGTCGCCGCCCCGGTCGGCGCCGTGCTCGCCGGCTTCACCGCGAACGCGTACGGGCTGCCGCCGGTGGCGTACGCGGCGGCGGCCGTCTTCGCCGTGCTGACCGTCGTCGCCTGGCGGGTTCTCGGCACCGGGGCGGCCTCTGTTCCGGCTGGCACCCCTGTCCCGGCTGGGGTCCTCCCGACCCCGGATCGGGCAGGTGGCGGGCGTGTTCCAGGGCCCTGACCAGCTCACCATTATGGACATGAATCCAATCAGACGGACCGGCCTGGCGCTGGTGACGGCGGTGGCCGTGACCGTGGCCTCGGTGCCGGTGTCAGCGCACGCCGGTGAGCCGACCGGACGCGGAACGGTGGTGTCGGACAGCTACGTGCTGGGGCTCGACGCCGACGAGATCGACGACTACCTCACCCCGGTCGGTGTCTACGTGCCCGAGGCCAGACACGGGGTGGACGCGTACCAGGTTGTCTACCGGACGGTCGACGTACGGGGACGGTCGACCACGGCGAGCACGCTCGTCGTACTGCCCCGGACCACCCAGCGGAAGCTGCGGCCCGCCGTCTGGCTGCACGGTACGCAGTCGTACCGGCGGGGCGCGCCGTCGGTGAGCGAGTGCTGCGACCGGGCGGCGGGGGTGCTGTTCGCCTCGCTCGGCTACGCGGCCACCGCGCCCGACTACCTCGGACTCGGCGAGGGGCCGGGCACCCACCCGTACTTCCACTCCGGCACCATGGTGAGCGCGTCCGTCGACGCCCTGCGCGCCACCCGCGAGTTCGCCGCCGAACAGGGGCGCACGGTCGGCGGACCGGTTTCCGTATCGGGCTTCTCGCAGGGCGCAAACGGCGCGTTCCTGCTGGCCAGGGCCTTGCAACGAGGTGCCGACCGACACTTCCCGCTCGGCGCGCTGGCCCCGATCAGCGGCGCGTACGAACTCTTCGACACCGAGTGGCCGGCAGCGCTCGACGGTGACGTGGATCCGGTGGCGGCCACCTACTACCTCGCCTACCTCACCGTGGCGTGGAACCGGATCTACCACCTCTACGACAACGAGTCCGAGGTCTTCCTGGACCCGTACGCCGGTCACGTCGCCGCCCTCTTCGACGGCGAGCACACGATCGAGGAGTCGATGGACGGACTGCCAACCAGGCCGGTGGAGTTGCTCCAGCCGGCGTACGCCGATCTGCTGCGGAACCCGACCGGCGCACTCGGCCGGGCGGCCCGGGCCAACGACGACGCCTGCCTGCGGTGGCATCCGACGGTGCCGGTCCGGATGTACGCCGCACACGGCGACCCGGAGGCGGTCTATGCCAACAGCCTGCGCTGCCGGGAGTCGCTGCGCGGAGCCGACGTGACGCTCACCGACGTCGGCAACGTCGACCACATCACCTCGCTGGTCCGATCCGTGCCACAGGTCGCGACCTGGTTCGCCACGCTCGTCTGACCGTTGCTGCCAGCCTGTTCGACCGAGGCTCGCTCCCGCTGGTCGTCGACCGGCGGGAGCGAGCGCGTCCCTTGGGAGAACAGCGCGTCCACCGGAAAACCCGGCTCGCCCGGTCCGGAACCGGGGAGCCCGGTCACGCCTCTACCGGGCATGACAACAAGGCGTACGGTGCTGCGGCTGGCCGGCGGGATCGCGGCCGGCGCGGCGGGTGGTGGAATGGTCGTGGCCAGCGGCGGTTGCCGCCGGGGCACCGACGGGTCGACCCGGGACGTGGTGCCGGCGAACGAGGCCCTGGTCGTCGAACTGGCGGCCGGTGAACTCGCGGTGCTCGACGCCGTCACCGGCCAGACGGTGGTGAACCGTTCGGCCGCGGTGGTCAGTGGTGACGGCAGCAGACTGGTCCGGAGCGAGTTGACCGGCGGCGGCACCCGGATCACCAACCACCGGATCTCCGACGGGTCGGCGCTCAGCAGCGGCCTGCTCACCGACCAGCTCACCGCGAGGGCCACCAGCCCGGACGGCGAGCTGGTGGCCCTCGCGACCCTGGGCGAACCGGGTACGAGCCCGTACCGGCCGGGTGGGCGGGAGCGGACCACCATCGTGGTCGCCGGCAGCGCCGGGCAGCAGCACCGGGTGGAGTTGCCGGGCAACCTGGAGCCGGAGGCGTTCGACGTCACGGGTCAGGCGCTCTTTGTCCTCGACTACCTGCCACCGACCGCCCCGGACCGCTACCGGGTTCGCGTCGTCGACCTCGTCGCCGGCGAGCTGCAACCGTTGGTGACCAGGGTGAAGTCGGCGGTGCCACCGGGCGCCGAGGAGGAGATGCGGGGCGAGGGCCGGCAGGCGGTGTACGACAGCGTCACCCGTCAGCTCTTCACCCTCTACACCCACCAGCCCGATCACGAGCACACCCGGGACCTGATCGCCGGGGCGCGGGAGGACGCGCCACACGTACACGCGTTTGTGCACACGCTGAACCTGACCGAGAGGTGGGCCTTCTGCGTCGACCTGCCGGCGCCCTTCGGTGAAGGACCGGCCGCCGCGCACGCGATCGCGCTCGACCCGAACGGCGGTGCGGTGTACGTGGTGGACGCGACCAGCGGCACCATCGCCACCATCGACCCGAGCGGGCTGACCGTGAAGGGGACGGTCCGGTTCACCCCGCCGGCCGGGCCGGTCACCTCCGCCGCCGCCACGACCGGTTCGACCGGGGTGCTGCTGGTCGGCGCCGGCCGGGACCTGGTCACCGTACCGCTGACCGGTGCCGAGCCGACCCGCCGGACCATGCCGACCGCCGTACGCGGCATCGCCGCCAGCCCCGACCGTCGACGCTGTTTCGTGGGTCAGGACGACGGCGTGCTCCGCGTCGACCTGGGCACCGGCGTCACGACGGGACCTGTTGCCGTACCGGGGTTGCAGACGTTGCGGCAGGTCGTCGCGCGGTCCTGAGCGCCGCGCGACGACCTGCCGGTGGTCGATCCGGTCAGGCCAGCCCGCCGGGCTGGTCGCCCTGGACGACGGGTGCCCGGACCAGGTTGCCCCACTCGGTCCACGACCCGTCGTAGTTGCGCACCTGCGGGTAGCCGAGCAGGTGCCGCAGGACGAACCAGGTGTGGCTGGAGCGCTCGCCGATCCGGCAGTAGGCGATGATGTCGTCAGCGGTGGAGAGCCCCAACTCGTCGGCGTAGATCGCCCGGAGCTGGTCGGGACGCTTGAACGTGCCGTCCTCGTTCGCCGCCGACTTCCACGGCTTGTTCACCGCACCGGGGATGTGCCCACCGCGCATCGCCCCCTCCTGCGGGTAGTCCGGCATGTGCAGCAGCGCACCGCTGTACTCGCCCGGCGAGCGTACGTCGACCAGCGGTCGGCCGCTGGCGATGTGCGCCGCCACCTGGTCCCGGTACGCGCGGATCTGGCTGTCGTCACGCTGCGGCACCGGGTAGTCGGCACGCGGACGCTCGACCTTCTCCCGGGTCAGCTCGCGTCCCTCCTCCACCCATTTCTGCCGACCGCCGTCGAGCAGCCGTACGTCGTTGTGGCCGAAGAGCGAGAAGACCCAGAGGGCGTACGCCGCCCACCAGTTGAAGTTGTCACCGTAGAAGACGATCGTGTCGTCCCGGCCGATACCCTTGGCCGCGCAGAGCTCGGCGAACGCCTCGGCGCTCAGGTAGTCCCGGGTGACCTGGTCGTTGAGTTCCAGGTGCCAGTCGACTTTGATCGCACCCGGGATGTGGCCGGTCTCGTAGAGCAGCACATCCTCGTCGGATTCGATCACCACCAGACCGTCCGCGCCCAGGTTCTCGGCCAGCCACTCGGCGGTGACCAGGCGCTGCGGTTCGGCGTATGCCTGCAGGGCAGGCGTGGGATCACTTGGTACGGGCATGTGGCCCAACGTACGCCAGCCGTACGCCGATCAGGCGGAGATCGGGATGCCTGCTGAGTCACTCTCCGGTCCGACCGGTCAGACCGCTGGGGGCAGCCGGTGAGGGCAGCCGGCGACGGCCGGGGCCGTTATCCTGCGTCCGGTAGTCGATCCACGGTTAGGAGTTGGCATGCGCCTCGACAAGGTCACGGTCACCGCCTCGCCGCGAGAGCACACCGCGCGTTAGTCGGTACACCGTGTGGCGTACGCCCACGGTGCGGTGCTCCTCGCCGCGAAGCGGTCGCTTCAGCGATGACCGTTTCCCCTGGTTCGAGGAGTCTTCTTGCGTGCCCCTGTATCCGCGCGTCTCGGCGCGGACTTCGCCAAGCTCTGGACCGCCTCGGCGGTCTCCAACATCGGTGACGGAGTCACCATGGCGGCCGGCCCACTGCTGGTCGCCGCCATCACCATCGACCCGGCGCTCGTCGGCGGCGCCGTCTTCGTACAGCAGCTTCCCTGGCTGCTCTTCTCCCTGATCAGTGGCGCCTACGTCGACCGGCTCGACCGGCGGCGGCTGGTTGTCGTGGTCAACGCGCTGCGCGCGGTGGCGCTCGCCGGGCTGACCCTCGCCGTCGCCACCGACACCGTCACGGTGGCACTGGTCTACGCCGTGTTCTTCCTGCTCGGCACCGGTGAGACCCTCGCCGACACCGCGTCCGGTGCCTTCCTGCCCGCCATCGTGGCACCGGAACGGCTGGCCACCGCCAACGCCCGGTTGATGGCAACCTTCACGGTCGCCAACCAGTTTGTCGCCAAGCCGCTGGGCGCGTGGCTGTTCGTGATCGCCGCCGCCGCACCTTTCGGCGTCAACGCGTTGACCTTCGCGGTTGCCGCCGCGCTGGTCGCCACGATCAGGCCGATCCCCGCACCTCCCGCGACCCCAGCCACGAGCCTGCGCGTGGAGATCACCGAAGGCGTACGTTGGCTCTGGCGGCACCGGCTGCTGCGTACCCTCGCCGTGAGCATGGGCCTGGGCAACGTGGTGTTCTGCGCCGCCTTTGCCGTCTTCGTGCTCTACGTCCGGGAGCGACTGGGTCTGTCGGACGTCGGCTACGGCTTCCTGCTGACCACCTTCGCCGTGGGTGGGCTGCTCGGCACCCTGCTCGCTCCCCGCCTACAGGCGACCTTCGGCGCCGGCACCCTGCTCCGTGCCGGACTGGTCGTCGAGGTTGTCACCCACGTGACCCTGGCGATCACCACGACGCCACTGGTCGCCGCCGGCATCCTGGTGATCTTCGGGATGCACACCATGGTCTGGGGCGTCATCGTGGTGACCCTGCGACAACGGGTCGTACCCGGGCATTTGATGGGCCGGGTGGGCAGCGTGTATTCGCTGCTCGACCTGGGCGGGGCGGCCCTCGGCTCACTGCTGGGGGGCCCGTTCGCCCGCATCTGGGGCCTCACCACCCCGTTCTGGGTCGCCGCCGCCGCGATGACCCTGATCACCATCGCCGCCTGGCACCCCCTCCGCAACTCCCCACCCCCCTCCTAACCCTCCCCCCTCCCTCCCCGCCCCCCGCTTCGCTGATCTAGGGCAAATCCACACTGGATGATCCACCTCCAGGTGGATTTGCCCTAGATCGACGGGGTGTCGGGGAAGGGGGAGAGGGCTGGGCGTTTGGGGGTGATGGTGTCGCCGGTGGAGCGGCCGGTTAGGCGGCGTTTGATCCAGGGGGCCAGGTGCTGTCCGGCCCAGCGCAGGTCGGCGCCGCGTGCGGCGAGCCACGGCGTCGGTGCCGGTGCCGGCGGTACGACCAGCCACTGCTCGTCCGGGGCCAGGCCGAGCGCGGAAAGCACGTGCCCGGCCACCCGTCGGTGACCGGCGGCCGACAGGTGCAGCCGGTCCTCGCTCCACAGTTCAGGGTGCGCGAACACGTCGTCGGCGAAGAGGTCGACCAGCTTCGCGCCGTACCGGTCGGCGACCTCACCGACCGCGTGGTTGAGCAGCTCGACCCGGGGTGCCACCATCCGCTGCCCCGGCAGCCGGGACATCAGGTCGGCGAACCGGAACACCAGCACGTCCGCCCCGGCCTCCCGGAAGTCCCGGATCACCCGGTCGAAACGGCTGGTCAGCGCCTCCGCGTCGAAGTTGCGCCGGAGTACGTCGTTCCCCCCGGCGGCGAAACTGACCAGGTCGGGTCGCATGGCGAGCGCGGCGGGCACCTGCTCGGCGACCACGGCGGGGAAGAGGCGACCCCGGATCGCCAGGTTCGCGTACCCGAAGTCGGGACCGGCCTCGACGGCCAGCCGGGCGGCGACCAGATCCGCCCACCCCCGGTACGTGCCGTCCGGGTACGCGTCGTCCATGCCCTCGGTGAAGCTGTCCCCCACCGCCACGAAGCTGCGCCAGCGCATCCGCGCCCTCCTGAATCCGTGGCCCTTGAACGGTTCCGACCGGAGTCTTACACCTCGGCGGGCCAGGTTACCGCCCGGTAGGCCAAAAGTGGCGGCGCCGACAGACGTGTCGGCGCCGCCACTTCCCTTCGAACGGCCAGCCCGGCCTACCGGGGTCAGCCCGGCCTACCGGGGTCAGTCAAGGACCGTCATGGTGAAGGCGACCTTGTTGTTGCCGGTCTTGCGATCCGCCGATGTTTCCACCTCGACAGACCCGGTCGCCTTGGTCGCCTCCGCCGCATAGCCGAGGGTGAAGCTGACCGTCACACTCTGGCTCGGCGCGAGCGTGGCCAGCTCGCAGGCGATGACCTGCGGCGGCCCTTCGACGACCGCGTGACACGCGTCACTCTTTATCCCCGACTGTCCGGTCAGGGTGGCTCCCATGGGCAGGGTGAGGGTCAACCCCAGCGCCTGCGTGGCCTTCGGACCGGCGTTGCGTACGGTCACCTTGAGTTCGCCCTCGTACGTGCCCCTCGCCGGCTTCAGCTCCACCGGATTCGCCTGCACGCTGACGTCGGCGCTCAGGTCCGGGAACCGGGTCGGGCCGTTCACCTGCTTGAACTGCCCGTCGGTCCAGCGGTAGGTCCGCCACTGCGGGGCGGCCGTCGACCCTGCCTGGTTGTCCGCCCACCGCACCCGGATCGTTCCCGAGTCTCCGGCGCCGACCGCCTGGATCAACTCCGGAGGCATGAAGACGTCGGGCAAGGGCCGGACCGATGCCACCCGTCCGAGGCTCCGTACGCCGCCGTCCGGAGCCCGCTCGAACACGAGCACCTGCTGTGCGTGAACCGCGTGCGGGCTGCAAACGATCAGCGCGGCTGCCTCGTTGACACCGTCGCCGTTGACGTCGACCAGAGCCGGTTCGCCGACGACCGAGAACGTCATCGACGAGTCGGGCAGCGGGCGGTAGACGTGCAGGCCGTTCCTGAAGGAGAAGGTTCCGTTCGGGCACTCCTCCGTACCCCAGTCCGACAGGGACAGTTTGCCGTTCTTGATCTCGGCGACGGTCAGCGGCTTGAGCGTGGTCCCGGTCGGGGTCGGCGAGGCATCCGCAGACGTGGGTGTCGGGGTGGGGGTGACAACCGCAGGCGTCGGCGTCTCGGTGCCCGGTGCCGGGCCGGGGTTGTCCTTCGGTAGGAAGGCGAACGCGGTGCCGGTGGCGGCACCGATCATCACCAGGGCGGCGGCCGAGGAGGCCAGGGTCCGCTGGACACCGATACGGCGCGAGGTGCGCAGGGCCCGGTCCCGCAGGTCCACCGGCGCGGCCTCCTCCGCCAGGTCGGCCAGGTCGTTGCGAAGACGGTCGAGGTTCATCGGGCAGTCCCTTCCAGCACGTACATTTCGGCGAGTTCCGGGGCTACGGCGCGGAGCCGGGCCAGCGCCCGCGAGGTCTGGCTTTTGACCGTGCCGGCGGAGACGCCGAGCAACTCGGCGGCCTCGGCCTCGCTGCGGTCCTCGAAGAACCGCAGCACCAGTACCGCCCGCTGCTTGGCGGAGAGCTTCAGCAGTGCCGACCGCAGCGAGAGCCGCAGCGCGGTCTGGTGGGCGTGGTCCGACGAGGAGTCGCGACGCGGCTCCGGCAGCTCGCCGGGCATCGACTCGGCCACCCGGCGTCGGCGCCACCAGGAGACCTGCAGGTGGTACATGGTCTTGCGGGTGTACGCCTCGGCGTTACCGGTCTCGTGCAGCCCCCGCCACGCACGGTGGGTGCGGGCCAGTGCCGACTGGACCAGGTCCTCGGCCAGATGCTGATCACCGGTCAGCAGGTACGCCGAGCGCAACAGCGCCGGGGTACGCGTACGGACGAAGGTGTCGAACTCGCTAAGTGAGGGGTCCACCCGAACCGATCCTTGGGGTAGTGGAACGTGGGCAAGTCATGCCACCCAAGACGCGACCTTGTGCGGGGAGGTTGCTGGTGTCGCGGCGAAATGCTTGGACGTCGGGTTTGTGACATGCCAGGCTGCCTGGATGCTGCTTCGGATGTCCAAGCTGTTCCTTCGTACGCTGCGCGAGGACCCGGCGGACGCGGAGGTGCCGAGCCACCGGCTGCTGGTCCGGGCCGGTTACATCCGGCGGGCGGCACCGGGCGGCTACACCTGGCTGCCGCTGGGCAAGCTGGTACTGGACCGGGTGGCGCAGGTGGTCCGGGACGAGATGGCCGCGATCGGTGGCCAGGAGGTGCACTTCCCCGCCCTGCTGCCCCGGGAGCCGTACGAGTCGAGCGGCCGGTGGACCGAGTACGGCGACGACATCTTCACCCTGACCGACCGGCGCGGCGCGGAGCACCTGCTCGCACCGACGCACGAGGAGATGGTCACGCTACTGGTGAAGGATCTGTTCAGCTCGTACCGGGACTTCCCGGTGATCCTCTACCAGGTGCAGACGAAGTTCCGCGACGAGGCGCGCCCCCGGGCCGGGCTGCTGCGCGGGCGGGAGTTCCTGATGAAGGACGCCTACTCGTTCGATCTGGACCAGGCCGGGTTGCAGGCGGCGTACGACCAGCACCGGATGGCGTACCAGCGGATCTTCGACCGGCTCGGGCTGGACTACACGATCGTGGCCGCCTCGTCGGGTGCCATGGGTGGCTCGGCCTCGGAGGAGTTCCTGGCCGCGACCCCGGTCGGCGAGGACACCTTTGTCGGCTGCACCGCCTGCCACTACGCCGCGAACACCGAGGCGGTGACAACTCCCGCGCCGCCCGCTGGCGACGTCGACGCGTTCCCGCCGGCGCAGGCGTACGACACTCCGGACACCCCGACCATCGAGGCGCTGGTCCAGATGGCGAACGCTCGCCGGTTGGGTGGCCGGGACGACTGGACCGCCGCCGACACGCTGAAGAACGTGGTGCTCTCGGTACGCCGGGTCGGGGTCGCCGAACCGGAGTTGCTGGTGATCGGGGTGCCGGGGGACCGGGAGGTGGACCTCAAGCGGGTCGAGGTCGCTCTCCACCCGAACACCGCCACCCTCTTCGACGGTTTTGCCGACCGGCCCGACCTGGTCCGGGGCTACCTCGGGCCGCAGGTGCTGGCGAAGCTCGGCATCCGTTACCTGGTCGACCCCCGGGTGGTCACCGGCACCTCCTGGTTGACCGGCGCGAACGAGCCGGGCCGGCACGCGGTCAACGTGGTCAGCGGCCGGGACTTCACCCCCGACGGCACCATCGAGGCCGCCGAGGTACGGGCCGGCGACCCCTGTCCGGCCTGCCGCTCCGGCGAGCTGACCATCCGCCGGGGGATCGAGATCGGGCACATCTTCCAGCTTGGCCGCCGTTTCACCGACGCGTTCGCGGTGGACGTGCTGGGTCCGGCTGGCAAGCCGGTCCGCCCGACCATGGGCTGCTACGGCATCGGGGTGTCCCGGGCGGTGGCGGCCATCGCCGAGCAACATCACGACGACCGTGGGTTGAGCTGGCCGGACTCGATCGCACCGGCTGACGTACACGTGGTCGCGGCCGGCAAGGACGGCCAGGTCGAGGCGGCGCTCGCGCTCGGCGGGGAGCTGGCCCGGGCGGGCCTGCGGGTG
The DNA here is from genome assembly GCF_044901685.1 of Micromonospora sp. NPDC050397. Taxonomy (NCBI): domain Bacteria; kingdom Bacillati; phylum Actinomycetota; class Actinomycetes; order Micromonosporales; family Micromonosporaceae; genus Micromonospora; species Micromonospora sp. NPDC050397. The sequence continues at coordinate 213,969 of NZ_JBJDPS010000005.1, forward strand.
TTGGTCGACGACCGGCCGTCGGTCTCGGCCGGGGTGAAGTTCGCCGACGCGGACCTGCTCGGGATCCCACGAAGTGTCGTGGTCGGCCGCCGGCTGGCCGACGGGTACGCGGAGTTGCGGGTCCGCGCCACCGGCGACCGGACCGAGCTACCCGTCGCCGAGGTGGTCGCCCGCCTCACCGGGACAACCGCCTGACCACGCCCGACCCTTCGGATGCACCGTTCGGCCCTCGAACTGTTCGAGGGCCGAACCACAGGTGACCGGCTGGCCCTGGTGGGCGGCGCGCTGACGTCGGTGGGCGGCGGCTAGCCTCGGTGGGCGGCGCGCAGCGACTCGTAGTAGTGCAGGCAGTCGTCGTACGACGGGAGCAGTCCGGCCTCACGAAGCTCGGTCAGCCCGGGACCCTTGGCGTCCCGCTCGGAGAGCGTCGGGGTGATGTCCGTCGGGATCGGCAGCGCCAGCTCCGGGTCGAGCACGTTGACGATCCGCTCCCGCTTCGGGGCGTAACCGGTCGAGCAGAGGTAACTCAAGACGGTGTTGTCCTCCAGCGCGACAAAGCCGTGCCCCAGTCCCTCGGAGAGGTAGAGGGCGCGGTAGTCGACCGTGTCCAGACGAACCACCTCGTGCTGGCCGAACGTCGGCGAGCCGACCCGTAGGTCGACCACAATGTCCAACAGGGCGCCCTGCGGGCAGTAGACGTACTTTCCCTGACCCGGGGGGACGTCGGCCCAGTGGATGCCCCGGACCACGCCGCGCGCGGAGACGCTGTGGTTGGTCTGGGCGACCGACAACTCGAAACCGAGCGCGTCGGCAAACGCGGTGGCGTCGTACCAGACGAGAAAATTGCCACGGGCGTCCGGGAATTGCTGGGGGACGAACTCCCACGCGCCGGAAATCGACAACTCGGTGGCCTTCACCTGTTCACCTTTCACACGATGGGCGACAGCACACGATAACGGGCCGGTGGGAACAGCCGGGCAAGGCATCTCCGTACCAGGTGAGACGGTCGTCCCAACGGGGTGTGACCATTCGGGTACGGGGTACCGCGAAGATATCGACGGACACGATTGACGGAGGCTTTCATGAACACTTACCGGGTCGCCGACCTGATGACCCGACGAATCGTCTACCTGTCGGCACAGACCACCCTCGACGAGGCGGCGCGGGCGATGGCGGACGCGGACATCGGGGACATCGTGGTGACCGACGGACAGAGCCTGTTCGGCATGGTGACCGACCGGGACATCGTGGTCCGGGCGGTGGCCGAGCGGAAGGACCCGGCGAAGACCACGCTCGGCGAGATCGCCACCCGGGAGATCGTGATGATCGAGCAGAGTTCGACCGGCGCCGAGGCGGCCCGGCTGATGCGGGAGCGGGCCGTACGCCGGGTGCTGGTCTGTGACGTGGATCGCCAACTGGTCGGCATCATCTCCCTCGGCGACCTGGCCCAGCGACTCGCCCCCACCACCGACTGAAGGAAGGGCCCCTTGTTATCGCTTCTGGTATAGGAAGGGCCCCCTCTTAACGTGAGTAGCCTGGAACCCATGTCACCGAAGAAGCTCGACGAGATCATCGAGGAGTTCGCCTCCGCACCTCGTGATCTGGTGCTGGAGATGCTGCTCGAATACTCCGACGCGGTCCCCCCGCTGCCGGCCGAGTTGGCCGGGCACGCCGGGATGGAGCAGGTTCCGGAGTGCCAGACCTCCTTCTTCCTCCGTGCCGAGGTCACCCCGGAGCGCACGGTGAACACCTGGTTCGACTGCCCGCCGGAGGCACCCACCACCCGTGCGTTCGCCGGCATCCTGGCCGAGGGGCTGGCCGGTGCGAGCGCCGAAGAGGTGCTCGACGTACCCGATGATCTCTACCAGCGGATGGGGCTGGCCCAGGCGATCAGCCCGCTGCGGGTACGCGGCGGCACCGCGATCCTGGCCCGACTGAAGCGACAGGTACGCGAACAGCTCGGCTGAGGCGCCGGCTACGTAACCGCGTCCGACCGAGGCGGCGGGTACGTAACCGCGTCCGGCTGAAGCGGGCGGCTGGCCGGGAACAGATCGGCTGAGCCGGCGTGTTGATCGGTGCGTGGAAATCGACCTCTACGCGGACGTCGTCTGCCCCTGGTGCTACATCGGTAAGCGTCGCCTGGAAAAGGCGCTCGAGTCGTACGACGGCGAGGTGACCGTACGGCTGCGCCCGTTCCAACTCGATCCGTCACCGGTGCCGGAGCCGGTCCGGTCGATGGACGCACTGGCCGCCAGATTCGGTGGGCCGCAGCGCGCCCAGCAGATGGTCGCCCACGTCAGCGGCATCGTTGCCGAGACCGGCCTGGACTACGACTACGACCGGTCGATCGCGGCGAACACCTTCGAAGCACACCGGCTGGTCTGGTTCGCCGGGCAACGTGGGCTGGCGAGCGAGACGATGGACGCGCTCCAGCGGGCCCACTTCGTGGACGGGGTGGACATCGGGTCGCGGTCCGAGCTGGCCTCGATCGCCGCGCAGGTCGGCCTGGACGAGATTGAGGTACGCGACTGGCTCGACTCGGACGCCGGCACCCCGGAGGTCCGGGCCGAACTGGCACAGGCCCGCACACTGGGCATCAGCAGCGTGCCGACCTATGTGCTGGCGGGCAAGTACGCCGTTGTCGGCGCCCAGGAGACGGCAACCCTGGTGCAGGCGCTGAACGAGGTTGCACGTCTCGAAGCGGCATCCTGACCAGGACTTTTACATGTTTCACGTGCAACAGTATTGATTTTCATCGAAGTGTGGCGGCAACCCGCGGAGGGCGGGGCCGGCAACGCGGCGACAACTCGCGCCGATCGCGCCAGCCCGCGTCAGGCGACCGGGCGGGCCAGATCGGTGACCACCCGGGCATTGGGCAGTTCCGCGAGCGCGCGGCCGGGCAGCGCGATCTTGCTGTGCCGTACGCCGGATCCGACGATCACGTACTTGGCCTCGACCACCCGTTCGTCGACCAGGATCGGCCACTGCTCCGGCAGCCCCAGCGGGGTGATCCCGCCGTACTCCATGCCGCTCAGTTCGACCGCTTCTTCCATCGGGGCGAAGCTCGCCTTACGTACGTCGAGCTGTCGACGCACCACGCCGTTCACGTCCGCCCTGGTCGTGGCGAGGATGACGCAAGCCGCGTAGCGGGTCACGCCTTCGCGCTTGCCGGCCACCACCACGCAGTTGGCGGACAGGTCCAAGCCGACCTCGTACGCCGCACAGAAGGCGGCGGTGTCGGCGAGCGTGGCGTCGATCGGCGCCACCAGGATGTCGTCCACCGGCACCGAAGCCTGGGTCGGCCAGCCCAGCACGGCCGCCGCGACCGGCGGGGCGAGCAGATCGAGGCGGGTCCGGGCCGATTCGGTGCGCAGGGTCCCCATCACGGTTCCGATCCTCGCACCGCCAGCCCCGTACCACCGCCGCGGGGCACCGGGACGCGACCGGGGACGAGTCCAGGCTGGTCAGGGTCACGGCAAACCGGGGTCAGTTCCAGGCGGTCGCGGTGACGGCAACCGGGTGGATCCAGGCTGGTCACGGTCACGGCCGCCAAGGCGAGCGGGGCGAGATTCCAGGAGGTCGCCGCCTCGCCGGGAACGGGCGGTCAGCTACCGGCGAGGAAGGCGTTCTCCCGGGCGAAGGTGCGCTCCTCCAGCCGCGCCCGCTCGGCGGCGTGGTCGGGGTTCTCCGGTCGGGACCGTTCGACGTCCTGGAGCCCGTGCCGTACGGCGAGACGCATCACGCCGTAGATGCAGGGGAACCCGCAGACGTAGAGCAGGACAGCAGCAGCGATCTCGAGCATGTCTCGACGGTAGGCCGGACCCAGGTCCGAAAAGGTTTCATTTCCGGTCGGGTCCCCCGTACGTGTCGGTCGGGCGACCCGGCCCGGGGCGCGGTTGACGAGGTTGGCTAATCACATTAACCTTACGGCTATGACGATTAACTTCCTTGCTCGCGGAGAGGGCCGGATCGGCTACACCGTGCAGGGCGAAGGCCCCCTGGTCATCTGCCTACCCGGGATGGGCGAGTTGCGCTCGGTCTACCGGTTCACCGTGCCGGCCCTGGTCGACGCGGGCTACCGGGTCGCCGTACCGGATCTGCGCGGCCACGGCGACAGCGACGACGGATTCCACGAGCACGACGACGCGGCCCTGGCCAGCGATGCCCTCGCACTGATCGACCAACTGGGCGACCGGGCGATCCTGGTCGGCAACTCGATGGGAAGCAGCGCCGCGATCCTCGCCGCCGCCGACCAGCCGACCAAGGTCACCGGGCTGGTGCTGATCGCCCCGTTCGTCCGTAATCCGAAGATCAGCCCGGCACTGTCGCTGCTCATGCGGCTGCTGCTGGTCCGGCCCTGGGGTCCGGCCGCATGGCGCGCCTACCACCGCACCCTGTTCCCCGGGCGGCGGCCGACGGATCTGGCCGAGCACCAGGCCCGGATCGCCGAGTCGATGCGCCGGGGCGACCACTGGCGGTCCTTCGTCCGCACCACCCGGACCAACCACGACCCGGTCGAGAGACGGCTGGACCAGGTGCGTGCCAGCACGCTCGTGGTGATGGGCGAGAAGGACCCGGACTATCCCGATGCCGCCGCCGAGGCCCGCTACGTCGCCGATCGGCTGCACGGCGAGCTGCTGCTGGTGCCGGACTCCGGGCACTACCCGATGACCGAGTACCCGGAGCTGGTCAATCCGGCACTGGTCGACTTCGTCAACCGGGTGGCCGCCGGTGCCTAGGGCCGGACTCACCCCCGCGATAGTGGTCGCCGAGGCGGCCAGGGTCGCCGACGAGGTGGGCCTGGACCGGCTCACCCTCGCCGCCGTCGCCCAACAGCTCGGCGTCACCCTGCCCAGTCTCTACAAACACGTCCGAGGGCTGGACGGGCTGGCCCAGCAACTCGCCGTCCGTGGTCTGGACGAGATGACCGGATGGGCCACCGAGGCGACCGTGGGCCTCTCCGGCGCTGCGGCGGTGCGGTCGCTCGCCGCCGCGTACCGGAACTACGCCCGCGACCACCCGGGCAGTTACGCGGCGACGCTACGGGCCCCGGACCCCGGGGACCCGGCCCACGTCGCCGCCGCCGACCGGACCGTACGCGTGATCTACGCCGTACTCGCCGGGTACGGGTTGACCGGTGACCGGGCGGTGGACGCGACCCGGACGCTGCGCAGCGCGCTGCACGGTTTTGTGACCTTGGAGGCGGCCCACGGCTTCGGGCTGCCACAGGACCTGGACCGGTCGTTCGACCTGCTCGTCGACGCCCTCGACCGGGCGCTGCGCACCTGGCCGGAGTAGCGACGGGTGGCCCCGGCGCCACGCCTTCGGCCGGAGTAGCGGCGGGCGATCCGGGGGTCGGTCGGGGCGCTCATCGGTCCGGGATGACCCGGCCGGCGATCAGCCCACCGGTCACCGCCAGGCCGGTGGCGACCGCGAACCCGGCCAGGTAGGTCCCCGGCCCCGGTTGCGCCGCCGCCGCGAGCAGCGCACCGGTAAACGCCAGTACGGTCGCGCCGGAGAGCGAGTCGCTCAGTTGCAGGGCGGAGCTGTTGCGACCCTGCTCCTGAGGCGCGGAGAGTTCCAGCGTCAGGACCGATATCGACGGGTAGGCCAGACCGATGCCGAGGCCGGCGACCGCCCAGGCGGCGATGCCCAGCACCACCGGCACCGACTGGGTCAGCATCAGCGGCGCGGCGGCGGCGATCCCGGCGGCCATCAGCAGCAGCCCGACCCGGGGCAGGGTGGCCCGGGACGCCGGCTGTCGGACCCGCCCCTGTAGCCACGAACCGAGCGACCAGGAGACCGCGCCGGCCGCCAGCGCCGCTCCGGCCAGCGCCGGTGCGAGCTGCCGCTCCCGGGAGAGCAGCAACGGGATGAAGACCTCCGCGCCGACAAAGGCCGCGGCCGCGAGGCCGCGCAGCGCGATCACCGTCGGCAGGCCACGGGCCGCCCGCAGCACGCCGGCCGGCAACAACCGGGGTACGCACACACCCAGGCCGCCGAGGGCCACCACCACCAGGGCGATCGCGAGCGGTCCGGACTGCTGCCCCCCGACGTGCAACAGTCCGGCGCTCACGGCCGCCCCGAGGGCCCAGCCGATCCGGCGCGACGCGGCCGGCGTGATCCGGCGTACCGGCTCGGTGGCGGTCGGGCCGGTGGCGGTCGGGCCGGTGGATGGCGGTTCGGCGCCGCCGGGCGACCCACCGTCCACCTGCCGCAGGGCGGGGCGGATCAGCACCACCGCCGGCAGTGCCAGCAGCGGTACGGCGAGGAAGACCCAGCGCCAGCCCACGTACTGCACGATCAGGCCGGCGATCGCCGGTCCGACCAGCGAGGGCACCACCCAGGCCGCCGCGAACGCGGCGAAGACCTTCCGGTGCAGTTCCTCCGGGTAGACCCGGGCGACCACCACGTAGAGCGCGACGATCAGCAGTCCCGAGCCGAGTCCCTGCACCACCCGCCCGACCACGAGCTGCACCATGTGTTGGGCGGTGCCGGCGATCACCAGACCGACGACGAACCAGGTGACCCCGTGCCGTACCGGTGCGGCCGGTCCCCGGGCGTCACTCCACATCCCGGCGACGACCATGGTCACCACCCCGGCGGCGGCCGGGCCGCCGAAGGCGAGCGCGTAGAGCCGGATCCCGTCCAGCGCGTGCGCGATCGTCGGCATGGCGGTGGCTACCGCGAGCGCCTCGAAGGCCAGCAGCGAGATCAGCGCGACCATGCCCGTGCTCAGCGCGCGGAACCGTCGACCGAACAGTCCCTGCACCGGCCCGGTCGGCGCCAACAGTTCTGCGGTCACCAGGACGACTCGTTCATTCGCGGGTGCCCCCTCCGGTCCGGCCGCCGGTGATGCCGGTGGTGCAGACCAGCATCAGACATGAACCAGGGTTGAGGTCAACCGCACCACGACCACCGGCCCGACCCCGGCCGGACGGCGAGACGCCGGCTAGGCCTGTTGCAGTGCCTCGCCCAAGCCCTTGGCCAGCCCGGAGAAGTGCTGGTCGGCGATGAGGTGTCCGGCTGTGATGACCACCGCCAACGGCCACTCGATGATCTGGAGGGCGGCGAGCAGACCGAGCCCCGCGTAGTAGGCGATCTTGTCCGGCGGCGGTACGGCGATCATCCCGACGCCGGGTACGCGCACCCTTCCGGCGTACGACTCGACCACCCTGCGCGGATCGTTCAGGACGCTGACGTTCATGGACGCCTCCCCGGTCTCGGAAACCTGTCGGCTACTACCCGCGCGCTCGGTTTCCACGGATGCCGGCGTCCATGCCTGCGGCGCCATCACGATCCCCGCCCGACCCGGTCGGACGCCCCGAATCGGTCCAGCGGGTGTGCATAACGCGCCCCCGGGTGGGAAGGCATGGCGCCGACCGGGCATTCGGGGGGCGATATGACGTACGCGAGCAGCAGGAGCCGAGAGCAGTCACACCGGTACGCGGCCACCACTCACGCGGCTCGATGACGCCCTTCGGGCTGAATCTCACCGGAGCCCTGCCGACGCCCACCCTCAGCAATCTGCTCGACGGTGTGACCCGGGGCGCACAGGAGTTGGCCGGTCGGGCCGGGAGCCTGGCCGATCAGGGCGCTCGCGTCGCCGGGCTGACCCGTCGCGGTGTCCGGTCCCGCCCCGGTCGCCACCACATCGAGGTACGCGGGGTGGCCGTACCTGGCAGTGAACGGCTGGCCCGCCGGGTGGAGGGGGCCCTCGAACGGTTGCCGGGCGTGCTCTGGGCCCGGGTGAACGCACCGACCGGCCGGGTGGTCGTGGCGGTCGGTGAACCCGCGCCCCGACTGCGGGACCTGATCGCGACGATCGTGGCGGTCGAACGTACCGACGACTGCGAGCACCACCCCGACGACCCGCAACCGCACCCGCCGGAGGAGGGACCACGGACCCGGCGGGCGGTCTCCACCCTGGCCGCCGACGCGCTCGGACTGGGGCTCACCGTGGCCACCCGGATCCTGCCGTTCGCCCCGCTGCCCGGCGAGGTCGCCGGGCTGCTGAAGGCGATCGACATGCAGCCGAGGCTGCACGCCCTGGTCGGGCAGGGCCTGCGTGGCGACCACCGGGCGGATTCGCTGCTGCCGCTGGCCGAGGCGCTGGCGCTCGGCCTGACCGGCGGTTGGGCCGGCATCCTGCTCGACGGGGCGCAGCGGGTGCTCCAGTGGCAGGAGGCCCGCGCCCAGTTGACCGCCTGGCAGGCGGCCGAACCCCGGCTCGCCGGCACGCCCGAACTGGCGGCGGCGGAACCGTTGGCGGACGGGCGACCACGCCCGAAACCCGACGGCCCGTTGGAGCGGTACGTCCGCCGGACGCTCACCGGCGGGGCACTGGCCGGGGCGGTCGCGCTGCCGTTCGCCGGGCCGAAACGGGCGGCCGCGCTCGCCATGTCCAGCCTCTCCAAGGCGCCCTTCGACGGTCGGGAGGGGTACGCGGCACAGTTCGGCCGGGCACTCGCGGCCCGGGGCGTGATCGCCATGGACCGGTCGGTGCTGCGGGAGCTGGACCGGGTCGACACCCTCGTGTTGGACGAGGCGGTGCTGCATTCCGACCGGGGCACCCTGACCGACCTGGTCCCGCTCGCCGGGGACGCGGAGGAGGTGGCCGGTCGGGCGTTCGTGCTCTTCGACCCGTCCGCGCCGGACGACCCACACGAAGCGGACGGCTGGCGGCTCGCCCCGTTCACCACGCTCGGTGTGTCCCCGCCGACCGACCACCCGGAGGCGGGTCGGCTCTTCGGCTCGGGTGGCAGTGTGCTCGGCCTGACCCACCACGACGAACTCGCCGCCGTGGTGAAGTACGAGCCCGAGGCGGCGCCGGGCGTCGACGCGCTGCCGGCGGCCACCCGTCGGGCCGGCGTACGGCTGGTGGTCGCGAGCACCGACACGGACCGGTACGGCTTCGCCGACGCCCTGGTCGACGGCGGCACCGAGCTGACCGCGTCGATCCGGTCGTTGCAGGCCGAGGGCGCGATGGTGATGCTGGTCTCGGGCGACCGGCGGGCGCTCGGCGCGGCCGACTGCGGGCTGGGGGTCTGGCGCGACGGCGAGGCACCGGCCTGGGGTGCGCACCTGCTCATCGGTGCGGATCTGGAGGTGCCCGCCCTGGTGGTCGAGGCGGTCGGCCTGGCCCGGAAGCTGACCCGGCAGAACATCGCCCTGGCCGCGGGTGGCACCAGCCTCGGCGCGCTCACCGCCTTCACCGCGCCGGTCACCAGGCTGCCCCGCCGCACGATGAACGGGGTGAACGTGGCCGGCGCGATGGCGCTGGCGAACGGGGTCTGGCGGGCGAAACAGCTCCCCGCCCACACCACGGGCGGCCCGGTCGGCGCGGCCACGCCCTGGCACCTGATGCCGGTCCCGACCGTTCTGGACCGGTTGGGCACCGGCACGGACGGGCTGAGCAACGACGAGGCCCAGCGGCGCGGACGGGACCACCGGGCGGACGACCACCCCGGGGTCAACCTCGGCCGGGCCTTCGTCGACGAGCTGTCGAACCCGCTCACCCCGGTCCTGGCCGCCGGGGCGAGCCTCTCCGCCGCCGTCGGTTCCGTGGTCGACGCCGCGCTGGTCGGTGGTGTGGTCGGGCTCTCCGCACTGATCGGCGCCGTCCACCAGCTCAACACCGAGAAGTCACTGGCCGAACTGCTGTCCCGGTCGGCGGTCACCGCGCGGATCCGTCGCGGCGGCACGGAACACGTGGTCGCCGCCGGCGACCTGGTCCGGGGGGACATCGTGCTGGTCGGGCCGGGCGACGCCATCCCGGCGGACTGCCGGGTGCTGGAAGCGAACGGTCTGGAGGCGGACGAGTCGTCGCTGACCGGCGAGTCGTTGCCGGTCGCCAAGGACAGCCCCCCGGTGGTGGCCGCCGCGGTCGCCGACCGCCGGTCGATGCTCTACGAGGGAACCACCGTCGCCGCCGGCCGGGGCGTTGCCGTGGTGGTCGCCACCGGCTCCGACACCGAGGTCGGACGGGGTATGGCGATGGCCCGTCAGGCACCGCCGAGCAGCGGCGTCGAGGCCCGGTTGACCAAGCTCACCAAGGCCACCATCCCGGTCGCGACCGGTGCCGCGATGGCGGTCGCCGGTGCGGGACTCTTCCGGGGCGTACCGCTGGCCGAGACGGCCGCGACCGCCGCGAACCTGGCCGTCGCGTCGGTGCCGGAGGGGCTGCCGTTCCTGGTCAGTGCCGCCCAACTGGCCGCCGCCCGGCGGCTGGCCGAACACGGCGCGCTGGTCCGAAACCCGCGCACGATCGAGGCGCTGGGCCGGGTCGACGTGCTCTGTTTCGACAAGACCGGCACGTTGACCGAGGGACACCTGCGGCTCGCCGGGGTCGGTGACAGCGAGCGGTACGCCGAAGTCGACGCGCTCGACCGTACGACCCGTCGGGTGCTCGCCGCCGCCCTGCGTGCGACCCCCGAGGCGGAGCACCCCGACCAGCTCAGTGGACAGACCGACCGGTCGGTGCTGATCGGGGCGCAGAGCGCCAAGGTGGAACCGACCACCGGCTGCCGGAGTTGGCAGTACGTCACCGCGTTGCCGTTCGAGCCGTCCCGTGGTTACCACGCCACCCTCGGCCGCCGGCACGAGACGTACGTGCTGAGCGTGAAGGGGGCGCCGGAGACGGTCCTGCCCCGGTGCGGGCGGCGACGTACCCGGGACGGCGAGGTGCCGCTCGACGACGCGGGCCGGGAGTCGTTGCAGCGGATGATGGGTGAGCACGCGGGCGCCGGGCAGCGGGTGTTGGCGGTCGCCGAGCGGGTGGTCGGCGGGGAGACGCTGAACGACACCGACGTCACCGACCTGACCTACGTCGGTTACCTGACCCTGGCCGACGGGGTACGCGCCAGCGCCGCGCCGGCCGTCGCCCGGATCCGGCAGGCCGGCGTGCACACCATCATGATCACCGGTGACCACCCCGGCACGGCCGCCGCGATCGCCTCGATCATCAGCACCGACGACGCCGAGCAGCGGGTCGCCACCGGACTCGAACTGGACCAGCTCGACGACAACGCGCTCGCCGAACGACTCGCCCGTACGGACGTGGTCGCCCGCTGCACCCCGGCGCACAAGGTGCGCATCATCAAGGCGCTCCAGCAGGCGGGCCGGGTGGTGGCGATGACCGGTGACGGCGCCAACGACGCGCCCGCGATCCGGCTCGCCGACGTCGGCATCGCCCTCGGCCAGCGCGGTACGCCCGCCGCGCGGGCCGCCGCCGACCTGGTGGTGACCGACGACCGGCTGGAGACGATCATCGCGACCCTGGTCGAGGGCCGGGCCATGTGGTCCTCGGTACGGCACGCGCTCAGCATCCTGGTCGGCGGCAACCTCGGCGAGATCGCGTTCAGCGTGCTGACCGCGGCGGCCACCGGCCGGTCCGCGCTCAACGGACGCCAACTGCTGCTGGTCAACCTCCTCACCGACCTGGCCCCGGCGATGGCGATCGCGGTACGCGCACCCGACCCGGACGCGACCGACGGGCTGCTGCTGGAGGGGCCGGACAGTTCGTTGGGTGGCAGCCTGAACCGGGAGATCGCCCTGCGGGCCGGGACCACCACGCTCGGCGCCACCGCCGGCTGGACCCTGGCCCGACTCACCGGCCGACAGCGCCGGGCCGGAACCATCGCGCTCGCCTCGCTGGTCGGCACCCAGCTCGGTCAGACGGTGGTGGACGGTGGCGCGAGCCCGTCCGTACTCGTCTCGACCGCGGGCTCGCTGGCCGTGCTGGCGGGCGTGATCCAGACCCCCGGGGTGAGCCAGTTCTTCGGCTGCACCCCGCTCGGCCCGCTCGGTTGGGGTATCGCCGCCGGCAGCGCGCTCGGCGCCACCTTCGCCAGCACCACGCTCGGCCGGTTGCTCACCCGTACCGGTGACGACCACGAGACACCGACAAACCCGGCAGCGGGCCCCTCGGAGCCCGACTCCTCCACGCCCGCCGCGTCGGCGCCGGACGCCACCTCGGAGGCGTGAACTCGCCAGGCGTGAACTCGGAGGTGGTGTCCGACCCGGGGGGGCCGACGGTGGCTACGGTCGGGCCGATGACCTGGCCGAATCGCGATCTCGTTCGGGTTTCAGTGGCCGCGAGCCAGCCACTCGTCGAGCTGTGGCGCCTCGGCGCCGATCGTCGTGGTCCCGCCATGTCCGGTGTGGACGGTGGTGGCCGGTGGCAGGGTAAGCAGTCGCTCCCGGATCGAGCCGACGATGGAGCCGAAGTCGCTGTACGAGCGGCCGGTGGCGCCCGGCCCGCCGGCAAAGAGCGTGTCACCGGTGAAGACCGCACCGAGTCGCGGCACGTGGAAGCAACACGCGCCCGGACTGTGGCCCGGGGTGTGCAGGACGGTCAGCGTGATCCCGGCGATCTCGATGGCCTGCCCGTCGGCCAGTTCACCGTCCGGCACGACATCGGGGTGGACCATGTCCCAGAGCACCCGGTCGTCCGGGTGCAGCAGCACCGGCGCGCCGGTCGCGTCGCCCAGCTCCGGCGCCACCCGTACGTGGTCGTCGTGGGCGTGACTGGCGAGGATCGCCCGTACCCGCCGGTCGCCGACCGTGTGCAGGATCGTCCCCACGTCGTGTGGCGCGTCGATGACCACGCACTCGTCGTCGTCGCCGACCACCCAGACGTTGTTCTCCACCTCGAAGGTCTGGCCGTCGAGGGAGAAGGTGCCCTTGGTGATCGCGTGGTCGATCCGGGCCGGCATCAGAAGATCACCACCGAACGGAGTACGTCGCCCCGGTGCATCCGGGCGAACGCCTCCTCGACCTGGTCCAACGCGATCTCCTCGGTGACGAACCCGTCCAGGTCCAGCCGGCCCTGCAGATAGAGCTCGGTCAGCAGGGGGAAGTCCCGGCTGGGCAGGCAGTCGCCGTACCAGCTCGACTTCAGTGATCCGCCGCGACCGAAGACGTCCAGCAGCGGCAGGTCGGGAACCTTCATCTCGGGCGTGGGCACCCCGACCAGGACCAGGGTGCCGGCCAGGTCCCGGGCGTAGAACGCCTGCTGCCAGGTTTCCGGGCGACCCACCGCCTCGACCACCACGTCAGCGCCGAAACCACCGGTGAGTGCTCGGATCGCCTCGACCGGGTCGGTCTCCCGGGCGTTCACCGTGTGGGTGGCACCGAAGCCCCTGGCCCACTCCAGCTTGCGCGGGTCGGTGTCCACCGCGATGATCGTCGTCGCCCCGGCCAGCACCGCACCGGCCACCGCGCCGTCGCCCACCCCGCCGCAACCGATCACCGCGACCGAGTCGCCCCGGGTCACTCCACCGGTGTTCATCGCGGCGCCGAGTCCGGCCATCACCCCGCAACCGAGCAGGCCGACCGCCGCCGGTCGGGCAGCCGGGTTGACCTTGGTGCACTGTCCGGCGTGGACCAGGGTCTTCTCGACGAAGGCACCGATGCCCAGGGCCGGTGAGAGTTCGGTGCCGTCGGTGAGGGTCATCTTCTGGGTGGCGTTGTAGGTGCTGAAGCAGTACCACGGGCGGCCACGGTTACAGGCCCGGCAGTCGCCGCAGACGGCCCGCCAGTTCAGTACGACGAAGTCGCCCGGCTCGACGTCGGTGACGCCCGCACCGACCTGCTCCACGATCCCCGCCGCCTCGTGCCCGAGCAGGAAGGGATAGTCGTCGTTGATGCCACCCTCGCGGTAGTGCAGGTCGGTGTGGCAGACCCCGCAGCTCTGCACCCGCACCACGGCCTCACCCGGTCCAGGATCCGGTACGACGATCGTGGCGACCTCCACCGGTGCGCCCTTGGCCCTCGAGATGACTCCGCGTACTTCCTGACCCACTGATCCGCCCTCGCCTTCGCCGCGATCGACCAATCTTGATCTCGGAGGTATCTCATCACGCGGGCCGGTCGAGGGCCACCCGTCAGCCACGGTCGATGCGGTAAAGCGCTCGCCCGAGCGGGACCGGGCTGGCATGCTCCGGATCACTGTCCGGTCGAGCGGTACGGGGTTCGATGCCACGCCTACGCGAGATCCGCGCCGATTTTGATGCCGACACGATCGTCGTCTACCAGGCGTACGCCCGTTCGGTGGCGGCGCCGGCACTGGCCGCCCAACGCTTCGTGCCGCCGTTCTCGTTCCAGCGGATGAGCTGGATCAAGCCGTCCCTGCTCTGGTTGATGCACCGGAGCAACTGGGGGCGTAAGCCGAACCAGGAGCAGATCCTGGCCGTACGGATCAGCCGGCGGGGATGGGAGGACGCACTCTCCCGCGCCGTACTGACCACGGGGCCGAGCGGCTCGGGCGGCGACCGGTGGGAGGCGGACCTGGACACGGCGCAGGTGCACGTGCAGTGGGATCCGGAACGGTCACTGCGTGGGGCCGCACTGAACCACTACAGCATCCAGGTCGGCGTTGGTCGTTCACTCGTTCGGACGTACGCCGAGGACTGGATCGTGTCGATCACCGACCGGACGCCCGAGGTACGGCGGATGGCGCAGTTGCTGACCCGGGGCGAGAGCGCGAAGGTGAGCCGGCTGCTGCCACCGGAGCGGGTCTATCCGCTCGGTGCGGACCTGGCCGCCCGCATCGGCGCCGATCGTTGAGCTGCTAATCCGGTACCCGGACGGACGGCCGAGATCCTTGAGCGCCAGTGCCGGACGTTCGACCAGGTGCCACGAGACGACCGCGAGGAGCAGCGTGCCCGCGACGGAGAAGAGCAGGTACGCGGGCAACCCGTAACCCGAACCGCCCAGCAACGCGATCACCTGCTGGACCGGGAAGGCATAGAGGTAGACGCCGTACGAGTAGTCGCGCCAGGGACCGAACATCCGCACCTGCCGGGGCAGCGCGACCGAGGCGTAGAGCAGCAGGTACGCGTACGCCGGCAGCCCCACCACGATGAACGCGCCACGCCAGAGCGAGACCACGACCAGCACCGTGGCGACACCCGCGAGTACGCCGTGCATCGGCAACCGGTGCATGTAGAGGCGGGCCGCCGCGCCAGCCGGATCAACCCGAACGCGTTGTCGCCGGCCGAGTAGCGGTCGGCAAGGGTCGGCAACCGTCGCTTACGGGTCTGGTCCTGCTGCACGGGCACTCCCCGGTCTCGGGAGGGGATGTTGTCGGTTCTGGTCATTGTCATCCCTTATCGGGAGTTAAGAGCCGAGATATAGGCATTGCCCGCATCGCCCCACCCGCCGAGACCGAACGTGTCCTTGCTCATACCCCCGACCGGAACTTTGTGTACGCCGTAGACCACTCGTATACGTTGTAGACGTACGCCGTAGATCCACGACGTACGTCTCTCTTTTGGCACCGGCTTCCTCGACGGGATACGCAATGCGACGCAGCCCCTGGGCCACCCTCGCGGTGTTGGCACTCGCCCAGTTCATCGTGGTACTCGACGTGACGATCGTGAACGTCGCACTGCCCGACATCCAATCCGACCTGCGGTTCACCACCGACAACCTGCAATGGGTGATCAGCGGCTACACGCTGCTCTTCGGCGGGTTCCTGCTCCTCGGCGGACGTGCCGCCGACCTGCTCGGTCCACGGCGGGTCTTCATCGGTGGACTCGCCCTGTTCGGCCTGACCTCGCTGCTCGGCGGACTCGCCACCTCACCGGGTCTGTTGATCGGCGCACGAGCCGTACAGGGACTGGGCGGCGCGCTGCTCTCCCCGGCGGCACTGGCGATCCTCACGGTCACCTTCGCGCACGGACGCGCCCGGAACATCGCCATGGGCGTCTGGGGTGGCCTCGCCGGGCTCGGTGGCACCCTCGGCGTGGTCGCGGGTGGACTGCTCGTCGACTCGCTGAGCTGGCGTTGGGTCTTCTTCGTCAACGTACCGATCGTGATCGCGCTGATCGTCGCCATCCCGACCTTCGTCCGGGACATCCGGCACGACAAGCAGGAGAACCGGAGCTTCGACCTGGCCGGCGCGGTGCTCGGCACCGCCGGGGTGCTCGCCGTCGTCTTCGGCGTCGTACGCGCCGAGGCGAGCGGCTGGGGTTCGGCCGAGGTGGTCGGCTTCCTCGCCGGTGGCGTAGTGCTGCTCGTCGCCTTCGTCGCGGTCGAGGCTCGCACCGCCGCGCCCCTGGTACCGCTGCGCCTGTTCCGTGCCCGCTCGCTGAGCGTCTCCAGCGCCGCACTGGCACTCAACGGCGCCGCGTTCCTCTCGATGTTCTTCCTGGTCGCCATCTACCTCCAGCAGGTACGCGGCGACTCCGCCCTGGAAGCCGGCATGCACTTCCTGCCCATGGGTGTCGCCGCGATCGTCGGCGCCGCCCTCGCCACGCAACTGGTGCACCGGGTCGGCACCCGTACGCTCCAGATCGCCGGTACGGTGCTCAGCGCCGCCGGACTCCTGCTCCTCTCCCGGGCCGGGGCGACCGGCGGCTACGCCACCGAACTGCTGCCCGGCCTGGTCCTGTTCGGCCTGGGCATCATCGGCATCGGCGTACCGGCGCAGATCGCGGCGGTGGCCGACGTCGCGCACCACGAGGCGGGAGCCGCCTCCGGCGTGGTGACCGCGTTCAACCAGGTGGGGGGCGCACTGGGACTCGCCATCGTCACCACCCTCTCGATCACTCACACGACCAACGCGATCGCCCAGGGGGTCGGTCAGCAGCAGGCCCTGGTCGAGGGCTTCCACCGTGGCCTGCTGGTGGCCACCGCGTTCGCGATCCTCAACCTCGTGGTCAGCCTCGCCACACCGCAACTGCGCCCCGACGCCGAACAGGTCGCCGAGGCCGCCGTCGCCGCCTGACCTCTCTCGGTCGGGGTGGGTGGGGCCCACCGTGCCCACTCTGGGCCGTCAGGCTTGATCCCCGCCGTGGGCACGGTGGGCCCCACCCTGGCACATCACGATGATGGTTGACTGTCTTCCGCTCCGGAAGTGGTGACTTGGTTCGGGAGTACATGGAAAACCGTGTAGATACATCGAATTCCGTGTAGAGAATTTCCTCGTCATACGTCCGCTGCCGCGACACGCGTGAGGATCTCCGTGAGCGGTAGATCAGCCGGGCTCGGCCGCACCGTGCGTGGGTTTGTCAGGACTGCTTGGCGAAGCTGACGAAGGCTCGCCAGGCTTCGGGGGTGACGGTCAGCGCCGGGCCGTGCGGGTCCTTGCTGTCGCGTACGCCGACGATGCCGGTCAGGTTGTCGGCGACCTCGACACACTCGCCGCCCGACCCGTTGCTACGGCTGGACTTGCGCCACCGGGCGCCGGTCAGGTCACGCATCTTCGACCTCCTTGGCGATTTTGGCTATCAGGTCGGCCGACTGGCCCGGATCCAGGGCCAACTCATCGAGCGCGTCCCACGCAGCATCGTACGCCGCGACCTCGGCCGGCTTGTCCAGATAGAGCGCGCCGGTGAGCGCTTCACAGTAGACGGTGGTCGGCTCCGGTGCCCGGACTCCGACGGCCGGAAAGTCGAGAATGATGAAGGCGCCGCTGGTAAGCACGTAGCTGAGTCGAGCGGTCGTGGGCACGACCCGGATCGACACCCGCCTGCGTTCACCCGCCGCGATCAGGTGGGTGAGCTGCTGGGACATTCCCGGTACCGAGCGGCGTAACGGATCTTCAGACAGGAACACGTCAAGCTGCGGCGGGACTGGCGACCTGCGTTGCAGTAACTGCTGGCGCTCCATGCGGACCTCGACCAGGCGACCGACCTCGTGATCGGGGATGCCCGGGTGCGAACCCAGCAGGGCTTCGGCGTACCTCCTTGTTTGCAGCAGTCCAGGTACCGACGTTGGCTGGAAATGCCGTAGGCGGGAGGCGGCTGCTTCTAGTCCTAGGTAGAGGTCGAACCAGCCGGGGATGGCGTCGCCGTAGGCGTGCCACCAGCCCTTTGCCTTGCTCTCGACGGCAAGGCCGATCATCGCCTCGGTCATCTCGGGCGAGACGCTGTAGAGCCGGCACATGGAGATGACGTCGGATTTGCGTACGGCGTTGTAGCCGCCTTCGACCCGGTACATGGTCGCCCGGGACCACTCCTGCTCCTTTGCCGCCGTTTCGAGGCTCAGCCCTGCCGTCTCGCGCGCCTGTCGGAGCAGACGTCCGAGCTGCCTGCGCGGTACGGACGATCCGGTGTCGACCATTTAGCCCCCTGTCTCAAATTCATGCGGTTGACGCACCGAGTATGCGACTCAAAAACGTCGATTGTCGATACGGAGACAAGATTCTTTGGATGTCTCAGGACTGAGTATTGCTCCGCAAGTGATCCGGCGTACAGAGTGGATCGGGAAAGATCCTGCTCGATCTTGATGTTGGGGAGGTGGACATGTTTGTCTGGCGGCTTTTAGGCGACTGGTGCGGGCGGGCGGATGAGCCCCGTTTCCTGGATCGGCGCGACCATGGATGTTGATCCGATCGTTCCGGAGCTGGAGTTGCACGCGCCGCTGCGGCCCTTCTGGATCTGTCGGAACGACGCCAGGCCCTGGCCGTGTCCGGATGCTCGGCTTAATTTGCTCCGGGCGTACGGCGAGCGCCGGCTTGAGCTGTACCTGTACCTCGGTGCCCAGTTTGTCCATGCGCTGGCTGAGTTGGACGGGATCACGGCGCAGGTCGGGGGTGGTCCGGAGCCTGGGGTGCTGCATGCGCGGATCCTCGGTTGGGTGCCTCCGGGGCGGGGCGGGCGTTCGGGGCGGTGAGCCGGTGGGCGAGTAACAATGGGCGGACCAGTGGCGTCACAGTGAGGTGGCCGATGAGTCAACTGCCAGGTGCGGTGTCGATCCGCGAGGTGGGACCGCGCGACGGGTTGCAGAACGAGGACCCGATCCCGACCGAGGCGAAGGTGCGGTTGCTCGACGCGCTCTCGGGCACGGGGGTGCGCCGGATCGAGGCGGTGTCGTTCGTCCATCCGAAGGCGATCCCGCAGATGGCGGACGCGGACGAGGTCTGGTCGGCCGCGACTCAGGTGGCCGGGGTGCGTTACTCGGCGCTGGTGCCGAACTCGCGCGGGGCGGCGCGGGCGCTCGCCGCCGGGTTCACCGAGATCGAGGTGGTGGTCTCGGCCAGCGACACGCACAACCGGCGGAACGTGAACCGGTCGACGGAGGAGTCGCTGGACGACATCGCCGGGTTGGTCGAGCTGTTGCACGGGGCCGGGGCGACGGTCGAGGTGATCGTGGCGACGAGCTTCGGGTGTCCGTACGAGGGGGATGTTGATCCCGCTCGGGTGGCGGGGATCGTGGATCGGGTCGTCGCCGATGGTGCCGATCGGGTTGCGTTCGGTGACACGACCGGGATGGGTACGCCTCGTCGAGTGCGTGAGTTGGTGACGGCGGTGCGGGACCGGCGGCCGGACGTGCCGATGTTGCTGCACTTCCACAACACCCGGGGCACGGGGTTGGCGAACATTCTGACCGCGTTGGAGCTGGGCGTTACCGAGTTCGACGCGAGCATCGGTGGACTCGGTGGGTGTCCGTACGCGCCGGGGGCGAGCGGGAACGTGGCCACCGAGGAGGTGGTGCACATGCTGCACGACATGGGCATCGACACCGGAATCGACCTGGACGCGTTGATCGAGGTGGCGGAGTTGGCCGAGAAGCTGGTCGGGCGGCAGTTGCCGTCGGGTGTGTTGCGGGCCGGGCCGCGCAGTCGGCTGGTGTGACCTCGCAACCCGGTCGCCTGTCGCCTGAATGGTGTGCGGGTGGCTGTTGATCAGGGGTTCGTGGTCGCGGTGGCTCGGCTCGATGCAGTAGCCTAACGATCGTTCAGTGGATTTCCGGGGCCGGTCGACGGCCGGCACCGGAGCCGTGGTCGCTCGGGGTGCGGTGAGGAGTCGGCGTGACGCTCGACAGTGAGGCGCTTGAGCAGCTCCGTAAGCGGGTCCGGGCCGGTGGTGCGGAGAAGTACCACGCGGCCAACGCGGCGAAGGGCAAGCTCTTCGCCCGGGAACGGGTCGCGCTCCTGGTGGACGAGGGCTCGTTTGTCGAGGACGGGGCGTACGCGAACGCGCTCGCCGAGGGGTTGCCGGCCGACGGGGTGATCACGGGGCAGGCCACCATCGACGGCCGCCAGGTCTGCCTGATGGCGAACGACTCGACGGTCAAGGCCGGAAGCTGGGGCGCGCGTACGGTCGAGAAGATCATTCGCATCATCGAGCGGGCGTACGCGGCCGGCATGCCGATGGTCTACCTGGTCGACTCGGCCGGGGCCAGGATCACCGACCAGGTGGACCTGTTCCCGGGGCGGCGCGGGGCCGGCAAGATCTTCTGGAACCAGGTGCGCGCCTCGGGCTCGATCCCGCAGGTCTGCGCGCTGTTCGGGCCGAGCGCGGCCGGTGGCGCGTACATCCCGGCGTTCTGCGACGTGGTCGCGATGGTCGAGGGCAACGCCAGCATGTACCTCGGGTCGGACCGCATGGTCGAGATGGTGACCGGCGAGAAGACCACGCTGGAGGAGATGGGCGGGGCGCGGGTGCACTGCGCCGAGTCGGGCGTGGGGCACTTCCTCTGCAAGACCGAGGCGGACGCGCTCACGGTGGTCCGGGACTACCTGTCGTACCTGCCGGCGAACTGGACCGAGGCGCCGCCGGTCGCCCCGGCGGTCGACGCGCCGGCCAAGGTGGACCTGGCCGCGCTGGTGCCGGCGAGCGAGCGGCAGGCGTTCGACATGCGCCGGTACGTGAAGGGTCTGCTCGACGCCGACTCGTTCCTGGAGATCCAGGCGCTCTGGGCCAAGGAGCTGACCATCGGGTTCGGCCGGTTGAACGGCGAGGTGGTCGGCGTCGTCGCGAACAACTCGATGTTCAAGGGCGGCGTGCTCTTCGTCGACTCGGCCGACAAGGCGACCCGGTTCGTGCAGCTCTGCGACGCGTTCAACGTACCGCTGCTCTTCCTTTCCGACGTGCCCGGTTTCATGGTCGGCACGGCGGTGGAGAAGCAGGGCATCATCCGGCACGGCGCGAAGATGATCACGGCGATCTCCGAGGCGACCGTACCGAAGATCTCGGTGGTGGTGCGCAAGGCGTACGGCGCCGGCCTCTACGCGATGGCCGGTCCCGGCTTCGAGCCGGACGCGACGATCGCGCTGCCGACGGCGAAGATCGCGGTGATGGGCGCGGAGGCGGCGGTGAACGCCGTCTACGCCAACAAGATCGCCGCGATCGAGGACCCGGACGAGCGGGCCGCGTTTGTCGCCACCAAACGGGCCGAGTACGAGCGCGACATCGACATCGTGCGGCTGGCCAGCGAACTTGTCATCGACGCGATCGTTGAGCCGCATGAGTTGCGCGGCGAGCTGATCCGTCGGTACGCGGCGGCGAAGGGCAAGGAGCGGCACTTCTCCCGCCGCCGCCACGGCGTCACCCCGGTCTGACCGGAAGTCGTCCGGTCCCGCCGGGCGAAGGTCTTCCCGCCGGTCGGCAGCCACGAGCGACGCCGACGGCACCCACGTTCCATCGTCGTACCGCCTACGAGGAGGCACCCATGGACTTCCGGCTCACCGAGGAGCAGGAGGCGCTTCGCCAGACCGTCCGGGAGTTCGCCCGAGAGGTGATCGCGCCGGTCATCGGCGAGCACTACGAGCGGCACACCTTCCCGTACGAGATCATCCGCGAGATGGGCAAGATGGGCCTGTTCGGGCTCCCCTTCCCGGAGGAGCAGGGCGGCATGGGCGGCGACTACTTCGCGCTCTGCCTGACCCTGGAGGAGTTGGCCCGGGTGGACTCCAGCGTGGCGATCACCCTGGAGGCGGCGATCTCGCTCGGCGCGATGCCGATCTACCGGTTCGGCACCGCCGCGCAGAAGGCGGAGTGGCTGCCGAAGCTGCTCACCGGTGAGGCGCTGGCCGGCTTCGGCCTGACCGAGCCGGGTACGGGCTCGGACGCGGGCGGGACCACCACGCGCGCGGTGCTCGACGGCGACGAGTGGGTGATCAACGGCTCGAAGGCGTTCATCACGAACTCGGGGACCGACATCACCGCGCTGGTGACCGTGACCGCGGTGACCGGCGTGAAGGAGGACGGCTCGAAGGAGCTGTCCACCATCATCGTGCCCTCCGGTACGCCCGGCTTCACCGTCGCGCCCGGTTACTCGAAGGTGGGTTGGTGCGCGTCGGACACGCACGAGCTGAGCTTCGACAACTGCCGGGTCCCGGCGGCGAACCTGCTCGGCGCCCGGGGTCGGGGCTTCGCCCAGTTCCTCCAGATCCTCGACGAGGGGCGGATCGCCATCGCCGCGCTCGCGGTCGGGCTCGCCCAGGGCTGTGTTGACGAGTCCATCCGGTACGCGAAGGAGCGGCACGCGTTCGGCCAGCCGATCGCGAAGAACCAGGCGATCCAGTTCAAGATCGCCGACATGGAGTTGCGGGCGCACATGGCCCGGTTGGCGTACTACGACGCCGCCGCTCGGATGCTCGCCGGTGAGGATTTCAAGCGTCAGGCCGCGATCGCCAAGCTGTACGCGAGCGAGAGCGCGGTCGACAACGCCCGCGAGGCGACGCAGATCCACGGCGGCTACGGCTTCATGAACGAGTACCCGGTGGCCCGGTTCTGGCGCGACTCGAAGATCCTCGAAATCGGCGAAGGCACCTCCGAAGTCCAACGCATGATCATCGCGCGCGACCTGGGCCTCTGACCCCCACCACTCGTCGACCCGACCGGGTGACCGGTCGTCCGGCCGCGCGAATCGGACGGTTGGACTGACCGGTTGTGGGTTGGTGCGGGGGTGCGGTGGGTGCTTGCATCGACGGGACAAACGCGCAAAGCGGCCGTACGGGTCGCTCCGGGGAGGTCTCGTCATGCTCGCTGCACTCGGGCGTTCCATGTGGCGCTGGCGTTGGCCGGTGCTGGGTGCGTGGCTCGTGCTCGTACTCGCCGGGGCGACCCTCGGCGGCTCGGTCTTCGACCGGCTCTCCTCGACGGACGGTCTGCGGCCCGGGGTCGAGTCGGAGCGGGCACAGGCCCGGGTGGACGAGTTGCTGCCGGAGGGACCCCTGGTGGTGGCGGTGGTCCGGGACCGGGACCCGTACGACCCGCCGCTGGTGGAGAGCGTCTCGAAGATCTCGGCCGAGATCCGTGAGCTGCCCGGGGTGGCCGACGTCGACGACCTCTACAACTCGCCGGGCGGACGGATCGGGGCGGACAACCGCAGCACCATGGTCCGGGTCGAGTTGGTGGACGGGCAGCCGGACGCCGAGCGGGAGCGGGTCGAGGACCGGGTGGCCGAGCTGCTGCACCGGATCGACGCGCCGCAGGTGCTGGTCGGCGGCGAGACGTTGGCCGAGCGGGCGTTTGCCGAGCAGGCGATCCGGGATGCCGCCGTGGGCGAGTCGATCGCGCTGGTCGTGCTGCTGGTGGCGCTGGTGCTGATCCTCGGCGGCGTACTGGCCGGGATGATCCCGCTGCTGGCGGCGCTCGGCGCGGTCGCGGTGACCCTGCTCGGGCTGCTCGGGCTGGCCACCGTGACCGAGATCGGCGAGTTCACCGTCAACGTGGTCACCCTGCTCGGCATCGGTCTGGCCGTGGACTACGCGCTGCTGTCGCTGTTCCGGTTCCGGGAGGAGCGGGACGCCGACCCGGGCGCGGAGCCGGGCGAGCTGCTGGGGCGTACGGTCGCCACCGCCGGGCGGGCGGTCCTGGTCTCGGGGCTCGCGGTGGCGGCGGCGATGACCGGCCTCTTTGTCTTCGGCGAGCCGCTGCTCGCGGCGATGGCGCTGGGCGGCGCGCTGGTCGTGGTGCTGGCCACGCTGGCCGGGCTGACCGCCGTACCGGCGCTGATCGCGGTGCTGCACCGGCGCATCCCGGCCCCAGGCCAGCGGAATTGGGTCAACCGGGCGGCGGTGGCCGGTGGGGTGCTGGCGCGGCTGGCGACGTACGCCCAGTCCCGGCCGGGTCCGGTGGCCGCGACCGTCGCGGCGGGCCTGATCCTGCTCTCCCTGCCGTTCCTGCTCGGCGCCAACCTGGCCAACTCGGACGCGCGGGCGCTGCCGGCGGGAATGGAGGCGCGGCAGGCGTACGACGTGCTGCTGCGGGACTTCGAGGCGGGTCGGGCGCAGCCGGTGGTCGTGGTGGCAAGCGCCGACCCGGCCACGGGCGCGGTACGCGACCTGATGAACGAGATCAACCGGCTGCCGAACGTGATCCAGATGCAGCCCCGGCCGGACGTACCGGGCAACGCGCTGGTCATCGACGTGACGCCGAAGGGGGTGACCGCCGGACCCGAGTCCCGGGACCTGGTCCGGGCGGTACGCGACCTCGACACGACCATTCCGCTGCTGGTCGGGGGCCCGGCCGCCGAACTGGTGGACTACCAGGCGTCGGTGACCCAGCGGCTGCCGCTGGCCGTGCTGGTGCTGCTGCTGGTCACCATGGTGCTGCTGTTCGCACTGACCGGCTCGGTGGTCATTCCGGTCAAGGCGCTGCTGATGAACGCGCTGACCCTGCTCGCCACGCTCGGCGTACTGGTGGTGGTCTTCCAGTGGGGTTGGGGCTCGGCGCTGTTGGGGGTCGACTCCTGGGGCGCGATCGACCTGACCACGCCGATTCTGCTCTTTGTCTTCGTGTACGGGCTCTCGATGGACTACGAGGTGTTCCTGCTGGCCCGGATCCGGGAGGAGTGGACGCGCTGGTCCGGGCAGCGGACCTCGGCCGCTCGGGCGACCGCGGGTGAGCGTGCCGTGCTGGCCGGGATCAGCCGTACCGGCCCGGTGGTGACGGCGGCGGCGGTCTGCATCGTCATCGTTTTCCTCGGATTCCTGCTCGGCGACCTGACCGCGGTCAAGGAGATCGGGTTCGGTCTGGCCGTCGCGGTGATCCTGGACGTCACCCTGGTACGCGGACTGCTGCTGCCCGCCGTGATGAGCCTGCTCGGCGAGTGGAACTGGTGGGCGCCCGCACCGTTGCGCCGGTTGCACGGACGGTGGTCGGCCGCACGGGTGGGGGTGACGTCCGCCGAGCCGGCGACGGCGGTCCCCGAACGGGTGAGTTGACCATTTGTTGACTTGATTCTGACCGGGTCCCGACATCTGCGGCGGTAACTGTCGGGTATCCGGTGCATTGGCGGTCGGCACCGCGACGGATGCCTGCCCACGGTGACGCCGTGTGCGTACTCTTCCAGCCCATGCCTCCGGATCATGGCTCTGAACGGGGTTCCACGTGGTTCCCCGAGCAGTTGCGTGCCCGGCGCCGCGCGGCTGGACTGACCCAGGAAGACCTTGCCGTACGGGCCGGAGTCGGAGTGCGTACGGTGCGCGATCTGGAGCGTGGACACGCCCTGCGTCCGCAGCGTACGACGGTGGAACTGCTCGCCACCGCACTGCGGCTGACCGGGGCCGAGCGGGCGGAGTTCGTCGCCTCGGCCCGGGGGCAGGGATCGTCCACTCCGGAGCCCGGATCGAGCGCCGGGGCGGCGGTCGCGGTCTCGGCGGGCGGGGTCTCCGCGCTGGCCACCGACGTACCGCCGGGGGTGCCTGCCGGGCGGGCGACGGCGACCGGCCTGGGACTGCCGGCGCCGGGCGCGCTGATCGGCCGGGACCTGGAGGTGCCCGAGCTTGCCGCGCTGCTCACCGGCGGCACGGGCGCGGCACCGGCGGTGGTGAGCCTGGTGGGGCTGGCCGGGGCGGGCAAGACCGCACTGGCCCTGGCCGTCGCGGACCGGGTGACCGCCGAACACCCGGGCGGGGTGGTCGGGATCGTGGTGACCGACCTGTCCAGCGAGAGCGACGTGCTCTCGGCGGTGGCCACCGTGTTCGGGGTCGGACGGCCCCAGGATCTCGCCGCCCGGCTGGCCGGGGCGCCGTCGCTGCTGCTGGTCGACGCGGTGGAACGGGCACCGGAGGCGGTCGCCGGGGCGCTGCACCGGCTGGTCGCCGGGGCGCCGAACCTGCGCGTGCTGGCCACCGGGCGACACCCGGTCGGCCTGGCCGGCGAGCGGGTCTGGCCGGTCGCGCCCCTGGAGGTGCCACCACCCGACGCACCCGCCGAACTGGCCGTGATCGAGCCCTACCCGGCCGTCGAGCTGTTCCTGGCCCGGCTGCGTCAGGTACGCCGGGAGCCTCCCCAGCCGGAGGAGATCGACGCGCTACTGACCCTGGTACGTCGGCTCGGCGGCCTGCCGCTGGCGATCGAGCTGGCCGCGGCGCGGGGAGGCGTGCTGGACCTGAACGGGATCCTCGAACGCCACGGCGACCGGGTGCTGGACCTGGCCCACCCGGTTGCCGTACACGAGGCGGTGGCGGTGACGCTGCGGGACGCGGTGGCCGCCTCGTACCGGCTGCTCGATCCGGCCGACCGGGCCGCGCTGCGCCGGCTCTCGGCCTTCCGCAACCGCTGGTCGGTCGAACTGGCCGAGGCGATGTTGAGCGGCGAGTGCGACCGCGCCGGGCCGACGTTGGCGGCCGACCCGGTGCCACTGCTCGACCGGCTGCTCGGGCTCGGCCTGCTCAGTGCCCGGGGGCGGGGACCGTTCCGGTTCCGCCTGGTCGACGTGGTACGCGACTTCGCCGCCGAGTCGGCGGCGAGCGCCGGGGAGCAGACCGTGATCCGGCGGCGACACGCCCAGGTCTTCGCCGGACTGGCCGCCCGGACCGCACCCGAGTTGAGTGGCGCCAACCTCGCCGCCGCCGTACGTCGGCTGGACGAGATATCCAGTGATCTCTGGGCCGCGCTCGCCCACGCCGCCACGGACGACCCGCACACCGCCCTGCGGCTGGCGGCGGGTCTGGCCCGGTGGTGGCGGTTCCGGGGGCGGGACGTCGCCGGGCGGCAGTGGCTGCGCCGGCTGCTCGACGACCCGCGTACCGCCCAGGCCGATCCGGCGGTCCGGGCCTGGGCCCGGGTGGGGGTGGCGCAGCTTGCGGCGGCACACGGCGCCGGACCGCAGGAACTCGCGTCGGCGCGGGCGGCGCTCGACTGGTTCCACGAGAACCACGACGTGGGCGGGGAACTCGCCGCGCTCAACGTGCTCTGTGGTCTGTGGGCGACCGCCGGCGGGTACGGCGAGGCGCGTCGACTGGGCGAGACGATGCTGGCCCTGGCCGGGCGCAACGGCCGGTCCCGGGACATGGCGGTGGCCCAGCACTACCTCACCTGGCACGAGATCCGCGGTGGTGACCTCGCCGCGGCGCGTCGGCGGCTGGCCGCGATGGACCTGCTCGGGGCACAGTGCGGTGACGAGCGGCTGCGCGCGCTGGCGCGGGCGAACCTCGCAGAGGTGGCCCGGCTCGACGGCCGGTACGCCGACGCGGTCAACCAGGGCCGCCGGGTGCTCGCCGCGCTGTCCGAGTTCGGCGACCCCACGCACCGTCGGCAGGTGCTCGGCACGGTCGGGTTGGCGCTGGCGCAGGAGGGCCGGCTGGAGGAGGCGGGGGTGGTGCTGGCCGAGTTGCGGGCGAGCGCCGCGTCGGCGGTGACCCTGCCGGACGTACGGTCACCGGGCGAGGCGCTGGACGTCGGCCGGCCGCTCGCCGGGGACCGGGGCGGCGGCAGCGACGACGGGACCTGCGCATTGATCGAGGCGATCCTGGCCGTACAGCGGTCGGACCGGGAGTGGGCGGTCGAGTGGTACGCCGCCGCCGCGAGCGCGTACGCCGGTGGTCGTGACCTGCGCGGTGCGGCGGAGGCGTTGGTGGGCCTGCTCGCGACCACCGACGACCCGGCGCTCCGGACGAGCCTGCTGGCCCGAATCGATCAGGTCTGCCGGGAGGGTGCGGTGACCCTGCTGCCCCGTGAGCGGGTGCTGCTCGGTTCGGTGGTCGCCACCTCACCGGCCGACGACTGAGGGTCTCCTAGCCGCTGGTTGTCCCGGGCGTGGCGCGAGCGGGACTGTCCCCCCGACAGCCCCTCGCTTCCTCCCGCTCGCGCCACTCCCCCCGGAGCCCCCCCGTTCGATGGACACTAGTCCGACCTGGAGTGCCGTTTGTCCGAATAAACGGCATACACCGCAGTACGCGTATGACTTCTGCCGGTTTTTCTGCCGGTCCCGACATCGAACTTCCGGACACTCGACCAGCCGTTCGTGCCGTTCCGCCATTCCGGATCGGTTGGCACAATTCGCCGGGTAGGGAGTCAGCTTCCGACGGTGAGGTCCACGGTTTCCCCGCCCCCGGCGGTGGCGCCCGGGTGCACCGCGTCCCGCAGTACGCGCAGCGAGCCGAGCAGGGTCTGCAATGCCTCCGGTTCGAGTTGGGAGACGAACCACCGCTCGATCAGTTCGAGGTGTCCGGGCAGGGTCTCGTCGAGCCGGGCCACTCCGGCGGGGGTCATCACGGCGTACAGGCTGCGGCGGTCGGAGGGGCAGGCATGGCGGTAGAGCAGGCCGACCCGCTCCATCCGGTCGACCACCCGGGTCACCCCGCTGGTGGAAAGTGAGGTCTGGGCGGCGAGGTGGCTCATCCGGAGTCGGTGCTCCGGTGAGCGGGTCAGGCGCATCAGCACCTCGAACTCGACCGGCGACAGCCCGTGCTGCTCGAGCTGGGTGGCGATCCGGGTGGTGAGCCCGGTGTGCACCTCCATCAGCAGCCCGATGGCGGTGATGCGGGGGTCGTCGGCGAGCGCCTCGGTCGATGCCACCGTTGTATCCTACCAATCCTTGACAACGGGAATATTGCTCAGTCTATAGTTGCTCAGTCAGTCGTTGACGTACTCAATCATCGCACCCGAAAGGCCACGATCATGACCAGCACCAACCCCGCCACCCGCGCGTGGGAGGGACTCACCATCCCCGCCGCTGGCACCTACGTGCTCGACCAGTCGCACAAGCGGGTCGGGTTCGTGGCCCGGCACATGATGGTGAGCAAGGTGCGCGGCGAGTTCACCGAGGCGACCGCCACCGTCACCGTCGCGGAAAACCCGCTCGAGTCCTCGGTCACCGCCACCATCCAGGCTGCCAGCATCACCACCCACCATGCCGACCGTGACGCGCACCTCAACAGCGGCGACTTCTTCGAGGTGGAGAAGCACCCGACCCTCGAATACCGCAGCACCGGCGTGAAGTCGCACAGCGGTGACGAGTTCGACCTCGCCGGCGAGCTGACCATCCGGGGCATCACCCACCCGGTCGACCTGCACGTCGAGTTTCACGGCGTCGGCACCGACCCGTACGGCCAGCAGATCTTCGGGTTCACCGCGACGGCCGAGATCGACCGCGAGGACTGGGGTCTGACCTGGAACGTCGGTCTGGAGACCGGCGGTGTGCTGGTGGGCAAGAAGGTCAAGATCGAGATCGAGGGCGAGGCAATCCGCCAGGCCTGATCCACCCTCCACATCGGACCGCGCGACGAGCGCGGTGGTTTCCGACACAGTCCGCCCCGGCGACCGCTCCTCCGGTCTCCGGGGCGGACCGTATGTGTGACCGATCACAGGCGTCCCGTCCTGTGCGATGGTTGACCCAGCGTCGTCGGCCCCCCACTCCCGGCTCGCAGTGTCGCCGTTCTGGCCGGATACGGTCCTTACTCGTACGGTAATAGTTCGGTCGCGGTAAGAATCCGGGCATCGACTCCTCCGGGCTGCGCCGACAGCGCTTCTGCGCCGGGGAGGGCACATGGGTACTGAGGTCGGACAAAGCGTGTTTTCCCGTGCGGACCGCATCCGCTACCGACAGAAGGTCCGGCGCTGCCTCGACGTCTTCGCGCTGATGCTGGACGACTTCGGCTTCGACGCCGAACGGCCGATGACCGGCCTGGAGATAGAAATCAATCTCGTCGACGCCGAGGCCGAGCCGGCGATGCGCAACGAGGAGGTCCTGGCCAACCTCGGTGACCCGATGTTCCAGACCGAGTTGGGACAGTTCAATCTGGAGCTCAACGCGCGGCCCCGGCTGATCGAGGGCACCGGGTTCGCCGACTACGAGCGGGACCTTCGGGACAGCCTGGGGCGGGTGGAGGACCGAGCGGTCAAGGCGGACGCCTCACTGATCCTGATCGGCATCCTGCCCACGCTCACCGCGCGGCACCTGGTCGCCGACAACATCTCGATGAACGAGCGCTACCACGTCCTCAACGACCAGATCGTCGCCGCTCGTGGCGAGGACATCGAGATGGACATCCGGGGGGTCGAGCGGCTGCACACGCAGACCGACTCGATCGCGCCCGAGGCCGCCTGCACCAGCATCCAACTGCACCTACAGGTCGCGCCGGACAACTTCGCCAGCTACTGGAACGCGTCCCAGGCCATCGCCGGCATCCAGGTGGCCATCGGCGCCAACTCGCCCTACCTCTACGAGCGGCAGCTCTGGGCGGAGACCCGGGTGGCCGTCTTCGAACAGGCGACCGACACCCGACCGGACGAGCTCAAGGCCCAGGGCGTACGGCCGAGGGTCTGGTTCGGGGAACGCTGGATCACCTCGATCTTCGACCTGTTCGAGGAGAACGTCCGCTACTTCCCTCCGCTGCTGCCGATCTGCGAGGAGGAGGACCCGGCCGAGGTGCTGCACCGGGGCGGCGTACCTCGGCTGAGCGAGTTGCGGCTGCACAACGGCACGGTCTACCGCTGGAACCGCCCGGTGTACGACATCATGAACGGCCGACCGCACCTGCGGGTGGAGAACCGGGTGCTCCCTGCCGGGCCGACGGTGGTCGACATGCTCGCCAACGCCGCGTTCTACTTCGGGCTGGCACGTGAACTGGCCGAGGCCGAACGGCCGATCTGGAGCCAGCTCACCTTCAGCGCCGCCGAGGAGAACTTTCACTCCGCCGCCCGGCACGGCATCGACGCGACCGTCTACTGGCCCCGCCTCGGCGAGGTACGGGTGACGGACCTGGTCCTGGAAGTGCTGCTGCCCCGGGCGGCGGTCGGCCTGGACCGGTTCGGCGTCGCGCCGGCCGAACGTGACCGGCTGCTCGGCATCATCGAGCAGCGTTGCCGACTCCGCCGCAACGGGGCGGTCTGGCAGGCGCGATCGGTGCGCGCCAACGAGCGGACCCACGGCCTGTCCCGACCCGCCGCGCTGCACCGCATGCTCCAGCGGTACGGCGAACTGCAACGTACGAACGAGCCCGTCCATACCTGGCCGGTCGACTGAACGGCACATCGACCGCGGCACCGGTCACGGTGGTCAGTCGCGAGCGTTCCCGGCTTCCGTCAGCGGTGGTCGTCGACGGTGGTTGTCAGCGATGGTTGTCAACGAGCGGTTGTCAGCGTGAGCGGCGCCCGAAGCGGGGCGTTCTGCCCTTCGGCTTCGACGACGGCTCGGGCTGCTCGGCGTCGGTGCCGGCACCGGTCGGCTGATCCGCGCCGACAACCGTCTCGGTCCGGTCCGGCAAGGAATCCGCTGTCCAGGCGGCATCCCGCCGCTCCGGCTCCGAATCACCGCTCGGCGAGCGCGCGGGCCCGGTAGCGGGCGATGCCGGCCCACCCGCAGGTCTGGACACCGGTTTGTCGCCGTACGGCCGGGTCGAGGGCTGCGACTCGTCGTCGGCGGTGTCGATCCGACCAGCGGTGCGCTGTGTCGGCGCCGTGCCCTGCTCCGGCTGTGCCGAGGAATCCGATCCGCCCTGCTGGGTCCAGGAATCCGACCGGCCCTGCTGGGTCGGGGAATCCGGTCCGGTCAACACCGGCCGTTGGAGATCGCGGTTCGTCGATCGGCGTTGGGCCATCGCCGCCACCAGCGCCGAACCGGCGAGGCCGGCGATGACCGCGTACGGTGCCGCCAGGTGTGCCGAGACCTGCTCGGCACGGATTCCGGCCAGCCGGGGCGCGGCCAGGAAGTACGCGGCCGCGACCAGCAGTGGCCCGGCGACACCGGAGACCACCGCGCCGACCCGACGTTCCGGCGACCGCGCGGTCGACCGGGCGGCGAGCGCACCGATGACCAGGGCCGAACCGAGCGACAGCGCCGCCCCGGGCCAGTAGAAGTAGTCGCGGAACCAGAACCGTTCGCTGTCCGAGGTGATCTGCCATACCCCGAGCTGCGCACTGGCCAGTCCTCGGCCGGACAGGACCCCGTCGACCACCGCGACGATCGCGAGCAGCCACAGCCAGGCGGAGGTGGCGATGACGTTGCTGGCGACGGCCGGGGACGAGAGTGACCAGATCGCCATCACCAGCCCCAGCATCACCCCGATGACCGCGTAACCGGCGGCGATGCTCTGCGGCGAGACGCTGTCCGCCCGGGTGGCCGCCCGAGCCGGTACGGCGACCAGCGCGACGGTCACCAGACCGCCGACCGCGCTGGCCAGTGCCAGTGCGACCCGCCACAGTCCGGTGGTGAGGGTCTGGCCGGATTTCACCGCGCCGCCGCTCGCCGTCGGTCGTACGGTCTCCGGCGCACCGATCCGTTGGGCGGCGATGGCCCCGGCGACGGTGGAGGTGGCCGCGATCCAGGCGGCCCAGGCGAGGCTCGCCACCCAGGTCGCCTCACTCGTGCCGCTGGCGGATGGCAGCCAGGCGATGATGCCCAGCCCGTAGCCGAGCCCAAGCTGTGCGGCACCAGCACCGGCAGCTACGCCGATCGCGATCGCGACCGATCCTCCCCAGCCTCGTACGGCCATGCCGGGCAGCGTAGCGTTCACCCGCCGGCAGGGCGAGTTGCGGTTGTTTGGTGCTGGCATCCTCACGGAGGGTGTGGATCGCCGCCCGATTGGATCGCGGTTGCCGTCAGCCAGCACACTCGATCGGTCAGAGGTTTGATTGTCGGCGGGCGGTTCGTGCCCGGATGGTGAGGCAGTGGTCGACATGTCGGACGGGAATGCGGGCTGGCAATCATCGTCGGTCGAGCAACCAGACCGGCCCAACCGGGCGCCCATGATCGCTGGTGCGGTGGTGGCAACGGTCCTGCTCGCCACCATCGGCGCGACCGGTGGTTGGGTGCTGGCCAGGGAAGACAGCGCCGAGCCGGTGAACGGCGCCGGGCCGACGCCGACGACCACGACCTCGGCGCCGAGTCCCACCAAGACGCCGAAGGGCCGGCCCTCCAACACGACCCCGTCGGGCGGGAAGACGACCGGGGCACCGGCCGGGCAGTTCGCGCTACCGGACTTCGCGGGCCAGAGCTTCCAGGAGGTACGGCAGGACCTGCGCGACCGAGGGCTCGGCTGGCAGATCATCTTCGGCAACAACGGCGAGGAATCCTCGGTGGTGCGTACCGATCCGGCGGCGGGCGCGGACGTCCGCAAGGGAATCACGGTCAAGGTGTACGTCAAGGGCGTGGCACCCCTGACCGACGTACCGGACGTGAACGGGCTCTCCTGCAGCGAGGCGCAGGCGCGGGTGGTCGAGGCGGGCTTCACGCCGAGCTACCCGAACGGCAAGGGCGGCCAGATGGTACGACAGGAACCGCGGCCGGGCGATCGACTCCGGTGGAACGACAAGGTCGTGCTCTTCTGCGGCACGAACCTGCCCGGGGGGCAGCCGAGTCCCGCGACCACCTGATCCTTTGCGCGCGGTGGTGCGGCGGCCCGCCCGAGTACCGGCCGGATAAATTGGACAGCGTTGTTGTCGGGGAGAGGACGTGCCATGGCAGACGACCGTGAGCAGCCACGGGACGTACCGGAGCCGTCCGCGTCCGGGTCTGCGCCGCCCTCGCGGAGCCCCGACGATGGCGCCCCAACGACTCGGGATGAGTCGGGCGGGGATGCGTCGGACCCAAGCGGCCAGGATGAGTCCGCGCCTGCTGACAAACCCGACCAGCCAGCGGTCGAACCTCCGACGCGGGTCGACAGTTCCGGGTCCGAGACCGAGGCCGACGAGTCTTCGGCGCAGCCGGATGTGACCAAGACCGAGCCCGAGGCCGACGGGGCTTCGGCGCAGCCGGATGTGACCAAGACCGAGCCCGAGGCCGACGGGGCTTCGGCGCAGCCGGATGTGACCAAGACCGAGCCCGAGGCCGACGGGGCTTCGGCGCAGCCTGCGGACGCTGCGCCGGAGACCGACGAGCCTTCGACGCGGGCGGAGGAGTCTGCGGCTCGGCCCGATGCCACGGAGCCCGACACCGCGGAGCCGACCGAAAAGGTAGGGCGGTCCGGCGGCGCCGAGGGGCCGAGCGAGCCGGGCGCCGGGGCCGACAGCGCCGAGGCGGACGCGACGGTGACGTTGCCTCCTTCGACCGTTTCGGCTGCTCCGGCCAATTCAACCGTTGCCACTCCGGCCACTCCGGCCACTCCGGCTGCTCCGGCTGCGTCGACAGCTTCGCCGGCTGCTGGGCCGGACGAGACAGTGCCGCTGCCGGATCGTGCGGATGGTGACAAGACGGTGGCACTGCCGTCGCCGTCGACCACCGCCGAGGCGGATGCGACCGTCGCACTGCCGTCCGCGACGGCAGCCTCGGACGAGACCGTCGCGCTGCCACCCTCTCCAGCCGCACCGGACGCGCTGCCAAGTGGTGCGGGGCGTGCGGGTGGTGACGAGACGGTTGCGTTGCCGGGTGGTGCGGGGCGTGCGGGCGGTGACGAGACAGTCGCGCTGCCACCGCCGCCGGCCGTGCCCGCCGGAGATCAGACGGTCGCGCTGCCACCCTCTCCGGCCGCACCGGACGCGACGATGCCGCTGCCGGGCGGGCGGGTCGGCGCACCGTCAGGCGACGTGACGATGCCGCTGCCGGCCCCACCCAAGGGCTCGGAGAGCGATCGGACGATGGCACTGCCGCGTCCGCCGGCCGGTGCGGGAGTGGACGCGACCGCGAAGTTGCCGCGTACCCCTTCCGGCGGGTCGAACCAGACAACCGCCTTCCCCGCCGCTCGTGGTGGTGAGCCGGCACCGGCGGAGGGCGGGGCCTGGGCGGGGCGGGCAGGTGTGCCGCCACCGAAGCGGCCCAACGTACGACCACCGGCCCAGCCGGAGTGGTACGGCGACGACGGTCAGCCCGGCCGACGCTGGTGGCTGCCCATCCTGGTGGGGCTGATCGCGTTGGTCCTGCTCGGCGTACTGGCGTTCGGCATCTGGCTGATCGTGCAGGCGAATTCGGGCGGCACCGGACCCGCCCCGGTGAGCCCCTCGCCCTCCGCCAGGCCCAGCGCCACCGCCGCGCCGACCACGGCCGCGCCGACGACGCCACCGCCGACCGCGACAACGGCGGCCATGATCGAGGTGCCGCCGGTGATCGGGTTGCCCCAGGGGGAGGCCCAGGCGCTGCTCGAACAGGCCGGGTTGACGTTCCAGGTGCAGTTCCGCGAGTCGCCCCGGGAACCCGGCACCGTGATCGCCTCCGACCCGCGACCGAGTACGCAGATCGCCGTCGGTTCGCAGGTCACGTTGACGGTCGCGGAGGCGCCACCGCCCCCCTCGGCCACACCGACGCCGTCGCCGACCGACGAGCCGCCGCCGACGCCCGATCCGACACCGACAACCGGCTGAGTACGGCACCCCAGTCGGCGCTCCGAGCCGGTAACCAATGATCACCAGAGTTGTCGGCGCCGGCCGATCATGGCGATTCCGATGGCCGAGATGGTCATCCCCAGCAACCCGGAGTAGATCAACGAGAGTTGGTAGCCCTCGGGACGTTGAGCCCCTTCCCGGTCGGCAACGGCGCGCTTGCCGCCCGAGTCGGTCACCGCTCCACCAGCGCCACCGGATCCACCCGACCCACCGACGGTGCTGCTCGCGCCGCCGCTGGCGGCGGGCGGGTCCGGCGTCCACGGCAGCGCGTCCTGGTCCGTTCCGGGGCGGCTGGTCTCGGCCGAGGGTGGCAGTGGTAGCGACCACTCGCCCGGCGAAGGCGGCGGGATTCGATCCGACAGCGGGTACGACGGCAGGGCGGTGCCGCGTGCCAGTCGGGGAGCGGGTGGCAAGGACGTCGGCGAGACGGAAGGACCGCCGCGCTGTTCCTCGGCGGCGGCACATCCCGCCGTCGCGCCGCCGAGCAGTGCGGCCAGGATGACGACGAGCGCTATTCGCGACTCCGGGCGGTGTCGAACGCTGGACTTCGTGGCCATGGCCACCCCTGCGGTTCGGTGCCTCGTGACGGGTGGGTGACCGGTACGCCCATCGCTTGCCCGAGCTTGCCGGTCGCCCCGAGTCTATGGCGACCTACGGGCCGCCGCCGTCGGAACAGCCGGATGCGTCACCGGGTCGGAGCACACCGTACGGCGTGCGTTTCGACTGGTCAGCCCAGTCGTCCGCGGTAGGGACTAGCCCACCCGCACCCGGACCGCGGCGGAGTTGCGCGAGGTTGCCATGGGGCGTGGTCCGGCGTTGAGGTGTCGCGCCGCGGGTGCCGTCAGCCGGACCACCCGGAGCCCTTCGAGCTGTACGAAGATCGACCGCCGGGCGACCGCGTCCAGGGCACCGTTCAGCTCGTACCCGTCGAGCCAGATC
Organism: Micromonospora sp. NPDC050397; assembly: GCF_044901685.1. NCBI lineage: Bacteria > Bacillati > Actinomycetota > Actinomycetes > Micromonosporales > Micromonosporaceae > Micromonospora > Micromonospora sp. NPDC050397. Next base: position 250,130 of record NZ_JBJDPS010000005.1, read on the forward strand.
CAGCCGTCGTAGGTGGGCCAGTCGTGTGCCCGGATCACCCGGAAGAGGATTGGCTCGGCGAACTGCACGCTTGCCGCGCGGGTCACCTGGAGGACGTCACCTGAGCGGGGAGGAAGCACATCGACTCCTGTCCGAACTGACCGTGGCTGGACTGTTGAGCTGGTGGCTTTCCGCGCGTCCGGGTGGTGCGGGACGTACGCGCGGTGTCCCGCCGCCCGCAGCGCCGGGACAAGGGTGTTGGTCGGGCCGTTTGTCCAACCCGTGTCGGCACTGTTCGTTGGCCCGGCCAACACCCGTCGGCTCCGGGAACGCGCCAGCCGCCGTAGTCGTACGGCGTACAGCGGCGGGGACCATTACCCCGGAGCGCGCCTGGCTGGGGTGGTGGCGCGGTGACCGCCGCGGTCTACTGCGGAGGGAGGAGCGTTGCCCCGCTCCGCTAGATCGAAACGCTGAGTGACCCGAGCCATACGCACAGGGTGCACCAAGAGCGTGATCAATGCAAGTTGCACCGTGGCTCTTGCGTGCCGGGTGTCCGGATGCTTGAAGTGTCGCGTGTGGACGCGGCAGACTGGGGCCGGTCTCCGCCGTCGCGGCCGGCTGACACGTAGGTATTTCCTGCCGCGAACTCGATCGCCCGCCGCCCCATGGTCGCGCACCGCGGTGGGCTGAACTCGTGCGCGATCGACCGGAGGTGACCTGGTGGCCGAGCGCCGGAGCCCGACAATCCGTCGCCGTCGTCTGGGAGCCGAGTTGCGTCGGCTCCGGGAGGCGGCCGGAGTGACAATCGAGGTGGTTGCCGAGCGGTTGGAATGCTCGCAATCCAAGATCTCACGTATTGAGACAGGTCATACCACTGCCACGGTTCGCGATGTCCGCGACATGATCACCATTTACGGCATCGTCGGTGCCGAGAGCGAGGACCTGCTGCAGATCGCCCGGGAAGCGCGGCAGAAGGGTTGGTGGGCCTCCTACAGCACCGTCCTGACCAGCGCGTACGTCGGCTTCGAGGCCGCCGCCGGGTCGATCCGGGCGTACGAGCAGCAGGTCGTGCCGGGTCTGTTGCAGACCGAGGACTACGCCAAGGCGATGATCCGGTCGGCCCGGCCGGACATCACCGCCGAGGAAGTCGAGCAGCGCGTCCGTGTCCGGTTGAGTCGTCAGTCGTTACTGAGCCAAGACGATCCGATCGACGTGTGGGTGGTGCTCGATGAGACGGTGGTGAGTCGGCCGGTCGGCGGCGACGAGGTCATGCGTGGCCAGCTGAAGCGGCTGGTGGAAGCGGCCGATCAGCCGAATGTGACGATCCAGATCCTGCCGTTCGACGTCGGTGCGCATGCCGGCATGGACGGCACCTTCACGATTCTCGACTTTCCGGAACCGGGCGACCCGCCGGTGGTGTATGCCGAAAATGCCACGGGTGGGCTCTTCCTGGAAAAGGTCGAGGAATTGCAGAAGTACGCCTTTATTTTCGACCATATTCGAGCTGCGGCGATCCGTCCGGAGGATTCGGTAGCTCTGATCGCAAGTCTGGCAGAGGAGCCATTGTGGAAGTGGAGACAAAGGGGTTTCGCGTAGACCTCATCCGTGCAGCTTGGTTCAAGAGCTCGCGCAGCGGGCCGAACTGTGACAACTGCGTCGAGGTGGCCTTCGTGAGTGGCGCGATCGCCGTTCGTGACTCGAAGAACGCGGCCGGGCCAGCCTTGATCTTCACGCCGGACGAGTGGGACGCCTTCGTCGGCGGCGCCAAGGACGGCGAGTTCGACCTGGACTAGTTGAACGTACGACGCGGGCCACATCGAGCGCGGACACCCGACGGGTGCCCGCGCTCACCATGTCCGGCGGACTCTTCCGGCGAGTGATCGGTCCACGTACGACCGGTCTGGGGGCCCCAGGTAGGACACACCCCGACGGGGCGCTCGGCCACAACACCGTCCGAGCCCTCGCCCGCCACCGTCGGCCAGCGGCTCGGTTCAGCCTGCCGCTGACGCTCCGCCGCAGGTCATCGCGGGTCTGCTGGGCCATTGATCGGACGTACGCCGTCGCCAGCGAAGTCCCGCGTCGTTGTACCAGGCGGCGCGGCACCGGCTGGGCCAACCCGCCGCGCGGGTTCGCGACGGAGCGAGGCAGGCGAGACGGATGACGATTGGTGCGGAGAATCTGGGCAATGGTTCGGCGAAGACCGAGCGGCTCGGCGGCAAGTACCGGGGTGCCCGACGCGACGGCGTACTGGCCGACGACGGACCCCCCGGTCAGGACCTCGGTTCGCACGACGGCGGGGTGACCGACCTGGGACCGGTCGGTACGGTCGATCGGCCGCCGAAACTGCCGTCGCTCGATCTGGGCGGACTCACCGAGCCGGTGTACCCCCCGCCGGACTGGGCCGAGCCCCAGGCCGAGTCACTGGTCGATCACCCATTGTTGCGAGGGCTGCTCCTCGAATTGCCGTCAAAGGGCTCGTTGCCCCGGCAGGAATGGTTGGACCGGTGGTTCGAGGCGGCTCGGGCAATTCTCGAGTTGCTATACGTGCAGGACTCCGGTCGACCGCGCTGAGGTTGCCCGAGCGCTCGGTCGTACCGTTATCGAGCCCTCGGCCAGGCGATTGTGACGCAGCGCGTGCCGTACGCCGATGGTGCTCACCGTGGCCAGGCCCACGGTGAGCGCGAGCCCGGTCAGTGCGGGCGCGGCGGCCGGGACGAGCGGGGTCGCGGAGAGCAGCGCGGGCAGCGCCACCAGCCCGGCGACCTGTAGCGGGAGCGCGATCATCGGATGCGCGGCGCCGGCCCGGAGCGCGGGTGGGACCGGGGCGTCCGGTGCCGCCGCGAAGGCACCGGCACCAGCCCGGAGGCGACGCAGCCGGCGTACGGTCGACAGCGCCACGGCCGTGGCCGGAATGGCGGGCAGAACCACCGCGAGCGGTGCCCGGTCCGCCACCGTCGGACCCGAGGCCACCAGCGCGGCAAGTCCGAGCGTGGCCGTTGCCGCCAGCCCGGTCACGGTGAGCCCCAGCAGCCAGGTGGTACGCCGACGCATCGCCCGGGGACTGTCCAGTTGCGGCAGTCCGTCCGCGACGACACCGGCGGTGAGCCAGACGGTGGCCACCGCGAGCAGGACGACCAGGTCGGGATCCATGAGACGAGTCTTGCCCGAAGTGGCGACCGGGGAATCAGGGCCGCGCCCCGGGCCACCCCCGGATTCCGTCCAGTAGGGGTAGCCCGGGTGGTCCGGCCGGCTAGAGGGTGCGCAGGTGGAAGCCACCGTCGACGTCGATGACCTGTCCGGTGCTGAACGGCAGCAGGTCGGTCGCGACCGCCGCCACGGCCCGGCCGACGTCGTCGGGCTGGCCCCAGCGACGGATCGGGGTCAGCCCCTGGTTGAAGATCAGGTCGTCGTACCGGTCCTTCACCCCGCCGGTCATGTCCGTCTCGATGACACCCGGCCGGATCTCGTACACGTTGATTCCGTGTTCGGCCAGCCGGGACGCGTAGAGGCGGGCGGTCATCGCCAGCCCGGCCTTGCTGACGCAGTAGTCGCCACGGTTCACGCTGGCCGTGTAGGCGCTGATCGACGAGACGATGACGATCTTCGGGTTGGTCACGACACCGGCGGTCTGCTGCTCGATCATCGTTCGGGCGGCGAGCTGGACCAGGAAGTACGGCCCCTTCAGGTTGATCTCGATCAGTCGGTCGAAGGACTCCTCCTCCGCCTCCAGCAGGTCGGCCCGTACGTTCGGCGCCACGCCCGCGTTGCTGACCAGCAGGTCGAGCCGGCCGAAGGTGTTGACGGTCTCGTCGACCAGGCGCTGGCGGTCGGCCCGCCGCGACACGTCGGCGCGGACCAGGTGGGCCCGCCCGCCACGCGACTCGACCTCCTTGCCGACCTCCCGGGCCGCTTCGGCGTTGCTCGCGTAGTTGACCACCAGGTCGTAGCCGGCCTCCGCGAGCGAGAGCACGATGCCGCGCCCGATTCCACGCGATCCACCGGTGACGACCGCGACCCGCCGCCCGGTCACCGGCCCACCAGCGCCGTCCCGGCCGGCGCCGCGAGCGCCGGTACGACCGTCGTCCCGGCCTTGCCGAAGAACGTGTAGTACGGCTCGTCCCGGGCCACCCGTTGGACGTACAGGGCCAGCTCCCGGGCGTGGTAGTCGCCCCACATGCTCGACTCGCCGTTCGGCACCCGCTGCCCGGCCGGCACGTGGTCCCAGCCGTTCGGCCGGTGGTAGACCGAGTGCAGGAGCAGCCCCTGGTGCCGGCTCTCCGTGCTCAGGTACGGCTCGTCGAAGATCGTGTCGCAGACGGTCAGTCCGGCCTGCCAGTAGCGCTGCCCCTCGGCCGTCCGACCGAGCGAGGTGAGGTACCGGCCGAGCCGGAGCAGCCCCTGGGCACCGATCGCGGCGGCCGAGGAGTCGACCGGCTCGTACCCGTTGTACGGGTCCGCCGGGTGCTCCAGGTAGTCGCCGAGCCGGACCAGCCCCGGCGCGCCGGTGTCCCAGTAGGGAACGCCGTCGACCGGGGTGTGGGCCAGGTAGAAGTCGCAGGTCGCGATCGCGGCGCGGAGCAGGGTCGCCTCGACCTCGGCCCGCCCGCCGTACGGCTCGAACGCCTCGTCCGGCAGGGTGGCGAGGAACTCCAGTTGCTCGGGGAAGCCGAGCATGGCCCAGGCCAGTCCCCGGGTCCAGGTGCTGAACGGGGAGTAGCCCTGCTGGGTGCTCGGGCACCGGTAGCTGCCGTCGTTGACGTTGAAGATCGACTCGTGCGCCGTACGTCCGGGGATGTCGTAGCCGTCCCGGCCCTCGCCGTAGAAGACGTTCCACCGGGCGGTGTTGGTGGCGTGCTCGATCAGCCGGCCGAGCAGCGAGATCCGCTCGTCCCGCTCACCCATCAGTACGTGGCCGAGCAGGTGCGAGACGCCGAGGGCCCGGCAGGAGCGGATGGTGTCGACAAAGAGCGACTGCGGGCCGTTGAAGGAGTAGATGTACCCCGTGCCGTCGGCGGTGTCACGCCAGCGGGCCGCCTGGACCGCACCGGTCAGCTTCAGCGCCAGCTCGTAGAAGTGCCGCTCGCCCTGGTCGGCCGGGATCCGCCCCTCGCCCATCAGCCGCCACAGGTTGCCGTACGTGCTGACGTTGTTGAACCCGTGGTCGTGTACGCCGATGTGGCTGACGTGGCTGGCCATCACCGCCACGGTCCGGTCCCGGCCGAGGTCGAGGAACCGGCGTTCACCGGTTGCGTCGTACTGCAACAGCGCGGAGCCGTACTGGAAGCCCTGGGTCCATTCGGTCCACCCCCGCGCGGTGTAGCGGCCGTCGACGGTGAACACCGGCGACGGTGAGCCGGGCGGGCAGCTCTGCTCGATCGAATCGATCTTCTCGGCGGAGAGCGCCCAGAGCCGTTCGATCTTGGGGATCAGTCGGGCCGGGGTCAGCTCGTCGTCGCTCCTCATCATCCGCCCAGCATAGGAAAGCGCTTGCCCAAGAGCCAGGGGTGAACTCGGGCGCGACCGAGACGATGAGCGAGAGGGCTGGTAGGGGCGCTGCCGACAAAGCCGACGCCCCGGCGCTCGGGTCGACTCCGGCGCCCGACGGGCACCGCGAATCGACCGAGCGCCGGGGCGTCGGTCGAGGTCGGTTGACTCAGACCGAGAAGGTCGGCGGCGGCTCCGTTGCCGGTGGCGGCGGTGTCGCCTTCCAGAGCTTTGTCCGCTGGGCCGTCAGTCGGGCCAGGTAGGCGGGATTCAGCACCAGGTAGCGCTGCCAGAGGCGTTTCGGCTCCAGGCCGAGTCGCCACAGCCACTCCAGCCCGGCCCGCTGCATCCACGGGGGCGGCTTGCGCAGCAGCCCGGCGTGGTAGTCGAACGCGGCGCCGACGGCGAGCAGCGGCATGTCCAGCAGCGGGCGCATCGCGTACGCGAAGACCTCCTGCCGGGGACAACCGAGACCGACCAGCACCACCCGGGCACCGGAGTTGCGGATCCGGTCCGCGATCTCGTGCTCCTCGCCGGGCTGCACCTGGCGGAACTTGGACGGCTCCACCCCGGCGAACTTCAGTGCGGGGAAGAGCCGTTCCAGCGCCGGCACCAGCCGGGCCAGGGTCTCCTCGGTCGAGCCGTACAGGTAGACCGGCAGACCCTCGTCGGCGGCCCGGGCGAGGACGTGCAGCGTGAGGGTCGGACCGTAGACCCGGTCGGTCAGCCCGGCCCGGTGCAGCAGGTTGAGTGCCCAGCGCACCGGCTGGCCGTCCGGCGTGACCACGTCGAACGAGTTGAGTCGACGGTTGTGCGGCGGGTCGAGCACGCCGGTCATCACACCGTGTACGGCCAGCGCGGTGAGCGCGAAGGGCCGGCGTTCCCGGGCGGCCGTGACCACCTGGTCCGCGGCGGCGTCGTAGTCGATCACGTCCACGAGTACGCCCAGGACGTTGCGCTTACCTTGGAAGATCATCGCGGTTCCTCGCTGCGCCGCGTGGCGCTGTGAACCCCGTGAGTGAGCTGACAGGTTCGGCCCGACAGCCGGCGATCATGACTGCGGTATCCACTTGTCCACGTTGGCCTCGTAGATCTCCCGGAGGATCATCGGCACGTCGTAGATCTGCTTCCAGTCGGGGTAGTGGGCCTGGAAGGACGCGTTGGACCCGATCCACCACTGGTGATCGCCGACCCGGTTCGCCTCGCGGTACTCGGTGATCATCTCTTCGCCCGAGATCTGCTCGGCCAGCGCGAACGCCTCCAGGTGGGAGCAGTTCGAGTGCCGCCCCCCGCCGAGGTTGTAGACCGCAGCCGAGCGCGGATTGCGGTAGAACGCCTCGAACGCGTTGACCACGTCGTGGCTGTGGATCGCGTCACGCACCATCTTGCCTTTGTACCCGAAAATCTTGTACGTCCGGCGTTCCATGTTGCAGCGCATCACGTACGCGAGGAATCCGTGCAGTTCGGTGGCGGAGTGCGCCGGCCCGGTCAGCGTGCCACCTCGGAAGCAGGCGGTACGCATGTCGAAGTAGCGGCCGTACTCCTGCACCATCACGTCGGCGGCGACCTTGGAGGCGCCGAAGACGGAGTGCAGGGTGCCGTCGATCGACATGTCCTCCTTGATCCCGTCCGCGTACGGGTGCGCCGGGTCGATCTCCCAGCGGGTCGCCTGCTCGGTGAGGGGCAGGCTGTTCGGCCGGTCGCCGTAGACCTTGTTCGTCGAGCAGTGGATGAACGGCGCCTCGGGGCAGTGCTCCCGCACGTTCTGCAGCATGTTGAGCGTGCCACCGGCGTTGACGTCGAAGTCGGTGAACGGATCCCGGACCGCCCAGTCGTGGGACGGCTGCGCGGCCGTGTGGATCACCACCGAGATCTCCCGGCCGTAGCGGCGGAAGATCTCCGCCAGCCCGTCCCGGTCGCGGATGTCGGTGTCCCGATGGGTGTACGACCCGCCGAGCTCGCTGGTCAGGCGGAGCACGTTCCAAGCGGTGGAGGCCTCGGCGCCGAAGAACTGGCGGCGCATGTCGTTGTCGATGCCCACCACGTCGAGACCGAGACCGGCGAAGTGCCGGACCGCCTCGGAGCCGATCAGACCGCCTGATCCGGTCACCAACGCGACACTCACACGACACTCCAGAATCTTCGGCAGCGGAAACCATCGGAGCATAACTCGGTGCCGTCCAAGTCCGGGCATTCGCGCCCAGAGACGGACGAAGGGCCTCGCGATAACGCGAGGCCCTTCGTAGTTGGTGGGGAAGGGGGGAGTTGAACCCCCACGCCCTTTCGGGCACACGGACCTGAACCGTGCGCGTCTGCCATTCCGCCACTCCCCCAAACGCGACGCCGAGGCAGATTAGCACCGCCCCCACCGTCGTGCGTGGGCCCTACCAACTTCAGGTTATCCCGGCCAGGTCTTCGACCGACGCCGGGACATACTACGCTGTTCGTACTGCGACCGTTGGCGTTACCGCTCGCGGCGCATGGAACACTAGCACGAGGACTCCGACCCTCAGGTGCGGGTCGGCAGCGGACGGCCGAGCGGCGTGCAAGCCACGTGTGCGGCGGCCGGATACCATCATGTCCTCGGGACCCGAGGAGGAGCCGGTGAGCGTGCTGCAACGCTTCGAGAAGCGTCTGGAAGGCCTGGTAGAAGGGGCCTTCGCCAAGGTGTTCAAGGGGGTCGTCCACCCTGTGGAGATCCTCAACGCGATGCAGCGGGAGGCGGAGGCGCACAAGGCGATCCTGGCTGGTGGGCGCACTCTTGTGCCCAACCGCTACGTGATCGATCTCTCGCCCTACGACCACAGCCGGCTCGCGCCGTACGCTGCCGCGCTGGCCCAGGAGCTGGCCCAGTCGCAGGCCGAGTTCATCGGCGAACAGGCGTGGACGGTCTACGGCGACGTCATCGTCGAGATCGAGCGCGGCGACGGCCTCGACACCGGCATGTTCCGGGTCACCGCCGAGGTCTACACCGGCGGCGACGTCGCCCCGGTGCAGCAGCAGCAGGGCTACGACCAGCCCGGCCCCGGTGGCGGCTACTCGCCGTACGACCAGCAGCAGGGTGGCGGCTACGGCCCGCCGCCCGGCCACGGCGGCGGTGGGCGCAACGTCCGGCTGGTCTCCGGCGACGGGCGTAGCTACCCGTTGCAGATGGGCTCGACCGTGATCGGCCGGGGCGACCAGGCCAACCTGCGCCTGCCCGACGTCGGCATCTCCCGGCGGCACGCTCGGCTCGACTTCGACGGTGCCCAGGTTGTCCTCACGGATCTGGGATCCACCAACGGGACGATGGTCAACGGCCAGCGGGTCTCCGCAGTGGCGCTCAACCCCGGCGACATGGTGCAACTCGGGACGACCACGCTGACGTTCCGAGTGGACGGCTAAAGACTTGGCGCCCTTCGTCATCACCGTCGCCCGGTTCGGGTTCATCGTCCTGCTCTGGATCTTCGTCTTCACCGTGGTGGGGGTCATCCGCCGAGACCTCTTCGCCGGTGCCCGGTCCAGTCGCCTGGTCGCCGCGCCACGTGGTGTCGGCGCGGTGACGGCCCAGGGCAAGCCGGCGAAGGTGAAGCGCGGCCGGGCAGCCCATCAGCTCGTCGTCACCGCCGGCCAGTTGGCCGGCACCAGGATCACCCTTGGCGAGGGGCAGATCACCATCGGTCGTGCTGAGGACTCCACGTTGGTGATTACCGACGATTACGCCTCGGCCCGACACGCCCGGCTGGTGCCCCGTTCCGGTCAGTGGTTCGTCGAGGATCTCGGCTCGACTAACGGCACATACCTCGATCGCGCTAAGGTCACCGGACCAACCCCCGTCCCCCTCGGCGTGCCGATCCGGATCGGCCGCACTTCTCTCGAGTTACGGCCATGACTCTGACCCTGCGCTATGCGGCCCACAGCGACCGCGGTCTGATCCGAGACGGAAACCAGGACTCCGTCTACGCCGGTCCGCGGCTACTCGCCGTGGCGGACGGCATGGGCGGCATGGCCGCCGGTGACGTCGCCAGCAACATTGTCATCGGTGCGATGGCGCCGCTCGACGAGGACGTCCCCGGTGACGCCCTGGTCGACGCGTTGCGTTCTGCCGTCGACACCGCCAACCAACAACTGCGCGACACGGTGGACGCCAACCCTCACCTGGAGGGAATGGGCACCACCCTGACCGCGACGCTCTTCTCCGGCAGCAAGATCGGCATGGTGCACATCGGTGACTCCCGTGCCTACCTGCTCCGCGACGGGGAGTTCGCCCAGATCACCAAGGACGACACCTACGTCCAGATGCTCGTCGACGAGGGCCGGATCACCCTGGAGGAGGCGAGCAGTCACCCGCAGCGGTCGCTGCTCACCCGGGCGCTCGACGGACGCGACATCGACCCGGAGTACTCGGTCCGGCAGGTGCTTCCCGGTGACCGCTACCTGATCTGCAGCGACGGTCTCTCCGGCGTGGTGAGCGCCGAGACGATCGGGCAGACCCTGCGGGAGTACACCGACCCGCAGCAGTGTGTCGAGCGGCTGGTCCAGCTCGCCCTCCGTGGCGGCGGTCCGGACAACATCACCGTGGTCATCGCCGACGCCACCGACCAGGACATCCTCGAGGCCACGCCGATCGTCGGCGGTGCCGCCGCCCGTGACCGGGGCATGGCGACCTCGGCGGACGACTCGACCCCGGCGGCTCGTGCCTCCGCGCTGAGCCCGCCCCGTCCGGCTACTCCCGAACCGGCGGCCAGCCCGTCGGGCGGCGAGGACGACCCGGAGCGGCCCCGGCGCCGACCACTGCGTACGGCGGTGCAGTTGATCGCCCTGGCCGGCATCCTCGGTGCGGGTCTGTGGGGCGGCTGGAGCTACAGCCAGCGGCAGTACTACGTGGGTGCCACCGATTCGGGGCAACTCGCCGTCTTCCGGGGTGTTCCCGGCCAGATCGCCGGTCTCAACCTCTCCAGCGTGCACGCGACCAGTCGGGCCGAGCTCAACGACCTGACCAACGCCGCGCAGGAGCAGGTCAAGCAGGGGATCGTAGCCAAGAACGAGCCGGACGCCGAGCGGCTGCTCTCCGAGTTGACCGTCGATGAGCCGGGCAACCCGAATCTGAAGCCGACCTGCCCGCCGAGCCCGACGGCCTCGGCCGACGCCCCTGCGGTTCCGACGCCACCCGCCGCACCGCCGGCCGGCAGCCCGACGCCGAGCGCTCCCGGGTCGCCGAGTGCCGGGGCGCCGAGCGTCACGGCGAGTGCGGTCCAGCCGACCGGCACCGCTGTCGCTCCCAGCGACAGCGGTGGCACCGACGTCCTACCGTCCGACACTCTTCCGCCGGCCACTCCCGATCCGGCGGGATGCCGGTCGCCCGAGTGACCGTGAGATCGAACGATCCGAGGGATCCAAGGTGACTGCCCCAGTCGGACCGCCACCAGCGCCCGCAGTCACGGGTGAGATGCCGCGCGTCCGGGACACCTCGTCCCGGCGCAACGCGGAACTGGCGCTACTCCTGCTGGCGATGGCGCTGGTGCTGGTCTACGCGGCCACGGTCGAGGCGAACATGCTCGACACGGTCACGCTGGACTTCTGGGTGCCGACCGCGTCGCTGACCGTGGTCTTCCTCGCCCTGCACCTGGTGATCCGCTACCTCGCGCCGTACGCCGACCCGGTGTTGGTGCCGGCGGTGGCACTGATCAACGGGCTCGGTGTGGGCTTCCTGCGCCGGCTCGACCTGGCCGAGGTGAAGCCCGAGGAGCGGCCGGACTTCGCGATCTTCGCGGGCACCGGTGGCCGGCAACTGGCCTGGACCCTGGCCGCGGTCATCCTCGCCGCCGGTCTGCTGGTGCTGGTCCGGGACCACCGGGCCATCTCGCGGTACGCGTACACGCTCGGCCTCGCCGGCATCGTGCTGGTGATGCTGCCGGCGGTCCTGCCCAGGAGCATGTCGGAGATCAACGGGGCCAAGCTCTGGATCATGATCGGCGGCTTCTCCATCCAGCCCGGCGAGTTCGCCAAGCTGGCCCTGCTGGTCTTCTTCGCCTACTACCTGGTCCGCAAGCGGGAGGTGCTGTCGCTGGCGAGCCGCCGGTTCCTCGGCATCGACTTCCCGCGCGGCCGGGACCTCGGGCCGGTGATCGGGGTCTGGCTGGTCAGCCTGATGGTCCTGATCTTCGAGAAGGACCTCGGCACCTCGCTGCTCTACTTCGGCATGTTCGTGGTGACGCTCTACATCGCCACCGAGCGGGTGAGCTGGCTGATCATCGGTTTGCTGCTCTTCTTCGGCGGCGCCTTCCTGGCGTACTTCCTGGGTAGTACGGTCGGCGGACCGTTCGCGAACTTCTACCTGCGGGCCGAGATCTGGCTGCACCCGTTCGAGAAGCCGTACGACGACGGTTATCAACTCGTCCAAGGCTTACTCGGGCTCGGTACCGGAGGTCTCTTCGGCGCCGGACCGGGCGGTGGCCAGCCGACCGAGGTGCCCGAGGTGCACAACGACTTCATCTTCGCCGGCATGGGTGAGGAGATCGGCCTCTTCGGGCTGACCGCGCTGCTGGTGGTCTACCTGCTGATCGTCGAGCGGGGTCTGCGCGCCGCACTCGCCGTACGCGACTCGTTCGGCAAGCTGCTCGCCGGTGGTCTTGCCTTCACGCTCGGACTACAGGTCTTCGTGATCGTCGGTGGGATCAGCAAGCTCATCCCGCTGACCGGTCAGACCACGCCGTTCCTCTCCGCCGGTGGCTCGTCACTGATGGCGAACTGGCTGCTGGTGGCGTTGCTGCTGCGGGTCTCCGACGCGGGTCGGCGGCCGGTGGACGGCTCCTCGTCCGCGCGCCCCGGGGGCGGGTCCGGCGGAACACCGCCGGCCCAACTGCACGGCGCGACAACGGAGGTGATCCGACCATGAACGCTCCCCTGCGGCGGGTCGGCATGGTCGTCATGGTCCTGTTCGGCCTGCTCTTCGTGAACCTCAACTGGGTCCAGGGCTACAAGGCCGACGACTACCGCACCAGCGACTACAACGGCCGGGTCCAGGTCGCGCAGTACGACCGCAAGCGTGGCAACATCGAGGCCGGTGGCACCGCTCTGGCCAGCAGCAAGGAGACGAGCGGCAAGCTGAAGTTCCTTCGCTCGTACGTCGACGGCCCGATGTACGCGCACGTGCTCGGCTACCAGCCGGTCAACATCGGACCGACCGGTATCGAGCGGAGCGAGAACGACTTCCTCGCCGGCACCAGCGACCAGCTCTTCGGCGACCGGGTCCGGGACCTCTTCACCGGGGACCAGACGGCCGGTGGCAACGTGCTGCTGACCCTCTCCCGGCGGGCCCAGCAGACCGCGTTCGAAGAGATGACCAAGAACAAGGTCGGTGCCACCAAGGGCGCGGCGATCGCGTTGAACCCGGCGACCGGGGCGGTGCAGGCGCTGGTCTCGATGCCCAGCTTCGACCCGAACGTGCTGGTGAGCCACGACACGGAGGCGGCGTCGAACGCGTACGCCGCACTCAACAACGACCCGAACAAGCCGCTGAACAACCGGGCGCTCTCCGAGCTGGCGCCACCCGGGTCGACCTTCAAGGTGATCGACGCCGCCGCGGCGCTGGAGAACGGTTACACCAAGGACAGCAAGATCCCGGCCGGTCCGAGCTACACCGCGCCGACCTCCGGCACCCCGATCCGCAACGCCGCCCCGAGCATCTGCCCGGAGGCCGAGGTGACGCTGATGGACGCGCTCACCGAGTCGTGCAACACCGGCTTCGCCCAGCTCGCGGTCACGCTCGGCGCGGACAAGATCAAGGAAAAGGCGGCGGCGTTCGGGTTCGGCGACGACGACCTCACCGTCGGTCGGCTCGACGAGAACGGCATCGCCACCGCGGCCAGCCAGACCGGCGAGATCAAGAACCCGGACGGCGGGGACGACCCGGCGGCCCTGGCCCAGTCGGCGATCGGGCAGTTCGACGTCAAGATGAGCCCGCTGGAAGGCGCCATGATCGCCGCGGCCGTGGCGAACAACGGCAGCCAGATGCGTCCGTACCTGGTGCAGCAGTTGCTGGGTCCGGACCGGACCACCGACTACTACACCGCCGACCCGCGCGAACTGCGCCAGTCGGTCAGCGAGCCGGTCGCCGCCACGCTGCGGGAAATGATGATCAGCGTGGTCCAGAACGGCACCGGCAAGGCGGCCCGGATCAGCGGCTACCAGGTGGGCGGCAAGACCGGTACGGCCCAGTCCGACCCGACGGTCAAGGACCACGGCTGGTTCATCGGATTCACGATGAAGGACGGCAAGCCGATCTCCGCCGTCGCGGTGTTCCTGGAGACGGCGGGCAGTGGCGGCAGTTCCGAGGCCGCCCGGATCGCCAAGGAGATCATGCAGGCGGTCATCCAGGATGGGGGAGGCAAGTAGATGCTGAGCCCGGGAGTCCTGCTCGGTAACCGCTACCGGCTCGACGAGCGGATCGCCGGCGGCGGTATGGGCGACGTCTGGCGCGGTACGGACGAGGTGCTCGGCCGTACCGTTGCGGTGAAGATCCTGCTCCCCGCGCTGCTGGACGAGCCGGGTTTCGCCGAGCGTTTCCGGGGCGAGGCACGGACCATGGCGACCATCAACCACCCCGGTGTGGTGGACGTCTACGACTACGGCAGTGACCAGCAGATCGCCTTCCTGGTCATGGAGTACATCGAGGGCGACGCCCTCTCGACGACCCTGGGCCGGGTCGGCCGGCTCACCCCGGCGCGGACCATGGCCTTGGTGGCGCAGGCCGCCGACGCGCTGCACGCGGCGCACGAGAAGGGCATCGTCCACCGCGACGTGAAGCCCGGCAACCTGCTGGTCCGGCCGAACGGCACGCTGGTGCTCACCGACTTCGGTATCGCCCGCTCGGCGATGGTCGGGCAGCTCACCGCCGCCGGGTCGGTTCTCGGCACCGCCTCCTACATCTCTCCCGAGCAGGCCACCGGGGGGACCGCGTCGCCCGCCTCGGACGTGTACGCCCTCGGTGTGGTGGCCTACCAGTGCCTTTCCGGTCGGCGGCCGTTCGAGGGCGAGAACCCGCTCGACATCGCCATGCAGCACGTACGGGACACACCCCGGCCGTTGCCCGCCGACATCCCGCCCGCCGTGCGGGCGATCGTCGAGCGGTCGCTGGCAAAGGACCCGGCAGCCCGGTGGCCGACCGCGGCGGCCCTGGCGGCGGTGGCCCGACAGGCCGCCACCCCGGCGCCACCGATGCGACCGTCGGTGAACCCGGCCTCCGTGCCGCCCGCCCGGCCCGGCGGGCACCCCGCGCAGCCCGGCCCCGGGCAGCCGGGCTGGCCGGGCGGTCACCCCGGCTCGATGCCGCCGGGTTCGCCGGTCACCGGTCCGACTTCGGGGCCGCCCGGTCCGCCCCCGCTCGGTCCCGGCTCCACCCGGGTGGCGCCGGCCGGTGCCGCCCCGATGCCACCGCGCCCGACCGGCTCGCCTGCCACGGCGGCCCAACCGGCGGGTTACCACCGGGGTGCGGCTGCCGTACCGTCGCCCCGGGCGCCGCAGGCACCCGGTTACGTCCACCCTCCGGCGCCGGCCGCGACGGCCCGACCCCAGTCGCCGGCCAACCGGTCGCTGGTGGTCGCGCTCGCGGTGGTGCTGGGGCTCGTGGTGCTGATCTGTTCCGGCGTGATTTCCTATTGGGTGACGAAGAGCAACGCCGCCAGCAATGGCAGCTTGCGGCCCGTTACGTCTAGCTTGCAGAGAGTCAACGAACGCGACGTTTCGCAGTACGCGCCGTACCGTCGGATAGAGCGGGCCGAGTACGGCGCCCGGGTGACCCAGATGAGCGAAGGACGACAGACGCGATGACTGCGCAGGCCCGCCTGCTGGGTGGCAGGTATCAGGTCGGCGAGCTGCTCGGCTATGGCGGCATGGCCGAGGTGCACCGGGGGCGCGACCTCAGGCTCGGCCGAGATGTCGCGATCAAGATGCTTCGTACCGATCTGGCCCGGGATGCGACCTTCCAGATGCGGTTCCGCCGTGAGGCCCAGAACGCGGCATCCCTCAACCACCCGGCCATCGTCGCCGTCTACGACACCGGCGAGGAGATCGCCCCCACCGGCGAGACGTTGCCGTTCATCGTGATGGAGTTCGTGAACGGGCGCACCCTGAAGGAGGTGCTGGCCGCCGAGGGGCGGCTGATGCCGCGGCGCGCCCTGGAGATCTCCGCCGACATCTGCGCCGCGCTGGAGTTCAGCCACCGGCACGGGATCATCCACCGGGACATCAAGCCCGGCAACGTGATGCTGACCCTGAACGGTCAGGTCAAGGTCATGGACTTCGGTATCGCGCGGGCCCTGGCCAGCGGTGCCACCACCATGACACAGACCAGCGCCGTCATCGGTACCGCGCAGTACCTCTCCCCGGAGCAGGCCCGGGGCGAGCCGGTGGACGCCCGCTCGGACGTCTACGCCGCCGGCTGTGTGATCTTCGAGCTGCTCTGCGGCCACCCGCCGTTTGTCGGTGACAGCCCGGTCAGCGTGGCCTACCAGCACGTACGGGAAGATCCGCCGGCACCGAGCGACATCAACCGGGACGTCACGCCGCCGATCGACGCGATCGTGCTCAAGGCGCTCTCGAAGAACCCGCTCAACCGCTACCAGAGTGCTGGCGAGATGCGGGCGGACCTGCTCCGGGCCGCCGCCGGCCGACCGGTCATGGCCACCCCGGTGATGCGTGAGGACGAGACGGCCATGCTGCCGCCGGGCGGTGTGATCCGTCCGGGTGCCGGCGGTCCGCGACCGGCACCGGCCCGGGTCGGCGACGCCCGTCGGCGCCGCGCCTCGGCCTGGGTTCTCGCCACGCTCAGCGGGCTCGGTGTGCTCGCCGTGATCGCGCTGGCCGCCGGTCTGGTGCTTCGGGGCAACGGCAACAACGCGAACTCCGTTCAGGTCCAGGAGGTACGCGGACAGTCGCAGGCCGCCGCGGCTGCGGCCCTCCAGAAACAGGGGCTGCAGGCCACGGTCGGCGAGGCGGTCTTCGACGACAAGTGCGCCAAGGACACCGTGACCGAGCAGTCGCCGGGCCCCGGGGCCACCGTCCCGGCGAACAGCGTGGTCACCATCCGGATCTGCGGCGGACCCGAGTCGGTGAAGGTTCCGGAGAACCTTGTCGGCAGCCCGTACGACAACGTCAAGAAGTCACTCGAAGCGGCGGGCCTGGTCGCCGTACGGAAGAACGTGTCGAGCGACCGGCCGGCTGAAACGGTTCTCGACCTCAACCCGGACCCCGGCACTTCGGTGGCGAAGGGGTCGAAGGTCGAGGTCGAGGTTGCCAGCGGTGACCTCAAGACCGTGCCGAACGTGGTGGGCGACAGCCGGGAGAAGGCCGAGGACGAGCTCGACAATCTCGGCTTCCTGGTCCAGATCGTCGACGGCACGAAGGTCGCCCCCGGCGAAGCCGGCAGGGTGGAGAGGCAGAGCGTCAGGGCGAACGAGAAGCGGAAGGTCGGCACCACGATCACGCTCACGATCACGGTCGCCCGGGACGAGCCGAGCACCAACCCGACGACGGGCGGGCCGCCGACGACCCCGACCCCGACCGGTGGAACGGGTGCCGGCGGCGGTGGCGGTGGCGGTTCGGCCACCCCGGGTTCACCGACGCCGAGTTCCCGGCCGACCCGGACCGGGATCCGCTAGCCCAAAACAGCGCCGCCCGCCCGCCGACCAGCGGGCGGGCGGGGTCCTGTCAGACGGTGACAAACGCCGCGTTGCGGCGTGCATCGACCTCGGCGGCGAGGGCCGGCGCCCGGTCGAGCGCCTCCGGGTGCCCGCAGGCGGCCAGCCAGTTGGCCAGCATCAGGTGCCCGCCCTCGGTCAGCACCGACTCCGGGTGGAACTGCACACCCTCGATCGGCAACGTACGGTGGCGCATCGCCATCACCACGCCGGACTCGGTCGAGCCGGTCACCTCGATCTCCTCCGGCAGCGTCTCGGGCAACACGGCGAGCGAGTGGTAGCGGGTGGCGGTGAACGGGTCGGGCAGCCCGGCGAGGACGCCGACGGACTTGTGCCGTACCAGCGAGGTCTTGCCGTGCAGCAGCTCGGGCGCTCGGGTGACGGTCGCCCCGAACGCGACCCCGATCGCCTGATGGCCCAGGCAGACTCCGAAGATCGGTAGCTGTCCGGCGTACTCCCTGATCACGTCCAGGCAGATGCCGGCCCGTTCCGGGGTGCCCGGTCCGGGTGAGAGCAGCACCCCGGCGACCTCCATCCGGCCGATCTCGGCCAACTCCACCTCGTCGTTGCGACGTACCTCGCAGTCGACGCCGAGCTGGCCGAGGTACTGCACCAGGTTGTAGACGAAGGAGTCGTAGTTGTCGATCACGAGGACGCGCATCGGGTTACCTGTTCGGGCTGGGGGGAGGGGTGTTGTTCTGGTCCGTGTCGTACGGCACCGAGTGGTCGTCTTCCGCCGCCGGGTCGCCGCCGACGCTCGAGTCGTCACCGGAGTCGACGCCGCCGGGTGCGCCGCCGTCCTCCTGGGTGACCTGTACGTCGTCGAACGGCAGCAGCGGCTCGGCCCAGGGAAAGACCACGTACCAGAGCAGGGCCACCGTCGCCGCGACCAGCAGGGTCGAGCCGACGAGCCTTCCGACCAGGCCAAATGGTAGTCGCCGCCAGATCCACGCGTACACGGCTCAGCCCTTCAGCTCTTCCGGCTGCCCGTCCGACTTCGCCTGGGTACGGGCCAACTCCGCATGGATGATCAGGCGTTCGTAGTTGTCGAACTTCGGGTTGCAGGTGGTGAGCGTGAGCATCGCCTTGGTCGCCTTGGCCTTGGGCTTGCCCGGCACGGGCGCCACCACCTCGACCTGGCTGGGCTTGACGATGATGTTCTGGGTGACCTTGTAGACGTACCAGTTGGTCTTCGACTCGGCCACGATCACGTCACCCTCGTGCAACTCGTCGAGCCGCCAGAAGGTGGCCTTGTTGCGGTGGCCGGCGATCGAGAAGTTTCCCACCTGACCGGGCAGGGCGGTCTTCGGGTAGTGGCCGGGCGCGTACCGGATGTCCTTCTGCGTAACGCCCTCCACCACCACCCAGCTCTTGTCGAGCTTCGGGATGTAGATCGAGGCCATCGGCTTCCCGCCGGCCGGAGCCTTCGGCGGAGCGACGACGGTCGGAGCCTGGCTCGGGCCGACGGTCGGATCGGTGGTCGGAATTCCCTCGTCCTCCCACGCCTGTTCCAGCTCCTGGCTCAGGGTGTCCTGGTGGGCGTTGACGATGACCGACTTGCCCCAGATCTCGTAGCCGGCGAAGAGCAGGATCACCAACCCGAAGGTGATCATCAGCTCGCCGCTGAACCGGAGCCCGGTCCGGATCCGGGAGCCGATCGTCGGTCGGGTCAGTTCCGAGTAGACGCTCTTGTAGCCCTCGCCCGTGCGCTGGGGGCGGAGCTTGACCACCCGTTCACCCCGGCGGGTGCGGGCCTGGTTGTCGGACTTCTCCTCGCCGTCCCGCTCCGGGTCGCCGTCGGCCGCCGGGCTGCCGTCGGTCCGGCTCCCCTTGGGTACGGTCGGCAGCATCGCCGTCGCGTGCTGGAAGGGCTGCGTCTTGCGGGGTGTCATGGTGGGCAGTAGCGCGGTGCTGGACGGGTCGTGCACCGGCACCGACGGGATGACCATGGTGGCGTTCTCGGGCGGAGTCGGGACGGATTCCGTCCCCGCCGGCTCGGTGACCCCGGTAGGCGTCGCGGGCGTACCGGAGTGTCCCAGGATGGGCTGGGTACGTTCCGACGCCAGCGTGCCGTACGTGGGGACGCTCCGGTGCCGCTGGGGCGCCTCGGGCGCAGTCCGGGCCACGGTGGGCTTGGCTGGCTCCGGCACGGCCGCCGGAATCGGCTGGGTCTCCTCGGGCGTGGCGGTGGCCGCCGGGACGGCGGTGGGCGCCGGACTCGCGCTCGGGAGGGAGCCGTTGCCGAGCGGGTCACTCCCGTACGACTTTCCGGTGCTGCCGGCGGTGGACGTACCGTTCAACGGGACGCCGGTCGGGCCGACGGTGCCCGGCCAGGGTCCCCTGGCCCGCGCGGCCGCCACGGTCTCCGACGGCGTCGACGGCGGGTAGGCCGCCCGGTAGGCGGAGGGCGATCCGCCGGGCGCCGTGCCGGCGGCGTACGGGTCCGGAGTGGCCGACGGCGGGTACGGCTGCTGGTTTGTCGCCGACCCGGACGGGGTGGCGGTGCGGGAGGCCCGGTAGCCCGTGGCGCCGGTCGCCGACTGCCCAGCGACCGACGGGTGGTCGGGGTAGGGGTTGTCGACGGGTGCTGGGCTCTGCGGCGCCGGGGTGAGCAGGAACTGGAGGCTGGCCCCGGGGCCGGCGGCGGCCGGTGGGTTCACGGCGGCGGGTTGGCCCGGGGTGGCCGACCGGTGTGCGGGGGCCGCCAGCGGATTGGTGGGCGCGCTCGGGTTGTCCGGCCAGGCTGGCGCCGACGGCGCGCTCGTGACCCGTGGGATCACGATGGTCTGGTCGTTGGCGTCCGGTGCGCGATGTCGTCCGTTCCGTTCGTCGTCCCGGTCGCCACTCACGGAACTCACCCCGGCACCTGGGCGTTACGTAGCCCGGTTGACCCCTCGAAGGCAGGCACGGTCACGCTCGACTCCACTGTCTCCTGGTATCCGAGTTGGAAGTGCTCTACGGCGTCCCTGAACAGCCGGACGCCCTCGGAGGCGGCGAGGGCCCGCTGCAACGCGGCGGGGTCACCGATTGCGGTGATCTTGAAGGGCGGGGAATACACCCGCCCGTGTAGTAACAAGGTGTTTCCTACGCAGCGTACCGCGCTGGTGGCGAGCACGCGGACATTCATGATGGACATGCCCTCCGCCCCACCGGCCCAGAGCGCGTTGACCACCGCCTGGACGTCGCCCTGGTGCACCACGAGATCGTCGTTGCTCGCGTCCGCCTGGGAGCCGTCGCCGAGGTTGGGCGCGTCGTTGAGCTCGACCACCAGGCCGGGGCCGGCCAGCGCGGTGAACCCGGCGGCCTGGCGAGCGGCGGCGGCCCGGTCACGTTGGGCGGCGACCGGCGCGTCGGAGCCGGCCAGCGATTCCGTCTCCTTCTCCACCTCCGCCCGCAGGGCGGCAGCCTGCTTCTCGCTGGCGAGCACCTGGTCGCGCCGGTCCTTCATCAACTGGGCCAGCTCGGGACGGCGGTCCTCCCGCAGCGAGGTGCCGTTCGCGGTGGTCGCCGAGGTGGTGAAGAGCAGGCCGGCGGCGAGTGCGATCAACGGCACAGCGGCCGACCAGCCGGACCGTCGGTTCCCCGACCGGCGCGGCAGCAGTGCGACGACCGCCCGGCGGAGCGCCTTGCCCCAGGAAGTCCCACCAGTGGTGTACTCCACCGAACCTGCCCTCCCGATCGTGTCGGTCTCTCGCAGTGTGGGCTCCGTGTCCCACCGGCTAGCCAGATCCGCTCACCGGGTGCAACCGGTTGGCCCCGTTCGTGGCCTGATCGGGTCTTCGCGACTACGCTAGCTGTCGAAGATTATTGGCCATGGACCGTCGCCCCTGCGTCCGGTTGTCAGGCCGGACGAGGATCGCCACCCCTCAGGAGGAGCGCCGTGCCGAAGTCGCAGGTCCGCAAGAAGAAGGTGTACACCCCGCCGACCGACGTCCGGCCCACGGGCACGGCGGCGACGCGCAAGCCTAGCCCGATCTGGTTGCCGATCACCGCGGTCAGCCTGATCGTCTTCGGCATCGCGTGGCTGGTCGTCTACTACCTCTCCGAGACCGCCTACCCGGTCGCCACCTGGGGTTACTGGAACCTTGCGATCGGTTTCGGGGGCATGGTCGGCTCGCTGGCCCTGCTCTCCCGTTGGCGTTGACCGCCCGCCCGGTCCGCCTCTGATCTCGTACGTCGTCCGGCGCCGGCCGGCCCTGTCGGGCCGGTCGGCGCGGTTCGTGCCGGCGCCCGTTCCGTCCCGGGAGGCGCCGGCTCAACGTATCCGCACCTGACCGGCGGGTGATGGTCCGGTCGGCTCGGCCTAGGGTGTCCGTACGGCGGTGCACCTGGTTGCGAGGAATCCCACACGTTACTAGTGGGTAACCTGGCGCGTAGGCTGCAGGCGCGATCGCATCCCCCGCGGTCGACCAGTCGCTCGACACGTCGCAGACCGGGAGGCCAGGGCATGGGCAGCGTCCAGATCGTCAGCACGGCTGTCGCCGCCGCCGTCACCGCCGTGGCGGTGGCACTGGCGGTGCGCGCGGTGCTGCGGATGGTCTCGGTGATCCGGATGGGGCAGCCCGACCCGCACCGTACCGATGATCCGGCCCTGCGGACGCGGACGATGCTGACCGAGACCCTCGGCCACACCCGAATGCTGCGCTGGAGCGTGGTCGGCGCGGCCCACTGGTTCGTGATGGTCGCCTTCGTCGTGCTCTCGCTGCTCGTGCTCGAGGCGTACTTCGAGGTGGTCAGCCCGACCGGCGGCCTGCCGGTGATCGGCGACTGGGTGGTGTACGGGCTGGTCACCGAGATCATCGGAATCCTCGGCACGGCCGGGATCCTGGTGCTGATCGGGATCCGGCTGGCCAACCGGCCGGGCAACCCGAACCGCCGGTCGCGGTTCACCGGGTCGACCATGTGGCAGGGCTACTTCGTCGAGGCCGTGGTGCTGGCGGTGCTCGTCTGCGGCTTCCTGATCCGTGGCTTCAAGGTGGCCACCGACCACTTCGAGTTCCCGGCCTGGGCCACCCCGGTCAGCCACGCGGTCGGCGCCGTACTGCCGGACTGGTCCGCCGGCACCAGCGTCACCGCCCTGGTGAAGATCGCGATCTCGATGACCTGGGTCATCGTCATCGCGCTCAACGTGACCATGGGCGTCGCCTGGCACCGCTTCGCCGCCTTCTTCAACATCTACTTCAAGCGTGAACCCGGCCGGGCCGGCTCCGGGCTCGGCGCGCTCCGGCCGATGATGAGCGCCGGAAAGCCGCTCGACTTCGAGGAGGCGGACCCGGAGAAGGATCAGTTCGGTGTCGCCCAGGTCGAGCAGTTCACCTGGAAGGGCCTGCTGGACTTCACCACCTGTACGGAGTGCGGGCGGTGCCAGTCGCAGTGCCCGGCCTGGAACACCGGCAAGCCGCTCTCGCCGAAACTGCTCGTGCTCAGCCTGCGCGACCACGCGTACGCGAAGGCGCCGTACCTGCTGGCCGGCGGTGGCAAGGACCTGACCGGCGAGGAGAAGGCGACCCAGGCCCAGTTGGCCCACCTCGACGTGCTCTCGCTCGCCGAGGGGAACCGGCCGCTGATCGGCGGGGCCGAGGAGGGCGGGGTGATCGACCCGGACGTGCTCTGGTCCTGCACCACCTGTGGGGCGTGCGTCGAGCAGTGCCCGGTCGACATCGAGCACGTGGACCACATCGTCGACATGCGTCGCTACCAGGTGCTGATCGAGTCGAGCTTCCCGTCCGAGGCCGGCGTGATGCTGCGCAACCTGGAGAACAAGGGCAACCCGTGGGGTGCGCCGCAGAACACCCGGGAGGACTGGACCAAGGGTCTGGACTTCGAGGTGCCCCGGGTCGGCGAGACCGAGGACTTCGAATACCTCTTCTGGGTCGGTTGTGCGGGCGCCTTCGAGGACCGGGCCAAGAAGACCACCCGCGCGGTGGCGACGCTGCTGCACGAGGCCGGGGTGAACTTCGCCATCCTGGGCGAGGGCGAGACCTGCACCGGCGACCCGGCCCGGCGGATCGGCAACGAGTTTGTCTTCCAGATGCTCGCCCAGCAGAACGTGGAGACCCTGAACGAGGCGTTCGGCGACCGGGAACCGACCAAGCGCAAGATCGTCGCGAGCTGCCCGCACTGCTTCAACACCCTCGGCAACGAGTACGGCGAGCTAGGCGGCGAGTTCGAGGTGGTCCACCACACCCAGTTGCTGGCCCACCTGGTCGCCACCGGCAAGCTCACCCCGGTCACCCCGATCGACGGCGGCGTCACCTACCACGACCCGTGTTACCTGGGCCGACACAACCGGGTCTTCACCCCGCCGCGCGAGGTGCTCGGCGCGGCGGCGGCCGACGGGCTGACCGAGATGCCCCGCAACAGCGAACGCTCCTTCTGCTGCGGTGCCGGTGGCGCCCGGATGTGGATGGAGGAGCGGATCGGCAAGCGGATCAACGTGGAGCGGGTCGAGGAGGCGATCTCGACCGGTGCCAAGACGATCGCGGTCGGCTGCCCGTTCTGCACCACGATGATCAGTGACGGGGTGAACGGCAAGGGCGCGGCCGAGCAGGTCGAGGTGATCGACGTGGCCACCGTACTGCTCCGTTCGGTCAAGCCGACCACGCAGGGGCAGCCCGAACCGGCCGGCACGGCGAGCTGAGCCGACGGGCCGTGGGAGTGGGCCCCGGGTTCGTCACCACCGGCGTACGTCTGCTCGGCCGTGCCGTACGACTGGTGGTCGGGGTGCTGCTCGGTACGGTGACCGCGGTGGTCGACCTGACGTACCTGCTCTGGTCCGGGCTGATCCTGGTGCCGGTCTGGCCGCACCCCGGCGCCCGGCGTTCGGCGATCCGGGAGATCCAGTCCGGCGCCCGGCACCTCGCCGAGGTGGAGCGGTGGCGGTTGGCCGCCTTCCTCGGCAGCACCAACGCCGCCGACTACACCGGCCGACGCGCGGTGGAGTATCTCTGCCTGCGCTGGGCGGTAGGTCTGTTCGGCGGCGGGGTACTCCTGATCTTCGCGTACGGTGCGCTGTCCGGCCTGGTCTGGCTCGGCGAGTGGGTCGCGGGCCAGAGCGGTCCGCTGCTCTTCGCAGGGCAACTCCTGCTCGGGCTGATCGGCCTCTTCCTGGTCACGCAGGGCCTGCTCGGGATGGCCGCGCTCGACCGTCGGCTGGGTCGGCACTTCTTCGGGCCGAGCGACCGGGAACTGCTGGAACGGCGGATCACCGAGCTGGCGGTGAGCCGGGCCGGGATCGTCGAGGCGGTCGACGCCGAGCGCCGCCGGATCGAGCGGGACCTGCACGACGGGCTGCAACAACGGTTGGTCGCGCTCGGCATGTTGCTCGGCCGGGCCCGGCGCAGCGCCGACCCGGAACGGGCCGGGGAACTGCTCCGCCAGGCCCACGAGGAGTCCCGGTCGGCCCTGGACGACCTCCGTGACGTCGCCTGGCGGGTCTACCCGACCGCGTTGGACAACCTCGGCCTGGACGAGGCGCTGGCCCGGGTCGCCGACCGGGCCGGGGTGCCGGTCACGGTCAACTACCGGCTGGTCGAGCAGCCGCCGGCCGGCGTCCGGACGGCCGCGTACTTCGTGGTGTCGGAGGCGGTCACGAACGCGGCGAAGCACGCCCGCGCCGGCCGGGTCGTGGTCGACGTCGGGTCGGGGCAGAATGCGGTCGTGGTGTCGATCGAGGATGACGGGATCGGCGGGGCGGATCCGACCGGCAGCGGCCTGGCCGGGTTGGCCCGCCGGGTGGCGGCGTTGGACGGGACCCTCAGGATCGACAGCCCGGCCGGCGGGCCGACGACGATCGTCGCGGAGTTCCCGTGCGGGTGATCCTGGCCGAGGACTCGACCCTGCTGCGGGAGGGCCTGGCCCGACTCCTGGCCGACGAGGGGCACGAGGTGGTGGCCTCGGTGGGGGACGCGGTGGCGTTGGTGGCGGCGGTCGAGGCCGAGCCGCCGGACGTCGTGGTGGCGGACGTACGGATGCCGCCCACGCACACCGACGAGGGGCTGCGCGGGGCGTTGGAGATCCGCCGCCGCTGGCCGGACGTCGGCGTGCTGGTCCTCTCCCAGTACGTGGAGAAGCGGTACGCGGTCGAGCTGCTCGGTGGGCGTACCGAAGGGGTGGGCTACCTGTTGAAGGACCGGGTGGTGGAGGTCGGCGAGTTCCTCGACGCGCTGGCCCGGGTCGGTGCCGGCGGCACCGCCTTCGACCCGGAGGTGGTCCGGCAGTTGCTCGCCCGTACGTCGCACAGCGACTCGTTGGGCCGGCTCACCGAGCGGGAGCGGACGGTGCTCGACCAGATGGCGCAGGGCCGGACCAACGCCACCATCGCCGCGCAGTTGCACGTGTCGCAGAGCGCGGTCGAGAAACACGTCAACGCGATCTTCGACAAGCTGGGGTTGTCGCACACCACCGGCTACAGCCGACGGGTCTTGGCCGTACTGCGCTACCTGGGTAGCTGAGCCCCGTACGGCCCACCCGGTCGTGAATTGGCGGTTGACGAAACAAATCCGTCCGGTGAATCGGTGCTCGTGCCGACGCGCATAGTCGTGGAACAATCGGCGCGAGGTGAGCCGATCATCGAGAGCGCACTGTTGAGCACCCTCCTGCCGCTGGTCGCCTTCGTGCTGCTGACCGCCGGCAACGCCTTTTTCGTGGCAGCGGAGTTCGCCCTCGTGACGGTCGACCGGGCCGAGATCGACCGCCGGGCCGCCGCCGGTGACCGGCGGGCCGGCACCGTCGCCAAGGCGCTGCGGGAACTCTCCTTCCAGCTCTCCGGCGCCCAACTCGGCATCACCATCACCGCGCTGCTGACCGGCTACCTCGCCGAGCCGGCGCTGGCCAGGCTCTTCGGGCCGGTGCTCCGGCCGCTCGCCGGTGAGCACACCGGACTGGTCACCCCGCTGCTGGCGCTGGTGCTGGCCACATTGCTCTCCATGCTCTTCGGCGAACTGGTGCCGAAGAACGCGGCACTGGCCCGGCCGTTGCCGGCCGCGCTCGCCACCGCCGCGCCGATGCGTACGTTCAGCATCGTCTTCAAGTGGCTGATCCGGGCGCTGAACAATTCCGCCAACCGGCTGGTCCGGCGGCTCGGGGTGGAACCGCAGGAGGAACTCGCCAGCGCCCGCTCGGCGGAGGAGCTGGGGCTGCTCGCCGCCATCTCCGCGCGGGCCGGAGCACTGCCACCGGAGACCGCGATGCTGCTGCGCCGGACCATCCGTTTCGGCGACAAACGCGCCGCCGAGGCGATGACGCCCCGGGTCGACGTGGTCGCGCTGCGGGCCGGCGCGACCGTGGCCGAGCTGCTCGCCCTGGCGCAGCGCACCGGGCGGACCCGCTTTCCCGTGTACGAGGAAACGCTCGACCTGGTCACCGGGGTGGCCGGGGTGCCGGACGCGCTCGGCGTACCGCTGGACCGGCGGGGCAGTACGACGGTGGCGGCGGTGGCCCGCGAGCCGGTGTACGTACCGGAGAGCCTCGACCTGGACAACGTGCTCGCCGCCCTGCGTGCCGCCGACGCCGACCTGGCCATCGTGGTCGACGAGTACGGCGGCACCGACGGCGTGGTGACGATGGAGGATCTGGTCGAGGAACTGGTCGGGGAGATTGCCGACGAGTTCGACCCGGCGGTCGCGCCGACCGGTGAGCGGCTCGAACCGACCGTGCCCGGCGGCGAGCCGACGGTTCTGGTCGACGGGGTGCTGCGCGCCGACGAGCTGACCGAGCAGGCCGGTTTCCGGTTGCCGGACGGCCCGTACGAGACACTCGCGGGCTTCCTGCTGGCCCGGCTGGGGCACATACCGGTGGCCGGCGAGACGGTCACCGAGCAGGGGTACGAGTTCACCGTGGTCGAGGTGGACCGGCACCGGATCGAACAGGTCCGGGTACGCCGCCCGGTGCAGCCCGGTGAGCTGCCGTGACCGAGCTGCTGGTCGCCCTCCTGCTGCTGCTCGGCAACGGCTTCTTCGTGGGCAGCGAGTTCGCGTTGATCGCCAGCCGACGTACGGTGATGGAGCCGCTGGCGGCGGCGACCCGGCGGGCCCGGTTCGCGCTCTCCGCGATGAACCAGATCCCGTTGATGATCGCCGGAGCACAGCTCGGCATCACCATCTGCTCACTCGGCCTCGGTGCGATCGCCGAGCCGGCCCTGGCACACCTGCTGGAGCGTCCGTTGCACGCGCTGGCGGTGCCGGACGCGGCGGTGCACCCGCTCGCGTTCGTGTTCGCCCTGGGTGTGGTGGTCTTCCTGCACACCGTGGTCGGCGAGATGGTGCCGAAGAACATCACGCTCGCCGGCCCGGAACGCTCGGCGCTCTGGCTCGGGCCGGCGATGCTCGCCTTCTGCCTGGTGACGAAGCCGTTGCTGCTGGCGATGAAGTGGACGTCCCGACAGGTGCTGCGACTGTGGCGGATCGAGGCGGCGGACGCGGTGAAGACGGTCTTCACCGCCGAGGAGCTGGCCGGGCTGGTGGCGCAGGCGCGTACCGAGGGGTTGCTCGACCCGGTGGAGCACGCCAGGATCACCGGGGCACTGGCGCTGAGCCGGCGGACCGCCGCCGACGCCCTGCGGCCGTGGTCGACGGTCACCACCGTGGCCGAGGACGTCTCCCCGGCGGCCCTGGAGGTGCTGGCGACGACTACCGGTCGGTCGCGGTTTCCGGTGGTGCAGCGGAGCACCCGGCGGGTGCTCGGTTTCGTACACGTCAAGGACGTCCTCGGCTACGCCGGAGCCGCCCGGCGGGCACCGGTCCCGGCCCAGGTACGACGCCCGCTGGCGGTGGTGCCGCCGGACCGTACGCTCGCGGACCTGTTGTTGTCGATGCGTCGCGAACGTCGACATATGGTGCTGGTGAGTGACGGTCGTATGCCGCTCGGTGTACTAACGCTCGACGATGTATTGACTGCGGTCGTTGGTAGGTCGACGGATGCGGTCGTATCGCAACCGAATGCGCAGGTCTGAGTACAGCGAGAAGTATTCGTCCGTCGGCCTTGATTCGCGCCCGAACCTTCCCTAATGTGGGGCACCGACCGCTGTGGGACGTCGGCGCCCAATTCCCCTCGGGCGGCACCCGGTGGTCGGTATCGAAGGAGTCGGTGCCGGTGGCACGCGTGCCCTCCCATCGCCATTCGACCAACCACGAGCATCCGGGCGCCGGCAGACGTCGGCGGGCGTACCAATTGTTGGCCCTCGCCGCGGTGGTCCTGGCCGGATTGCTGCCCCAGGCGGCGGCACAGGCCGCTCCGTCGGTCGAGGAGATCGAGAAGCAGATCGACGCCCAGTGGGTGCAGCTCGAACCGACCATCGAGCAGTACAACAAGGTGCACAGCCAACTGCTGGCGAACCAGAAGAAGTCGGGCGAGCTGCAGACGAAGATCCAGCCGCTGGCGCTGCGGGCCACCATGGCGCTCGACCGGGTCGGTGGCCTCGCCTCGCGCTATTACAAGACCGGCCCGTCGTCGGACCTGAACGCGCTGATCAGCAGCGGCTCGCCGACCCAGCTCGTGGACCAGTTGACCATTCTGGACCACCTGGCCCGGCAGCAGCAGGAGCAGATCGCCGACGTCACGGCCGCCAAGAGCAAGTACGACGAGGAGAAGCGCAAGCTCGACGAGCTGGTCGCCCAGCAGAAGAAGCAGGACACCGAGCTCGCCGCGAAGCAGAAGTCGATCGACGCCGAGATCGACCGGCTGCAGAAGTTGCGCGTCTCCGCGTACGGGACGAGCAGCTCCGGTGGCTCGCTGCGGATCGGGCCGTGCCCGGCGACGTACCCGGGTGGCGCGGCCGGCATCGCGGTCAAGACCGCCTGTGCGCAGATCGGCAAGATGTACGTCTGGGGTGCCGTCGGCCCGAGCAACTTCGACTGTTCCGGGCTCACCCAGTACGCCTGGGGCAAGGCCGGTGTGCGGCTGACCCACTTCACCGGCGCCCAGTGGAACGAGGGCAAGGTGGTGAGCCGGGCCAACGCCCGTCCCGGCGACCTGGTCTTCTTCTACGGTGATCTGCACCACGTCGGTGTGTACGTCGGTAATGGTCTGATGGTGCACGCGCCGCAATCCGGTCAACCGGTGAAAATGACAAAGATTGATGTCATGCCGGTCGCAGGGTTCCGCCGACCCGGCTGAGTCCCCGCAATTGCCCAACCTTGGGTAAGGAAGGGCCCCTTGTTAACGGTCGCGCCGTTAACAAGGGGCCCTTCCTTCGCTAGCGGTGAAACACCGAACGTAATTGCGAGATATACAGAACGGCCCCCCTCCCTACCCTCCCTCCCTCCCTTCCTCCCCTGTCCTAGTCCCGTTCTCGCGATCTAGGGCGAATCCACGTTGTTTGATCTCTGATCAAGGTGGATTCGCCCTAGATCGCGAACGGGAGCGGGAAGGAGAGGGGGGCGGGGAGGGGGAGGGTGGGGAGAGGGGGAGGGGGTTAGCGGGTGGGCCAGGTTTGCCAGCGTTGCCAGGAGCGGCTCGGGGTGGGGCCGCGTTGGCCCTGGTAGCGCGAGCCGTACACGGCTGACCCGTAGGGGTGCTCGGCCGGTGACGAGAGCCGGAAGATGCAGAGCTGGCCGATCTTCATGCCGGGCCAGAGCGTGATCGGCAGGTTGGCCACATTGGAAAGCTCCAGCGTGACGTGGCCGGAGAAGCCGGGGTCGATGAAGCCGGCGGTGGAGTGGGTGAGCAGACCGAGCCGGCCGAGGCTCGACTTTCCCTCCAGTCGCCCGGCGAGCTGGTCGCCCAGGGAGATCACTTCGAGCGTCGAGGCGAGCACGAACTCGCCGGGGTGGAGCACGAAGGGCTCGCCGTCGGGTACGTCCACGACCGAGGTCAGGTCATCCTGTTGACGGGCCGGGTCGATGTGGGTGTAGAGATGGTTGTTGAACACCCGGAAGAGCCGGTCCAGTCGTACGTCGATGCTCGACGGTTGCACGAGTGCCGGCTCGAAGGGTTCGAGCCCCAGGGTGCCCGCCTTGATCTCGGTGACCAGGTCGCGGTCGGAGAGCAGCATTCCGTCACCTTAGCGAGAGGTCCGGGCTGCTCCGGGGCTACCCGTACCGCGAGTGACGTGATCGCGTCCTGGCGATCGGGCGGTCGGAGCATCTGTCGGCGTGGCGAAGGCGTGTCGGACTACCCTTCTCGAACACATGTTCGATAGAAT
This sequence comes from Micromonospora sp. NPDC050397, assembly GCF_044901685.1. Lineage (NCBI taxonomy): Bacteria > Bacillati > Actinomycetota > Actinomycetes > Micromonosporales > Micromonosporaceae > Micromonospora > Micromonospora sp. NPDC050397. The sequence continues at coordinate 280,412 of NZ_JBJDPS010000005.1, forward strand.
CTCCGCATGGCATCCTGGTCCGAATTCGCCGCCGACGCCCCGCGCCTCGCCGGAGCGATCCGCACCCTCTTGCAGCAGTACGGGCCGGGTCTCGGCTACCTGGCGACCGTCCGCGCCGACGGCGGTCCACGTGTGCACCCGGTGTCGCCGGTGATCACCGACGAGGGGCTGTTCTGCTTCGTCGTCGACTCGCCCAAGCGGCGCGACCTGGAGCGTGACGGTCGTTACGCCCTGCACTCGTTCCCGCCCGAGGAGAGCGACGACGAGGCGTATGTCGCCGGTCGGGCCAAGCCCGTCACCGACCCGGCGACGATCGCCCGGCTCGCCGGCTCGCTCCGTGCCGAGCCCCGTGTGGACTGGCGACTCTTCGAGTTCAGCGTGGAGGCGGCCATGCTCGCCGAGCACGGACAGGCCGGTGCCATCCCGCTCGCGTACGGCGGACGGGGTGAAGACCGACCTGGTGTACAGGTCTGGCTCGACCCGGCGGCCGGCGCCCGGGTGTCCGGTGGCCGACGTGGCCGCAGGCCCCGTCGGCACGTCAACCCTCCGGAGTTGCGATCCGCCGTCACGGCAAACGCGGTGGACCAGCGCTTCGCTCGGGAGCCCAGGGTCGTGGCCACCCCGGACCCGGTGGTCTGGGCCTCCTGAGCGACTGAAAAGTCCCCGTGCCCTCGTCGGGGACCCGATGACGCGCGACGAGGGCCGGCTCCTCGGGAAGCGGCCGGCCCTCGTCGTGTGAAAGCTGTGGAGATTTCAGGCGCGGTACGCCTGCCAAGCCTTGACCATGCGGCTCACCTGCCCGACCGTGAACCTGTCCATGCAGGAGTCGATCGAGTAGTTCATGAAGTTGTGGATCGGGTCCAGGCCCGGCTTGCTGACGCACGAGTCCCGCCCCGTCGGGCAGCCGAACGCCGGTTCCGCCTCGGCCGGGGTGTCGGTCACCGCGTCACCCTCGCCCACGCATCCGTTCTGGAACGTGTGGAAGAGGTCCATCCAGTGGCCGACCTCGTGCGTTCCGGTGTCGCCCTCGTTGTAGGGCTTGGCGGCGCCGCCCGGCAGCGACTCGGAAAGTACAACCACCCCGTCGTACGTGGTCACCTTCTTCTGCGGAAACGTCGCCCAACCGAGCAGGTTGTCGCTGAGCGCGCCGAGATAGAGGTTGAGCGTGTCCGGCCCGCCGGTCCGCAGTGACCGCTTCATCTGTACCTCGGCCGGGCTCTCCGCCACGATCGGGTACCACGCCGGATTCACCACTCGGTTGATCTTCTTCAGCTTGAACTTGAACGGGGTGACCGGGTTCCCGTCGGCACCGGCAAATGCCGTGTTCAGCACCTTGAGCTGAGAGTCGATCATCGCGCGCGGGATGTTGCCGCCCTCGCGGGTGCGGTCCCTGCTGATCACGTGAACCACCACCGGAATGGTGATCTTCGTCGGGCTGGTGCTGAACGGCGCGACGCCGACCCGCTCCGCGTACACGGTGTCCAGGTCGCGGTTACGCTGCGCCGCCTCGACGGGGCTCAGTTCGTTGGGGTCGTGCCGACCGGGCGCGCCGGGTCTGGCCCGGGCGTACGGGTTACCGCTCGTCGGCGTCGCACAGGCGCTCGCGGCCGGAGCAGCCTGACCGGCGGTTACCGGCGTGGCGGCCAACGCCGTAGAGCCGAGCAGCAGTAGGAGAGCGGAGAACGCCACGCCGGCCGAGCGCGACGACCTCCGGATGCGGTGCAAACCCATGACCTCACCTCTTCGCCACGGAGAGCGACACCAAAAGCACGTGCCGCAATTTATGGATGTGGCGGACGTTACAGCCCGGGATAGTCTTCGCAAACAACGCAGACCGGCGTGGTTCTCGCCTATCGCCCTGGGACGGCCCGACGCGCCCGACCTGCCCGGGGTACGTTGATGCGTGCCAGAGGCGGACCAGGTACAGTGGGCTCCGCTCGCGGGTGTAGTTCAATGGCAGAACATCAGCTTCCCAAGCTGACAGTGCGGGTTCGATTCCCGTCACCCGCTCCAAATGCAAAGGCCCTGGTCAGGACGAGAGTCCTCCAGGGCCTTCGACGTTCTGGCACCCGTGATCGTGCACCGGGCGATCCGGGGCGACCAGACCCCGTCGCCGCCTCGCTGCGCCTGGCAGGATCGCCGCGTGGAAGCGCTTGAGGTTTTGCGGCGGGAGTTTGCCAGCGACGAGGGAACTTTCATGTCCGTGTTGTACTCCGAGCGCAGGTGGGACCGTACGGCATTCACCCGGGTCGAGCAGGCCATGCGGGCGGTGGCCGAGGAGTACGCCGGCCGGGACCAGCTCGACCGCTGGCTGGCCGAGGGCTACTTCTGGATGGCGACCTGGGTACGCGACCACACCTCGCATCCGGAGTTCCCACGGCCGGAGCCGGAGAGCTACCACGACGCGTGTATCGAGCGCCTCTGGGAGCTCGCCGACTGGTTCTTCCGTGGCGAGCACGTCTATCAGGAGCCACACGTCTGGGAGGAACTGTAGGAGCGGTCGGCGTGAGAGGCGTCATCGTCGGGCCGGGTAGATCCCACCGTCCATGATGGTCCCCTGCCCGGTGTGCTGTTCAGGCCCGATCGAGTGGGGTGGCGTGACATGAGCGACGGCGACACGACGACGGTGTTGTGGCGACCGACGGGCCCCGAGGAGCTGGAGCTCGTACGGAAGTCGGGCTGGCGGTCCTGGCCGCCGCGCCTGCCCGACCAGCCAATCTTCTACCCCGTGTTGAACGAGGAATACGCGATCATGATCGCCCGGGACTGGAACGTGGCCAGTTCCGGCGTCGGGTTTGTCACTCGGTTCGAGGTCGAAGCGGACTTCCTGTCCCGCTACCCGGTTCGCCGGGTGGGGGGCGAGACCATTCTCGAACTCTGGGTGCCGGCCGAGGAGTTGGACGAGTTCAACCGGCACATCGTCGGGCCGATCGAAGTCGTACACGAGTTTCGCTGACCCGGTCTGCTCGTCGGCTCGGGTCAGGTGAGCAGGTCGCGGATGGCGTGGGCGCGGGCCTCGACCACGCGCATCCGGGCGGTGTGCTCGGCGGGTTCCCGATGGGTGGCCTGGTTGGTCATCTGACCGGGCCACTTCCGGTAGAGCAGGCCCGGCTCGGCGATGAACCACCCCGGGCTGACCGTGTTCGCGGCGAGCAGTAGACCGGTGTCCTCCGACGCGGGCAGCGCCATCCAGCCGCCGAGGGCGAGCAGCAGTTCGGTACGGATACAGAGGGTCGCCGGATGCACCGGCAGCCCGTAGTCGTTGGCCCGCCAGAAGGCGAGCACCGTACCGATGTCGATCGGTCCGTCCGGTGGGTCCTGCGCCCAGCCCTCGGTGGAGCCGTCGGGGAGCAGGTCGAGCACCCGTGCGGTGGTCCAGCCGATCCGGGGCTCCGCGGTCAGGATCGCCACGTCCCGGGCGAGCGCGCCCGGGGTGAGCTGGTCGTCGGCGTCGAGCACCTTGACCAGTTCCCCCTCGACCCGGGACAGCGCGAGGGTACGCGCGACGCCCGGTCCACCGGGCCGTCCGGTGCCGGGGCTGATCCGGGGATCGAGTTCGGGAAGCTGGCCGACCAGGAGCCCGTCCTGCCCGTCCTCCTGCACCAACCACTGCCAGTCCCAGCCGTCCGGCATCTCCTGCTCGACCAGGGACTCGTACGCGCCGGCGAGGTAGCCGACGCTGGGCCAGTGCACCGGGGTGATGACGGAGACGAGCCGGGTCACCGCTGCCACCGCCGCAGTGGCGTCGAGTACGCGAGTTCGGTGCGCTCGCCCGCGAAGACCACGTCGGCGACCTCGACCACCCGGCCCTCGATGTCGATCGAGGTCTTACGCAGGGCCAGGACCGGATCGTCGGGTCCGAGGTCGAGCAGGTCCGCCTCGTCGCGTGACGGCGTACGGGCGCGCACCTCGTCGACGATCCGGTCCAGTTCGACGCCGATGGTGAAGAGCTGGTGCTGCGTTCCGCCCGGCCAGGGTTCGTTGCCGGGGTCGAGCAGTGCGGGGTTCGTGGCGGCGAGTTCGTATGGCAGGTAGGAGTGGGAGACCGACAGCGCGGCGCCACGTTGGCGTGAGCTGGTCCAGTAGATCCGGCGCAGCAGGGACGTACCGGTTGGCAGGCCGAGCGCCTCGGCCAAATCCGGGTCGGCGTCGACCCGGTCGTACTCGGCGTGGAAGCGCAGGTCGTCGGTTGCCAGGCCGGTGTCGTGTTCGGTGCCGCCGGTCTCGCGTCGTCCCGCCTCGTCGAGCAGCACCCGGTCCTTCTCCCACTGGTAGCGCTCGCTGTTGTCCCGTCGTACGCGAGGGCGGGCGGCGGGGTCTGTGCTCGCCCGGGGACGCCGCTCGTCGGCGAGCTGCGGGTTACCCGGGCGCTGGTTACGGGCGATCACCCGGCAGACGGTACCGGTCCGGAGGGCGCTCCGCCCGCTATGCGCCTGCTTCACCCCGTGTCTTCCGGTCTGTGCCGATACTGACCTTGGGGCCACAGTTGAGGTTGTCGATGTCGTGTACGAATGCGGCTATGGCCAAACATGACGAGGGCTCGGGGACCGGAACGGACACCCTCTTCTTCCGTACGACCGTCGGCCGCACCCTGGCTGCGACGTTGCTGACCGGAACCATCGTTTGGATCTTCGTCCGACTGATCGTCATTCTGATGTTCGACCTGGGTTTCACCCGGGAGGTGCTCCGGGACAGCCTCCTGACCGGTGCGTTCTACGTAGCCGTTTTTGCCGGCCTCGGGACCTGGGCCCAGCGGCGGCGCCCGAACTGGGTGCGTATCTCCCCGGCCGGAATCGAGCTGGCCGCAGCCCGGCGCCAGCCGGTGCTCGTGCCCTGGGCGGCGGTGGAGGCGGTCCGGTTCCGGTGGTTCGGCCCCTTCACGGAGCTGGAGGTGACTCCGACGAGCCTGGACGCGACGGCGGCGCGGTCGCCCGGAGGTCGGGAGTTTCGCATCGGAGAGCGCGCCGGGCGCCCGACGATTCTCACCGAGGTCGGCCTGCTTCGGCCGGGACCGCGGGAACTGCGGGCGGAGTTGACCCGACGACTGCCGGCCGAGGTGATCCGCCCGAAGTGACGGTGCGCCGGTCAGACCGGCGCCGTAGGCTTTCGATCATGCGCGTGGGAATCGTCATTCTTGCCGACCAGCGGTGGGCCGAGTCGGAGCGTCGTTGGCGCCAGGCCGAAGCGTGGGGCTTCGACCATGCCTGGACGTACGACCATCTGGGGTGGCGTGACCTGGTGGACGGCCCCTGGTTCGACTCGGTGCCGACCCTCACCGCGGCGGCCACGGTCACCAGCCGGATCAAACTCGGCACCCTGGTCGCCTCGCCCAACTTCCGGCACCCGGTGCACTTCGCCCGCGAGGTCACCGCACTGGACGACATCTCCGCCGGCCGGGTGCTGCTCGGCCTGGGCTCCGGCGGGATCGGCTTCGACTCCGCCGTGCTCGGTGGCGAGACGCTGCCACCCCGGCAACGGGTGGACCGGTTCGCGGAGTTCACCGAGCTGCTCGACCTGATTCTGCGCCAGGACCGGGTCGACTGGCGGGGCGAGTGGTTCGCCTCGGTCGACGCGCGTAACAACCCGGGCTGCGTACAGACGCCACGGGTGCCGTTCGTGGTCGCCGCCAACGGACCGCGCGCGATGAGGCTGGTGGCGCGCTTCGGGCAGGGCTGGGTCACCACCGGTCTCGGCGGCGACGACATGCCGTCCTGGTGGCGTACGGTGACCGAACTCAGCGCGCAGCTCGACCGTACGCTCGACGCGGCCGGCCGCGATCCGGCCACCCTGGACCGCTACCTCTCGCTCGACGCCGCCCCGGTCTTCTCCCTCTCCAGCGCGTCGTTCTTCGCCGACGCGGTCGGACGGGCCGCCGAGCTGGGCTTCACCGACGTGATCACCCACTGGCCCCGGAAGTCCAGTTGGTACGCCGGTGACGAGGCCGTGCTCGAAGAGGTGGCCACCACGCTCCTGCCCACGCTGCGCTGAACGCCCGTCGTCGACGTGAGCGGCCGGCTCGGATGAGCCGCACGGCTCACGGGTCCAGGTCGCGCCCGTCGAGCAGGCTGCGTACGCGCAGTTCGCGGGCGACCTCCGGCGGGCAGTCGGCGACGATGGCGGCGGTGCCGACCACGGTCCCGCCCCGGGCCTCGACCACCTGGTAGAGAGCGCGGAGCTGGGCGCCGGTGGCGACCCAGTCGTCCACGACGAGCACCCGGTCGGACGGGCCGAGGTGCCGGTCGCGTACGCCGAGGGCGAGGCGGCGGCCACGGTAGTCGGTCGAGGTGGTGGCCCAGGTGGTCGGTTCGGCGATCCGGCGGTCGCCGGTGTTCTTGTACGCGGGCAGGAAACCGACGCCGAGCACGGTCGCCACCAGGGGTCCGATCATCAGACCGGTCACCTCGGGAGCGATCACGACGGTCGGACGTACGGGCTGGAACAGGTCGGCGAGCGCTGGTCCGATCTCGGCGAGGATGTCCGGATCGCGCCACCAGCCCGACATGTCGCTGACCAGGTGCGTGCTCGCCGGCCCGGGGTCGGTCCAGCGGAACCGTTCGGTCAGACGTTTCCTCAGCTCAGCGGGCATCTGGACCATCCTGGGGTACGGGCACGACCGGCCCAGGGTGGGTCGGCCGATCGGCTACAGGTTTCACCACAAATCCGGGCAAACTACCATGATCACGTTGACGAGCCAAGTGCCCCGCTCGTTACCTTCCGACCTTCGTCGTGTTGTCAGCGGGAAGGACAGGTCGGTGACGGAGAAGCACCCCCTGGTTCGTGTATTCAAGTCGCCGGTCGGTCTCACCGCCAGCGTGGCGCTGGGCGTGGCGCTCGCCGTCGGTGGCGCGGTCGGCGGCGTACACCTGGCCAGTCGCCCGACCTCGTCCACCGCGACGGTCGCCACCGGCGCCGAGCCCACCACGTCGTCGGGTGGCCCGGCGACCGCGTCGCCGAGCCCGGTGCAGTCGCTGAGCCCGTCCCCCGCCGCGACCTCGGCCAGCCCGAAGGCGACCAGCACCCCGGCCCGTGCCTCGCGTGGCAACACCCGCGCCGCCACCCCGAAGCAGACCGCCACCAAGAAGCCCAAACCGGCCAGCACGCCGGTGGTCGGCACCGGTACCTGCGGCGCTTCCTTCTACGACCAGGGCCAGATCACCGCGAACGGTGAGAGCTTCGACCCGAACGCGCTCACCGCGGCCCACCTCACCCTCGCCTTCAATACCCGGGTACGGGTGATCAATCCGACCAACGGCAAGTCCGTCGTGGTACGCATCAACGACCGTGGCCCGTACGTCGGCGGCCGTTGTCTCGACCTGTCCCGGGCCGCCTTCGCGGCGATCGCCTCCACCGACCTCGGCGAGCTGACCGTACGGTACGAGATCCTCGGGTAACGGGACCTTGACCAGCGTCCTGATCGCTGCGTAGTGGTGGGACCTCAGCCCGGCACCGGCCAGGTGGACAGAACCGACTCAGACGAGGGGCCAACTTCGTTCAACAGCGCCCGTCGATCAGGCATGCTGTTCCGCGTACCCATGCAATTCTTGCCGCCGGGCCGCCGCCCGCTGAGTTCTGGTTCCCGCGCCGGTCTCGGCGCGGCCCTCGTGCTGCTCGCACTCGTCTCCGCGATCGAGTTCGCCGACGGCACCCGGGCCGACCACATCGGACTGCTGGTGGCGGCCCCGTTCCTCGCCGCCGCCTTCGCCTCCTGGCGGGTGGTGCTCGGGGTGGGCGCGGCGGCGACGGCGATCGGCGCGGCCTTCACCCTCGGGGCCCAGAACGTCGAGCTGGGCAACGTGGTGAACGTCGGTGGCGTGGTGATTTTCATCGGCGTCGCGGCGGCGGTGGCGGTGGTCCGCCAGCGGCAGGCCGAACAGATCGCCGAGTTGTCCAAGCTCGCGGCCGTGGCCCAACAGGCGGTGCTGCGCCCGCTCGGACCGCAGGTCGGCACGTTGGCGGTCGCCGCCCGCTACATCTCCTCCACCGCCGTGGCCGAGATCGGCGGTGACCTGTACGAGGTGATCGACACCCCCTACGGCGTACGGATGCTGATCGGCGACGTACGCGGCAAGGGGCTCGACGCGGTCCGGCTGGCCAGCATCGTGCTCGGCTCGTACCGGCACGTCGCCTACGAGCGGGCGGACCTGCGGGCGATCGTCGCCGACCTGGACCGTGCGGTGGCACGCAGTGTCGGTGACGAGGACTTCGTCACCGCCGCGCTGGTCGAGGAGCGGGGCGGCACCCTCACCATCGTCAACTGTGGTCACCCGGCCCCGCTGCTGCTGCGGCGTGGTCAGGTCATCCCGCTGGAGCCACCGTCGCCGGCCCCGCCGCTGGGCTTCATGCCGGTGGTCCGCCCCCGGGTCGAGCGGCTGGAGCCGGGCGACCGGCTGTTGCTCTTCACCGACGGGCTCGGCGAGGCGCGCAGGGAGGGCGAGTTCTTCCCCACCGAGGACCGGGCCTGGCAACTCCTCGGGCACGGCACGGTCGCGGACGGTCTGGCCTCGTTGGAGACCGCGCTGGTCGAGTGGGTGCACGGACGGTTGGACGACGACATCGCCCTGGTGCTGATGGAGTACGCCGGCCCTCGTACGGCCACCAGCGTTCCCGTACCGAGTTGGGAAGTCGGCGCCTCCGAGGTCTGAGCCGACCCCGTTCCTGCCCGGTCACGTCCCCCGTACGTGCTTCGGCGTTGTCTGTCGTGAATGTGTCCGCCGTCACTTCCTTGATTGGCTTGTCGGTGCTACTCGTCGGTAATACAGTCTGGTTACTGGCCGGTAACAGATGTTCGGAAGCGGGGCCCACTCACATGAGCCACTACAAGAGCAACATCCGTGACCTGGAGTTCAACCTCTTCGAGGTCTTCGGAGCGGATCAGGTGTTGGGCCAGGAGCCGTACACCGATCTGGATGTCGAGACGGCCCGCAGCATCCTGGCCGAGGTCGGCCGGTTGGCCCGCGAGGATCTCGCGGCGAGCTACGCCGACGGCGACCGCAACCCGCCGGTCTTCGATCCGACGACCCACTCCGCGCCGCTGCCCGCCTCCTTCAAGAAGTCCTACCAGGCCCTGATGGACTCGGAGTTCTGGCGGATGGACCTGCCGCCCGAGTTGGAGGGGAGCAACGCCCCCCGGGCCCTCTGGTGGTCACTGGCCGAACTGATCCTGGGCGCGAACGCGCCGCTCTGGATGTACGCCTCCGGGCCGTCCTTCGCGCACACCCTCTACGTCGAGGGGACCGAACGGCAGCGCGACTGGGCCAAGCTCTTTGTCGAGAAGCAGTGGGGCTCGTCGATGGTGCTGACCGAGCCGGACGCCGGCTCGGACGTCGGAGCCGGACGCACCCGGGCGATCCCACAGCCCGACGGCTCGTGGCACCTCGAAGGCGTCAAGCGCTTCATCACCTCCGGTGAGCACGACCTCACCGACAACATCATCCACTACGTGCTGGCGCGTCCGGTCGGCGTCGAGGGCGTGGGTGGTCCGGGCACCAAGGGCCTCTCCCTCTTCATCGTGCCGAAGTTCCACTTCGACGAGGCGACCGGCGAGCTCGGCGAGCGCAACGGGGTCTTCGCCACGAATGTCGAGCACAAGATGGGGATCAAGGTCTCCAACACCTGCGAGCTGACCTTCGGCGAGCACGGCGTACCGGCCAAGGGCTGGCTCCTCGGCGACGTGCACGACGGCATCCGGCAGATGTTCCTGATCATCGAGTACGCCCGGATGATGGTTGGCACGAAGGCCATCGCCACCCTCTCCACCGGCTACCTGAACGCGTTGGAATACGCCAAGACCCGCAAGCAGGGCGCCGACCTGCTCTCCACCGAACGGGAGGCGCCCCGGGTCACCATCACCAATCACCCGGACGTCCGCCGATCGCTGCTGCTACAGAAGGCGTACGCGGAAGGGCTGCGCGCCCTGGTCTGCTACACGGCGGGCTGGCAGGACAAGGTGAAACTGGCCGAGACGGCGGGCGACGAGGCGGCCGTGAAGCAGGCGAAGCGGGTCAACGACCTGCTGCTCCCGCTGGTCAAGGGATGTGGCTCGGAGCGGGCGTACGAAGTGCTCGGCCACGAGTCGTTGCAGACCTTCGGCGGCTCGGGCTTCCTCCAGGACTACCCGCTGGAGCAGTACGTCCGGGACTCCAAGATCGACACCTTGTACGAGGGCACCACCGCGATCCAGAGCCTCGACCTTCTGTTCCGCAAAATTGTGAAGGACAACGGTCGGGCGCTGATGGTGGTGGCCGGCGAGATCCAGGAGTTCATCACCGCCGAGGGCGGCAATGGTCAGCTCAAGGAGGAGCGGCTCGCGCTGGGGCGGGCGCTCACCGAGGTGCAGACCATCCTGGCCACGATGACCGGCTGGCTCGGTGAGGCGCAGGGCGGCGAGCCACGGGCGCTCTACAAGGTCGGGCTCAACAGCCGCCGACTGCTGCTCGCCGTCGGTGACCTGATCGTGGGCTGGCTGCTCCAGCGGCAGGCGGAGGTGGCCCTGCGCGCGCTCGGCGGCGAGGTCTCGCCGTCGGACAAGTCCTTCTACACCGGCAAGGTCGCGGCGGCCCGTTTCTTCGCCCACGAGGTGCTGCCGCGCATCGGCGCCGACCGTCGGATCATCGCCTCGACCAGCCTCGACGTGATGGACCTGCCGGAGGACGCGTTCTGAACCGATGGGCAGCGGTAGCCCCGATGGGTTAGCACCGGATCCAGCCGGCGGCCGACGAGCAAGACTGCTCGTCGGCCGCCGCGTTATCGTGGAGGCGGTACGACCAGCAGTTTGTTGGGATTTGTCAGGTTAGCCCAGAGCATCGCACAGGGGGAGTGCAGCGCACATGGGCGTCGGTACCGGGATTTTTCTCATCGCACTGGGAGCCATCCTGACGTTCGCCATAAGAGCGAACATCTGGTGGCTCGACCTTCGCGCGGTCGGGTGGGTGTTCATGCTCGCCGGACTCTCCGTCCTGTTGACCACGCTCTGGTACTGGCAGACCAGCAAGAAGAAGGCCCGGACCCTGATCGTGGAAGAGAACCGGCTGTCCCATCCGACCTCGATGATGCCGCCGCCACCGGATCCGCCGCCGCCGCAGGCCCCGCCCTCCTAGGTCGGGATGTCCCTGCCGAGCGTGGCGTCCCGTTCCGGCCATCCCTGGGTCGGGAACGGACGTCAGCTCCGGGCGGTGTGCGCACCGTCGAGCGGGGCGCGACCGGGGCGGATCTCCGCCCAGTTGTCGGCCGCCAGACGGTGTACGGCGATACCACTCGTACGCAGTCCGTCCGGATCGGCCAGCACCGGATCCAACAGTCGGGAAAGGCCGGAGATGCTCGGGTTGTGCCCGATCAGCAGCACCGTGCCCGCCGTCGGGTCGACCGCGCGGATCAGGTCGAGCAACTCCCGCGCGTCACCTTCGTACACGGCGGCCTCGTAACTCACCGCCGGACCACCGCCCATCTCCGTACCGACTCCGGCCCGCCCGGCCGGGGTCTCGGCCAGTCCCAGGGCCACCCCGTGCCAGGTCTGGCGGGTCCGCTTCGCCGGTGAGCAGATCACCACCGACGGCAGGTGCCCGTGGTTGGCCAGCCAGGCGCCGGCGGCGCCCGCGTCCGCGTACCCCCGGGCGGTGAGCGGACGCTCGAAATCGGTGATTCGGGCCGGCCGCTCCGCCTTCGCGTGCCGCAACAGCACCACATGTTTGGTCATGACGTCTCCTCGCTCCGCTCGTCGTCGTCATGACCTTTATAGCTGTGCTTGTTTGTGGTCCTCGCTGGGCGCTCGGTCCGGGCGTCTCCTCGCTCCGCTCGTCGTCGTCATGACCTTTATAGCTGTGCTTGTTTGTGGTCCTCGCTGGACGCTCGGCCCGGCGTCCTCGCTCCGCTGCACAACTCGTTGATTGGGCGACGAAGCACGTGGGTAAGTCCTTGTGTGCCGCAACCTCACAAAGTGGCCGCGGCGGCGGACTTTGCCAGCGGATAGCCAAGGAGGGCGACAAAGTGGGTATCGGTGGAAGTATCTTCCTCATCGCGATCGGCGCGATCTTCGCGTTCGCGGTGGATGTCGAGCTTGGTTGGCTCGATCTCAGCGTCGTCGGATGGGTGCTGATGCTCGCCGGCCTGGTGGGTTTGATCATGACCGCGTGGCTCTGGCGCGGGCGTCGACGTACCGTGGTGACCAGCCCCGTCGAGCAGACCCGCGTGGTGCCGGCGGTCCGGGACGACCGGGTGGTCGAGGAGTACCGCGAGGTGCGGCGCCCGGGCCACCCCGTCTGATTCCGAAGCCCGGGTCGGGCCGGCAGGCAGGTCCGACCCCACCCCTCGTAGCCGGCGCGGACCGTCCCCCCACGCGGTTCGTGCCGGTTACCCATGTTCGGGTACGACTTGAAGTGTTCGGACCGAACGGTCAGGCGAAGAGCGCGAAGTAGATCGCCACGTGGTGGCAGAGCGCCGCTACCAGGGTGCAGGCGTGGAAGAACTCGTGGTGGCCGAAGACGGTGGGCCACGGGTTCGGGCGGCGCAGGGCGTAGAAGACGGCACCGACGCTGTACGCGACCCCGCCCGCGATCATCAGCACCAGAGCGGTCACGCCGCCGTACCGGAGGATGTCCGGCAGCACCGCGACGGCGACCCAGCCCAGGCCGAGATAGAGCGGCGCGGAGACCCAGCGCGGCGCGTGCGGCCAGACCAGTTTGACCGCCACCCCGGCCAGCGCACCGCCCCACACGACCGAGAGCAGGATGGTGGCGCTCCGGGTCGGCAGCAGCAGTACGCAGAACGGCGTGTACGTGCCGGCGATGAAGACAAAAATCATCGAGTGGTCGAGCCGGCGCATCACCTGGAAGCCCCGCTCCGTCCACACCCGACGGTGGTAGAGCGCACTGGTGCCGAAGAGCCCGCAGACCGTGACGCTGTAGATCGCGCAGCTCACGAAGGGTGCCCAGCCGGATCGGGTGGCGGCGAGCGAGCAGAGCACGACGCCGCAGACGAGCGCCACGAAAAACGCGTACGTGTGCAGCCAGCCCCGCATCCGGGGCTTGCCGATGTCGACCGGTCTGATCCGGGGCGGGGCGGAGGTGGTCACCGGATCAGGTTACGGCACCGTAGGTTACCTACAGGTAGTGCATTCGATCACGTCCGCGTGGTGCTCCCGACCGACCCCGGTCTGCGGTTAGATATCCGGATGCGGATCCGTCCGGTCGGCGCCCGTGCGCTGCTGCTCGAATGCGAGGACAGCACCGAGGTCGAGGGCTGGCGTGCCGAGTTGTGGCGGCGACGCGAGGCCGGGGAGTTGGTCGCCGTCGACATCGTGCCGGCCGCCCGTACCGTGCTGGTGGACGGCATACCGGACCCGGCAGTGACGGCGGAGCTGGTCGGTGGTTGGACGCCGGGGCCGGCGGCCGACGCCGGGGCCGGGGACCAGGTCGAACTGCCCACCGTGTACGACGGGGAGGATCTGCCCGCCGTCGCGGAACTGTGGCGGGTCGACGTCCCCACGGCGGTCGAGCGGATCGCCGGCACCGAACTGCGGGTCGCCTTCTGCGGGTTCGCCCCCGGGTTCGCGTACCTCACCGGGTTTCCCGACGCGTGGGCGGTGCCCCGACTGGCCAGCCCCCGGCCCCGGGTGCCGGCCGGGTCGGTCGCGCTCGCCGGACCGTACGCCGGGGTCTACCCGACCGCGTCGCCGGGCGGTTGGCGACTGGTCGGACGGACCGAGGTGGAGCTCTTCGACGTACGCCGCGACCCGCCCGCACTGCTCGTCCCCGGCACCCGGGTCCGGCTGGTGCCGGCGTGACCGCCACGGCGATCGAGGTGGTCCGGGCCGGCGGCCTCACCACCGTCCAGGATCTCGGCCGTCCGGGCTGGGCGCACCTGGGCGTGCCCCGCTCCGGCGCGCTCGACCCGTACGCCCTGCGCCTGGCGAACCGTCTGGTCGGCAACCCGGAGCCGGCCGCCGCGCTGGAGACGACGATGACCGGGTGCGCACTGCGGCTGCGCCAGGCCGGCACCGTCGCCGTGACCGGCGCTCCCGCCGTACTGCGGGTGGACGGTCGGGCGGTGGACACCGGGGGGCCGGTCGCCGTACCGGCGGGGGCGCTGGTCGACCTCGGCCCGGCTCGTTCGGGCGTACGCAGCTACCTGGCGGTGGCCGGCGGGATCGCGGTCGAGCCGGTGTTGGGCAGCCGGGCCACCGACACCCTCTCCGGGCTCGGACCCGCGCCGCTGCGCGACGGCGACACCCTCCCCGTCGGCCTGGTTGTCACCGGCCCGGCGTCGGTGGACTTCCTGCCCACCGTGCCCCCGCCGGCCGAACTCGACCTACGGGTGCGACTCGGTCCCCGGCACGACTGGTTCACCCCGGCGGCGCTGGAGGTGCTGCTCGGTACGGCGTACACGATCGGTCCGATGAGCAACCGGGTCGGCGCCCGGCTGGCCGGCGCCGCCCTGCCCCGCGTGGTCCCCGGCGAACTGCCCAGCGAGGGCGTGGCGCTCGGCGCGATCCAGGTGCCGTCCGACGGGCAGCCGCTGATCTTTCTCGCCGACCATCCGACCACCGGTGGCTACCCGGTGATCGCGGTCCTCGACGACGTGCTGCCGCTCGCCCAGGCGCGGCCCGGGACTATCGTGCGATTCCATGGAGTCGTCGATCGATCGATCACCTGACCGCACCGCGGCCTCGCCGGAGGCCGCCTCGGGGAGCCTGTCGGAGGCCGTCACGGCGGGTCTGTCGGAGGCGGTGTCGGAGGGCCTGTCGGTGGACCTCAACGCCGATCTCGGCGAGGGGTTCGCGATCTGGCAGCTCGGCGACGACGAGGCCCTGCTCGACGTCGTGACCTCGGCGAACGTCGCCTGCGGCGGCCACGCCGGCGACCCGGTGACGATGCGCCGGGTCTGCCTCGCCGCCGCCGAGCGGGGTGTCGCGGTCGGTGCCCAGGTCGGCTACCGGGATCTCGCCGGCTTCGGCCGGCGGCGGATCGACTACGCCTTCGCCGAACTCCGCGACGAGATCATCTACCAGCTCGGCGCGATCGACGCCTTCTGTCGGGTCGCGGGCACCACCCTGCGCTACGTGAAACCGCACGGCGCGCTCTACAACGTGGCCACGGTGGACCACACCCAGGCGGCGGCGGTGGTGGCGGCGGTGTCCGAGTACGACGCGAGGCTGCCCGTGCTCTGCCTGCCCGGATCGATGCTGGCCGAGCTGGCCCGGGAGGCCGGACTCCGCCCGGTCGCCGAGGGCTTCGCCGACCGGGGATACCGGGCCGACGGCACGCTGGTGCCGCGTACCGCCCCCGGTGCGCTGGTCACCGCGGCCGAGCGGGTGGTGGAACGGGCCGTACGGATGGCGGTGGAGCGGACCGTTGTGGCGGTGGACGGCACCGTCGTACCGTGCCCGGTGGAGTCGATCTGCCTGCACGGCGACACCCCGGGAGCGGTCGAGATGGCCCGCCACGTGCGCGCCGCCCTGCTCGCCGCCGCCGTCCCCCTCACCCCGTTCGTGTGAAAGGAAGGGCCCCTTATTAACGCTATGCGTTAATAAGGGGCCCTTCCTTTCACTTGAGCGGTCAGGCGTCGAGGCCGCGCAGGATCAGTGGGAGGCGGGTCGCGCCGTCGGGCGTGATCCGCAGCGGTACGCCCCAGTCCTGCCGGGTCAGGTGGCAGGCCGCGTGCTCGGCCTCGGCATCGCAGGTGGCGGCCTGGGCGGTGATCTGGAGTACGCCGGCCGGCACGTCCGGGTTGAGCACCAGCTCCCGGGACAGGTCGGTGCTCGCCCCGGCGCCGTCGAGCAGCAGCTCCGGCGGGGAGGCCGAGACCACCACCCGGGTCGACGGCCCGAACGACTCGTCCAACTTCTGCCCCGGGGACGGGGTGAAGATCACGTCCAGGGTGATCGTCCCGGCGGCCAGGTCGGTCGGCGGTCGTTCGGTACGGTGCCGTTGCCCGCTCACCGTGGTCGCCCCGGCGGCCGAGAGCGCGCCCGGCGCCAGCCGGGTGAGCCGGTGTGCCGCCGACTCGACCACGAGTACGTCCCCGTCGCCGGTCAGCACCAGGTCGCTCGGCTCGGCCAGCTCGCCGGAGACCGTGCTGACCCGACCGGTCTCCGGGTCGAAGCGACGTACCGCGCCGTTGTAGGTGTCGGCGATCAGCACCGAGCCGTCCGGCAGCGCGCAGACCCCCAGCGGGTGCTGCAACAGCGCCTGGTCGGCCGGGCCGTCCACGTGCCCGAAGTCGAAGAGCCCCTGACCGACCGAGGTGTGCATGACCCCGTCCTCGACGTACCGCACCGCGCTGGTCTCGCTGTCCGCGATCCAGAGCCGTCGCCCGTCGGTCGAGACCGACAGCCCGGACGGCTGCGCCATCCAGACCTCGGCCAGCGGACCGTCCTTCAACGCCTCGACGGTGGTGCCGGCGTACATGCCGGCGGTCCGCTTGATCGGGTCGAACCACCAGAGCTGGTGGATGCCGGCCATCGCGATGATGACCTTGTCGTCGTACCAGGCGAGGTCCCAGGGGGAGGAGAGGTCGACCGAGAGCGCGTCGTGCGCGTGGTCGTCGACCGTCGAGCGCCACTGGCGCCCGGTGCCGGCGACGGTGCTCACCTCACCGGTCTCCAGCCGTACGCCGCGCAGCAGGTGGTTGACCGTGTCGGCGACCACCAGGTCGTAGCCGACGATGCCGGCCACCTGCGGCGGCAGTGGGCAGAGCCCCTGCGGCTCGGCGAACCGGGCGTCGCTCGCCGCGCCGTCCGTCCGGCCCCGGTCGCCGGAGCCGATCCGGCGTAGCAGCGTCTCACCGTCGGCCGCCAGTTCGACCACGGAGTGCCGGGACGAGTCGGAGACAAGAAGGTTGCCGGATTCCAGCGCCACCGCCTTGCCCGGGAAGCGCAGCGTGGTCGCCGGCTCGGCGGGCGGGACGTACGGGCCGTCGCCCCGGTGCAGGGTGCCCTTTGCCTCGTGGGTGGCGATCAGGTCGTCGATCAGCCGTTCCAGCCCTTCGGCGTGACCCTCGCCGGCCATCATCGCGACCACGTAGCCCTCCGGGTCCACCACGGAGAGGGTCGGCCAGGCCTTGGCCGCGTACTGTCCCCAGGTCGCGAGTTCCGGGTCGTCGAGCACCGGGTGGTGTACGCCGTACCGCTCGACGGCGGCGGCCAGCGCGTCCGCGTCCCGTTCGTGCTCGAACTTCGGCGAGTGCACGCCGACGACCACGAGTACGTCGCCGTACTTCTCCTCCAGCGGGCGGAGCTCGTCGAGTACGTGCAGGCAGTTGATACAGCAGAAGGTCCAGAAGTCGAGCAGGACGATCCGCCCCCGGAAGTCCTTGATCGAGTAGGACTTGTCCCCGGTGTTCAGCCACCCGCGGCCCTGCAACTCCGGAGCGCGGACTCGGGCCGTACGTATCTCAGCCATGGTCACCATCCTGCCTCAGCCCCGGTCCGCCCCGGCCGGGTGCCCGGCAACCGCACCTGTCTCCCTACTCACCGGGTACGGGGTCGACCGGCGTGTCCGGTGTCGCGGTACGACGACGGGTGACCCCCCGAGGTGCGGAGGATCACCCGTTCGCGTCGCTGGGGCCTGCTCAGCCGCCGTTGGCGGGTCGGAGGCAGAGCACCTGCTTCTTGCCGTCAGCCGTCGGAATGATCACCTTCGGCAGGGACTGGTCGGCGCACTCGGCCTCGGTGGGCACCTTCGACACCACGCTGAAAGCGTCGGCCTCGGTGCAGGCCACACCGACGGCACCCTCACCGGACTGCTTCACACACTCGCCGATCGCGGGATTGAAGGTGGGCTCGCTGCCGCCCTGGCCGATCAGCCAGAGCACACCCAGCGGGATGGCGAGCAGCAGCACCGCCGCCGTCAGCACCATGAGCAGCACCCGACCGTTGCGGACCTGGGGCGTGGGCGGCTGCTCGACCTTCTCCTTCTCCTCCGCCTCCGGCTTGAAGGCGTCGAACCGGTTCTGGTCGCTGTCCCCCGACTGACCGACGCTCGGCCAGGCGGCGGTGCCGGCGTTTGCCGGACCGGGCGGTGGCATCGGCGGCAGCGCGGGCGCGGGCACCACCGGGGAGACTGCCGTACGGTCGCCGAACCCGCTCATGCCCTGGCCGTCGCCCGGCTGCCCGAACTGCACGCCGGACGGACGGGCGGAGCCGGTGGCGGGAGCGCCCGGTGCCCCGCCGTGACCCTCGCCGAGCAGGTCACCGAAGGGCGCCGCACCCATCCCCTGGTACGGCTGAGTCGCCGACCCGGGTGCCGCGTCAAAGCCCCGGGTCGGGTTGTCGTAGCCAGGCTGTTGCTGCTCGAACCCGCCACCCTGTTGTGGCGTGAACCCGCCGCTCTGCTGTGGCTCGAATCCACCACCCTGTTGTGGCGTGAACCCGCCGCTCTGCTGTGGCTCGAATCCACCACCCTGTTGTGGCGTGAACCCGCCGCTCTGCTGCTGCTCGAACCCGCCACCCTGCTGTGGCGGGAAGCCACCACCGGCCGGGCCGAACCCGGGCTGCTGCTGACCGTCGAAGCCGGACTGCGGGGGCTCGAAACCGCGCTGTGCCGGGTCGAAGCCCTGCTGACCGTCGAAGCCGCGCTGACCGGCGTCGAAGCCGGACTGCTGCGGGTCGAAGCCCTGCGGAGCGCCGTGCGGAGCGTCGAAGCCCGCCGCCGGTGGAATGCTCACCCGGGCGGTTCCGGTGCTGGGAGCGCCCGCCGGTGAGACGGGCTGTTCCGCCGGGTCGACCGAGGGCTGGGCCGCCGGTCCGCCGTACGTGGTGGGGCCACGCCGAGGCGTCGGCTCGACGTATTCGTTCGGTTCGGGGTAGCCGGTCTGGTCGGCGTACCCGGTCTGCTCCTGGTGGTCGACCGGGGCGCCGTAGGTGGCCGGGGCCCGACGCTCGGCGTTCGCGCCCTGCGGGTCCGGCTGGCCCGGCGCCGGGGCGTCGGCCTCCACCGCTCGCCCGTACACCCGTGGCTGCGGCGTAGCGGTGGCGGCGGGCCGGACGGCCTGGTCGGTCGGCGGCATGACCCGACTGGCGAGCGGCACCGAGGCGCTGGCCGAGACGGCGGCGTTGGCGGAGACGGCCGCACCGGCGGCTTCCCCCTGCCCGACCTGCTCGTCCGGGAAGGCCGGTTCGGGCTGCTCGGGCCGGGGCATCGTCACGCGGCCGGCGATCCCCGACTCGCTCGACGTGCGTGGCTGTGGGACCACCGCGGCGGCAACCGACGGGGCTCCGGGGTCGACCGGTTCGGGCGCGTTGTAGCCCTCCGGCGCCCAGGGCTGCGACGCGTTCGGGAGGTCGTTACCGTCCCCCGGCCGCTGGCCGTAGACCGGTCCGGTGTCCCGTTCCGATCCGTGCCCGTGATCCGTCGCGCCGCCCGGGTCGGGGTTGCCGTACCCGCCGGGGGCGGGAGGGTTGTTGTCGGCGGGGACCGGTGTGGAGTATCCGGGCTGTTCGTAGTTGAGCTGCCGGGGATAGCCCGGGGACGGGGGGAAGTCGATCTGTGCGGGTGCGTCCGGGTAGTCGGGCATCTCGGCCCGGCCGGGAAAGCCCGTGCGGGACGCCTGAGCCGGGAAGGTCTGGCCCGACGCCGGTCCGCCGGGTTCCGCGCCCGCCGGTTGGCCGGTGGCGGGCGGGAAGTCGTCGGCGGGTGGGAAGCCGGACGGAGTGGACCAGTCTGCGGCCGGGGGGAACTCCGGCGCCGGGGCGAACCCGCCGGGAGGCGCGAAGTCCGGTGCCGGTGGGAATCCACCCGGTGTGGGCGCTGGGGCGGGCGGGGCCCAGCCACTCGGCGGGGCGTAATCCGCCGGCGAGGTGTAGTCGGCCGGTGGGGTGTAGTCGGCCGGTGGGGAGGCGGCCAGGCTCGCGCCCGGCACTCGCGCCTCCTGTGGCGGCAGCGGTACGGCACCGGCCGGGGAGATCCCCGGTCCGGGAGCCGGTTGGTAGATCGGGGTCGGCTGGGCCGGTGCGGCCTGCGGGGCAGCCTGGGCGGTCTCGGACACCCCCCATGCCTCGGCGGCTCCCCACGGCTGCGCCCCGGCGACCTCGGGCGGTAGCGGCGGCGGCGTGGACACCGGGCGTACGCTCGCCCGCGCGGTGACCGGGCCGCTCCAACCGGTGCCCGGCTCGGCCTGGGCGGCGGGGGGCGGGTTGGCGGACGCGCCCCAGGAGTTTCCCGCCTCGGAGTGACCCGAGCCGGGCTCAGTGCCCCAGGAGGCGGACGTGGACTGCCCTCCGGGTGGTGCCGGTGGTGCCCAACCGTTGTCGTATCCGGATGTGGAGCCGGGCGGGCTCGGGAACCGCTGCGGGGGGTGTGTCTCGTGGCTGCCCTGCGGCGCTGGTCCAGCGGGGCCCGGCGCAGCCTGGTCCGGCTCCTGGCCGGGATGCTGCAGGTCCTCGGACGTCATGCGCGCGTCTCCTCCATGACATGTCGGCCGTGCCGATGCCGTCCGGAGGTCCCCGGCGCGCGCCGGGCGACGCCGGCCGGATCGGCCGTGCAAGCTTCCCGCACGGTAACCGGTCGGGGCCGGTGACGCCCGGGCAGCGCCGGCCGTCGAGACCCGGGCACCGGGCGGGGGTCGAGCCGAGTGGAACTACTCGAACTCCCGGTCCGGCTCGGTCTGCTGACGGCCGAGACCAACCGTACCGGTCGCCTCAGTCGGGTAGGAATCCCGGTCTCGTCGGTACGGGCCGATGGTGACTCGCTGTGAAATGCCGATGACCCGCCCGGGTGAACGGGCGGGTCATCGATCTTGAGGAAAGAGGAGAAGGTCTGTGCGCGTCAGCCGTAGTAGCGCTGCGCGATCGCGAGGATCTCGTCGCGGACGGCCGGCGAGTTGGCGGAACGGAGCGCGCGCTCGATTGCCCGTGCGCGGCGTGCGGCGTCCCGGCGACTGCGGAATTTGTCGATCATGGTCATGGTGTTAGCCCCCCTAGGCTCGGCATCACTGCCGCTTGCGAGTTCCATTTAACCGCAGGGGAACTCGGGCCGCCAACGATTGTTAGGTGAGCTGTGACACTGGCCGAATAATCGAAGGCCAGGGAGGGCTTCGACAGACGTTTCTCTTTGCTCAAACGATGTGGCCGGTGTGCCCGTGGTTAACCGCGGGCACACCGGCCGGTCAACTTCTCCTCCGGTCGCCGGCTCACGCCGGGACCGGGGTGGGTGCGGCGGTGATCAGGTCCAGGCGAGCAGGGTCGCCTCCGGGTCGGCCAGGAACGCGCCGATGTCGCGCAGGAACTTCGACCCCAGTTCGCCGTCGATGATCCGGTGGTCGAAGGAGAGCCCGAGCGTGGTGACCTGACGTACCTTGATTTTGCCCTTGTGCACCCAGGGGGTGTCCCGGATCGTGCCGAGGGCGAGGATCGCCGACTCGCCGGGCGGCAGGATCGGCGTACCGGTGTCGACTCCGAAGACCCCCACGTTGGTGATGGTGAGGGTGCCGCCGGACATGTCGGCGGGTGCCGTACGACCGGTCTTCGCGGTCTGCACCAGCGCGGTCATCGCGTCCGCCAGTTCGCGCAGGGAGAGCCGGCCGGCGTCCTTGATGTTCGGCACGATCAGCCCCCGCTCGGTGGCCGCCGCGATGCCGAGGTTCACGTACTCCTTGACCACGATCTCGTCGCCGGCCCAGGTCGAGTTGACCATCGGGTGACGACGGACCGCCAGCAGCACCGCCTTGGCGACCAGCAGCAGCGGGGAGATCCGCACCTCGCGCCACTCCGGCACGGACCGCAGCCGCTCGATCGCCTTCATCGAACGGGTCACGTCGACGGTCAGGAACTCCGTGACGTGCGGTGCCGTGAACGCCGACGAGACCATGTTCGCCGCGGTCAGCTTCCGCACCCCCTTGACCGGGATCCGCTGCTCGCGGTCCGGCCCGAAGGACGCGGCCGACGACCCGGTCGGGGTCACGGTCAGCGGCTCGGCCGCCGCCGTGGCACCGGCCGAGGCCAGTTGTACGTCCTCCCGGGTGATCGAGCCGAGCGGCCCCGACCCGGTGAGGGTGAGCAGGTCCACGCCGAGGTCCCGGGCGAGTTTGCGGACCGGGGGCTTGGCCAGCACCGGCCCGCCGGTGGCCAACGCCCTCGACACCGGGGCCGGTTCCGGCCGTACCCCGGGCGCCGGTGCCACCGGTGCGACCGCGACCGGAGCCGGTGCGACCGGAGTCGGAGGAACCGGCGCCGGGGCGACCGGCTCGCTCGCCCGACGCGGACGGCGCTTGGCGGCGGTGGTCTTCGGTCCGTAACCGACCAGGACGGCGGTACGCCCACCCGGAGCCGGGCCGCCGATCAGGCCGGGCTCGACCGCACCCTCGGCCGGGGCGATCTGTACCGCGGCGAGCGACTCGGCCGACGGCACCGGCAGGTTGCCGGCGCCGGAATCGTCCGGTCCGATCGGTCCGGCACCGGGCTGGGTGTCGATCTGGATGATCGGGGCACCGACCTCCACCACCGCACCCTCGGCCTCGAAGATGGCGTGTACGACGCCGCCCCACTTCGCCGGGATCTCGACCGCGGCCTTGGCCGTCTCGACCTCGACGATCGGCTGGTTCAGCTCGATCGTGTCGCCGACCGAGACCAGCCACTTGAGAATTTCGCCCTCGGTCAGGCCCTCGCCGAGGTCGGGCAGGTTGAACTGTTCGATCCGTGGCATCGCGCTCACCAACCGAAGGTGCGGTCGACGCCGTCGAGCACCCGGTCGAGGTTCGGCAGGTACTCCTCCTCGACCCGGGCGGCCGGGTACGGCGTGTCGTAGCCCGTCACCCGCAGCACCGGCGCCTCGAGCGAGTAGAAGCACTCCTCGGTGATCCGGGCCGCCAGTTCCGCGCCGAGACCCAGGTTGCCCGGCGCCTCGTGCACCACGACGCAGCGTCCGGTGCGGCGGACCGAGTCGTAGACCGGGCGCAGGTCCAGCGGGGAGAGCGAGCGCAGGTCGAAGACCTCCAGGTCCCGGCCGTCCTCCTCGGCGGCGGTCGCCGCGTCCAGCGCGGTCCGGACCATCGGACCGTACGCCAGCACGGTCGCGTCCCGACCGGCCCGCACCAGGCGGGTGGCGTGCAACGGGTACGCGTCCGCGAGCGGGGCGTCGACCTCGACCGGACCCTTCTCGTAGTAGCGCCGCTTCGGCTCCAGGAAGACGATCGGGTCGTCCGAGAGCACCGACTGCTGGATCATCGCGTACGCGTCCTGGGGCGAGGCGCAGCTCACGACCTTCAGTCCGGCCGTGTGCGAGAAGTACGCCTCCGGCGACTCGGAGTGGTGCTCGACCGCGCCGATGCCGCCGCCGTACGGGATTCGGATCACGATCGGCAGCTTGACCTTGCCCTGCGACCGGTAGTGCATCTTCGCCACCTGCGACACGATCTGGTCGTACGCCGGGTAGACGAAGCCGTCGAACTGGATCTCGCAGATCGGCCGGTAGCCCCGGATGGCCAGGCCGACCGCGGTGCCGATGATGCCGGACTCGGCCAGCGGCGTGTCGATGATCCGGTTCTCGCCGAAGTCCTTCTGCAACCCGTCGGTGATCCGGAAGACGCCGCCGAGCTTGCCGACGTCCTCGCCCATGATGACGACCTTCGGGTCGTTGTCCAGCGCGCGCCGCAGACCGAGGTTGAGTGCCTTGCCCAGGGTGAGGGTTTCGGTGGCCATCAGTGCGCACTCCCTTCGAACGACTCCAGGTACCGGATTGCCTGCTCGCGCTCCGCGTCGACCAGCGGAGAGCCGTGGGCGTAGACGTGGTCGAAGATGGCGGACGGCCCCGGGTCCGGCATGGCGAGCACCCGCTCGCGCAGGTCCAGGGCCTCCCGCTTGGCCTGCTCGTCGATCTCGGCGAAGAAGGACTCGTCACCGATCTTCTGCTTCTCGATGAACGCCTTCACCCGGGCCAGCGGATCCTTGGCCCGCCACGCCTCGACCTCGCTGGCGATCCGGTAACGGGTCGGGTCGTCGGTGGTGGTGTGCGCCCCCATCCGGTACGTGTACGCCTCGATCAGCGTCGGTCCCTGCCCGTTGCGCGCGTTGTCCAACGCGTGCCGGGTGACCGCGTACGAGGCCAGCACGTCGTTGCCGTCCACCCGTACGCCTGGGAAGCCGAAGCCGGCGGCCCGCTGGTAGAGCGGAACACGCGTCTGCCGCTCCAGTGGCTCGGAGATCGCGTACTGGTTGTTCTGGCAGAAGAAGACGATCGGCGAGTTGAAGACACCCGACCAGACGAACGCCTCGTTCACGTCACCCTGGGAGGTCGCCCCGTCACCGAAGTAGGCGATGACCGCTTCGCCCTCGTCGCCGCCGGTCTTGCCGTCCATGGTGATGCCCATGGCGTAGCCGGTCGCGTGCAGGGTCTGCGCCCCGATGACGATCGTGTACATGTTGAACTTGAACTCGTTGGGGTCCCAACCGCCCTGGTCCACGCCCCGGAACAGGCCCAGCGGCATGATCGGGTCGATGCCCCGGCAGTAGAGCACGCCGTGCTCGCGGTACGTCGGGAAGGCCATGTCCTGCGGGCGCAGTGCCCGCCCGGAGCCGACCTGGGCGGCCTCCTGGCCGAGCAGGCTGGCCCAGATGCCCAGCTCGCCCTGCCGCTGCAACGCGGTCGCCTCGGCGTCCAGCTTGCGTACCAGGACGAGGTCACGGTAGAGCCCGCGGTACTCCTCGTCGGTGAAGTCCACCCGGTACTCGGTCCCGTCCGGACCGATGGCCGAGTCGATCCGATCACCCTCGGGGGTGAGTAGCTGAACCAGATTCGGATCGCCCGTACCCGTCGTCCCCCGCTTTTGTGCCCTGGGTGCGGCCCGCTTGCCGCGGGCCGTGGCCCCGCCGTCGCCTCTCGCCATCCGTCTCTCCCTGTCGTGTGTGCGTCGGCCTCGGGGGTTTCCCGACCGCGCAGCTGGTGCGCCCGCCCGGCTGCTGCCGGACCGGGTGTGGCCACCACGCCTAGCCCCGGTGGGGGTTGCCGCGCGGCGTGAACCGGATTCTGGCCGAACCAGGTTCGGGAGTTGCCGGCGCCGAGCCGCGCTGCCGCGGGGTGCGCGGAGACCCTGGCTGCGTTGCCGTCAGGTCCATATTTGCAGAGGTGGTGAGCGGACCCACAGCACGGCCTCGATCAGTGATCGACAGACGTCTGCTTCATGAAGACCTGTCCTTTTTATGACTATGGAGAGTGTCGCCGCCAAACCTCGTGAATTGACACGCTGTGGGGGGCTAGCCAACAAAGCGTTACTACGTCACTGTATGGGGCGGTGCTACCGATGCGGTAGGGAGGCCATCCCTGCCGCCCCGCCCGGTTGACGCCGCGGTACGTCGGCACCGGCAAGGTCGGTCGACTCGACTTCGCTGGTGCCGGCGTCAGGCGTACGACCGGGAGTCGAGGTGCCGGCACGGGTCGTCCACTCGACTCGACGAGATCCGCCCGGCCCCGCTGACGAGTCGGGGCGGCGAGCGGCAACAGGCCAGGACGAGGAGGGCGAGCGTGTCGCGCCACAGCGCCGAACCCGTACCCCCACTGCCGCCCCGTCACCGACGACCGGCTCGTACGCCGAGCCAGCGCCGGGCGGGCCTGCACCGCGCCGAAGGGCTCGCCGGACCGACCCGGCGCTACCTCTTCATCGTCACGCTGCTCGCGAGCACGTCGTCCATGCCGATCATCGCCGCGATCAGCGCCGGCTCGGCCACCGTCGGCGGCGACAGCCCGGCCGGCACCGCCCCCTTCCTCCCGCCGCCATCCTCCGGCCCGATCGTCCTGGTGCCGCTGCCGCCGACCGCGCTACCGGGGGAAGCACCATCCGGTGCCGAGGTCCGGCTCACCCCGTCCGTGCTGCGGCAGTCGCCCGACCCGATCGGGCCGGTGCCACGCGGCCCCGGCCCGAACCGGCCGGCTCGACCGGAGCCCGGCCACCCACCGCAGCCGGCCCCGCCACCGACCCGCCCACCCGTGCCACCACCGGCCCCGGAGCCGACCTCGCCCGGCCCCGATCCCGACCCGACCGCCTCACAGCCGACCCCGACCCCCTCCGGCACGCCTGTCCCGGACCCGACAGCCGGTCCGGACCCGACGCCCAGCCCGGATCCCACGCCCAGCCCGGATCCCACGCCCAGCGATCCGACGCCCAGCCCGGACCCGACGACCGATCCGGACCCGACCGCGAGTCCGACCGCCAGTCCCGGCCCGGATCCGACCATCAGCCCCGCCCCCGAGCCCTCCGGGACACCGAGCCCGGCCCCGACCGCCACCTCGTCCCCCGCGCCCGAGCCCACGGAGAGCGTCACCCCCGAACCGACGCCGACCGAGAGCGCCACCCCGGGTCCGACACCCACCGAGAGCGACACCCCCGGTCCGACGCCCGCGTACCGAGACGATCTCCTGACCGTGCGCTGACAGGTTCCTGACATCGTTGCTCGACAGTGCGGTCATGCCGAAGATTCGAGCAACGCTCTTCGCGGTGGCGCTGCTACCCGCGCTCGCCTACGCCTCCCCGGCCGCAGCCGCCTCCGCTTCCGCCGCCGGAGAGGTCACCACCCGGGACGGGGCCCGCACCGTCGCCCAACAGCGGGAGATCGACCGATACTGGACGCCCGACCGGATGCGGATGGCCGGTGCGCTGGTCCCGGAGATCACCCCGATACCCCCGGACGACCACACCCCGTACGACCCCGCCGTCCCGCCGGCGGACCAGCCCGAGGCCGGTGCCGTGTGGACGCACGGCGGCGCGGTCACCACGACGGTGGGCCGCCTCTTCTTCACCTTCAGCGACGGGTACGACGGCAGTTGCACCGCCACGTCGGTGGTGAGCGGCAACCGCAGCACGATTCTCACCGCCGCACACTGCTTCCGTGGTACGGGCGATCCGGCGGTCGCCGACACCTGGAACCACAACGTGTACTTCGTGCCCGGCTACCGCAACGGCACGAAGCCGTACGGTGGTTTCACTGTTCGTACGATGTTCACCTCGGCGCGTTGGGACACCGGCACCGACTCCAGCGAGGTGGCCGTCGCCGGCTACGACACCGGGATCGCGGTGGTGAACCGCGGCCCCGGTGGACGACTGCTCGCCGACGCCGTGGGCAGCCAGCGGATCGCCTTCCGGCCAGCCGTGACCGGCGAGTTCGTCCACGCCTTCGGATATCCGCACGTGCAGTCCGGCACCGAGTGGCTCGGCGCCCGCATGGTGCACTGCGCCGGTCCGGCGCGGCCCGGCCCCGACGCCCCGCTCCTGTACGGCATGCGCTGCGACATGGCCCACGGCGCGAGCGGCGGTCCGCACCTCGCCGGCTTCGATCCCGTCACCGGTCGGGGCACCGTCGTCGGGGTCACCACCACGGGCAGCGGCCTGGCCGGCGGTACGGAGGAACGCTCCTACGCCACCCGCCTCGGCACCGCCGCCCCGCTGCTCTACGAGCGGGCCGCCGGGTCGCGGTGACGCTGCCGGGGCGCCAGGGCACCTCCGCCGTGGCGCCCCGCCTCGTCCGCGTTCGACTCGACGACAGCGTCGAGCGGATCGGTCAGGCGGGCTCCTCGCCGAGCCGCTGCCGGTTCGCCTCGATCCAGGCGTCCAGCGCGTCCGGGTCGTCCGGGTCGACCCCGTCCGCCATCAACTGCGCCACCGCCGCCGTGGCCGGGCTGCGCCGCTCCCCGGTGCTGTAGAGCCGAACGAACTCCGGCACCATCTCCTCGATCGACTGGTCGGTCTGGCTGGCCGCCGACTCGGGCAGGCCCCGCTGGCGGGACGCGTACGCGGCCCAGGCGCGTACCGCGCGGGGCAGCATCGCGGCGTCGTCCATGTCGAGCACGGCCCGACGGTGCACCCAGTCGAGCAGGAAGAGGCCGGCCACCGCCGGACTCCAGCGCATCGGGTCGGCGTCCGGGAAGGTCGCCGAGTGGTCGAGCACCAGGCTCAGGCAGAAGTGCAGGGACGCCAGGTCGGCCTCGGGTACGTCCGGCAGCCCGAACCGGGCCGCCTCCGGCGAGTCGAGGAAGGCGCGTACGAGAGCGGTGCGCTGTTCCGCCGACGGCGGCTCGGGCTCGTCCGGCAGCGCGACCGGCCCCGATCCCGGCAGTAGCGCCAGCCGGGCACCGACCAGCGCGCGATCGGTGGCGAGCGAGCCCTCCGCCGGCAGGTCCCCGAGCCCGTCGGTGACCTCCAGGTAGCGCGCCACCTCCTGGCGCAACCGACGCGGGTCCTCCTCACGGAACCAGGTCATCTCGTCCTCGGAGCACATCTGTCGCACCTGCCCGAGGATCCGCTCGGCCGGGCCGCCGACAAAGACGTCCTTGGTGATGCCGATGTTGTGGTCGACCAGGGCCACCACCGCGTGTTCCGGTCCGCCCGACTCGCCGTCGTCGTAGGCGAACGTGGCGAGGTACGACGTCTGGTCGCCGTACACGTCGCCGTAGGCGTAGCTGCCGGTGAGCCGCACCCGGCCCAGTTGCTCGGACCACGGCGGCGCCGCCGCCCCCCGCTTGACCGAGGCGGCGCCCTCGGCGTCCGGGACCAGGGTGGCGAAGACGTTCCGGATGGTGATCGCGGCAGCGGTGCGCCGCCGCGAGGTGGCGGCGAGGAAGCCGCTGACGAACTCGCGTACGGCGCCGCTGCGGTCCTCTTCGGCGATCGCGTAGATGCTGCCCAGAAGTGCCGTGCCGAGCATTTCGGCGTCGAGCGCGCAGTCCAGCTTGGTTACGTCGCGTGCGGCCTGTAGCACCGCGTCGTAGGGGGTTTGAGGCGTCGCCATGGGTTCGACCCTACGCCCGAGGCCACCTGCTGAGCATCAGCAGCGCGCTCGGCGCGAGTACGCCGAGAGCGAGCGAGACCAGACTGGCGGCGAGCCCGGCGCCGGCCAGTGCACCGTGATGGCCCAGGTGAAAGGCCAGGTGGATGGTGGAGAAGAGCAGCACGCCGCCGAGCACCACCCGGGTCACCCGCCGGTCGGCGAGCCACGCCGCGGCGACCAGCAGCGCGCCCAGGGTCAGGAACGCCGCGCCGACGTCGGTCATCAGATGAGCGTTGTACGGCGGGTACGCGGCGGTCCACGCCTGCCCGAAGCCCGGGAAGTGGTCGAAGAACCAGCGCGGCGCGAGTACGGCCGGGATGCCCCAGGACAGGTGCAACACGCCGAGCAGGACCAGCCCGGCCCGCAGCAGTGGCCCGGCCCAGCGGTCCGCCCGGCCGGTCGCGTTCACCGGGGGGTGGTGGCCAGGGCGAGGGCCTCGCGGGCCTGCGCGTACCGGTGCAGCACCTCGCGTACCGGGGCGACGACCAGTTCCCGGCCCACCTCACCGACCGCGCCGTGCAGGCGCTCCTCGGCCCGCCCACCGGCCCGCCGCGCGGCCCACCGGATGACCGGCTTGACCAGCACCGCGACCACCAGCCCGAGCAGCAGCCCACCGAGCAGCATCAGGGTTGGCACCGGCGCCGCGCCGACGGCCGGGTAGTCCAGCGGTGGCAGGCCGAGTGCCCGTAGCGCGTAGCCGAGTGCCAGCCAGCCGAGCCCACCGAGGGCGGCGAGGATGGCCAGCCACTGCACCCCGCCGACCACCCGCCACCAGAGCGGTCGGTGGTCGAGGCCGAGGTCGGTGCCGGCCACCGCGCGGTCGAGCGCGTCCGGCAGGTCCGCGAGCCGGGACCGGGCGGCGGTGGCGACCGCCGCCGTCCAGGGGGCCGGGAGTGCCGCGCCGGCCTGGTCCGCGATCGCCCGTACGGCCAGCCCGACGGCGGCCCGCTGGGCGGCGGTCGGATCGGGCAGCGAGGTCACCCCGACCGGGCTCCGCTCCGCCGAGCCGTCCCGCC
Organism: Micromonospora sp. NPDC050397; assembly: GCF_044901685.1. Classification (NCBI taxonomy): domain Bacteria; kingdom Bacillati; phylum Actinomycetota; class Actinomycetes; order Micromonosporales; family Micromonosporaceae; genus Micromonospora; species Micromonospora sp. NPDC050397. The sequence continues at coordinate 310,169 of NZ_JBJDPS010000005.1, forward strand.
CGGCGCCGTCCTCGTCCGGGCCGGGCAGGTGCAGCCGGCGCAGCGGATCGGGGCGCAGCTTGCGCCAGCCCCGTACGACCGGCCAGCCGGTTGCCGCGGAGGCCCGGTGCGCGTACGCCGACCGGGTCGCCTCGGTCACCGCCGGCACCCCGGCCGAGCCGGCGAGTGCCTCGGTCAGCCGCCGGACGGTACGCCGGTCGACGTCGTTCTCGCTCGCCGGTGGGCCGGTCAGCTCGGCCAGTTCGGCGACGACCACGTCCACGTCGGCGGAGAGCCGGGCCAGGGCAGCCTGCCGCTCGCTGACGGTACGTTCGAGCGTGGTCCGCAACTCCGCGATGCCGGCCTGGTTGAGCGTCGAGGTGGCCAACACCGGCACCTGGTCGAGTTGGTCGTCGGCGAGGATCCGGCGCAGGTCACCGACGACCCGGGGCACCTCGGCCGGTGGCAACCGGTCGGACTGGTTCAGCACCACCACGGTGATGTCCTGGTGCCGGCGGAACTCGCGCAGGTAGCTCGCGTGCACCACCCGGTCGGCGTACTTCTGTGGGTCGACCACCCAGACGACCAGGTCGACCAGGCCGAGCAGCCGGTCCACCTCCGACCGGTGCGAGCGTTGCACGGAGTCGAAGTCGGGCAGGTCGAGCAGGACCAGCCCGTGCAGGGCGAGTTCGTCGTCGCCGTCCAGCGCGCTCTCCCGGACGAACCGGTGGCGGGGCAGCACCCCGACCCAGTCGAGCAGCTTGGCGGCCTCGGCCAGCGGTCCCCAGACGCAGGCGTGGGTGACGCCGGTGGTCGGTCGGCGTACCCCGACCGGTGACATCTCCCACCGGGCCAGCGCGTTGAACAGGCTCGACTTGCCGCTGCCGGTGGCGCCGGCGAGGGCGACCACGGTGTGGTCCCGGGAGAGCGCGAGCCGGGCCTCGGCCCGTTCGACCAGGGTGTGCGTGGCGCCGAGCCGGTCCTCGGGCAGCAGCCCGTCCACCGCGCGACGGAACCGTTCCACCGCCTCCAGCCGGTTCAGCAGCCGGTCGGCGTCGACCAGGCGGCCACCGCGCAGCACGTCGCGTACCTTTCCGGCGAGGTTGCTCACCACGCGCCCTCCGGGGCTGTCGGTTTGCCGTCGGTGGTGAGGGCGGTGGCGGCGCGGGCCCGCTCGACCGCGTGCCCGGCCAGGCGCAGCCGGCCGCCGGGCTCGGCGCCGACCTCGACCGAGGCGAGCCGGTCCAGGTAGCGCGCCAGCTCCTCGTCGAGCAGCCGGTCGACCAGGGTCAGCAGGTCCTGCCGCGCGCGGCTGGCGAGGGTACGGATCGCCTGGTCGCCGAAGATCGCTTCGAGCACCTTCTGGGCGGCCACGGTGGTGCCACCGGCGGTCGCCACCTCCAGCCCGGTCGGGATGAAGGCGGTGGAGGCGAAGACCGTCACCATCACCGCCAGCCCCATGGCGTTGACCGCGTACGCCGCCGTCCGGGCCACGAACCGTTTGCCGCCGGCCTCGGAGCGGACCAGCTCGAGAACGCCCCGCTGCCAGTCCCGGATCAGGCGCTCGGCACGTTCGGTGAGGTCGGCGCCGGGGCGGCCGAGTTCCGGGGTGAGTAGCGCCGCCCCGGACGGGTGGGTCTGCCAACCGAGGTACGCGGTCTCGGCCGCCTCCGCCGCCACCCCACGCAGCAGGTTGACCAGTTGCGACTCGATCGCGCTCTGGAGCTGCCGGCCGGGTGCCGGTCGCCCGGTAACCGCCGCCACGACCCGGTCACGCAACCGTCCGACCCGGGCCTCCAGGGTGCGGAACAGTTCGCCGGTGCCGACGAACTCCTGCCACCGGTTGAGCACCTCGCCCCGGAGCAGCCGCCCGTCCCGGAGGCCGTGCTCGACCGTACGCCGCCCGCCCCGGTACGCCGCGCGAGCGCGTTCGCCGAGGTCGTCGGCGGTGGCCGCCTGGTCGTCGGCGGCCGAGGCCAGGCTGTCGACCGCGGACCGCAGGGCGGTCAGTGCGCCGTCGAGGGTCTGGCGGACCACCGCGTCGCGGGCGTCCGCGTCGGCGGCGAGCCGACCGAACCAGGTACGCAGCGGCTCCGTGTACCGCTCCGGCAGCAGGCCCTGCCCGTCCACCGGTGTCTCGGGGAGCACGAACAGCGGCGCGGCGCCGAGGTCCTGCGCGGCGAGCATCTCGGCGAGGTGGTCGGCGATCTCGTCGGCGGCCTCGAACGGCACCCGGTCCAGGACCAGGGCGATCACCGTGCCGCGCTGGCGCGCGGTGCGGAGCAGTTCCCACGGGACCGCGTCGGCGTAGCGGGCGGCGGTCGTGACGAAGAGCCAGAGGTCGGCCGCGGCGAGAAGCTGCGCGGCGAGGGCCCGGTTCGCGTCGACCACGGAGTCGATGTCCGGTGCGTCGAGGAACGCCAGACCGGCCGCGAGGGCCGGGGCGGCGATCAGTTGCAGGGTCCCCGGGTCGTCGCCGGCCTCGCTGGTCCGTGTCAGGCCGGGCAGCAGGTCACCCTGCCGGAACCAGGCCAGGTCGCTCGGGTGGCAGACCAGCACCGGCGCCCGGGTGGTCGGCCGGAGCACCCCGGTCGCGCTCACCCTCGCCTGGACCAGGCTGTTGACCAAAGTCGACTTGCCGGCTCCGGTGGAGCCGCCGACCACCACGAGCAGCGGGGCGTCGAGCCGGGCGAGCCGGGGCAGCAGGTAGTCGTCAAGCTGGGCGGAGACCATGCCGCCGATCCGCCTGGCCTCGTCGGCCGAGGGGAGAACCAACGGGTACGCGCTCGCGGCGATCGCCGCGCGTAACTCCAGCAGGGCCGCGCGTAGATCCGGTCGGCTGCCGCCGCTCGGGCCGACCGGGGAGTAACCCGGCCCGATCGGGTCTGGCCCACCAGGTGGGACATAAGAGGAAGATTCGGAAATTGCGGGAGGTTTCGCCGCGACGGCGGGCGCGCTGGGACCGCTGGCGGGATCGCCGTGCGTCGTCACGGGTAAAGCCTGCCTGATGCATGCAAGCCAGACAACAGCCCCCCACCCGCCCGGCGGGGTTGGCGGGGTTGCGCGGGTGTGACTCAAGTCCGACTTGACGGCTGCGGTGATCGTGGCACTATTGAGTCCGGTCCACTCAACTTGCGGTGGGTGCGCTGCGGGCGGTGCCCGTCACCTGCCTAGTAACGAAGCGAGGAAGCGAACATGGCACGTGCGGTCGGCATCGACCTCGGCACGACGAACTCCTGCGTAAGCGTTCTGGAGGGCGGTGAGCCCACCGTCATCGCGAACGCCGAGGGCTCGCGTACGACGCCTTCGATCGTCGCGTTCGCCCGTAACGGCGAGGTGCTCGTCGGTGAGGTCGCCAAGCGTCAGGCGGTGACCAACCCGGACCGGACCATCCGGTCGGTCAAGCGGGAGGTCGGCACCAACTGGTCGGTAGACATCGACGGCAAGAAGTACACCCCGCAGGAGATCTCGGCGCGGACGCTGATGAAGCTCAAGCGGGACGCGGAGGCGTACCTGGGTGAGCGGATCACCGACGCGGTGATCACCGTTCCGGCGTACTTCAACGACGGCCAGCGGCAGGCCACCAAGGAGGCTGGCGAGATCGCCGGCTTCAACGTGCTGCGGATCGTGAACGAGCCGACCGCGGCGGCGCTGGCCTACGGGCTGGACAAGGGCTCCAAGGAGCAGACCGTCCTGGTCTTCGACCTCGGCGGCGGCACCTTCGACGTCTCGCTGCTGGAGCTGGGCGACGGCGTGATCGAGGTCAAGTCGACCAGCGGTGACAACCACCTCGGTGGCGACGACTGGGACGAGCGGATCATCGACCACCTGGTCAAGACCTTCCGGGGCCAGCACGGCGTCGACCTGTCGCAGGACAAGATGGCCATGCAGCGGCTGCGCGAGGCGGCCGAGAAGGCCAAGATCGAGCTCTCCGCGGCGACCACGACCAGCATCAACCTGCCGTACATCACCGCCGGTCCGGCGGGTGGCGACGGTGCCCCCTCGGCACCGCTGCACCTGGACGCGACCCTCACCCGGGCCGAGTTCCAGCGCATGACGCAGGATCTGCTGGACCGCTGCAAGGGCCCGTTCGAGCAGGCGATCAAGGACGCCGGGATCAAGGTCGCCGACGTCGACCACGTGATCCTGGTCGGTGGCTCGACCCGGATGCCGGCCGTCTCCGAGCTGGTCAAGCAGCTCATCGGCCGGGACCCGAACAAGGGCGTCAACCCGGACGAGGTCGTCGCCGTCGGCGCCGCGCTCCAGGCCGGTGTGCTCAAGGGCGAGGTCAAGGACATCCTGCTGCTCGACGTGACCCCGCTGAGCCTGGGCATCGAGACCAAGGGTGGCATCTTCACCAAGCTGATCGAGCGCAACACCGCCATCCCGACCAAGCGGTCCGAGGTCTTCACCACGGCGGACGACAACCAGCCGTCGGTGCTGATCCAGGTCTTCCAGGGTGAGCGTGAGATCGCGTCCTACAACAAGAAGCTCGGCACCTTCGAGCTGACCGGGCTCCCGCCGGCGCCGCGCGGCGTGCCGCAGGTCGAGGTCACCTTCGACATCGACGCCAACGGCATCGTCCACGTCAACGCGAAGGACCTGGGCACCGGCAAGGAGCAGTCGATGACGATCACCGGCGGCTCGGCGCTGCCGAAGGACGACATCGAGCGGATGATGCGCGACGCGCAGGACCACGCCGACGAGGACAAGCGTCGCCGCGAGGAGGCGGAGACCCGCAACGTCGCCGAGCAGCTCCAGTGGCAGACCGAGAAGTTCCTGGCCGAGAGCGGCGACAAGCTCCCGGCGGAGTCCCGTGACCAGATCAGCGAGGCCCTGGGCGACCTGCGCAGCGCGCTGGGTGGCACCGATCTGGAAGCGGTCAAGTCGGCGCACGAGAAGCTGGCCACGGTCTCCCAGCAGGCCGGTTCACTGCTCTACTCCCAGCAGGCGGAGCAGGGCGAGCAGCCGGGCGGGGCGGGCGCGGGCGCTGGCGCGACCGGTGCCGGCCCGACCGGCAAGCCGGCCGGCGGCCCGGACGACGTGGTGGACGCGGAGATCGTCGACGAAGACGACAACAAGAAGTGATTCGTCGCCACCACTCCGGCCCGGTCGCCCTCGGGCGGCCGGACCGGGGCGACCGGCCCCGAACCCGTCCGGTTCGGGGTGGTCGCGTGGCCGGACAGCGCAGGGGAACCGGCCGGCGGGGTCCCGTGGACCGTAGCCCGGCCGAGCGGAGCGAGGAGAAGCCATGACGGAGAAGCCACAAGCCGCCGACCCGGAGACCACCGGGGCGGCGCCGGGTGGCTCCGGCCCGGATGGGGTGCAGGCCGGCGAGCGGGTCGTCATCCGGGACAATCGGAAGATCACCCGGCCGGACGGCGACCCGGCGGGCGCTGCGGCCGAGAGCGACGCTGCGGTCAAGAGCGACGCGGTCGAGAGCGATGCCGACGAGCCGGTGGATGCCGGCAAGTCGACCGCCGAGGCCGAGCCGGGCGACCCGGACGACGCCGAGCCGGCGGGCGAGTCGGACCGGTCGGACACCCCGATCCTGGACGAGCTGGTGGAGGAGGCCGAGGTCGAGGTCGAACTCGCCGACGGCAAGGCTCGCGGGCCCAAGCTCGACCAGCCGGCCGGGCCCGAGGGTGCGGTGGTGGACGCACCGGCCAAGCCGGTCAGCGGCGCACCGGGTGAGGTCGGCACGTTCGGCGCCGAGCTGGAGGCGCTCCGCGCCGACCTCGACGAGCGGACCAAGGACCTCCAGCGGGTGTCGGCGGAGTACGCCAACTACCGCAAGCGGGTCGACCGGGACCGGGGGGTGGCGGCCGAACAGACCATGGGTTCGGTGCTGACGGCGCTGCTGCCGGTACTCGACGATCTCGACCGGGCACGCGAGCACGGCGACCTGGTCGGGCCCTTCGGCAGCGTCGCCGAACAGCTCAACGCCGTGTTGACCAGGTTCGGCCTGACCGCCTTCGGGGAGAAGGGCGACCCGTTCGACCCGACCCGGCACGAGGCCGTGGCGCACCAGACGTCGGCCGAGGTCACCGAGCCGACCTGCGTCGAGGTGATGCGTCGGGGTTACCAGCTCGGGGAACGGCTGTTGCGGCCCGCACTGGTGGCCGTCGCCGACCCGGAGTAGTCGAGTTCGACTGTCATGATCGGGGCGTGCCGGGACCGCTGTGGCGGACGCGGTACGCCCTGATCACGGCAGCAGGAAGGGGGTGGACGACTGATGAGTTCCAAGGACTGGCTGGAGAAGGACTTCTACGCCGTACTCGGTGTGGGCAAGTCCGCCTCCTCCGACGAGATCAAGAAGGTCTACCGGAAGCTGGCCCGGGAGTCGCACCCGGACCACAACCCCGGTGACCCGCAGGCCGAGGAGCGGTTCAAGGCCGTTTCGGAGGCGTACCACGTCCTCTCCGACGAGCGTAAGCGCCGAGAGTACGACGAGATGCGCTCCCTGTTCGGCTCCGGCGCGTTCCGGCGCAACGCCCGTGCCGGTGGTCAGCCGGGACCGGGCGGCTACCCGTTCGACGTCTCCGACCTGTTCGGCAACGCCGCACAGGGGGCCGGTGCCGGCGACCGGCGGTTCGGCGGGGCCGGCTTCTCCGATCTGTTCAGCTCGATCTTCTCCGGCGGTGGTGGTGCCGGGACGGCGCAACGTCGCGGTCCGGCCCGTGGTCGTGACGTCGAGGCCGAGGTGGCGCTCGACTTCAACGACGCCGTACGCGGGGTCACCCTGCCGCTGACGCTGCGCGCGCCGGGCGTCTGCGACACCTGCCACGGTGACGGTGCCAAGCCGGGCACCCAGCCGCGTGCCTGCCCGCAGTGCCACGGCGCCGGGGTGGTGACCCGCAACCAGGGCTCGTTCAGCTTCTCCGAGCCGTGCCGCGAGTGCCAGGGCGTCGGCACGGTGGTGGAGGAGAAGTGCCCGGAGTGCCAGGGCACCGGTGGGGTGACCAAGACCCGGACGCTCAACGTACGGTTCCCGGCCGGGGTCGGCGACGGCCAGCGGATCCGGCTCGCCGGTCGAGGTGAGCCGGGCGAGCGCGGCGGTTCCGCCGGCGACCTGTACGTGCTGGTCAAGGTCCGCGACGACGACCTTTTCGGGCGCAGTGGTGACGACCTCACCCTGACCGTGCCGATCACCTTCGCCGAGGCGGTGCTCGGGACCGACCTGAAACTGCCGACCCTGGACGGCGCGGTGACCCTCCGGGTGCCGCCCGGTACGCCCAACGGGCGGATCCTACGGGCGCGCGGCAAGGGCGTGCTGCGGCGCGACGGACAGCAGGGTGACCTGCTGGTGACCGTCGAGGTGGCGGTGCCGTCGCAGCTCTCCACCGAGGCCCGCGAGGCACTCGAGTTGTTCGCCAAGCAGAGCCCGCCCGCCGGGCGGGAACATCTCGACGCCCGGGTGCGTCGGGATAGTTAGTGGTGAGTGAGCGGAGGTGAGTGGCGATGGCTGAAGAGATCATCATCTCGGTCGAGCAGTCGTCCGATGCCAAGGTGCTGATGATTTCGGTGGCGGCCCGGATGGCGGGGATGCACCCACAGACCCTCCGCCAGTACGACCGGATGGGCCTGGTGCAGCCGGGACGGGCGGCCGGCGGCGGGCGCCGCTACAGCGCCCGCGACGTGGCCCTGTTGCGTGAGGTGCAGCGGCTCAGCCAGGACGACGGGGTCAACCTCGCCGGGATCAAGCGCATCATCGGCCTGGAGCAGCTCGTGGACGAGTTGCAGCAGCGGATGGCGCAGCTTGAGAACGAGCTGGAGCACGCGTACCGGCGGGTTGCCGAGTTGGAGACGGCCGCGGCCAGCGGTCCGTTCCCGCGCCGCGACCTGGTGCCGACCAACCAGGTCTCGACCGCCCTGGTCGTGTGGCGCCCGCGTCGGTCCTGACCTGCGGCTGTGAGCCGTTCCGGACCTCCGGCTGTGAGCCGTCCCCGACCTGCTCTCGAAGAGCTGAACGCCCCGCATTCCCGCCCGGGAGCGCGGGGCGTTGGCCTAGTTTGGGGGTGCCGGTCCGGGCCGGGCTCCACGGGGGGTCCCGGCCCGGACCGCATCGGCCTTAACCGGTCGTCCGGCGTTCCGTACTAGGGTCCATGCGTGATCTTGCGATTCGGCGCCCCGGCTCAGGTCCGGGTGGTCGCCGTCCTGGTCGGCGTACTGCTGGCGGTGCTCTCGCTGACGGGCTGCGGTGGTCGAGGCGGAGGCGAAGCCGCCGCCGGGTCGTCGACGCCCACGGGTACGCGGGGCGCTCCCAGCCCGATCCCGGAGCCCGACGCGGGGCTGGGACGGGCCCCCGCCGGGGCGAGCGCCTCCGCCACCGGGTCGGCCGGGTGCCGGCCCGCCAACGGTTGGGACTGCGCCTGGCAGGGCCGGTTCACCGCCGTGTCCGCGCTGGTAGATAAGAAGCCGGGCCAGCTCGGGGTGGAGGTTCGGGATCGCCGGACCGGCGCGGTGTTCCGGATCGGGGCGACCGATCACCGCTACTGGACCGGGTCGACCATCAAGCTGGCGATGATCACCACCGTGTTGGAGCGTGCCCGTTCCGGCCAGGTGACGCTCAGCGACGCCGATCGGCGCAACATCGCGGACATGCTGTCGTTCTCGTCGGACGACGCGGCCGACGAGATCTGGACGAAGTACGGCCGGGACGGCATGGTCGCGGGTTTCGGCAGCAAGTACGGGATGTCGAAGCTCGCCTTCGCCGGCTCCGCCCGCTACTGGGGGTTCATGAAGTGCACGCCGACCGACCTGGCGGCCCTGATGACGTACGCGTTGGGCAAGCTCGGCCCGGAGGACCGGTCGTACCTGGTGGGGGCGATGCGGCAGACCGATTCGATCCAGCACTGGGGCGTCTGGGCCGCCGGTGCGGCCCAGCGGCCGGGCAACAAGAACGGCTGGTCGGTCGAGCGGGACGGCGGCCGGGACCACTGGCTCACCAGCTCCGTCGGCTTCGCCGGACCGGACGAGCGTTACGTCGTGGCGATGATGTACGACATGCCGCCGGGAAAGGACTCCCTGAACCTCGGCGCGCAGACGCTGAGCGACATCGCGGCGCTGTTGTTCGGGGCGAAGACCCCGGCCCAGATCGTCGTACGTCCGAGCTGAGCGCTCCTCGCCCGCCCGGCCCGCCGTCAGCCGAGGCGGCGGCCCTGACGGACCAGGCCGCCCTCGCACCAGTCGTGGTAGTTGAACAGCTCCGGCTTCGCCATCAGCACCCGGCTGTTGTGCGCCCAGATCATCATCTGCTCGTCGCCCTGCTGCTCGGCCTGCTCGACGAGCTTGCGCAGGCGCCGCTTCGGGTGGGCCCGGAACTTCGTCCGGATCCCGTCGGCGGCGTAGATGTAGAGGCAGTGCAGGGCGAACCGGCGGGCCGGGCAGGACCGGTCCATCGCGAGGTCGAACAGGGTGACGATGAGCCGGTCGCCGGAGACCAGCAGGTCCCAGTCCTGTGGCATGGACTGGAGCGGTACGGAGTCGGGCTGGTAGGCCCAGGCACGCAACTCGGCGGGAGATGGGTCCACCGGGTTGGAGAAGCCTTGGAACGCGGTCTCTTGCACGCTCACCGGGCCGACCTTCCGCTCGCGAGCGCGAGCCACCTGAGCAGCCCGCGCACACCACTAACCTGCTGCGGCGACACGGTAGCGTGCCGCCGCCGATCTGGGGAAGAACCCTGACGTGCCATTTCACCGAGCCGTTACGCCAAAGGTACGGAGAGTCTGTCGTACCGGGGCGATTCAGTCGGCGATGGGCGCGGGAGTGAGCGTCCCCGACTGCGCCCTGCGGCGCAGCCAGTCCTTGAACCAGCGGGTGTCCGGCAGTCGGGCCAGCATCGGCCCGGTGACCACCGTGATCAGGACGTAGGCCGTCGCGAGCGGGGCCAGTTGCGGTTCGATCGCCACCCCGGCCGAGGTGACGGCCAGTCCGGCGATGACGATGGAGAACTCGCCTCGGGGCATCAGGGCGAGTCCGGTACGCCAGCGACCCGGCAGGGCGATCCCCACCCGACGGGCGGCGAGGTAGCCGGTGAGCACCTTCGTGGCCATCGTCACCACGGCCAGCCCCAGTGCCGGGAGCAGCACCGGAGGCATGTCGGCCGGGTCCGTGGCCAGCCCGAAGAAGACGAAGAACACGGCGGCGAAGAGGTCCCGCAGCGGCGAGAGCAGTTCGGTGGCGTGGTGCGCCACCGGCCCGGACAGGGCGATGCCGACCAGGAACGCGCCGACCGCCGCCGACACCTTCAGTCCGGCCGCGAGCCCCGCCACCAGCAGGGTCAGCCCGAGTACGCCGAGCAGCAGCGCCTCCGGGTCCGACGGCGCGAACATGCGCGAGATGATGTGCCCGTACCGGATCGCCACCACCAGCACCACGACGACCGTGGCGACCGCGATGGCCAGTGCCTGGGCCCCGCCGACCAGCCCGATCCCGGCCAGCAGCGCGGTGACCAGCGGCAGGTAGAGCGCCATCGCGAGGTCCTCGATCACCAGGATCGAGAGGATGACCGGCGTCTCCCGGTTACCGAGTCGTCCCAGGTCGGCCAGGACCTTCGCGATCACGCCGGACGAGGAGACCCAGGTGATGCCGGCGAGCACCACGGCGGCGAGCCAGCCCCAGCCGAGCAGGAGCGCGAACGCCGCTCCCGGCAGGGCGTTGAGCAGGCCGTCGATCAGACCGGCCGGAGCGGCCGCGCGCAGGTTGCCGACGAGTTCGCTGGCGGAGTATTCGAGCCCGAGCATGACCAGCAGCAGGATCACGCCGATCTCGGCCCCGACGGCGAAGAACTCCTCGCTCGCCGAGAGCGGCAGGATGCCGCCGTGGCCGAAGGCCAGACCCGCGAGCAGGTAGAGCGGGATCGGCGAGAGCCCGATCCGGCGACTCAGCCGGCCGAGCAGGCCCAGCCCGAGTAGCAGCGCGCCGACTTCGACGAGCAGGACGGTCGTATGGTGCATCCGCTCAGCCGTCCGGATCGCCGTCGGCGAGGATCGCGGTGACGCCGTCGAGACCCTTGCGGGTACCGACCACGACCACCACATCGCCGGCTTCGAAGCGGAACGAGGGGTCGGGAGAGGCGATGACCTCGCGCTCGCGCAGCACTGCCACGATCGAGGCGCTGGTGCGGGTGCGAGCCTTGGTGTCGCCCAGTCGACGCCCGACGAACGGTGACCCCGCCGGGATCGAGATCTGCTCGGTGAGCAGGCCGGCAGCCTGCTGGCGCAGCCCGGAGAGCTGACCCAGCATCAACGAGGCGCCGAGGATGTCGGCCAGGGCCTCGGCCTCGTCGTCGTTCAACGGGATGTCCGCCGTGCAGTCGTCCGGATCGTCGCGGTCGTATAAGACCAGATCGCGGCGGCCGTTGCGGTGAGTGACCACGCCGATCCGGCGGCCGGACGTGGTCACCATGTCGTGACGCACGCCGATCCCGGGTAGGGCGGTCTGTTCTACGCGTACTCGCACGCGGGCAACGGTACCGTGCGCCCGATCACGCTGCCGAATGGGCGAGCTTGGGCAGTTCACGGGCGGTCTCGGCCGGATCGGGTGGGCCGCCGAGTGATGGAGGTCACACGTTAGAGTTGAGCGGAATAGACTCAACTCTGGTTGTGTCGTCACCAGTGGACACGCCGATCAGGGGAGCCCATGAACGCCGAACGCCTCACCACCAAGAGCCGCGAAGTCATCACCGGTGCCGTGGCCATCGCCAACCAGCGCGGGCACGCCACCGTTGAGCCGTGGCACCTGCTGTTGTCACTGCTGGACACCGGTGGCTCGACCGCCGCCGGCCTGCTGCGCGCCGTCGGCGCCAACCCGGCCGAGATCCGCCGGGCCGCCGCCCGCGCGGTGGAGAACCTGCCCGCCGCGCGTGGCTCCAGCGTCGCCGAGCCCAGCCTCTCCCGCGAATTCGCCAACGCCATCGGCGCGGCCGAGCAGATCGCCCGCCCGCTCGGCGACGAATACACCTCCACCGAACACCTGCTGGCCGGGCTGGCCCGGGTGGGCGGCGTGGTGGCCCAGACGCTCAAGACCGCCGGTGCGACCGAGGAGAACCTGGTCGCCGCCTTCCCGGCCGTGCGCGGCGGTGACCGCCGGGTCACCACGGCCGACCCGGAGCAGACCTACCAGGCCCTGGAGAAGTACGGCGTCGACCTGACCGCCAGCGCCCGCGCCGGCAAGATCGACCCGGTGATCGGCCGTGACTCGGAGATCCGCCGGGTGATCCAGGTGCTCTCCCGCCGGACCAAGAACAACCCGGTCCTGATCGGTGAGCCCGGGGTCGGCAAGACCGCCATCGTCGAGGGGCTGGCCCAGCGGATCGTCGCGGGCGACGTACCCGAGTCGCTGCGCGACAAGAAGCTGGTCTCGCTCGACCTCGGCGCCATGGTCGCCGGTGCCCAGTACCGGGGGCAGTTCGAGGAACGCCTCAAGTCGGTGCTGGAGGAGATCAAGGGCTCCGACGGCCAGGTCATCACCTTCCTGGACGAGCTGCACACCGTGGTCGGCGCCGGCAAGGGCGAGGGCTCGATGGACGCCGGCAACATGCTCAAGCCGATGCTGGCCCGGGGTGAGCTGCGCATGGTCGGCGCCACCACACTGGACGAGTACCGCGAGCACATCGAGAAGGACCCGGCGCTGGAGCGGCGGTTCCAGCCAGTGCTGGTCGGCGAGCCGACGGTCGAGGACACCATCGGCATCCTGCGTGGGCTCAAGGAGCGCTACGAGGTGCACCACGGCGTACGGATCACCGACGCCGCGCTGGTCGCCGCGGCCTCGCTCTCCGACCGTTACATCACCGAGCGCTTCCTGCCGGACAAGGCGATCGACCTGGTCGACGAGTCCGCCTCCCGGCTCCGGATGGAGATCGACTCGCGGCCGGTCGAGGTGGACGAGATCGAGCGGGCGGTACGCCGGCTGGAGATCGAGGAGATGGCACTGGCCAAGGAGCCGGACGCCGCCTCGGCCGAGCGCCTCGAACGACTGCGCAAGGAACTGGCCGACAAGCGCGAACAGCTCACCGCGCTCAGCGACCGGTGGCGACTGGAGAAGGAGCACATCACCCGGCTCTCCACCGCCAAGGAGGAGCTGGAGCGGCTCGGTGGCGAGGCCGAGCGGGCCGAGCGGGACGGTGAGCTGGAGCGCGCCGCCGAGCTGCGGTACGGCCGCATCCCCACCATGCAGGGCGAGTTGGCCCGCGCCGAGGCGGAACTCGCCGTACTCCAGGCGGCCGGGGCGATGCTGAAGGAGGAGGTCGGCGCCGACGACATCGCCGCCGTGGTGGCCTCCTGGACCGGCATTCCGGCCGGCCGGCTGCTCGAGGGCGAGACGGCCAAGCTGCTGCGGATGGAGGAGTCGCTCGGCTCCCGGGTGGTCGGGCAGGCCGAGGCGGTCGCCGCCGTCTCCGACGCGGTCCGCCGGGCGCGGGCCGGTGTCGCCGACCCGGACCGCCCCACCGGCAGTTTCCTCTTCCTCGGCCCGACCGGGGTGGGCAAGACCGAGCTGGGCAAGGCGCTGGCCGAGTTCCTCTTCGACGACGAGCGGGCCATGGTACGCATCGACATGAGCGAGTACGCCGAGAAGCACTCGGTGGCTCGCCTGGTCGGTGCCCCGCCCGGCTACGTCGGGTACGAGGAGGGCGGTCAGCTCACCGAGGCGGTGCGTCGCCGGCCGTACTCGGTGGTGTTGCTGGACGAGGTGGAGAAGGCCCACCCGGACGTCTTCGACGTACTGCTCCAGGTCCTCGACGACGGCCGGCTCACCGACGGCCAGGGCCGTACGGTCGACTTCCGCAACGCGATCCTGATCCTCACCTCCAACCTCGGCACCGGGCAGGTCACCGACCTGACCCTTTCCGAGGAGCAGCGGCGGGAGGCGGTGCTGGCGGTCGTGCGTACCCATTTCAAGCCGGAGTTCCTGAACCGGCTCGACGACATCGTCGTCTTCGCGGCCCTGACCGGCGCCGACCTCAGGTCCATCGTGGACATCCAGCTCGACCGGCTGCGCCGCCGGCTGGCCGACCGCCGGCTCGCCCTGGTCGTCGCCGACCCGGCCCGCGACTGGCTGGCCGAGCACGGCTACGACCCGATCTACGGTGCCCGCCCGCTGCGTCGACTGGTGCAGTCGGCGATCGGGGACCGGCTGGCTCGGGCGCTGCTCGCCGGTGAGATCCGGGACGGCGACATGGTCCGGGTCGACCTGGCCGAGAGCAAGGACGCGCTGGCGGTTTCCGCCGGCTGATCGGCCCGGATCCCGGTGGTGGGCGGCCGTTGGACGGACGGTACGCAACCACCGGGATCCGGGTTCGGCCCGGCCCTTCTGGGGCACAATCGGAACATGGCCGAATCCACCGGACCGAAAGCCGGACCGAAAGACGGCATCGCCGAGGCGGTCCGCGAACTCCGGGCCGCCGACGTGGTGGCCTTCGGTGGCGTGGGCATCGCCGGGCAGGTGCTGCCGCCCACGGAGGCGTACCAGGTGTTGGAGTTGGCGCTGCCCAGCAGGTTGGACGAGGTACGTCCACAGATCTCGTGGCTGCTCGACCACGGCTCGGCCGCCGCCAAGGTGTACGCGGCGACCCTGCTCACCCGCTTCGACCCGGCCGCCGCCCGGGCGGCCTGGGAGTCGCTGACCGGCGACTCGGCCGAGTTCACCACCTACACCGGCTGCCTCATGGACCGCACGACCCTGGGCGAGTACGCCACCGCACAGCTCGACCAAGCCTGATCCGTACGGCGTCGCCGGTCGGCCGGTTGTGCACTGTCGCCGATCGGCCTTGATCGCTAGCGTCACGGCGGTGAGCTACCCCTCGCCGTACCCGGGCCCCCTTCTGCCGCCCGGTCCCCAGCGGATCGTCTGGCCCGGTCCGGGAACGCCGCCGTCCACGTTGGCACGACCCGTGGTGGTGACCGTGGCCGGATGGCTCTTCGCGGTCGTGATCGTGGGGCTGCTGGCCGGGATCCTGTTCACCGTGGCCTACTCGGTCCAGCACGACGCGCTGATCGACCGGACGGCCGCGGTGACCGACCCCGAGCCGTACGAGGTTAGCGACGAGCGGGGCGCCAACATCGTCGGGGCGATGGTCGTCGCGGTTCCGGCGGCGGTGCTGATGGTCTGGCTGGCGATCTGCGTGCCGTTGCTGCTTCGGGGACGGAACGCGGCCCGGATTCTCGCTCTCGTCCCGGTGGGTCTGACGCTGCTCTGCTGCGCCGGTCCGGCGTCGGCGATCTCCGTCGTACCGCTGGTCCTGCTCGGCGCGGCCCCGTTCGACGAGCCGCTGCCCGACTCCGACCCCGTGCCCGACTCCGACCCGGTGCCGGACTCCGACCCGTACGCCGAGCCGGAGTTCCCGGTCGACCCTGGTTACCAGGAATCGGAGTTCTTCGAGCGGCTCTACACCGACGCCGATCCGTTCTGGGACGCCGTCTCGGTCGGTACCCCGCTGCTGTTCTTCTTTGTCGCCGCACTGGCCATCGGTGCGGGGGTGCTGCTACTGACGCCTCCGGCGAACCGTTACTTCAATCCGCGCCCCTATCCGCCGCTGTACTGGCCCGGCTACGGATGGCCACCCGGGCCGCAACCCGCTCCCGACTTCCCGCCCGTCGCCTTTCCGCCCGCCGGCTTCCCGCCCGCCGGTTCTCCGCCGGGTGGGACTTCGTCGGTGGCGCCGCCCGGGCCGGGCGAGTGATACGGGTGTTACCGCAGCCTGCGGTGGCGAGCGGATCATGCCGCGTGCGTGGGCTTGTTACCGTCGGCGCCCGAGTGCGGTCGAGAGGAGCGAATCCGTGAACGGGGCGACGGCGTACCTGGTGGCCGTGATCGGCTGCCTGGTCGCGGTGGCGGGCGTGGTGGTGGCGGTGCTCGCCCTGCGCGCCAGACGGAAGCAGGCCGACCGGGCCACCCGGACCGCCGACCGCGACCCGTTCCGGGTGGTCGACGACGACGCCGACGCGCTCCGCGGTGACCCGCGCAAGCTGCGGCCGGGTGACCTGGTCGAGATCCGGAACACCTCGTACGGCGTACGCGGCAGCCTGCGGTTCACCGAGGGCGGCTGGAGTTGGAGCGAACACCTGCTCGACGACGCGCACGGGGCGAGGCTCTGGCTCTCGGTCGAGGAGGACCCCGACCTGGAACTGGTGCTCTGGACCGACCTGCCCTGCCCGGACGTGGCCATCGAACCGGGCGCGGCGCGGGTCGAGTTCGACGGCCGCCACTACGACCGGGACGAGTCCGGTCGGGCCGGCTGGACCGGCGCCGGCAGCACCGGTCTGGACCCGACCGGCACCATGCGCTACCACGACTATCTCGGCGACGGCGGGGCCCGGCTCTCGTTCAGCGCGTACGGCGACAGCGCCGACTGGGAGGTGTCCCGGGGCGAGCGGCTGTCCCGGGCCGAGGTGCTGGTCTACCGGCAGCCGCCGGAGGATCCGGACCGGGACCGGGCCGGACGGGCCGGTTGACATGCTCGTCACCCTGGACACCCCGTACGCGGACACCACCGCCGCCGAGCTGAGCCTGGCGCTCGGCGCGCCGGAACTGCCCGCGCTGCACGTACTCGAACTGGCCCATCCGGACCATTCCGGCGTACGGCTGCTGCTGCGCCTGCTCGGCGCCTCGCACCAGGTCGTGCTCGGTCGCGCGACCGTCGCCGACCGGCACCCGCCGGCAGCCGAACTCGTCGAGACCGTCGCCTGCCTGCCCGGTCGACGTCCCGAGTTGCCGTCGGAGCTGGTCGATCCGGCGACCGGTTACCGGTTCACCGCCCGGGTGCTGCGGTTGGACCCGGCGACGATGGCCACCCGGACGGCGGGTCTGCGGCGGGAACTGGCCGGCGACCCGTACGCCCTGATCGGTGTTTTTCCCGGCGGCCCCGACGCGATCACCGCGTTACGGCTGGACCGGCGCGACGACCCGGCCAGCCCGGTCGACGGTCGCGACGAGGTTCGCCCCGGTGGCACGAATGAGACCGGCGCGATCGGCTGGCGGACCTGGCACGCCTATCCACAGAGCGGCGAACTGGTCGAGACCGAGACGGTGGTGAGCGGGCCGTGACGTACCGCAGGTGGTTTCTTGTCGGGACGGCATTCGCCGTGCTGGGCGCCGTGTTGGCGGGATTCGCCATCTTCTACGGCAGCTTCTCGCCGCGCGGGTACGTGGAGAACCACTACGCCCGCACGGCTGCCCGGGACATCGGCTCCGAGGCGACCGCGTACCGCTCGGACAAGGTGCCGAGCGAGGTGGCCGAGGAGGTCACCGGTGCCTGGCGCCCGGCCGACCAGTACGTCGACGGCAGTGGGGTGTACCTCCGCTACGACGACGACGCGGTGGTGATCCTGCCGCTCGCCGGTGGCTCGCTGATCCTGCTCGAAGGGCTGCGGACCGCCTACCCGCGCTATTCGAGCACGGTCGGCAACGCCTGGGGCTGGGGGCGGGGCGTGACCGTACGCGGCGGCGGTCCCGGTGCCGGCAAGTAGCGGTCGATCCCTCCACACCCCCTCGGGAGCCTCATGTTGACCACCCTCGCCACCGATCTGTTGGCCACCCTCGCGTACGCCGTGGTCGGCGTAGTGCTGATGGGCATCGGTTACGCCCTGGTCGACATGGCCACGCCCGGCCGGCTGCACGAGCTGATCTGGGCCGACCGGAACCGCAACGCGGCGCTGCTGCTCACCTCGAACCTGGCCGGGGTCGGCATCATCGTGACCACCGCGATCGTGGTCAGCGACGACGACCTCGTCGCCGGGCTGGTCGGCAGCGCCGCGTACGGGTTGCTCGGGCTGGTCGTCATGGCCGGCGCGTTCCTCCTGCTCGACCTGGCCACCCCGGGCCGGCTCGGTGAGATCCTGGTCGACCCGGAACCGCACCCGGCGGTCTGGGTCTCCGCGGTCGTACACCTCGCCACCGGCGCCGTGATCGCCGCCGCGATGAGCTGATGGCGACGGAGTCGGGGCCGGGCCGCGATCCCGGTACGCCGCCCGCGGAACCGGACGCGCAGGCGTCGAACCGGACGACGAGGCGGGCCGCCAAGGGCCGTAGGGCGCGGGACAGGGAGACGGCCCGACGGGTCAGGACCGTTGCCATCTGGGTCGGCGTCGCGGTGGTCGTGGCCACCGCCTTCACCCTCATCGCTCTCGGCGAGGAGCCGGACGACGACGGTACGCAGGTACCACCGCCGACCGCGTCCGAGCTCGCGGACACCGTGCAGCTTCTCGGCGACGCGTACCGGGCCCAGGGCATCTGTTACGGCTGGCGGCTCGACGGCGGCCGGACATCGAGGCTGAGCGTCGGTTCGAATCTCGGCGACGGGGTGGAGGTGGAGGACGACCCGCGCTGCGAGCGCTGGGTGAAGATCGCGGCCGTGGTGACGTACACCTCGGAGAGCAGCGAGAGCAGTGACCTCGCGTCGTACGAGGTGACCAGCTCGGACGACCTCGCCGGGATCGACTACGAAACCGGGCTGAAGCGGCTCGACCTGCCCACCGACGCCTTCGTGGACGACCCCGGCTGGGCGGTCTGTCGGGCCGCCGTCTTCCTGCCACTGCTGGTGGCGGAGTCGGGGGCGGCGCCGGCCGCACCGACGAAGACGGTGCCGCCCGGGTCGGCACAGCCGGTGCCGGCCGCGCTGCCCGACTCCGGCGGCGACTTCTGGCGGGACCGCTGGGCCTACCTGGTCGGTGCCGGTGGCCTTTTCCTGATCACCGCGCTGCTGCTGACGGTCGGCTGGTTCGAGCGTCGGCACCAGCTTCCACCGCCCGGCGCCGCAGCCCGCGCTCGCCGGCCACCGGCGTCACGGCGATGACCGGTCCGACGCTACCGACCAGCGATGGGGCGGGCGGGCCGGGCGGGGCGATGCCGCGTACCCGGTGGCGAGGCGCGCGGGCGGCGGTGCTCGCGGCGGTCTTCGTCTGCGCGGCCTGCGGACTGGTCTACGAACTGGCGCTGGTGGCGTTCGGCAGCTACCTGATCGGGGACACCGTCGGGCAGGCGTCGATCGTGCTCGGTGTGATGGTGTTCGCGATGGGGATCGGGGCGCTGGCGGCCAAGCCGTTGCAGTCCCGGGCCGCCGCCGCCTTCGCCGCCGTCGAGCTCGCCCTCGCCCTCTTCGGCGGGCTCTCGGTGCTCGGGCTCTACGCGGCGTTCGCCTGGCTCGACCTCTACGCCCCGGCACTGGTCGTCACCGCCTTCCTGCTCGGCCTGCTGATCGGGGCGGAGATCCCGCTGCTGATGGTGCTGCTGCAACGGATCAGGGCGCAGGCGGCGGGGAGCGCGGTCGCGGACCTCTTCGCCGCCGACTACGTCGGCGCGCTACTCGGCGGCCTGGCCTTCCCGTTCCTGCTGATGCCGGTCTTCGGGCAACTCCGGGGCGTGCTGGTGGTCGGCCTGGTGAACGCGCTGGCCGGGCTGGCGCTGGTCTTCACCGTGTTCCGGCGCGAGCTGGGTGCGCGGGCCCGGCTCGGACTCACCGCCGGGTCCGTCGTGGTCGGCCTCGTCCTCGGGTACGCCTACCTCACCGCGTACGACTTCGAGGTGACCGCCCGGCAACAGCTCTTCCGGGACCCGGTGGTGCACGCGGAACGCAGCGCGTACCAGGAGATCGTGTTGACCCGGTCGATCCCGCTCGTCTCGCAGGGCGTCACCGACCTGCGCCTCTACCTGAACGGGGACCTCCAGTTCAGCTCGGTCGACGAGTACCGCTACCACGAGGCGCTGGTGCACCCGTTGCTGCGCGGCAGCCGTACCTCGGTGCTGGTCCTCGGTGGCGGCGACGGACTGGCCGTACGCGAACTGCTGCGCTATCCCGACGTCGGTTCGGTGACGCTGGTCGAGCTCGATCCGGCGGTGATCCGGCTGGCCCGAACCGAGCCGCAACTCCGTACGCTCAACCGGGACGCGTTCGACGACCCCCGGGTGCGCGTCGTCAACGCCGACGCGTTCCAGTGGTTGCGTCTCGGGCGCGAACGGTTCGACGCGGTCGTGGTCGACCTGCCGGACCCGGACGAGACCGCCACCGCGAAGCTCTACTCGGTCGAGTTCTACGCGCTGGTGCGCACGGCGCTCGCCGACGGGGGCCGGATGGTGGTGCAGGCTGGTTCGCCCTACTTCGCACCCAGGTCGTACTGGTGCATCGAGGCGTCGATCCGCGCGGCCGGCTTCGCCACCACGCCGTACCACGTGGATGTGCCCTCCTTCGGCGACTGGGGATTCGTGCTCGCGGCGGCGGCAGACGGCCCGCCCGCGCTCGGTCTGCCGACCGACCTGCCACCACTGCGCTTTCTCGACCAGGAGACGCTCCGTACGGCCGCGAACTTCCCCCGCGACCGGCGCCGGCAGGAGCTGCCGCCATCCACCCTGCTCCATCCACGGGTGCTCGAGTACGCCCGCGCGGAGTGGCGCAACTACTGACGCGGGTCGTCACCGTAGCCCCCCGCGACGCCGGGTGACTCCGGGGTGGCGGACCGCGACACGCCGGTTTGATCGGTAGGGGTGGCCGGGTACCGATACGGTGAGCCTCGATCTGAGGGAAGGAGTGCCGTGTCTGATCCGTATCCAACGACCGCGTCTGCGGCCAGGCCCCGTCCGGGCACCGTCACGATCGCCGGTTACCTGCTCTACGCGGTGGCCGCGGTGCAGTTGATTCAACTGATCATCTCCCTGACGCAGTCGAGCACCTTCGGCGACGTCTACGACGAGGCGCTCGCCGGCACCGAGGCGGCCGACGCGGCGGGTGCGTTCAGCACCGGCTTCCTGATCGGTGGCGCGGTGATCAGCCTGCTCGTGGCGGTGGGTCTGGTCGTGCTCGCGCTGCTCAACAACCGGGGCAAGAACGCGGCCCGGATCGTGACCTGGGTGCTCGGCGGCATCTTCTTCTGCTGTTCGGCGGCCGGTCTCGGACTCGGCGCCGCGGGCAACGCGCTCACGCCGTCGTCCAGCAGCGATCCGAACGTGCCGGACCAGGCCGAGATCCAGCGCATGCTGGACGACCGGCTGCCCGGCTGGTACGACCCGGTCACTACGCTGCTGAGCGTGGTGACGGTGGTCGCCGTCCTGGTGGCGTTGATCCTGCTGGCCCTGCCACCGTCCAATGAGTTCTTCCGCAAGGCGCAGCCGGTCTGGGAGCCGCCCGCGCCGGGCTCGGCGTACCCGGGCTACCCGCAGGCGGGGTATGCCCAGTCGACGCCTCCGTCCGGTGCCACGCCGCAGACGTACGGGCTGCCGCCGACCACACCGGCCGCGCCGTACGGTCCGCCGCCGACCGAGCAGGCACCGCCCCGTGATCCGGCCGGTCCGCCCGGGGGCAGCTCCGACGACCAGCCGGGGCCGCCAGCACCACGGTCGGAGCCGCCAACAAGCTGATCCCTCGAAGTCCGGCGGGCGGAGTCGGACGGCGATGTGTGGCCGGCGAAGTGGGCTGGCGAAGTCCAGCGGCAAAATCCAACAGCGCAGTCCGGCGGCAAATCGTGGAATTGATGACCCGCCGGTAACGCATTTGCCCCATCCCCCCGAGTAGGTTGCAAACCGACGCCTACTCGGGGGGATCTGTCGTGTCTGAGCCAGTGCACGCGTGGCCCGGTGGCCCGGTCTCGCCGTCGGCCGGTTGGCCCGCCCCGGCCGTGCCGGTGCCCGTACCCCGCCGTCCCACGGTGGTGACGCTGACCGCCTTCCTGCTCGGCCTGATGGCCTTCGGCGGCCTGGTGCACGCAGGTGTCGGGCTGGCCACGGCCGGCGGGACGGTCGACCGGTTCCGCGACGCCACGGCGGGCATCCAGGGTGACCGCTCGGAGGTGGACGCCCTGGTCTCGCTCGTACGCCTCGTCGCCGCCGTCGGCACGGCGGTGGCCGTCGTGGCGGCGGTGGTACTGGTCGGGCTGGCCGTCGGCAACCTGCGCGGCGCCAACCGGGTCAGGATCGCCACCTGGGTGGTCTGTGCTCTCGGTCTGCTCGCCGGGTGCGCCGTGCTCACCGTGCAGGCGGCACAGTGGTCGGTGCCGTTGGACAGTGCTCGTGACGACCAACTGTCGACCGAGGTGGTCGCCGCGCTCACCGACGCCTACCCGTCCTGGTGGGTCTCGTTGACGGTGGGGGTTTCGGTCACGCAGGCACTAGGTTACTTTGTAGTAGCAACGCTGCTGGCGCTTCCCGCGGCAAACGCCTATTTCCGTGGGCGTGCGCCCATGCCGGGTCCGTCGCCGGTGCCCCCACCGCCGAGCTGGTAAGGATCGCCCGTGCCCGCTGCGCCCACCTCGCCCCCTGTCGGTCGGGGCCGGGCCCTGGTCACCGGGGCGACGTCGGGCATCGGTGCGGCCTTCGCCCGGCGGTTTGCCGCCGACGGGCGGCACCTGGTGCTGGTCGCCCGCGACGAACGGCGACTGGCCGAGACGGCGGCCGAACTCTCCCGGCGGCACGGCGTCTCGGTGAGCACCCTGACGGCCGATCTGAGCACCGACGACG
Organism: Micromonospora sp. NPDC050397; assembly: GCF_044901685.1. NCBI lineage: Bacteria > Bacillati > Actinomycetota > Actinomycetes > Micromonosporales > Micromonosporaceae > Micromonospora > Micromonospora sp. NPDC050397. The sequence continues at coordinate 332,591 of NZ_JBJDPS010000005.1, forward strand.
GTTGCCAAACGGTCGAGCGGCAGTTCACAGATCCGGCTGAGCCAATTGAACTATTGGTGAACAATGCGGGTATCAGCCTGGCTCGCTCCTTTCTCAAGTCGACCGCCGAGGACGAGGCGCGGTTGTTACGACTGAATGTCCACGCCGTGATGAGGTTGACCCACGCGGCACTGCCGACGATGACCGAACGCCGCAGTGGGGCAGTGATAAATGTCTCTTCGGTTGCCGGCTTCGGAGCCGTAATGCCGGGCTCCACCTACTCCGCCAGCAAGGCGTGGGTGACGAATTTCAGTGAGTCGGTCGGTCAGGCGACCCGCCGGTACGGCGTACGGGTGATGGTGCTCTGCCCCGGCTACGTCCGTACCGAGTTCCACCAACGGGCCGGCATCAACACGTCGAAGATGCCCGACTGGCTCTGGCTCTCGGCCGACTCCGTTGTCGCAGAAGCCCTGCGTGACCTGGGAAAAGGCAAACTTCTCAGCGTTCCGGACTGGAAGTACAAGGCGGCGGTCTTCGGTCTGCGGCACGCGCCGCGCGGCTTGCTGCGCACGGTCAGCGGGGACACTCGCGGCCGGATCGGCCGAGACGAACGTTGATCTTGTCTGGCTGACCCCGGCGCCGCGACGGTCCAACCGGGATCTCCGGAGTCCTCGAGATCCGCACCGCGCGCCCAATACGCAGAGTAATCGCGCACCGTCATTCCTGGCCATCATTACCGACTGGAAACATTCGGCTGGTCGGGTCCACCCAACGGTCCTCAGACTCGAGCAGTACCCTTGGGCGCCATGGGGGACCACGACGACCTGCGTAAATTCATTTCTGACCTGGCCGTAGTACACGGCCGGGTGGTGCTGTCATCGGGCCGCGAGGCGGACTGGTACGTCGACCTGCGTCGCGTAACGCTCCATCACGCGGCGGCACCGTTGGTCGGTCGAGTGCTGCTCGACCTGACCGCGGACTGGGACTTCGACGCCGTCGGTGGCCTGACGTTGGGCGCCGACCCGGTGGCGGTATCCATGCTGCACGCCGCTTCGGCGGCGGGGCGCGGACTGGATGCCTTTGTGGTGCGCAAGGCGGAGAAGACACATGGCCTGCAACGGCGGATCGAGGGGCCGGACGTGGCCGGTCGCCGGGTGCTGGCGGTGGAGGATACTTCGACGACGGGCGGCAGTGTGCTGACCGCGGTCGAGGCGTTGCAAGAGGCTGGGGCCGAGGTTGTAGGCGTTGCGGTTATTGTTGATCGAGGCGCGGGCGACGCCGTTCGAGCGGCCGGACTGCCATACCGAGCGGCCTATACGTTGCCTGACCTCGGCCTAGTGGCCTAAAAGTTTGACGATTCGGATCTGCTGATATGCAGGCGGGTCGATGCTGCTGGTGGAAGGATGGAAAACGTGGGAACTGCGTTGGCTGAAATGACTATGCCTCAGATCTCGCCGCTTGCCGGCGAGCCGATCGAACGTGCCGACGCCGAGCGACTTGCGGGGGTCCTCAAGGCCCTCGCGGACCCCGCCCGGCTTCGGCTGCTCAGCCTGATCCAGTCGGCACCGGAGGGCGAGGCGTGCGTGTGTGACCTCACCGCACCTCTCGGTCTCTCGCAGCCGACGGTCAGTCACCACCTGCGTATCCTCACCGAGGCCGGCTTGCTGGAGCGGGAGAAGCGCGGTGTGTGGGCGTACTACAGGCTGGTGCCGTCGGCGATCGCCACGATCGCCGACCTGTTGACTCCGCCGCGTAAGCGAGCCACCAAGAAAGCTCGCTGAATCAGCGTGCGACCGTCTGGTGTCTCCCTCGCCGGGTGACACCAGACGGTCCTACGGCTGTTCGCCCGGAGTGGCCGGGACGGACGGGGCGGCGTAGCCGGATGACCTGCGCTACGTGCTCCCGCCCGGACTGCGGCCGGACGACCGTCGTCCCATAGGCATGCCCGCTTCGTCGGCATGCCCGACGGCGATGACCGCTGGGCGGCCACGGTCGACACCCGATCCGGGATCACCGCCTGCCCGACCCGAGTGCTCGTCCTTACGGGTGACGGTGGTGCTGCTGGCTCTCGCGGGCGGCCTCGTCCAGTGCCGCGCGCTCGGCCGCGGTGGTGCCCCGCCGGGCGGCCATCCGTGCCCGGAGCAGCTCGATGACGATCGGCACCACCGAGATCACCACGATCGCGATCAGGATGATCTCGATGTGCTCCTTGACGAAGTCGATCTGCCCGAGGAAGTAGCCCAGCAGGGTGACCCCGGTGCCCCAGAGCGTGCCGCCGAGCACGTTGTAGATCACGAAGGTGCGGTAGTTCATCTTGCTCACCCCGGCGACGATCGGGGTGAAGGTCCGCACGATCGGTACGAAGCGGGCCAGCACGATCGAGCGGGCGCCGTACTTGTCGAAGAACTCGTGCGCCTTGAGCAGGTTCTCCTGCTTGAACAGCCGGGAGTTCGGGCGGCGGAACAGGGCCGGGCCGACCCGCCGGCCGAACAGGTAGCCGACCTGGTCACCGGCGATCGCGGCGATCGTGATCAACAGGCAGACCAGCCAGATCGGGTACGTGATGTACTGCCCGTCCGAGGTCAGCAGGCCGGTGGTGAACAGGAGCGAGTCACCCGGCAGGAAGAAGCCGATCAGCAACCCGGACTCGGCGAAGACGATCGCCAGGATGCCGAGCAGCCCGAAGGTGGAGATCAGCCACTCCGGGTCCAGGAACTCGGGGCCCATGGCCAGCGTGGTGGTGGGCGTCGGCACGGGGTGACCTCCGAAGTTTCCGGTCGGGCAGCGATTTTCCGCGCGGCGGCGGACATTTCGAGCAGGCTAGTCCCGCTGCCGCCGACCACGGGCACCCCCGCAGTCTAGGCGGCAGCGGTTCACGCTCGCCTGGCGACGTCGCTAGCGTCCCGACCTGGCGTTCCGTTCGAGCTGTCGATTGTTCCGTTCGGGCTGTCGATTGTTCCGTTCGGGCTACAGCCGTGGGTCGACCGCGGGCTACAGCCGTGGGTCGACCGGCTCGGACTCGCAGGCCAGAATCGCGAAGACCAACTCGTGCCGCCGCCAGAGCGGGGCATCCTCCGCCAGCCGGTCGAGCGCGGCCAACCCGAGACCGTGTTCGCGCAGTGCCATGCCCCGCTTACGCCCGAGTGACCGGTTGCGCAACTGCGCCAACTGCTCCGGCTCGGTGTACTCCGGCCCGTAGATGATCCGCAGGTACTCCCGGCCCCGGCACTTCACCCCCGGCTGGAGCAGTCGACCACGCTGGTCGCGCGCCGCTGGTCCGGCGTACGGCTTGACCACCATGCCCTCGCCGCCGTCCCCGGTCAGCGCCAACCACCAGTCGATGGCCTCGGCGACCGCCGCCTCGTCGGCGAGGTTGACCACCCGGTGCCGGGTCCGGGTGAAGAACCCCGGGTCGGCGGCGTGCAGCCGGTCGGCCAGGGCCAGGTGCCAGCCGTGGTCCCGACCCGTGTGGGTCGCGCCCGCGCTTGCCAGCAGCACGAACGGGGCCAGGGTCACCCCGTCGAGACCCTGCGACGGGTGCACGTACGCCCGGTAGGCGTCGGTGTAGCGGAGCAGGTCAGCGTTGCGGCGAGCCATCCGGACGCGCAACTCGTCCACCGGCACACCCCGTGCGGCGGTTCGGTCCAGCGCGTCGAGCACCGCCGGCAGAGCCGCCCGCCCGGCCGCGCCGACGCTGGCGTACTGCTCCCGGATCAGGCCGGTCGCCTTCGCCGACCAGGGCAGCAGTTCGGTGTCGAGCAGCAGCCAGTCGCTGTCGAACTCGGTCCAGAGGCCGGCGACGGTGGCCGCCGCACGTACCCGATCCAGCAGCGCCGCGTCGAGTGGCGCGCCGAAGAACGGCCGGCCGGTACGGGTGTAGACCGCGCCTCCCGCCGGCCCGAACCGGTCGTCGTCGGCCCGCTGGCAGACCAGCACCACCGCGCGGGAGCCCATGTGCTTCTCCTCGCAGATGACCCGGTCGACCCCGGCCGCCCGGTAGTCGGCGAACGCCTGAGCCGGGTGTTCCAGGAAGCCGTCCAGCTCCGACGTCGAGCAGGGTGCCATGGTCGGCGGCAGCCACGGCAGGGCCCGGGGGTCCACCGCGAACCGGCTCATCACCTCCAACGCGGCGGCGGCCTGCTCGGCCTCCACGGTCAGGGTGCCGTAGCCGTAGTCGAGGTGCCGCCGGCCGGTGACGTCGCCCAGGTCGAGCGATCCCTCGGCCCGGTCGGCACCGTTGGCGAGTCGGTGGGCGTCACGGCCGTCGGTCCCGGCCACGGCCAGGGGCCGGGCCGGGGCGTAGTACTCCTTCGCCGCCGGCACCGAGACCAGGTCGCGTTCCGGGTAGCGCAGCGCGGTCAGGGTGCCGCCGAAGACGCAACCGGTGTCGATGCAGATGGTGTTGTTGACCCACTCCGGCGTCGGGGTCGGGGTGTGGCCGTAGACGACCATGGCAGAGCCCCGGTAGTCGCGGGCCCACGGGTAGCGCACCGGCAGGCCGTACTCGTCGGTCTCGCCGGTGGTCTCGCCGAAGAGCGCGAACGCCCGTACCCGGCCCGAGGCCCGACCCTGGTACTCCTCCTTCAGGCCGGCGTGCGCGACCACCAACCGGCCGCCGTCGAGCACGTAGTGGCTGACCAGGCCGTCGATGAAGGCGGACGCCTCGGCGACAAACGCCGGCTCCTCGCCGTCGAGCTGGGCCAGCGTCTCGGCCAGCCCGTGGGTGACCTGCACGTTGCGGCCGCGCAGCTTGCGCAGCAGCTTCTGCTCGTGGTTGCCCGGCACGCAGATGGCGTGCCCGGCGGCGACCATGCCCATCACCAGGCGGAGCACGCCGGGGGAGTCCGGGCCGCGGTCGACCAGGTCACCGACGAAGATCGCGGTACGTCCCGCCGGATGGGAGGCGTCCACCGGTCGCCCCTCAGCGTCCCGGTGCAACGCCCAGCCGAGCCGGGTCAGCAGCGTCTCCAACTCGGCCCGGCAACCGTGTACGTCGCCGACGATGTCGAACGGGCCGGTCAGCTCCTTGCGGTCGTTGAACAGGCGCTCGTACCGGATCGTCGCGGCGTCGATCTCCTCGATCCCGCGCAGCACGTGCACCTTGCGGAAGCCCTCCCGGGCCAACTGCCCCACCGATCGGCGCAGGTCCCGCTGCATCCGACCGAGCACCTGCCGGCCGAAGGTCCGGTCGGTCCGCGCCTGGGTACGTTCCCAGCAGAGCGGTTCGGGCGCGTCGAGCACGATCGCCACCGGCAGCACGTCGTGCTCGCGGGCCACCCGGACCAGCCCCGCGCGGGCGTGCGACTGGAGATTCGTCGCGTCCACCACGGTCAGCCGACCGGCCCGCAGCCGCTTGCCCGCGACGTAGTGCAGCACGTCGAACGCCTCGGCCGAGGCGGACTGGTCGTTCTCGTCGTCCGCCACCATGGCCCGGAACGCGTCCGAGGAGAGCACCTGGGTGGGTGTGAAGTGCCGGCGGGCGAAGGTCGACTTGCCCGACCCGGAAATGCCGACCAGCGCCACCAGCGCCAGCTCGGGAACATCCAACACGCTCATCGCAAACTTCCTTCCACCGCACCGGTCCACCCGCCGCGGGGTAAGGAAGGGCCCCTTGTTATCGCTTTTTGTAGAGGAAGGGGCCCTTCCTAACGAGTGGGTCTCTAGCGGGTGAAGACGGCGAGTTGGGTGGGTGCGCCCACGAGGTCGTCGTTGTCACCGACGCCGCTGATCGTCGCGGTGTAGCCGTAACCGGTGGCTACCCGCGCGACCCAGTCGGCGAACTCGGCCCGGGACCACTCGAACCGGTGGTCGTGGTGGCGCATCGCCCCGGCCGGCAGCCCTTCGTAGCGTACGTTGTACTCCGCGTTCGGCGTCGTGACCAGCACCGTCGCCGGCTGCGCGTGACCGAAGACCGCCGCTTCCAGCGCCGGCAACCGGGGCGGGTCGAGGTGCTCGACGACCTCCATCAGGACTGCGGCGTCGTACCCGCGCAGCCGGTCGTCGCGGTACGTCAGCGCGGACTGCCACAGCTTGATCCGGTCCCGCTGCCGCTGTGGCAGGCGGTCCAGCTTGAGCCGTCGCTCCGCCATCGCCAGCGCCCCATGCGACACGTCGGTGCCGACGATCTCGATGTAGCGGCGGTCGCGTACCAGGTCGGCCAGGAGCGCGCCGCCGCCGCAGCCCAGGTCGAGTACGCGGGTCGCGCCGGCATCGGCGAGCGCCGCCAGTACGGCCGCGCGGCGTCGTACCGCCAGTGGCTGCCGGCCCGAGCCGGAGGGCAGAGCGGCGGAGGACAGATTGGCGGGGGGCAGAGCGGCGGAGGGCAGAGCGGCGGAGGACAGATCGGCCTCCTCGTCGCTGTTCCGTTCCTCGGCGACATCGACAGTGTCGGGGTCGGTCGGGTCGTCAGCGAGCCGCAGCTCGGCCAGGCGGGCCAGGGCGACACCGGCCAGTGCTCGGCGGTGAGCCAGGTAGCGGCGGGTGACGAAGCCCCGTTCCGGGTGCCGGCCGAGCCAGCCCTCGCCGGCCCGGAGCAGCTTGTCGATCTCGTCCGGCGCCACCCAGTAGTGCTTGGCGTCGTCCAGCACCGGCAGTAGGACGTACAGGTGGTTGAGCGCGTCGGCCAGGCGCAGCGTGCCGTGCAGGGTGAGGGTGGCGTACCGGCTGTCGCCCCAGTCGGGATGGGTCTCGTCGAGCGGGATCGCGGTGGCGGTGACGGTCCAGCCGAGCGGGGCGAAGAGCCGCTCGGCGAGTTCGGCGCCGCCCCGGCAGCGCAGCACCGGTACGCCGATCTCCAGCGGGATCGGGGTCGCCGCCAGCTCCGGGCGGTCCTTGGAACTGCCGTGCAGGGCGGAGCGGAACACCTTCGCCAGGGCCGAGGAGAGCAGGCTGGACGCGGCGTACGGGCGGTCGTTGACGTACTGCCCGAGGGTGAACGCCTCGGGGGTGGCGCCCGTGCCCCGGCCACGGCCTTTGCCACGCGCGGTGGTCAGCCGCAGCGGGTCGACGTCGAGCAGCAGCGCGGCGGTGCACCGGTCCTCGTCGGCCTGCGGATAGAAGACGTGTGCCGTGCCCGTCGGTACGTCGAACGAGTGCTGCCGGTCGGGGTGCTTGACCAGCAGGTATCCCAGGTCGGTGGCGGGCCGGTGGGTGGTGGTGACGGTGAGCAGCACGTGGAGAAGGATCTCAGCCGGAGATACCCGGTGTCGCCCGGATTTGCCGGCCGGAGCCGCTCGCGGTGCAGCCGGTGCCCGTGCCGGTGCCGGTGCCTGTGCCCGTGCCCGGAAACGGAAACGGGAACGGAAACGGGAACGGAAACGGAAACGGTGCAGCCGGTTACCGTGCCCACGCCCGGGAGGTCAGCCACGTGACCCGGGACGGCCGGGGCCCGTCGGCGATGACCGCCGACGGGCCGCTGCACCAAACCGCTGCACCAAACCGCTGCACCAAAACGCTGCACCAAAACGCTGCACCAAAACGCTGCACCAAAACGCTGCACCGGACCGGTCGATTCCTACCGGATGGCCCGCAGATCGAGCAGGTAGCTGCCGTCCTTGCCGTCGGACCACTGCACCAGCGCGCTCTCGGGGTTCATCGACATCCAGGGATCGGATCGGTTGTTCTGTCCCAGCGACCCTGACAGGGCGGGTTGCCGAGGTGTCTTGACCACCGCCGCCTTCCCACTGAAGCGGTCCCAGATGAACGGGAACCGGTCCAGGGCCGTCTCGAACCAGGCCGCCGCGAACCGGCCGTCGAGCGCCACATCCATTCCACCCCAAACGCCGGCCGGCGTACCGGCCCGGTCCGCGAACTTCCGGAGATCGCTGCCGTCCAGCCGTTGTAGCGTCGGCTGCTGGTTCACGACCTGGCCGAGGCAGAGGACCGGGTCGCACAGGACGGTTCCGAGGCCCGGGGCCGCCTTCCAGGCACGGCGTTCACCGGTGACCAGGTTCCACACCTCGCCGGAGCCCGGTGGCCCGCCGACCGGGGTCTGTCGGGTGTGGGTGTCCACCCAGGGTGAGAGGCCGCCAAGGTAATAGGTGCCGGACCCGGGCACCAGGGTCGGCTCTCCGCCGGAGACCGGGATGCGGTAGATACCGGCCGGACGCCGGCCCGCGTCCTGCCGCCAGTAGACACTGTCCCCCGTCGTGCCGAGATGTGGATACGCGTGGTCCAACTCCTGAAAGGTGTAAACCAGGCGTGGCGGGGTCCGGCCGTCGAGCGGGGCGGCCCAGAGCGCGAGCCATCCGGCGCTGGTGGGATTCGGCACGCCGGCTGTCCAGAACACCTCCCGTCCCGCGACCACCGCCGAATTGATCCTGCCGCCGAGGGAACTCCCGGCGCCGGTGGTCGGGTCCGCGAGGGGACGTACGTCGCCGGTTCGCACGTCGAAGAGCAACAGTCCCCTGGTCCCGTTCGGCGTGTTGACCAGGTAGCGATCCCGGTCCACGATCGCCGTCACGACGTAGCCGTCGCCGTTCGGGAGCGTGCCGGGCAGCTTGCGGACCGCTCGCGGCCAGACCTGTTCGGGTGTCTTGAGCGCGGCGAAGTCCGGTATCTCGCCGGACCAGTCGGTGGCGGTGGTGATCGGATCCGGGTCCGCCGTGGGGGCCTGCTCGGTGGGCCGGAGCACGCTCAGGCCGCCGACGATCGTCAACGTCGCGGCACAGGCAGCGGCGACAGCGACCCTCCGCTGCCGACGTCGCCGCTGGCGGCGTCGTATTCCGGGTACGAAGTCCGGGTCGAGCGGCGGCGCGGTCGCCCCAGCGCGGGCCAGCGTACGGATCAGTTCGTCTTCCAGTTGGTCGGTCATCGCCTGCTCTCCACCATTCCCTCCCGCCGTGTCGTGCTCGTCGGATGCCAACTGGCCCGTAACTTGCCCAGCCCGCGAAACGCCTGGCTGCGTACCGTGCCCTGGGTTATGCCGAGGTGCTCGGCGATCTCCTCGTCGGTGCGGTGCTCGTAGTAACGCAGCACCAACACGGCACGCTGCCGTCGCGGCAGCCGGGCCAGTGCCTGCCACAGCCCGCCGTCCCCGTCGGCGTGGGCGAACCCCGCCTCGGTGTGCGCCTGCTCGGGCACGTCACCGGAGAGCCGCTCGCGTCGTCGCTTCCGCCACCAACTGATGTGCAGCCGGGCCATGATCGTGCGTACGTAACCCTCGGGGTCGCCCTTGTGGCGTACCCGTGACCAGGTTGACCCGAGCCGGGCCAGCGCCTCCTGTGCCAGGTCCGCGGCGTCGTGCGGGTTGCCGGTCAGGACGTACCCGTAGCGGACCAGCGCCGCCGATCGGGCACGTACGAATTCCTCGAATGCTTGACCATCCGCGCTCTGCATCTCCACCTCCTCGGACCGGGGACGCCTGACGGCGGTGAGCTGTTGCACGGGAGGGAGTCCGGAAACGACGAACGCCCCGCCGGCCGTGGGGCCGACGGGGCGTAAGAACGCCGATTGGATCAGGCGACGAAGTGCGTCCGGCGACGCCGGGCCAGCACGAAGCCGACCACGCCGGCACCGAGCAGCAGCACGCCCACACCGGCGGTCAGGCCAGCCGAGGCACCGGTGATCGGCAGGCCGCCCCCGCCGCCAGCGCCGCCGTCACCCTCGCCGCCGTTGTTGGTGGCGTTGACCAGGAGCTTGGCCACGTTGTTCGTTGCGTCCAGGTCCTGGGAGAAGTAGCCGTCGCACTCGCACTCGGGGTTGACCGTGACCTGGCCAGCCGCGTCGGCGATCACCTGGTCGATCCGGAAGCCGAAGTCGAAGGTGCGCTTCTCACCCGCCACGCTGATCGACTCCGGGTAGCACCGGTAGTTCGCGGCGCCGGGCTTGCCCGGGTTCTCCCAGTCGTACTCGCCATCCTCGAACGGGACGCATTCCTCGGGCACGGTGACCGCGGTCGTACCGGTCGGCACCTTGATGTCCACGTTGGTGACCGGACCGCCGCGCCGACTGACGTCGATCGTCGCCGGGCCGTTGTTCTGGAACCCGACGGCCGCCGGGACGACCTTGCCCGCGTCGCCGGAGACGCTGGCGCCGACCGCCGAGAGATCGGCACCGTTCTTGCCGGTGACGGTGATCTCGATGTGGCTCCAGTTGTTCTCCGGATCGGTGTCCGCCTGCGCCCCCCGGGCGTTCGCGCTGACCACCTCGGTCAGCTTCAGCTCACCGCCGGTGCCCGGCTTGCCCACGTCGAAGCCGTTGATGTCGAGGTACTCGGAGAAGTCCTCGAACTCGGCGGCGGTCAGCCAGGAGACATCGCCGTACTCACTCCCCGGCGCGTACGTGTCGGCGCCCAGCGCGTACGGGATGTTCGTGGTGTACGACTTGCCGGCGGCCAGCGGCGTCTCGAAGTAGCAGGAACGGAGTTCGTCCTTGACGTAGGTGCAGTTGCTGAACTGCTTGTCCGCCCGGATCGAGTAGTCGTTGTAGAACAGGACGTTGGTCCCGGTGACCGTGGTCCGGCCGACGTTGCGGACGGTGAGCGGGGTGGTGAACTTCCCACCGGGCTGTGACGTCACCCGCTGCTCGGGGCCGGCGGCCAGGTCCACGCCCTCGCCGATCCGGATCCGTGACTCGTGGGTGACGGTCTCGAAGCCGGCCGCGCTGAAGCTGACCTTGAGCTTCCCGTCGACGCCGTCCTGCACACCCTCGACCGGCACGATGGCGATGTCGTAGAGCCCGGACGAACCCCACTCGTCCACGTAGTCGACGTGGTCCCACTCCGGGTCGTACGCGCAGACGATCCGGTTGGCGCCGGCCGGGGTGCACGTCACGGAGCCCTCGTCCGTCCCGGTGAGCTGCACCTTGCCGGCCAGGTCGGTGAAGTCGAACGTGATCTTCACGTCGTGCAGGGCCAGCGGCTCGGAGCCGTACAGGATCGGCGAATCCACGATGCCCGGGCCGTCCGCCGCGAGCGTGCTGTCCAGGAAATAGACGCCGAGGCTGGGTTGCTCAGGCGCGGCGGTCGCCGGTGCCGCGGTGGCGACGAGCGCGCCCGCCACGCCAAACCCGGCGAGCCAACGCCGGGCATTGGTGTTGCGCATAAAGGGGTCCTCCCGTGGGGGTAACAGGCAAAGCTTCCGGAGCGTACGGGTGCAGGCGGCGACGGAGTGACCGGTGACGCGGTTTCTGGCCGAACGGCCGATCATGAGAACCTTCTCGTACTTATCCACGAAGTTGTCGAGACTCTGCATCCCTTTTCCGGTCCGCGCTCGTCTTCACTAATGCAGGGCAGTGGGACAGGGAATCCGGACGGTGACGATGCGGTTTCGCAAAGCCAAGGGTGGCGACTCGGTATTGGTTGACGTGTCAGAAGTGGACGGGAAAGTAACGAAGAGTAAGCGTCGGGTCCGGCGATCCGGTCGGCGTACTCCGTTGTGGGCGAGGTTGGTGGTCGCCGTGGGCTGCGTTCTGCTCGCGATGAGCGGTGCCGCGTACGCGGTCACCCGGACCGCCGTCGAGAAGGCCACCTCGAACATCACCCAGACCACGCTGATCGACGACGACGCCCGTGCGCCGAGAAGACCGGCTCAGCCCAGCGGAAAGAAGATCGAGGGCGCACTCAACCTGCTGCTGGTCGGCATCGATGTACGGCCGGGCTGGGATGCGGGGGCCAGGTCCGACACGATCATGATCGTGCACATTCCGGCCACCCACGACCAGGCGTACCTGATTTCGATTCCCCGGGACTGGCGGGTGCCGATTCCGGCCAACCCGGCAACGGACTATCGCGGCGGAACAGACAAAATTAATGCGGCCTTCGAGTTCGGCTACCGGGGCGAGGGAACGGAGCTGGAGAAGCGCGCGCGTGGGTTCAAACTGCTCGCCAAGACGCTGCACGCCCAGACCGGTCTCACCTTCAACGGCGCGGCGCTGATCGATTTCCAGGGCTTCCAGTCGGTGATCAGGGAGTTGGGCGGCGTCGACATGTGTGTCGACCAGCGGGCCTCCTCGATCCACCTCGCGTACGACCGCAAGGGCAAGATCGTACCGATCAAGTTCGACGAGGCCAGCCACCGCGTCTTCGACCTGCCGCCGGGCGGAAAGGTCGTGGTGCACGAGGTCGGCTGCCGAGCCATGTCGGCCGAACTCGCCCTCGACTACGCCCGGATCCGGTACGGCCTGCCAAAGACCGACTACGACCGGCAGCGCCACCAGCAGCAGCTCATCAAGGCCATCGTCAAGAAGGCCACCAGCGCCGGTGTGCTGACCGACCTGGGTCGGGTCAACCGGGTGGTCACCGCGGCCGGCAAGGCGTTCATCCTCGACACGCAGGGGGTGCCGATCATCGACTTCCTCTTCACGCTCAAGGGCGTCGCCGCGAACGACCTGGTCGTGCTCAAGACCAACCAGGGCAACTTCGCCGAGGTCAAGCTCAACGGCATCTCGTACCAGCGGCTGACCGAGGAGTCGTTGGACATGCTGCGAGCGGCACGCGACGGCGACCTCGCCAGGTTCGTCGCGGACCACCCCGAGATGGTCGCGTCGAAGACCGCCGATTCCGCCGATTCCGCCGATCAAGACCGCGCCGCGTCCGCCGACCCGTCCGCGTCGGTCAGCGGTAGTCGTCCTCCGGGCCGATGATCCGAGCCTGCTCCAACGCGTCCCACTCGTCCACCTCGAGACCCCGGGGCAGCCGCTCGGCGTCGGTCGCCGAGGCGGGTCCGTCGTCGGTCGGGTCCGCGGCGGCCGACTGCTCGACGGCGTCGTCGGCGGGGGCCTCCGGGTCCCGCTCCTCCGGATCGAGGTGGTCGCCGGGGGCGAACTCCTCGCCGAGGACAAAATCATCGTCGGGCTGGGTCATCGTCGCCTCCTCCGGTCCGCGGTGACCTTCTCACCGTACGGGTTGACCTGCCGGCACGCCGGGTACGTGCCGGTTAACGGTGACCTGCCCGTACCACGCCTTCCGACCGGCGGAGTGGAGTCGCGCGCCCCAGTCGACCGGTTTGGCACCCCGCCGGACACCGACGATGACACGATGGGCCCGTGGGCTACCTGATCCGGTTGGTGATCACCGCGGTCGCGCTCTGGGTCACCACCGCCCTGGTGCCCGGGATCGACGTGTCCGGCGAGTCGGCCGGCGAGAACGCGCTGACGCTGCTGGTGGTGGCGGTGATCTTCGGTGTGGTGAACATGGTGCTGAAGCCGATCATCCACGTCGTCGGTTGCGTGTTCTACGTACTCACCCTGGGACTGTTCGCGTTGGTCGTGAACGCGCTGCTCTTCCTGCTCACCGACTGGATCGCCGGTCAGTTCGACCTGCCGTTCCACGTGAACGGGTTCGGTGCGGCGTTCTGGGGAGGCATCGTGGTGGCGGTGGTCAGTTGGCTGATCAGCGTTGCCGTACCGGATCGGTTCGACCGTCGATGAGCGGGCCGCACCGGCGTCGATCCGGGTCGGTTCCGGGGCGTCGATCCGGGTCGGTTGTGTCGGGAAGGGTGTCCTGCGGGATACTGCCCGCGAAGGACAGCGCGGTCCGGCGCGTACACGTGAGACAGCGGCCGTAGCGGCCGAAGTGGTTAGTAAGGAGCGTTCGACATGCCCATTGCTTCCCCCGAGGTCTACGCGGAGATGCTGGACCGCGCCAAGGCGGGCAGGTTCGCTTATCCCGCGATCAACGTGACGTCCTCGCAGACGCTCAACGCCGCGCTGCGCGGGTTCGCGGACGCGGAGAGCGACGGCATCATCCAGGTCTCCACCGGTGGCGCCGAATACCTCTCCGGCCCCTCGATCAAGGACATGGTCGGCGGTTCGGTCGCGTTCGCGCTCTTCGCCACGGAGGTGGCCAAGAAGTACGGCGTCAACATCGCGCTGCACACCGACCACTGCCCGAAGAACAAGCTCGACGGCTTCGTCCGTCCGTTGATGGCGCTCTCCAAGGAGCGGGTGGCGCGGGGTGAGGCGCCGCTGTTCCAGTCGCACATGTGGGACGGCTCCGCCGTGCCGGTGGCGGAGAACCTGGAGATCGCCTCCGAGCTGCTGGACGAGGCCGCGGCCGCGCACGTCGTGCTCGAGATCGAGGTCGGCGTCGTCGGCGGCGAGGAGGACGGGGTCGAGGGCGCGATCGACGACAAGCTCTACACCACGGTCTCCGACGGCCTCCAGATGGTCGAGGCGCTCGGGCTCGGCGAGAAGGGCCGCTACATGGCGGCGCTGACCTTCGGCAACGTGCACGGCGTCTACAAGCCGGGCAACGTCAAGCTCCGCCCGGAGATCCTCAACGAGATCCAGCAGGCGGTCGGCGCCAAGTACGGCAAGGACAAGCCGCTCAGCCTGGTCTTCCACGGCGGCTCCGGCTCGCTGCTGGAGGAGATCCGGGAAGCGCTGGACTACGGCGTGGTGAAGATGAACATCGACACCGACACCCAGTACGCGTTCAGCCGCCCGGTCGCGGACCACATGTTCCGCAACTACGACGGCGTGCTCAAGGTGGACGGCGAGGTCGGCAACAAGAAGATGTACGACCCGCGCGTCTGGGGCAAGCAGGCCGAGGCCGGTCTTGCCCAGCGTGTGGTCGAGGCGTGCGAGCATCTCCGCTCCACCGGCACCACCCTCGCCCGCTGACCCACCGGTAACCGTTTGTCGCCGTACCAGGGCCGGTCCCCGCGATCAGGGGCCGGCTCTGGTGCCGTTCCGACCGGTCAGTCGCCGACGAGCAGGCGTACCGCCTCGTGCACGTCGTCGGTCAGGTGGATCGAGTCGGTGAGGTCACCGAACGGCGTGAGCGTGAAGAGCGGACGCAGCAGCGACTCGATCGGCAGTGTCTCGGTCCAGAACGCGCGGTCGAGGAAGACGTACGCGCCGCTCGCCCCATCGGTGCCGTAGAAGGTCTTGGTCGCGGCCTGGAACACCTCCTGGACCGTGCCGGCCCGGCCGGCGGCGAAGACGATCCCGCCCCGGGCCAGCCGCAACAGGGTGTCCTCGCGGAGGGCGTTCGAGAAGTACTTGGCGATCCGGCCGGCGAAGAGGTTCGCCGGCTCGTGGCCGTACAACCAGGTCGGGATGGAGAGGCCGCCCCGCCGCGCCCAGCCGACCGTGTCGGCCACGACGGCGTCGGCGCCGCCGGCACGCTGCGCGGGCGGCAAACCGTTGGTCGTGCCGTCGGCCGGCGGCGTCGTCCCGTTGCCGGTGGGCGGCGTCGCGCCGAGGTTGGTGGTCGACGCCGGCCCGTCCGGGCCCGGACCGAACTCGGTCCGCACCCGCACCGCCGCCGCCGTGTACGGGTCGTGGTCGGCGAAGTCGGGTGCGGTGGCGAGCAGGTCGATGGCGGCGGCCAGCTCCTCCGGCGTGCGACCGGAGAGGTACGCGCCGAGGTTCGCCGCCTCCATCACCCCCGGCCCGCCACCGGTCACCACCAGCCGGTCCGCCCGCGCCAGCTCCCAGCCGAGGGTGGCCGCGAGCCGGTACGCCGGGGTGCCGCGCGGCACCGCGTGGCCCCCCATCACGCCGATCACCGATCCGGGTCCGTGCACCGCCAGCCAGCTCCGGGTCGTGTCGGCGAGCGCGTTGTCCACACCGTGGTCGTGCATCCGCTGGGCGAGCGCCTCGCGTACCGGGGGCAGCGCGCCGCCGTTGGTCCGGAAATGCTCGTACACCAGCGTGTCGAACATGCCGGCGAACCCGGCGGTGGCAAAGCCGTCGACCAGGTCCTCCGGGGTGTAGAGCCGGGGCGGCTGGGTCGAGTAGGGCAGATCGGCGAAGGGCGGCAGGACGTGGGCGCCCCGGCGGATCAGGTCCGCCTCGACCTGTCGGGAGGCGAAGCGGCAACCGACGAAGAGGGTGTCGGTCAGCTCGACGAGGCCGAGGTCGGGCACCGGTTCGGTGTCGAGCCGCAGCCCTTGCACGGTCAGCCCGGCGAGGCTGCCGGTGCTCAGGTGTCGGTCGAGTTCGGCACGGGACTCGACCTCGGAATCGGCGGTGTCGTCCGGTCCGAGCAGGTGGGTCGAAGGTGACGTGGGCACCACGCCATCCTCCTCCGTACCCCCGGAACCCGCTCGAAGGGTGGGGCCGGTACGGCGGAGGCCCGCGACCACGGCCGGCCGGTACGGCGGAGGACTGTGACGACGGCCGGCCGGTACGGCGAGAGCCCGGTGACCGAGGTCACCGGGCTCTCCTTACCGGGTCCTGGGGAGGCTCCGGACTTATATTTCTAGTCGAGTGGACGACTGTCCGCACCGGCCGCACGCGTGACCAAACCATCAGCCTTTCAGTCAGCGCAGGGGCATCCCGCCTCGCAGCCGCCCAGGTCGGGCAGGTTCAATGGGCCGATGCAGAGTCTGTTGCCGGAACCGCCGGCCACCCTCCTCCCCGGCGACGACGCCGCCGAGGCGGCCCTGGCCGAGGCCATCGAGGCCGACACCGACGAGGCGTACGCCTCCGTCGCCGCACGTTTCCCGACCTCCAGCGCGGCCTGGGGGGCGTTGGGCTCGCGAGCACTCGCCTCCGGTCAGGTCGTCACCGCCTACGCGTACGCGCGTACCGGCTACCACCGGGGACTGGACCAGCTTCGCCGTAACGGCTGGAAGGGCCACGGCCCGGTGCCCTGGTCCCACGGCCCCAACCAGGGCTTTCTCCGCTGCCTGCACGTGTTGTCCCGGGCCGCCGGCGAGATCGGCGAGTCGGACGAGGCCGCGCGCTGTGCCCAGTTCCTGCGGGACTGCGACCCGGAGGCGGGCGACGCCCTCGCCGGTAGCTGACCGGCCCCACCCTTCACCTGTTCCTTCCCGCCCCGGCCCACCGGGGCGGGAAGGAGCCGGTCACAGCCCCTCGGCCACCGCCGCCGCGATCTTCAACCAGGCGTCTCGGCTCGCGGCGGAGAGCTGGCCGTAGCGGATCGGCTCGCCGGTGTCGATCAGACGCTCGTACGGCGCGAGCAGGACCGCCCGGGTCCGGGCGGCGAAGTGCCGCTGGATCGCGGGCAGGTCGATCTCCTTCCGGGACGGTGGCATGGAGACCACCGTCACCGCCTGCCGGACCAGCCGCTGCCGACCGCTCTGTTCGAGGTGGTCGAGCATCCGGGCGGCGGTCTCGGCCGAGTCGTTCCGGGCCGACATGGTGACCAGGAGCTGGTCGGTGGCGTCGATCGCGGCCTGCCAGTTCTGGGCCCGTACGTTGTTCCCGGTGTCCACGAAGATCAGCTTGTAGAAACGGCTCACCACCTCGCGGATCTCCGCGAAGGCGGTGGCGGTCAGCATCTCGCCACCGGTCGCCGACTCGTCCGAGGCGAGTACGTCGAACATCCCCTCGCCCTGGGACCGGACGTACTGCGACAGGTCGCCGACCCGGCCGTGGGACACCTGGAACTGCCCCAGGTCACGCAACAGGTCGCGGACCGTACGCGAGTGGAAATCCTGTTGGGCGCGCATCCCCAGGGTGCCCTGGGTCTCGTTGTTGTCCCAGGCCAGCACGTACCCGCCGCGCTTCTGCCCGAAGGTCATGGCGAGCAGCAGGATGGCGACCGTCTTGCCCGCCCCGCCCTTCGGGTTGACCACGGTAACCTGGCGCAGCCCGCCGAAGTTCCGGCGGACCATCTCGATGTCCTGCCGGATCTCCTGCTCGTGCCGCCCCGGCGCGAGCCGGACCAGCCCGAGTGTGCTCCGGTTGACCGCTGCCCGTACCCCCATCGTCGCGATCGGGTCGGCCGGACGACTCGCCCGGCGGCGGGCGAACTCCTCCGCGGTCGGGGTGGACCCGTCGGGGGTCCACACCGGTTCCGGGTAGCTGGGCGTCGGCGGCACCCGGGTCACCCCGTCGGCCTCCCGGTAGGGCTGTCCGGGCACCCCGGCAACACCGGGGTAGACCTCGGGCCGGGGGTGACGGGCGCCGACCGGTGGCTGCGGCCCGGTCGGCGGGGCCTGCTCAAACTCGGGTACGCCGGACGCCTGCGCGTATCCGGTCGGCGCGGGAACCTGTGCGTACCCGGTCGCGCCCCGAGCCTGCGCCGGTCCGCTCCCGCCGGGCGTCCCGGCCGGCGGGCCGTATCCGCCCGCACCGGTGCCGGGCTGGTCCGGGACCGCCGGTGGCACCTGCGGATGGTTCCGTACGTCCGGTGCGGCCGACGGATGGCTCGGACCGGCCGGCGTGTCCTCGGTCTGTTGGCCGGTATCGGTCCGGTAGTCGGCCTCGGGTCGGTGGCCGGTATCGGTCTGGTGGCCGGTATCGGTCCGGTAGTCGGCCTCGGGTCGGTGGCCGGTATCGGTCTGGTGGCCCGGTTCGGTCTGGTGGCCGGGCTCGGGCTGGTGGACGGGTTCGGGCTGGTGGCCGGACTTGTGGTTGGGCCCGGATTGGCGGTGCTCGGCCGGCGGACGCTGCGGTGGCTGTGCCCAGGGCGACTCGGGCGCCGTGGCCCAGGCCGTCCGTGCCCGCGTCCCGGCGGTCGAGTCCGTGCCAAGCCCGCCGTTCAGCAGGCTCTCCAGGGTGAAGGGCGCATCGAGACCGACCGGCGGAGTAGCCGATCCGCGCGCCACGCCGGGTGCGGTGGCTCCGGTCGCGGCGCGGGGGGCCCAGGGGTCGGCGTCGCCCGGCTCTGGCCCGCTTACCGGCGGCTGCGACGGGGAACCCGGGTTGGCCGGTGGTGCGGGCTGGGCCGGCGGTGCGGGCTGGGCCGGCGGCGGCTGGGTGGGCGCCGGCACCTGCTGCTGCGGCGGAGTTGTCGGTGGCGTGGGTGCCACGGGCGGGTAGGCGACGCCACCCCACGCGACGTCCGCGCCCGGCCCCGGTGCCGGCGAGCCGCCAGGTGCCGCCGGCCCGCCAGAGGATGCCGGCCCGCCAGGGGTCGCCGTGCCTCCGGCGTCGGGCCCGGTCGGAGCGGCACGTCCGGTCGGAGACCCGGCTCCGGGCGCGCTGCCGGGCTGCTGCGGCTCGGCGACGATC
The DNA here is from genome assembly GCF_044901685.1 of Micromonospora sp. NPDC050397. Classification (NCBI taxonomy): domain Bacteria; kingdom Bacillati; phylum Actinomycetota; class Actinomycetes; order Micromonosporales; family Micromonosporaceae; genus Micromonospora; species Micromonospora sp. NPDC050397. Next base: position 351,440 of record NZ_JBJDPS010000005.1, read on the forward strand.
TCGTCCGGCGGCCAGAACGGCTCGACGTCGCGGGGCGTCGGCCCCTGACCCGGCGCGTAGTACCGATCCGGCTGGTCGTCCACCACGGTCAACTCCCCCCTGCTCCGCCCGAGGATATGCCGGCGAAGCGGCATGAGCCCGGCACCGAGCCCGGCTGGTGGTCGACGTACGAGGTCAGCGGCCGTATACCGCCCATGCGCCGGGCTCGATCCACCAGGAACGCTTGCGGCCGAGCTCACCGCTGACACCGTCGTCCACGTACGGCAGGTTGCCGTCACGGGGCACGACCGCGACCGCGCGTCCCCGCGCCCGGCGCACCTCGATGCGTACCTTCTTTCGGCCCCAACGTGGACCCGCGAGCACCGGGACCGCCACCGCGACCTCGATCACGCCGTTGTCGGGGTCGGCCTCGGTCAGCAGCGGCAGCCCGGCGAGTTGGGCGTAGCCCCGACCGTTGCCGATCGCGCAGGCGAGTACGGGATCGTCCCCGCTGGTCAGGATGGTGTCGTCCACCTCGACCCGGCCGCGCCACGGCAGGGTCCGGCCGTTGTCGTCGGCGTGTGCGAGCAACACCCCGTCCAGGGTGACCGAGCTGCCGTCGTTGCGGAGCAGGTCGAGCCGCCGAACCGGGCCGTCGAGCAGCGCGGCGGCGACCTCGGCGGGATCCCGGGGCAGGCCGAGCTGCCCGACCAGGTCGGTCGGGGCCGGGTCACCACCTCGGCCACGCCCGGCCGGGTCGAGCGGCAGCAGGGCGATCGGCGGCAGGTCGGGCACGGTCCGGTTGCCGGCGAGGTCGGCCGGTCGGCGACTCGGCGGTGGGGCGTACCGGCGGACCATTCGGCGGATCACAGCGCGTAACTGTCCGTCACTCGCGGTGGCGACGACCAGGCGGGTCTTGCTGTCCTGCTCGGGCCAGGTGAGCCCGTCCGGGCGGGCCGGCGCGTCGAACCGGGAAAGCACCTCGTCGATCTCGGCGTCCGAGTGGGCGGTGACCGTCTCCACCCGGGCGCCCCGGGCCGTCAGCGCGTCCGCGCAGGTCAGGACCGGTACGCGAGGGGTGTCGTTGCAGCTTTCGCCGGCACCCTCGGCGGCTGAGCCACAGCAGCCGTCGCCGCCGCCACAGCCGGCGGAACTGTCCCGGCCCGAACCGAGGGTGAGTAGCACCACGTCGTACACGGGCGGTGGCCTCCTGCCTGTCTCCCCGGCCACTACCGGCGGGGCTGTCACTTCTTGTTAATCTGACACCTCGGGCTCGCCACGCGGTCGCCACCTGGCACCCGAGCCCCTCGAAGGCGGGTTGAGATGCCAGCGATCGTGCTCATCGGGGCGCAGTGGGGCGACGAGGGCAAAGGCAAGGTTACCGACCTGCTCGGCGAGCAGGTCGACTACGTCGTCCGTTACTCCGGCGGCAACAACGCCGGTCACACCGTGATCACCCCGGACGGGCAGAAGTATGCACTGCACCTGATGCCGTCCGGCGCACTCTCGCCGAACGCGATGATCGTGATCGGCAACGGGGTGGTGGTCGATCCCAAGGTGCTGCTCGACGAGATCGACGGTCTGGCCGAGCGGGGTGTAGACGTCTCCCGGCTGCGGATCTCCGGCGACGCGCACCTGATCATGCCGCACCACCGGGCGCTCGACCGGGTGGTCGAGCGTTACCTCGGCTCGGCCCGGATCGGCACCACCGGCCGAGGCATCGGCCCGGCGTACGGCGACAAGGTCGCCCGGATGGGGATCCGACTCCAGGATCTGCTCGACCCGGGCATCCTGCGCAAGAAGCTGGAACTCGCGCTCCGCGAGAAGAACCAGATGCTGTTCAAGGTCTACAACCGCAAGGCGCTGGACGTCGACGCGGTGACCGAGGAATACCTGGAGTACGCGAAGCGGCTGCGGCCGTACATCGCCGAGACCCGGACGATCCTCTGGGACGCGCTGGACCGGGGCGAGACCGTGCTGCTCGAAGGTGCCCAGGCGACCATGCTCGACATGGACCACGGCACGTACCCGTTCGTGACCTCGTCGAACCCGACGGCGGGCGGGGCCTGCGTGGGTGCGGGCATCCCGCCGACCGCGATCACGAAGGTGATCGGGGTGACGAAGGCGTACACCACCCGGGTCGGTGCCGGACCCTTCCCGACCGAGCTGCACGACGACAACGGCACGCACCTGCGCAAGGTCGGCGTCGAGTACGGCACCACCACTGGCCGCGAACGCCGTACCGGCTGGTTCGACGCCGTGGTCGCCCGGTACGCGACCCGCCTCAACGGCATCACCGACCTGGTCGTCACGAAGCTCGACGTGCTCACCGGGCTGGAGAAGGTGCCGATCTGCGTCGGCTACGAGATCGACGGCGAGCGGTTCGACGACATGCCGATGACGCAGACCGGGTTCCACCACGCCATTCCGATCTACGAGGAGCACGACGGCTGGTGGGAGGACATCACCAAGGCGCGTACGGAGGCTGAGCTGCCGGAGAACGCCCGCCGCTACATCGCCCGGATCGAGGAACTCTGTGGCACCCGGGTCAGCGTCGTGGGCGTGGGTCCCGGCCGCGACGAGAACGTGGTCCGCCACCCCCTCCTCTAACCCCCCTCGCGTAACCCCCCTCGCGGGTGGGCTGGGCGGGGGACTTCTTCGTTGCGTCTGGGGGAGCGGCGGTTGCCGATCGGGGGCGAGCTGGGGGTACGCGTAGGATCGGATGTCGTGCGCGTACTTCTTATCGGCAGTGGTGGGCGGGAGCATGCGCTCGCACTCGGGCTGGCCGCTGATCCGTCCGTCGAGCAACTTGTCGCCGCGCCGGGCAATCCGGGCATCGCGAGCGTGGCCGAGCTCCGGGCGGTGGACGCGGTCGATCCGGCGGCGGTCGCCGGGCTCGCGGTGGAGATCGGTGCCGACCTGGTCGTGATCGGCCCGGAGGCGCCGCTGGTGGCGGGGGTCGCCGACGCGGTCCGGGCCAAGGGCATCGCGGTCTTCGGCCCGAGTGGCGCGGCGGCCCAGATCGAGGGCTCCAAGGCGTTCGCCAAGGAGATCATGACGGTCGCCGGGGTGCCCACGGCGCGCGCCTACAGCTGCACCGACCCCGCCGAGGTGGCGCGCGCGCTGGACGAGTTCGGTCCGCCGTACGTGGTGAAGGACGACGGACTGGCCGCCGGCAAGGGCGTGGTGGTGACCGAGGACCGGGCACACGCGCTCGCGCACGCCGCCCAGTGCGAGCGGGTGGTGGTCGAGGAGTATCTTGCCGGACCCGAGGTCTCCCTGTTCGTGGTGACCGACGGCGAGACCGCGCTGCCGCTGCTGCCGGCACAGGATTTCAAGCGGGTGGGCGACGGCGACACCGGCCCGAACACCGGCGGCATGGGCGCGTACGCGCCGCTGCCGTGGACGTCGCCGGACCTGGTCGACGACGTGATGGCCCGGGTGGTCGAGCCGACCCTGACCGAGATGCGGCGTCGGGGCACACCGTTCGCCGGTCTGCTCTACGTCGGGCTGGCGATCACCTCCGGCGGGCCGAAGGTGATCGAGTTCAACGCGCGGTTCGGGGATCCGGAGACGCAGGTCGTACTCGCGCTGCTGGAGACTCCGCTGGCCGGGCTGCTGCACGCGGCCGCGACCGGGACGTTGGCCGCGCATCCGCCGTTGGACTGGCGACCCGGTGCCGGCGTCGCGGTGGTGCTCGCCTCGGCCGGTTACCCCGAGGCGGCCCGCACCGGGGACGTGATCACCGGTGCCGACCGACCCGGCATCATCCACGCCGGCACCGCGCGCCGGGACAGCGACGGTGCCTTGATCTCCGCCGGGGGCCGGGTTCTGGCCGGTACGGCGGTCGGCCCTGATCTGGAGGTCGCGCGGGACGCGGCGTACGCCCTGATCGAGGGGATCGAGTTGGCCGGCTCCCATCATCGGCGTGACATCGCCCTGGCCGCGATCGAAGGTCGGATCAGGCCCCCTCGCTAGCACCACACTCCCCGGCACGTAACGGCACGAACGAATGATCCGTTCGTCCGGTCCGCTCCTTACGTTGGACTCGACGCCCGGCCGGGCCACGGCCGGGGCGAGTTCGCCGCAGGGAGCGACCATGAACACGATCGTGGGCAGCCGGTACGCCGGGCAGCGTACCGGCGAGCAGTCCCCCGCTCCGGTCAGTCGCCAGGTAAGCCGCCGGCAGCCCGAACGGGTGCTGCTAGCGCTGCTCGTACCCGTGTTGGCGCTCTCCACGGTGGCCTGCGCGTCACCCGACCGCGCGCCGGGACGATCCACCGGCGGGGTCGAAGCCGCCGCCGATCCCGGCACCGCCACCGCGTCGGTCCCACCCACCGCCGCCCCGGGCTCCGGCACCGACACCGGGCCCACCGCCGCCCCCGCAGGTCAGCCGGGCAACCCGCCCGGTCAGCCCGCCGCCCCCGGCAATGCCGGTCCGGGAGTGTCGACGCCGCCACTGCGAATCGTGCACTTCCGGATCACCCAGAAGCCCACCTGTCCGCAGGGAGGATCGGAGTTCCCGGTGGAGGCGTTCCCGCTGATCCTGGAGTGGGACGTCATCGGCGTGACCACGATCGAGTTGTCGGTGGACGGTCCGGGCCGGTACGGCACCTACCCCGCGCGGGGTACGGAGAGCTTCGCCTTCTCCTGTGGCGGCACCCCGGGCAGCACCGAGAACCACACCTACAAGCTCACGGCGAAGCATGGCACGTACAGCGACAGCCGGACCGTCACCGGCAGCGCCACCGTTTACGACCTGGCCGGCGGTTGACCATCGCGACCGGCAAACGCCCGGTCACCAGCGCCGTTGACCATGAAGTTATCGCAGACATGCCCGTGCTCGGACCGCGATAACTTCATGGTCAACGGCTTTTGGGGTTCGTTCAGACTGCGGTCGGGGTCAGAGTTGGGTTAGGGCGGCGTTGACGATGGCGGCGCTGACGCTGGTCTGGTCGCCGCCCTTGGCGTCGGTCGAGGTGATCGAGAAGGCGATCCGGAAGGTTCCGTCCCGGGTGGCCGCGATGGCGCTTGAGTAGCCGTACCGGGAACCGCTCTTGACCCAGAGCGTCGCGCCGCCGGGCAGCGCGAGCGCGGTCAGGCCGGCGCTGTAGACCGCCCGGTTGCCGTCGAGGTCGTCGACCTGCGGAAGGGTGAACATCTCGTCGAGCTGGGCGGCCGGGAGCAGCCGGCCGCCGAACAGCGCCGCAGAGAAGCGGTCCAGGTCGGCCAGGGTGGAGATGATGTCGCCGGAGGCCGGGGTGATCGACTGGTTCCAGTTGGTCACGTCGACCAGCTCGGTCCGCCCGTCGCGGACCACCACCTGGTAACCGTGGGCGTGCGGGCCGCGGATGGTCGGGTCGTTCCCGGGTACGGAGGTGTCCCGCATCCCGAGCGGCCGGAAGATCCGTTCCCGCATCTCGTGGGCGTACGAGTGCCCGGTGACCTTCTCGATCAGCATGCCGGCCACGATGTAGCCCATGTTGGTGTACTGCTGCTTCGAGCCGGGTGGGGTGAACACGGGCTTGTTGCGCAGCGCCTCTCGGACGATCCGTTCCTGGGTCCAGCGGTCGTACCGGTGGTCGAGCGCCCACTCGATGTCGTCCGGCAACGTCGGGCTCGGCAGGCCGCCCGTGTGGTTCAGCAGCATCCGTACGGTCAGCGAGTCGTAGTCGGCGGTCAGCAGGCCGGGGAGGTAGCGGCGTACCGGGGCGTCCAGGTCGACCCGGCGCTCGGCGGCCAGTTGCAGCACGACGGTGGCGGTGAAGACCTTGGTGACACTGCCGACCCGGAACCGGGCGTCGGCCGGCACCGCCGCGTGCGTACGGATGTCCGCCTCCCCGGCGGCGCCGGTCCAGCAGCCGGACGGGGTGGTCAACCGGAGCTGGGCGCTGGTCGCCTCGGCGCTCGGCAGGCCGGCGATGGCCGCCGCGAGCCCACTGCCGTCGAGCGTTCCCGCCGGACAGGGCAGCGACGGGTGCCCGGCCGACGGGTGTGCGGCCGACGGGTGTGCGGCCGACGGATGTGCGCCGGTTGCGGGGTGTGCGTCGGATGCGAACACCGGGGCCGAGCTGCCGACCATGCCGACGGTGAGCGTCGCTGTCAGGAACAGGGCAAGGGTGCCGGTGCGGCGACGGGTCATCTTCATACGACCGAGCCTTCCGGCGGCCGGCCGGTGAATCATCAGGGTCGCGACCCTCGCCTTACCCGGAGCAGTGCCTTACGGGGGAAAGGCACGGGTCCGTCCACACCGCGAATCCGGTGTGGACGGACCCGTCGAACCGTCTGCCGGGATCAGCGGCTCTGGAGCGCGTCCAGGCCGATCGCCATGGCGATCACCAGGCGGCGGTCGAGTTGCGGGTTCTGCACCTCGATGACGTACCGGTCGCGCAGGCCCCACTTCTTGACCACGGAGAACGCCGGCTGGTCGCCGATCAGGAAATCGAAGTGGTACGGCAGCCAGCTCAGCGAGTCGACGAAGCGCCGCAGCAGCGCGACCGGCATGCTCCGCTCCTGACCCCGGGCGGGAGCGAGACCGGGCTGCTCGACGATCCAGGTGGAGCGGAGCAGCGACGCCTTGAAATCCTTGCGGAACAGGCCGATGTTGTTGCCCGCCGCGTCGGTGATGTCGTACGTCGCACCGAGGTCCAGCCGCTGCCGGGCCTTGAAGCCGAGCACCGGCTGCTGCTTGGTGTCGTCGGTGTAGAGCGTGACCTGCTCCTTGAACGCCATCCGCTTCTGCTGGGCGAACGCCAGCAACTCGCCCTCGGCCCCGTCCGGCGCGACGGTGCGCACCTCGTACTGGTTCACCATCAGACGCAGTCGCTGCTTGACGTAGAACTGCTGCTGACTCTGAATTTGATCGACGCTCATCCGACTATCCTCGTTCTGGCGAAAGGGAAACAGAGAGGGCGGTCAGCGGATCGGCGATCCGGAGAGGGCCCGGGCGATGACCATACGCTGGATCTCCGACGTTCCTTCGAAAATTGTGTAGATCTTCGCGTCCCGGTACCACCGTTCCACGGGATGATCACGGAGGAATCCGGCACCGCCGAGGATCTGCACCGCTTTTTCGGTCACCGAAACGGCCACCTCGCCGGCCTTGAGTTTTGCCATCGAGCCCTCGCCCGCCAGGAAGGGACGGTTGTTCCGACCCATCCAGGCGGCCCGCCACACCAGCAGCCGGGCGGCGTCGATCTCCGTACGCATGTCGGCCAGCGCGAAGGCGACCGCCTGGTGTTCGACGATCGGCCGACCGAACTGGACCCGCTCTCCGGCGTAGGAGAGGGCGTACTCGTACGCGGCGCGGGCGACGCCGAGCGCCTGCGCGCCGACCGTCGGCCGGGACAGTTCGAACGTACGCATGGCGGCCTGGCCACTGGAGCGTCGACCGTTGCGGGCCCGGTCGAGCCGTTCCAGCAGCCGCTCCCGACCACCGAGCAGGCAACGGCCGGGTAGACGTACGTCGTCCAGGAAGACGTCGGCGGTGTGTGAGGCGCGGAGCCCGAGCTTGCGCAGTTTCCTGGTCGCGTGCAGTCCGGTGGTGCCGGGCGGCACGACAAACGCGGCCTGGCCCCGGGAGCCGAGGTCAGGTTCGACCGTCGCCGTCACCACGTGCACCCCGGCGATGCCACCGTTGGTCGCGTACGCCTTCTGCCCGGTCAGCACCCACTCGTCGGCGGCCTCGTCGTAGCGCGCCCGGGTGCGGATCGCCGCCACGTCCGAGCCTGCCTCGGGCTCGGTGCTGCAGAACGCGGCGACCGCCGGTTCGTCGACCGAGCCGTAACACTGGGGAACCCACTCGACGAGCTGCTCCGGGGTGCCGGTGCCGTAGATCGCGGCGACGGCGAGCGAGGTGCCGAAGATGCCGAGCCCGATGCCGGCGTCGCCCCAGAAGAGTTCCTCGCTCGCGATCGGCAGGCTGAGCCCGGTCGGGTCGGCCCAGCAGTTGGCGACAAACTCGAAGCCGTACAGGCCGATTTTTGCCGCCTCCTGGATGACCGGCCACGGGGTCTCCTCGCGGGCGTCCCACTCGGCGGCGGCCGGGCGCACGACCTCTTCCGCGAAGCCGTGCACCCAGTCGCGGAGATCGCGCTGTTCCTCGTTCAGGTCGAGCGAGAACTCACTCATGCCGCCGCCCGGTCACGCCCGCCGTGATCCCCGCCAGTGCGAGCCCTGCCGCCGTGATCCCCGCCGACGCGGTCACGTGGGTCAGGCCTTGGGGATGTCGAAGAGGTTGGCGATGTTGGAGGCCAGGCTCAGGTCGCCCTTTGCCTTCAGCTTGCCGGTCATGAACATCATCACCGGGTTCGCCCCGCCCGACACGACCTTGATGAACTCCACCGGCCCGAGGGTGAGGGCGAGCTTCGGGTCGTGGGCCGGGGTGCCGCCGGTGACGGTGCAGGCGCCGTCGGCGATGACCACCTCGTACGTGTCGACGCCACCGTCGGCGCGCTCGGAGATGTTCCAGTGGATGACCGTGTTGGTGGCACCGGCACGGTCGGCCCGGAACAGCGTCGGCATCCGGTTGAAGATCTCGTCCAGGATCGGGCCCCGCTGGTCGCTCTTCATGAGCGCGGTGATCTCCGCTTCCGGAGTGGACTTCACGAGCTGGGCGAACTGCTTCGGGTCCAGGGACGTGAACTTGGCCGGGTCGAAGTCGCTCATGGGGTTGCACCTTCCGGAGGAGACCAGGGTTACTGAGGCGTAACCTTACGCACGAGTAGGTATGCTCGCAAGGATGTCCAGCGCCCCCACCTTCAAACGGCTACCCCGTGCCGTACGCGAGCAGCAGATGCTCGACGCGGCCGTCCGGGTCTTCTCCCGACGCGGCTTCCACACTGCCAGCATGGACGAGATCGCCGAGGACGCGGGCATCTCGAAGCCGATGGTCTACGCGTACCTCGGCACCAAGGAGACACTCTTTGTCGCCTGCCTGCACCGCGAGGGCACCCGGATGATGGAGGCGATCGTCGGCGCGGTCGGCGCGGAACTCTCCCCGGACGAGCAGCTCTGGCGTGGCCTGCGGGCCTTCTTCGGATTTGTCGGCGCACACCGCGACGGCTGGACTGTCCTCTACCGGCAGGCGCGCGGCGAGCAGCGGTTCGCCGACGAACTGGCTGCGATGCGTACCCGGGTGGTCGAGGTGGTCGCCACCCTGCTGCGCCGCAACCTGCCAACCGAGACGCCCGACGTCCGTCCGGTCCGCGACACCGACCTGGAGGTGATGGCGTACGCCCTGGTCGGCGCGGCGGAGTCACTCGCCGACTGGCTCGCCGACCACCCTAACGAGGATCCCGAACGCCTGGCCACCCGCCTCATGAACGCCACCTGGCTCGGCGCCGGCCACCTCCGCCTAGGCCACCTCTGGCACCCACCTTCGGTGTAAGGAAGGGCCCCTTGTTATCGCTTTTTGTATAGGAAGGGCCCCTTCCTAACCACCGTCCGGCGGCGCGGCGCGGCGGCGGGGTGGGGTGGGGTGGGAGTAGCGGGGTGGTGGGGTGGCTTGGGTCAGCGGAGGGTGCCGGTCAGGTGGGGGTGGGTCGAGTCCGCGTCGTACAGGGCGAAATCCCAGGCTGGGGAGGCGCTGAAGCTGACCGCGCCGGAGAGTGGGATCGGCAGCTTGAACTGGACCTCGACCGTGTACGCCTCCGGCAGCCGTCCCTCCAGGGCGGCCAGGCAGCGGGCCTTGCTCCACATACCGTGCGCGATCGGCTGCGGGTAGCCGAGCAGTCGCGCCCCGAGCCGGGAGGTGTGGATCGGGTTCCGGTCACCGGAGACCCGGGCGTAGGACGTACCCACCCGTGGGGTGAGGCGCCACCGGCCGGTGGCGGCCGGCGGCTCCGGGCGGTCACCCGGCTCGTGCCGCTCACCCGCCGTCGTGCCCGGCTCCCGACGCAGGTACGTCGACACCTCGTGCCAGACCGGCTCACCCTGGACCGAGATCGTGGTTAGTATCTCGAACTGCCGCCCGCGCCGGTGTGGCCGAAGCTCGTCGGCACGGACCGACAGGTCGAGCGGTTCGCTCGCGTCGACCGGGCGCAGCAGGGTGATCCGGTTCGCGATGTGCACCAGCCCGAGCAGCGGGAACGGGAACTCCGGCGCGCTCATCAGCCGCATTGTGAGCGGAAAGGCGAGCACGTGCGGATAGGTCGCCGGCAGACGGTCGGTGAGCCGGAAACCACAAACCCGGTCGTACGCGGCCACGTGCCCCCGGTCGACGGTCACGCCGCGTAGCCGCAGCTCGGTGTCGGGCAGCACCGCACCCGCGTCCGGTGCGACGGATCCGCCCGTCCGACGCCGACCGGGTAGCAGCGAGGCGATCGCCCGCCGGTACAGCGGGCCGGTCGCCGGCATGCCGGTCAACTCGACCACCTCGGCGCGTCCGGCCGGTACGGTCGTCTCGGCGGACCCCATCAGGCTGTCCAGTGTGACCATCGTCCCGTCCGCGCTGCCCGCGACGACCAGGTCCCCGTCGACCATGCCGCGACCGGCCAGATCGTGACCAGCTACGCCGTGACCAGCCGCATCGTGATCGGCCGTACCGTGACCGGCGATGTCCTCGCCGGGCGGCGCGAACCACATCGTGTCGTCCGCCGTCCTGAGCCGGACCGTCGCGTCGGGGTCGGCGTCCCGGAGCGCGTTGTCGGGGTTGGCGACCCGGGCAGTCTCGTCGGTGGTGTGGATCCGGACCGTGTCGTCGGGGTCGGTAGCGCGGTCGGTGTTGTCGGTGGTGTCGATCCGGTCGGTGTTGTCGGTGGTGTGGATCCGGTCGGTGTCGTCGGGGTCGGTAGCGCGGTCGGTGTTGTCGGTGGTGTCGATCCGGACCGTGTCGTCGTCGGTACGGCGGGCGGTGGCGTCGCCGTCGGCGTTGGACATCATGCTCCCAGCAGGCTCTGGCCGCAGACGCGGACGATGTTGCCGGTGACACCGGCGGAGGTCGGGGCGGCGAACCAGGCGATGGTCTCGGCCACGTCGACCGGCAGTCCGCCCTGCGCCATGCTGTTGAGGCGCCGGCCGGCCTCACGCAACCCGACCGGCATTCTCGCCGTCATGCGAGTTTCGATGAACCCGGGTGCGACCGCGTTCACCGTGATGCCGCGCTCGGCGAGCACCGGGGTCATCGACTGCACCAGCCCGATCACGCCCGCCTTCGCCGTGGCGTAGTTCGTCTGGCCCCGGTTGCCGGCGATGCCCGCGATCGAGGAGACGCTGATCAGCCGACCGCCGGCCGGGATCAGGTCACGGTAGAGCAGCAGGTCGTTGATCCGTTCTTGACTGGACAGGTTCACCGCCAGGACCGAGTCCCAGCCGGTGGCGTCCATCCGGGCGATGGTCCGGTCCCGGGTGATGCCCGCGTTGTGTACCACGATGTCCACCCGGCCGTAGCGGTCGCCGAGTTGGTCGGCGAGCCGGGTCGGCGCGTCGGGCGCGGTCAGGTCGAGCTGTACGGCCGTACCCCGGATGTCGTTCGCCACCTCGGCGAGCAGGTCTCCGACGGCCGGTACGTCGAGTGCGACGACGTGCGCCCCGTCCCGGGCGAGCACCTGGGCCACCGCCGTTCCGATGCCCCGAGCGGCACCTGTGACCAGGGCAACCTTGCCGGCGAGCGGCCGTTCCCAGTCGATCCGATCCTGGTTGCCGTGGTCGCCGATGCCCGGCTCGCCGATCCGGATCACCTGGCCGGAGACGTACGCCGACCGGCCGGAGAGCAGGAACCGCAGGGTGGACTCGATCGCCGTCTCGGCGGCCCGGTGCACGTACACGAGCTGGGCGGTGATGCCGCGCCGGAACTCCTTGCCGATGCTGCGGGTCAGCCCCTCCAGGGCACGCTGGGCGGTGGCCTCGCGCGGTGCGTCGCACGCCTCCGGCGGGGTGCCGAGCACGATCACCCGACCGCTGTGGTCTACCGACCGGGCGTGGGCGTGGAAGAAGTCGTAGAGCGGACGCAGGCCGGTCGAGTCGGTGATCCCGGTGGCGTCGTAGACCAGGGCCGCCGGACGCACCACACCGGTCGCCTCGTAGCTGGTCGGCTCGGCGACTCCGGCCCCGGTCGCCGTCGTTCCCGGTAGCACGCCGACCGCTGACGCCGGTGGCGCGGACCCGGGCGCCGACGCAGGCGCAGACGAGGGCGGGGACGAGTGCGCCGACGCAGGCGCGGACGAGTGCGGGGACGAGGGCGAGGACGGAGGCGGGATCGTGGCTTCGGCGAGTTCTACACCGGCCGAGGCGAGCAGTTTGGCGACCGGCTCACGCAGCCGTCCACCGGGGGCGGCGTCGAGCAGCACCGGGCCGGGTACGAGAGGATCACCGGGCCGGTACCGGCGCAGCCGGGGCGGATCGGGCAGGCCGAGTCGCTTGACGAGGGCGCGGCCGGCACCGGAGTTCGCGAAGCTCGCGTACCTGTCACTCATAGGCGTAGCCTACTGGCGAGTAGGTTAGGCGCAAGCCCTGAACTAGGAGGCGGCAACGTGGAGACCGTACGTCGCGTCGCGGTGGTGGGGGGCAATCGGACCCCGTTCGCCCGCTCCAACGGCCGTTACGCCGATGCCTCCAACCAGGACATGCTCACTGCGGCGCTGGACGGACTGGTAGCCCGGTTCGGGCTGGCCGGTCAGCGCCTCGGCGAGGTGGTCGCCGGTGCGGTGCTCAAGCACTCCCGGGATTTCAACCTGACCCGCGAGGTGGTGCTCGGCTCCCGGCTCGACCCGCGCACCCCCGCCTTCGACCTCCAGCAGGCGTGTGGCACCGGGCTGGAGGCGGCGATCCTGGTCGCCAACAAAATCGCACTGGGACAGATCGAGGTCGGCGTCGCCGGTGGTGTGGACACGACATCGGATGCCCCGCTCGCGGTCAACGAGGAGTTCCGCCGCACCCTGTTGAAGCTCAATTCTTCGCGTACGGTCAGCGCCCGGCTGCGGGCAGCGGCCCGGCTCCGGCCACACCAGCCGTTCCTGCCGGAGACGCCGCGCAACGCGGAACCGCGTACCGGGTTGTCGATGGGCGACCACGCGGCGATCACCGCGCTGCGCTGGGGCATCGACCGGCAGTCCCAGGACGCGCTCGCGCTCGCCTCGCACCAGCGGCTCGCCGCCGCGTACGAGCGCGGCTTCTTCGACGACCTGGTCACCCCCTACCTCGGGCTGACCAGGGACGCGAACCTGCGACTGGACACCTCGATGGAAAAGCTGGCCTCCCTGCCGCCGGTCTACGGCACCCGGGGACCGGGTCGGGCGGGTGCCACCATGACCGCCGGCAACTCCTCCCCGCTCACCGACGGCGCCTCCACCGTGCTGCTCGCCTCCGAGGAGTGGGCCGCCAGCCACCACGTGCCGGTGCTGGCGTACCTGACCTTCTCCGAGGTCGCCGCGGTCGATTTTGTGCACGGTGAGGAGGGACTGCTGATGGCCCCGGTGTACGCGGTGCCCCGGATGCTGGCCCGGGCCGGGCTGAGCCTCACCGACTTCGACTACTACGAGATTCACGAGGCGTTCGCGTCGCAGGTGCTGGCCACGCTGGCGGCCTGGGAGTCGGCCGAGTTCTGCAAGGAGCGGCTGGGACTGGACGGGCCGCTCGGCACGATCGACCGGTCCAGGCTGAACGTGAACGGCTCCTCGCTCGCCGCCGGGCACCCGTTCGCGGCGACCGGCGGTCGGATCGTCGCCACGCTGGCCAAGCTCCTAGCCGAGGACGCCCGCGAGTCGGCCGGTGGCTCCGCCGCCCGTCCCCGCCGGGGCCTCATCTCCATCTGCGCCTCCGGCGGCCAGGGCGTGGTGGCCATCCTCGAACGCTGATCATCCGTCGTACACATGTTCTATCCACAGGCTGTGGATAGAACATGTGTACGATGATCGCCGACACGGTACGGGGCCGGTCACGGTCAGCGTCGGGTCCACTTCTGGTTGGGCGTGGTGTCGTGGCAGGCGTACTGCTGGATCAGCGCGCCGTTGGCGTTGCTCAGGCCCGTCACGTCGAGGCAGCGGCCGCTGTGCTCGTTCACCAACTGCTGCTTGTCGTTCAACCTGAAGTGCTGCGCCGGGGTGTTGTTGCAGGTGGTTAGCTGGACCGCCGCCCCGTTGTCGCTCGACGCGCCGAGCACGTCCATGCACCGGCCGAGCAGGCTGATGCTCCCGTCGGACTCGAAGGTCCAGCTCTGGCTCCGGACACCGGCGGCGCCACAGTCCCAGATCCGCAGTCGGACCGGGTCGGGTGAATCCGGGTTGGCGACGTCGAGGCAGCGCCCGCTCGCCGTCCCGACGAGTTGGTAGCGGGGCGGCCCGGCCGGGGTGCTGGGCATGACCGGCACGTTCGAACTCGGCGTCGGGCGCTCCGGCGTGCCGCTCGCCCCCGGCGCCGACGCCGGGCGGAAGCCGGCGACAACCCGCTCGAACGCCTGCGCGTCGGCGGTCCCACCGGACTCCGGTGCCGCCCAGAGAATCGAGTATCCCCGCTGCCTCGCGGTGACAAAGGTGCGCTGGCGTACGTGGACCAGCCCGTCGGCGTCCGTGGTGTACGTCCACTCCCACTCGGCGGCACTCAGGAAGTAGTCCACCCCCACCAGCGCGATCCGCCGGTAGCCCTGGAACTGCCCGCCCGCCGGTCGGGTCCGTTCCCGGTCGGTCAGCTCGGCCAACGGGTCCGGCTTCGGGGAGGTGGTCTGCGTGATCGTCAGGAGCCGTGGCCCGTCCGGTTCCTGGAACTCGAGCCGGGAACCGTCCCGGCGGAGCTTCCACCCCTGCGGTACCGGCACGACAAATCCACTGCTGTCCCGGTGGCTGGACCAGGTGAGGGTGGGCGGAGCCGGATCGGTCGAGGGAGTCGGGGACGGGGAGTCGGTGCCGATGGGGGTGGTGCCCGGCTCGGTCGAACCGGTGTCGACCGCCTCCGAGTGTTCCCGACCGAGCAGTGGTACGCCGACCGCGACACCGATCAGGAGCAGGGCGGTGAAGACGCCGACCAGCAGCGCGGGGCGGGGCCTCCTGGACGGGGACCCCGGCTCGTCCCGGCCGCCCGGGTCCGGGACGACCGTCGGCCCGGCGTTCGTGGCGGCGGCTGGAGTGGGAGCCGCGTTCGTGGCGGCGGCTGGAGTGGGAGCCGCGTTCGTGGCGGCGGCTGGAGTGGGAGCCGGGTTCGTGGCGGTGACTGGAGTGGGAGCCGGGTTCGTGGCGGTGACCGGAGTCGGGACCGGTGCGGGTGCCGGGGCGGGTGCGGCCTCCGACGCCGCCGGGACCACGAAGGCGACCGCCGGCCTGGGGCGGGTGGTGTCGGTGGTCGCGTCGGCACGATCGGTCGTATCGGCTTGACCAGCCGTCGGGGCGTTGTCCAGTGCCTCCCGGACCACCTGGAGCAGCATCCGTTCGGCGGTCTCGACGGTGATGCGTACGGCCGGGTCCTTGCGGAGCAGGCCCTCCAACACCGGGGCGAGCGGACCGGCGTGCTCGGCCACCGGCGGCGGCTCGGTCACGAGCGCGGTGAGGCTCATCAGACTGGACGGCCGGGCGTACGGCGAGCGCCCCTCGACGGCAGCGTAGAGCGTGGCGCCGAGCGACCAGAGGTCTCCCTCCGGACCGACGATGCCCGACATCGCCCGCTCCGGCGAGACGTACGCGGGCGAGCCGAGGACCACGCCGGGGGAGGTCAGGCTCGTGTCCTCGACGGCGGTGGCCAACCCGAAGTCGGTGAGCACGATCCGGTCGTCCTCGCCGAGCAGGACGTTCGCCGGTTTCACGTCACGATGCATGATCCCGGCCCGGTGGGCTGCCCGCAGCGCGCCGAGCACGCCCAGCCCGATCTCGGCCGCCCGCAGGGGGGAGACCGGCCCGTGCATCGTGATCGTCTCGTGCAGGGACCTGGAGGGTACGTACTCCATCACGATCCAGGGCTCGCCGCCGCTGGTCAGCACGTCGAAGACGCGTACCGCGTTGGGGTGGCTGAGCCGGGCGATCGCCCTCGCCTCGCGCAGCGACCGTACCCGTAGATCCTCGCGTTCCTCGTCGGTCAGGCCGGGTGGCGGGACGATCTCCTTGACGGCCACGTCGCGTTGCAGCATCTCGTCCCGGGCTCGCCATACCCGGCCCATTCCGCCCTGACCAATTCGCTCTATCAGAACGTACCGATCAGTAATATGGCGTGGTAGTATCTCGCCCATTCCGCAAACGGTACCTGCATGATCAATCCGTGGATCCTGGCAGGCGATGCCGCCTGTTCGCCCCCATTTGTTCATCGCGTGGTCGTGTTTGTTCCGTCACGTTCGGCGTCGCCTCGCCTTCGGTGCAACTCGCGTGTCTGATGAATCCGAAAAATCGCACTTGCGGACAGGAAAGTGATTTCTGTCGCTGGTTTCGGACCGATGGCCCCCGTCGGGGCGGATGTGTCCACAGCGGAGTCCGCCGCCCGGCTGATCGACGGCGGTTCGTCCGTGACGCCCGCCGTGTCGGCCGTGGTGCCCCGGTGGAGATCGTGACGAGGGTCGTACGATCCGTTGAGAAGTTCCGTGACTGGAAAAGGGGTTCCATGAGCACCGGCGTCGAAACTCTCGAGTTCCAGGCCGAGGCGCGCCAGCTCTTGCAGTTGATGATCCACTCGATCTATTCGAACAAGGACATCTTCCTGCGCGAGCTGATCTCCAACGCCTCCGACGCGTTGGACAAGCTGCGGCTGGAGTCGCTGGTCGACAAGGATCTGTCGGCCGACACCACCGACCTGCACATCGAGATCGAGGTCGATCGGGAGCAGCGGACGCTGACCGTACGGGACAACGGCATCGGCATGTCCCGGGACGAGGTCGTGGGGCTGATCGGCACGATCGCGAAGTCCGGCACGGCCGAGCTGCTGCGGCAGATGAAGGAGTCGAAGGACGCCGCCGCGTCGCAGGACCTGATCGGTCAGTTCGGCGTCGGCTTCTACTCGACCTTCATGGTGGCCGACAAGGTGACGCTGGTCAGTCGCCGGGCGGGCGAGGAGACCGGCACCCGCTGGGAGTCGAGCGGATCGGGGACGTACACGATCGAGCCGGTCGCGGACGCGGCCCAGGGCACCGCCGTCACCGTGCACCTCAAGCCGGAGGACGCGGACGACCAGCTCTTCGACTACACCGCCGAGTGGAAAATCAAGGAGCTGGTCAAGCGCTACTCCGACTTCATCGCCTGGCCGATCCGGATGACGGTGGAGCGGCCGGCGGTCGAGGGTGAGTCCGAGGGCGCGACGGAGACCGAGGTCACCACGCTCAACTCGATGAAGGCGCTCTGGGCGCGCCCGCGCAGCGAGGTCGGCGACGAGGAGTACAAGGAGTTCTACCGGCACATCAGCCGGGACTGGAACGACCCGCTAGAGATCATCCACATGAAGGGCGAGGGCACCTTCGAGTACGAGGCGCTGCTCTTCATCCCCTCCCAGGCCCCGTTCGACCTGTTCACCCGGGACGCCAAGCTGGGCATCCAGCTCTACGTCAAGCGGGTGTTCATCATGGACGACTGCCAGGCGCTCATGCCCGAGTACCTGCGCTTCGTCAAGGGTGTGGTCGACGCCCAGGACCTCTCGCTGAACATCTCGCGGGAGATCCTCCAGCAGGACCGGCAGATCCAGCTCATGCGTCGCCGGCTGGTCAAGAAGGTGCTGTCGACGGTGAAGGAGCTGATGTCCTCCGACGCCGACCGCTACCGCACCTTCTGGCAGGAGTTCGGTCGGGCGGTCAAGGAGGGGCTGCTCAACGACTTCGACAACCAGCGCGCCATCCTCGACATCTCCTCGTTCGCCTCGACCGAGGACCCGGAGAAGCTGGTCACCCTCGAGCAGTACGTCGAGCGGATGAAGGAGGGGCAGTCGGACATCTACTACATGACCGGCGAGTCCCGCTCGATGATTGAGAACTCCCCGCACATGGAGGCATTCCACGCCAAGGGCTACGAGGTGCTCCTGTTGACCGATCCGGTCGACGAGATGTGGGTGGAGGCGGTCTCGGCGTACGAGGGCAAGCAGTTGCGGTCGATCGCCAAGGGGCAGGTCGACCTCGACACCGAGCAGGAGAAGGAGGAGGAGGGCTCCGACCGTGACCAGCAGAAGGAGGAGTTCGCTCCGCTGCTGTCCTGGCTGACCGAGAAGCTCGGCGAGCAGGTCAAGGAGGTGCGGCTCTCCTCCCGCCTCACCACCTCCCCGGCCATCCTGGTTGGCGACGCGCAGGACATGACGCCGACGCTGGAACGGATGTACCGGGCGATGGGCCAGGAGCTGCCCAAGATCAAGCGAATCCTGGAGCTGAATCCGACCCACTCCCTGGTCACCGGGCTGCGCAAGGCCCACGAGCAGCGCGCCGACGATCCGGCCATCGCCGAGACCGCCGAGCTGCTCTACGGCACCGCGCTGCTCGCCGAGGGTGGCGAGCTTGCCGACCCGGCCCGTTTCGCCCGCCTCCTGGCCGACCGCCTGGCCCGCACCCTCTGACCCCTCCCTTCCAGCCGCCCCGCGTTCCCCTCCCGCCGGGGGCACCCGTGTGGCGATTGATCATGAAGTTAGCGCCGACCCCGAGCCCGGGGTCGGCGCTAACTTCATGATCCACGCCTCTTCTCCAGCCACCCGTCGGGTTCTTCAGGAATTTGTCGGGTTCTTCAGCCACCTGTCGAGGTGGTGGGCGAGGGTGGCGCGGTGGGCTGGGTTCGGGGGGTGACCTGCGGTGCGGGAGAATGAGGTACGTGACGCAGAGCAGCCAGAGTCGCCCGCAGGTTCCCAACGTGCTCGCCGGCCGGTACGCCTCGACCGAGCTGGTCCAGCTCTGGTCGCCGGAGGAGAAGATCCGGATGGAACGGCGGCTTTGGCTCGCCGTACTCCGGGCCCAGCGGGACCTCGGCGTGCCCCTGCCGGACGGTGTGGTCGAGGCGTACGATCGGGTGCTCGACCAGGTCGACCTGGAGTCGATCTCGGCCCGTGAGCGGGTCACCCGGCACGACGTCAAGGCGCGGATCGAGGAGTTCAGCGCGCTGGCCGGGCACGAGCACGTGCACAAGGGCATGACCTCCCGGGACCTGACCGAGAACGTCGAGCAGCTTCAGATCCGGGCCTCGCTCGAACTGGTCCGGGACCGGGTGGTGGCCACCCTGGCCCGGCTGGCCCGGCTCGCGGTCGAGCACTCCGACCTGGTGATGACCGGCCGTTCGCACAACGTCGCGGCGCAGGCGACCACGCTGGGCAAGCGGTTCGCCTCGGCCGCCGAGGAACTGCTGATCGGTTACGAGCGGCTGAGCGACCTGATCGACCGCTACCCGCTGCGGGGCATCAAGGGGCCGGTCGGCACCGCCGCCGACCAGCTCGACCTCTTCGACGGCGACGACGAGCGCCTCGCCGAGTTGGAGCGGCGGGTCGCCGGGCACCTCGGCTTCCGCCGGGTGCTGGACAGCGTCGGTCAGGTCTACCCGCGCTCGCTCGACTTCGACGTGCTGGCCGCGCTGGCCCAGACCGCGGCGGCGCCCTCGTCGCTGGCGACCACGATCCGGCTGATGGTCGGCCAGGAACTGGTCACCGAGGGCTTCCGCCCCGGTCAGGTCGGTTCCAGCGCGATGCCGCACAAGATGAACACCCGGTCCAGCGAGCGGGTCAACGGCCTGGCCGTGGTGATCCGGGGCTACCTGTCGATGGTCGGGGAGCTCGCCGGTGACCAGTGGAACGAGGGCGACGTCTCCTGCTCGGTGGTTCGCCGGGTGGCGCTGCCGGACGCGTTCTTCGCCGCCGACGGCCTGTTCCAGACCTTCCTCACCGTGCTCGACGAGTTCGGGGCGTACCCGGCGGTGATCGCCCGTGAACTGGACCGGTACCTGCCCTTCCTGGCCACCACCAAGCTGCTGGTCGCGGCCGTGCGCCGGGGCGTGGGTCGGGAGACCGCCCACGAGGTGATCAAGGAGCACGCGGTCGCGGTCGCTCTCGCCATGCGGGAGAAGGGTACGACCGAGAACGACCTGTTCGACCGGCTCGCCGCCGACGGCCGGCTGGGCCTGACCCGGGCGGAGATCGACGCGCTGGTCGCCGACCGGGCCGCCTTCGCGGGAGCGGCACCGGCCCAGGTGCGGGCGGTCGCCGACCGCGTGGCCCAGGTGGTCGCCACCCACCCCGAAGCCGCCACCTACCACCCCGCCCCCATCCTCTAGGTGTAAGGAAGGGCCCCTTGTTATCGCTTTTTGTATAGGAAGGGGCCCTTCCTAACGGCGGGGCGGGGCGGTCAGGTTTCGGGGGTGGGGGTCGGGGTTTCGGCGGCGCTGCGCAGGTCCGGCGCGCTCGGCGGCTCGGAGACCCCGATCGGTTCGGGCAGGATCTCCGCGCTGTGCGCGAGCTCGGCGGCGAACAGCGGCTCGTCCGGCAGCGGGGTCCTGGGCTGCTCCCGGATCACCACGGCGGTGCCGTACGCGCAGAGTTCCATCCACATCTCGCCCACCTCGCGGTGGTCGAAACGCATGCCGATCACGGCGTTCGCGCCGAGCCGGCGGGCTTCCTCGCCCAGGTTGGCCACCGCCTCCGTACGCCACCGGGTGAGGTTCTCCGGTGCTTTGGGGTCGTACGCCCCACCGCGGAGGTTCTTCACCCCTTCGCGGTACGGATTTCGGGTTCGGGCCATCGATGACACTACTTCGCCGAGGACTTGGCGGATCTCGTACCCGGGAAGGACATCCGTCGTCACGACCAGCACGTGTTGATGCTGACAGAGCAGGCGTGGCGGCAATTGTGAGGTCTGTTCACGTCGCCTCATGCTGCAAAACCGCGCGCGGCGGTAGAACGACGTGTGGGGGGTGCAACGCCTCCGTCGGCCAGGAACGGCGTGGCGGGCACCCAAGCACGTGGGGGAGACAGCAAGGGCGTGAGGGATGCGCAAGGGCGTGGGGGAGACAGCAAGGGCGTGAGGGATGCGCAAGCACGTGGGGGAGACAGCAAGGGCGTGAGGGATGCGCAAGCACGTGGGAGAGACAGCAAGGGCGTGAGGGATACGCAACGGTGTGCGGGATACGCGACGGCGCGGCGCGGACGGCCGGGATGATCCGGGCGTCCGCGCCGTACCCCTGAGGAGGACTAGACCCCGGCGACCGAGGTGATCCAGGCCCGGTTGTACGCGACGCTGCCGTAGTTCTGGATGTTCGCACCGTCGGCGGTCGAGGCGACCCCGACCTGGGCGCCGTTGTAGAACTCCGGCCCGCCGGAGTCACCGCGCCAGGCGTTGCCGTTGATCCGGGTGCTACGGATCGCCCGGCCGCCGTACGCGTCGGTCACGTTGGTGCTGGTGACCCGGACGTTGGCGGTCTTGAGCGTGGTCGAGGCGCCGCAGCCCTCGTAGCAGGTCATGCCCCAGCCGTAGATCGAGTTGGTCGAGTTGACCGGCGGGTAGCTGCTGGAGAGTGTCACGTATGAGGTGTTGATCGCGGTCGAGAGTTGGAGCAGGGCGAGGTCGTACCGGCTGGAGTACGACGAGACGCCGCTGGTGACACCGCCGGAGGTCCGGTTGACGCTGCCGACCCGTACCGACATCGTGCCGCTGACGCAGTGCCGGGCGGTGAGCACCCAGCGGGACGCGATGATTGTGCCGGAGCAGGTGAACGAGCCGTTGCTGAACACGGCGGCGGCCCAGGGGGCGGACGAGACCGTGCCGCCGCCGATGATCAGCGGGGTGACCGGTCCGTCGCTCGCGGCGGCGGCGGAGGGGGCGACGAAGACACCGACGAGCGCGGTGGCGACGGTCGCGAGGGTGAGACGGATGCGCATGTAGAGGGCTCCTTCCGGGGGGTGGCACCCGGGGTTTCCGGGTCGGGCCGAGCCACCGAGGGCGGCTGGGTGTCCGCCGTACGGTTTTGAAGATCGAACGTTCGGTGTGAGAAACCAGACGTTCGACGCCACACGCTAAGAGGTTCGTCGTTCATTCACAAGAGTCAGATCGAACCTCCCCGATATGATCTAGGCGCCGCGACCGGCCGGTACGCGAAGATCACCTTTGCTGGACGCCCTCCCGTGCGTCCGGACGCGCGTGATCGCGCCGGTCGGCGGGGGGTGTGCGATTTTCCACAGGCTTGTCCACAGGGCGGCCGGTGCGCCGGT
The DNA here is from genome assembly GCF_044901685.1 of Micromonospora sp. NPDC050397. Taxonomy (NCBI): domain Bacteria; kingdom Bacillati; phylum Actinomycetota; class Actinomycetes; order Micromonosporales; family Micromonosporaceae; genus Micromonospora; species Micromonospora sp. NPDC050397. The sequence continues at coordinate 373,481 of NZ_JBJDPS010000005.1, forward strand.
CGAGCGCTCTGCCAGGTACGCTTGCCCCGCTCGCCCCTATGGGCCGGCACCCAACTGCGTACACAGTCAGGAGTGCCCAGTGCCTCGCGTCGTCGTCGACGTCATGCTCAAGCCGGAGATTCTCGATCCTCAGGGCCAGGCCGTCGCAAACGCGCTGCCTCGCCTGGGTGTCAGCGACGTCTCCTCGGTGCGCATCGGTCGGCGCATCGAGATCGAGTTCACCGGTGAGCCGGACCTTGATCGGGCCCGGGAAATCGCGGACAAGTTGCTGGCCAACCCGGTGATCGAGGACTTTGCGATCCGAGTGGCCGATGCCGAGGATGAACATCCGTGACGGCCCGGATCGGAGTGGTGACCTTCCCCGGGTCACTGGATGACGGCGACGCCGCCCGTGCGGCCCGGATCGCCGGCGCGGACGTGGTCCGGCTCTGGCACGACGACCCCGACCTGCACCAGGTCGACGCCGTGGTGCTGCCCGGCGGCTTCTCGTACGGCGACTATCTGCGCTGTGGCGCGATCGCCCGGTTCGCCCCGGTGATGGAGTCGCTCGTCGCCGCCGCCAACGAGGGCATGCCGGTGCTCGGCATCTGCAACGGCTTCCAGATCCTCTGCGAGGCGCACCTGCTCCCCGGCGCGCTCACCCGGAACAAGCACCTGCACTTCCGCAACCGGGACCAGTGGCTTCGGGTCGAGTCGGTCAAGACCGCCTGGACGAACACGTTCCAGCCCGAGCAGGACGTACTCATCCCGGTCAAGAACGGTGAGGGCCGGTTCGTCGCCGACCGCTACGTCCTCGACCAGCTCGAGGCCGAGGGCCGGGTGGTCGCCCGCTACCAGCGCGGCAACCCCAACGGCTCGGAGCGTGACATCGCCGCGATCACCAACGAGGCGGGCAACGTGGTGGGCATCATGCCGCACCCGGAGCACGCCGTGGAGGCGCTGACCGGTCCCTCGCTCGACGGTCTCGGCTTCTTCACCTCAGTCCTCAAGCACCTCGCGGGAGTGCCGGCATGACAACCCAGCCCGACACGGCGTCGAGCGAGGCCGGTGGGGTGACTCCGCCAGCCGACCAGCCCGCGAACCACGACGTCGAGGCAGCCACCGCGTCGTCCCCGGCGGAGGGATCCGCGCCCGCTCCGGCGCAGGCGGTCGTCCCGCCCACCCAGGCCGGTCGTCCGGCGCACGCCGCACCGAACGCGTACCCGGACGACCTCGACACCGTCGAGCGGGCCGTGGACACCCCGGACGAGTTGCAGCCGTACCCCGAGCTCGGCCTCCGCGACGACGAGTACGACCGGATCCGGCAGATCCTCGACCGTCGGCCGACCCAGGCCGAGTTGGCCATGTACTCGATCATGTGGAGCGAGCACTGCTCGTACAAGTCGAGCAAGGTGCACCTGCGCCAGTTCGGCGAGAAGGCGCCGCCGAGCGACCGGATGCTCGCCGGCATCGGTGAGAACGCGGGCGTGATCCAGATCTCGGACAAGCTCGCCGTCACCTTCAAGGTCGAGTCGCACAACCACCCCAGCTACGTCGAGCCGTACCAGGGCGCGGCGACCGGTGTCGGCGGTATCGTCCGCGACATCCTGGCGATGGGTGCCCGGCCGATCGCGGTGATGGACTCGCTGCGCTTCGGTGCCATCGACCACCCCGACACCGCCCGGGTGCTGCCCGGCATCGTCGGTGGCGTCGGCGGTTACGGCAACTGCCTCGGTCTGCCGAACATCGGCGGGGAGATCGTCTTCGACCCCAGCTACCAGGGCAACCCGCTGGTCAACGCGCTCTCGATCGGCGTACTGCCGGTCGACCGGCTGCAGAACAAGGCCGCCGCCGGGCCGGGCAACATCGTGGTGCTGATGGGCGCCAAGACCGGTCGGGACGGCATCGGCGGAGTCTCCGTGCTCGCCAGCGCCACCTTCGACGAGGGCAGCGAGCAGCGCCGCCCGGCTGTCCAGGTGGGCGACCCGTTCACCGAGAAGCTGTTGATCGAGGCCTGCCTCGAGCTGTACGACGCACAGCTCGTCGTCGGCATCCAGGACCTCGGCGGCGCGGGCCTGACCTGCGCGCTCACCGAGACGGCCGCCGCCGCCGGCACCGGCATGCGGGTCTGGCTGGAGCGGGTGCCGCTGCGCGAGCCCTCGATGACCCCGCACGAGATCCTGGCCAGCGAGTCGCAGGAGCGGATGCTCCTGGTGGTCACGCCCGACCAGCTCGACGCGGTGCTCAAGACCGCCGAGAAGTGGGGCGTGCTCGCCACCGCCATCGGCGAGGTCACCCCGGCGCAGGCCGACGGAGAGCCGGGACGGCTGCTGATCACCTGGCGGGACCACACCGTCGTCGACGTACCGCCGGGCTCCCTGGTGGACGACGGGCCGGTCTACGCCCGTCCGATGCGCGAGCCGGCCGACCTGATCCTGCTCCAGGCCGACCGGGCCGAGACGCTGCCCCGCCCGTCGACGCCGGAGGCGCTGCGCGAGACCGTGCTGCGCATGATCGGCTCGGCGAACCTGGCCGACAAGTCCTGGGTCACCGAACAGTACGACCGTTACGTGCTCGGCAACACCGTGCTGGCTCAGCCGGAGGACGCGGGCGTGATCCGGGTGGACGAGGAGAGCGGCCTCGGCGTCGCGATCTCCCTCGACGGCAACGGCCGGTACGCCCGCCTCGACCCGTACAACGGGGCGAAGCTGGCGCTCGCCGAGTCGTACCGGAACGTCGCCGTGACCGGCGCCAAGCCGGTCGCGGTCACCGACTGCCTCAACTTCGGCTCGCCCGAGGACCCGAGCGTCATGTGGCAGTTCGCCGAGGCGGTACGCGGCCTCGCCGACGCCTGCGCCGAGCTGGGCATCCCGGTGACCGGTGGCAACGTCAGCTTCTACAACCAGACCGGTGCGGCGGCGATCCACCCGACCCCGGTGGTCGGTGTGCTCGGGCTGCTCGACAACGTGGCCGACCGGGTGCCGATGGGCTTCGCGGCCAAGCCGGGCGGTGACCACGACCTGATCTTCCTGCTCGGCGAGACCCGGCTGGAGCTCTCCGGCTCCGAGTGGGCCTGGGTCACGCACGAGCACCTCGGCGGCGTGCCGCCAAGGGTCGACCTGGGCCGCGAGCGGGCGCTGGCCGAGCTGATCGCCGAGGCGGCCCGGGTGGGACATCTCACCTCGGCGCACGACCTCTCCGACGGCGGCCTGGCCCAGACCCTGGTCGAGGCGAGCCTGCGGCGTGGGGTCGGCGCGCGGATCGGCCTGCCGGACGAGTTCACCAGCGGCTCGATGCCGTTTGTCTACCTGTTCAGCGAGTCGGCCGGTCGTGCCCTGGTGACGGTGCCGCGTGGCCAGGACAAGGCGTTCCTCGCCCTCTGCGAGGAACACGGCGTGCCGGTGACCGCGCTCGGCATCACCGACCCCGCCGGTGGCGCGCTGGACGTACGTGGCCAGTTCACCCTGGGCCTGGACGAGCTGCGGGCGGCGTTCGAGTCGACCCTGCCGCGTCTGTTCGGCGACGACTCGACGACCGGCTCCGAGCCGGTTCCGACCGACTCCGACCCGGTGACCGAGCCGAGCGTCGGTGCGCCGGTCGCCGTGGCCGCATCGGTGACGGCCGAGGGCACGGAGCCGACCGAGACCGTACAGGCGGACGAGCCGGGTGTGGTCGAGGCCGTGACCGACGAGGTGGCGGACGAGGCTGTGGCCGACGTACCGGCGGACGAGGCGGTCACCGACGAGCCGGTGGACGCCTCGGCAACCGACGCGCCCGCCGACGCCGTACCGGGGCAGGACGCGGCGCAGCAGGTGACCGGCGAGGAGCCGACGACGGAGGCTTCGGCCAAGAACCAGCCGTGACGGACGCTTTGGTCGGCACCGTCTACGCCCAACCCGGATCCGGGGCCCGTTTCGACTGGGGGCTGGGCGGTGCCGCCGAACTCGGCCGGGTCTGCTCCGCCCTGGTCGTGATCGACGTGCTCTCCTTCACCACCTCGGTCGAGGTCGCGGTGAGTCGTGGGACCAGGGTGCATCCGTTCCCCTGGGGCGCCCAGGCGGCCGAGTACGCACGCCGGCTCGGCGCGGTCGCGGCGGTCGGTCGCGGCGCGGTCACCGACCAACACCCCTGGTCCCTGTCACCAGCGGCTTTGCGTACGGCACCGGTCGTGCCCGACCTCGTGCTGCCCTCTCCGAACGGCTCGACGATCTCCGCCGCGGCGAGCGCGAGCGGTGTGCCGGTGGTCGCGGCGTGCCTGCGCAACGCGCCGGCCGTCGGCCGCTGGCTGATCGACCAGGGGTACGGCACCTCGGAGCGCCCGATCGGGGTGATCGCGGCCGGTGAACGTTGGCCGGACGGCACCATCCGCCCGTGTGTGGAGGACCAGCTAGGTGCTGCGGTTGTGCTCGACGTACTGGCCACCGTGCCCGGTGGACTGTCGGTGGAGGCCGCTGTCGCGCTGGCGGCGCTGAGCAGCGTGCCGGACCTGCCGGCGGCCGTCCGGGGCTGCGTCTCGGGCCGGGAGCTGATCTACCGTGGCTTCGGCGCGGACGTGGAGATCGCGGCGCAGGTCGGCGTCTCCCAGGTAGTTCCACTGCTCAGCGACGGGGTGTTCGCGAGCGCCTGACCGGCGACCGTCTCCACGGGACGGAAACAGAAGAACCGCACCCCGTTTGTCCGGGGTGCGGTTCTCTGCTGTTACGGAAAGCTGTGGCCGGCCGGGAGAAAGCCTCCCGGCCGGCCCGACGATCAGTCGTCCAGCCAGTCCACCGAGCGGCGCTCGCCGCCACGGTTCGGCGGCTGCCCGCCGGGAGCGGCGCCGGACCGGCCGTGCCCGGCACCCTGGCCGGACTCGTCGTAGTAGCCGCCCTGCTGCTGGTCGTAGGCCGTACGGTCGTCGTAACCGCCGCGCTGCTGCTGGTCGTAGCCGCCACGCTGGTCGTAGCCGCCGGCCTGCGGCTGGTCGTAACCGCCGCCCGCCCCGGCGCCGTAACCCGGCTGGTCACCGTAGCCACGAGACCCGGCACCGTAGCCGTCGGCACCCGACTGCTGGTCGTAACCGGCACCGGCGGTCGGCTGGCCGTAGCCCCCGGCGCCCTGGCCGTAGCCCTGGCCACCGTACGCCTGCTGGTCCGCTCCGTAGCCGCCGTCGGCGCCACCGGACCCGTAGGAGCCGCCCTGGGCGTACGGGTCGGCCGGCGGGGCGTACTCACTGCCACCGGCGCTCGGGCCGTCATAGCGTCCGGTCGGCTCGTCGTAGCGCCCGTTCTGCCCGGCGGACGGGTATCCGCCACCGGCTGCGGGTGGGTAACCGCCTGCCGGCTGCTCGGCACCGTAGCCCCCGCCGGAGGCGCCGTAGCCGCCCGCGCCGGAGCCGGGAGCGTTGCCGTAACCGCCGGCACCCGAACCCGGGGCGTTGCCGTAGTCGCCGCCGGCACCGTAGCCGTTGGCCTGTCCGCCGTAGCCGCCCGCGCCGGAACCGGGTGCGTTGCCGTACCCACCGGCCTGGGTGTTGCCGTAGCCGTCGGATCCACCGGCGCCGTACTCGCCCGCGCCGGGAGCGCCGCCGTACCCGTTGCCCGCCGCTCCCCAGCCGTCCTGGCCACCTGCGCCGTACGCGGCGGTCTGCGGCTGCTGTGACGGCAGTGGTGCGCCGTACGGGTCCGGGAACTCGTCGTCGACCAACGGACGGTTGTGCATCATCGTCGGCGCGTCGGCGATCGACCGGTCGATCGCGGTGGCGTCGCCGCCCATGCCGGCGCGGTTCGTCACCCGGGTCTGGTCGGAGCCGCTCTGGTAACCACCGCCACCGGCGGGGCTGCCACGGGGACCGCCGGCCGCCACGTCGCCCCCGTCCTCGTCGTTGTTCTCCTTGCGGCGCATCCAGAGCAGCACGATGGCGCCGACACCGAGCGCGACCAGCAGGCCACCGACGATGATCAGCAGCCACGAGCTGAAGCCGCCGCTCGATTCCGACTCGTTGCTCGCGGCCTGCTGACCCGGGGCCTCGCTGCCTTCGGCGGCGGGCTCCTCCGCCTCTTCGCTCGGCACCGCCTCGTCACTCGGCAGCGCTTCCGGGGTGGCCGAGGGGGAGGCCCCACCGACCTTGAGCGCGATCCGCTGGTCCCGGAGGGTCTGGTTGGCGGCAGCGTTGATCTTCTTGACCGCCTGCTGGTCGTCAAGGCTGGCGCCGAGGTCGATCGAGCCCGGGGTGATCGGGTTGTTCGCCGAACCGAGGAACTTGAACGCACCGCTGTTGCTCGTGGTGGTCGAGTACGAGTGGTTCTGGGAGTCGAGCAACACAACCGAGGCGTTCGGCAGGGCCTTGCCGTTGAGGTCGGTGACCCGGCCCGAGATCTCCTTGACCGTCTGCGTCGCGGGCGGCTGCGTCGGCTGCTGGGGCGCGGCGGTAACGCTTAGCGAGAAGTTAGCCGTATCTGAACCACCTGCAGCTACCGCTTGCACTATCACCGAAGCGCGGTTCGTAGCGGGCGCGTTCGGTGCGGCTCTCAGCGTCAAGAGCTGATTCTTCGGCTCCTCGCCGAACTTGATGGCAACGTCGGCACCACAGCCACCGGTGCAACTTACACCCTCAGGGAGTCCGGTGACGTTGATCTTCACTGAGGTGTCGGTCGCGTCCCTGGCAGTAATCTGCACTGTGACCGTTGTGTCACTACCAGCTCGAATCGTCACCGAGTTTGGGGAAACATCGATGTCGGGGGCTGCTGCGAGCGCTGGTGTGGAGGGGAGAGCGAGTAGGGCACTGGATACCAGAGCCACGACCACACCGGCCCGTCGCTTCCAGGCATGTCGGTGTGTTGTCACGTCCACCGCCTTCCGGTCTGACTTCTCGGACCAGGGTTCACTACCGTACGAATACACCGTCGGCAACTATGCCTTGTTCGGGTGGAGTCGCGCGACCCAGGGGCAGCGTCAATTGGCACGACGGTAGGCCGTATCGTCCCGTCGTGTCCTCTCCGTACAGTAAGTCCTCGCTGGTGGTGACAGCGCTCGCGGAGCTCGAAGCTGGCCGTACCCCGGCCCGTGAGCTGCTCCGGGACGCGGTCCGAGAGCTCCTCGCGGAGCTTGCCCGGAAGGCGCCTGGCCGTTCGGTGGAGGTACGGGTCCCACCTTACGGTGCGGTTCAGTGCGGGTCCGGGCCGCGACACACCAGGGGTACGCCGGCGAATGTCGTGGAGATGGAGCCGGCGACCTGGATCCTGTTGGCAACGGGTCGGCTCTCCTGGGCCGACGCGATCGAAGCGGGCCGGATACGGGCCAGCGGAAATCGCGCGGACATATCGCCCTATATCCCGCTTGATTAGTGACACTCACGCCAATCGGACGTAACAGTAAGGAGCCAAACGGTGACTTTCTGTACTGCTCCCGGCTCGCGTACACTGTCTGACGACGGAACTTCCAGATTCCCGTGCCCTAGGCGAGTCCGAGCAGATCCGCACAGCGCAGATCAGCCTTCAGTTTGAGGAGCGGCAGGTGCCCCGAGGCGACGGCCGGTTGAGCCACGAACTCGACCCCGAACGGCCCGGCCCGCAAGACGCCTGCGGCGTGTTCGGGGTGTGGGCGCCGGGTGAAGAGGTCGCGAAGCTGACCTACTTCGGTATGTACGCCCTGCAACACCGGGGCCAGGAGGCGGCGGGCATCGCCGTCAGCGACGGCTCCGGCGTGGTGGTGTACAAGGACCTCGGCCTGGTCGCCCAGGTCTTCGACGAGCCGACCCTGGCCAGCCTGCGCGGGCATCTCGCGATCGGGCACACCCGCTACTCCACCACCGGTGGCTCGACCTGGGAGAACGCCCAGCCGACCATCCGGGCCAACAGCGCCGGCACCACCATCGCGCTGGCCCACAACGGCAACCTGGTCAACACCGCCGAACTCGCCCGGGAGGCCCGGGAGCGGGGGATGGACTCGGACGGGTCGACCTCCGACACCGCCCTGGTGACCATGCTGCTGGCCAGCCGGCCGGATCTCTCGGTCGAGGCCGCCGCGCTCGAGGTGCTGCCGATGCTGCGGGGCGCGTTCAGCTTCGTCTTCATGGACGAGAGCACGCTCTACGCCGCCCGCGACCCGCACGGCGTACGGCCGCTGGTGTTGGGCCGGATGGAGCGCGGCTGGGTGGTGGCGAGCGAGACCGCCGCGCTCGACATCGTCGGGGCCAGCGTGGTCCGGGAGATCGAGCCCGGCGAGCTGATCGCGATCGACGAGCACGGCCTGCGGTCGGCCCGGTTCGCCGTGCCGGAGCCGAAGGGCTGCCTCTTCGAGTACGTCTACATCGCCCGGCCGGACACCACCATCGCCGGCCGCAACGTCTACTCCGCCCGGGTCGCGATCGGCCGGCAACTGGCCAAGGAGCACCCGGTCGAGGCGGACCTGGTGATCCCGGTGCCGGAGTCGGGCACGCCGGCCGCGATCGGTTACGCCGAGGGCTCCGGCATCACCTACGGCGCCGGGCTGATGAAGAACCCGTACGTCGGACGTACCTTCATCCAGCCGTCCCAGACCCTCCGCCAGCTCGGTATCCGGCTCAAGCTGAACCCGCTGCGGGAGAACGTCCGGGGCAAGCGGGTGGTGGTCGTCGACGACTCGATCGTCCGGGGCAACACCCAGCGGGCGATCGTCCGGATGCTGCGTGAGGCCGGTGCGCTGGAGGTGCACGTCCGCATCTCCTCGCCGCCGGTCAACTGGCCGTGCTTCTACGGCATCGACTTCGCCACCCGGGCCGAGTTGCTCGCGAACGGTCTGGACAACGAGGGAATCCGACGGTCGATCGGGGCCGACAGCCTCGGTTACGTTTCGCTCGCCGGCCTGATCGCGGCGACCGAGCAGCCGAAGACGCGGCTCTGTCGGGCCTGCTTCGACGGGGAGTACCCGATCGAGCTGCCAGCGGGGAACCTGATCGGCAAGCACGTACTCGAAGGAGTGGGCCGCCGGGTCGCGGACCAGGCGCCGGAATCCGGAGAGCAGCGGTACGAGGACGGCTCCGACGGGGCCGGCGCGGACACCCCGTCACCGCTCGTCCCCAGCCCGGGCGCGCGTGACGCACTTCAACGCCCGTAACGAACCGACCGGCGCGGCCTACGTCCAGCGTCCGGTGAGTGCCAAGAGTCGAGCGATCCTCGACCGCTACCCGACGCGGCTGGCCGCGAGGAACAAAGGGGAGAACCGTGACGCACGTGACTGAGCGCAATGGCGCAGGTAGCGGGTCGACCGAGGGCGCAGGCTCCGGCGGCGGCGTGCGCCAGCCCTGGACCGCCGGATCCGGTCGGGCCACCCGCAAGCGCAGCGTCTCGTACGCGGACGCCGGTGTCTCGATCGAGGCCGGCGACCGGGCGGTCGAGCTGATCAAGTCCAAGGTCCGGGGCGCCCAGCGTCCCGAGGTGATGGGACAGCTCGGCGGCTTCGCCGGCCTGTTCCGGCTGGACACCACCAAGTACAAGAAGCCGATCCTCTCCGCCTCGACCGACGGCGTCGGCACCAAGCTGGTCATCGCCCAGCAGCTCGACATCCACGACACGGTCGGCATCGACCTGGTCGCGATGGTCGTCGACGACCTGGTGGCGACCGGCGCGGAGCCGCTCTTCCTGCTCGACTACATCGCCACCGGCGAGGTCGTGCCGGACAAGGTGGCCGAGATCGTCGCCGGCATCACCGACGGCTGCCGGTACGCGGGCTGCGCGCTGCTCGGCGGCGAGACCGCCGAGCACCCCGGGGTGTTGAAGCCGGACGAGTACGACATCTCCGCCACCGGTGTCGGTGTGGTCGAGGAGAGCGAGATCCTCCACCCGGAGCGGGTCGAGGTCGGCGACGCGGTCATCGCGATGCGCTCCTCGGGTCTGCACTCCAACGGATACTCCCTGGTCCGGCACGTCCTGCTCGGCGCGGGCCGGATGCGGCTGGACACGGTGATCGAGGACTTCGGCCGGCAGCGCACGCTCGGCGAGGAGCTGCTGACCCCCACCAAGATCTACGCGCAGGACTGCCTCAAGCTGATCGCCGAGACCGAGGTGCGGGCGCTGGCTCACATCACCGGCGGCGGCATCCCCGGCAACCTGGTCCGGGTGCTGCCCGAGAACGTCGACGCCGTGGTCAACCGGGCCACCTGGAAGCCGCAGCCCATCTTCGACATGGTGCAGGCCAAGGGCCGGATCGACGACTCGGAGATGGAGTCGACCTTCAACATGGGCGTGGGCATGTTCGCGATCGTCTCCGCCGAGGACGCGGACCGGGCGCTGGCCTGCCTGGCCGGCCGGGGCGTAGAGGCGTGGCAGGCGGGCGAGATCATCGAGGGCACCGGCGAGGTGCAGATGATCGGTCACCACACCCGTGGATGATCACTGACCGTACATTCGTGCATACCTGATTCTTTGCCGTGATCCTTCGCATACCCGCTCAGGACTTCACCCGGGTGGCCGCCGCAACCTAGCCTGAGGGCACCTCGGGTACGGGGAGGAGGGGCCGATGGCCGTCCGGCGGCAGGTGTCGAGCGGGATGCGGGGCATCGCCCCCGTGCCCTCGTACGTGGTGATGCAGCCGACCACGCTCTGTAATCTTGACTGTTCGTACTGCTATCTACCGTTTCGGGCCGATGATCGGAAGATGCCCATCCCGGTGGCCGCCGCGGTGGCCGGGCCGGTGAACGAATGGGCGAGGTCCGGACGGTTCTCGGTGGTGTGGCACGGCGGCGAGCCCCTCGCGGCCGGCAGGGAGCATCTGGCCGGGCTGCTGGCCCCGTTCGACGAACGGGTCGAGCACCACGTGCAGACAAACGCCACGTTGATCGACGACGCCTGGTGCGAGTTCTTCGCCGCCCACCGGGTGCGGGTCAGTGTCAGTGTGGACGGCCCACGGGAGCGCAACGGCGACCGGGTGGGCCGGGGCGGGCGGCCGGCGTACGACCGGATCGAGCGGGGCATCGAGGCGCTGCGCCGCAATGGGGTGCCGTTCTCGGCGCTCTGCGTGGTGAGCCGTCCCGAGCCGGGTCTCGCCGCCGAGCTGTACGCGTACTTCCTCGACCTGGGGTGCGACGTGCTCGGGATCAACATCGAGGAGATGGAGGGCGTCAACACGCGGCGTAACGCCCATCCGGCGGCGGCGGTCACCGGCTTCTGGAGCGAACTCGTCGCCGCCTGGCGCCGTACCCCGAGGATCCATCTGCGGGAGATCGAGTGGTCGCTGCGGTACGCCTCGGCGGTCCTCGACGACACCGCCGACGACCTGCTGCCGCGTCAACTCGACCCGATCCCCACCGTCGGCTACGACGGCTCGGTGATCCTGCTCTCGCCGGAACTGGCCGGTTTCTCCGACCCGGAGCACGGCGACTTCACCAGCGGGAACGTGCTGAGCACCGGCCTTGACGAGATCATCGCCGGGGCCGAAGGGCTGCCCTGGGTGCGGGAGTTCCTGGCCGGGGTGGAGTCCTGCCGGTCCGGCTGCGCGTACTTCGGCTTCTGTGGCGGCGGGCACGCTGCCAACCGTTACTTCGAGCAGGGACGTTTCGACGGTACGGAGACCAACCACTGCCGTAACAGCAAGATCCGCCTACTCGAGGGAGTGTTGGACCATGCGCGAGAGCACCAGCCTGCGGGCCGCTGAGCCGGCCGAGGGCTCGACCCTCGACCCGGTGACCGACCGGGTCCGCGCGGCCCGTGGTGGGCTCACCAGCCTGCTCAGCGAGGCGGAGGAGGCTCGTCGGGACCGGGCCGAGGTCGCGGGGGGAAGTGGTGGCGCGGTGTGCGCGTGGAACCACTTCGAGAACATCCCGACGTTCTACAACTGGAACAACCGACCGCGCTGAACGGGCGGGTGTGGTCCCTGAGCGGGTACGGCCTACCGGTCAAGGACCTGCCGCACGGGTCGGAGAACGATCCGCACGGCAGACCCTTGACCGGATGGAACCGCGTTGACCAACGGTGTGCCACACCATCCGGACACGCGTGAGCACGCGGGCGTTACCGCGTGCTCAATGTGCCCGACGGAGGTCAGCGAGCCGGAGGCGACCAGTTGTCTGGGCCGTCGTCCGCGTCGTGGTCCTCGTCATCGTCGTCGACATACTCTTTGTAGTCGTCGTCGAAGTCGTGGTCCGACTTGCCGCTGCCGCCGAGTTCTCGCTGCAAGGCGGCGAGGTCGGTGTTCGGGGAGTGGTACTTCAACTCCCGGGCCACCTTTGTCTGCTTGGCCTTAGCACGGCCGCGCCCCATGGCTCGACCCCCTCGCACAGAATTCGGGGCAGCCCGAAGGCGGGCCCCGATGACGTCAGGCATCTCTCGTGGCTCTTACGGTACATGGGTATGCCCGCCTTCGGCACCTCGGGTTACCGCCGGTGGCGCCCGCGCGTCGAGGTTGACCCGACCGGGCGGTTTTTCGCCCCGGTAACGACCGTGCCGGAAACCGGTCATGACGGCTCGATCACCCTGTGCTGCGGGTTGCCCGTCGAGACCGACCTTAGCCGGCGAGGCCGGACAAAACGAGGCGAATCACGTGCGTTTGCCGGGTGCCCGCCAACCGGACCCGCCGACCTGCCCGCCCTTCCGGCGGGTCCGACGGCAAGGAGTGTCCCCCGGCCGTCGGACCGTCGCCGGTCGAGCCCGTTTCCGGTGCGCTAGCGGCCCTGTGCGGGCGCTGGGCGGGCGATCAGGGCAGGTGGATGGAGCGGAGCCGGCCGACCTCGGCCATCCGCCGCTCGGCCAACCGGTCCGCGGCCACCGCCGGGGGTACGCCCTCGGTGTCGGCGAGCCGGAGGATCTCCCGGGTGGTGTCGAAGATCCGGGTCGCCCGCAGCTTGGCCCGCTCGAAGTTGAAGCCCTCGATCTCGTCGGCGACCTGGATCACGCCACCGGCGTTCACCACGTAGTCCGGGGCGTACAGCACGCCTCGGTCGGCGAGCTGCTTCTCGATCCCCGGGTGGGCGAGCTGGTTGTTCGCGGCGCCGGCCACGATCTTGGCGCGGAGCGCGGGGACGGTCTCGTCGTCGAGCGCGCCGCCGAGGGCGCAGGGGGCGTACACGTCGATGTCGGAGGTGATCAGCGCGGTGGCGTCGGCCACCAGGTCGACCTCCGGGTACGTGTGCCGGGCCCACTCCAGCGCCTTCTCGTTGACGTCGGTGGCGACCACCGTCGCGCCGTCCTCGATCAGGTGCCTGACCAGGTGCTTGCCCACCTTGCCGAGACCCGAGACGCCGACCCGCCGGCCGGTCAGGGTGGCCGAGCCCCACTGGTGCTCGGCGGCGGCCCGCATGCCCTGGAACACGCCCCAGGCGGTGAGCACCGACGAGTCGCCCGCCCCGCCGTGCTCCACGCTGCGCCCGGTGACGAAGCGCGTCTCGCGCGCCACCACGTCCATGTCCTGCACGTACGTGCCGACGTCACAGGCGGTGTAGTAACGCCCGCCGAGCGTCTGTACGAAGCGGCCGTAGGCCCGCAGCAGCGGCTCGGTCTTGAGCTGCTCCGGGTCGCCCCAGATGACCGCCTTGCCGCCGCCGAGGTCGAGACCGGCGAGTGCGTTCTTGTACGCCATACCCCGGGAGAGGTCGAGTACGTCGTGCAGTGCGTCCGCCTCGCTGGCGTACGGGTAGAACCGGGTCCCGCCGAGCGCGGGGCCGAGCGCGGTGGAGTAGATGCCGATGATGGCCTTCAGGCCGGTCGGTTTGTCGTGGCAGAAGACGACCTGCTCATGCCCGGCCGAAACCTGCTGGTCGGTGCTGGCGAAAACGCCCATGACTGCTCCTGATGTCGGTGTGCGTCTTTGTGGGACGCGGACCTCTCCGGTGGCCGGCGGGGTGACGCCGGTGCTGTCGAGCCTAATATCGACCGTCGCGCCGCAGCGGATCCGACCGGGGACGACCTGTCCCACCTGGCGGGGGGCGGTGGGCGGTGATCGGTGCGGTCGGCGGCAGGGAAGTCCGGTTTCATGGGAGGATCGCGCCGTGCCGTCGCTCTTCGCTTCCTACCTGCGGGTGTATGAGCCGCTGACCGCGTTCGACCGGGACCGCCAGATTTTCTGGCGCCGGTACGTCAAGGAGGGCCGGGCGGTCGCTCCGCTGGAAGGGCCGGGACGGCAACGTACGGCGGTGATCGAGGCACTCGGCGCCGGCTGGACCCGGCTGCCCGACCTGCCGGACGAGGCGTACGTGCTGGAGGCCGACGACACCCTGCTGGTCTGCCCGTGGAACCTGCGCGTACGGGTGGCCGAGGCGGCGTTGAGTGCCCGGGACGGGGTGCCGCCGGTGCTCGCTGACGCGTTCGTCCCGCCGGTGCTCGCCGGGCAGGCCAAGGCGGTGGTGGAGGACTTCCGCAGCGGGGCGCGGGTGCTGGAGCACGGGGTGCCCCGACTGCACGAGCAGATCGCCACCTGGGGAGTGCCGCTGCGCTGGTTCGTCTTCGTGGACGCGGCCGAGCGGGAGTTGACCGTACGCCCGGAGCGGCGGGTGCTGCGTTACCGGACCGAGATCTCCAAGGCCCGGCGCCGGGCGTCGCGCGGCCTGGCGGTGCTGCGCAAGTCGGTGGGGGACGCGCCGATCACCGAGGCGGTCGAGGAGGGCGCTCGCTGGCTGGAGGAGTTCCACCCCCGGTCGGTGGTGGAGCTGGACTACGGCGGCCTGGTGCAGTTGCTGCCGGACGAGGCGCTGGCCGAGGACAATTCGCCGGCCCTGGTCGCCGAGGGGCTCGCCGGGCTGTCCCGGGGCGACGCGGAGGCGGCCACCGAGGCGTACGAGAAGTTGGTCGCCCGCTGGCGCGCGGTGCAGTTGCTGGAGCGCTGCAACTAGTCGGGTAGGCCCCCGTCGGGTGGTGCCGCCCCCGCGGGCGTCGCCGATTCGCGGGCGTCAGGGAAGAAGTAGAACCGCTGTCGCACCCGGTCCGGTGGGTGACGGATAGGTGACTGATGGGCCGACCGACTAGGGGATGGAAACATGAATCCCCTATCCCCCGTTGAGTTGATCTTGTGTGTTGGGTGGTCACACCCCTTGATCGCGTTTGCCCTGGTCAGGGGGGTGTGGAGCGTTTCCAACGCGAGGCTTGCTCGTAATCTTGGGGTTACGATGGGCCACAACGCGCCCGAATAAGACAGTTTTCAGTATAGAAAAGTTGTATAAATCGGTCATTGTTCATCCGTCCATCCAGGGACGTTCGGCCGTTCGGCCCATGTCGGACATCGGGGACTAGCCGGACCATGGGAGACGCGTCGGCCGGCGGGACCCCGGCCGATGTCTATAGGCACCTGTGGAGGAGTGACCGATGGCATCGCGTACGCACGAACCAGAGCCGCTACTCACGCCGGCCGAGGTGGCGTCGATGTTCCGTGTCGACCCGAAAACCGTGACCCGGTGGGCGAAGGCGGGAAAGCTCAGCGCAATTCGAACGTTGGGTGGCCACCGGCGTTACCGCGAGTCGGAGGTTCGCGCCCTGCTGCAGGGGCAGATTCCCCAGCAGCGTCAAGGAGACTGACCCCGAACCTGGGGCCGGTCGCGATTCGTTTCAGGGGCGGCGGAGATACGGGAAACCGTACTCCACCGCCCCTGAGTCGTACCCACGGCGCCCACCCGCGCCGCAGGCAGCGATTGGAAGGGCCCCTTGTTAACGCTATGCGTTAACAAGGGGCCCTTCCTTACACAGCAGGCGTTAGGTGGGGCTCGTCGACCAGTTGGCCGTCGCGGAGTTGGAGGACCCGGTCGGCCAGCTCGATCAGGGTCGTGTCGTGGGTCGCCACCAGCGCCGTCATCCCACGCGACCGGACCAGCGCCTGGAGCAGGTCCATCATCGAACGCCCGGTCTCCGAGTCGAGCTGCCCGGTCGGCTCGTCCGCGATCAACAACGGCGGGTCGTTGGCCAGCGCCCGGGCGATCGCCACCCGCTGCTGCTGCCCGCCGGAGAGCTCGTACGGCCGCTGGCCCGCGTGGGCGCCCAGCCCGACCAGTTCGAGCAGCATCGCCACCCGCTCCTCCCGCTCCGCCGCCGCCACCTTGGCCAGCCGCATCGGCACACCCACGTTTTCCGCCGCGGAGAGGATCGGGATCAGCCCGAACGACTGGAACACAAAGCCCATGGTGTCCCGGCGCAGCTCCAGCAGGCCCTTCTCGCCGGCCCCGGTCACCTCCCGACCGGCGACGAAGATCCGGCCGGTGGTCGGCCGGTCCAGTCCGCCGATCAGGTTGAGCAGGGTCGTCTTGCCCGCGCCGGACCGGCCCCGGACCGCCACCAGCTCACCCTGACCGATCCGGAACGACACCTGCCGCAGCGCGTGCACCACCCGGTCACCGGAGCCGTAGTCGCGGCTGACGCCCTCGACGCGTACCAGGTCCTCGCCGCTCACGGCTGCTCCTCCTGAGGTTCGTCACCGGAGCGGACCTCGACGTGGTCCGGCTCCAGATTCAGTTTCACCCGGTCCCGCAGGGCCAGCGCGTCCACGAAGGCCGCGGGCAACTGCATCCGGCCGTTGCGGTCCAGCACCGCGTACTCCTCGGTCACCAGTTCCTCCAGCCCGTCCGCGCCGATCCGGGACGAACGGCGTACCTCGGAGGCGGTCCGTCCGTCGCGGATCGCGACCGTACGGCGGACCTGCGTCGCCACGTTGAGGTCGTGCGTGACCACCACCACCGTCACGCCCAGCTCGGCGTTGATCGTGCGCAGCGCGTCGAACACGTCGGCCGCCGTGGCCTCGTCCAACTCACCCGTGGGCTCGTCGGCGAAGAGCACCTCCGGGTCGTTCGCGACCGCGACCGCCACCGCGCACCGCTGCTGCTCGCCACCGCTCATCTGGCCCGGCCGGCGGTCCGCGCAGTAGCCGACCCCGACCATCTCCAGCAACTCCAGCGCCCGCCTGCGGGCCGCCCGCCCGGAGGTACGCCGAGCCAGCCGCATCGGCAGCTCCACGTTCTCCCGAGCGGTCAGGTACGGCAGCAGGTTCCGCCCGGTCTGCTGCCAGACGAAACCGACCGTACGGCGGCGGTAGCGCAGCCGCTGTTTCGCCGACATGGTCAGCAGGTCGAAGCCGGCCACCCGGGCGATGCCGGCGGTCGGCACGTCCAGCCCGGAGAGGATGTTGAGCACGGTGGACTTGCCGGAGCCGGAGGCGCCGACGATGGCGATCAGCTCGCCCCGGTCGATCACCAGGTCCAGCCCTTGCAGGGCCACCACCTCGACGCCCTCGGTCTTGAAGATGCGGACCAGGCCGTCGCAGACGATGTGCCCGCGCAGGCGGTCGTTGCCGCCGGCCCGCTCCGCCGCCCGCTCGGCGGCGCGGCGCTGCAACGCCGCGAGATCGGGTACGGCGGTGGTCAGGGCAGCGGTCATCAGTTCTCCTCCCCGAGCCGGAGTACCTCGCCGAGGCGCATCCGTCGGTTGATCAGGTTTTCGATCGCGAGAGCGGCGGCCAGACCGACCACCACCAGTAGCAGCACCCCACCCACCAGCAGCGGGTCGAGATAGGTCCGGGCGGAGACCCCGGCGGTGAACGTGGAGAGGTTGAGCGCCGGGCCGAGCAGCGTCGGCAGCACGGCTCCGACCAGCCCACCGGCGAGCAACGCGGCACCGACCAGCGGCACCAGCTCGTACACCAGCAGTTGTCGTCCCTGGCGCCCGGTGAGCCCCATCGTGCGCAGCCGGGAGAGCACCCGGCCCCGGGTCCGTGCCTCCGCGATCACCGCGAAGCCGACCGCGAGCAGTGCCAGCACGGTGCCGCCCAGCGCGCCGATGGTGAACGTCAGGCTGAGCAGCTCGTTGCCGCCGGTCCGGTCGAGCGAGAGCCGGTAGTCGGACCGGGTGACCAAGTCGGCCGGGGTGGTGGTGCCGGGGACCGGCCTGCCGATCACCGCCGAACGCCACTCCGCCTGGCCCTCGTCCGCCACCCGGAGCAGTTCGTCGTGGTCGTAGCCCTCGCCGGCCAGCAGGAACCGGTTCGGTAGGACCGGCTTGAAGTCCGGCACCGGCAGGGCCTGCCAGGGCAGTACGACAAACCGCTCGACCCCGATCTCCACGCCGGGGAAGCTCTCCGCGACCACGGTCGGGGTGAACGCGTACAGCCGGCCCTGGACGTTGGCGACGGCGCCGTCACCGACCTGTTCCGCGATCGCGGGCGAGACCAGCGCCGGTACGGGGCCGTCGCCCCGGGTCGCCTGGCGCAGGGCCGCCGGCACCCCCTCGGTGGAGAGGCCACTGCGCCGCATCACCTCGACGAACCTCGGTACGTCCAGCACCACCAACTGGGTCTGGCCGAGCTCCCGGTCCCCGGGACCCGGCCCCGAGCGCAGTTGCCGGGCGTTCTCCACCGAGACCGGCACAACCGCGTCCACCCCCGGCAGGGCTTCGAGGCGATTCGCCGTGGCCGCCGAGAAGGTGACCCCGGTGAGGTCGCCGTCGGCCGGAACGGTCTGCTCGGTCGCCCGGTCCCTTGCGTGCGAGATGGTGTCCGCGACCACGCCGCTGAACACCCCCGTGGTGATCGCGAGAACCAGCACCGCGAGCGGTCCGATCGTGACCGGTGCGCCCCGGCCGGCGCGGGCCAGTCCGAGGAACAGCACCGCACCCCGGGCCCGCGCCGCGACCTGCCCGACCAGCCGCAGCGGCCAGGGCAGCAGCCGCAGCGCGATCATCGCGGTGCCGACGGCCAGCAGCACCGGCACCGAGACCAGGTAGAGGTCCACCCCTCCGTCCGGTGCCAGCCCGCGTCGCCGGAGCAGGAAGAGCCCGAGCGCGGCCAGTGCGAGCACGCTGATCTCGGCGGTGATCCGCCGGGCCGACGGCCGTTGCCGGACCAGGTCCTGCCGGCGGGCCACGAAGGTGACCCGGCGCTGGCTGGACATCGCCAGCACCGGGACCGCCGCCACGGTGAGCACCGCGAGCAGCGGGACCAGCCACTCGGTCGCCGCCGGTCGGCCGGGCACCAGGGTGCCGAGCAGCCAGCCGAGGAGCACCGCCAGCGGCATCACCAGCACCGACTCGGAGACCGTGCGGGCGCCGATGGCCCAGGTCGAGGCACCCCGGGCGCGGAGCAGGGCCAGCTCCTCCCGCCGACGTTCCAGCGACAACCGGGCGGCGAGCAGGATCAGCCCGAGCAGACTGGCCAGCACCCCGGTCTGCACGATCGCCAGCAGCGCCCGTACCGAGGCCAGCCGTTGCGTGAACTGGCCCAGCGAGACCTCCAGCGAGGTCACCACCTGGGCACCCGGCACCGGGGAGTCCCGTTTCAGCTTCACCAGGGCGGTGGTCACCGACTCGACGTTGCCCGAGGTCAGCCGGTGTTCGTCGAACCGGTACCGCCAGTTGTGGGTGAGCCGGCCCAGTCCCTCGCCGGCCGCGTCGATCCCGGCCCAGTCGGTCACCGCGAGCAGCCGGAACGGGTCGCCGTCGACCAGCGGCACCAGCGGTTCGAGCGCCAGTCGCATGTCGTCCCAGACCGGCGCGGCCGGGTCCAGCGCCTCGAAGACGCCGACCAGTTCCACCTCGATCGGCTCGCCCCCGGGTTCGCCGGAGATCTCGAAGTGGCTGCCGAGCCGGAGTTGCAGCACCTCGGCAGTGAGCTGGGACACCACGATCGCGATCCGGCCGGTCGGCCCCCGCCCGGACGCCGCCGGCCAGTCGCCGGAGACCATCCGGACCGCATCCCGTACGCCGGTCTGGGCGCGTATCCCGACGGACGGCTTGACATCGCCGTTGAGCGGCATGAAGTCCCCGGAGGCGGCCGTGCCGATCGGGTCGACCGAGGCCGAGTACCAGGAACCGCCGACCAGCCCCGGCAACGGCTGCGGCAGGGCGTCCCGGTACTGGGCGATCCTCTCGATCCCGGCCTCGGCGTTCCGGTCGGGCTGGCCGGTCACCGGCAACGAGACGTCCCGCACCAGGTACGGCAGACCCGCCACGTCCGCGGCCAGTCCCCGGTCGGCGTACTCGTTGGCCAATCGGGGCGCACCGGTCAGCAGCGCCGCCGCCGCCAGGCCGAGTACGGCCAGCAGCCCGATCTGACCGGCGAAGGCGCGTAGTCGGCGTAGTGGCCCGGACCGTCTGACTCTCATCGGACTCTTCCTCGCGTGCGCCGAACCGGTTCTCGTGCCGTTCTGCGATCCGGGCGCCGGCTGGTCCACCGGCAGGTCGGTCGTCGGCCCCAGTCCGCCGCTCACCGGTCGTCCCCGATCCGGAGCTGGGCGGCGACGAGCCGCTGCCGCAGCGTGGTGGCGACCAAACCGCTGAGCAGCAGGGCGAGCAGCAGCAGGCCGATGGTGGTGGCGACCACCGGTGGCCAGTCGACGGCGAGCAGCGGTGGCGGCGATGGTCGGTCCGCCGACGGGGTGAGGATCACCAGCGGCGCCATGGTGGCCGCCACCCCGACCCCGACCCCGAGTCCGACCAGGACGCCGATTCCGGAGAGGAAGGACTGCTCCGCGATGAGCGACCGGGCCAGCAGTCGGTGACCGGCACCGAGGGTGTGCAGCACCGCCAGCTCGTTGACCCGGCGTCGGGCGGTGGCGCTGACGTCGACGGCGATGCCGACCGCGGCGAGCAGCAACGCGCCCAGCGCGGCGGCGAACAACGCGCCCCGGGCACCCACCCCGTACGGGTCGAGCTGGTCCGCGAGCGCCTGCCGGTCGACCACCCGCAGGCCGCCGAGTTCGGCTGCGGCCCGCGCGGTCGCGGCGTGCTGCCCCGGGTCGGTCGCGACCCACCACTCCTCCGGCGACCGGACCGTGCCGAAGTTGTGGAAGTACCGGTTGGCCAGCGAGGGCAGGTCGGCCAGGATCGCGGCCGGTTCGGTCTCGCCGGGGATCGACTCGGCGGTGCCGACGATGGTGACCCCGACGTCGGCCGGGCCGAGCGTGAGCCCGGTGGTGTCGCCGATCTTGAGCCGGAGCGCGGCCAGCGCGGCCGGGGTGGCCAGCACCGGGACCGGTCCGGTGTCGGCGACCCGGGCCAGGGCCAGGTGCATCGGCGAGGCGCCCCAGGAGCCGGCCGCCGTCTGGAAGGCGTACTGCGCGGTCAGGGCGCCGGCGCCGGCACTCGCCAGACTCTCCCGGTTGAACCGGTCGGCCGTACGCCACCCGCCACCGGCGGTGAGGTCGAGCGGCGGACCGGCGGTGGGACCCGACCCGACCCGCAACTGGCTCAGGGCCCAGTCGAGCCGCGTCCCGTTGAAACCGATCGCGTCGGCGGTGAACCCGGCCAGCCGGGCGGGGGCGGCACCCGCCGGCAGGTCGACGGTGAAGCGCAGCGGCCGGTCATCGCGGCTGGTGCCGAGCGGCACCCGCAGGTAGTCGCCGTTCGGCTGGACGAAGACGGCGTCGGTGCGTACCTCGTTGGAGAGCGGGGTGTTGTCGATGGTGGTACGGACCACCCCGGAGAGCTGCCGGGTGTCCGGCGGCAGTTCGACGTACGGAGCCGCGACCCGTTGCCGGCCCACCTGGCGCAGCAGGTCGGCCGGGGAACCGCCGTCGACCAGATCGTCCCGGAACCGGATCAGGTCGGCTCCGGCCACCGTGTCGATCGCGACCAGCGAGCCGGGTTCCGCCATCGGGCCCAGCCGCAGGTCGTCCCGGAGGACCGGGAGCGCCGTACGCGCGCCGGGCAGGCCGGTCACCTGCGGAGTCCGGTCCGCCGTCGGCAGGCCGGTTGTCTCCACCAGCCGCAGGTCGGTGCCGACCTCGTGGCTGGCCTGGTCGACCAGCGACCGCTCGGAGGTGCTGGCCAGGCACCAGGCCAGGGTGCTGACCGCGACGGCGAGGGCGAGCAGCAGGACCGGGCCGGCGTGCGGGCGTCGACCGGCCTGCCAGGTGCCGAGGATGGTGGCGGTCCACGGTTTGCGGTCCACGTACCGCTCGGCCAGTCGGGTGATCGGTGGCAGCACCCGCAGCGCGAGCACCGCGCCGGCCAGCACACCGAGGGTCGGGGTGGCCGCGAGCAGCGGGTCGATGCCGAGCTGGCCGGTGGATCGGGCGCCGGAGAGGGGTGAGGAGTACTGCCGTAGCTGGAACCAGCCGAGCACGGCCAGGGCGATCAGCGCCAGGTCGAGGCCAGCCCGCTGGGCGATTGCCCGGCGGCTCGGTCGGGAGCGGCTGGCGAGTTCGGCGACGTACGTGCCGCTGCGCCGCAGCGAGGGGCCGACGATGGCGAGCGCGCAGCCGGCTGCGGCGAGCAGGGCGACCAGCCAGCTCAACGGTTGCGGGGTGGCCTCGAACCGCAGCCCGACCTCGGCCAGCATCGGTATCCGGTCGACCAGGTGCAGCCCCTCGGTGGCCAGCAACGGCGCGATCAGTGCCGCCGGCAGTACGACCAGCGTCGCCTCGCGTACGGCCAGCCCGGCGAGCTGGTTGCGGGCCGCGCCCCGGGCCCGCAGCAGCGAGTTCTCGCCCCGGCGTTGCTCGACCAGGAGCACGGCCACCAGCACCAGCGCGTAGCCGCCGAGCACGATGACCAGGAGCATCGGGGTGACCAGCGCCGACTGGCCGACCAGGTTGGCCCGTTCGAGCCGCTCGGCCAGCCGGTCCACGGCGGTGGTGACGATGCCGGAGGTGCCGAGCCCGGTGCTCTTCGGCAGCTCGCTGTTGAGCTTCCGGACCGTGTCGGCGAGCCGGCTCAGCTCGGCCACGCTCGCGCCGGTCAGGCGTGGCTCGACGATCCACGCCGCGCTGGCGTTGGCGGCGAAGTGCTGGAGAAAATCAGTGCGGTCAACTGCCAACGGACCGTACGTGGATGACTGCGGTGCGTTGCCGTCGGTGACCTCCGGTGAGAGGCGCCAGTAGCCGGCCTTCGGGTCGCGGGGGTGCCAGATGCCGGCCACCACCAGGTCGCTCACCCGACCGGTGACCCGGTCGGTGACCGGGATCCGGTCGCCGACCTCGACCCCGAGGATCGTCGCCACCGGCTCGGCCAGCGTGGTCTGCACCGGGTCGGCACCCGGCCGGGGCCAGCTACCGGAGCTGAGTTCGGCGTGCTCGGCGAGGTCGTCGAGGAAGACGACGGAGGCGAAGACCACGCCGTCCGCGTCGGGCACCGCCTTGCCGACCGGACCGGCGAGTTGCCTGCCGGCGGCGTACCCGGCGGCCGAAACGGTCGTGGGCAGGCCGGCGAGACCGGGCTCCACCTGTGTACGCAGCGCCGTGTCCCGCTGTCGCAGCGTCTCCGCCGAGCCGCCGGCCGAGCCACGGACCAGCACCGACCGCTCCTCGGGCGCGGAGGAGTCGATCGCGCTGGCGGCGCCCGCCTCGACGACCTGCCGGCTGTAACCGGCGAGTCCGGTGAGCAGGGCGGCGGCGATCAGGGTCGCTCCGGTTGCCGCGAGTAACAGGCCCTTCACCGTACGGGCGCGCCGTAGCACCAGCCTCATTCCACCGCGTCCCCTCGTAACCCTGTTCCGGGCGACGCCACCGGCCGCCCTCACCGCTCCTGATAGCTGAGCTGGTCGGAAAGGTTCGCAACCGGTGGGAGAAATCTTCGGCACCGGTGGTTTGTGATGCGGCGATTACCTAATCGAGATCAACCCGTTGTGAATCGGAGCGGGCCGGGCTACCTCGTCGTACGCGCCGGAGCGAGCCAGGCTACCAGCATGTTTACGCAGCTCAACACGGGTGCGAACGGTGCCGGCGGCAGATCGGCGGGGCCGGCGGATAGCGTTCACCCCATGGAACAGCCGCGAATTGGCGACGTCTTCGGCGAGATGTTGCGGGACACGCTCGCGGTGGCGACCGGAATCGGACCCCGCCCGCTGGTCGGCGGTCGGCTGCCCCGGCCCGTGGTGGAGATCATCGAGCGGGACGACGGCCTGATCAACGGGGCCCCGGCCGCCCACTACCTGGACGGGCCGGCGGACTGGCAGCCGTACGACCACCGGGCGGTCGACCGGGTCCGGGGCGAGGTGCTCGACATCGGGGTGGGTGCCGGCCGGATCGCGCTGGAGTTGCAGGCGCGCGGAGTTCCCGTCACCGGTCTCGACGTATCGCCCGGCGCGATCCGGGTGGCCCGCAAGCGGGGCGTACGCGGACTGGTGCTCGGCACCGTCGACGAGTACGCCACCAACGTCCACCGGTTCGACACGTTCCTGCTGCTCGGCAACAACCTGGGGCTGATCGAGGGGCGGGACCGGGCGCCCGGGTTCCTGGCCGCGCTGGCGGCACTGGCGAAACCCGGCGCGCAGGTCATCGCGCACGGCACCGACCCGTACGGCACCACCGACCCGGTGCATACCGGTTACCACGAGCGGAACCGGGCGCGCGGTCGGCTCGGCGGCCAGTTGCGGCTCCGGCTGCGTTACCGCGAGCTGGGAACGCCCTGGTTCGACTACCTGGTCTGCACCCCTGACGAGCTGGGCGAGCTGGTCCGGGGCAGCGCCTGGCGGCTGGTCGACGTGGACGACGCGGACGCGCCGTACTACCTGGCGACGCTCAGGCTGGCAGCCTGATGGAGCCGGCCGAGCTGCGTTCGGTCAGCAAGCGATTGTCCCGGGTGCTGCGGCACGCTCCGGGCAGCGTCGGGCTGACCCTGGACGCGAACGGGTGGGTGTCGGTGGACGACCTGTTGGCCGCGCTGGGGCGGCACGGTCGGCGGGTGAGCCGGGCCGAGCTGGACGAGGTGGTGGCGGGCAACGACAAGCAGCGGTTCGCGGTGCGGGGCGGACCGGACGGCGTGGACCTGATCCGGGCCAGCCAGGGGCATTCGGCCCGGGTCGCGGTCGACCTGGCGCTCGACCCGGTCGCCCCACCCGAGCTGCTCTACCACGGCACCGACACGATTCACGTACCGGCGATCCTGGAGCAGGGGCTGCGGCCGGGGCGGCGGCACCACGTACACCTTTCGATGGATGTGTCGACGGCGGTGACGGTCGGGCGGCGCCGGGGCGGCGCGGTGTCGGTGCTGGAGGTCGAGGCGGCGAAGCTGGCCGCCCGGGGGCACGAGTTCTACCGCAGCGACAACGGCGTGTGGCTCACCGCCACCGTCCCGCCCGACGTCATCCGCCCGCCCTCCCGCCGACCCCGGTGAAAGGAAGGGCCCCTTCCTATCGTTTTTTGTATAGGAAGGGGCCCTTCCTAACCGTCGTCGTGGAGGGAGGGGCGGGGTCAGACCGCGACGGTGGGGGGCAGGGGCGCGGGCGGGAGGCCGCCGTCGCCGTCGACGACCTCGTCCGGCGTACCGTCCTCGGTCAGGTCCACCATGGTGATGTCGACCTTGCCGTCGCCGTTGGTGTCGAACTGGAACAGGTCGGCCTTGCCGTCGCCGTCGGTGTCGGCCACCCAGAGGTCCGTCCTGCCATCGTTGTTGGTGTCCGCGCGGATCAGGTCGACCCGCTCGTCCCCACGGGTCTCGACGGTTTCCTGCGGCTCGGTCGTTGCCTGCGACTCACTCATGAGGGGAAGCCCTTTCTCCGGCTGACTATGGTCGACGCGGTCACGGTGCTGCTGACGCGCATCGGCGTGGTACGCATCATGCTGATGCGCACCACACTGGTGCGCGTCCGCAGTACCCAGAACCGCGGCTGCGCATACGCTAGCCGCGCCGACGGGGGCTAGCGGGTACGACGCGAGCGGCACTGCGTAGGGTCGATTCATGAACGATCGTTTTGTGGTGGTCGGGGCCGGCACCATGGGGCTCGGCATCGCGTACGTGGCGGCGACCGCCGGCTACCGAGTGGACCTGGTCGAGGTCGACCCGGACCGGGCAGCGTCGGCGGGCGGCGCGTTCGGCCGGCTGCTCGACCGGGCGGTGGAGCGGGGCAAGCTCTCGGCAGACGAGGCGGAACAGGGGCGTGGGCGGCTGACGCTCCGGTCGGACCTGGCCGAGGTGGCCGACGGGCCGGACGTCATCGTCGAGGCGGTGCCCGAGCGGGTCGACCTCAAGCGGAGCGTGCTCGCCGCGGCGGCCGAGCGGCGGCCGGCGCTGCTCGCCACCAACACCTCCAGCATTCCGATCGCCGAGCTGGCCGGCGCGGTGACCGACCCGGCACGCTTCATCGGTCTGCACTTCTTCAACCCGGTCTGGGCGATGGCACTGATCGAGGTGGTGGTCGGCCCGGCCACCGCGCCGGAGACCACCGAGGCGGCGGTCGCGCTCGCCGGTCGGCTCGGCAAGGACCCCGTTGTCGTACGCGACCTGCCCGGCTTCGCCACCTCGCGACTCGGCGTCACGCTCGGGCTGGAGGCGATCCGGATGGTCGAGGACGGGGTCGCCGCCCCGGCTGACATCGACAAGGCGATGGTGCTCGGATACCGGCACCCGGTCGGACCGTTGGAGCTCACCGATCTGGTGGGACTCGACGTACGGCTCGACATCGCCCGTACGCTCCAGTCTGCGTACGGCGACCGGTTCGCCCCGCCGCCGCTGCTCGAGGCGATGGTGGAGCAGGGACGGCTGGGCAAGAAGTCGGGGCACGGTTTCTACCGTTGGGTGGACGGGGTCAAGCAGTGAGCGACGGAGCGGCCAGGAGCCTGCTGCGGATCGAGGAGCGGGCCGACCGGTTGGTGGTCACCCTCGACCGGCCGGAGAAGCGCAACGCGATCGACGCGGACCTGGTCGCCGCGTTGCACGAGCTCTGCGCGCGGCTGGAGCGGGAGCCGAAGCTCCTGCTGCTGACCGGTGGGACGGAGGGCATTTTCGCCGCCGGGGCGGACATCGCCCAACTGCGGGAACGGGACCGGATCGACGCCCTGGCCGCGATCAACCAGGCCGTCTTCGCCCGGCTGCGGGCTCTGCCGATGCCGACCGTGGCGGCCGTCGACGGGCCGGCGCTGGGCGGTGGGGCCGAGCTGTCGTACGCCTGCGACCTGCGAATCTGCACGGCGCGTGCGTTCTTCGGCCAGCCCGAGGTGCGACTGGGCATCATCGCCGGGGCCGGCGCGACGCATCGGTTGCCGACCCTGGTCGGCGAGACCCGGGCGAAGGAACTGCTCTTCACCGGGCGGCGGGTCGACGCCGCCGAGGCGCTGCGGATCGGCCTGGTCAACCGGGTGGTGGACGAGCCGGCCGAGCTGCTCGACGTCGCGCACGAGCTGCTGGACGAGATGGCGAAGGCATCGCCGCTCGCGCTGCGCCTGACCAAGCTGGCGGTCGACGCCCCGGTCGGCGCGCACCCGCAGATCGATTTGCTCGGCCAGGCGGTGCTCTTCGAGGACCCGGAAAAGCACCGCCGGATGACCGAGTTCCTGGACCGGAAAAAACGCTGAACGGCGGCCCGCCGGCGCTCGCCCGGGAGGCGGACCTGGCGCGGTGCGCCGCCGGCCAGCGTGATCAGGGCCAGGGTCAGATGCTCAGGTAGGGATTGCCGTCCTGGTCGAGGTAGCCGACCCGGTTCACCACGCCGTCGTAATCGGTGTCGACCATGACCAGGTCGGCTTGGCCGTCCTCGTCCATGTCGGTGACCGAGTGGTCCGGTCGCCCGTCGTGGTTGACGTCGGCGATCCAACTGTCCGGGCGGCCGTCGAGGTCGCTGTCCCTGGTCACCTGGTCCATCAGACCGTCGGAGTTGGTGTCGGCCGCCACCCGGTCCACCGTGCCGTCGGCGTTCGTGTCGGAGAGAATCCGGTCCACCGTGTCGTCGTCGTCGTAGTCGCGCAGGACGGTGTCCAGCGAGCCGTCGTGGTTTCCGTCGATCAGGGTGGTCTCGGCTACACCGTCGCTGTCGAGGTCCTGCTGCACCAGGTCGGCCACGCCGTCGCCGTCGAAGTCGGTGAGCAGTTCGGTGGAGCCGTCGGCGTGGTGCTCGATCACGGTCTCCGGTTCGAACGCCAACGGCTCGTACGTGACCAGGTCGTGTCCCGGGTCGCCCTCCGGTCCGAAGCCCTGGTCGGCGCCGGAGTCGACGTCTCCGGTCAGGTGGTGTTCGGCGAAGTCACTCATCGTCTGGCGCCTTTCGGTCGGCTCGCTCGGTGTCCGTGCAAACCGTACGGCGACCACCGGCCCCGCTGATCCCGAGAACGTGCCACACCAACGGGTACGAATCGCGACCGGTAAGCCACCGACGGCCGGCGCCGAGCCAGCGCCGAGCGGGTGCCGAGCCGTTGCCGAGCGGCGGCGTCAGTGCCGGATCTGCACCCCGGCGCCGTCCAGCGCCTTGATCACCTGTGCGGACTCACCGAACCCGATGACCAGCACCGCGTCGGCACCGAACTGCTTGATCTCCTGCGCTCCGGCGGAGAAGTCGACCGGCGGGGAGTCCGGCTTCTCCGGCGGGTCGTAGGTGAGCAGCTTGATCTGGTCGGTGGCGATGCCGGCCCGTTCGAGTTCGGCGCGTACGTTGCCCTGGAGGCCCTCGCCGTACGAGTCCTTCCGGGCGACGAGCGCGATCTTCCGGGGTCCGTCCCGCATGATCACGTCGGCCAGCGCCCGCCCCTGGAGAATGTCCGAGGGGGCGGTGCGGAAGTAGCGGCCCTGGTCGTCGATGGTGGTCAGACCGGCATCGGTGTTCGAGGGGGAGAAAAGGACCAGCCCGGCCGCGACCACGTCCGGCAGCACCGCCCGGGAAACCCCGGAGGCGCCGGCACCGATGATCACGTGTACGCCGGCCGCGACGTGCTGTGCGACGGTCGCCTTGGCCACGGCCGGGTTGGTGCCGTCGTCGCCGTCGACCCAGACCGCCGGCTCGCCGAGTACGCCGCCCGCACTGTTGATCTCGCTCATCGCCAGCTTCGCGCCGGCCGCCATCGGCGGGTACGCGAGCGACAGGTCACCGGTCTTCGGCAGCAGGCCGCCGATCTTCAGTGGTGAGCCGTCCCGCTTGTCGTTCTTGCCGCCGACCTGCTTCTTCGGCGGCGGCGGTGCCTGCGTGCTGGCGCCCGACTCGTCGCCGGCACCGACGAACTCCGTCTTGCCGTCGTCGATCTTGGCCTGTTCCCCGAAGTGCATGGTGGCGTAGCTGGCCGTGGAGGGTTCGCCCGCCTCGGTGAAGCCGCCCCGGTTCAGCGAGACACCCCGGTACTCGACGTCCTCACCGTTGCGAGCGAGCGGCAGGCAGGTCTTGATCGAGTCGCAGCGCTCGCCGCCGACGGTGACCCCGTTGATCTGCTTCGCGATCTCCTCCGGCGCGGTGGAACCGGCGAGTTGCGCGGCGATCGCGCTCACCGCGATGGCGTCGTACACCTCGGCGGAGTAGAGGAAGTCGGTGAGCGCGGGGTCCACCGAGGTGACCCGCGCCTTGAAGTCGTTGGAGAGCGGGGTCAGCGGGACCGTGCCCTTCATGCCGTCCAGCAGCTTGGTCTGCCCGTCGAACTCCTTGACGAAGGAGTTCTGCATGTTGCCGTCCGTGCCGTAGAGCCGCACCGGCTGCGCGGAGGACTGCTCCGGTTCGTCCGAGCCACAGGCGGTGGTGGCGAACAGCAGCGCGGCGCAGGCGGCTAGACCAGCACTGCGCGAGCCACGTCGTACGGGCATGACGTCGTCCTTCCTCCCCGAAGGTCCGCTGCGCACACTAGCGTGCTCTTGGCCGACGGTGTGACTGCGGTCGCAGAGCGATACTCTGCCCCGGCGGTAATATACGCGGACCTATCACGTTTGGCTGTTCGTGCCTGCCGGCTTGACCCGTCGGCATACCCTTCCGCACGTGATGGACGTTCCCGAGGACACGCTGGACGACGCCAACGCGGTGCTCCGCTCCGCGCTGGTCGGCGACAGTGACGCCGTGGTCGGCACCTTCGATGCCGTCGTCGACCGGTCAGGTGTGGCGGGAGCATACGAGGTCGCCTGGTGTCTCGCCGCGACGATGGTCGGCGACCAGGTGCCGCGCGGCAGTTGGACCCTGGAGTTCCCCGGCATCGACGAGGCGGGTTACGACGCGCGCTGGGTGGCCAGATTTGTCAGCGCGTACGCGAACTCCGACGTCGACACGGCCGAGGCGCTCTTCGGTGCCGCGCTGACCGACGGGCAGCTCCCCGACTGTCTGCTCACCCTCGCCGGTTCCGCCGTCGCGACCCTCCGCCACCGCGCCCCCTGACCGCGCCCCCTGACCGCGTCTCCTGACCGGGTGCGCTGGACGCGGGGCCAGGGATGGCAGTCTGGACCGGTGCTGGAGAAGGTGCGCAAGCTGCTCGCGATGGCCGAGGACCCGGCCTGCACGCCCGCCGAGGCGGCGGCGTTCACCGCGAAGGCGACCGAGCTGATCGCCCGGTACGGCGTCGACCGGGCACTGCTCGCCGCACGGGACCCGGCCACCGATCCGGTCGGTGACCGGGTGGTCGAGCTGCTGGCACCGTACGCGTTGGACAAGGCGGGGCTGCTCGCGGCGGTCGCGTCGGCGCTGCGCTGTCGATGCGTACGACGCCGGTCGGACTCCGGCTTCGCGATGCACCTGTTCGGCTTCGCCAGTGACCTGGAACGGGTCGAGTTGCTCTTCACCTCGCTGCTGGTGCAGGCCGCGCACGGGCTCGCCGGGACCCCGGTGCCACCGGGGGACCAACCGGCCGCCTTCCGGCGTTCCTGGCTCGCCGGTTTCGCGTACACGGTGGCGGAGCGGCTGCGGGCGGCCGAGTCGGTCGCGGCGGCCAGCCCGGACACCCCGGAGCGGGGGACCTCGGTGGCGCTGGTGCTGGCCGACCGGAGCAGCCGGGTGGAGCGGCGGATGGCCGAGGTCTACCCGAGGCTGCGTACGGCATCGGCCCGGCGACTGGCCGGCGGCGGCGCGGACCAGGGCGCCGAGGCGGGGCGTCGGGCCGATCTGGGCGGCACCGGCGTCGGTGCCGGTGGCAGCTCAGAGCTGCCGGGCGGCCGAGGCTAGTCGCTGCCGCCCCGAACCGTCCTGGCGTTTCAGTTGCTGCCGCCCCGCCGAGCTGGCGTGTCAGTTGGTGCTGACCCGGACCGAGGTGGCGTACCGGGAGAGCATCTCGTGCCACCCGGCGGTGAGCGCCTGGCGGTAGCCCTCGGCCGCCTCGCCGTGCCGGTCGAAGCCACGGTGTACGACCTCCACCCGGGTCTGGCCGTCCTCCTCGGGCAGGAACCGCGCCTCCACCTCGCTGGCGTTCGCCGGGTCCGGCACCGGTAGCCGGTCCGGCCCGATCTGCCAGGTGAAGACGAGTCGGTGCGGCGGCTGCCAGTCGATGACCCGGCCCCAGTCGGCGCGGAACCCGTGCGGCCCGATCTCGTACGCCATACCGCCCGCGCGCGGCTCGAAGCCGATCTCGGCGAGCGCGGTCGGGCCGGACCAGGTGTACTCCATCACCCACCAGTCCGCGAGCCCTCCGGTGAAGACCGCGAAGGCGTGTTCGGGCGAGGCGGAGACCCGCAGAGTGGTTCGTAGGGAGTACCTCGCCACGTCCTGGTGGATAGCGCCCGGGTCGGTGGTCTCCTGTCCCATAGGCCCGGACCATACCGGCCGCTGACCCCCGACGCAGCGTCCAGCCGACCAGCGGTTGAATCTCTGCGCCGAGCGTGCGGTTACTGGACGTTGCGATGGATGATGACCGATCCCGTTCCGTCGGTGCCTGTCTGCTATGACGGATTGGCCGGATCGTCCGGGCGGCGGTTCGGGTGCTCGGTATGAGGCAAGTGCTATGCGGTCCGGCGTCGCGACCGCCATTAGATTAACGGCCATCGATCGGATTGGATGAAGGAGCCCGCGATGGTCAGACGACGATTCCTCCGCGCCGTGGCGGCGGTGCTGATGGCGGCGAGTGCCGTCGTCGGCGTACAGGCGACCAGCGGAACGGCCGCGCTGGCCGATCCCACCATCGCCGTCCGCACCGTCTACTACGACGCCAGCCGTGCCGGCGAGTTCACCACCAACTTCACCCAGGCGGCGCAGATCTGGAACAGCCGGGTGAGCAACGTACGCCTGGTCGCCGGCACCCCGGCGAGCGTCGTCATCTACGTCGACAACGGCTGGCCCCGGGCGTACGTGACCGGACTCGGGTCGGGCCGGGTCTACATGGGCTGGGAGGCGGTCAACCAGGGCTACAACCGGACCAGGATCGCGACCCACGAACTCGGCCACATCCTCGGCCTGCCGGACAACCGGACCGGCCGCTGCTCCGACCTGATGTCCGGCAGCAGCGCGCCGGTCTCCTGTGCCAACGCCAACCCGAGCGCCGCCGAGGCGGCCCGGGTCAACTCGCTCTTCGCGGGCAGCCTGGCGACCGTGCAAGCCGACGCCGCAAACCCCAAGGTGTACGTCTGGAACGGCAACTGACCTGCTCCGCGTACGCGGGACGGGGCCGATCGGCGGCGACGCTGGTCGGCCCCGGCCGTCCTGACGGGACGGATCCGCCAGTCAGCGCACCACGATCCCGGAGTTGTGCCGCCGCACCGCGCCCACCGCCAGCAACGCGCCGACGACCAGGTAGACGACCCAGGTCAGCGGCAGCGTCGCAAAGCCGATGCCGACGAAGAACAGCAGTACGTTGATCCAGAACAGCACCCAGAACGACACCATCAGCGTGATGCCGACGCCGACCCGCCCCGCGTACATGTTGCCGATGCCGAAGATCCCCACCAGGCCGGGCAGGAGTTCCAGGGCGACCGCAGCCCCGGCCGACTTCGCCGGCACCACCGGTACGGCGTACACCGGCGGGTCTCCCGCCACCGGCGGACGAGCGTAGGGCTGGTGTGCCAGCGCAGGCGGTTGAGCCTGGTAGGCGGCTCCCGGCGGCTGTGGCGGGTAACCCGGCGGCACGGACGCCGCTGGCGGGTACGGCGGTTGATGAGCCGCCGCCGACGGTGATGGCTGGTACGGCGCCGCCGACACCGGTGGCTGATACGGCGGTGGCGGGTAGGCCGGCTGCGTGGATGGCTGCGGCGGGTACGGCGGGTACGGCGGCTGGTACGGGGCCGCCGAGACGGGCGGCTGCGGGGCGGGCGGCTGCGGCAGGGCCGGCGAGGTCGGTGCCGGCGGATACGGCTCCGTGGGAAGCTCCATCGGCAGCGTCGGGGGAAGATGCGTGGGCGGTGCCGGCGGGTGCGGCGACGCCGCGTCGGCCCACGGGTCGTGCTGCGGGTGCGGATGACTCATGGTTCGCAGTGTGACCATTGGACGCTTCCCACCGCCACCTCCGAAGCCCTCGGCGCGTCCCGTGCCCATACTTCCCCGCATTCGCATCCCGCATCCTGGCCGTACCGACAGCCGACGATCATGATCGAGGGGCGACCCGTGCTCACGGTCGCCCCTCGATCGTTTGTACGGAGTACCGTCGGGGTACACGATGTACCCCATCCGGTGGAGGTGTTCGATGACCGAGCAGGCACAACCCACCCCGGGGCAACGCGTCGAGCGCCTACGCCGCGCGGTCGGCCTCTCCCGTGAACGTCTCGCCGGACTAGCCAGCCTCTCGCCAACCACCGTCAAGTTCATCGAGAACGGCAAGCGGAGCTTGACGCTGCGTGCCGCCCAGCAACTCGCCCCACACCTTGGCGTCCGCGACCTCGGCGACCTCTTCGGACCGGCCGTCACCCTGTCCCTCGACGCGCGCCCCAGTCACCCCGCCGTCGAGGACGTCCGCCGGGCGCTGACCGCGTGGCACGTCAACGTCAGTGGCGAACCGGCCACTACCGACTACCTACGCGGCGCTACCGACGCCGCATGGCGGACGTGGCACACCTCGCGACACCAGCGCACCGAAGTCGGGACGTTGCTCCCTGGCCTGCTCGACGCCACCCAGCGGGCCGTACGCCTACACGAGGGACCCGACCGGCGGGCATCCCTGGCCCTGCTCGCCCAGTCGTACCATCTCGCCCAGGCGTACCTGGCATGGCACGGCGACCGTGAGTTGGTCTGGCTGACTGTCGACCGGGGCATGGCCGCTGCCCTCGACGCCGACGACCCGCTCGCTCTCGCTCACGCCATCTGGTACGCGGCGCATCTGCTCCGGTCCACCGGTCGCGGCGACGAAGCCGTGGAGCGGCTACGTGACGCGCGTGGTCTGATCGAACCCCGTGTCGCGGACGGGCCGGTCGAGTACGCGGAGATGCTGGCCGACTTGTACCTGTGCTCTGCGCTCACCCGGGCGCGGACCGGCGACCAAGGCGCGTGGGCCGATTGGGAGTCCGCACGGGACGTGGTGCACCGGGCGCTGCCGGCCGACTATGTCGGCTTGCGGACCAGGGTGTCCCGGCCGCTGGTCGAGGTGTACGCGGTGATGTGCGCCGTCGACCTCGGTGACCCCGATGAGGCGCAGCGCCGCGCGCACGCTCTCGACCCGGCCACCATCCCCTCGACCGAGCGGCGTGGGCGCCACTATGTGGAGCTGGCCCGGAGCGCCGACCTGGAAGGCGCGCGGGAAGCAAGCCTGCACCTGCTGACCAAGGCAGATGCCACCTCTCCGGAGACCGTGCGGTTCTCACCGCCGGCACGGGACATCCTGACCCGGTTGGCGACGGAGGCGCCGGCGTCGATTCGGGCGGACGCGGTCGAGTTGGCCGAACGAGCGGGCATCAGCTTGTAGGGGTACATCCGGTAACTGGGTACGCCACGTACCCCTTGCCGTCCTCGTCGATACCTAACGTGATCTCACGGTCGTGCCTCCGACACGCGGTTGCGGATCTGCGCCATGCTGCTCGATTTCATGTGCGACCTGCCCGGCGGTGCCATTGGCGCCGTGACGGACTCTGCCGTCGAGTTGCTCATCGATTTTCTCCGTCCCTTACCCACCTTCCTGTTCGAAGACGCATGATGCTGATCTTCGCCGCTGCTGACGAGGCTTACCATCGATCGAGGGGTACGCGAAGTGTGCGTACCCCTCGATCGATTTTCGGGTGTACCGTCCGAAGTGGCGGCCCGCCCGGGTAGGGCCTGGCGTGCCACCGCCCCAGCCCTACCTGGGAAGGTCCACCGCTATGCCTCGTCGGCCCGTTCCCTCGGACCCATCCGTTGGACAGCGCATCCGCGCCCGCCGTGAACTCCGTAACTGGAGCATCCGTCATGCCGCCAGCCGGGCCGGCATCTCCCACACGAGCTGGTCACGCATCGAGCACGGAACCCAGCGAACCGACCGGTACATGATCGTTGACCTTGCCGCCGCTCTTGAATGCTCCGTGGTCGAGCTGACCGGGCAGCCGTACACGCCAGCAGACCGGCAACTGGAGTCTGCCCGCATCGGCGCCGAACGGGTCTGGCGGGCGATGATGAACCACCCGCTTACCGAGCCGGCACGGCAGGATCCGACCCCCGTGGACGCACTCCTCCAGGAGTCGACGCTGGTCCGGGACCTGTATGCCAGGTGCGACTATGCCGGTGCGCTGCACCGCCTCGTCAGCCTGGTCCCCGGACTGCATGGACAGAAAGATCAGCGGGCGACGTTGAAGGTGATGGTCCCGGTGTACGGGGTGGCGATGGGGTGCCTCCTGAACGTCGGCTACCCGGCGCAAGCCCTGCTCGCGGTCGATCACTGCGAGGATGCCGCACAGCGGCTCGAAGAACCGGTAGCGCTGGCGGTCGCCGCCGCGAACCGCGCCCGGGTCCTGGCGTACTCCGGAGCCTACGGCCCGGCGCGGTCCGCCGCCGGGCGAGCCAGCGATGACCTGGAACACCACCTGGACGCGCCAGCCGCGCTGGACCTGCTCGGCTTCCTCCACCTGGCGCGGGCTCACCATTCGTCAGGTGTCCGCGACGCTGGCACGGCGGAAAGCCACCTGGCGGAAGCAGCGCGGATCGCCCAGCGGACCGGCGAAACGACCAGTTGGGACATGGCCTGGGGCCCCCGGAACGTGGCGCTGTGGCAGATGGCCCACCAGCTCGACACGGGCCGACCGGGCGAGGCCGTGGAGACGGCCGCCAGGGTGCGGGTCGACGGGCTACCCGCAGTACGGCAGGTGTACTTCTACATGGACATGGCCCGGGGGCATGTTGACTTGGGCCATGATCGTGACGCGGTGCGGTGGCTGCTCACCGCTGAGCGGACCGGGCAGCAGCACACCCGGTCGTCCACCTCGGCCCGGGAGACTGCGCGCGCGCTGCTGCGGCGCGGGGTGGGTGGCTCCGAGTTGCGGGGTCTCTGCGAACGGATGGGTGTCGCCGACTGAGTTCGTGGTGCGTAGGCGTTCCACTCCCGCTCGTTGCCCTCGGTAGCGTCGTGATCACGGGCGCGGCGATGGGTGCACCCGGACCGTGTCGATCCGCGCCGCGTTCCTGCAAACCCGAGCACATCCATTGATGTCGGTAACCCCACCCACGCAAACTCAGCCACAACCGTTTCCCGCCCCGACGATGGGAGTCATCATGACGCTGCGGTTTCTCGGCAAGGACCCTGCCAGCCCGGACGGCCAGTCCCCGACCCTGTACTACGACGACGAGAGAAACACGTACGTGTTCCAGGGCTGGAAGGTCAACGACCCGGAGCGACTGGCCCAGATGGACATCCCCGACCACGAGACCGTGATCGAGTTTCCGAAACGCATGATGCAGTTCTTCCCCGAGGCGGACTGAGTGACCGTGACCTTTGACCAGCTCTTTCGGGGCTGCCAGCAGAGCGCTGTGCACCTGGAACTGCGGGACGGCTACATGCTCGATGACCCGTCGTACCGGGCGTGGCAGGGCGGCCACCGGATCAACCCGGACGACCGGGCATCGTGGTGGCGGCCGTGGCTGGATACGGTCGTGGCGATGGTCGACCGCGGTGTGGAGGTGCGTCGCGCTCGCATCGTGTCCGAGCCGGTCAGCGACTACATCCGGTACGAGTACGACGTCACGTTCCCCAACGTCGCCGCCGGGGAGCAGGTGCGGTGGCTGCCCCGGCGTCGAGCTACCGACCTGGCGCTGCCTGGCAACGACTTCTGGCTGTTCGATGACACGACGCTGGCGGTCAACCACTTCAGCGGCAACGGGGACTTCCTCGGCGTCGAGCTGGTCGAGGACCAGGCGGTTATCAAGCTGTGCGCCTCAGCGTTCGAAGCCGTGTGGGACCGGGCGGTCCCACACGACGAGTACGACCCGGCCTGACCGGCGTACCGTGGCCACCCCGTCGTCCAGTGCACAGCAGGCGCTTGAAGCCCTCGGCGTCCGCCTGCGGGAAATCCGCGTAGACGGCGGCCTGACCGGGCGTGACCTGGCTCGGGCGGCGGGGTGGCACTCCTCAAAGGTCAGCAAGATCGAGCACGGGAAGCAGACCCCCTCGATCGAGGACCTCCGCGTGTGGTCCCGGCACTGCGGTGCCGCCGGCCAGGCTGACGACCTGGTCGCTTCGCTGCGGGCGGCCGAGGGGATGTTCATCGAGTGGCGGCGGATGGAGCGCACCGGGTTGAAGCTGGCGCAACAGTCCGTGGTGCCACTCTGGGAGCGGACCCGCCGGTTCCGGATCTACTCGTCGTGGCTGGTCCCCGGGCCGCTCCAGACCCGTGCCTACATCAGCGCCGTGCTGCGCTCGACCGTCGACCGTCGCGGACTGCCGGCCGACGACCTGGACGCGGCTGTAGAGGTGCGCGTCGAGAAACAGCGGGTCATCCACGAGGGCGATCACCGGTTCGCTGTGGTGTTGGAGGAGAGCGTCCTACGCCAGCCAATCGGCGGGCCGGAGACGATGGTCGGCCAGCTCGGACACCTGCTGACGGCCGGCACGCTGCCGTCGGTGTCGCTCGGCGTCGTCCCGCTCGGCGTCGACCGGTCGGGCATCTGGCCCACCGAGGGCTTCTGGATGTTCGATGATGAGCAGGTCAGCGTTGAGCTGGTGTCGGGCCATCTGCGGGTTACGCAGGCGCCGGAGGTGGCCATGTACGCGGACGTGTTCGGCCTGCTCGCGTCCCGCGCGGTGTACGGAGCTGCCGCCCGCGCCCTGATCACGTCCGCGATCGAAGCCCTGGACGCCCGCTGAGCAATCTGAAGCAACTCTGTTCCGCCTGGTCACGCAGCGCCCATAGCGTCTTACCAAGCGCAGCCGGCGGTATCCATTCGGCGGAACGGCCGCTGGCTGCGCCCCTGATCGCGCCAGGTCACGCTCTGCCCCTGGCGCCCGGGGGCGTGGTGCTCAGGGACGGGTCGCCACGCCCCACCTCTTCCCGTCCCGGAGGTGATGAGCGCGATGATCAGTTGGTACCTCACACCACCAAGGCCACGGCCGACCGTCCGTACGGAGGTGCCGCTGCCCTTGCTGCGGATCTTGCACAACGCTGGCGTGGTGCGCTGGACGCGGCGGCGGCGATGACTGACCCCGACCAGCACCCGCTGACGATCATGCCCCGGTCCGTGTGGCCGGCCATCCTGGGCGGCGCGCGGGCAACCGTCGAGGCCCACGAGGGCGGAGAGTGCCAGATGTGTCCGGCCTACGCGCCCGGCCAGTGCACCCGGCTGCTGGCCGCTCAGCAGGCAGTGGTGGACCCGCTGCTGCTACACGCCGAGCAGGAGTCTGTCGAGCGAAAGGCGCGGCGATGAACCCACCCTTGCGGAACACGGTCCTCGTCGAGCTGACCCACAAGTCGGCCAGCGGCCGGTGGGACTGTGGCCGATGCGGACACCCGTGGCCGTGCGCACCCGGGCGCGGCGAGTTGACCGCGTCGTTCGGCGGTGACCGCGTGGCCCTGGCCATGTACATGGCGACCGAGCTGGTTCGCGCCGCGCGGGAGCTGCGGGAGCCGACACCGGCCCAGCTCCATGAGCGCTTCATCGCCTGGACCCGATGACCGACCGGGCGGCGCTGGTCAAGGTGACGGTGAACCTGACTCCGCGCGCCGTCGACGCCCTGGATGCGGCGTGCACCCGGACCAGGGATACGAAGACGGACACGATCAACCGAGCGTTGGCGACCTACGTGCTGGTGCTGGAGCTGGTCGAGCGCGGCGGCGGGCATCTGACCCTGCTCGACCGTGACGGCAGCACCGAGCGGGTCCACCTGATCCACTAGCCCGGTTTCGGGCTTGGAAATAGCGAAGCCCCGTGCCGGCGTTTCCGCTGGTCGGGGCTTCGCTGATAGCCCGGCGAAAGGCTATGTGGCCAGGGGCGGGGTCGAACCGCCGACCTTCCGATTTTCAGTCGGACGCTCGTACCAACTGAGCTACCTGGCCTGGTGTCGCTCGGGTCATGTTACCTGTCCAGCGGACTGGCCGCAGCACGGGTCACATGCTCCCGATACGCAGAACGCCGCGCGTTATACGCGCGGCGAGCGGCGCTTGCGGTCCTGACGGGACTTGAACCCGCGACCTCCGCCTTGACAGGGCGGCGAGCACTCCAACTGCTCCACAGGACCTAGCTCTTACCACTTGCACCGACCGGCTGGACGGATGTTACACGTGCCCCCAACGGGATTCGAACCCGTGCTACCGCCTTGAAAGGGCGGCGTCCTGGGCCACTAGACGATGAGGGCGGCCCCGCCATCATTGCACAAGACAACTCAAGCAGTTCTTGCTCCCATCCGGCCCCGCCGGAGGCTTGGAAAGCATACGTGATCGTGCACCGGGCGACCAAATCCGTATCGGGGCAGGGCAGAACTCCCCCAAATCTACTTCAAGCGCACGATCCCGTACTTCTGTTTCAGAGTGGTCAGGAGGGTCGGGCAGGCGCTGAGCGTGCCGCTGCGGTCCCCGCCCCCGTCGTGCAGCAGGATGATCGAGCCGGGCCGCACCTGCGCCAGCACCCGTTGGCTGATCATGGGGGCACCGGGCTTCTCCCAGTCCCTCGGATCGACGTCCCAGTGCAGCGGCGTCATGCCCAGATCCCGGCTCACCCGGACCAGCGACGGGGTCCACGCACCGCCGGGCTGCCGGTAGTAGTCGACCCGGGCTCCCCGCGTCGCCCGCCGGATCTCCCGGTTGGTCCGCAGCAGGTCGGCCCGGATCTCGGCCTCGGACCTCTCGCCCAGCTTGAGGTCGTGCTGCCAACTGTGGTTGCAGAGGGTGTGGCCCTCGCGCACGATCCTGGCGACGAGCTGCGGATACTTCCGCACCTTCGTGCCGAGCACGCAGAACGTCGCCCTGACCTTGGCCTGGCGGAGCTGGTCGAGCACCTTCGGGGTCCAGTCCGGTGACGGGCCGTCGTCGAAGGTGAGCGCGACCCCCTTCCCGCCGGTCATCCGCCGGGTGTCGTGCGGCCCGACCGTGCTCCGGGGCGTGGGTGGACGGCTCGCCGTCGGTACGGCGCTCGGCGAGGTCGACGGGGTGGCCGACGGGGTCGGGCCGGGTGCGGGTGCGCTGGTGGCCGGGGTGAACGGGGCGAAGCGGGGAGGGGCCGCGAGGTCGTGCTGGCCATTGGCGCAGGCGGCGGTGAGGAGCGCCACCAGGACCAGCCCGGCCGCGAGCGCGGCGGGTCGCGTCATCGTCGACTCCCGAGGGGTGTCGGGCGGGGGGCATCGGGGCGGAACGCCCCACGCTAGCCCAATCCGGGACCGTACGTGAGCCCCGTTCGGGGCCGTTCCGGTTCGGTGGCCGTCGATTCCTCCGGGGGCCCGCGGCCGGACCGGTCAGCCGCGCAGCGACCGTTCGGCGGCTACGGGCACCGGCACGGCCGGCGCCCCCTCGGGCGGTCCGGGTACCGCCACGGTGAGCGCCAGCGCCTCGGCCAGACTCGCCGGATGGTCCACCCCCGCCGGTAGCTCCTCGGCCCGCCACCCGGGTCCGGCGGCGAGCAGCAGCGCGGGTCGCCGCGGACCGGCCAGGACCGCTCGGAGCTGGGCTGGGTCGGCGGTGGCCGGCGCGTGCGACCAGAGCACCACCACGGCCGGACCGGTCCGGGCGACCGCGTCGACCAGCGCCGCCATCGGCACCCGCGCACCGAGCTGACGACTGGGCACACCGGCCTGGGCGAGTGCCGCCGCCAGGGCCTCCAGCGGGAGGGTGTGCTGCTCCTCGTCCGCGCAGGCGAGCAAAATTCGGGCGGGCTGGCGGTGGGGCGGCTGGCGGTGGGGGAGACCGTCCGCGCCGGACGGGCGGTTCCGGGTCGCCGTCCGGGTCACCACCGAGAGTGTTTCGGAGACGCAGCGGGAGAGCAGGTGTTCCACCTCGATCAGGCCGGTCGTGGCGGCGTGCCGCTCACCGATCCCGGCCAGCACCGGTCGCAGCAGACCGTCCCAGGCGGCCACCACCCCGTCGGCGGCGATCGCCCGCTCGATCGTGTCGCAGACGGCGGCGGCGTCGAGCCGCATCGCCGCGCGGGCCAGCCCGCGCGCCGCCGGCCCGGCGGTCGGCACCGGGATGGCCCGGCCGCCACCGTCGCGCGGCCGGATCGTGGCCCGGCGCGCCGACCACACCGTCTCCCGATCGGGTACGTCCACAGCCCGTTGCGCCCACCGGGCGGCCTCGGCCGGCACCACCCCCTCGGCGGTGAGCCGGCGCATCACCTCCAGCCGGGCCAGGTCCTGCGCGGAGT
This sequence comes from Micromonospora sp. NPDC050397, assembly GCF_044901685.1. Taxonomy (NCBI): domain Bacteria; kingdom Bacillati; phylum Actinomycetota; class Actinomycetes; order Micromonosporales; family Micromonosporaceae; genus Micromonospora; species Micromonospora sp. NPDC050397. Next base: position 414,647 of record NZ_JBJDPS010000005.1, read on the forward strand.
AGCGCCGGTGCTGGCCCGGTACGTGCTGACTCGGCCCGAGACCGTACCGCTGGTGCCAGGTGCGCAGGGTGGTGACCGCGACGCCGAGCTGGCGCGCGACCGTGCCCGCGCTCAGTCCGTCATCGGCCACCCGGCGGCTCCGCCGCGTTGTCGGACGGGCCGACCGGTCCACCGGCGGCACCGGCCGGGACACCCGCCTCGGCCGGTCCACCGCCGGCCGGCGTACCGCTGGTGTGGGACGGGCCGGAGCGGAGGTAGCGGTCGAGCACGCCGACGAGCCAGGGCGCGTACCGGTCGGGTGTGGTGGCGATCTCGGCCGAAAGCTGCTCCGGGTCGACCCAGCGTAGGTCGGCCACCTCGGCGGGATCGGGTGACACCGGCTGGTCGGGCGAGAAAGCGCCACACAGTACGTGGTCGTACTCGTACTCGACCCGGCCGGTGGACGGGTCCTCGGCGTAGTAGAGGTGGACCCCCACCTCGGTCAGCCCGACCGGGCCGACACCCAGCTCCTCCAACAGCCGCCGGTTGGCGGCGGTACGCAGCGACTGGCCGGGTTCGGGGTGGCCGCAGCACGAGTTGGCCCAGCGCAGCGGGAACCGGGTCTTCACCGAGGCGCGCTGTTGCAGCAGCACCCGGCCGGCCGGGTCGATCAGCAGCACCGAGAAGGCCCGGTGGAGCTGCCCCGGGGGCTGGTGCGCGGCGGCGACGCTGGTCTCGCCGAGCACCGTGCCGCCGTCGTCGACCAGTTCGACCAGGTGGTCCTCGCGGGCGCTCATCGGCCACCGCCGGTGACCCGTGCCGCGGCCAGTTTGCCGGAGATCAACACCATCGGAACCCCCACTCCCGGCTGCGTACCCGAACCGACGAAGACCACATTGGAGAGTGTGCGGTGAAGATTCGTCGGACGGAACGGTCCGGTCTGGAAAAGACTGTGCGCGGCGGCGAACGGGGTGCCCGCGGCCATGCCGGCGTCGGCCCAGTCGGCGGGGGTGACGATCTCGGAGACCTCGACCCCGTCGGCGAACCCGACGTAGCCCCGGGTCTCCAGCGTCTCCATCAGCTCGGCCGCGTACCGGCGGGCCAGGTCGCCGCGCCAGTCCAGCGGGGCCCGGTCGAGGTTCGGCACCGGGGCCAGCACGTAGTAGGTGTGCCGGCCGGCGGGTGCCACCGAGGGGTCGGTCCGGCTCGGGTTGGTGAGCAGCAGCGACGGGTCGGACATCAACTGCCCCTGCTTGATCACCTCCCGGAAGGTGCCCCGCCAGGAGCGGCCGAAGTGGATGTTGTGGTGGGCGATCCCGGAGTAGCCCTGGGACGAGCCGACGTGCAGCACCACGCAGGACGGGGAGTAGGTCAACGGTCGTTTCCGGGTCGGCGGCAACAGGTCCCGGTACGCGACCGGCAGGTCCGGGTTGAGCACCACCACGTCGGCCGGGATCCGCTCGCCGTCGCTGGTCCGTACGGCGGTGGCCCGGCCGGCGGAGGTCTCCACCCGGCTGACGGTGGTGCCGTACCGGATCTCCACGCCGTGCTTCTCCGCGGCCCCGGCCAGCGCCTTGGAGACCGCGTGGATGCCGCCGCGCGGGAAGTAGACCCCGGCGACCGAGTCGAGGTAGGAGATCACCGTGTAGATGGCGAGCGCGTCGTGCGGGGCGAGTCCGGCGTACATCGCCTGGAACGAGAAGATCCGCTGGGTCCGGGGGTCGCGGAAGAACTGGTTGACCTTGGTCTGTAGCCGGCGGAAGGCGCCGGCCGCGACCAGCCGGAGCAGGTTGCGGTTGAGCAGGTCGAGCGGGGAGTCGAGGTTGCGTTCGATGAAGTCGGCCCGTTCGAGCTGCCAGAGGCTCCGGGCGTAGTCGACGAAGCGGAGGTAGCCGTCGGCCTCCCACGGACCGCAGACCCGGGCGATCTCGGCCGCCATCTGCTCCGGGTCGGTGTGCACGTCGAGGGTGGAGCCGTCCGGGTAGTGCGCCCGGTACGCCGGGTCGAGCGGGGTCAGGTCCAACCAGTCGGTCAGCTCCTCGCCGACCGCGCCCAGCGCCTCGCGGATCAGGTCCGGCATGGTCAGCACGGTCGGACCGGTGTCGAACTCGTAGCCACCGAGGCTGAGCCGCCCGGCCCGCCCGCCCGGCACCGGTTCACGTTCGAGCACGGTCACCTGCCGGCCGGCGCCGGCGAGGTGCAGCGCGCAGGCGAGGCCACCGAGCCCCGCGCCGACCACCACGACCCGATCGGTCCGTCCACTCACGGTCCGCACGCGATCACCTCCCTACTGCGATCCCTCATCATGCCCGCCGATGGGTCGTTACCACAGCAAGACGAGTAAGTGCGGAGGGATTGTGCGTCGGCCGGGGTCCTTGGCCGACGTGGGAGCGTACCCTAGGGTTACGAGTTGCGTCGATTGGTGCGTCGATTTACTCGAAGGAGCTGGGCGGTGGGGAAGGTGGCACCGGAGCCGGGCCGGACGATCGGCACGACGGCCGAGACGGAACTCGACGCGGCCTATGCGCGCTGCCGTGAGCTGCACAGACAGCACGGCCGCACGTACTATCTCGCGACCCGGCTGCTGCCCGCGTGGAAACGCCCGCACGTGCACGCGCTCTACGGCTTCACCCGGTACGCGGACGAGATCGTGGACCGCACCGACGAACTGCCCCCGGCGGAGCGGGCGGCCCGGCTCGGCGACTGGTCCGAGCGGTTCGTCGCCGGCCTGCGCTTGGCCCCGGCCAGCGATCCGCTGCTCCCGGCGGTGCTGCACACCATCGCCGCGTTCGACCTGGACCCGGAGGACTTCGCCTCGTTCCTGCGCAGCATGGCGATGGACCTCACCATCACCTCCTACGCCAGTTACGACGACCTGCTCGACTACATGGAGGGCTCGGCGGCGGTGATCGGCACCATGATGCTGCCCATCCTCGGCTCCTCCGACCCGGTCGCCGCCCGCGAACCGGCCCGCCAACTCGGGCTCGCGTTCCAGCTCACCAACTTCATCCGGGACGTCGCCGAGGACCTCGACCGGGGGCGCACCTACCTGCCCGACGAGGACCTGGCGAAGTTCGGGGTGAGCCGGGACGACCTGGTCGAGGCCGCCGCCCGGTGCCGGGCCGGCAGCGCGATCCGGGAGCTGATCGAGTACGAGGTGGCCCGTGCCCAGGCGCACTACGCCGCCGCCGCACCCGGGATCGTCCTGCTCAACCCCGCCTCGCAGGCGTGCATGCGGACGGCGTACGCGCTCTACGGCGGCATCCTGGACGAGGTCGCCGCCGCCGGTTACGACGTCTTCGTACGCCGGGCGGTGGTGCCCCGACGCCGCCGGGCAGCGGTGGTCGCCCGCTCGTTGCTGACCCGTACCGGCACACCGGTGGTGGTGCCCGGACCCTCCGGCGGGCCGACGGTGGCCGTACCGGCGAGGGTGGCCCGACCGGCGACGGACCCGCCGCCGGCTCCCCGGTGAGCGCGCCGCCGGGCGGCCGGACCGCGATCGTGCTCTTCACCCGCGACCTGCGGGTGCACGACCAGCCGGCGCTCGCCACCGCCTGCGCCAACTTCGACCGGGTGGTGCCGCTCTTTGTCCTCGACCCGGCCCTGGCCGGCCGCTCGCCCAACCGGGACCGGTTCCTGCACCAGAGCCTGGTCGACCTGCGGGACGCGCTCCGCGAACGCGGCGGTGACCTGGTGCTGCGCCACGGCGACCCGGTCGCCGAGACGATCCGGCTCGGCCGTGCGGTCGGCGCGACCGGGATCGCCCTGTCGGCCGACGTGAGCCACTACGCCCGTCGACGGGAGCGCCGGCTGGCCGCCGAGTGCGACCGGCACGGGCTGTCGCTGCGTACCTTTCCCGGCCTCACCGTGGTCGAGCCCGGCGCCGTCCGGCCCGGCTCGGGCGGCGACCACTACCGGGTGTTCAGTCCCTACCACCGGGGCTGGTCGGCCCGGCGGTGGCGGGACGAGGTGGCCACCCCCGCGCGGGTGCCGCTGCCGACCGGGGTCGAGGTCGGTCGGCTGCCGGCGGAACCGGCCGGTGAGTCCCCGGAGGCGCTGCCCGGCGGCGAGCGCGTCGGCCGGGACCGGTTGCGCGGCTGGCTGCGCGACCTCGACCGGTACGACGACCTGCACGACGACCTGGCCGGTGACGGGACCTCGCGACTCAGCCCGTACCTGCGGTTCGGCTGCCTCTCGCCACTGGCCGTGGCCCGTGCCGCGCTGGCCGCCATGACGGGCGGACCGGACCCGGCCCACCCGTTTGTCCGGCAGCTCTGCTGGCGGGACTTCTACTACCAGGTCGCGTACGCCTTTCCCGACCTGGCCACCCGCGCCTACCGACCCGGTTCCCGAGACGAGTGGCGGTACGACGAGAAGACCCTGGCCGCCTGGGCACAGGGGCGCACCGGTGAGCCGATCGTGGACGCCGGCATGCGGCAGTTGCGGGCTCAGGGCTGGATGCACAACCGGGCCCGATTGATTACCGCGTCGTACCTGACCAAGGAGTTGGGGCTGGACTGGCGCGACGGTCTGGCGATCTTCGCCCGCTGGCTGCTCGACGGCGACCTGCCAAACAATTCCGGCAACTGGCAGTGGGTCGCCGGCACCGGCAACGACACAAAGCCGTACCGGCGCTTCAACCCGAAACGCCAAGCCGACCGCTACGACCCCGAAGGTGCCTACCGTCGCCGCTGGCTGCGGTGAAAGGAAGGGCCCCTTGTTAACGGATACGGATAGGAAGGGCCCCCTGCTAACCGTCGAGGCAGGTGTGCAGTACGTCGACCAGGTGCTCCACCCGTTCGAAGCCGGCCAGGTGCCGGGTCGCGTACGCGAACGTGTAGTCGCGTACCGGGTCGGCCCAGGCGGCGCTGCCCCCGATGCCGCCCATGCCCCAGCTACCGTCCTCTTCGAGCTGCATGCCGAGGGTCCACCGGACCGGCCGCTCCAGCAGCAGGTCGTCACCGCTGTGCTGGGCCCGGGTCAGCTCGGTCACCAGGTCGGCGTCGAACAGCCGTACGCCGTCCAGCTCCCCACCGGCGAGCAGCCCCGAGTAGAGCCGAGCCAGGCCGGCGGCGGTGGCGTGCAGGTTCACCGCGGGTAGTTCGGCACCGCGCCAGAGCGGGCCATTGAGTACGGCCAGGTCGAGGCAGCCGGCCGGGTTGCCGAGCGCGCGGGCGCGCAGCGAGCCCGGCGTACCGAGGATGGTGACCGGCCAGTCGGGGTCCCCGTAGCCCAGGTCGGCGCAGCGGGCCTGGTCCATCGGGGCGAGCCCGAAGTGCAGGTCGAGCCGCCACGGCCCGGCGATCTCGTCGGCCAGGAAGCGGCCGATCGACCGGCCGTCGACCCGCCGGACCAGTTCGCCGAGGAGGTGACCGTAGGTCAGCGCGTGCTCGGCGGCGACGGTGCCCGGCGTCCAGAGCGGTTCGGCGTCGGCCAGGTCGCCGGTGAGCAGCGACCAGTCGCCGAGCGCCGGCTCCGGGCGGGGCACCGGGAAGACCGGCAGCCCGGCGGTGTGGTCGAGCACGTGCCGGACGGTCGCCCCGCTCGCCCGGAACCCGGGCCAGTGCCGGACCACCGGGTCGTCCAGACCGACCCGGCCCCGCTGCACCAGCAGCAGCACACAGAGGGCGGCCACCGGCTTTCCCACGGAGTAGACGTTGACCAGCGTGTCCGGGCTCCAGACCCGGGTCCGGGCGGAGTCGCGCCAGCCGCCGTACAGGTCCAGCACCGGACGGCCCCGGTGCCAGACGGCGAGGCTCGCGCCGGTCTCGGCCGCGCCTCGGGGCAGGTCGTCACCGGCGGTGGGCCGGGTGGCACCCTCGACCGGGCGCTCGTCGTCGAGCAGGGCCGCGAAGGCATCCCGTACGGCGACAAAGCGCCGGTCCCAGTCGCCGTTCACCGGATCGTCAGGTAGCTGGTCTGCGCTCACCCGACCCACGGTAGGCGAGCGGAAAGGCGGACCGGATCAGCCGGGTCTATCGTCACCGGATGGCTCACCGGCGTTACCGGATGGCGCACCGGGCCGTCTCGACAAGCCGGTGACCCGACTTTTCATCGGCCGCCAACGAGGCGCCCGAACAACCCGAACAATCCGAAGTAGCGGCGCGGCAGATTCCAGTTAATTTCTTGCAGGAAATTGCCGTACCATTGCGGCCGTGACTAAACGCCTCACCGAAGTAGCAAAGAAGGCCGGCGTCAGCGAGGCCACGGTGAGCCGGGTGCTCAACGGTCGCGACGGCGTCTCCGAGGCCACCCGCACCGCCGTGCTCACCGCGCTGGACGTGCTCGGCTACGAACGGCCGACAAAACTGCGGGGTGAACGCGCTCGGCTGGTCGGCCTGGTCCTGCCCGAACTGCAGAATCCGATCTTCCCGGCGCTCGCCGAGGTGGTCACCGGCTCGCTCGCCCAGCGCGGTTTCACCCCGGCACTCTGTGCCCGGACCATCGGTGGCGTCTCGGAAATGGACTATGTCGAGATGCTGCTCGACCACCAGGTCTCCGGGGTGATCTTCGCCGGTGGCTCGTACGCGCTCGCCGACGCCCGGCACGACCACTACCGCCGGTTGACCGACCGGGGGCTGCCGGTGGTCCTGGTCAACGCGGGCGTGGACGAACTGGAGTTCCCCCGGGTGTCGACGGACGACGCGGTGGCGGTGGAGCAGGCGTACGGCCATCTCCGCTCGCTCGGCCACGAACGGATCGGCATGGTGCTCGGCCCGGAGGACCACGTGCCGTCCCGGCGCAAGCTCGCCGCGATGGTCCAGGTGGCCGGCTGGGCGCCCGGCGACGACCGCGTGGAGCGGTCCAGCTTCTCGATGGAGGGGGCCAGGGTCGCCGCGACGAAACTGGTCGAGCGGGGGGTGACCGGCATCATCTGCGCCAGCGACGTGCTGGCCCTGGGCACCATCCGGGCGGCCCGCCGGTTGGGTCGTTCGGTGCCGACCGACATCTCCGTCGTGGGCTTCGACGACTCGGCGTTCATGACCTGCACCGATCCGCCGCTGACCACGGTCCGGCAGCCGATCGAGACGATGGGGCAGGCGGCGGTGGACCTGCTGGTCACCCAGATCGAGGGGGCCGGGGTGCTGCACGACGAGCTGCTCTTCGAACCCGAGCTGGTGGTACGCGGCTCGACCGCGCCCGTACCCGGTCGCTGAGCCCGGTGACGAGAGCCCACCACTGACCGACCTTCCTTCCCCGACAACCCTCTGACCAGCAACGACACGCACGACCCAGGGCGGACCGGCCACCGGTCCGCCCTTTTGCGTGGGGCGGGGGTGCGGACCGGCGTGGCCCGGCCGCCCACCCGGGGCAAACAGTCGCAGTCTTTCGAATTTTGGTCGAGTTCTTGCGGGAAGCGATTCGACTTTGTATCGTCATCGCCACGAAACATTGCGTACGAGAGAGCTAGATCACAATTCGCGTGCCCACCCAAGGGAAGGGTGTTCGTCCATGGACAGATCCAGGCTGCGGAATGCTGCGGCGCTGGCGCTCGTAGCCGGCCTGGGGCTCAGCCTCACGGCGTGCTCCACGAAGAGTGACGACTCGTCGACCGATGCGAACGGCAAGGTCACCATCACGGTGGACTGTCAGCCGGCTGGCGCCCAGAAAGAGCTGCTCCAGAACTGGAACGACGACGTCGTCGAGTTCCAGAAGCAGAACCCGGACATCGTGGTCAAGAGCGTGAGCGTCGGCGAGCAGTGCAACAACCCGCCGGACTTCACCGCCCGGCTCGCCGGTGGCACCGTGACCGACCTGTTCTACGGCTACATGACCGACGTCCAGCAGGTGCTCGACTCCGGCCAGGCGATGGACATCACCGAGTTCGCCACCAAGGAGACCGTACCGACCTGGGACAGCATCGACCCGGCGCTCAAGGAGGTCTTCACCGACGGCGGCAAGATCTACGCCGTACCGGTGAAGAACTACTCGATGGGCCTGGTCTACAACAAGGTCCTGTTCCAGCAGGCCGGGCTCGACCCGAACAACCCGCCGAAGACCTGGGGCGAGGTGCGGGCCGCGGCCAAGAAGATCTCCGCGCTCGGCAACGGCATCGCCGGTTACTCGGAGTACAGCGCCGGCAACACCGGCGGCTGGCACTTCACCTCCCTGATCTACTCGCAGGGCGGCCAGGTGCTCTCCGCCGACGGCAAGAAGGCCGACTTCAACAACGCCATGGGCAAGCAGGTCCTGCAGAACCTCAAGGACATGCGGTACGGCGACAACAGCATGGGCGACCGCCAGCTCCTCCAGTGGGGTGACCTGCTCACCAACGCCGGTGCGGGCAAGGTCGGCATGTTCATCGGCGCGCCGGACGCCACCCAGGCCATCGTCAGCCAGTTCCAGGGCAAGTTCCAGGACTGGGCGATGGCCCCGCTGCCCGGCCAGGACGGCCCGGCGAAGGGCACGCTCGGCGGTGGCGAGGGCTACTTCTTCAAGAAGGGCCTCACTCCCGAGCAGGTCAAGGCCGGTCTGAAGTGGATCACGTACCAGAAGCTGACGCCGGGCAAGGGCCAGTTCGACTACGTCCGGGCCAAGCCGCAGAACTACCCGGTGGGCCTGCCCCAGCCGCTGCTCTTCACCAACGGCAGCGAGGCGCACAAGCAGGAGCTCGAACTGCGCAAGGCGAACGCGAACGTCGACACCACGAACTTCGCGATCTTCGAGGCGAACCCGGTGCCGATCAAGGGTGAGCCGCGCAACGCGCAGGCGATCTACGCCGTGCTCGACGCCGCGATGTCCGGGGTGCTGACCAGCCCGAACTCGAACATCGACGCGCTGCTCAAGACGGCTGAGGAGAAGGTCAACCAGCTCCTCGCCGCCGAGAGCTGATCCACGGGTGTGGGGGCCGGTGCTCCGGTCCCCACACCACCCGCCGCACCGCCGGTGTCACCGACACACCCAGGAGTTGCCTTGGCGATCACCACCGCCCCGGGGACCACCACCAGGAAGCCGGGTCGCCCCGCGTCGCCGTACTCGGCCCGGCCGGAACGTACGAACCTCGGCCGCAAGGTACGGGACAACCTCACCGGTCACGCGTTCCTGATCGGCGCGGTGCTCTGCTTCATCGTCTTCTCCTGGTACCCGATGATCCGTGGCATCGTGATGAGCTTCCAGCGGACCCGGCGCGGCGAGACCACCTGGGTGGGCTGGGACAACTACGTCCGCATCGTGGCCGACCCGAGCTTCTGGACCGCCTGGCAGAACACCATCTACTTCACGGTCCTCGCGCTCCTGCTCGGCTACGGGGTGCCGTTCTTCGTGGCGATCCTGCTCAACGAGTTCCGCCACGCCAAGGGCTACCTGCGGATCCTGGTCTACCTGCCGGTGATGCTGCCGCCCGCGTCGGCGCTGTTCCTGTTCAAGTTCTACGCGTACGACCCGAGCGAGGCGGGACTCTTCAACGCGATCCTCAAGGCACTGCACCTGCCCACGTCGCAGTGGATGCAGTCGCCCGAGATGACGATGCCGGCGATGGTGATCGCGTCGACCTGGATGAACATGGGCAGCGCGGTGCTGATCTACCTGGCGGCGCTGCAGAACGTACCGGGCGAGCTGTACGAGGCGGCCGAACTCGACGGCGCCGGGCTCTGGCGGCGGATCGTCAACGTGACGATCCCGCAGACCCGGCTGATCCTCGCGCTGCTGGCGATGCTCCAGATCGTGGCCACCATGCAGCTCTTCATCGAGCCGCTGATCCTCGCCAACGGCGCGGGCTCGGAGGACTCGGCCACCTCGGTCGCGTACCTCATCTACCAGCACGGGTTCTTCCAGAACGACCTCAACGGGGCCGCCGCGCTCGGCGTGATCATGCTGGTGGTGCTGGCCGGCTTCTCCGCCGTGTACGTGCGACTGAGCGCGAGACAGGACTAGGACAGGCGACCATGGCACAGGACTCCGGGACCCGTACCCTCATCTCCCAAGCCCAGCTCAGACGGGGCCGCGGCAAGGTGATCTACTGGACGCTGCTCACCGTTGTCGTCGTGGGGTTCACGCTCGTCTTCCTCGGGCCGCTCTACTGGATGGTCACCGGAGCGCTCAAGTCGGGGCAGGAGATCGCGCAGACCCCGCCGTCGCTGTTCCCGCAGGACCCGCAGTGGCAGAACTACACCGACGCGTGGCACAACCTGGACCTGGCGAAGCTGCTGTTCAACACGTTCTACTACGCCGCCGGGGCGGTGCTGTTCCAGCTCGTCTTCGACACCGCGGCGGCGTACGCGTTGTCCAAGCTCCGACCGATCTTCGGCAACGTGATCCTCGGCCTGATGCTGGCGACCCTGATGATCCCGGCGATGGTCCTCATCGTGCCGCAGTACGTGACCGTGATCGACCTGCCGATCCTGCACGTCAACCTGCTCGACTCGCCGTTCGCGATCTGGCTGCCCCTGGTCGCCAACGCCTTCAACATCTTCCTGCTGAAGCGGTTCTTCGACTCGATCCCGGAGGACCTGATGGCGGCGGCCATGATGGACGGGGCCACGCCGCTGCGCACGCTCTGGTCGATCATCCTGCCGATGTCGCGTCCCATCCTCGGCGTGGTCGCCATCTTCGCCGTCACGGTGGTCTGGAAGGACTTCCTCTGGCCGAAGCTGGTCATGCCGTCACCGGAGACCCGGACGGTCAGCGTCGGCATCTACGCCTTCTCCGGCGGTACGCCGATGAACGTGGTGATCGCCGCGTCGGTGATCGCCGCGATCCCGACCGTCATCATCTTCCTGATCTTCCAGCGCAACATCATGTCCGGTCTGACCACGGGCAGCCTCAAGGGGTAGCCCACCTCCAGCGACACTCGCGCGGCGGACAACGGTCGTTCGCCCGATACACATCCCCAGGTCTGGCGTAGACGCCGACGTATGACGCAGAAAGCAGGTGCTCGTGTCCACAGCAGACAACAGTCCGTGGTGGCGTGGAGCGGTGATCTACCAGGTGTACCCACGTAGTTTCGCCGACGGCAACGGCGACGGCATCGGCGACATCGCCGGCATCCGCTCCCGGCTGAATCACCTGTCCGCGCTCGGCGTCGACGCCATCTGGTTCAGTCCCTGGTACCCGTCCCCGATGGCGGACGCCGGTTACGACGTGGCCGACTACCGCGACATCGACCCGGTCTTCGGCACCCTGCCCGAGGCCGAGGCGCTGATCGCGGAGGCGCACGCGCTCGGCATCCGGACCATCGTCGACGTGGTGCCCAACCACTGCTCCGACGCGCACCCGTGGTTCCAGGCCGCACTCGCCGGTGGGCCCGGCGCACCCGAGCGGGACCTGTTCTGGTTCCGCCCCGGTCGGGGCCCGAACGGTGACCAGCGGCCGACCGACTGGGTCGGCGAGTTCGGTGGTGAGACCTGGACCCGTACCACCAACCCGGACGGCACCCCGGGCGACTGGTACCTGCACCTGTTCACCGCCGAGCAGCCGGACCTCAACTGGGAACACCCGCTGGTCCGGGCCGAGTTCGAGGACATCCTGCGATTCTGGTTCGACCGGGGGGTGGACGGCATCCGGATCGACTCGGCCGGTCTGCTGGTCAAGGACGGCACGCTGCCGGAGACCCGGCCCGACCGGCCGCACCCGTTCCGGGACCAGGACGGGGTGCACGACATCTACCGGGCCTGGCGCCGGGTCGCCGACGAGTACCCCGGTGACCGGGCGCTGATCGGCGAGGTCTGGATGCCCGACCGGCAGCGGTTCACCAACTACCTGCGCCCGGACGAGCTGCACGCCGCCTTCAACTTCGACTTTCTCGGCTGCGCGTGGGACGCCTCCGCGCTGCGCGAGAGCATCGACGGCACGTTGCACGCGCACGCCCCGGTCGGTGCGCCGGCCACCTGGGTGCTCTCCAACCACGACGTCACCCGGCACGTGACCCGGTACGGTCGGGAGGACACCACGTTCAGCTTCGCCAAGAAGCGCGAGGGCATCTTCACCGACCTGGAACTGGGCACCGTGCGGGCCCGTGCGGCGGCGCTGCTCTCGCTCGCCCTGCCCGGCGCCGCGTACGTCTACCAGGGCGAGGAACTCGGGCTCTGGGAGGTCGACGTGCCGCCGAGCGAACGTACCGACCCGATGTGGCCCCGCTCCGGTTACGTCGACCCGGGCCGGGACGGCTGCCGGGTGCCGTTGCCGTGGTCCGGTGACGCGTCCCCGTTCGGCTTCAGCCCGGACGACGCCACCGCCGCGCCGTGGCTGTCGCAGCCGGCGGAGTGGAAGGGACGTACCGCCCAGGCGCAGACCGGCGACCCGTCGTCGATGCTCGCGCTCTACCAGGCGGCGATCCGGATCCGGCGGGCCGAGAGCGGCCTCGGCGACGGCCCGATGAGCTGGCTGGACGCGCCGGACGACGTGTTGGCCTTCGCCCGGGACGACCACTTCGCCTGCGTGGTGAACCTCTCCGGGGTCTCGGTGCCGCTCCCGGCGCACCAGCACCAACTGCTGGCCAGCGGCCCGCTGGACGGGGACCTGCTGCCCCCGGACACTGCCGTCTGGCTGCGGACCGGAACGGTCTGACGATGGCCCACGCGTATGCCGCCGCAGGCACGACCCGTGCCGGCGCGACCGGGCGACCGGCGTGTCAACCGGTGCGCCCGTCGCACCGGCGGTCGCCGGTGGCGTACGCGGGCCGCCGAGTCGCCGGGTACGTCCGGCTCGGCCCCGGGCCCACCCGGGCCGAGCGCGACGGCGCGGTGGTGTCCGCCGGGGGTGGGGACGCCGACCCCGCCGTCGGCGGACACGCCGTACCCCGAGATTTTCCGGTGGCGGTGCGACACGTACGAAAGCCGCCGCCACCACCACCGGCCGGAACCCCGGCCGGTATCCGAACGGGAGGTCCACGCGCACTGAACCATCGCTGACGCACGGCTCCACGCGGTTCCACGCGGCTCCACGCACGGGGGAATTGGTTTTCCTGACGAAAGGGATCCAATGGCCATCCATACCGCCGGCGCGCCCACGCCCGGCACCACCACCGCACCTCGTACCAACCGCGCCCGGGTCGGGCTGGCAGTCCTCGCCAGCACCGCGATGGCCGCGGCCTCGATCAGTGTCCTCACGCTCACGTCGGCGGCGCCCGCCCAGGCCGCCGGTCTCTCCCCGTTCGACATCGTCGGTCGCGGTGCCACCGTGCCCTTCGTCGAGCAGGAGGCGGAGAACGTCGTCCACAACGGTTCGAAGATCGGACCGACCCGTTACTACGGTCAGCTCCCGTCCGAGGCATCCGGCCGGGAAGCGGTAACCCTGGACGCGGTCGGCGAGTACGTCGAGTTCACCCTCACCAAGCCGGCCGACGCGGTGACCTTCCGGTACAGCATCCCGGACAGTCCCGCCGGCACCGGCCGGGACGCCACCATCGACCTGCGGATCAACGGCAACGTGGTGAAGGCCGTCCCGGTGACCTCGAAGTACGGCTGGTACTACGGCGGTTACCCGTTCAACAACAACCCGGGTGACACCAACCCGCACCACTTCTACGACGAGGCCCGGACCCTGTTCGGGTCGACCTACCCGGCCGGCACCAAGGTCCGGCTCCAGGTCGCCTCGACCGCCCAGTCGCCGACCTTCACCATCGACCTCGCCGACTTCGAGCTGGTCGGCGGGCCGATCGCGAAGCCGGCGAACGTGATCGACGTGGTCACCGACTTCGGCGCCGACCCGACCGGCGCGACCGACTCGACCGCAAACTTCCAGGCGGCGGTCGACGCGGGCGCGGCCCAGGGCCGGGCGGTCTGGATTCCGGCCGGCAACTTCACCCTCTGGGACCACGTGGTCGTCGACCGGGTGACGCTGCGCGGCGCCGGCCCGTGGTATTCGGTGCTCGGCGGGCGGCACCCGACCCAGCGCAACCGGGCCGCCGGCATCTACGGCAAGTACGTCCCCGGCGGCGGCTACACCGGTCCGGTACGCCCGCACGAGGCGAACGGCCCCAGCCGCAACGTGACCGTGCGCGACTTCGCCATCATCGGCGACATCCGGGAGCGGATCGACGACGACCAGGTCAACGCGTTCGGCGGGGCGATGACCGACTCGGTCATCGACAACATCTGGATGCAGCACACCAAGGTCGGGGCCTGGATGGACGGCCCGATGGACAACTTCACCATCCGCAACAGCCGGATTCTGGACCAGACCGCGGACGGGGTGAACTTCCACACCGGCGTCACCAACTCCACCGTGACGAACACGTTCGTACGCAACACCGGTGACGACGCGCTCGCGATGTGGGCGCAGAACGTACCGAACGTCAACAACTCATTCACCCACAACACCATCGGTGTCACGCTGCTGGCGAACCACCTGGTCAGCTACGGCGGTCGGGACATCAAGATCACCGACAACGTGACCGCCGACTCGCTCACCAACGGCGGCGGCATCCACGTGGCGAACCGCTACCCCGGCGTGCAGGGCGCGACCTCGGTGCTCGGCACCTGGACGATCGCCCGCAACACCCTGATCCGCAACGGCAACTCGGACTACAACTGGAACTTCGGTGTCGGGGCGATCTGGTTCTCCGCGCTCAACCAGGGCTTCCAGAACCCCACCATCAACATCACCGACACCGACATCCTGGACAGCTCGTACGCGGCGCTGCACTGGATCGAGGGGCAGACCAACGGGATCTTCCTGAACAACGTCAACATCGTCGGGGCGGGGACGTACGCGCTCCAGGTGCAGGCGGCCAGCCAGGTCTCCTTCACCAACGTACGGGCCAGTGGGATCGCCCAACCGAGGCCGATCCACAACTGCGTCGGCAGCGGCTTCCAGATCACCCAGGGACCCGGCAACTCGGGCTGGTACACCGCCACCCCGGACTGCGGTCCCTGGCCGGCGCCGGTCTGGAACAACGGCCCGACCAGCCCACCACCGACCACCACCCCGTCCAACCCGCCGACCACGCCACCGACGACCCCGCCGACCACGCCGCCGACCAACGGCAACCTGGCCCAGGGCAAGTCCATCACCGCGACCAGCACCTCGCAGTCGTACGTCGCGTCGAACGCGAACGACGGCACCGCCGCCAGCTACTGGGAGAGCGCGAACGGCGCCTTCCCGCAGTCGCTGACGGTCGACCTGGGAGCCGTGGTGAACACCAACCGGGTGGTGGTGAAGCTGCCGCCGGGCTGGGAGACGCGTACCCAGACCTTCAGCGTGCAGGGCTCGTCGGACGGCAGCTTCCCGGTGATCGTCCCGTCGGCCGGTTACACCTTCAACCCGGCCAGCGGCAACGCGGTGTCGATCGCCCTGCCCGCGCAGAACCGCCGCTACCTGCGGTTGAACTTCACCGGCAACACCGGCTGGCCGGCCGGGCAGGTCTCCGAGTTCGAGGTGTACGGCACCGGCGGCACCCCGCCGCCCACCACACCTCCGCCGACCACCCCGCCACCGGCGACCACCCCGCCACCGACCACGCCACCGGCGAACAGCAACCTGGCCGCCGGGCGGCCGGCGACGGTGACCAGCGTGGCGGACGTCTACGGCGGCGCCAACGCGGTCGACGGCAACCCGAACACCTACTGGGAGAGCGCGAACAGCTCCTTCCCGCAGTCGATCACGGTCGACCTCGGGCAGGTCCGCTCGGTGTCCCGGGTGGTGCTGAAGCTGCCACCAGCGGCGGCGTGGCAGACCCGTACCCAGACGCTGTCGGTGCTCGGCTCGACTTCGGGAACGCCGCCGTACACGACGGTCAAGGCGTCGGCCGGCTACACCTTCAACCCGGCCTCGGGCAACACCGTCACGGTCACCTTCCCGGCGACCTCGCAGCGCTACCTGCGCCTGACCTTCACCGGCAACACCGGCTGGCCCGCCGCCCAACTCTCCGAATACGAGATCTACACCTCCTGAGGTGTAAGGAAGGGCCCCTAGTTATCGCTATTGGTTAACAAGGGGCCCTTCCTTACCCGCGTCGCCATTCCGTTGGATCCATGCACCACCACCCCCTTCTGACGTTCCAGCCCGAAGTTGGAGGAACGCAATGAGAACCAACCCCGTCCCCTGGCGCCCACTGGCGGCGACGCTCGCGACCGGTATGGTCGTCGCGCTCGCGCCGTCGCTGCCGGCGTCAGCCGCGCCCGTCGACCAGGCGAGCCCGAACACCGCAGGCAAGGCCGCCGCGGCGACCAGCGCCAGCGTCGGCCACGAGGCCGCGAAGATCGCCGACGGCGACCAGGGCAGCTACTGGCAGGGCAGCGGTGCCTGGCCACAGGCTGCCACGGTCGACCTCGGCCGCAGCACCACCATCGACCGGGTCACGCTCAAGCTGCCCAAGGGCTGGTCCGAGCGGAGCCAGACGCTCGCGCTCCAGGGCAGCCCGGACGGCTCGGCGTACAGCACCATCGTCGGGTCGGCCAGCTACACCTTCAGCCCGTCGGCCGGCAACCTGGTGACCGTCAAGTTCCCGGCCACCAACACCCGGTACGTCCGCGCCGACGTCAGCGCCAACAGTGGTGCGGCGGGCGCGCAGATCGCTGAACTGGAGGCGCACGAGGCAGCCGTCTCGAACGTCAACCTCGCCGCCGCCGCGGCCGTGGTGTCGATGTCGGCGAGCAGCTTCGTTGACGTCTACGGCGCCGGCAACGCCAACGACGGCAACGCCAACTCCTACTGGGAGAGCGCCAACAACGCCTTCCCACAGTGGATCCAGGCCGACCTCGGCTCCGCCGTCGGGGTGAACCGGCTGGTGCTGAAGCTGCCGCCGGCCACCGCCTGGCAGACCCGTACGCAGACGCTCAGCGTGCAGGGCAGCAGCAACAGCGGTGGCCCCTTCTCCACCATCGTCGCGTCGGCCGGTTACACCTTCAACCCGGCCACCGGCAACACCGTGACGATCAACTTCAACACCGCCACCGCCCGGTACGTCCGGCTCAACATCACCGCGAACACGGGCTGGCCGGCGGGTCAGCTCTCCGAGTTCGAGGTCTACGGTCCGGCCGAGGGCGACACCCAGGCGCCGACCGCACCGGGCAACCTGGCCTACACCCAACCGGGCTCGGGCCAGATCCGGCTCACCTGGAACGCGTCGACCGACAACGTCGGCGTGACCGGGTACGACATCTACGCCAACGGCACGCTGCGTACCAGCGTGGCGGGGAACGTGTTGACGTACACGGACAGTCAGCCGGCGACCGCGACGGTGTCGTACTACGTGCGGGCGAAGGACGCGGCGGGGAACCAGTCGGGCAACAGCAACACGGTGACCCGTACCGGCACGCCGGGCGGGGACAACCAGGCGCCGACCACGCCGTCGAACCTGACCTTCACCGAGCCGGGCTCGGGTCAGATCCGGCTGGCCTGGGGCGCGTCGAGCGACAACGTCGGGGTGACCGGGTACGACGTCTACGCCAACGGCACGCTGCGTACCAGCGTGGCGGGGAACGTGTTGACGTACACGGACAGTCAGCCGGCGACCGCGACGGTGTCGTACTACGTGCGGGCGAAGGACGCGGCGGGGAACCAGTCGGGCAACAGCAACACGGTCACCCGTACCGGAAGCACCCCGGGCGGGTCGAACCTGGCCGTCGGCAAGCCCGTCACCGCCTCGGGCTCGACCTTCACCTTCGTCCCGACCAACGCGAACGACAACAACGTCGCCACCTACTGGGAGGGGAACAACTTCCCGAGCGTGCTGACCGTCGCGCTGGGCGCCAACGCCACGGTCAACCAGATCGTGGTGAAGCTGAACCCGGACGCGTCCTGGGGTCCGCGTACGCAGAACATCGCGGTGCTCGGGCGTGAGCAGAGCAGCAGCTCGTTCACCAGCATCTCCGGCGCGCAGGGCTACAGCTTCAGCCCGGCGACCGGCAACACGGTGACCATCCCGGTCAGCGCCACGGTCGCCGACGTCCGGCTCTCGATCGCGTCGAACAGCGGCGCGCCGGGCGGGCAGGTGGCCGAGATCCAGATCATCGGCGTACCCGCGCCGAACCCGGACCTGACCATCACCGGCATGTCGTTCACCCCGGCCGCGCCGGTGGAGACCGACGCGGTCACCCTCTCGGCCACCGTCCGCAACGCCGGGACCGCCGCCGCACCGGCGAGCAACGTCAACTTCTACCTGGGTACGACGCTCGCCGGCACCGCCTCGGTCGGCGCGTTGGCGGCGGGTGCCGCCAGCACGGTCACCGCGAACGTCGGTCCGCGTGACGCGGGAACGTACCCGCTCAGCGCGAAGGTCGACGAGGCGAACTCGGTGATCGAACAGAACGACGCCAACAACAGCTTCACCAACCCGTCGTCGCTCGTCGTCTCGCCGGTCGCCAGCTCGGACCTGGTCGTCTCGCCGGTGGCCTGGTCGCCGAGCAACCCGGCGGCCGGCAACACGGTCACCTTCACGGTGGCGATCAAGAACCAGGGCACGGTCGCCTCCGCCGGTGGCGCCCACGGCATCACGCTCACCGTGGTCAACCCGACCAACGGCGCGGTGCTGCGTACGCTGACCGGCTCCTACACCGGCACCATCGCGGCCGGCGCCACCACCGCCCCGGTCAACCTCGGCACCTGGGTCGCGGTCAACGGCCGGTACGACGTCCGAGTCGTGCTCGCCGACGACGCGAACGAGTTGCCGGTGAAGCGGGTCAACAACACCAGCACCACCGGGTTCTTCGTCGGCCGTGGGGCGAACCTGCCGTACGAGATGTACGAGGCCGAGGATGCCCTGGTCGGCGGCGGCGCGCAGGTCGTCGGGCCGAACCGGGTCATCGGCGACCTGGCCGGTGAGGCTTCCGGGCGCCGCGCGGTGACCCTGAACTCGACCGGCAACTTCGTCGAGTTCACCACCAAGGCCAGCACGAACACGCTGGTCACCCGCTTCTCCATCCCGGACGCGCCGGGCGGTGGCGGGATCAACTCGACGCTCAACGTCTACGTCAACAACACGTTCCACAAGGCGATCCCGCTGACCTCGAAGTACATCTGGCTCTACGGCGCCGAGGCCGGTCCGAGCAACTCGCCGGGTGCGGGTGCGCCCCGGCACATCTACGACGAGGCGAACATCTTCCTGGACGCCACCATCCCGGCGGGCAGCAAGATCAAGCTCCAGAAGGACGCCGCGAACACCACCACGTACGCGATCGACTTCATCAACACGGAGCTGGTCACCGCCGCCGGCAACCCGGACCCGGCCCGGTACGCGGTGCCGGCCGGCTTCACCCACCAGGACGTGCAGAACGCCCTGGACCGGGCCCGGCAGGACGCCAACCTGATCGGCGTCTACCTGCCCGCCGGCACCTACCCGACCCAGTCGAAGTTCAACGTGTACGGCAAGGCGCTCCAGATCGTCGGCGCCGGTCCCTGGTACACCCGGTTCACCGCCCCGGCGGGTCAGGAGAACACCGACGTCGGCTTCCGGGCCGAGGCGTCGGCGAACGGGTCGACCTTCGCCGGATTCTCGTACTTCGGCAACTACACCTCCCGCAACGACGGGCCGGGCAAGGTGTTCGACTTCTCGCGTACCTCGAACATGACGTTCGACAACATCTGGGTGGAGCACCAGATGTGCATGTTCTGGGGCCTGGGGGTCACCAACACCACGATCAAGAACTCCAGGATCCGGAACACGTACGCCGACGGCACGAACATGACCAACGGCAGCACCAACAACCTGATCAGCAACGTCGAGGGTCGAACCAACGGTGACGACGCGTTCGCGCTCTTCTCCGCCACCGACAGTGGCGGCGGTGCGAACACCGGCAACGTGTTCGAGAACCTCACCGCAACGCTGACCTGGCGCGCGGCGGGTGTCGCGGTGTACGGCGGACAGAACAACATCTTCCGCAACATGTACATCGCCGACATGCTGACGTACTCCGGAATCACGGTCAGCTCGCTCGACTTCGGTTACCCGTTCATCGGGTTCGGTCCGGGGCTCACGACAATCGAGAACGCCTCGATCGTCCGGGCCGGTGGCCACTTCTGGGGCTCGCAGACCTTCCCCGCGATCTGGGTCTTCGCCGCGTCGAAGGAGCTACGGGCCATCCGGATAAACAACGTTGACATCATCGACCCGACGTACCACGGCATCATGTTCCAGTCGAACTACAGCGGTGGTCAGGCGACCCAGGCGGTCACCGACACCATCTTCACCAACATCTCGATCAGCGGGGCGCAGAAGAGCGGTGACGCCTTCGACGCCAAGTCCGGATTCGGGATCTGGGCGAACGAGCTGCCCGAGCCCGGTCAGGGGCCGGCGGTCGGTTCGGCGACCTTCAACAACGTACGGTTCAGCAACAACTTCCAGAACATCCGGAACACCACGTCGACCTTCACCATCACGGTCAACCCGTAGTCGGCGCGGTAACACGTAATCGGTAACAGGTGCCGCCGGGAGGACTACCTCCCGGCGGCACCTCTGTGTGCGGGTCGTTCAGCGCAGCAGGGTGTCGAAGGTCATCGCGAAGAAGACGTCGAAGGCTTCGGTCGAACGGTCGGTACGGGCCTCGATGAGGGTCCCCTCCCACGCGCTGAGCAGGAAGCGCGCGGTGGTCGCGGGGTTCAGGTCGGCGCGTACCTCCCCGGAGCGCTGTGCGTCGGCGAGGGTCGCCTCGATCGCGTCCGCCCAGTCGGCCAGGGCCTCGCGCACCGCCGTACGGATCGTGTCGTTGTGGTCGGCGATCTCCGCGCCGAAGTTTCCGATCATGCAGCCACGGGTGATGCCGTACCCGATGGTCTCGTCGCGGAGGAACTCGAAGTGTGCGCGGAGACGGGTGAGCGGGTCGACGGCAGGATCGCGCAGCTCGGCCAGGCGGCGCCCGGCGCCGTACTCCTGGAGCGCGACGACGGCGAGGGCTTCCTTGCTGTCGAAGTGGTTGTAGAACGAACCCTTCGGGACGCCGGCCGCGTCGGTGATCCCCTTCACCCCGGCGGCGTTGAAGCCGAGGCTGTGGAACTGCTCCAGTCCCGCCTCGATGATCTCCGTACGCATGCTCCGCCTGGCCATCGGATGCCACCTCCGGTGCAAATGTGACCGGTCGTCTCAAGTTTCGTCAAGGTTGACTCGGCGTGACCTTCGTCACTGGTTGATCGTCCCTGGGTCGGCTTGACGGAGCCTAAGACGACCGGTCATATTTGCGTCCGGCCATCGACGGACGGACCCAGTTGGAGGAATCCCATGTCCACCTATCGCGCTTTCGAGGTAACCGGATCACACGAGTTCGCGCTGGTGAACCGCGAACTCCACCCGCCGGCTCCGGGCCAGGTGCGGCTGCGGGTGCTGACCTGCGGCGTCTGTCACACCGACATGTTCGCCGCCGAGGGGATCCGGGCCGACCCGAGCCAGCCGGTCGTGCCCGGCCACGAGATCGTCGGCGTGATCGACGCCGTCGGCGACGGGGTGTCGTTGTGGCAGGTGGGTGAGCGGGTCGGTGTCAGCTATCTGGGCGGCCAGTGCAACGAGTGCGACAACTGCCGGCGCGGCGACTTCATCCACTGCACCGACCAGCCACAGACCGGCAGCAGCGTCGACGGTGGTTACGCCGAGGTGGTGTACGCGCGCACCAGCGGGCTCGTCCGGATCCCGGAGGACATCTCGGCGGTGGACGCGGCACCCCTGCTCTGCGCCGGCATGACCACGTACAAGGCTCTGGTCGGGCTGGACCTGCGGCCCGGCGCGCTGGTCGCGATCCAGGGCATCGGCGGCCTCGGCCACCTGGGCCTCCAGTACGCCCGCAAGCTCGGCCACCGCGTGGTCGCGATCGCCCGGGGCACCGAGAAGGCGCCGCTGGCCGAGCGGCTCGGTGCCGACCACTACATCGACAGTGCCGCCGAGGACCCGGGCGCGGCACTCCAGCGACTCGGCGGGGCCGACGCGATCATCGCCACCGCCGCGAGCGGCGCCTCGATGTCGCCGCTGCTGGCCGGGCTGGCCCCGAGGGGCGAACTGGTGGTCGTCGGGGCGGCCTTCGACCCGATCGCCGTCAACATTCCGGACCTGCTGGGCGGCGGACGCCGGATCAGCAGCTTCCTCGGCGGCACCGCCGCCGAGACCGAGCAGACCGTGGCCTTCAGCGCCCGCAACGGGGTTCGGGCGATGACCGAGACCATGCCGTGGACCGAGGCGCCGAAGGCGTACGGGCGGATGATGGCCGGCGACGCCCGGTTCCGGATCGTGCTCGAAGTGGCGGCATGACACCACCCCGGGCAGCCGTCGCAGGTCAGCGGCTGCCCGGGGCGGTCATATGATCACCTCATGTCAGCTTCCGCGTTGCGGTTCGGGCTCGTCGGTTACGGCTTCGGTGGGCGGTACTTCCACGCGCCGCTGATCGCCTCGGCTCCCGGCGTCGAGCTGGTCGGGGTGGTGACCACCTCGGAGTCGCGCCGGGACGAACTGGCCCGGGAGTGGCCGGGCACGGCGACGTACGACTCGTTGGCCGCGCTCGCGGCGGCGGGTGTCGACGCGGTGGCGATCTCCACCCCGGCGGCCACCCACGCCGACCTGGCCCGGGAGGCGATCCGACTGGGGCTGGCGGTGGTGGTGGACAAGCCGTTCACCCTGGACTCCGCGACCGCACGCGAGATCGTGGAACTGGCCGAGCGCTCCGGTGTGCCGCTGAGCGTCTACCAGAACCGGCGCTGGGACTCCGACCTGTTGACCGTACGGAGGCTGGTCGAGGAGGGGGCGCTCGGGCCGGTCACCCGCTTCGAGTCGCGCTTCGAACGGTTCGCTCCCGTACCCGGTCCTCCGGCGGGGGGCGGCGGCACCCTGCTCGACTTCGGCAGTCACCTGGTCGACCAGGCGATGACGCTGTTCGGCCCGGTCGCCCGGGTCTACGCCGAGATGCGGGTACGCGACGACCTGGACGGCCGTGACGACGACTTCCTGGTCGCGTTGCAGCACGTCGGCGGCGTACGGTCGCAGCTCTGGGGAAGCTGGGTCCAGGGCGCGCCGGGGCCGAGGTTCCGGGTGACCGGCACGACCGGCAGCTACCTGGTCGACGGCGTGGACGGGCAGGAGGACGCCCTGATCGCCGGCCGGACACCGGCGGGCGAGGGCGAGCGCTGGGGAGTCGAGCGCGAGGAGCGCTGGGGCCGGGTCCAGCGTGGTGCGACAAGCACGACGGTCGCCACCGAGCGAGGCCGCTGGGACACGTTCTACCCGGCGTTCGCGGCGGCCGTACGCGGCGACGGCCCGGTGCCGGTTGACCCGTGGGACGCCGTGGCCAGCCTCCGAGTCCTCGACGCCGCCCGGATCAGCGCCACCGAGGGCCGGGTGGTCACCCTCGAATAGCCGTCCCGGTGCCCGGTCGGCAGTGCGGTGGCATGGTGCTGCGAGGCTGGGACGGTGATGCTGATCGTCGCGCGGGCCGGGCAGGCATGAATCCGATCGGCGCGTCGGTGCGCAGCCGACGGCCACGGCTCGCCCAGGTCGTACGCGCAACCGTGGTCGTGCTCTGGGTTGTCTGGGCCACGCTGGCCTGGTGGTCGGCACCCCGCGCGAGCGACGTCGACCAGGCGCGACGGGACATCGCGGCGGGCGCGGTCAGCTCCGTCGCGACCGGGTGGGGCTGGCGTAACGACCCGTTCTGGGGAGCGACGGTCACGCTCCAGCACGGCACTGGCGGCCAGATGGTGACCTGGACGACAACCTCGGGTCGGGTCCGCTACCTCGACTCCCTGCCCAGCTATGCGGTGGAGTTCCCGGCTGGCCAGGTCAGCGGCAACCCGCCGGAGCACCCGGTCGTCACCGAGTTGCGCGTTGCCGCGCGGACGGAGCGGTCCGGGATCGACCTGCACCGGCTCGGGGACATCGCCCAGGTGGCGGCAGCCCTGGCGATGCTGGTGTTCCTGCTCGCCCTGATCCCGGGGCCGGCGCCGGTGGTGGGCACAAAATGGTTCTGGTTCTGGATCGCCGGCATTCCGTTCGGACTCGGACTGCTCGTATGGGCGGTGAAGGAGCGCTGGCGGCCCGATCCTCGGACGATCCTGACGGGACAGTTGTCCGGCGTCGACGGACCGATCCGATCAAAACGGTTGACGGGTTTCGAGGGTTTCCTCTTTGCCATCGGACTCGGGATCGCGCTGAGCATCGTGGCGTACGGGCTGAGCGCACTGCTCGGCACGGCTCTCGTACCCGGCTGACCGGTGTCGGGCGGCTGTTGGGCGGGCTCGGGTGCCGGGCGCGGTCGGCCCGGTTCAGCGTCGAGAGCATGTTCACTTCACCGGTCGCGGCGGACGGATTCTTTCGTACAGTGGCCCGGCCGGCGTACGGGACCACGGACGCTGGGCTGGGCTGGATCGGAACATGCGGGGGGACCGAGCGTGCGCGGTGACGGAATCAGGGTGCTCGTCGTCGGCGGTGGCATCGCCGGACTGGCCACGGTCAGGGCGTTGCGTGACTGGGGAGCCACGATCGACCTGGTCGAACGGGCGGACGGGCCCGTGTCGACCGGCACCGGCCTGTACCTGCCGGGGAACGCGGCCCGAGCACTGGACACGCTGGGACTGCTCGGGCCGGTCCGGGACCTCGCGGTGGAGATCAAGCGGCAGCGCACCGCCAACCGGCGCGCCCGCCGCCTCTTCGAGGTCGACGTGGCGCACCTGTGGCAGGGCGTCGGCCCCTGCCTCTCGCTGCACCGCGCGGAGCTGCACCGGGTGCTGCTCGACTCGATCGGCGACCAGTCGGTCCGCTGGGGCCGGCAGCCGGTCGCGCTGGTCGCGGAGTCCGACCGGGTCGCGGTCGAGTTCGACGATACGAGCACCGAGCGGTACGACCTGGTGATCGGCGCCGACGGGGTGAATTCGACGGTACGTCGACTGGCCTTCGACGGGCAGCAGGCGCGACCCCTCGGCCAGTACGCGTACCGGTTTCTCGCCCCACGAATCGATCCGGAACCGGTCTGGTCGGTCCGGTTCGGGCCGGGAACCCAGTTCCTCACCATCCCGATCAACGCCGACCAGGTCTACTGCTACTACAACGCCGGCCCGGTGGGGGACCGCCCCGGCTGGCAGGACGAGGTACGGAGCATGTTCGGCGAACCGGCGACCACGTTGCTGGGCGCGCTCGACGGCGCCGACCCCGCCACCGTCTACGCCGGGCCGAACCGCGAGGTCGTGCTCGACTCGTGGTCCCGGGGCGGAGTGCTGCTGATCGGCGACGCGGCACACGCCACCTCCCCGAACATGGCGCAGGGGGGCGTGATGGCCCTGGAAGACGCGATCGTGCTGGCCGAATCGTTGGCCGCCGCCGACAACATCGGCGAAGCACTCGGCCGGTACGAAACCCGCCGTCGCCCACGGGTCGACTGGGTGCTCGCCCAGACCCACCGTCGGGACCGGGCACTCGGGCTCGCGCCGGTGCTCCGTGACGCGGTGATGGCCGGGCTCGGTGAGCGGATGTTCCGCGCCAACTACACCCCGCTGTTCGAGCAGCCCTGACTGGTCAGCGGCGCGTCTGGCGGGCAGCGGCGCGTCTGGCGGGCAGCGGCGTGCCGGACGACGGGGGCGAGCACGGAGCGGTGCGGCCCGACCGGGGTCGGTCGGGCCGCACGGGGTTGGGCGGGGGCGTCAGTCGGCCGAACCGCCGGAGTCGGCGGAGCCACCCGAGTTCGCCGAGTCGCCCCCGCCCCCGCCACCGCGCTTGCGGACCGGGGCAGGGGAGTCGTCCGGGCTGTCGTTGACGGCCTTCTTCGGCTTGGCCGGGGCCTTGCCCTTGCCCGCCGTACCGGTGGCCTTTTGGCCCTTGTCCGCCGGGCCGGTGGCCTTCTTGGCCGGTGGCGCGGCGGGCGAGTCGGCCGCCGAGGCGTTCGCGCTGTCCGCGGACTCGGGTGACGGGTCCACCCATCCGGGATCGTCCGGGCTGTCGGTGGCCGAGCTGGCGGAGTCGAACGGCGACTGGTACGGGCTGTCCGCCGACTCGGGTGAGTCGTCCACGGCGGCGCTCTCCAACTGGGTGCTCACCTGGATCGGGCTGACCTTGTCGCGTAGCTCGATGCCGTCGTTCCCCGCCGCCGCACCGGCCGTCAGTCCGACCACCAGGGCCGCCGCGCCCGTCCCGGCGATGATCCGCCACGGTCGATTGATCTGCATACCATCCTCCTCGGTGTGCTTCCTGTCCCACCAGCCTCGGGCACCTCGATGAGCTGCGACTGAGTCAGACGTGAGACCTCTTTCATCGATCCGTGTACGGGTCGGACGCGCGCTTGCATCGCCAGTCGCGCGCTTGCGTCGTCAGGCGTGTGCTTGCGTCGTCAGGCGTGTGCATGCGTCGTCAGGCGCGCGCTTGCTCCGTCAGGCGTGCGGCCGGTGCCGGAGCCGGCGGGCGCTGGTCAGCCACTGATCGGCCAGGTCCAGCCGGTCCCGGGTGGACGCCTGCCAGTCCCGCTCCTGAACCCGGTGCGGACCGGTGGCCAGCGACAACACCACCGCGGCGGTCCGGTAGCGCAGGTCGGCCGGGTCGACCACCCGCTCGAACGCGGCCAGGTAGCTCGCCCCGGCCCGGAGGATCGTGCCGGCCCTGGCCGGACGCATCAGCGCCAGTACGGAAAGGTGCCCGAGCAGGCAGGCCAGGTCGTCGAGGCGCTCGCCCGGACCGGCCGTGTCGATGTCGAGCAGACCGCAGATCCGTTCACCGTCGACCAGCAACTGGCCCTCGTACAGGTCGCCGTGCACGATCGTACGGGGCTCGGGTCCAGACTCGGTCACCACCGCCTCGGCCAGTGCGGTCGCCCGTCCCGCCACCTCGGGCAGGGCCGCGCCCAGCACCGAGGCGTAGTGCGGCGCCTTCTCCCGCCAGGAGCGGCGTTGACGACCTTGGGCCAGTTCGGCCGGCAGCCGGTCCAGCAGGGTGAGCACCGCCCGTCCCGGTGGCGGGGACTGGCGGGCGTGCAGCGCCTGGCGGAGCGTACGGCCCGGAAGCGCCTGCAACACGAGCAGACCGTCCGGGGTGTACCCGAGGCTGGGCGCGGCCGGCAGCCCGGCGTCGACCAGTAACCGGTGCCGTTCGTGCAGGTCGCGTACCTGGTCCGGGCGAACCACCTTGAGGAAGAGCCGGTGCCGGGACCCGATCGCCTCGATCACCGCCCGTCGCCGGGGCCGGTAAGCGCGCACCTCCAGCCGCACCGGTCCGCCGTCGCCGAGGCCGAGGTCACGCAGGAGCGCGCCGACCATCCGTTCGTCGTAGGCGATCCGCAGCGCGGGCAGGTCCGGGTCGTACGGGAAACGCCACGCCGACACCCGGTCGGTGCCGTCGTCGAGCACCACCGCGCCACGCGGTGGGCGCCCGGTGCAGGCGGCGAGCCGTTCCTCCCGGACCCGCCCGTCGGGCCACCGGATCCGGGCCTGGTACGCCGCGACGGACCGGTGGCCGGGTTGGTGTTCGACCTGGGTCGCCCGCCAGGCGAGCAGCTCACCGCCGGCCGGTCGGAGGGCGGTGCGCAGCAGTTCGCCCGCGCTTGGCCCGGTGAGCAGATCAAGATCCGGGTCGGCTGGTCCGCCCGGCTCGTCGGTGCTGGTGGTCGTCGACATACCAGCGACGATCCGGGGCGGCCATGAGGCGGGGGTGAGCCGGAGATGAGAATCCGCTCAGCCCATCGACTTCGAGCCGTCCAGCGACTCGCGGAGGATGTCGGCGTGACCGGCGTGCTGGGAGGTCTCGGCGATCAGGTGCGCGATCACCCGCCGCACCGACCAAATCTTGCCCGGCTCGAACCAGGGCTCCGCCGGCAGTGGGTGGGACAGGTCCAGGTCGAGGGTGGCGACAAGTTCGTCGGTCTCGCGGGCCACCTGCTCGTACGCGTCGAGCAGGCCGGCAAGCGTCTCACCCTCGACCATCCGGAAGTGGTCCTCCCAGTTGACCGGTTCGTCCTCGTCGCGGCGCACCATCGCCTCGGCGCCACCGACGGCGAACCGCGCCCAGCCCCGCTCGATCAGCGCCACGTGCTTGATCAGACCACCCAGGCACAGCTCGCTGGCGGTGGTGCGCAGCGCCGCCTGCTCGTCGGTGAGGTCACGCACGGTGTGGCGGAGGAACCAGCGCTGCTGGCCCAGGGCTTCGAGCAGATCCGCGCGCTCGCCGGTGAGGGTGCTGGTCGGTGTGGTCATGACGCCGCCTCTCGTTGGGCTGTCCTTGTCCCGTCCTGCTTCGATGACCCACGGTAGGGACAGCCACCGACATTTCCGGCCTCAGCGGGGGAAACGCCAGCGGGTCTGGCTGTAGCTGCCCTTGCCGAAGCCGAACGCGGTGGTCGGGGCGATCTCGAACATCAGTGCCGGCTGCCCGGCACCGCTGACGTGGTGGAAGGCGCCGTCGCGCGCCTCGAAGCGCCAGTCCTCGCCGTACTTCGTGGCATAGGCATCGGCCACCCGGGCCAGCGCGGTGTCGTCGGTGAGCCGGACCGCGTCGCCCTCCACCACCAGGTCGAGCCCCTCGTGCAGGGCGTTGCTCCCGGTGGTCAGCACGCAGTGCGGGTTCACCGCGAGGTTCCTGGCCTTGCGCTCGTCCGGTCCGGTGCAGACGTACAGCGCGTGGTCGAGCCAGACCGCCAGCAGCGGGGTGACGTGCGGACGCCCGTCCGGTCGCACGGTCGACAGCCAGTACAACTCGGCCGAGGCCAGCGACTCGCGGGCCTCGGCCCACGGCGTCGGCTCGGCCCCATGGTCGCTGTACCGGCCGTCCAGTTCGGTGATCGGCTCCGATCCGGCCGTCTGCCCCAGGATTGCCGTCGGTCGTGAGGTGCTCATTGGTTACCCCCGATACGCTGCGCGAATTGGTCACCGTCGACGTTACCGCCGGGCTGTGACAGTCTCCGCCCGAGCCGATACGGAACGTACTCTTCCGGGATGAGCGCTGCCGACCGACTTGAGCTGCGAGAAACCTTCAACCGGGTCGCCGAGCGGTACGACCGGATCCGCCCGACGTACCCGGCGCCCCTCTTCGACGATCTGGCCGGTGCCGGGGCGACCCCGGGTTCGCGGGTGCTGGAGATCGGCTGCGGCACCGGCCAGGCCACGATCCCGCTGGCGGAGCGGGGCTACCGGTTGCTGGCGGTCGAGCTGGGACCGGAGTTGGCCGCCGTGGCACGCCGCAACCTGGCCCGCTTCGGTGACTCGGTGCAGGTGGTGACCGGTGCGTTCGAGCGCTGGCCGCTGCCCGACGAGCCGTTCGACGTGGTGTTCTCCGCGACCGCGTTCCACTGGATCGACCCAGAGGTGCGGATGGCCAAGTCGGCCGACGCACTGCGCCCGGGTGGGCTGCTCGCCACGGTCACCACCCACCATGTCCTCGGCGGGACCGTGGGATTCTTCGCCGAGATGCAGGAGTACTACGAGCGGTTCGACCCGGCGACCCCACCCGGACTGCGGCTGCGACCCGCCGACGAGATACCCCGGGACGACGCGGAGGTTTCGGAGTCTTCGCGGTTCGGGCCGGCGACCTTCCACCGGCACGAGTTCGAGGTGTCCTACTCCACGGCGGAGTACCTGGACCTGCTGTTGACGTACTCGAATCACCTTGCCCTGCCCGAGGCGGACCGGAAGGGCCTGCTGGACGGCATCGCCGGGCTGATCGACGACCGCTACGACGGCCGGGTCGTCAAGCGCTACCTCAACGAACTGAGGCTGACCACCCGTGAGGTGTAAGGAAGGGCCCCTTATTAACGCTATGCGTTAATAAGGGGCCCTTCCTTACACCTCAGCCGGCGAGGCGGTAGCCGATGCCGCGTACGGTCTGGATCAGGTTGGTGCCGAGCTTGCGGCGCAGGTAACCGATGTAGACGTCGACCACGTTCGATCCTGGATCGTGCGCCAGCCCCCAGACCCGGTCCAGGAGCTGTTCCCGGCTCAGCACCTGGCCGGGATGCCGGAGCAGGGTCTCGGCGAGCAGGAACTCCCGGCCGGTCAGCTCGACCAGTTCCCCGTTCACGGTCGCGGTACGCCGTACCAGGTCGAGCCGGATCGGTCCGGCCTGGACCACCGTCGGGGTGGCCTGCCCGTGCTCGCGCAGCCGGGCCCGTACCCGGGCCAGCAGCTCGTCGAAGCTGAACGGCTTGGTCATGTAGTCGTCGGCACCGAGGTCGAGCCCGGCCACCCGGTCCGGCACGGCGTCCCGGGCGGTC
This sequence comes from Micromonospora sp. NPDC050397, assembly GCF_044901685.1. NCBI lineage: Bacteria > Bacillati > Actinomycetota > Actinomycetes > Micromonosporales > Micromonosporaceae > Micromonospora > Micromonospora sp. NPDC050397. The sequence goes on from NZ_JBJDPS010000005.1 coordinate 444,655, forward strand.
AGCACGATCACCGGCAGCCGCTCACCCCGGGCCCGGATCTGGGCCAGCGCCGCCAGCCCGTCCTGACCGGGCAACCCCAGATCCAGGATCAGTACGTCGAAGTCGCCGCTACGGGCCGCGACGGCGACCTCGATGCCGCTGGTCACGACGGTGGTGACGTACCCGGCCGCACGCAGGCCCTTGGTCAGGAAGGAGGCGATCCGGGGCTCGTCCTCGGCGATCAGTACCCGGTTCACCGGTCCGCCCCCCGTCCCGGGTCGACATCGGCAGGGGCGAGGTCCGCCGGGGCGACGGTCGCGGGCAGGACGGATGTAGCGGGCAGGACGGATGAAGTGGGCAGGACCGAGGAGGCGGGCAGGACCAGGGTGAAGGTTGAGCCGGCGCCCGGAATGCTCTCCACCGCCACGGTCCCCCGATGCGCCTCGGCGATCGCGGCGACGATCGCCAGGCCGAGCCCGGCACCCTCGGCGCGAGCCCGCGCGTGCTCGGCGCGGGCGAACCGGGCGAAGATCCGCTCCCGGTCCTCGGGCTCGATGCCCACCCCGGTGTCCCGTACGGTCAGCAGCACCCGGCCGGGCTCGGCCTGGCCGGGATGCTCCACCCGGGCGGCGATCTCGATGGAGTCGCCGGGGCCGGTGAACTGGACCGCGTTCTGGGCGAGCTGCATCAGCGCCTGGGTGAGCCGCTGCCGGTCGGCCCAGACGGTCACCTCGGCGATCGTGCCGATTCGCCACTCGCGGTCGCCCAGGGCCACCGCCTTGGCGTACACGTCGTGCATCATCAGGGCGACCTCCACGTGGTCGGGGTGCAGGAAGTCGGGCTGCTCGGCCTTGGCGAGCATCAGCAGGTCGTTCACCATCCGGTTCATCCGGTCCAGTTCGTCGGTGACCAGCGCGATCGTCTCGGCCCGCTCGTCCGGGTCGTCACCCATCAGCTCCAGGTGGCCCCGGACGATGGTGATCGGGGTACGCAGTTCGTGGCCGGCGTCGGAGACAAACGTCTGTTGGGCGGCGAACGCGCGGTGCAGCCGGCCCAGCATCCCGTTGAACGTGTGGGCCAGGTCGGCGACCTCGTCGGTCCCGGTGACCTCGATCCGGCGGCTGAGGTCGGTCTCCTCGATCGTGCGCGCGGTCTCGGTGACCGTCCGCAGCGGACGCAGCGCCCGGCCCATGGCGAGGTAGCCACCGGCGGCGACCACCACGATCACCAGCAGGCAGGCGAGAGCCATCAGCCGTATCGCCCGGTCGATGTCGGCCCGCCGTTCGGCGCCGAACTCGACCACCACCACCTGGCCGCGTACCGCGCCGTCGATGATCAGGGGTACGGCGAGCCAGTGGGCCGAGCCGGCCGGTGTCCGCTCGATCTGGCCGTACGCGCTGTCGGTCAGCCGGGACCAGCCACGGATCAGCGCGGCGTCGCCGCTCAGGTCGTACGGCGCCGCCTCGGTCGCCCGGTAGAACACGCCGTCCACCAGCACCAGCACCATCTCGCCCGCCTGCGGCTCGTTGCGGAGCAGGTACGTGTCCGCGATCGCCCGCAGGTCGGTGCCGAACGGCTGCCCGCTGGTCGGGTCGCGACCGCCGACCAGCCGACGGAACTCGGTCACCTCCTGGCGCATGTCGGTGCCGATCCGGTTCTCGAGCTGGTTGAGCAGCACCTGACGGATGACCACCACCGAGGCGAGACTCGCCACCGCGAGCAGGGCGAGGGCCCAGCCGAGCAGCCGCAGCCGCAGCCCGAGCCCGAGCAACCGGGGCCAGGGGCGACCGGACGGATCAGTCGTCCCCGTCGTCTCCTTCGTCCTCGCCGCCGCCTTCGTCCTCGCCGCCGTCGTCATCGTCATCGTCGTCGTCGTTCCGCTCAGCGGCGTCGTCGTCACGTCCCCCGGCGTCGTCGTTCCGTGCGGGGGCGTCGTCGTTCCGTGCGGGGGCGTCGTCGTCGCGTTCCCCGGCGTCGTCGTCTCCTCCGCCGGAGGGGTTTCCCGCTGGTCCGTCGTCGTCGCCTCCCCGGGCGGGTTGGCCGGCGTCGTCGTCATCATCGTCTCCGGTCTGGGCTGGGCCGAGGCTCGCGGTGCCGGTCTGGTCGACCGGATCGCGGACCCCGTCGTCGGTCCTGGTCTGTGCGGCCGGACTGATGATCTGGATCGCCGGTACCGGGTCCGGGGGCAGCAGCGCCGGTAGCCCGACGCCGGTGAGCAGCCCCACCAGCGCCGCCAACCCGATGCCGGTGGCGACTTTCTGTGTGCTCATCGGACCAAGGTTGCCGAACGCCGATGACCTGGCGGTGAGAGCCGCATGAGAAGCCTCTCATCGACGATCCTGCCCAGCTCAGGGCCGGGAGGCCAGATAAAGAAGTTCTCACCTTCGGCTGAGCCCCGGTTTATGGATCTTCTGAACACTGGCGCCAACTGGTAGCGGACCGACCGTGGGGGCGGCATGACCGAGATAAGTCCATCGACAACGTTAAGACGCGGGTCCGGCGGCAGAACGAGACGCCGCCGGATCCTGGTTCCGGTCATCGGGGTGCTCTCCCTGCTGGCCACCATGATCGCCGTACAGCCGGTCTGGGCGGTCACCTTCACCGTCAACAGCACCGCCGACGCGGTCGACGTCAACATCGGCAACGGCATCTGCCGGACCAGCGCCAACACCTGCACGCTGCGCGCCGCGATCCAGGAGGCGAACGCCACCCTGCCGGCCGACACGATCCAGGTGCCGGCCGGGACGTACCAGATCACCCGAGCACCGGCCGGCGACAACGGCGACGACACCGGCGACCTCGACATCCTCAGCCCGCTCTCGATCATCGGTGCCGGCGCGGCCGGCACCATCGTGGACGGCGGCCAGCCGCCGGCCGGTTCCCCGGCCGAGCGCCGGGGCCTGGACCGGCTGTTCGAGATCCACGACAGCGCGGGCAACGTCACCGTCTCCGGAGTCACCCTCCGTGAGGGGTACGACGTGGAGCGCGGCGGTGCCGTGCTCAGCGAGACGAGCGGGGTGCTCCGGCTACAGGGCGTCTCGGTGCTGGACAGCTACGCCGGGGTCTCCGGCGGTGGGATCGACCTCGACGGCGAGGGCCGGGTCGAGATCACCGGCGCCACGATCAGGGGAAACGCGACCGGCGGCGACGGCGGTGGCATCTCCAACCAGCACGAGGTCGAGCTCTCGGTCACCGACACCGCGTTGACCCAGAACACCGCCGGTGCCGACGGCGGCGGGATCAGCAGCGTCTCCAAGACCCGGCTCACGCTCACCCGGGGCACCGTCTCGGGCAACGCCGCGCACGGCAGCGGCGGCGGTGTGCTGGCCGACTCGGAGCGGGCCAGCACTGTACGGAACACGGTCTTCACCGGCAACTCCGCCGGTGACCCGGTCTCCGGCGACGGCGGCGGTGCCGGCCTCTACCTCGGCGGCAGCGGTGGCGCGACGGTCACCGGCGCCTCGTTCACCGAGAACGAGTCGATCGCCGAGGGCGGTGGGCTCGCCATCCACTCCGGCGGGCCGGTTACCGTCACCGACGCCCTGGTACGCGACAACAGCTCGGACGCGGGCGGCGGTGGTGTGGAGAACGACGGTATGCGGGTCACCCTGACCCGGCTCACCGTCACCGGCAACACCGCGGCGGCCGACGGCGGCGGCATCGAGAGCCAGGGCAGCGGCGCCTTCTCCATCATCGACAGCACGGTCAGCCAGAACAGCGCCGAGCACGGCGGCGGCTTCGCCAACGTCGCCGACGGCACGCTCCAGATCACCGGCTCCACCTTCTGGGACAACCGGGCCAGCCAGTACGGCGGCGGCATCTACAACGCCAGCGACGCCGAGGCGCTGATCGAGAACACCACCTCGTCCGGGAACGTGGCCCAGGTTGCCGGTGGTGGTCTCTACACCGACGCGGACGCCGGACTGCGGGTGGTCAACGTGACCATCAACCGCAACGTCGCGCCGCACGGCGCCGGTATCGGCGACGAGCCGGGCGGTTCGGTCAACTACCCGGTCGAGCCGAGCCCGTCGGTGATCCTGCGCAACACCATCGTGGCCGGCAACCTCTACAGCCCCGAGTGCAGCTTCGCGGTCGGCTCCGAGGGCGGCAACCTGGACAGCGCCGACTCCTGCTACCTGCGCGGCAGCCGGGACCGGTCGAACGCGGGCGAACCGAAGATCGACGCGATCGCGGACAACGGCGGCCCGTCCATGACACACGCGATCCAGGACGACAGCTTCGCCCTGGACGGCGGCGTCGCCCCGTGTGCCACCGTCGACCAGCGGGGGGTCACCCGGCCGAAGAACACCACCTGCGACATCGGCGCGCTCGAACACGAGGGACCGTTCCCGGCGGCCGACCTGACCCCGCCGGAGACATCGGTCGCGTCCGGCCCCACCTTCGCGGCCGAGCGGGCCACGTTCACCTTCGCCGGCACCGACAACGTCACCCCGGCGGCGGAACTGCTCTACGAGTGCCGGGTGCTCACCAACGACCCGACCGAGCCGCCGGACCCGCCGGACCCGACCGAGCCGCCGGACCCGGAGTTCATGTTCGTCGGCTGTCCGAACCCGTACGAGCTGCTCGACATCGAGCTGGGGCAGAACACCCTGGAGGTACGGGCGATCGACCGGGCCGGCAACGTCGACCAGTCCCCGGCGGTCTGGATCTTCACCGGCGGCGACGACATCACGCCCCCGGAGACGACCTTCGCCAGCACCCCGCCGAACCCGAGCGCGGGACGTACGGCGATGTTCTCGTTCCTCGGCACCGACGACCTGACCCCGACCAACCTGCTCGAGTACGAGTGCCGGATCGACAGCACCGACGAGCTGGCCTGGCTGGAGTGCGCCAGCCCGTGGAGCTTTTCCAACCTGACCACCGGCTCGCACACCGTGCAGGTACGGGCGATCGACGAGGGCGACAACATCGACCCGACCCCGGCGACGTACACCTGGACGGTTGGCTCGCCGGCCGACTGCGACGCCTCGAACGTGATCCTCGGCGCGAACGCGGACGCCTGGATCGACGAGTCGAACACCCAGGAGAACTTCGGCATCGCCGAGGGGCTCAGTGTCCGGTCGCGGGCGCCCGGCGAGGACGCCCGTACGCTGATCCGGTTCCCGCTCCCGACCGACGTGCCGGCGGCGTGCGAGCTGACCGGGGCGACCCTGCGGATGCACGCGAACGGTGACGTGGGTCGGACGCTGGAGGCGGTCCCGATCGGCGCCGCCTGGTCCGAGATGCAGGTGACCTGGGCGAACCAGCCGGGGACCGTCGGCGTCGCGGCGACCACCGGCTCCGGTTCCGGGTTCCGGGAGTGGAACGTGACCGGCCAGGTCGCGGCGATGCTCGGCGGGGCGCCGAACCACGGCTTCCTGATCCGGGACTCGGCCGAGGAGGGTGAGGGGGACGACTCCTCGTTCGCCTCGCGCAACACGATCGCCGAACCGCCGCAGGTGCCGCAGCTCGTACTCCGCTTCGACGGTCCGGGAGCACCGCAGCCGCCGGCCCCGCCGGCCCCGGTCGCGACGACGGTCACCTGCGGGCAGGTGCTGACCCAGAGCACCCGTCTGCTCAACGACCTGACCAACTGTCCGCTGGACGGGTTGGTGGTCGGGGCGCCGAACATCGAGATCGACCTCGACGGGCACACCGTCGACGGGCCGGGCTACTTCCCCGGTCAGCCGGGTTCGCCGATCGAACTGCCGGAACTCGGCGGCCCGGCGGGCGTACGCAACGTCGGCTTCGAGAACGTGGTGGTCACCGGCGGGACCGTGCAGCAGTTCGCGTACGGCGTCTCGGTGATGGCCGGCTCCCGGTTCAACCTCTACGAAGGGCTGACCGTACGGGACAACGCGGTCGCCGGGATCGAGCTCTCCAACGCCGACGACGGCCGCAACGCCAACCAGGTACGTGGCAACACGTTCACCGGCAACGAGATCGGGGTCTCCCTGGTCGCCGGCTCGGAGAACAGCGTGCTGGCGGAGAACAGCTTCACCGGCAACCTCGGGGTGGCGCTCTGGATGCAGGACGCCAGCGGGCACCTGATCGAGGAGAACACGGTCAGCGGCGTGACCGCCGACCCGACCGTCGGCAGTGACGGCGGTTTCCTGCTGGAGGACGCCCGCGACAACCGGCTGCTCGGCAACACGCTCGCCGACACCGGTGACGGCGGCATCGTCATCACCGAGGGTTCGCACCGTAACCGGGTCGAGGGCAACACGATGACCCGTACCGGCGACGCCGGGGTGACGGTGGAGGACTCCGACGAGATCCAGGTGATCGGGAACGTCTCGCACCTGGCCGCCGACTCCGGCATCGGGCTCGGCGGGTCCAGCGGCAGCGTGGTGCGGGACAACGACGTCCGGTACAACCCGGGTGGCGTGGAACTGGAGGGCTCCAGCGACAACCTGGTCGAGCGGAACGACGCCAGCTTCTCCGGTGGCGCGGGCATCTCGGTCGGGCCGGGCTCGCTGCGCAACCGGGTCATCGACAACGTGGTCAACGGCTCGGCCGGCGGCGGCATCTCGGTCGAGGGCGCGGCGGTAGACCCAGAGGGAGTGCCGCTGGGCGCGAACGTGGTCGAGCGGAACGAGGTGATCGGCAACCAGGGCGACGGCATCTCGGTCCCGGAGGCCGGACACCGGCTGGCCGACAACGTGGTCCACCACAACGCCGCGTTCGGCATCGACGCGGCCGAGGAGGGCACCATCGACGGCGGCGGCAACGTCGCCAGCGGCAACGGCGAACCGGAGCAGTGCCGGGGCGTGGTCTGCGGCACCGGTACGCCGGGCCAACCGCCGGCACCGGACCTCACCGGGCCGGACACCGTGCTGACCACGACGCCGCCGAACCCGAGCAGCAGTCTCGGCAGCATCCACTTCGGGTTCACCGGCACCGACAACGTCGCCCCGCCCACGGCGCTGCGTTACCAGTGCCGGCTGGACCCGCCGCCGGACCCGCCGGCACCCGAGCCGGAGCCCGGTGAGCCGCCGCAGCCGCCGGACGTCGACAACTGGGTCGAGTGTGTCAGCCTGACCTCGTACCACTTCCTCTTCGCTGGGGTGCACCGGTTCGAGGTACGGGCGATCGACCCGTCGGACAACGTCGACCTGACCCCGGCGACGTACACCTGGACCGTGGCGGCGGTGCCGCCCGGCCCGGACTCGACGCCGCCGAACACCACCATCTTCTCCACGCCGGACCAGGCGAGCACGACCCCGGTCGCCGTCTTCGGCTTCCGGGGCAGTGACAACGCCTCGCCCGGCCCGAACCTGAGTTACCAGTGCCGGCTCGACGGCGCGGCGTTCGGCCCGTGCCTGAGCCCGAAGACCTACTCCGGGCTGGCGCTCGGCGTGCACGTCTTCGAGGTGCGGGCGGTGGACCTGGCCGGCAACGTCGACCCGACGCCGGCCGCGTACACCTGGACCATCTCGCCGGCCCCGGCGGACAGCACCCCGCCGGACACCACGATCGACTCGGCCCCCGACGCCACCACCGTCAGTACGGACGCGAGCTTCTCCTTCTCGGCGAGCGAGGCGGGCTCGACGTTCGAGTGTTCCCTGGACGGCTCGGCATTCACCCCGTGCGTCTCGCCCCAGGTCCACGTCGGGCTCTGGGCGACCGACCACGAGTTCCGGGTGCGCGCCACCGACCCGGCCGGCAACACCGACCCGACCCCGGCGGCGCACGCCTGGTCGATTCGGCCGGCGCCGGTGCCGACGCAGGTCACCTGCGGCCAGACGCTCACCCAGAGCGTGCTGCTCACCAACGGGCTGACCAACTGCGGCAACGCCGGCCTGGTGGTCGGCGCGGCGGGCATCACCATCGACCTGAACGGGTTTGGGATCGACGGAATCGGGCAGGGCGTCGGCATCCGGAACAACGGACACGACCAGGTGACGATCACCAACGGCTCGATCGGCGGCTTCGACTACGGCCTCCAGTTGAACGCCGGCACGGCCGGCAACATCCTCACCAGCCTGACCCTCACCGGGAACCAGGAGGCGGGCATCCAGTTCGTCGACGCGGACAACGGCAGCGCGGGCAACCTGGTCCGGGGCAACGAACTGACCCAGAACGCGACCGGCATCGTGCTGGCCGGCGGCACCCAGGGCGCCCTGCTGCTGAACAACACGATCACCGGCAGTTCGCTCCAGGGCATCCACCTGGTGGGCGCCAGCGGCAACCGGATCGAGGAGAACCGGGTCACCGGGTCCAGCGGGACCGGGCTGTGGCTGGAGGGCTCCAGCAACAACACGGTGCTCGGCAACACCGTCGGCGACAACTCCGACCCGGCGGTGATCCTGGAGGCGGCGTCGAACGGCAACCGGTTGGAGGGCAACGAGCTGACCGAGAGCGAATCCGGCCTGTCGATCGTCGAGTCCAGCGGGAACGACGCCATCGCGAACGTGGTGACCAACCACAGCGACGGCGGAATCACGCTGGAGGCGGCGCAGAACAACGTACTGCGCGGCAACGACGTACGGTTCAACAGCACCGGGATCGAGCTGGACCAGTCGTCCGGCAACCGGATCGAGTCGAACGACGCCAGCGACTCCTCGTCGACCGGCATCGCGCTCGGCTCGGGGTCGCTGAACAACGTGGTGACCCTGAACACCGCCAGTGGCAACTCCTCCGAGGGCATCTCGGTGGAGGCCGAGGTGCTGCCGGAGAGCACCGAACCGGGCAACGTCATCGACCGGAACACCGCCGGCAACAACAACAGTGACGGCATCTCGGTCAACAAGGCCGGTCACCGGATCTCGGCCAACACGGCGAACAACAACGGCGGCTGGGGCATCTACGCGGAGACCGGCAACGTCGACGGCGGTGGCAACCGGGCCACCGGCAACACCGAACCGATGCAGTGTTACCAGATCTCCTGCGACGGTTCGGCACCGACGCCGCCGGAGGTCGCGCCACCGGACACGTTGATCGTCGACGAGCCGCCGAACCCGAGCAACAGCACCTCGGCGAGCTTCACCTTCACCGGGATCGACGACAACACCGCACTGTTCGACCTCGGGTTCGAGTGCCGTCTGGACAGCACCAGCGAGGCCGCCTGGACCGAGTGCGAGAACCCGCAGACGTACGGCAACCTGGCCGCGGGCACGCACACGTTCCAGGTACGGGCGGTGGACCTGTCCGACAAGGTCGACCCGACACCGGCGACGTACACCTGGGTGGTGGCGCTCTCGCCGCCCGGCGTACCGCCGGTGAGCACGATCAGTGCCGGGCCGACCGCCCAGACCGCGGCTCGTACGGCGTTGTTCACCTTCTTCGCCAACGAGGACGCCACCTTCGAGTGCGCGTTGGACGGGGCGGCGTTCGCCGGCTGCGTCTCCCCGGTGCTCTACGAGGACCTGCTCCCCGGCACGCACGAGTTCCAGGTCCGGGCGCGGGACGCGGAGGGCAACGTCGAACCGACGCCGGCCACCCGGACCTGGACGATCACCGGCCCGCCGGTGGTCACCCTGGTGGTCGCACCGGCGGCGGAGGATCCGAGTACGACCGCCACGTTCGCCTTCGTGGCGAACGAGCCGGTGGCCCGGTTCGAGTGCTCGCTCGACCTGGCGCCGTTCACCACCTGCACCTCTCCGGCGGACTTCGCCAACCTGGCCATCGGCGACCACTACCTGCGGGTACGCGCGGTGGACCTGGACGGGGTCACCTCGACCGAGGAGGAGATGGCCGAGCACGAGTGGGCGGTGGTCCCGGGTCCGGACGCCACCCCGCCGGAGACGGTGGTGAACACAGGGCCGGCGAACCCGAGCACGGTCACCTCGGCGAGCTTCACCTTCTCCGGTACGGACAACGTCACCGCACCGGCCGGACTGCTCTTCGAATGCCGCCTCGACAGCCAGAACGAGGCCGACTTCGTGGAGTGTGTCAGCCCGCACGGCTATCCGAACCTGGACCTGCCGGCGGCGCTGGAGCCGGGGCCGCACGTGTTCGAGGTGCGGGCGGTCGACCAGGAGGACAACGTCGACCTCACCCCGGCGACCTACTCCTGGACGGTGGCCGGTACGCCGACCGCGCCGCAGACCACCATCAGCGCCGCGCCGGACCTCAGCACCACCAGCACCACGGCCACCTTCACCTTCAGCTCCAGCCAGCCGGGCTCGACCTTCGAGTGCGCGCTGGACGGGGCGGCGTTCGCCCCGTGCGTCTCGCCCCGGACGCTGACCGGGCTCGCCGTCGGTGACCACTCGTTCGAGGTACGGGCGGTCAACGGGAGTGGGGCCGGTGACCAGAGTCCGGCGGTCTTCGAGTGGACGGTGGAGCCACCGCCGGACACGACCGCGCCGGAGACCTCGATCGTCGGCACCCCGCCGGCGACGACGACCAGTCCGACTGCGGCGTTCACCTTCACCGCGAACGAGCCGGGCACGACCTTCGAGTGCTCGCTCGACGGGGCGGCGTTCGGCGCCTGCGTCTCTCCGGTCAACTACACCGGGATGGTGGCCGGAAACCACCAGTTCCGGGTACGCGGAACCGACCCGGCCGGCAACCTGGACGGCACCCCGGCGACGTACTCCTGGACGGTCTCCGCGCCGCCGAGTTGCGCGTCGCCGGGATCGGTGACGCTCGGGGCGAACGCCGACAGTTGGGTGTTGCAGTCCTCGTCGTCGAGCAACTACGGCCAGGACTCGTCGATCAAGGTGGACAGCAAGTCGGGCAACAACGCCCGGGTGCTGGTCCGGTTCAACCTGCCGGCCATCCCGTCGGGCTGCCAGGTGGTCGACGCGCGGCTGCGGCTCTACTCCGGCTCGTACAAGACCGGACGGACGTTGCAGGCGATCCCGCTCGGGGCCACCTGGTCCGAGGCGAACGTCCGGTGGAACAACCAACCGGCGACCACCGGCACGGCGGCCACCACGGCGTCGGGCAACGGCTACCGCGAGTGGGTGGTTCCGACGCAGGTCGGCGGCATGTACGCGACCGGCAACTTCGGGTTCCTGATCCGGGACAGCGTGGAGAACGCCAACGGGATGGAGCAGGCGTTCAACAGTCGCGAGAAGGGAAGCGACAACCCACCCCGGTTGGTGATCACCTTTGGCTGACGCCTCGTGCTGATCCGCCTCGCCGTTGAGGTGTAAGGAAGGGCCCCTTATTAACGCTATGCGTTAATAAGGGGCCCTTCCTTACACCCGGCTGGGGCGTCGGGTGAGCGCCGCCGTCCTTGAAGATGAACTGAAGTTGAACAATGCGTGAATGACGGTGGGATATCGAGTAAGAGAGGCTAGTCGGAACGGCCATTCGTGGCCGAGTGCCGGCCGAGTTGCTCAAGCCATTCGATGAATCCCGATGCCTCTACTTCGGACGTACGATGCGTTAGGGCGCCGACACGTGGTGGTGAGCTGGTTGTGCCCACCGCATCCGCCGAGTGCTTCGTGGAGGAGATTGTCCGATGCTGGGTCGCTCCGGCTGGTCCCGTGTCGCCAGGAGCATCCACACGCGCATCCTGCTCTCGTACATCGCCCTGATCGTCCTGGCCGGCGGGCTCTGCGTGATCGCCGTTCACGAGGTTCTGGTGATCAGGCTGGAGACCCGGGTCGCCGAGGCGGTGCAGCAGGAGTTCCAGGAGATCAACCGGTTGCTCGCCGACGGCCGTGATCCCCTCACCGGGGCCGCCTTCACCTCCGTACAACCGGTCTTCGACACCTACTTCCGGCGTAACGTGCCGAGTCAGGAGGAGGCGGTGCTCGCCTTCGCCGACGGCCAGTTGCACCACGCCGCGTTGACTCGGTTCCCGATCGACCGGATACCCGAACCGACCATGGGGGTCTTCGCCACCTCCGCGCGCTCGTACGCGCCGGGCGCCGGTCTGCCACCGATCGACACGTACCGGACCCGTCTCGGTGAGGCGTACTACGGGATCCTGCCGGTCCGGGTGGGTGCGAGCAGTGGCGCCTTCGTGGTGACGATCCTGCCGGTGAGCCAGCGTCGGGAGATCGCCGACCTGCAGACGTACGGCGCCGGTGCGGTGCTCGGGGTGCTCGTGCTCGCCTCCGGCTGCGCCTGGCTGCTCACCGGCCGGATGCTCGGCCCGGTACGGCAGCTCACCGAGACCGCCCGGCTGATCTCCCAGTCGGACCTGACTCGGCGCATCCCGGTGGGTCGGCAGCGCGAGGCCGCCGAGATGGCGCTGACCTTCAACGCGATGCTCGACCGGCTGGAGGCGGTCTTCCGGCGGGAGCGGGAGTTCATCCTCGACGCGAGCCACGAACTGCGCGGCCCGCTGACCATCTCGATGGGCAACCTCAGCATGCTCGACCCCGAGGAGACCGATCTCCCGGAGTGGCGGTCCACCATCGCGTTGGTCACCGACGAGTTGGAGCGGATGGGGCGGATCGTCGGCGACCTGCAACTGCTCGCGGACGTCGCGCACCCGCAGTTCCTGCAACCGGAGCGGATCGACGTCGAGCTGTTCGTCGCGGAGCTGGCGGTGAAACTGAGCGCGCTGGCCCCCCGACGATGGCACGTGGACGACCTGGGCGCCGGCATCGTGGTCGCCGACCGGCACCGGCTCACCGAAGCGGTGATCAACCTCGCCGACAACGCCGTACGGCACACCGAGGACAGCGAGGTGGTCGCGCTCGGCGCGGCCGTGACCGGCACCGAGTTCCGACTCTGGGTACGCGACACCGGCTGCGGTGTGCCCCTGGAGGACCAGGCGCACATCTTCGACCGGTTCCGCCGGGGCACCCACGCGCACCTGCGCTACCCCGGCTCCGGCCTCGGCCTCTCCATCGTCCGCGCGATCGCCGAGTCGCACGGCGGGCGGGCCGAACTGCACAGCCGGCCCGGTGCCGGCGCCACCTTCACCCTGGTGATACCCCGACAGACGAGGGAGGGCTGGCACGATGGCCAGGATTCTGATCGCTGAGGACGACCCGCAGATCGCGTCGTTCCTCCGTAAGGGCCTACAGGCCAACGGCTGGCAGACCGTGCACGTCACCGACGGCGAGCAGGCCGAGCAGTACGGCCGGACCGGCGACTTCGACCTGCTCCTGCTCGACATCGGGCTGCCCGGCCGCGACGGCCTGGAGGTGCTCCGGGCGCTGCGCGAGCGGGGACGCCGACTGCCGGTGCTGATCCTCACCGGTCGGGCCCGGGTGCACGACGTGGTCGACTGCCTGGACGCGGGCGCCGACGACTACATGACCAAACCGTTCCGGTTCGAGGAACTGCTCGCCCGGGTACGGGCCCGACTGCGCGACGTCGGCTCGGACGAGCCGAGGGTCCTGGTCGCGGGTCCCGTACGGCTGGATCTCTGGACCCGGCGGGTCACCGTGCGGGGCCGGGACGTGGCCCTGACCGGGCGGGAGTTCGCCCTGCTGGAAACCCTGATCCGGCACTCCGGTCGAGTGCTCAGCCGGGAGCAGTTGCTCTCCCACGCCTGGGGCTACGACTTCGACCCGAGCACCAACCTGGTCAACGTCTATGTCAGTACGTTGCGCAAAAAACTCGGCGAGGACGTGATCGAAACCCTGCGCGGCTTCGGCTACCGCCTGCGCGCGAGCTGATTCCCGCCGTCACCTTCTGGCGGCGGGCATGACTCGCTCGTCTCGTACACGAAAGAACATGTATCTACATCGAATTCGATGTGCTCACCGATCGAGTCATGGTCGGTAGCCCGTTGAACAGGTGTAGCTGCGTGTTCCGAAGCCGGCGGGGGTAGGGTGCCGAGGTGGCGAATCTCCTGAGGGGCATGGCGGCGAGGGTCGGTCAGATCGCTCGGCGTCGTCCCGCCCCCACCCCCGGTCAGATCCCAGCCCAGATCGCGCGTCGGCGCCAGGTCGCGGCGCTGCAACGCCGTGAACTCATGTACGCCCCGGAGCTGGACGGGCAGGCCGACCCGGGTGAGATCGTCTGGACCTGGGTGCCGTACGAGGACGACCCACGGCAGGGCAAGGACCGGCCGGTGCTGGTGGTGGGCCGCAAGAGCCGGACCCTGTACGGTCTGATGCTCTCCAGCCAGAGCGAGCGCCACGGCCAGCGGAACTGGTTCGCGCTCGGGCCGGGCGAGTGGGACCGGGACAAGCGACCGAGCTTCCTCCGCCTCGACCGGGTCCTGACCATGCGCGAGGACAGCATCCGACGCGAGGGAGCGGTGCTGGACCGGGCCCGCTTCGACCGGGTCAGCCAGGCCCTGCGCCACGGTTACGGCTGGCGCTGACCGTTTTGCTGAGCGGGTGGCTGGATTCCGATTACAGTTTTTGGAAAAGAATCCCTGAATTGAGACCAGAACAACAGTGCGGTGATTTCCGTAAGCTGATCTGCTAAGTGCTGAGCGGAGATTTAAGGCAGAAATAATCGTTCTGGCTCGAAGAGAGTGGGCGCACGCTCGTAGTCTTCCCTCTCGGAAGAAAGGTGTGCTCCCACATGAATTTGCGACCCACCCCCAGACAACGTCGTTCAGTCACCGCGCTGCTGCTGCTGAGTGTCGCGCTTGCCGGTGGTTGTAAGGAACTGCCGTCAAATCCCGGAGCGTCCGGTCCGTCCGGCTCGGCCGGTATGGGCTCGACCGGTCCCGGCTCGGCCGCCCCCGGTACGCCGAGCGCCACCCCCGGTGGCCCCTCGGCCACGCCGAGTGCTCCCGGGGGCACCTCCGCTCCGGGTGGTGGCGGCGACCCGACCGCCCCCGCCGGCACCAAGCCGCCCACCTCGTCCGGCGGATGGATCACCATCGACCCGGCCGCACAGGCCGCCGCGACCAGGGCGTTCTTCGCCCGTACGCCGAAGCCGATCACCGGTAACCCGGTCCGGGTCGCCGAGTTCAACGTCGGCTGCACGACCAGCCACCACAACAACGACGACCCGATCGTGCTCCCGGGTCTGGTCGGCGCCTCGCACAACCACACCTTCTGGGGCAACAAGTCGACCAACGCCAAGTCGACCGCGGAATCGCTGCGCGCGTCCGCACCGACCACCTGCAACTCGCCCCAGGACCGCTCCGCCTACTGGGTGCCGACGATGATGCAGAACGGCAAGGTCGTCGACCCGAAGGACGTGACCGTCTACTACGGTTCCCGACTCAAGGACCCGAGCAAGACCCAGCCGTTCCCGTTCGGATTCCGAATGGTCGTGGGTGACGCGAAGAACCAGGTCGACACCCCGGACAAGCAGGGTAACCACTTCTGGTGCGCGGGCATCGGCGGTGAGGTCGGCCGTAGCGCCGACGGCACCTTCCCGGTCTGCGCCCCGACCGCGCACATCGTCCGGCAGATCACCTTCCCGGACTGCTGGGACGGCAAGCACCTGGACAGCCCGGACCACAAGGCGCACGTCGCGAACGGCGACCACACGGGCGCCTGCCCGAAGAGCCACCCGGTGCCGATCCCCTCGGTCTCCTTCGTGATCGGCTACCCGCTGAGCGCGAACACCAACGGCATCACGCTCTCCTCCGGCACCTCCTTCTCGATGCACGCCGACTTCTTCAACGCCTGGGACGACGACGCCCTGGCGTCCCGGGTCCGCAACTGCCTGAACCAGAAGGCGAAGTGCAACTCGGCGGGTAACTTCTGACCCCTGGATCATCCGCGCCGATGGCGGCGGCGGCACGGCCATCCCCGACCGGGTGACCGTGCCGCCGCCGTCGCGCGTTTCCGGGGTTCAGACCGTTCAGACCGGCCCGCCGTGGCGACCGGCCCCGGCGGCGAACCGGGCCGCGCCGGCAGCCGCGTCGGCGGCGAGCGAACGCGTTCCGTAGCCGAGTTCGACCGCGAGTGCTTCCGGTTCCGGCCGGCCCGCGCCGTCGAGCAGCGCCAGGCGGTCGTTGCGCAGGCAGGTTTGCGGCAGCTCGGCGAGCTGGGCGGCGAGTTCCTCCGCCGCCACCCGTGCGCCACCGGGCGGTGCCAGCCCGTTCACCAGACCCATCTCGTACGCCTCGACGGCCGGCACCGCGCGCCCGGTCAGGATCAGGTCCATCGCCCTGCTCTCGCCGATCAGCCGGGGCAGCCGTACGGTCCCACCGTCGATCAGCGGCACGCCGAAGCGTCGGCAGAAGACACCGAGCACCGCGTCCGACTCGGCGATCCGCAGGTCGCACCAGAGTGCGAGTTCGAGGCCACCGGCGACGGCGTGACCGGCGATGGCGGCGATCACCGGCTTGCCCAACCGCATCCGGGTGGGACCCATCGGTCCGTCGCCGTCCGGCTCGACCCGGTTGCCGCTCGGCGTACCGATGGCTTTGAGGTCGGCGCCGGAGCAGAACGTGCCGCCGGCCCCCCAGAGCACGGCGACCGACGCGGTCGGGTCGGCGTCGAAGGCGCGGAACGCGTCGGCGAGGGCTCGGGCGGTGGGCCCGTCGACCGCGTTGCGGCGTTCCGGCCGGTCGAGTACGACCGTCGTGATCGGACCGTTGCGCTCCACCCGTACGACCATCGGTCCAGGATGCCCCGTGACGGCTGGTTGCGGAACCGGACGCGCGGTCCGGCATGATGGGCGGCGACCGGAACCGGGAGGAGTGTCGGGTGGGAAGCTGGGGCAGCCGCAACTTCGACAACGACACCGCCGCGGACCACCTCGCCATGGTCACCGACCGGCTGGTGACCGAGGTGGCCGAGGCGATGGCCGGGGACCCGGTCCGGATCGAGCCGGACGAGTACTGGGGCGTCGCCGTCCCGTGCAACCTCGAACTGCTCTGCCTCCTCGCCGACCAGCGGTACGTCGGCGTCGTGCTGCCGCCGCCGGAGACGGTCGCCGACTGGAAGCGGCGCTACCTGGCCGTGTGGGACGGCAGCATCGACGGGTTGGAGCCGACCGAGGACTACCGGGCCGAGCGCCGGGCGATCCTGGTCGACACGTTCGACCGGCTGGCCGCTGCGTCCGCCCGCGAGCACGGCACCGACCGGACCTGACGGCCGCCGACCTCCGCACGGCACCGCGGGTCAGAGGCCGTAACCGAGTTCCTCGGTGGCGACCGCCCAGAGCTGGTTCTCGTCGCGTACCGCCTCGGGGTCGATCCGGCCGATCTCGCCGGCTGTCTCGGCGGCCAGCGCCTCCAGGGCCTCGTCGTCGTCCTCGTCGATCCGGCGGGCCCGCCGGGCCGCCCGGGTGTAGGCCCGGGAGGCGTCGACCAGTTGGGGAAGCGAGCGGTTCACCAGCGCCGGTTCCTCGTCGGCCGGCAGGTACAGCACCGTACCGTCGGCCCGGTCCAGCACCAGGCTGGCGACCTCCGGGTCCTCGCACAACACCGCGACCAACCGGCCGCCGACGGTCCGCTCCGGGTACGGCGGCTGCTGCCAGCGCCCCTCCACCGGAACCTTCGCGTAGGTGATCGGCCGTAGGGCCGCGAGCACGTCAACAATCCACTCGTCCGACAGCACGGTTGCAGAGCATGGCACACCGGCCGGACCCGTGCGGGATCGCCGGACCCGGCCGGGGCGGAACGCACCGGTAATTCGAATTCTGTCGATGGATATCGTCGGTAATCGATCTACGCGTTGGTAACATCGCTATGGGCGACAAGCGAAGTCGCAAGAGCGGAGATCTATCCGGGATTGCGTAGTGCGTTAAGCCGCGTTGGCAGGTGTGACGTTTCCGACTGTCGTCAATCCAACCACCCTGAAAATTGGGAGCGATAACAACTCCAGGTACGGTCCTGTCGTGCGCGACGCCCCCCGACAGTTGATCGCAAATCGTTACCGGCTGGTACAGCCGCTCGGACAGGGCGGTATGGGCCGGGTGTGGCAGGCTCGCGACGAAATGCTCGAGCGAGACGTGGCCATCAAGGAGTTGGTTCCACCACCGGGACTGACCGACGACGAGCGCCACGAAATGCGCGAGCGGTCCATGCGCGAGGCGCGCGCGGTCGCCCGTCTCGACCAGGTCAACGTGGTACGCGTCTACGACGTGGTGCACACCGGCGACGACCCCTGGATCGTGATGGAACTCGTGCAGTCGCGCTCGCTGCACCAGGTCCTCCAGGCCGAGGGGGCGATGGCGCCGGAGCGGGTGGCGCAGATCGGCCTCGGCGTGCTCGCCGCCCTGCGCGCCGCGCACCGGGCCGGCGTACTGCACCGGGACGTCAAGCCGGCGAACGTGTTGCTCGCCGACGACGGTCGGGTGGTACTGACCGATTTCGGGCTGGCGACCGTCCCCGGCGACCCACACGTGACGCGGACCGGCATCGTGCTCGGCTCGCCCGCCTACCTTGCCCCGGAACGCGCCACCGACGGCCTCGTCGGTCCGGCCGCCGACCTCTGGTCGCTCGGCGCGACGCTCTACGCCGCCGTGGAGGGTCGTACGCCGTACAACCGGTCGTCGGCCATCGCCACCCTCGCGGCGTTGGCCACCGAGCTGCCGCCGCCACCACAGCGGGCCGGTTCGCTGACCGTGCTGCTCGAGGGACTGTTGCGCCGGGATCCCGAGCAACGGATCGGTGCCGAGGAGGCGGAGCGCCTCCTGCGACTGGCCGGTGCCGCTTCGACCACCGGCACGGGCGCTTCGACCACCGGCACGGGCGCTTCGACCACCGGCACGGGCGCTTCGACCACCGGAGCTGGCCCTTCGGCCGGTGCGGGTGACTCGGTCGCGGCGGGCGTTCGACGGGCCGGCGAAGGCACGGTGGAGCCGAGTGCCGGCGCGGGCACCGACCCGGCCACGCCACCGCGGATCGTGCCGGAGTTCCTCGCCACCGCGCCCCGTACGGGTACCGCCGCGACCGCACCGGAGGCGGAGACCGCTGACCCGACGACCGGAAGCGGCGTGGGCCTCCCGACCAGGGGACGCGCGCGGCGGAGTTGGCTGGTCGCGTCGCTCACCGCCGCGCTGCTGCTCGTGCTGGTGGTGAGCGTGCCACTGGTCAACGGCAAGCTGTTCGGTGGCCACGGCGGCAAGGCCGGGTCGAACCAGTCGTCCTGGGCGCCCACCAGCCCACCCGGGTTGGAGGAGGCGTCGATCGCCCAGGTGGTGCCACCACCCGCGACTGGCTGGCACTACTACCGGGACGACCCGGACTTCTCCGTCCCCGTGCCGGACGGTTGGCAGTCACTGCGTGACGGTGACCGGATCGAGTTCCGGGAGCCGGACGGCATGCGGGTGCTCGGTGTCGACGAGCCGCGCTCGGTCAAGCCGGACCTGGTCGCCCAGTTGCGGGCGCGGGAGCGGGCCGAGCGCGACCGGTACCCCGACTACCGCCAGGTCCGGATCCGTACGGTGGCGTACCACGTGCGCGCGGCGGAGTGGGAGTGGACGTACACGGCGGCGGGTGGTGAGCGGATGCACGCGATCAGCCGGACCTTCGTGAGTCACAACGGCAGGCCGTACGCGATCGGCTGGACCACGCCGGACGGCGAGTGGTCGACCAACCAGGGCTCCCTCTCGCTGGTCCTGGACGGCTTCCAGGGCACTCCGCCCCCGGGGTCGCCCGCGCCGGGCGGATCGGCTCAGCCCGGCGGCGGCCAGCCCAACCCGGGTGGCTCGGGTGTGCCGGGACAGCCCGGCACCGGACAGTCCCCACCGCCGGGGCAGAGCAACCCCACCTCGAACCCGGCGAATCCCGGTCAGCAGCCGCAGTCGTCGCAGAAGCCGCCCGCGCAGCCTGCCGGGAACGAGATCATCAGCCTCGGCAGCGGGCGCTGCATCGACATCCCGAACAGTGCGCCGACGGTCGGCGTCCAGTTGCAGATGTGGGACTGTCATCAGACCGCCGGGCAGTTGTTCACCTTCCCATCGGACGGGACCGTACGGTCGGTGGGCAAGTGCCTGGACGTGCAGGGGCGGTCGACCAGCGACGGGGCGGCGGTGGTGCTCGCCGACTGCAACGGCGGGGCGTCGCAGAAGTTCACCCTGAACAGGGCGTCCGACCTGGTCAACGTACGGTCGGACCGGTGTGTCGACGTGATCGACGCGAAGCCCGGCAACGGGGTGCGGTTGCAGATCTGGCAGTGCTCCGGGACGTCCAACCAGAAGTGGCGGCTGGGCTGAGCGTCGACGCGCGGGTGAGCGACAGTCCAAAATGGTGGACAGCGAGCCTCGTCAGGCATACCTTGACGTAGTGGATCAGTTGATGAACACCGCGCTGACCGTCGACGTGTCCCGGGCCGCCCAGGCCGCCGAGCACGCTGCGGCAAACGAGGCCAGCCAGCAGGCCGACCTGTTGCTCGGCGGCCGACCCGTACCCGGCTCGGCGCAGTGGCAGGCCGAGCAGGACGGGCCGGTCGGGGCCCAACGCGAGGTGGCGGCCCAACTGCTCCGGTTCCGGATCGAGCTGAAGACCGGCATCGACCCGACCGGCAGCCTGATCGGCCTCCGTCGCTGGGGCGTGACCTGGGAGTTGATCGCACGGGCGGCCGGGATCAGCCGGCAGGCCGCGCACGAGCGCTGGGGCCGGCGGGTGCGACAGGTGCTGGACCCGTACGGGACCGGCGAACTCGGTGGCCCGGTCGCCGACGACGAGAAGGACCTGCGCTGAGGGCTGGTCAGCCGGGTGACGTCTGACGTCCGAACTGGCCCATCGCACGGCGCTCCGGGCGCAGCACCGAGGTCTCGGTGCCGGCACCGACGGCGATGCCGCCGAACAGGTCACGTACCGCCTCCCGGGCGTCGTGCCGTGGGCGCCAGCCCAACTCCTGCTCGGCCCGGGACCAGTCGGTGATCGGCACCCCGGCGGTGAGGTCGATCCAACCCGGCTCGGTGGGCAGCAGCCGCAGCCGCCAGGCCGCCTTGGCCGCCATCCGGAGCAGGAACACCGGGACCGGTATCGTCCGGCCGCCCATCTCCTCGGCGAGCACCGGTCCGTCGAGCACCGGTTCCGCGGCGATGTTGAAGGCGCCCCGGTGGTCGCCGCTCAGGGCCAACCAGTACGCCTCCGCCAGGTCCTCGGCGTGCACCACCTGGATGCGCAGCTTCTTGTTCCGGGGGACCAGCGGCAACCGTCCCGACCGCAGCCAGGAGACCGGCAGCACCCGACCGATGAAGTACCGCCTGATCTGGGCACCCGCCTCCCGTTGGAAGACCAGCGCCTGCCGCATCCGGATGATCCGCAGCTCCGGGTGGTCGTGCTCCACCCCGTCCAGAACCGCCTCCACCGCCGCCTTGTCGGTGCTGTAGCCGGAGCCACCGACCCCGGTCGCCGGCCAGCTCTCCGAGACCCGACGGTCCTTCGGCCCACGGGAGTACGCGCCGATCGACGACGCGTACGCGAACGTCCCCACCCCGGCCTCGTCGACCGCCCTGAGCAGGTGCCGGGTGCCGGTGAGGTTCGTCCGCCGCAGCAGTGCGCGGCGGTGGCTGGGCTGGATCTGCCAGGCCAGGTGCACCACCGCGTCCACGCCACGGAGTGCCTCGGTCAGCCGGGGCACGTTGTCGACTTCACCCAGGTCCAACGCGTGCCACCGGACCCGGTCGTACGGTGCGCCCACCGTCTCCGAGGGCGGCCGGCGGGCGATCCCGACCACCTCGATGTCCGGTTCCTGAGCCAATCGGCGCAGCAGCGCGGTTCCGACGTTGCCGGTGGCCCCGGTGATGGCGATACGCATCTCCTTCTCTACCCGGCCGCCGTCCGGTCATGCCTGGTCCGGGTGGCGCGCCATGCCTGGTCCGGGTGGCGAGCCGATCGCCGGGCGGACGGTTTGCCCGTCCTGCGGAGGGGAATCCGGCGCCGATGCGAGCGGTGCTGAACAAACTCGAGCAGGCCAGCCAACTCGACCGGGTCGGCGACCGGATCCAGCGGGGCATCTGGTCCGCGCTGCCCCGACGCTGGATGCGGGATTTGCTGCACGGCGTCTGGCTCGGCCATCCACTGCACCCGGTGCTGGTGCAACTGCCGGTCGGCGCCTGGACCGCCAGCGCCATCCTGGACATGTTGCCGGGCCAGCGACGGGCCTCGACCGCGCTGGTCGCGGTCGGTACCTTCGGGGCCGTACCGGCCGTGCTCGCCGGGTGGAACGACTGGGCCTCGCTCTCCCAGTCGCAACGGCGGGTCGGCCTGGTCCACGCCGTGGCGAACGGCATCGGACTGGCGCTGTACGGCGCCTCGCTCGGCACCCGGCTCAGCGGCCGTCACGGCATCGGCCGGATCCTCGGCTGGGCCGGTCTCTCCGCGGCCAGCGGTGGCGCGTTCCTCGGCGGGCACCTCGCGTACAAGATGGGCGCCGGGGTCAACCAGGCCGTCCCCGAGATGCACCGGATCGACGAGGGCTGGCACGCGGTCGCCGATCTGGGCGCGCTGCCCGAGGCGAGCCTGGTGACCAGGAAAATCAACGACGTCGGGGTGCTGATCTACCGCGACGGGGAGAACGTCACCGCGATGCTCGAACACTGCGCGCACCAGGGCGGGCCGCTCGGCGCGGGCGACCTCACGAAGGTCGACGGACACGTCTGCGTGGTCTGCCCGTGGCACGGCAGCACCTTCCGGCTGGACAACGGCGAGGTGGTGCACGGCCCGAGCGCCACCGACCAGCAAACCCTGCCGACCCGGACGATGGGCGGGGTGCTGGAGATCCGACTGCCCTGACCGGCACCGAATCTCCGGCCCCGGCACCGAACCTCCGGCCCCGGCGGCGCTGCCCGAACCCGCCGGGCTCAGTCCCGTCGGTGCCGGCCGCCGTCGCCGGCCCCGCTCGGGGTGCTGGTCGCCGGCCGGCGGCGCAACCCGAGCACCGCGCCGATCTGGGCCCCGACGATGCTGGCCACCGCGATCACCGCGCTCACCGCGAGGGGCCGGTTCAGGCTCTCCACCCCGCTGGCCCGAGAGGCGCCAACCGCGTACGTGGTGACCCCACCCGGCTGCTGCTCGCCGGCCGGCGGCGGGGCAGGCTTTTCCGGAGCCGGTTTCTCCGGCGACGGCCAACCGTTGGTCGGCGCCTCGGTCCGCTGCTCGGCCGGCGGCGGGGTCGCCACCAGGCCGGTCGCGTGCGTGCGTACGCCCCGGTCCTGCGCGTCCGCCGGCAGGTGCAGGAGCTGACCGGGCTTGATCCGGTCGGGGTTGCGGATCTGGTTCGCCTTGGCCAGGTCCCGGAAGCGGTCGAAGTCGCCGAGGTAGCGGTCGGCGATCGTGCCGAGGTAGTCGCCCTCCTCGACCCGGTACACCGGAACCGGCTCCTCGGCCGGCGCACCCGGTGCCGCCATCGCCCCGGCCCGGGTCTGGCTGACCGGGGTGGTGGCGAGCGGCGCCGCCCCGGTGCGCCCGTACGGCGCCGCCGCCCAGGCGCTCGGCGCCTGCTCGACGACGGTCGACGCGGACGCGGTGTGCACCGTTGGCGCGTACCCGGCGGTCGCGGCGCTGACCGGCGCGTAGGGCGCGGCGGCGACGGTCCCGGCTGCCACCGACGTGGCCGCGGTCGCCGCCGGACTGGTCACCAGGATCAGGGCGGCGGCCCCGACCAGCGCCGCCACCGCACGCTGCTGCCGGCGCAGACCGGGCAGCCGGATCGCCGGCCGGCGCAGGATCCGGGCCGGCAACTCCACGAGTACGGAGAGCGCGAACGACGCCCAGCCGAGCCAGCCGACGATCGCCAGCGCGCGCAGGAAGAGTTGCCCATCATCGCGACTGGTCAGCGCCGACCCGATCTCCGCCAGCGTCGGTACGTGGTCGGGCAGCGGGTTGCCGGCGACGGCCAGCAGCGCGATCGGCGCGCCGGCCACCAGCGCGACCAGGATGAGGAGCGAGCAGAGACCGGTGAGGAACTGCCCGGTACGCCGGGCCGCCGATACGCGCGCTGCGGGCATGACGTCGCCTCCCTACCTACGGTTCCGTACGGAGCAGTGCGGTCGCCCTGCCCTCGACGTCGATCGAGTTGCTGAAGCCGAGAAAGTCGAGCATGTAGCGGTCGTACTGGACGCTGACGGTGACCGTGACGTCCTGGCCGCCCGCGAAGGCGTTGAAGTCGACCGCGACCAGGGTCGCCTGGGCGTCGTTGACGTAGGCGTTGATCCTGGCGTAGGCGGCAGCCTCGTCGAGCACGATGCCGCCGCCGCCGATCGCGGCCGCACGGTCGATCTCCTGACCTCCGGCGCGAGCCGCCTCCGCCGCCAGGTTGTCCGCACGTTGCAACGCGCGTAGTTGTCCCGCTCCGTCGTAGGACATGCCGATGACCGCGAATATCCCCAGCATCGCGACAGCGAGGAAGAGGCTGACCCGGCCGGCGTCCCGGTGATCCCCGTTCATGACGTCAAGGTCCTGCTCCGGTAACGATCCAGCGGTGAGACGAAGGTGGCCTGGCGCATCCGGGTGGACTGCACGTTCAGGGCGGAGATCGACAGATCCTGGTAGGACACGTTGCATCTGACCGTCACCTCGACCGAGGCGTTGGATCCGAGCGGGCTGCTGAACGCGGCGTACAGCGAGGTCTTCTCGTTGTCGACGAAGCCGGCGAAGAGGACCGTCGAGCCCGTCACGCAGGACAACCCGGCCTGCCCCAGGGCCGCGTTCGCGGCTTCCGTGGCCGCCGTCTGGGCATCGCCGGGGGTTCGCGCGATCGACGCCGCGCGGGCGGCGTCGTGCGCGGCGGAACCTATCGCCTCGTCCGCGATGGCGGTTCGGCCCAGCACCGCGGCCACCACCATGAGGCCCAGGAAGGCTGGTGCGAGGATGGCGACCTCGATCGAGACCGATCCGCGTGCGGCCATCCGGCTCCGCCACCTCATGGGGTCACCGGTGTCAGTCGTTCCACCGTGCCGTGTGCGGTCTCGCTGATCGTCGGCAGTGTGACGAACGGGACCACCTGAACCGCCTGTCCCTGTACGGTGGCGCTCACCTCGGTCGTGGCGCCTCCGACCGGGGTGACCGTCACCTGGGCACCGATCAGCCACCCGCCGGCCTTGGCCAGGAACTCGTTCGCCCGTTGCGCTCCGACACCCGGTCCGGCCTGGTAGGCCCGCTGGGCGCTGACCGCCTCCTGCGCCGCGTTCAACGCCGTCGTGCGGGCCAGGAACCAGGCGGCGGCCTGAATGGAGAGCATGAGTAGCACCAGGATCGCCGGCATCACGATTGCCAGTTCGAGCGGCGTGGCGCCGCGATCCCGGGCCTCGGGCATGATCCGGTTCCGGGCCGCCGTGGCCCGGAACCGGATCCTTGCCGCGAGCTGTCGCATGTGATGGCTACTGGGGTGCCACGGGGTTCTGGGTGTTGGGAATGGCGTTCATCCAGTTCTGCGCCCGAGCGAGGGCGAGACCGGTGACCACCAGGGCGATGAAGACCAGACCCGAGATGATGACCGCGGTGGGTACCGGGCTGTCGCCGCGGTCCCGCTCGCTGGCGCTGCGCAGTTCCGCGAGACGCAGCGCGATGGTGGTGTGTAGGTAGATGGCGAGCTGCATGTTCCGAACTCCTCTGCTTCCGAAAGGTTGGCTCCGGCGCGGATCAGATCCGAGCGACGAATGGGTAGAGGACGAAGCCCATCAGGACGAACACCAGCAGGGCTCCGGGGATGTCGAGCCGGCTGGTGACGGCTTCGGCTTTGGCGAGGTTGTCCGTCCGGATCTGGTCCCGGAGGGAGTCGGCCCGGCTCCGGAGGGTCTCGTTTACCTGGGCGCCGTCCGTGCCCGAGGACTGCATGATCGCGCCGACGTCACCGAGTTCGGCGACCCCGATCCGGTCGGCGAGATCGCGCAACTCGTCCCAGGGCGAGTGCATCTGAAGCTGGGCCATGCGAAGGCTTTCCCTGATGCGCTCGAACACCCAACCGTCGCAGACGCTCGCGGCCCGTTCGAGCGCCTGTACCGGTCCGTGAGCCGCCGACAGTTGCAGCGCGACCAGATCGAGGTACGCGCACACCGCCTGCCGGAACTCACGGCTGGCCTTCTGGGCCTTGGAGAGCACGCTCTGATGGGCGATCAGTGCGGCCACCAGGGAGAGACCCAGCGCGGCGACCACCGGAACGACCAGTGGCAGGTGGACTCCGGCCAGGAAGAGCAGCGCCGCCGAGACGCTCGGCAGTGCCAGCCCGATCAGAGCACTCGTGACGATCGAGAGCGTGTACTGCTCCGGGGTCTGGTCGATCAGTGCCAGTTGACGCGTGGGTGGCCGGAGCCAGCGGGTGATCCCACTCAACCAGTCGAGGTTGCGCGACGAGGGCGTGGACCCGACCGGCGCCGCCGGCTGATGCAGCCGACGAAGTGCCGGCCCCAGGGCTGGGGTGGCCGGCATCATCTCCCGGACCAGGACGAAGACTCCGAGGCCGACCGTGGATCCGCCGACCACCCCGAGCGTGAGCTGCCAGTTCAGGATCATGCCAGTACCTCCTCCGCCTTTGGCGGCGCGAGGAATCGAGCCGGGCGGGGTGGCAGGCTCATCCTGCGTACCCAGACGAGCAGGGCAACGAATACCGCTCCCAGGACGGCCATCACGGTCTGCCCCGCCGGGGTGCCGTACGGGCGCATGTAGTTCGGGTTGAGCAGCCCGTACGCCAGGATCAGCAGCGTCATCCCGGTCAGGAAACGGACCGCGAACCGAGGCTGGGTTCGCTTCGCCTCCACCTCGCGTCTGGTGGCCACCTCGGCGGCGGCGGCCGACGCGATCGAGCCGAGTACGTCGCCCAGGCGCTCACCGCGGTCGGTCAGGTGCAGGATCAGCGCGGCGACCACCTGGTCGCACACCGGGTCGCCGATCTCGTCGGCGAACGCGAGCAGCGCGGGTTTTGCCAGCCAGCCGGCCTGTAACCGGGCAGCCAACAACCGCACCTCCTCGTCGATCTCCTCCGGGCAGGTGGAGACCGTACCGACGATGGCCTGTTGGAGCCCCTGCCCCGTACTGGACATGTCCTTGAGCCGGCGGGTCCATTCGCCGACCGCCTCGATCCGTGAGATCGCGCGCTGCTCCGCCTTGCCGGCGGTGAAGAGCCACGGTGTGCCGGGCACCGCGATCGCGACCAGCAGCCCGATCACCGGGAGCCCGGTCAGCAGGAACGCCACCGCGCCGGCCAGCACCGCCGTACCGAGCAGTGCCTGGTGCCGGAGGTGTTCGGCTCGGCTGGTGCCCGAACCCTGCCAGAGCTGACGCAGCCACTGGTTGGAGCCGCCCGGCGGCGGGGCCGGACGGGTCGTTCCGACCAGCGCCACCACCAGCAGGAGCAGGCCGGCTACGCAGGCCCCACCGGCGAGGACCGCGATCAGTTCGAGGTTGCCCAGGGGAATCACCGCGTCGTCCCGTTCGTCCGGGTCGCGAGACGGGTCCGGCGTGGGCGTCGCCAGGCGCCCGTACCGGCTTCGATGTAGCGGCTCAGCAGTCGGGGGTCGTAGCCGATCCGGAGCAGTTGGTCGCGGATCCGTTCCGGCAGGTGACGGGGAATCGCCCGGCCGTCCGGGCCGGGACCGAAGATCGTGGTGGTGGTGATGCGACCCGTCTCGCCGGCACCGATGACCTCCTCGATGTGCGAGACGAACCGGTGCTTGCGACCGCCGATCGCGGTCTCGTCCTCCACCGTCACGTAGACGATCAGGTCGAGCGCGTTACCGGCCATCCGGCGGGCCTGGTCGACGGTCATCTCCCGACCGTGCGAGAGCGCCAGCTCGATGATCCGCTCGCTCACCCCGGCCGGCGTACGGGCGTGGATGGTGCACATCGAGCCCCGACTGGTGGTCATCGCCTGCAACATCGGAACGATCTCGCGGGAACGGACCTCGCCGACGATGATCCGGAGTACGCCCATCCGCAGCGACACCGGGATCAGGTCGGCGATGGTGACCTCGCCGGCCGGGCGCCCGTCGAGGCCGCGTTCGCCGTGCCCCTCCCGGGACTCGAAGCTCATCACCGCCCGGTGTTTGATCCCACGCCGGGTCGGGAGCAGCTCCCGGCTCTCCTCCAGCACCACGTACGGCTCGTCCGCCGGGATCTCGTCCATCAGCGCCCGGATGACGGTCGTCTTCCCGGCACCGGCGAGCCCGGCCACCATGATGTTCAGCCCGGCCGCCATCGCCGCCCGGAGGAAGTCGCGGATCAGCAGGTCGATCATCTCGTCCAGGTCGCCCCGCTCACCGGCGATCTCGTCCAGGCTCACGTCCAGGGTGTTGTGCTTCCGGATGACCGCGTACGGACGGTGGCTGACCAGGTAGACCGCCGCCAACCGGCTGCCGTCGGGCAACTGGAGGTCCAGCGTCGGCTTGGAGGTGGAGAGCGAGCGTTCGGTCGACCCGGCCCGCCGTGCCGCCGCCTGGAGGATCTCCACCAACTCCTCGTCGCTGTCCGCGATCGGGTCGACCCAGTCGACGCCGCCGCCGTGCCGGGTGATCCGTACCAGGTCGCAGCCGAGGATGTGCACCTCTTCGATGGTGTTGTCGACCAGCAGGGTCTGTAGCCGTCCCAGCCCGACGAGTTCGGCGGTGACCTGGTCGAGCAGCGCCCGTTCCTCGTTGGCGTGCATCGGCGTACCGGCCCGACGGGCACCGTCGGCGTACTCCCCGACCACGGCGACCGCGATCCGGGCCCGCTCGGTGTCCTCCTCGTCCGCCGTGAACTCCCGGCCGCGCTGCCAGAGGGTCAGTCGTTCGCTCAGCTCGCGGCGGAGTTCGCGGACCACCGCGAAATCGATCCGTGGCCGGGGCGTGGGTGGCGGGGGCATGGGCGGTGCGCTGCCCGGCGCGGCGAACGCGGCGTGCGGGTACGGCGGGCTTCCGTGTGTCGACGAGCCGTTTCCGCTGGTCGGGTTGCCGATCGGCGCGGCCGGCGGCCGCTGGTGTCGTCCGTTCACCGGGATCGGCGGCACCGTCGAGGTGACGCCGTTCTCCCGCTGCCGAGGGTCGTGGGAGACGGGCTCAAACCGCATTCGGGACCTCCTGTACCGGCGCCGGCCAGGAGAGCCGGGCCCGGCGGCGGTCCAGCAGGGTGCGGACCGGCACCTCCAGGGCACCGGCCGCGTTCATCAGCGGCCGTTTGGCCCGCACGGTCCCGCCGTGGCTGAGCACCTCGGCGGTACGCGGATCGTGTGGCAGGTGCGCGATGACCGGCAGGCCGAGCGCCTTGCTCACCTCTCCCGGGCTGTGGCCGTTGCCGACCAGCAGCAGTCGCAACGAACCGGGCAGCACCCGGTGCTCGGCGAAGTCGCGCTCGATCGCCCTGATCGTCGATCGGATGCTGGAGATGTCGGAGAGGCGGGCGTTGGTCGTGACCAGCACGACCGCGGCCGCGCGCAGGATCGGCCAGGGCGGCGACGCGACCTGCAACCGGCCACAGTCCACCAGTACGTCGTACGCGGGGTTGCCTCGCTCAAGTTCGTTGAAAAAGTCGGCGAAGCGCTGCCAGAGAGGCGCGACGCTGCCGGCCTGTGCCGAGTCGACGATCCCGGGCAGCAGCAGCCGCTCCCGCTTCGGCGCGTCCAGGTCGACCAACTGTGACCAGAAAGCGGTCTCCAGGTTGCCGTCGCGCAGCTCCCCGACGGCCAGCTCCCCGATCCCGCGTGGGCCGCTCAACCCGCCCGCGAGGTAACCGGCGAGCACCGAACCACCGGCCGGATCGCACTCGGCGAGGACCAACCGTCGGTGCCAGGAGAGGGTGCAGGCGAGGCTGGCGGTGGTGACCCCCGGTGATCCCTTGGCGGAGACAAAGGCGACGACGGCCATGCTCAGGCCGCCGAGGTCAGTACGACGGCGATCCGGTTGCTGGCGCCGAGCGCGACCACCGCCGGCACGTCCCTGACCGCGAGTGCGAGGTAGAGCACGACGCTGCTGGTGTCCGGCACGGCGGAGTCGATCACGGTACTTTCGAAACGGGTGGCCGGCGTCTCGGCGCCGGTGGTCTTGTTCGCGTCCGGCAGTGCGATCAGCAGCAGTTTGTCCCCCGGGCGGAGCTTCTTGGCCGGTACCGCACCGACCCGGAGGTTGATCGCGACCTGCTGCTGTCCGGGCGCGAGTAGCGGTTGGTCGGTGAACTGTCCGGGAGTGAGCAGGGTGCCCGGGGTCAGCGTCACGGCGGCTCTCTTGCCGACAACCTCGTTCATCCGGCTCGCCGCCACCGGCGTCAGCCCCTGCCCGCCGGCAACCTCGACGCGGGCCAGGTCGTCGGCGGTCAGGATCGCCCCGACCGCGACCGGTCGGGCCACCGCGAGGTAGCTGCCGGTGGACCGGACCGAGGTGATCGCGAAGGCGGAGCCGAGGCCACCGAGCGCGACCAGCAAGACCGCCAGCCCGAGCAGCCCGGGGCGGATGCGTCTCTGCCGGACCACCTTCGGCGGCGCCACCGGCGCGTCGACCGGTCCGGAAGCGTTTCGGGTCGGTGCGACGGTCACCGGGTCACCACCTGAAGTTCGTCGATCTCGATCGCGACCGTGTCGCTCTCCCGGGTCGTGTACATCGGTTCGCCTGATTCCCCGCCGACGACACCCCAGGTCACCTTCCAGGTGCTGACGGCCTTGACGCCGTACTTGGCGGGGCCGCTGGGCTTCGGGTAGCCGGCATAGCCGCAGGGCGGCGGGCCGGTCTTGTTGGCCGCGTCCTCGTACGCCACCCCCCTGGTCAGGCAGGTGATCCGGGCGGTGTTGCCCATGTGCCACACGACCTTCTCGACGTTCGCCTCGATCCAGACCGCTACCCCTCGGTCGGCTGCCCCGCCCGGCATCGGTCCCCAGGTGGATCGGAAACCGTCGGCTCCCGGTTTGGCCCAGAGCCAGATCGGCAGGCCGACCAGGCCGGGTCCGGCGCCCGGGTCGGGGGCGATGCCGACGTTCACCCCGTACAGGTTGATGCTGGCCAGGGCCTCGGCGGCGAGGTCGGCCGGGTCCGGTGCGGCGCCGAAGCCGGGCGGCGGGGCAGCCAGGTCCACCGGCACCTGGTCACCGACGCCGCCGGCACCGCCGCAACTGCGCAGGTACGACTGCATGCCCTCCGGGACACCTTCGGGCTGTGGCTCCTGGAGCTTGTAGTAGCAGCCGTCGGACTGGTTGAACCAACCGAGCACCTCGTCGTAACAGCGCATCGGCTGGCCGTTTCGGGTGCACTTGCGGGCCGTGCCGCCGTTGCCGCCGCCACCCCCGGGGTTGCCGGTCCCCGGTTCACCCGGCAGGTCGTCCCAGACATCGCAGTTGGTGGCGTTCGGCGGACAGACGGCGCCCGGGTCGGCGGCGGCCGGTCCGGCGAGCCCGACGGCGAGGGTCAGCGTCGCCACCGCGCCGATCGCGAGGATTCGCCGCAGCGGACCGGTCCGGCGGGTCAGCACGGCTGGTCCCGGTGCGCGGTGCCGGCGCTGATCAGCCAGCGCCCGTCGGGGTAGCGGGTGGCGGTCGCGGTGGCCAGGTAGCGGCCACTGGCGGAGCCGGGTACCACCGACTTGTCCTTGGTGTAGATCAGCCGATAGCCGGTGCCGTCGAGGCAGTCCTGGATCTCGGCGGTGGCCGGGACGGTGTCCAGCCGGACATCGGTCACCCTCGGATCGGAGATGAGCGTGCCGGTACGCATCGCGCCGTGCTCCTTCGCGTCACGAATGGTCAGCCGGACCTGGGTCAGCAATGGGTCGGCCAGATATTTCTTGAGTGCCGGGTGAAGTGGGTTCGCTGCTTTCTCGGCCTCGCGAGATGCGTCGAGATAGCCGGCATAGGCGGCGAGGGCGGCCTTTGACGCGGCGGCTGCCTCGGGGCCGGCATCGGCCGTCGCGGCGGGCGGAGCGTCGAGTGACGCCGGTATGCCGGAATCCTGGTCCTTCGCGCAGCCGGCGCCCATGGCGACCGCCGCGATCGCGATGAGGACGGCGGGGAGGCTGCCCAATCGCTGTGCGTGCAACGGTTTACCCTCTCTTTCCGTCGCTCGCCGTCGGAAACACCGAGGTGCCGAACCTGCCCGATCTGGCCTGGTGGAGGTGTTGCGCCCGGGGGTACGGGCACGGCGCGGCGGGCGTACGCGGCTCTTGCCGGAGCCGGTCGCCACTGTTAAGGAATTTACTTATATAGATCTGACTGGATCTTGCCGCTTTTGGGTTATTCGCTTCCAGATCGGTTGGCTGACTCTTCTTGTCCGACGGTTGTACGTCACCCAAGGGGCGAGCATAGGCTGACCGCCGACGATGCAACAGGGGCAATTGGAGAGAACACGTACGGTCACCAACTCGCGATCTGATAGCCGTAGGGGTTCTTTGATGGAAGTCGATACGTTCCATCCCGATCCACGATCCCTTCCGGGGGTGTGGAGTCGTACTGCCCGTGCTGATGCACGTACGGATGCACTGCGATATACGGGGGATGGCGGCGATCTGGCCGTTTCCGTACCCCGGGTTCGGGGGGTGGTGCGCGGCTCGCCGACGCTCGGGCGCGCTGCGCTCGGCGGGCCCGGCGCGGGTCGGCGTGGGCCGACGATCTTCGATCGAAGATCGCTCCTGGTTGATCAAGAAACTACGGAACGTGTTGCCGAAGATCGGCTTCTGTCCGGTCCCGCCACCCTCGTACGGAGGTTCTCGTGTCGCTGACGGAAAGCCGCCCCGGTCCGGAGAGCCCGGATGGTCCGGAGTGTCCGGACGGTGGGTCGCGCCCGGAGCGGAGCTGGTCGAAGCCCGGCTGGCCGCCGCGACTGCTCGCCGCCGCGACCATCGCCCCGCTGCTCCGCTGGATCGTCGCGGCCGACTCGGTGCCGCCCGGCGACGCCCGCCGCACCGCCTGTGCCGCCTGCGGTACGCCGATCGGCCCGGACGGACCACTGCGCGCGCTCTCCCCGCTCGCTCGCTGCGGCGGCTGCGGCCGTCGGATCGGTGCCGCGCCGTTCGCCGTCGAGCTGGCCCTGGTCGCGGCGATCGGCGTGCTGGTCGTGCCCGCCCGGCCGGCGGTGGAGACGGTCGCCTTCGCCTGGTGGGCGCTCTGCGCGGTGCCGCTGCTCTTTGTCGATTTGGCGGTCCATCGGTTGCCGGACCGGTTGACCTACCCGGCGGCCCTCGGTACCTGGGCACTGCTCGGTCTCGCGACGCTCACCCCTGGAACGGGGTCCGGCGGGGCGGGATCGGGCGGGAGTCCGGGGCAGGGTGCTGCGGACTGGCTGCGGGCGCTGGTCGCCGGGGCTGCGGTGGCCCTGGTCTTCGCCGCCTCGACCCTGCTGCTGGGCCGGCGCGGCTTCGGGCTCGGCGACGCCAAGCTGGTGTTGAGCAGCGCCGCCGTACTGGGTTGGCTGGGCTGGTCGTTTGTCGTGTTCGGGCTGATGGTGGCATTTGCCGCTGCGGCGCTCACCGGCCTCGTCCTGCTCGCCGCCGGTCGGGTGCGCTGGTCCGGTCACCTGCCGTTCGGGCCGTTCCTCATCCTGGGCAGCTTTGTCGCGCTCGCTCTGGCCTGAGCGGGGTCGAGTTCGTCCTGGCTGGGAGGACTGACCGGGTCAGGTCATCAGGCTGGTGAGGAAGTCACCGAAGCCCTGGGCGATCAGCATGAAGCCGCCCCCGAGGGTCTTGGCGGTGTGAGCGGCGCTGTCCGGTCGGAACGCGATGAAGAAGATCAGGAAGGCCAGCCCTCCCCAGGCAAACACTTTCTTGACAAAAACGGGCATCTTTCCTCCGATGGGGCGATCGGCCGTTTCGTCCGGCCCAGGGAGTTCGGATGACAGGGTGTGTCGTGTCCGGTCGCTGACGTGTTGACGAGTCGCTGGCTTCCCGTCCGGAAGGCCGGCAAACAGGGCGGACCGGTGTGGTGCTATCTGGCCAGGAAGTGCCAGCCGATCCAGAGCCAGGTGCCGAGTACGACCAGCCGCCCGGTGCCGGTGCGCATCGCCGCGATCAGGGCGTTGCCGAGCGGGGCGACCACACTGTTCGGGCGGCGCCCGGCGAGGTCGACCAGCAGCATGACGGCGAAGATGACGACAAAGCCGGCGACGAGTACGGCCCGGGCGGTCATCGGGTGACCAGCCAGGCGCCGGTGCTCAACCACAGGACGTAACCGGCGACCCGGCCCGGGTAGGTGTCGAGGAACGGGTCGGCCAGGATGCTCAGTGTCGGATGGGCCGAATCGTTGCCGGTGAAGAGGGCGACCAGTTCCCAGACGCAGAAGACCCCACCGAGTCCGTACCAGGCGATCGCGGTGGCTCGTCCGGCCACAATCGAGCGGCTCGGCACCCGCCGGGCCCCCCACCAGACCAGGGCCAGTCCGGGTGCGAGCACCACGGCGGCGGCGGGCAGGGTGAGGGGCCGGGCTATCGCGGCGACCAGCGCGTACGCGGCGATGGTGGCGGCGAGAGTGGGTGCCGCTCGGCTGACGAGTGAGCCGACCGTGTCGGCAACCGGCGGCTCGGCTGTGTCCAGATCCGTCTGATGCATCCCCTTAGGATGCTGTGTTATTCCCCCTTTGTCCCCATCCGGCACGCGGGCGATCGTGTGGAACTGGGCGAGCCGTTTATACCGTGGCCAGTGCCTCGGTCGGGGTGAGTCGGGCCGCCCGGATGGCCGGATAGACCCCGGCGACCACCCCGACCACCAGGGCCCCACCGATTCCCCCGGCCACCGCCAGCACCGGGACGACCGGCGGCCAGCCCTGGTAGCTCGCGTAACCGACGGTCGCCACCACACCGAGCAGGGTTCCCGCGACGCCGCCGAGGGTGGAGAGCACCACGGATTCGGTGAGGAACTGGCCCCGGACCTGACCCCGGTTGGCACCGAGCGCCCGGCGTAACCCGATCTCGCGGCGGCGTTCGAGCACCGAGATGAACATGGTGTTCGCGACCCCGATGCCGCCGACCAGGAGTGCGACCCCGGCCAGCCCGACAAAGAGCGCGGAGAGGGCGCTCTCGGTGACCCGCTTGGCGGCGAGCGCGTCGGAGGGCCGGGAGACCTGCACCAGGCCGGGCAGTTGTGGGTTGAGCGCGGCCGGCAGCACCGCCCGTACGTCCTCCAGCGCGTCCTCGCGCGCCTGCACGTAGATCACCGTCGGGTGCCCGTCGAAGCCGAGCACCGTACGCGCCGCTTCCCAGCCGACCAGCACCGAACGTTCGAGGTCGGTGGCGAGCGGCATCGGGTCGAGGATGCCGATCACGGTGAACCAGTGGTCGTCGATGCTGACCTGCGGCGGCTCCTGCCCCGGCACCAGCGTGGTGATCCCGAGCCGGCTCGCGGCGAGGTAACCGAGCACCACGGTCGGGAACTCCGCACTGGCCGGACCGAGGAACCGGCCGGTGCGTACCCGTCCGTTCACCGCCTCCAGCAGGTCGTTCCGACTCGCCAGGACGGTCAGGCCGGAGCCGTCGAACGGGTCGACCAGATCGGAGCGGCGTACCACCGCGTGGGTGTTGGCGACCGCGCTCACCCTCGTCACCGGCCCGATCCGACTGACCATCCCGACCGACTCCGGCGGCAACAGGACCGGCGGATCCTGGTCCGGCACCGGCTGGGCGCGGAGCATGTTGGTGCCGAGTGCGGAGAGTTGGTCCCGTACCGCCTGCTGGCTCGAGGCCGGGATGCCGGTCACGATGATCATCGTGGCGATGCCGATCGAGATGCCCAGGGCGGAGAGCGCCGCCCGCATCTTCCGGGTCCGCACACCGAGCAGCCCGAGCCGGAGTACGTCACCGGGCGAGAGCCGTACCGGTGTCACCGGTGCCGGGGAGGACGGATCCACCGGTGCGGTCCGACTGCCCGAGTCGACGAATCTCACTGCTCGCCCCCGTTCCGGGTGTCCGCCACGATCCGGCCGTCCCGGATCTCCACCCGACGGGGCATCCGGGCGGCGATGTCGCGGTCGTGGGTGATCACCGCGATGGTGGTCCCCTCTTGGTTCAACCTGGTCAGCAACGCGAGTACGGCTTCCCCGTTCGCGGTGTCGAGGGCCCCGGTCGGCTCGTCCGCCAGGACCAGCGCCGGTCGGTTGACCAGGGCGCGGGCGATCGCCACCCGCTGCCGTTCCCCGCCGGAGAGCTGGTGCGGCAGGTGCCGTACCCGGTGGGCCAGGCCGACCCGGTCCAGCGCCTCCAGGGCCAGCGGACGCCGTTGGCGTCGCGGCACCCCGGCGTAGAGCAACCCGGTGGCCACGTTCTCGGTCGCGCTCAACCCGTCGGTCAGGTGGAACTGCTGGAAGACAAAACCCAGCCAGCGGCCCCGCAGCGCGGAGAGCCGGCGGTCGGGGAGGGCGGTCACGTCCTGCCCGCCGACCCGTACCGTGCCGCTGCTCGGCAGGTCGAGGGTGCCCATGATGTTCAACAGGGTCGACTTGCCGGAGCCGGAGGGTCCGAGGATGGCCAGCAGTTCGCCCTGCCGCACCGAGAGCGAGACGTCGTCGAGCGCGGTCACCCCGCCCGGGTACGCCTTGACCACCCGATCCACGTCCAGCACCAGGATCGGACTCACGAGGCGCTCACCACTTCCAGGCCCTCGGTCACGCCCGACCCGCTGACCTCCACCAGACCCTTGGCGAACATCCCGGTCTCGACCCCGGTGAGGGTGCCGTCCGGGAGTTGGAGTGCGTAACCACCCTCACGGAGTGCCACCAGGGCGCCGACCGGGACCGCCAGCACGCCCTTCCGGGTCGCGGTGGTGAAGCGGACCTGGACCGTCGCGGCGTCGATCGCGGCCACGTCGGCCGCCTTGACCGCGGTGACGGTGACGTCCACCTTGGGCGGCCCCGCCTGCCCCGCCGCGCCACCCGACGGGTCGTCCTGCACCAGGTGACTGATCGAGTTCACCTTCGCCGGGACCTCGGTGCCGCTGGGCAGGACGACGGTCACGGACGCGCCGACGGTGACGGTGTTCACCGAGGTGGCGGCCACCGGCACGGTCACCGCCTTGGCCGTACTGGTCACCCCGAGCAGGTCGTTCGCGACCTCGGTGCCCGGCCGGGCCTTGACCGCGCCGACCCGTACCGCCCCGGGCAGGACCACCACCTGGCCGACGGTGAGCGTGCCGGTCGGCTCCATGCCGGTCTCCTGCTGCCATTTCTTGAGCGCCGCGACCAGGGCCGGGGTGAAGGTGGCGGCGGGTGGGCCGTACTTCTTCGGCTGTTTCGGTGGCCTCGGCTGGGTGCCCGTGGCGTAGCCGAGTGCCTTCAGGTTGTCCAGCAGGATTTTCACGTCACTGCCCTGCGTGCCCGGCTTGTCCAGGGTGCGGAAGAACGGGGTGTCGCCGAAGAGGACCAGCACCGGCTCGTCGTTCACCCAGTAGATCGGTTTGCCCCGGGTGATCTGGGCGCCGACCTCGGGCAGTTTGGTGACGATGCCGGTCCCGGCGCCCTTCACGAGCAGTTCGGGGCCGAAACCGAGGGTGCCGGGCAGGGACTGGCTCTCCGAGAGATCGGTCCTGGTGACCTTGATCATCTGTGCGGTCGGCGCGGTGCTCGCCGCTTCGCCGGCCGCCCCACCCCGACTGGCCAGTACGACCGCGCCCGCGCCGAGTCCGCCCGCGACCAGCAGGGTCAGCGTCCAGAGCAGCCCCCTCCGGCCGCTGCCGGGCCGCGACCCGTTCGGCCCCTCGGCCCGCCCCACCGCCCCGGCGTCGTCACTTCTTGCCACCGAAGACCTCCAACGTGCATTCCTTCTCGATCTTCGCCAGGTCTAGCTGAGGGGCTCCGGGGTCGTCGTTCACGTCGTCATCCCAGGTCGCGTTGCCGGGCGAGGTGGCGTGCATCTTGATGCCGCGTCCACGCAGGCAGCGGATGTAGTCGTTCCACTGGTCCGCGTACTCCGGGTTCTTGTCCGGGTCCAACTCCGGCGGTTGCAGCGGCAGCTTGTTCGCGCAGGCCACGTACGCCTCTTTGGGCTCGCCGCTCTGGTCCATCGAGAGCGGGTTGAGTGACCCGTCCGGATTGACGGCGCCGGGCTCGCCCTCACCACGCCGGATCACCGCTACGCCGTGGTCCCGCAGGCAGATGTTGTACAGGGTCCAGAGCCGTTCCTCTTCCTCCTCCGACATGTCCAGGCGCAACTGCGGTCGGCCGGTGTCGGCCGCCTTCTGCCCGCCGGAGGCGGAGTTCGTCGGGCTGGAGGTGACGAGTGAGGCGATCTCACCGGACCCGCCGGAGCTCTTGGTCTCGGTCTTGGCACCGCCACAGGCGCTGAGCACGACGCAGGTGAGCAGGACGGCGGCGGTACGCAGGACGGGGAGCCGGACGATCCGGCGGCCGAAGGTGCCGGGCCGGGTGGCCGCACGGGCCGGGCCGGCGGGCCGGAAGACGGGAATCGACATGCGGCCGAGCCTCGCCGGCAGTTGTGAGGAACCTGTCAGGAACCCGTAGCCGTCCCGTGGTGCCCGGCTCACCAGCGCCTTCCGGTAGCGCACCGGGGGTTCGGTGGGCCCTAAAGTCGGGCCATGTGCGCACACGTCGTCGTCGCCGAGGACGACGAGAAACAGGCCGAGTTGGCCCGCCGTTACCTGGAGCGCGAGGGGCACTCGGTGGTCGTCGTGGGGGACGGCCGGGCCGCGCTCGACGAGGTCCGCCGGCAACCGCCGGAACTGCTCGTGCTCGATGTGATGATGCCCACCGTCGACGGGCTGGACGTCTGCCGCATCCTGCGGCGGGAGTCCGACCTGCCGGTGTTGATGCTGACCGCCCGGTCGACCGAGGACGACCTGCTGCTCGGACTCGACCTCGGCGCCGACGACTACATGACGAAGCCGTACAGCCCCCGGGAACTGGTCGCCCGGGTCCGTACGTTGCTGCGGCGCAGCCAGCGCAACCGGCCGCCGGACGACCCGGTGCTGCGGGTGGGGGCGCTGCGGGTCGACCCGGCGCGGCACGAGGTGAGCAGCGACGGTCGTCAGGTCGACTGCACCCCGGGCGAGTTCGCGCTGCTGCACGCGATGGCCGCGCAACCCGGTCGGGTCTTCACCCGGGAGCAGTTGCTCGGCCACCTGCACGGTTTCGACCGGTACATCACCAACCGGACGGTGGACGTACACGTGATGAACCTGCGGAAGAAGATCGAACCGAATCCGCGCAGGCCGAGCCGGTTGATCACGGTGTACGGCGTCGGTTACAAGCTGACCGACGCCGGTGACGGGTCCGACCGTGCCCGCTGAACCGAGGTTCCCGTGGCGGCGAAGCCTTCTGCTGCGGTTGCTGGCGCTCTCCGCCCTGGTCTCGATCTGCTCCATCGCGGCCACCGCGTGGCTCTCGGCGCGCACCACCACCGGGGCGATCCGGCAGGAGCAGGGGCGGGCGCTGGTGGACGACGCCCGGATCTACGACGCCCTGCTCGGTTACGCCGCCACCCACCCGGACTGGCACGGCGTCGGCGACACGGTACGGGACCTGGCCGAACAGACCGGCCGCCGGATCACCCTGACCGGACACGACCGTACGCCGATCGCCGACTCGACCACCGGCGGCGCGACCGGGTCCGGCGCGACCGGGAGTGACGCCGTCACCGCCGACCCCCTGCCCGCGAACGCCTCGGCGACGATCGATCCGCTCGCGGTCGACGCCGCGTTCGCACCGTACGCCGCCGCCGACCGGGTCGACCCCCGGGCGGTCGGACCGTTCCTGCTCCCGCAGGACGAGCGGGCACGGCTACGTACCCTCGCCGACCGGTCGGCAGTGTGCCTGCGTCAGCGGATGGGCGTCGACGCCGGGTTGGTCGAGCGGCCGAGCGGGCGACCGGATGTGGAGGCGTCCGGTACCGATCTGGCGGCGAGCATCGCCTGCCTCTCCGTACGGGCCGACCTGGCGGTGCCCACGCCGACCGAGAGCAAGGCGCTCGGCCAGCTCAACGCTCTGTTGAACACCTGCCTGGTCCGGCGCGGGGTGCCGGCAGTGCGACTCAACCTGGACCAGACCTGGAACTGGCTCCCGGCAGCCTCCGAGACGGATGACCATGTGGCCGTTAGCGGTGATCGTGCCGCTGATGGCGGTGATCGCGCGGCCGGCGCCGCGCCGGGTCCTCGCGGCGGCGCCGAATCGGCCCCGGTCCCCCCGGATGGCGAGTCGGTCCGGTCGAACCCGGACGACAATCGCTCGGTCGGCGAGTGCCTCGGCAGCAGCCGCCGGGAACAGCTCACCCCGTACGTCGCGCCGGCCGCGCTGCTCTTTGTCACCACCCCGGGAAACGAGGCCCCGACCGGCTTCGACCTGTCGCCGGCCAACCGGGCCCGGATCGCCGGGGTCACCGGCCTGGTCCTGC
The DNA here is from genome assembly GCF_044901685.1 of Micromonospora sp. NPDC050397. Lineage (NCBI taxonomy): Bacteria > Bacillati > Actinomycetota > Actinomycetes > Micromonosporales > Micromonosporaceae > Micromonospora > Micromonospora sp. NPDC050397. Next base: position 484,579 of record NZ_JBJDPS010000005.1, read on the forward strand.
TGGTGACGGTGAGCGTCACCGTGCTGGCCGGGGTACGCATGGTCCGGCCGCTGCGCGCGCTGATCGGTGCCGCCCAGCGGATGCGTGACGGGGACGGTTCGGCCCGGGTCAAGGTGACCGGCGGTGACGAGATCGCCCGGCTCGCGATGGTGTTCAACGACATGTCGGCCCGGCGGGAGCGGCTGGAGGAGCTGCGCCGGGCGATGGTCAGTGACGTCGCGCACGAGATGCGTACCCCGGTCAGCAACATCCGGGGATGGCTGGAGGCGGCCGAGGACGGGGTGGTGGCCCCGGATCGCAAGCTGATGTCGTCGCTGCTCGAGGAGGCGATGCTGCTCCAGCACGTGATCGACGACCTACAGGACCTGGCGGCGGCGGACGCGGGTGAGCTGCGGCTGCACCACCAGCAGGTCTACGTCGCCGACCTGCTGTCCCAGGTGCTCAGCGCGAACCAGGCTCGGGCCGACCGTGCGGGTGTCACCCTGACCAGCCGGGTCGAGGCCGACCCCGAGGTGTACGCCGACCCGGTCCGGTTGCGCCAGGCCGTCGGCAACCTGGTCACCAACGCGGTACGGCACACCCCGGCCGGTGGCACCGTGACGATCCGCGCCGGCACCGACGCGGACGGACTGCGGATAGCGGTCAGCGACACCGGCTCCGGGATCGCCGAAGATGACCTGCCCCGGGTCTTCGAGCGGTTCTGGCGGGCCGAGAAGTCGCGTAACCGGCAGACCGGCGGCAGCGGGCTCGGCCTGCCCATCGTGCGCAAGCTGGTCGAGGCGCACGGCGGCACGGTTTCGGCCACCAGCGTGCTCGGCCGGGGATCGGTCTTCACCCTGCTGCTCCCGGCCGACCGGGCCGCAGCACGCACCGGCGCGGCCCCAGGCTGAGCGGGAGATGTTCAGCGGGGCTCGGAGAGCAGCCCGGTCGGGTCGAGTCCGACCGGTTGGAGCAGCCACCAGTGCCCACCCAGCCCGGCGGGCTCGGTCAACTCCGCCACCCGGGAGGCGGCGGCGAGCGCGCGGACGTACCCGGCCGGGTCGGTGCTGGCCAGGGCGAGTGGTGGTCGGCTGCCGTCGGCCCCGAGCGCCCGCATCGCGGCCCGCTGACCGACCAGCGTGTACGGCATCCCGGCGACCGCCTCCCCGGCCGTCGCCACCGAGTCGATCGCGACGTGCGCGGTGAGGTCGCAGGAGCCGTCCGGCACCGGTGGCACCTGACGGCCGGCCCGGAAACCGGTGAGCGTGCCGCCGGTCGGGCGGTCGGCGCGGAGGTGGCCGTAGTCGACCGCCAGCGCCAGGCCACGGCTGATCGTGCCCACCGCCTCGGCCCAGGCGCTGTCCCGGGGCCGTCCGATCTCGGCTCGCGCCCCGGGCGCCGGCACCGCCGGCCGGGCCGGTTCGGCGGGCGGCGCCGGCCACCACCGGGTGAGCCAGTCGAGGTCGGGGCCGGTGACGGGGGCGCCGGTGGACTCGGTGCCGGTCGACGGGTCCACCCGTACCTCGTGCCAGCCCGCCGGCCCGGCACCGGCCAGGTCCAGCGGTACGTTGTCCAGCCACTCGGTCGCGATCAGCAGCCCGACCACGCCGGCCGGCGGGCGGTCCCGCCACTCGATCGACGCCGGCAGGGACCCGGGGCGGGGGGAGAGCTCGACCGCGGTCAGCCGGAGCCGCCGACTCAGGTCCTCCGGGGCGAGCCCGGCCAGGGCCAGCAGCAGTTCGGCCTGGCCCGCGCCGATGTCCACCACGTCCAACCGCTGCGGGTGACCGAGCGCCGCGTCCACCCTGGTCAGCAGGCGTAGCACCACCGGGGCGAGAGTGTCGGTGACGTGCGCGCTGGTCCGGAAGTGGGCGGCGGGACCCGGACCGGTCACGAAGAACCCGCCGGGGCCGTAGAGGGCCCGCTCCATCGCCGCCCGCCAGGTCATCGACATCAGTTCATCCATCGTTCAGGGGGCGTCACGCTACAGACCCTACGGTCGGCGGGCATGCGACGAATTCTGATTCCCGCCGCGTTGACCGTACCGCTGCTGTTGGGTGCGACCCCGGCGGGCGCGGCGCCCGGCGACGGGCCCGGCACGCGCACGGTCCGGGCCGTGGTCGAGACCCCGCCGCTGTACGACGACGAGGCGGGCGGAGACGCGGACGCCGACGACCCGGCGATCTGGTTCAACCCGACCGACCGGGCCGGCAGCCTGGTGATCGCCACCGCGAAGAACGGCGGACTACGGGTCTACGACCTGCGCGGTCGTGAACGCCAGTCGATCGCCACCCCACCCGCGCCCGGCCCGGACGACGAACCCGGCCGGTTCAACAACGTGGACCTGGTCGAGGGTTTCCGGCTCGGCGGTCGCCGGGCCGACCTGGCGGTGGTGAGCGACCGGGGTCGGGACCGGTTGCGGTTCTACCGGATCGATCCGACCGGCCGGCGGTTGGCCGACGTCACCGCGCCGGACGTGCCGTACGTCTTCAGCCGGGACCAGGCCGAGGTCAACGAGCAGCGAACCGGGTACGGGCTGGCCACCTGGACCGACCCCGACAGCGGCGGCACGTACGTCCTGGTGAGTCGCCGCAGCACGCCCGAGGTCGGCATCTTCCGCCTGGTCACCAGGGGTGACCGGGTCACCTACCGGCCGGTCGACCGGCTGACCCTGCCGGCCCGGTTCACCCTGCCCGACGGGACCGACTGGGCACCGTGCGCCGACCCGGGCGACGGGCCGCAGGTCGAGGGGATGACGGTCGACCCCACCACCGGGGTCGCCTACCTCGCCCAGGAAACCGTCGGCCTGTGGCGGGTACGGGTGACCGGTCACGGGTTCCAGGGTCGGCCGGAGTCGGTCGAGCGGACCCGCGAGTTCGGCGTACCGGCGGCGTTCGACCCGGCGGAGGACGACTGCGTGGTGGACTACGCCGCCGACCCCGGGTTCGGTGGTCGGATCGCGGCGGACGTGGAGGGCCTGACCATCTACCGGACCGGCCGGCTCGACGGGACCCTGGTGGTGTCGAGCCAGGGTGACAACACGTTCTTCACCTACGACCGCCGGACCAACCGGCCGCTCGGCCGGTTCACCGCCGGTTACCAGGCCCCCGGCGGGCAGCCCCTCGACCAGGTGCAGGAATGTGACGGTGCCGCCGTGGTGACCACGCCGTTGCCCGGCTACCCCGGCGGGCTGCTGGTGGTGCACGACGGGCAGAACACGCCGGAGGTTTCCGACGGCGAGGGCGAGGTCCGGGCGAACACCAACTTCAAGTTCCTCGACGCGGGCTTCCTGCGCCGCTGACGTGCCGTCGCGTACCCGTCGGGCCACTTCCCGCGAGCCACCCGGGGGTGAGCGCCGCCACTGCCGGCGGCGGTTCACCCCCGGCCTCGGCGGGTACGCGTACCCGGCCGTCGTCGGGGCGGTGAAGGTTTTCACACATGCTTGTCGTGGATCCGTCGTTCCGGCGCATACTTGCGATCGACCGGTACCACTTATCGAGGACTGGATCGACGTTATGAGCGCATCGTCGCGCCCGCGTGCGGCTGCCCAGCTCGGGGCGCCCGCGCCGGCTGCCCGGCCCCGCGGCTCCGCCATCGCGGCGGCACCCGCCGGAGGCCCGTTCGTTCCCCGACTGATGACCGTCGGCGTGATCGGCGCCGGTCGGGTGGGGGCGGTGCTCGGCGCCGCGCTGTCCCGTACCGGCCACCGGGTGATCGCCGCCTCCGGTGTCTCCGTCGCCGCCAAGGCCCGGATCGGGCAACTGCTGCCCGGTGCCGCCAACCTGCCCGCCGCCGAGGTGGCCCGTTCCGGCGCCGACCTGGTGATCGTCGCGGTCCCGGACGACGCGCTCGCCGCCGTGGTGGCGGGGCTGGCCGAGACCGGTGCGCTGCGTCCCGACCAACTCGTGCTGCACACCTCCGGCGCGCACGGGCTCGGCGTACTGGCGCCGGCCGTCGCGGTTGGTGCCCGGCCGCTCGCCGTACACCCGGCGATGACCTTCACCGGCACCGCCGACGACCTTGCCCGACTGCCCGGCATCTCGTACGGGGTGACCGTCCCGGCGCAGCTACGGGCGGTCGCCGCCCGACTCGTCGCCGACCTCGGCGGGGTGCCCGAGTGGGTGGGCGAGACCGACCGCCCGCTCTACCACGCGGCCCTCGCCCACGGCGCGAACCACCTGGTCACACTCGTCAACGAGGCGATGGACCGGCTCCGGGACGCGGGCGTGGCGACGCCGGAGAAGGTGCTCGCCCCGCTGCTGCACGCCGCCCTGGAGAACGCGCTGCGGCTCGGTGACGCGGCCCTGACCGGGCCGGTCTCCCGGGGCGACGCGGGCACCGTCGCCCGGCACCTGGACCGGCTCGCCACCACCGCGCCCGAGTCGGTCGCCACCTACCTGGCGCTGGCCCGCCGGACCGCCGACCGGGCGATCGCGGCCGGTCGGCTCCGGCCGGTGGACGCGGTGTCGCTGCTCGGCGTACTGGCCGACCAGCAGCGCCAGTCGGTGTGAGACGCCCGGTGCGCGTGGTCCGGCGGGCGGTTGGTGTGGGGCGACGGCCGGTGGGCGTGGCTTGGCGGACGGTCGACGTGCCGGGCGGTCCGGCACCGTACGGGAGCGAGGAGCGGGCATGACCGAGGTGATACGTACCCGGGACGAGCTGGCGCGGACGCGGGCGGCGCTGCCGGGCTCGGTCGCGGTGGTGATGACGCTCGGCGCGCTGCACAGCGGGCACGAGGCGCTGTTGCGCGCGGCCCGCCAGCGGGCCGACCACCTGGTCGTGACGATCTTCGTGAACCCGCTCCAGTTCGGGCCGAACGAGGACTTCGACCGGTACCCCCGCACCTTCGACGCGGACCTGGAGATCTGCCGGGCCGCCGGGGCGGACCTGGTGTTCGCCCCGTCCCGGGAGGAGGTGTACCCGAACGGCGAGCCGCTGGTCCGGGTCGCCCCGGGGCCGCTCGGGGCCGAGTTGGAGGGCGCCAGCCGGCCGGGGTTCTTCGACGGCGTGCTGACCGTGGTGCTCAAGCTGCTCCAGCTCGTCCGTCCGGATCTCGCCTTCTTCGGCGAGAAGGACTACCAGCAGCTCACCCTGGTCCGGCAGATGACCCGCGACCTCGACGTACCGGTGGAGATCGTCGGAGTGCCGACGGTACGCGAACCGGACGGACTGGCCCTGTCAAGCCGTAACCGGTATCTGTCGCCCGAAGAGCGGCTAACCGCGCTGAGTCTCTCCGCCGCACTCCGGGCCGGCGCGACCGCCGCCTCGGACGGGCTCGGTCCGGCCGCCGCGCTGGCCGCCGCCAACCGGGCGTTCCAGGCCCACGGTACGACCGCCAAGCTGGACTACCTCGTGCTGACCGACCCGGAGCTGGCCCCGGGACCCGTCTCCGGCCCGGCCAGGATGCTGGTCGCGGCCTGGGTCGGCAGCACCCGACTGATCGACAACATCGCCGTACGGCTCGCCGAAACCCCCTCCCGGTTCCACGGTTCGAAGGAAGAGATCTGATGTTCCGCACGATGCTCAAGTCGAAGATCCACCGCGCCACCGTCACCCAGGCCGACCTGCACTACGTCGGCTCGGTGACCATCGACGAGGATCTGCTCGACGCCGCCGACCTGCTGCCGGGGGAGCAGGTGGCCATTGTGGACGTCACCAACGGGGCCAGGCTGGAGACGTACGTCATCCCGGGTCTGCGGGGCAGCGGCGTGATCGGCATCAACGGTGCCGCCGCGCACCTGGTGCACCCCAGTGACCTGGTCATCATCATCGCGTACGGGCAGTTCGAGGACGCGCAGGCGCGGGCGTACCGGCCCCGGGTGGTGCACGTGGACGCGGAGAACCGGGTGGTCGAGTTGGGTGCGGACCCGGCCGGGGTGGCCGCCGGTATGGCTGACGAACTACTGGTCCGGGGCGACCTGGTGGCGGATCCCCGCTGAGCTACTGGTTCGGGGCGACCCGTTGGCGGATTCCCGTTGAGCCGCCCGACCGGCCGGTCGACCTGGATCGGCAACCGGTCACACCCTTCCGTGAGGCGACGCAGAGGCGTCGGACGGCTACGCTATGTCTCAGCCGTCCATACTGGTGTCGCCCCGGGGGAGGGACGCGATGCGTCGTTGGTGGAGCGTACTTGCCGTGGCCGGGGTGACGGGTCTGCTGCTCGGGGGGTGCGGTCAACCGGCCGGGATCGACGGCTCACTCGTCGACGACTGGGCACCACTGGCACAGCCCCGGACCTGGACCCCGACGTTCGGCGCGTGCCACGGCGCCGACCCGGCCAACGCGGTCCCGCTGGACGCGTACGAACCGGTCGACTGCGGTACGCCGCACCGCTCCGAGACCGTACACGTCGGCACCTTCGCGGGAGCCGCCGAACGCGCCGCCCCGCCGCCGGAGGGGTCACCGGAGATTCGTGCCGCCTTCGGCGAATGCGACGGGAAAGCACGGGAATACGTCGGCAACGAGTGGCGCGGAGGCCGCCTCCGGCTGGCGGTGGCGCTTCCCTCCCCGGTGGCCTGGACGGGTGGTGCGCGGTGGTACAGGTGCGACATCGCCGAGGTGGCGAACGTCGAGTTCAACGGCGAGGTGGTGACCCGCACCGGGAGCGTACGCGGGGCGCTGACCTCCCCGAACCCGTTGCACCTGGGCTGTTACTCGATCGAGAGCGCACCGGACCTGCGGCTGACCGCGATGCCCGCCGTCGACTGCGCGAAGCCGCACAACGGCGAGTTCGTCGGGGTGTGGAACGCGCCGGACATCGCCTTCCCGACCAAGGACACCGACTGGGTCCGGTTCTACGACGAGTGCTGGAAACTGGTGTCGGCGTACGTGGGCGCGCCCGATGACGTCAACCTCCGTTACCGCTCCGGGCTGCGGGTGCTGCCGACCCAGCGGGAGCGGTGGCAGGCCGGCGACCGGGGCGTGCGCTGTTACCTCTGGCTCTACAACAAGGGCACGGTCAGCCGCTCGGTCAAGGGTGGCGGTCTCGCCGCCCTTCCCCTTCCGCGCTGAGGTTCGGGTCCGGCGCTCGATCGGTTCCAGATCACCCTCGCGGCCCCCCGGCGTCGGTCCGTCGATCGAGCGGGGTTGACTGTGCTGATGCGTCTGCCGACCCTGGAACTGCCGGTGCTGCCCCCGTTGCTCGCCGCGCCCGCGCCGGGCTGGGTGGAGACCACCGACGTACTGGTGGTCGGGTCGGGCATCGCCGGACTGACCGCCGCGCTCCAGTTGCGGGAGGCCGGCCTGCACGTCACCGTGGTCACCAAGGTCAATATCGACGACGGCTCCACCCGGTGGGCCCAGGGCGGGATCGCCGCCGTGCTCGACCCACTCGACACCCCGGCCGCGCACGCGTACGACACCGAGGTCGCCGGGGTGGGGCTCTGCGACCCCGACGCGGTCCGGGTGCTGGTGGAGGAGGGCCCGACCCGGCTGCGCGAGCTGATCCGGATCGGCGCCCAGTTCGACCGGAACGCCGACGGGTCGCTGATGCTGACCCGGGAGGGCGGTCACCGTACCAACCGGATCGTGCACGCCGGGGGCGACGCGACCGGGGCCGAGGTGCAGCGGGCACTGCACGAGGCGGTCGGCCGTGACCCGTGGATCCGGCTGGTCGAGCACGCGCTGGTGCTCGACCTGCTGCGGGCCCCCGGCTGGGGCGACGCACCCGGTCCGGCCTGCGGCATCACCCTGCACGTGTTGGGCGAGGGGAGCGAGGACGGGGTCGGCGCGATCCTGGCCCGCGCGGTCGTACTCGCCACCGGCGGGATGGGACAGGTCTTCTCGGCCACCACCAACCCGGCGGTCTCCACCGGGGACGGTGTGGCGTTGGCGCTGCGGGCCGGCGCCGCCGTCACCGATCTGGAGTTCGTCCAGTTCCACCCGACCGCCCTGATCACCCCGGCGGAGACCACCAGCGTGCTCGGGGCAGCCCAGCAGCCGCTGGTCTCCGAGGCGCTGCGCGGCGAGGGCGCCCACCTGGTCGACGCGGACGGGAAGCGCTTCATGGTGGGCCAGCACGAGTTGGCCGAGCTGGCGCCCCGGGACGTGGTGGCGAAGGGCATCCACCGGGTCATGCTGGCCAGCGGCGCGGACCACGTCTACCTCGACGCCCGGCACCTCGGCGCGGAGTTCCTCAACCAGCGCTTCCCGACCATCGTCGCCTCCTGCCTGGCGGTCGGCATCGACCCGGCGGTCGACCTGATCCCGGTGGCGCCGGCCGCGCACTACGCCTCCGGCGGTGTCCGTACGGACCTGCACGGCCGGACCTCCATCCCCGGCCTGTACGCCTGCGGCGAGGTCGCCTGCACGGGCGTGCACGGCGCGAACCGCCTGGCCAGCAACTCGCTGCTGGAGGGGCTGGTCTTCGCCCGGCGGATCGCCGACGACATCGCGCACAACCTGCCGCCGCAGGTCCAGCCGGCGCCCGGTGGCGCGTGGCAGGGCGGCGAGGGCTGGGTGGTGGACCAGGAGAGCCGGGAAATCCTGCAACGGGCGATGACCCGGGGTGCCGGTGTGTTGCGTTCGGCCGATTCGCTGCGACGGACAGCGATTGAGTTGACCGGGGTCGGTGCGACCCGGGGCACGTCCAGGACCGCGAGCTGGGAGGCGACGAACCTGGTTACCGTGGCGTCCGCGCTGGTGGCGGCGGCGTACGCCCGGGAGGAGACCCGGGGCTGTCACTGGCGGGAGGACTTCCCGACGGTGAGCGAGCAGTGGCGGGGCCATCTGGCCGGTTCGATCGGACCGGCCGGCGATCTGGTGGAGAACTGGGAGGCGCTGTGAGGATCGCGACCGAGGACGCCCTGCGGAGCGCCGGACTGGATCCGGTCGTGGTGACCCGGATCGTCCGCGCCGCGCTCGACGAGGATCTCGGACCGGACGGCGTCGACGTGACCAGCGCGGCGACGATCCCGGCCGAGCAGGTCGACACGGTGGACGTGGTCGCCCGTTCCGGTGGCGTGGTGGCCGGGCTGGCCGTGGCTGGGGCCGTGTTCGAATTGGTGGGCGACGAGTCTGGCGGCCGTACGGTCGAGGTGCGACTCACCGCCCACGACGGCGACCGGGTGACCAGCGGCGACGTGCTGGCGACGGTGACCGGCCCGACCCGGGCGTTGCTGACCGCCGAGCGGACCGCGCTCAACCTGCTCACCCGGATGTCCGGCGTGGCGACCCACACCCGGGCCTGGGCGGATGCCCTCGCCGGCAGCAAGAGCACCGTGCTGGACACCCGGAAGACCACGCCCGGCCTGCGGGCCCTGGAGAAGTACGCGGTACGCGCCGGTGGCGGCACCAACAAGCGGATGGGCCTCTACGACGTCGCGATGATCAAGGACAACCACAAGCTGGCCGCGGGCGGGATCGCGCCGGCCTACCGGCGGGTGCGGGAGGCGTTCCCGGAGGTCCCGGTCCAGGTCGAGGTGACCACCGTCGCGGAGGCGGTCGAGGCGGTCGAGGCGGGGGCGAAGTTCCTGCTCTGCGACAACATGTCGGTCGAGCTGCTGGCCGAGGTGGTGTCGGTGGTCGGTGACCGGGCCGAACTGGAGGCGACCGGCGGGCTGACCCTGGACGTCGCGGCCGAGTACGCGGCCACCGGGGTCGACTACCTTTCGGTTGGGGCGCTCACCCACTCGTCGCCTATCTTGGACATCGCACTAGACCTCCGGCCGGCGGACTCCGGCCGGTAATCGGGTACGGATCTCCTCCGGGGCTGACGAATGCTGCTCTGCATCGACATCGGTAACACCAACACCGTCCTGGCGACGTTCGACGGCGAGAAACTGGTGCACTCCTGGCGGATCAAGACCGACGCCCGGTCCACCGCCGACGAGTTGGGGCTGAAGTTCCGGGGACTGCTCGCCGGTGACGCGGTGGAGATCACCGGCGTGGCCGCCTGTTCGACCGTACCGGCCGCGTTGCGTTCGTTGCGCAGCATGTTGTCCCGCTACTACGCCGACGTACCGAGCGTGATCGTCGAACCGGGCGTGAAGACCGGGGTGCAGCTCGCCATCGACAACCCGAAGGAGGTCGGCGCCGACCGGGTGGTCAACACGCTCGCCGCGCACAGCCTCTACGGCGGGCCGTCGATCGTGGTCGATTTCGGCACCACCACCAACTTCGACGTGATCAGCGCCCGGGGCGAGTTCCTCGGCGGGGCGTTCGCGCCCGGCATCGAGATCTCCTTCGACGCACTGGCCGCCCGCGCCGCCCAGTTACGCAAGGTGGAGCCGACCCGGCCCCGCTCGGTGATCGGCAAGAACACCGTCGAGTGCCTCCAGGCGGGTCTCTACTTCGGCTTCGCCGGGCAGGTCGACCGGATCGTCGAGCGGATGAAGCAGGAGCTGGGCGAGGTACGGGCGGTGATCGCCACCGGTGGCCTGGCCTCGCTGGTCATCGGCGAGTGCGACACCATCACCCACCACGAACCGATGATCACCCTCATCGGCCTGCGAATGGTCTACGAACGCAACACCTGAGGTGTAAGGAAGGGCCCCTTGTTAACGCTATGCGCTCGGGTTCTAGGGATCGTTGCAACGCCTGATCGTGTCAGGGGTTGTGATGTTCGAGGTTCGCAGCGATCGTCGGCCGCAGGGTCGGAAGAG